>JBEQCG010000003.1:0-312516 GCA_041639395.1 Thiobacillus sp. | reverse complement strand
TTTTTCCCATCCATACAAATAAACATGTCGTGGCTTGCGCCTGTCAATCGACTCAAGGAAAAAGCCTTACCAGAGGTACCGCGTTTTGGTGCTTGAACCAACAGACAGTCGCATTGATATCACAGCTCGCCAAGAACGCAAAGGCTTTTTTCCAAAAAGTGTCAATGCGCCGCCGCGCGCAGGACCAGGGTGTCGCCGCGCTGGGTGAATTCCAGGTGTTTGAGCACGCTCATGCCGAGCAGGATATGGTCGTCCTGCATCCCGGGGTTGAGGCTGGCCTGCACGTCGTTGACGACGAAGGGGCCAAAGGCCAGACGGGCGATGCGGGTGGCCCGGGTGGTGACCGTGCCGTTGGCGGTGACCGAATTCTGAAAGGCTCCGGGCGTCAGATCCAGCGCATTGCCCAGATGCGCCGGCACCGACACCAGCGTGGCACCGGTGTCGAGCAGAAAGGTTACCGCCTGGCCGTTGATTTCGCCCGGGAACACATAGTGGCCGTGGCCGCCGCGCTTGAGCACCAGTTCGGTGCCGGGGGCGACGGCGAGGTGTCGGTTGGGGTTGTCGCGGGCGTCGATGGCTTGGCTGAAATACAGCCACAGCCCGCCCAGGAGCAGAAGGCTAGCCACCAGGGCCATGCCACGGCCCATAGTGCGGTGCGGATTGGAAGGGGAATCGGGGTTCACGGCAACAGGGCGGAGATGGCTGAAAGTTCAGCCATTCAACCACAGTCGCCGCGACTCCGCCTCACGTGTGATGCATCATGCGCGGCTGGCTGAAATGGCAGTGCGGCGCATCACCGAACAGCTCGCGCAGGTAGCGCGTCTCGATGTGCAGCAGGCGCTCGTGGTCGCCGGCTTCCAGATACAGATCGGGCTGCTCCATCAGGTCGTCGTCCCACACCATTTCCACCCCCCAGGCGTTGGGCAGGCCGGGCACCACGCCGGGTTCGCATTCTCGGAACAGGGTTGAAATACTGGCTTCGCTGGCCAGGCTGAACGCCAGGCCGTGATCGAGCCCCAGCTTGCCGAGATGAATTTCCTGGTCGGCAGGGATCATGGCTACCATCTGGCAGTCCTGCCCGTCGAGCAGCACGCCCTTGGCAATGCGGTTGAGCGGGACGCCGGTTGCCCGTGCGGTTTCCGCGCTGGTGTGCGAATGGGGATGTGCAATCAGGTCAAACGGAATGTGATGAGCGTCGAGAAACCGCTCCATGCGATGCAGGGCTTTCATGATCGTCTCCTTGCGGCACCGGGTGAACGGCTTTCACTATAGACAAGCCGCGCGCAACTGCACGGCAGCCCCTACAATCCTTGTGTTCTCACGCGCCCTGTCGACATGAAACCCGACGCACGATTCTTTGTTCTCGTCGCCCTGGTCGGCGGTTTTGCCATTCTCAGTTCCACCCTGTCGAAAACGCCGGTGCTGCCGCTGTTTGCCGAAGCGCTGAAGGCCAGCCCGGCAGAAATCGGCTGGATCGTGATGGCCTCCACGATTCCCGGCGTGTTGGTCAGCTACCCGGCCGGCGTGCTGGCCGACCGGCTGGGCAGCCGGCGACTGCTCATCGCTTCGCTGGTCGTTTTTGCCACCGCGCCCTTCCTGTATCTGCTGGTGGCCAATGCCTGGCAGCTCATGGCCGTGCGCTTCTACCACGGCTTTGCCACCGCCATTTTCGGCACCGTCGCCATCGCCGCCATTGCCGAGCGCTACGTGGCCGACCGCGCGGCCCGGCTGTCCACGTATTCGTCGGTTACCATCGTCGGCCGCTCGGTCGCGCCGTTTCTCGGTGGCGCGCTGATTTCACTGGCGAGCTTTGAAGCCGTTTACCTGGCCTGCGCGGTCAGCGGCGTGATCGCTTTTGCCGCCGGTCTTCTGCTGCATGACAAGCAGCCAGAAACCGCACCGGCCGCCCCCCGCGAACTGCCGCGTTTTTGGCCCAGCCTGGTCACTGTGCTCAGGGACAACGGCATCATGCGCGTGAGTCTGGTCGAGGCTGCCCAGTATGCGGTGTTCGGGGCGGTCGAGGCTTTCCTTGCGCTGTATGCCTCGTCGCAGGGCATACCCGCGTGGCAGATCGGTGTCATTCTTGGCGTGCAGCTGGTCAGCATCGTCTTCGCCAAGCCCGTCATGGGCCGGCTGTCCGATCGCGTTGGCCGCACCGCCGTCATCGTGCCCGGGCTGCTCATCGGTGCCGCCAGCGTGGCCTTGCTGGCCGTGGCGCAAGGCTTCGTCGCGCTCACCGTCCTCAGCCTGGTGTTTGGGGTGGGCTTTGCCACCGTCACCTCGTCCACCACCGCGCTGGTGGCTGATTTCACCCGCGACGGCCGCTTTGGTGCCTCGATGGGCGTGCTGCGCACCGTGATGGACGTCGGCCAGTCCGTCGGCCCCGTGCTCACCGGCTTCATCATCGGCCTCGCCGGCTACGCCACCGCCTTCGGCGTACTCGCCGCGCTGCTCGCGCTGGCCAGCCTGTTGCTGCGCGGCCTGCCTGCCCCGCCCAGGCGGTAAGGATTGTTTACCGGTTTCCCCGGCGTGTACCCCGCCAGGGCCGGGCAGCCGCGCTATAGTGGCAACATCATGTTTCGGGAGTCTGCCATGCGCCTGATGATTGCTTTCCTCGCCGCCCTGTTGTTTGCCGCCCCCGGTTTTGCCGCCGAATCCCCGACCGGTTTCGATCTCAAAGTTACCCCGCCCCCCACCGCCTGCGCCAGCGCAAGCCTCAAGGGTCATCCTCAGGTCGCCCAGCTTGCCTGCTGCAAAAAGAACAAAGGCGTGTGTGGCTGCCGCGCCGGCAAGATCGTGTGCTGCGACAACACCCCCAGCAACGAGCCGGGGTGTACATGTCATGGGGACGAGGGGATCGTGGAGTAAGGCCGGTCGCCATTTTGTTGGCGTCCAATTTCCCCGCTCTCCCCGGCAGTCCGCACGCAGCCAGCGGGTGCATCGAGTTGCATTTAATGCGCAACGTTATATCATTCGTGCATGATCCTGTCGTTCAAATGCGCTGACACACAGGCGCTCTTCGCCGGTGCCACAGTCAAGCGCTTCGTGAACATCAGGATCGTCGCCGAACGCAAACTGCAGATGCTGCACCGGGCCGCGCAACAGGACGATCTACGCGCCCCGCCGCAGAACAGGCTGGAAAGGCTCAAAGGCGACAGGAAGGGAAGCTGGAGCATACGCATCAACGACCAGTGGCGTCTGTGCTTCCGGTTCGAAAACGGCAACGCTTACGACATGGAAATCGTCGATTACCACTGAAAGGAGTGCACGATGCCCATCGTGAACGGCATGCGCCCAATTCATCCGGGCGAAATCCTGCGCGAGGAATTCATGGTTCCTATGGGGCTGTCGGCCAACGCCCTGGCCATCGCCCTGCGCGTACCCGCGCCACGCATCAACGACATCGCGCGCGAACGCCGCGCCGTGTCCGCCGACACGGCCCTGCGCCTGTCGCGCTACTTCGGCACCAGCGCCGAATTCTGGCTTGGCCTGCAGTCGGATTACGACATGAAGATCGCACTCGCTGAAAGCGGCGAACAGATCAATCGGGAGGTGTTGCCGATGGAGCAAGCTGCCTGAGGGGCGAGATAAAAGCCCGCCCCAATTATTTTTCAGAAGTGGCTCTGTAGAGAGGCTCGCCAATGCATGAAACCAAAGATGATCTCGATAAAATCGGCAATGTTTTACTCGATTTCTTCGAGACAAAAAGAATTCGAGAAGCACTTTCTGAAATACATGAAATCGGTATCTCGGGATGGGAGAAATGGTGGCAAACAGAGTTGGCACTCTATCTCGCTAATGCTGAATCAATCGCGGAGTGGGACATGGAACACCCATTTGACGCAGATCTCAGGAAAGGACTAACACAGACCAGAATGGCTCTGGATATCGGGTTTCGGCTGAAGCGCCATGCAAAAAACGAGTGGCACTTTATTGAACTGAAACAAGACAACGACTATAAGAAGTGCATCGACAAAATGTGTCGTGACGCTGACAAGGTATTTGCTGCGAGAAAAAATTCCTTTGATAATCTTCGTATTCGTTACATTGCCTGCGCAGGGGCATTTCTTACTGAAAAGAATGAAGATGCTGTCCTTGAATATGCGGAGGATGCGCTTGACAGCATAGATGTTGACGCCAATGGCATGTACTTAGAACGTGTGAGCGATCACCACTCTTTGCTAATTTTCTGAGCTGTAAATCCCTAGTTGGAAACTCGCAGCCTACTACATTCTTACTTACTCCCCGCCACCCAAACCCCATCCCACCCCGCTTCCGGCGGCGACTGCCGGAACGCGGCAATCCGTTCCAGCATGGCCTGCGCCGGCCGGTCGCCCGGCATGGCTGACAGGCACAAGCGGAAGGCCGCTTCGGCCGTGTCCCAGTCCTGCGTGCGGTAGCGCGCGAGGCCGGTTTCGTAATCCTGGACGGCGCGGCGCGCGGTGTCATTTAATTGATTGGCGAGGCCGAGCAGTTCGTGGACCTTCACCGGCTCCAGCTTGCCGACGACGCGCAGGCTGTCGATTTCCCGGAACGCCAGCGTGTCGCCTGCCAGGTTCCGCGTGGCGTCGCTGACGAGGATGCGGGTGCCGTAGAACTTGTTGGCCTGTTCCAGCCGTGAGGCGAGGTTGACGGTGTCGCCGATGACGGTGTAGCCGCGCGAGGTTTCGGAGCCGATGTTGCCGACGGTGACTTCCCCGCTGGCGAGCCCCATGCGCACGTTGACGGTGGGCAGGCCATGGGTGACGCCGAAGAGGTCAGGCAGCGCGGCGCGGAAGGTATCCAGCCGCGCCATCTGGTCGAGCGCAGCCAGGCAGGCGAGCCGCGCGTGGTCGGCGGGCTCGACGAAGGGTGGGCCCCAGAAGGCCATGACGGCGTCGCCGATGTATTTGTCGACGATGCCCTGGCGTTCGCGCACGCCTTCGGACATGAGCGCGAAATAGCGGTTGAGGAAGCGCACCGCCATATCCGGCGTAAGCCCTTCGCACAGGCGGGTGAAGCCTTCGAGGTCGGAGAAGAACACGGTCATGGTCTGCCGCTCGCCGCGGTCGGCAGACAGGGTTTTTTCAAGCACGCGCTGGACGATGCGCGGGTCGACGTACTGGCCGAAGGTTTCGCGGATGTGTTCCTTTTCGCGCAGGCCGTCGACCATGTGGTTGAACGAATGCGCGAGCGTGGCGAGTTCGTCGCGCGTTTTCACCTGGATTTCGACTTTGAGGTCGCCGGCTTCGACCGCTCGGGTGCCGCCCAGGAGCCGCTTCACCGGGTCGACCAGCGAACGGGTGACGAAGGTGGCAAACAAAAGGCCCAGCGCGGTGGCAATCGCGGTGACGATCCAGTTGAGCTGGGTGGCGCGTGTCTCTTCGGTTTTGGCCTGGCGGGCGGTGTCCTGGGTGAGCGTGTTGAGGGTGTCGATGGCTTTACCGATTTCGATATCGACCGCGTCTTTTTCCTTGAGCAGGGCGTCGTGCACGAGCTTTTGCGAGCGCGGCGTGCCTTCGTCCACTTCGATGAGATACAGGCGGAAGGTGCGGTGAAAATTTTGCCGTGCGGTCTGGATGGTGGGCAGTTGTTTGCCGAGCACAGCCAGCGTCACGCGGTCGAGCTGGAGCGTGGGGTCGGCTTCGGCCTCAGTCAGCATCCGCAGCGAGGAATCAATGATCTGGTCGGCGTTGATGCCGCGCATGTCGAAGCGGTCGGAATCGTGTTCGATGGCGGCGGTGTCGGGTTTGGCCGCGTTCAGCGCGCCCATCACACGCTCCATGTGCACCATCTGCTGGCGGATGAGGATTTCCACGCTGGCGACCTGCTGCTGGAGCGGCAGATACCAGTCGGACAGCGCGCGCACCTGGTTGTTGAGCTGGCGAAAGTTGAGCACCGACAGCCAGGTGACAACGATCATCAACACCAGCAGGGTCAGCGTAATGCTGAAAATCTTGAGGCTGATGGGCAGGCGCATGGCAGTCCTCCGCCGGTGGGTTTACAGAAGGGGTTTCAGGGGTAGCAGTTGCCACAGCCGAACCTGGCCGCGTTGGGTGAGCGGCACGTACTGGTCGGGCTCGTCGGCGGCAGACCAGCTGTTTTCGGGGCGCATGTCGGCGTCCATGATGGCTTGCAGGTGCCTGGCAAACCCGGGATGACGCACGATCGCGCCGACTTCGGTGTTGAGATTTTCCGAACGCGGATCAAAGTTGAACGTGCCGATGTAGGCAATCTTGCCGTCCACCACCATGCTCTTGGCGTGCAGGGCAAACAGCGGCGGCGTGGCGGGCGGATTGGCCCGCGACATGAGGCTGCCCCGGTTGGCGGGGTCGGGTTTGTATTCGCGGATGTCCAGCCCCATTTTCAGGAGCGCGCGGCGCTGGGTGCGGTAGCCGGAAAAGGCCTGCATGTTGTCGGTGGAAGCGAGCGAGTTGGTGAGGATGCGCACTTTTACACCGCGCGCGACGGCGGCCCTGAACAGCGCTTTTGCCTTGTCCGACAGCACCAGATACGGCGACTGGATCACGATTGATTCCTTTGCGCCGGCCACCAGTTTTGCCAGTGACGCGCCACTTTTTCCGCCGCCACCCAGCGACCAGCGGCTGCCATTTTTGCCCGGCACATCGTGGATGAATTCGACTTCGCCCCAGGCAATCTCGCGCGCCAGGTCGGCGAAGGTAGCAGGGGTGGCGGCAATGGCCGCGCGTACCTCGGACGCAAAGTTTTCCGGCTTCGACGCATAGGCGTGCAGTTCACGATAGACCTGCTGCACCTCGGCGTCCTTCACCTTCACATTCTTCTTCATCAGGCCGATGCCGTCGAAACGCGCTTCCACCGGCGCGGCCAGTTCACTCGCCCAGAAGGTATCGAAATTGGCGAGCATGGTTGTCACCGCAGCACCCAGCAGCAGCACGTCGCGGTCGCGGAAGGTGTAGTCGCGGTCGTAGTCAAAGTATTCGTCGGCCATGTTGCGTCCGCCGGTGATGCCCACGCGGCCGTCGACGATGAAGGTCTTGTCGTGCATGCGCTGGTTTACGCCGCGAAAATCGGTGACGACATTGAGCACGCGCTTGTGCAGCGGCGTACCGACCTGGTGCTTGGGGTTGTAGACGCGGATATCGACGTTGGGGTGCTTGGCCAGCGCCAGCAGGGTTTTGTCAGGCGCGTCGATCAAGAGGTCGTCGACCAGTACGCGCACCTTCACGCCGCGTCCGGCTGCGCGCAGCAGCGCTTCGGTGGCGAGGATGCCGACGTTGTCCGCGCTCCAGATGAAATACTGCACCTCGATACTGTGGCGGGCGTGGTCGGCCAGCCAGGCGCGGGCACGCAGAGCCGACTCGCCGGTGTCGAGAATATAGGCTCCGGTCTGCCCGGGATGGGCGGCGATTTCGGCATCGACAACCGCCATGCCGGCGGGGGCCGCCACTGCGCCCAGACTTGCACACACCAGCAGCGCCCCGAGTAGCTGCCGGAACATGCCGATCAGACCTGGCCGGGAACCACGGGCGTGCCGCGCACCACGTCGCCGCACTGGGCGCGATGTCGCAGGGCGTGGTCCATCACCACAATCGCCATCAGCGCTTCGAGGATGGGCGTGGCGCGTATGCCGACGCAGGGGTCGTGGCGGCCATGGGTGACGACTTCGATGGGCTGGCCGGCGCTGTCGATGGAGCGGCCGGGCAGGCGGATGCTGGAGGTGGGCTTGATCGCCACGTGGCAGACCAGATCCTGGCCGCTGGCAATGCCGCCCAGCACGCCGCCGGCGTGGTTGCTCAAAAATCCGTCCGGGGTGATCTCGTCGCGGTGCTCGGTGCCCTTCTGCTTCGCCGCTGCCATGCCGTCGCCGATCTCCACGCCCTTGACGGCGTTGAGCCCCATCAGCGCGTGTGCGAGGTCGGCGTCGAGCTTGTCGTAGAGCGGTTCGCCCAGGCCCACCGGCACCCGCTCGGCGACCACGGTGCAGCGCGCGCCGACCGAGTCGCCGGATTTGCGCAGCGCGTCCATGTAGGCTTCCAGTTCCGGCACGATGGCGGCGTTGGGCGAAAAGAAGGCGTTGTTGCGTACCTCGTCCCATGACAGGAAGGGAATCTCCACCTCGCCCAGCGCGCTCATGAACCCGCGTATGCGCACGCCGTAGGTTTGTGCCAGCCACTTCTTAGCGATGGCACCAGCGCCGACGATGGGAGCCGTCAATCGCGCCGACGAGCGCCCACCACCGCGCGGGTCGCGAAAGCCGTATTTCTGCGTGTAGGTGTAGTCGGCGTGGCCGGGGCGGAACGTGTCGGCGATGTTGCCGTAGTCCTTGCTGCGTTGATCCTCGTTGCGGATCAGGAGCGCGATCGGCGTGCCGGTGGTCTTGCCTTCGTAGAGGCCGGAGAGGATTTCCGCCGTATCCGATTCCTGGCGCTGGGTCACGTGGCGCGAGGTGCCGGGTTTGCGGCGGTCGAGATCATGCTGCACGTCGGCGGCATCGAGCGCCATCCCGGGCGGGCAGCCGTCGACCACGCAGCCGATGGCGGGGCCGTGCGATTCGCCGAACACGGTAACGCAGAAGAGTTTTCCGAGAGTGCTGCCAGACATGAACGAACCCGCAAACGGAACCAGAGAATGGCCGGAAGTCTAGCACAGGCGCGGCTTTCGCCCCGGCACCCCGAATCCGGGTGAACTCGTTGTCATGAAGCTGTTCTATCCTGCACTTACCTGTTCACGAGGGCACACCATGAATCCTGCACAACAGACCGCCGCACTCGGCCAAAGCCTCTGGCTCGACAACCTTTCCCGCAGCCTGATCCACGACGGCATTCTGGAAACCCATATTGCCGACCATGCGATCACCGGCGTGACCTCGAACCCGTCCATCTTCCAGAACGCGCTGGCAACCAGTCCTTACTACGCCGACGATCTCGCGCGACTGCGCGGCAGCGAACCCGATGCCGAACGCCGCTACGAAGCCCTGGCGATTCCCGACATCCAGGCCGCGTGCGACCTGCTCGATACGGTGTATGAACACAGCGGCGGACGGGATGGGTTCGTGAGCCTGGAGGTGGCCCCCAAATGGGCCTACGACGCGGGCAAAACCGTTGAAGAAGCGCAGCGTCTGTCGGCGGCGGTGAACCGGCGCAACCTGCTGGTGAAAGTGCCGGGCACGCCGGAAGGCGTGGCCGCGTTCGAGGCGCTCACCGCGCAGGGCATCAATGTCAATGTCACCCTGCTGTTCTCGCTGGCGCAGACGCAGGCCATTTTTGATGCCTACGTGCGCGGGCTGTCTGCGCGTGCCGCCGCGGGCGGCGACATTCGCAAGAGCCGTGCTGTCGCGAGCCTGTTTCTCTCGCGCGTGGATACGCTGGTCGACAAACAGCTGGAGGCCATCGGCACGCAGGAAGCCCTGTCGCTGCGCGGCAAGGCCGCGCTGGCGATGGCGCGGCTGGCTTACCAGCGCTACCTCGCCACCTTCCGGGGCGATGCCTTTGCCGCCCTCGGGCAACAGGGGGCCACGCCACAGACCCTCTTGTGGGCGAGCACCGGGGTGAAGAATCCGGCCTATTCCGACCTGCTCTACGTGGAGCCGCTGATCGGCCCCGAAACCATCAACACCCTGCCCGACAAGACCCTGGTGGCCCTCGTCGAACACGGCCAGCCGGCTGCGCGTATTACCGAGGGCATCGACGAGGCGCAGGCCCAGTTCGACGACCTGGCGCGGCTCGGTATCGACATGGAGCACGTCGGACTCAGCCTGCAAAAGGACGGTGTGGATGCATTTGAAGCCGCTTTCGGCAAGCTGCTGGCGCAAACCGCCTGATCCCCCACCACCGTTGCGTCACAACTTCGGGCATGATCGCGTTTGTTTCTCCCGCTCACCCCACAAAAAGGATTTGCCCATGAAAGCCCGTGCCGCCGTCGCCTGGGAACCGAAGAAACCGTTGTCGATTGAAGAAATCGACGTGGAGGGCCCGCGCGAAGGTGAAGTCCTGCTGCAAGTCGTCGCCTCCGGCGTGTGCCACACCGACGCGTTCACGCTCTCGGGAGACGACCCGGAAGGCGCGTTCCCCTGCGTGCTCGGGCACGAAGGCGGCTGCGTCGTCGTCGAATGCGGGCCGGGGGTGAAAACGCTCAAGCCCGGCGACCACGTGATCCCGCTCTACATCCCCGAGTGCGGCCATTGCGAGTATTGCCATTCGCCGAAAACCAATCTCTGCCAGTCGATCGCCGGCACGGTGTGGACGGGCTACATGCCCGACAAGACCCGGCGCTTCTCGAAAAACGGCGCGCCGATCTACCACTACATGGGTTGCTCGACCTTTGCCGAATACACCGTCGTCCCGGAAATCGCGCTCGCCAAAATCAACCCCGAAGCGCCGCTCGACAAGGTGTGTCTGCTCGGCTGCGGCGTCACCACCGGGATCGGCGCAGTGCTCAATACCGCGAAGGTCGAACCCGGCTCGACCGTGGCGGTGTTCGGCCTCGGCGGAATTGGCCTGTCGTGCATCCAGGGCGCGGTGATGGCGCGCGCCAAACGCATCCTCGCGGTGGACATCAACCCGGCCAAGTTCGAAATGGCCAAGATGCTCGGTGCGACCGATTTCCTGAACCCGCGCGACGTGTCCGGCAACGTGGCCGAATACATCCGCGACCATTTCAACGGCGGCGTGGATTATTCCTTCGAGTGCATCGGCAATACCAATGTGATGCGCGACGCGCTCGAATGCACGCACATGGGCTGGGGTGTGTCCACCGTCATCGGCGTCGCGGGTAGCGGACAGGAAATCAAGACCCGGCCGTTCAATCTGGTGGTCGGCCGTCAGTGGCGCGGCACGGCGTTCGGCGGCGTGAAAGGCCGCTCGCAACTGCCGGGGTATGTGAACGACTACATGAACGGCAGGATCGTGCTCGATCCGCTGGTCACGCACACGATGCCGCTGGAAGACATCAACACCGCCTTCGACCTGATGCACGAAGGCAAGAGCATCCGTTCGGTGATTATTTTCTGAACGCCATGAAACAGATTGAACGCATCAAAGAGAGCGGCGGCTGGCTCGAACGCTGGCAGCACGAATCCGCCGCGTGCGCCTGCACCATGACGTTTTCGGTTTACCTGCCACCGCAGGCGGCGACGCAAGCCTGCCCGGTCGTCTACTGGCTCTCCGGGCTCACCTGCACCGACGACAACGTGCGCGTCAAAGCCGGCGCGCAGCGCTACGCGGCGGAGCTCGGGCTGATTCTGGTGATGCCCGACACCAGCCCGCGCGGCGACGACGTGCCGGATGTTCCCGAGCGCTACGACCTTGGCAAGGGCGCGGGGTTTTATGTGAACGCGACGCTAGAGCCGTGGGCGAAGCACTACCGCATGTACGACTACGTGACGCAGGAATTGCCGGCCTTGATCGAAGCGAATTTTCCGGTGGTTCCGGGGCGGTGTTCGATCAGCGGACACTCGATGGGCGGCCACGGCGCGCTGATCTGCGCGCTGAAAAACCCCGGCAAATACCAGTCTGTTTCTGCCTTCGCGCCGATCTGCCACCCGAGCGTGGCCCCCTGGGGTGAAGGCTGTTTCACGGCCTACCTTGGCGATGACAAGACCGCGTGGGCGGCATACGACGCAACCGAACTGGTGAAAGCCGGCGCGAGCTTGCCACCCGCACGTATCGACCACGGCACCGCCGACGAATTTCTCGCCGGGCAATTGTTCCCGCAGGATTTGCAGGCAGCGTGTGCTGCGACCGGTCAGACGCTCGATCTCAGGATGCAGGACGGCTACGACCACAGTTACCACTTCATTGCCAGCTTCATCGGCGAGCACCTGGCGTTGCACGCCCGTTGCCTGAATGCGGTCTGACGGAGACCGCGCGGGCGGGTAAATTTGTTTTATGTCGCCCTTAAAATTCTTGAGTGGACAGGGGCGCGACGGAGGCACACGATGGGCTTTCCCGATTCTGGTTTCGGGCGAACATCTAAACGCTTCAAGGAGACCCGCCATGAACTACACCCGCCTGCCTTCGCGCAACCTCGACAAATCTGCCGGCCTCCTGCGCCCTGCCTGCGTGCTTCCCGAGCGTGTCACGCTGGACAACCCCGCCCTCGACGTGATGACCGATTTCCGTCGCATGACCGCCTTCATCGCCACGCCCGGCGATAGCATCACCCAGGCCGAAGAACGGATGCACCGCCGCAAGGTGAAACTGCTGTTCGTGATGGACAGCGATGATCGCATGGCGGGTCTGGTCACCAGCACCGACATCTATGGTGAAAAGCCCTTGCAGCTTGTGCAGAGCCGGAGGATACGTCGCGACGAAATCCTGGTCGGCGACATCATGACCCCGGTTGATCGTCTGGAAGCGGTTGACTTTGACGATCTGGCCCACGCCCGTGTCGGGCATGTGCTCGAAACCCTGAAAGCGCGTGGCCGCCAGCACGCCATCGTGATCGAGCAGGTGGGCAATCGGCAGATGGTGCGGGGCCTGCTATCGCTTACCCAGCTCTGCAAGCAACTGGGCGTGCAGATCGAAACCACCGAAATCGCGCACACCTTCACCGAAATCGAGCAGCATCTGGCCCACGCCTGAGCTGGCTCGCTGACGATCACACGCCCGCCCTGCGCGGGCGTGTTCGTTTTTGTCCGGCGGTTTGCTGCCACCCGGGTGGACACCCCCACAGCCAGTCGGGTTGACGCCCACGCAGGGCTTCGGCACAGTCGCCCCACCATCCGACCGAGAACCGTCATGCAGACTGCACAACTCTATAAACAGCTCATCGAAAGCGCCGGTGAAGACGCAGAGCGCGATGGCCTGAAAAAGACGCCGGATCGCGCCGCCGCCGCGTTCAAGTTCCTCACCCAGGGGTATGAACAGTCGCTCGACGACATCCTCAACGAAGCGGTGTTCGATTCCGATAACGACGAAATGGTGATCGTGAAGGACATCGAGTTCTATTCGATGTGCGAACACCATATGCTGCCCTTCGTGGGCCGCGCGCACGTGGCCTACCTGCCGCGCGGCAAGGTCATCGGCCTGTCCAAGATTGCCCGCATTACCGACATGTTCGCGCGCCGGCTGCAAATCCAGGAACAGCTCACCAAGCAGATCGCTGACGCCATCCAGACCGCCACCGGCGCCGCCGGCGTTGGTGTCGTCGTCGAGGCCCAGCATTTCTGCATGATGATGCGCGGCGTGCAAAAGCAGAATTCGTGGACGGTGACCTCGATGATGCTCGGCGCGTTCCGCGACCACGACCGCACACGCAAGGAGTTTCTGCACCTCATCGCCAAGCCTAACCGCTGACGCCCCCGCTGATTCAGAACGGTGGCGGCGATTCGAAGACGCAGGGCGCACCCGTGACGGGATGCGGAATTTCCAGCGCGACCGCGTGCAGCAGCAGCCGCGTTGCCTGCGCGCGAACCGCCTCGGGCGCATACAGCGGATCACCCAGCATCGGGTGCCCCAGTTCGCGCATGTGCACGCGCAACTGGTGCGAGCGCCCGGTCACCGGCTCCAGTTCCACCCGCGTCGCATCGCGCATGGCGTCGTAATCCAACACCCGCCAGCGCGTGACGCTGGGCTTGCCCTGTTGGTGATCGACTTTTTGCAGCGGGCGATTCGGCCAGTCGCAGATCAAGGGCAGATCAATCGTGCCCCAATCCGATTGCGGCGGAACAAGGCGGCCCGCCACCCACGCCACATAGCGCTTGTGTACCGCGCGCGCCGCAAAGGCCCGCGAGAGCGCGCGCTGCACGTCAGGGCCGCGCGCCATCAGCATCAGGCCCGAGGTATCCATGTCGAGCCGGTGCACGATCAGCGCATCGGGGAAGCCGGCCTGCACCCGCGCGGCGAGGCAATCGGCCTTGTCCGGCCCGCGCCCCGGCACCGCGAGCAGGCCGGCGGGCTTGTCGAAAACCAGCAGCGCGTCGTCGGCATACAGCGGAACGAGTTCGCTCAAGACACGATCGGGTCGAGCAGTGCCACCCCCCACGCCACGCCGAACCCGTTGGTGTCGCTCGCCACCGCACCCAGCCCGCCCTTGCAGACGTGCGCGGCCAGATCGACGTGGATCCAGGGCGTGTCGCCCACAAAGCGCGACAGGAAGCGGGTGGCGAGGATGTGGTCGGCTTCACCGTCGAGCGTGCACTGCTTGATGTCGGCAACGTCGGAGTCGAGCGCGCTGTCGTAGTCGGCCGGCGCGGGGAAGGCGACGACGCGTTCGCCAGACTGCGTGCCCGCGCGTGAAGCCTGGTGCGCGAGCTTCGAATCGGTGGCGAAGATGCCCGACATGCGTACCCCCACCGCCACGTGCATCGCCCCGGTGAGCGTGGCGAAATCGACGATCTGCGTCGGTTTGTCGCGCGCGGCCAGCGTCAGCGCGTCGGCCAGTGCCATGCGGCCTTCGGCGTCGGTGTGGACGATTTCGATGGTGGTGCCGTTGAGGGCTTTGACGACTTCGCTCGGGCGATACGCCTCCGGCCCGATATGGTTTTCGGCAATGGCAAGCCAGGCGTCGATATTCACCGGCCGCTTCATGCGGCTGATGGCAGCCAGGATGCCCAGCACCACCGCCGAGCCGTTCATGTCCTCGTTCATGCGCTGCATGTAGCGCGCCGGCTTGAGGTTGTGCCCGCCGGTGTCGAAGCAGATGCCCTTGCCGACCAGTGCCAGCGGGCGCGCCTTCTTGCTGGCGCTGCCGCGATACGACAGTTTGACGATGGCGGCGTCCTGCGCCGGCGAGCCCTGGGCCACGGCACAAAACGCGCCCGCGCCGATTTTCTTGAGTTTGGCGTAGGGCAGCTCTTCCACCGTCCAGCCGTACTCACGCGCCAGCGCCTTGATGCGCTTGCGGTACGTGCCCGGCGTCAGTTCGTTGGGCGGCAGGGCGGTCAGGCGGCGGCACAGCACGTTGCCTTCGGCGACCGCGCGCACCCGTGCCAGGCCGGCTCGGTCGGCATGGCCGTGCACGACAATGCGTTTGACGGGGGCCTGAGAACTGGCTTTTTGCGCCGGCAACGGCCCGGCATTCACCAGCGCCACGTAGCGCGCGGCGTCCGCCGCCCGCGCCTTGAACGCGGCGTCGCCAGACACCGCCAGTGCGAGCGTCTTGGGGTTCTCGGCCAGCAGCAGGCCCAGGGCCTTGCGAATGAGTTCGTGCAGCGTGAACGCGTCGGCCTCGGCCGGCAACATGGCGTATACCGCCAGCGTGCCCCCCGGCAGTTGCACGGCGACGGGGGTTTTGGCCAGCGCTTCGGGTTTCATGTCGCGCCGCTTGAGCGTCGCCTTGAGTTCCGGCTGGCCGGGCAGGTCGGGCAGGGTCTTGCCTGCCGGCATGAGCAGGAGCGCATGGCCTGCGGCGGCCAGCGATGCGGCGGAGATTTCCTGTTTGCTTTCAGCAAGTTCGGGGAGCATGGCGAATCCTTCGGAAGGGCGTTTTTCTTGATGGTTACGGGGGTTTCCCGGATAATTCAGCGTTTGCTGATTAATTCAGTGCTGATTTTCTGTACGTTTTCAGGCGCTGATTTTCCGCCGTCTCCACCAAGGGTAACCGAATGAAACTTGAAGACAAGAAACGCGTGCTGCGCGAAATGGTGCTGCACCGCCGCTTCGAAGAGCGCTGCTATCAGGCCTATATCGAGCGCAAGATCGGCGGCTTCCTGCACCTGTATCCGGGTCAGGAAGCGTGCTGCAACGGTGTCATGGAAGCCGCACG
This sequence comes from Thiobacillus sp., assembly GCA_041639395.1. Taxonomy (GTDB): domain Bacteria; phylum Pseudomonadota; class Gammaproteobacteria; order Burkholderiales; family Thiobacillaceae; genus Thiobacillus. Next base: position 296,850 of record JBEQCG010000003.1, on the reverse strand, counting down.
CCCCGGCCACGACTACGTCATCACCGGCTACCGCGACCACGTGCACGCGATCAAGTGCGGCGCGGATCCGAAGGAAGTGATGGCCGAGCTCTACGGCAAGGAAACGGGTTCGTCTAAAGGCCGGGGCGGCTCCATGCACATCTTCGACGCCGGCAAGCGCTTCATGGGCGGCTACGCGCTGGTCGGCGGGCCGTTCCCGCTCGCCGCCGGCATCGCCAAGGCGATCCAGTTGAAGGGCGGCGACGAAATCGCCATCTGCTTCCTGGGCGACGCCGCCAACAACCAGGGCGTGTTCCACGAAACGCTGAACATGGCCGCGCTGTGGAAACTGCCGGTGCTGTTCGTCTGCGAAAACAACCTCTACGGCATCGGCACCTCGATCGAGCGTTCCACCGCCGTGATCCACCAGCACAAGCGCGTCGCGGCCTACAACATCCCGGCTGACGAATGCGACGGCCAGGACATCGAAGTGGTCTACGAACACGCCCGCAAGGCGGTCGATCATGTGCGCGCCGGCAACGGCCCGTTCTTCCTGGAGCTGATGACCTACCGCTATCGCGGCCACTCGATGTCTGATTCGCGCGGCTACCGTAGCCGCGAAGAAGAAGAAGAATGGAAACAGCGCGACCCCATCTTCCTCCTGCGCGACCGCCTGATTGCAGCCGGCGAACTGACCATGGAAGCGTTTGAAGCCATGGAAAAGGAAACCGACGCCTACATCGAAAACGAAGTCATCAAGTTCTCCGAAGAGTCGCCCGAACCACGCGTCGAAGACCTCGAAAAATACGTGTTCGCCGAGCGCGACACACAAACCCAATGGCTCACCGGCAAAGCCGCTTAAGTATTCAGGATTAATAACATGGCAAACATCATGTACTGGGAAGCGATTCAGCGCGCCCACGACGAAGAAATGGCGCGCGATCCGCTCGTGATCTGCATGGGCGAAGACATCGGCGTCGCCGGTGGCACCTACAAGGCCACCAAGGGCCTGTACGAAAAATACGGCCCGCTGCGCGTGATGGACACGCCCATTTCCGAAGGCGGCTTCACCGGCCTTGGCATCGGCGCGTCCTTCCTTGGCGTGCGCCCCATCATCGAAATCATGTCGGTCAACTTTGCCTGGCTGGCGATGGACCAGATGTTCAACTCCGCCGCCAAGGTGCGCTACATGTCGGGCGGCCAGTTGACGGCACCGTGCGTATTCCGCTCCGCTGGTGGTGCCGCCCACCAACTCGGCGCGCAGCACTCGGCGCGCATGGAAAAAGTGTTCATGGGCATCGCCGGCCTGCGCGTCGTCACGCCGTCCAACCCCAAGCAGGCGTATGGCCTGCTCAAATCCGCCATCCGCAGCGACGACCCGGTGTTCATCAACGAACACGAACTCATGTACAACATGAAGGGCGAAGTGCCGGATGCCGAATACTTCCACCCGCTCGAAGGCTCGGACATCGCCCGCGCCGGTACCGACGTCACCCTGTTTGGCTACAACATCTCGGTGCACTGGTGCCTGAAAGCCGCCGAAATCCTCGACAAGCAATACGGCATCTCGGCCGAAGTCGTCGATCTGTATTCGCTCGCGCCGCTGGATCGTGTTGGGATCAAGAAGTCGGTGTCCAAAACCCACCGCGCCGTCATCGCCGAAGAAGACGAAGCGCCGGTCGGCGTCGGCTCCGAAGTCATCGCCATCATCAACGAAGAGTGCTTCTTCGAGCTCGACGCCGCGCCCGTGCGCGTGCACTCGGCGCTGGTGCCGCAACCGTATAACCACACGCTGGAAAAAGCGGCCATCCCGGATCACGAGGATGTGGTGAAAGCGGTGTTGAAGCTGTTCGGAAAAGCGTAAGACCCTTTTACCGCCAAGACGCCGGGGACGCGAAGCAATCAAACTTTGCGTTCCTGGCGTCTTGGCGGTTCAAAGATTTTAGGAATCAAAATGTCCCAACACTATGCAATCACGATGCCCCAGCTCTCGGACACGATGACCGAAGGGGTCGTTGTGACGTGGGAAAAACAAGCGGGTGATCGCGTCGAACGCGGTGACATCGTCGCCACGGTTGAAACCGACAAGGCCATCATGGACGTCGAGGTGTTCAAGGCCGGCTATCTGGCCGGGCCGCTCGCCGACGTGGGCGCGACCATTGCGGTGGGCGCGGCGCTGGGCTACATCACCGACACGCAGGGCGACATTGCGATTGCCGCCGGGGAAGTGGTCGAAGAACAAGCGCAGACCGAAATGATCCCGCACCACGCCGGCACGCCCATCGTGATGCCGCAGCTCTCCGACACCATGACCGAAGGCGTCGTCGTCACCTGGGAAAAACAGCCGGGCGACGCCATCAAACGCGGCGACATCGTCGCCACGGTGGAAACCGACAAGGCGATCATGGACGTGGAAGTCTTCCAGGAAGGCTTCCTCTCCGGGCCGATCGCCGACGTCGGCAGTGTGGTCGAGGTGGGCCATCCCATGGCCTTCATCGTCGACGACGCAGCGAAGGCCAACGACACCGGCGTGACGATCTCTGCCGACCACAAGGTCCGCGACACGCACAAGGTCGCGCCGCACGCCGCCGACAAGCCTGCCCACATCCCCACCCCCAAATCCACCCCGGCGCAGATCGCCGCCAGCGGCAACCAGCCGCCGGTGGCGCGCGTGCCGGGTCGCCCGGCGTCGCCGTACGCGCGCAAGGTGGCGGCGCAACTGGGCGTGAACATTGCAGGCCTCGCGGGCTCCGGCCCGGCCGGCGTGATCGTCGCCGCCGACGTGGCGCGGGCGCGTCCGTCGATGGCCGAAGTCGCGCATTCGCTGCCGCAGGTCGACGTGCCCGGTCAGGGCCGCGCGATGACGTCGATGGAAAAAGCCGTCAGCCACGCCATGACCGCCTCGCTCACGCTGCCGACCTTTACCGTGACGATGAACATTTCCACCGCCGCGCTGACGGCAGCGGCCAAGGCCAGCAAGGTCTCGGTGACGGTGGCCATCGCCAAGGCGTGCTCGGTCGCGATGGATAATTTCCCGCGCATGAACTGGGCCTACCAGCCGGTCGACAAACTGATCGAGCGCAAAAACCACGACTTCGGCATCGCCGTCACCTCGGCTGATGGCGGGCTGGTTGTGCCCATCCTGCACGGCATCGAAACCAAGAGCCTGGCCACACTGCAAGGCGACTGGGCGGGCCTCGTCGAGCGCGCACGCATCCGCAAACTCGCGCCCGCCGAATACGCCAACCCCACGTTCACCATTTCCAACATGGGCATGATGGGCGTGTCGCATTTCACCGCGATTCCCACCCCCGGCATCGCCGCAATTCTGGCGATTGCCGCCAACGGCCCGCAAGGCACGCCGTTCACGCTCACCTGCGACCACCGCGTGCTGAACGGGGCCGAGGTCGCGCTGTATCTGGGCGCGCTGAAGGCCACCATCGAAGCACCTGACGCATGGATTGCCGGCGGTGTGGCTGCCGCCGGTGCCGTGGCAGCCACCGCGCCCGTAGCGAAGCACGCCGAACCCGCGCACCGGCCTTCGCCCCTGGTTGAAGGAAATTGGGACTACCCCGTCGTCGTCATCGGCGGCGGCCCCGGCGGCGAGGATTGCGCGCGCGACCTGGCCGACCACGGCGTCCGTGTTGCCATGGTGCACAACGAGCCCTTCCCCGGCGGTGAATGCCTGTGGCGCGGCTGCATCCCGTCCAAGGCGTGGCGGGCGGCGGCGGACAACATCCGCAACCGCGCGCACGACGCTGCGATGGGCGTGGACGGCACCGCGCAGCCGATCCTCAACTGGAAACAGGTTGAAGAACACCGCCGCTGGGTACAGCAATCGCGCGGCGAGATGGCGCTGAAAGCCGACAAGGGCATGAAGATCAACGTGATCGAAGGCTTTGGCGAATTTGTCGACGCCCACACGCTGAAAGTCACCGCGCCCGACGGCACCATCAGCCAGCTCACCTTTGGCGCAGCGGTGATTGCCACCGGCGCGCCCGCCTTCGTGCCGCCGATCCCCGGCGCGCGTGAAAACCTCGCCACCGGCGGCGTCGTCACCTCCGACACCATCTGGAACCTGGCCGCCCCGCCGAAGAAAATGGCCATCGTCGGCGGCGGCGTCATCGGCGTCGAAATGGCGCAGATCTTCCGCGACTTTGGCACCGAAATCCTCATGCTCGAGCGCAACCCGCGCATCCTCGCCGAAATCGAGGACGAAATCGGCAAGACCCTCGTCGGCCTGCTGGAGAAGGAATTCACCGTCGTCACCGGCGCGTCCATCGACAGCGTGTCCGGCACCCCAGGCGCAATGGAAGTGGGCTACAAAACCAGCGAGGGCGAAGCGAAAACCTTTGCCTGCGACATCGTGCTCATGGCTACCGGCAAGCGCCCGGACACCAGCAAGCTCGGCGTCGACAAAGCAGGTGTCGCGCTCGACGGTGCTGCCATCAAAGTGTCCGCGAGCGGACAAACCAGCGTGCCGCACATCTTCGCCGTCGGCGACGTGGTCGGCGGCTACATGCTCGCCCACACCGCCGCCACCCAGGGCCGCGTCGCTGCGTCCAATCTGTTGGGCCACGGCGGCGACTACGACCAGGACCGCGATTGCGGCGTGACCTTCTCGCGTCCGCAGGCCGGCTTCGTCGGCTTGAGCGTGGCGCAAGCCAAGGCCCGTGGCATCGACGCCGTCGAAGCCAAGATGCCGATGTCCATCGACGCCAAGGCCATGATTACGGGTGAGACCGACGGCATGATCAAGCTCGTCGCCGACAAGGCCACCGGCCGCATCGTCGGCGTGCACTTCCTCGCCGACCACACCGATACCCTCATCGGTACCGCCGTGATGATGGTCGCCGGCGACATGACGCTGACCCAGGTTGCCAAGGCCATCTTCCCGCACCCCACGCAAACCGAACTCTTCGGCGAGTTGGCGAGAAGGCTGCTCAACCGGCTGCGGCGAACGGCGAAGAAGTAAGCGTTCGACAGCACCAACGACAAGGGCCGCGATTGCGGCCCTTGTCGTTTTTGTCCAGTGTTCGGCCGGAGCGGCCTGCCAGGCTGACCGCTCCATACGACCGGTGTTCAGCGCTTACCGGTCAGAGCGCCGTTCAACGTTTGAGCTCAGGCCGCGGCCCGTCAGGGCCGTCGCGCCTGCAGCGAATGGTTGGGCCAAACCGCTCATTAAACCGACAGTTCGTGGAGCTCATGGGCGAAGTGCCTCACCAGAAATATGCGCTGAAACTTCGAACTGAATTGCCCAGATACTGCAGCGGTCTCGAATTCGAACCACGTACTCATCTTCTCGAAGTCAGAGTTTATTATCAGCCATGCCTCATCACATTGCTCCCGATACTTCTTGTACTTCGGCTCCTTTGGCGCAATTGCACGGACAATATCTTCGGCCGTTAGCCGACCAACCCATGTTGCTCCGGGACACAGGAAGTGGTTGTAAGGCACCACATCATGCCGATGCACATGCACAGAGTGTATCCGTTCCGGAAAGTAATCCCTGTTTGTCCACATGTACTCCTCTCTGGACGAGGAGTTCCGTTCCGGCAAGTTCCTGACTGCAATTTCAACAATTGCGTTGGCTAATGGCTCAACGTCTGTCTTTGACAAGTGTTCATCATTCATCAATACGGCACAGCGGATCGGCGGCATAGCCTTTGATGCGTATATCTCTTGAGCCCGTGCTACGACGCGCCGCTTCATTGCCTCTGTTGCTTGCTGAGGGATAGCACCAGGAGCGCTTTGACGATGCAGCTCTGTCAACTCAATTCCGATAACACTGTTGCCAACTCGGGCCAGGAAGTCTGGCTCCTCTGACGGGATTACATCGGCTAGGCGAGCTGATGGCATGAGAGAAATGAACTTTTCTAATTGCCACCTCTCGATTTCCTTCTTGGAAGTCGCCACGCCGGAATCTCCGTTTGGCCTAACGAATGAAATGGACTCCCCCGCCCCCGACGGCATCGCATGTGCCAGATTGAATGGAGTCGTTCCGATTAATCGAAAGAGGAGGAGAGTCCGTCATGAATGCTATTACCCTTGGAATTGAGCTGGCCAAGAACGTCTTCAGTGTGCACGGCGTGAACGATAAGGGGTCAGCTTCGGTTTTCTAGCTGACTGCTTTGGAGCGGTAGCGGACTCGAACGATAGCATCCACCAGAGTCCGCTCAGGCCGAAGACCCGACATTAAACCCATCACACTACCCTACACAGCGATGGCCGTTGCCGGTATCTGTGTCCTTACACCGGCAAGGTGTCGATCTCGGCGTAGGCGCTTTTCAGCCACAACTTCACGCGCTGCCGTTCGAGGATGCCAAGGGCGTGTTCGTCGCTGCGCTGGGTGGCGGCCCAGAAGCTGCTGCTGTGGCTGTCGATCTTGATCATCGAGGCTTCGTGCAGGCGTTTGATCTGGATGATGCGGGCGTGGAGGTCGAGCGCGCGCTGCTTTTCGCCGGAGGCGTCCAGGGTGTCGAAGTTGTCGCCGCGAATGTGGTTTTGCACCAGCACGTAGTTCAGGCGTGAACCAAAACGATCGAGCAGCTTTTTCAGCAGGTCGACCGAATCACGGCCCGAATCCATCACGTGCCAGTAGGTGAGGGCGATGTCCATTTCGCTCGACAGTTCCAGCAGACCGGATTCATCCATCCAGTGGGTGAGCGCGTCCTGGGTTTGCGCGGCCATGTCGACGAGGATGCTGCGGCCGGGCTCGGCAGCGGCGGCTTCGACGATGGCGTCCAGGCTTTCGTAGCGGTCGACCAGCACGGGCGAGGCGTAACCCGAATAAAAACGCATCAATGCGCCATGCGAGCGGTCGGTGTCAAAGCCGAGGAAGGGCCGGTCGTGGTCGATGAAATATTGTGCAAGCAGGCGCGCGACCAGCGATTTGCCAACGCCGCCTTTTTCGCCGCCGATGAAGTGGATGTGGGTCATGAGGGTCAGGGGTGAGGGACTCAGAGCCGTCAACTGTGCGGCAGCTAGCTGCGGCGCAGATCGAGGGTATGCGGGAACTCGCCGGGAATGTCTTCTCCTGGCGGGGACATGGGGCCGGGCGGGGTGCCGCCGGGAAAAAAGCGGGCAAGCGGGGCGATCCACGGCGGCGGGGTGAAGCTGCCGGCGGTGTGGCCGCCTTCCTGAAAACGGATGTGGCGGCGCGATTCGGCTTCCATGGCGTTGACGGGAAAGCGGTTGTAGCTGAGTCCGCCGGGGTGGACGACGCGGTAGGTACAGCCGCCGATGGCGCGGCCGTTCCAGGTGTCGATGAGATCAAACACCAGCGGCGAATGAATGCCGATGGTGGGGTGCAGCGCGGAAGGCGGCTGCCACGCGCGGTAGCGCACGCCGGCCACAGCTTCGCCGTGCACGCCGGTGGGAGAAAGCGGCACGCGGCGACCGTTGCAGGCGAGCACGTAGCGGCTGTCGGTGAGCCCGTTCATCTTTACCTGCAAGCGCTCGACCGAGGAATCGACGTAGCGCGCAGTGCCCAGGCTGGTCGATTCTTCGCCCAGCACGTGCCAGGGTTCGATGGCGGTGCGCAGTTCGAGCTGGATGTTTTCCAGTTGCAGCGTGCCGTACCGGGGAAAGCGGAATTCCAGGAAGGGCAGATACCAGTCGAGCTGGAAGGGGAAGCCGGCGTCGTTGAGGTCGGCGATCACGTCCTTCAAATCGGCCCACAGGAAATGCGGCAGCATCCATTGATCCTGCAATTGCGTGCCCCAGCGCACCAGCGGTTTTTTGTAGGGAGTGCGCCAGAAGCGGGCGACCAGCGCGCGCAGCAGCAACATTTGGGCGAGGCTCATGCGCGCGTGCGGTGGCATTTCGTAGGCACGGAATTCGAGCAGGCCCAGCCGCCCGGACGACGAATCGGGCGAGTAGAGCTTGTCGATGCAGAACTCGGAACGGTGCGTGTTGCCGGTAAGGTCGGTGAGCAGGTTTCTTAATAAACGATCGACCAGCCAGGGCTGCGGCACGTTGCCGGCCGGCATCTGCTGAAAGGCGATTTCCAGTTCGTACAGGCGTTCGATGCGGCCTTCGTCCACGCGCGGGGCCTGGCTGGTGGGGCCGATGAACAAGCCCGAGAACAGGTAGGACAGCGCAGGATGGTGCTGCCAGTAGGTGACGAGGCTGGCCAGCAAATCGGGCCGACGCAGGAAGGGGCTGTCGGCCGGCGTGGCTCCGCCGAGGGTGACGTGGTTGCCGCCGCCGGTGCCGGCGTGGCGGCCGTCGAGCATGAATTTTTCGGCGGCGAGCCGGCTCAATCGCGCCTCTTCATAAACGAGCGTGGTGGTATCGACGAGCTGCGACCACGAATGCGCGGGGTGGATGTTGACCTCGATCACGCCGGGGTCGGGGGTGACCAGCAGTTTTTCGATGCGCGAATCGCCGGGCGGGGTGTAGCCCTCGACGGCCACCGGCAGCGCCAGTTTGGCCGCCGTGGCCTCGACGGCGGCCAAGAGCGCCAGATAGTGTTCCAGCGTGGCCAGCGGCGGCATGAACACGTGCAGGCAGCCGCCGCGCGCTTCGACCGACAGCGCGGTGCGCGGCACTTCGACCGCCACCGCGTGGGGCGCGTGCTGCGGCTGGGTACGCGGCGGCACCGTGCTTGATCTTTGCGCCGGCGGCGTGATGGCCGAAAAGCGCGCGGCGATTTCGCCATGAAAATCGGCCAGCGGCGGCTGCACGGCAAAGGGATCGACCTCGACCCAGGGTTCGCGTTCGTCTTCCGCCACCCACGGCAGGCTTTTCAGCGGCAGGCGCAGGCCCATGGGCGAATCGCCGGGCAAGAGATAGAGACGGTCGCGCCGGGTGTCCCAGGGCGCGCTCATCCAGTCGTGGGTGGTGATGCTCCAGGCCAGCGGCAGCACATAGCCCGTGGGCGTATTGAGCCCGCGCGAGAGCTTGCTGGCGAGATCGCCGCGCAGGCTGGCGTCGTCGAGATCGGCGTAGCCGGGGGCAAGATTGGGCGGCAGTTCCGCTTCCTGCAGCAGCGCGGCCAGCGCGTCTTCGTAGGCGGGCTGCGCGTGGCGCGGCAGCAGGCCCAGATGCAAGGCCAGCGTCTCGGCAAAACGCTGCGCGTCGAGATGGGTGTGGCCGTAGTCCCAATCGGCTTCGGCCAGCAGTGCGGGCTTGTGCCAGATCGGCACGCCGTCTTTGCGCCAATACACGCCCAGCGCCCAGCGCGGCAGGGGCTCGCCGGGATACCACTTGCCCTGCCCGGTGTGCAGCAGCGCGCCCGGGGCCAGCCGGTTCTTCAGCCGCCGTACCAGCACCTCGGCGCGCTCTCTTTTGTGGCTACCGTGTGCCGCCGTGTTCCATTCCGGTGCATCCATGTCGTCGATGGAGACGAAGGTGGGCTCGCCACCGTGCGTGAGCCGCACATCCTGGTGCACAAGTTCTTCGTCGACCCGATGCCCCAGCGCCTCAATCGCCGACCATTGTTCGTCGGAATACGGCAGGGTGACGCGCGGGTCTTCGTGAAAGCGCGTAACCGTGTTGGAAAACTCGAAGCTCACCTCGCATTCGTCGGTAAAGCCTTCGATGGGCGCGGCGGAAGACGGCTGCGGCGTGGCCGCCAGCGGTATGTGGCCTTCGCTGGCGAACAGGCCCGAGGTGGGATCGAGCCCCACCCAGCCCGCGCCGGGCAGAAACACTTCGGCCCAGGCGTGCAGATCGGTGAAATCAGCTTCCGGGCCCGAAGGGCCGTCGAGCGATTTTTCGTCCGGCGCAAGCTGCACCAGATAGCCCGACACGAAACGCGCCGCCAGCCCCAGGTGGCGCACTATCTGAACCAGCAGCCAGCCGGTGTCACGGCACGAGCCCAGCGCCTTGGTCAGCGTTTCTTCCGGCGTTTGCACGCCGGGTTCCATGCGCACCGTGTAGGCAATTTCCTCTTGCAAACGCTGGTTCAGCATCACCAGAAAGTCGATGGTGCGCAGTTTGTCGCGCGGCACCGACGCCAGCCAGGCCTTGAGCCGCGGCCCCGCCGGCGTGGTTTCCAGATACGGCGCAAGCTCTTTTTTCTGCGCCGTGTCGTAGTCAAACGGCCAGTGCTCGCAGCGGTCTTCGATGAAATAGTCGAAGGGATTGATCGCCGTGAGGTCGGCGATCACTTCCACGTCCACCAGCAGCTCGCGCGTGGCCTCCGGAAAAACCAGCCGCGCCAGATAATTGCCGAACGGATCCTGCTGCCAGTTGATGAAGTGTTTTTCGGGCCGGACCTTCAGCGAATACGCCACGATGGGCGTGCGCGAATGCGGCGCGGGCCGCAGCCGCACGATATGCGGGCTCAGCGTGACGCGGCGGTCGAAGGTGTAGCGGGTGGTGTGGCGGATTGCGACGTGGATGCTCATGGTGGGCAGAGTGTGAGGCCTAACGATGACAAGCAAGGGTCAAGCCAGAAACTTTTTTTGCGCACGTGTCTATTCTGCCGTGTGTGGGGCGTCGTGGCGTTGAACCCGCCGCCCGGCGACCTTTCACCAAGGAGAAACCTGTGCGCTACATGATCATCGTCAAGGCCACCGCCGAATCCGAAGCCGAAATCCGGCCCGTGCCGGTGGACGACCCGACGCTCATCGCCGAGATGACGGACTATCACGAACAACTCAGCCGCGCCGGCGTGCTGCTCGACGGGGCGGGCTTGAAGCCCAGCTCTCACGGCTGGCGCATCCGTTACGAAGGGGGCACGCGCACCGTGATCGACGGGCCATTCGCCGAGACCAAAGAATTGATCGGCGGCTACACGCTGATCCAGGTGAAAAGCCGCGAAGAAGCGATGGAATGGGCGCGGCGTTTTCCCAACCCCGCCGGGCGCGGCAAGCCGGCGGAAATCGAAGTACGGCCGCTGTACGAGCTGGACGAATTTCCGCCGTCGCCGGAGGTCGAGCGGCTGCGCGCGCTCGAACTGGGTTGAGTCCATTCCCGCCCGAGCCTGCCCTGGCTGATGCCAGGGTGATGATTTTTTTCCGGGCTGGGTCGATTCCGCACCGTCCCGAACGTCGTCGTATTACAGCCCTCTCAACCCGATACAAGGAGACGCTCATGTCCACCAACCCCGTCGTCTGGTTCGAACTCTACGTGCAGGACATGCCGCGCGCCCGCGCCTTTTACGAGGCCGTGCTCGGCCGTCCGATGAGCCCGCTGCCCGTGCCCGCGTCCATGGAAGGCTGCGAAGGCCTGGAAATGGTCGTCTTCGACGGCAACCCCGAACAGCCCGCCGCCTGCGGTGCACTGGCAAAAATGCCCGGCGTGCCGTCGGGCGGCAGCACCCTGGTGTATTTCGGCTGCGAAGATTGTGCCGTCGAAGCCGCGCGCGTCGTGCCCGCCGGCGGACGCATCAAGCGCGACAAAATGTCCATCGGCGAATACGGCTTCATTGCGCTGGCGCACGACACCGAAGGCAACCTGTTCGGCCTGCACTCGATGAAGTAGCGCGCCATGTGGTGGCACGCCTTACCCCGACCACACCCGGAGACCGGTATGAAATTCATGTTGATGATCGTCGAACCGCGCGGCGCGCGCGAAGCACGCAGCGAAGACGAAGGCCGCGCACTCTACGCGGAAATGGTCGAATTCGGCCAAGGGCTCGCCGCGCGCGGGCAGTTCCTCGCCAGCGAATCGCTGAAACCCGACAGCCACGGCGTGCGCGTGCAGCAGCGCGGCGATTCGCCGACTTTGATCGACGGCCCCTTCGCCGAAGCGCGCGAAATGGTCGGCGGCTTTTTTCTCGTCGAATGCGCGAGCCGTGACGAAGCGGTCGCGCTCGCCGCCGCCTGCCCGGCCGCGCGCTTTGCTACGGTGGAAGTGCGCGAGTGCGCGCCGTGCTACGTGCAGTGAGCCGTGCAGTGAACCCACCATCCAGGAGCCAGCCATGCTGAAAATCATCCTCGCCATCATCGCCGTCGCCATCGCCGCCGTGCTGGTCTATGCCGCCACCCGGCCCGACACCTTTCGCGTCGAGCGCAGCGTCGTGATTACCGCGCCGCCAGACGCCATCTACCCGCACCTGGTCGATTTCCGCCAGTGGGAAGCCTGGTCGCCGTGGGAGAAACTCGATCCCGCCATCCGGCGCGATTACAGCGGCGCGGCGTCTGGTGTGGGCGCGCGCTACGCCTGGCAGGGAAACGATCAGGTCGGTCAGGGCCGCATGAGCATCGTCGAAGCGCAGCCCGCATCGCGGCTTTTGATCGACATCGAATTCACCAAGCCTTTCGCCGCGCGCAACACCGTCGAGTTCACGCTCGAACCCGTTGCCGGCGGCACGCGCCTGACGCAGGCCATGTACGGCCCCAGTCCGTTCATCTCGAAACTCATGGGCCTGTTCTTCGACATGGATACGATGATTGGCGAGAAGTACGAGGAAGGCTTCGCCGCGCTCAAGGCGCAGGTCGAAGGCGGCGCGCCGATTGCGCACTAAACTGAACCGATAGGAGAGCACGATGACCTACCACGGAAGCTGCCACTGTGGCCGCATTGCGTTCGAGGTCGAAGGCGACATCGAAGGCGTAATGGCGTGCAACTGCTCGATCTGTCAGCGCAAGGGCGCGCTGTTGTGGTTCGTGCCGCGCACCGCGCTGCATCTCAAGACGCCCGAGTCCGACATGGCGACCTACACCTTCGGTGCGCATACGATCCAGCATCGTTTCTGCCCGACTTGCGGCATGCACCCGTTCGGCGAAGGGGTGGACCCTGCGTCGGGTCAGGCGATGGCGGCGGTCAACGTGCGCTGCCTCGAAGGCGTCGAACCGGAGTCGTACCCGGTGCAGCACTTCGACGGGCGGGCGCTGTGAGCTTTGACCGGCAGCGGGGTGGGCCGGTATTGCGCCTGTCCGGGCTTTTGATAGCGGATCGTCGCGCGTTCTTCTGCAGCATCCACTCACCGTCAAAGGATTCCTTCCATGACCATCCACGAAGTCTTCGCCTACCTCTGCGTTTCCGACGCCGCCGCCGCGCTTGATTTCTATCCACGCGCGTTCGGCGCGCGCGAGACATTCCGCCTCGTCGAACCGAATGGCCGCATCGGCCACGCCGAGCTCGAATTCGGCAAGGCGACGATCATGCTGTCCGACGAGTTTCCAGAATGCGACCTCCGTTCGGCCAGCACGATCGGCGCGACGCCGGTGACGATCCACCTGCACGTGGATGACGCCGACGCACTGATCGCGCGCGCGGTTGAAGCCGGCGCGACGCTGGAACGCGCGGCGCAGGACATGTTCTACGGCGAGCGTTCAGGTACGGTGCGCGACCCGTTTGGCCACCGCTGGCTGATCGGCCACGCCATCGAGGCCGTGAGCCCGGAGGAGATGCAGCGCCGGTACAACGCGTTGTTTGACGCCGGTTGAGCCCGAGACCACGCTGGAAACGCAAGGAGACTGCATGACGCCCGATCCTCACGCAGCATTGCTCACCGCTGCCGCGCCCGGGAAGCAGGAACGTCTGCGCGCGATCCGGCGCGAGGCCGACGCGCGCCTGTCGGATGTCGGGCGCGCGCATCCGTTTGAAAGGATCACCCCATGAAACTCTGATCCGGCGTCATCACCCCGCACGTGCAGGCATCGAAAGCATTCTGGGTTCGCCTGTTCGATTGCGAAGTCGTCTTTGAAGGTGAAGGCGGCTGGTTCGTCCTGCTGCGTCTCGGCGAATCCGAACTCGGCTTCCTGCAACCCGGCCTTGAATCACAGGCACCGGTCTTCCAACGCGCGTTTTCCGGTCAGGGGATGTGGATCACGGTTGACGTGGACGACGTCGACGCCGAATACGCACGCATCCGCGCGCTTGGCGTGCCGATTGAACTGGAATTGCGCGACGAGCCCTGGGGCGACCGCCATTTTGTCGTCGTCGATCCCAGCGGTGTCGGCGTCGACGTGGTGCAGCACGGTGCGGCCTGAGCTGGCTGCAACAGCAAAAATGCGGATAGGGTGTCGATTTCCGACGTGTTCGCGCGTCGTGTGGTCATCAACCCCCTTGCGACATCAGGGGGGCGATTGCCACCCCTCTTCAGGAGAACAGACATGAATACGCCCTTTGCAAAAAACACCCTATGCCTGTGGTACGACCACGACGCTGAAGCGGCCGCGCGGTTCTACGCCGACACCTTCCCCGATTCCTCGGTCGACGCGGTCTGGCGCGCGCCCGCCGATTTTCCCGGCGGGCACGCAGGGGACGTGTTGACGGTGCGCTTCACCGTGCTGGGCATTCCCTGCCTGGGCCTGAACGGCGGGCCGGCGTTCAAACACAGCGAGGCGTTCTCGTTTCAGATCGCGACCGCCGACCAGACCGAGACAGATCGCTACTGGAACGCGATTGTCGATAACGGCGGCGAGGCGAGCGCCTGCGGCTGGTGCAAAGATCGCTGGGGTCTGTCATGGCAGATCACCCCGGTGGCGCTGACCGAGGCGCTGGTTGACCCCGATCCCGCCGTGTCGAAACGCGCCTTCGAGGCGATGATGACGATGACGAAAATCGACGTGGCTGCCATCGAGGCGGCGCGCCAGGGATGAGGCCAATTTCCGTTCACGATCAAGGAGCAAACCGCATGAAACTCAGCGTAGAAACCACCGTCGCCGCGCCCATCGCCGAAGTCTGGCGCGCCTACACCACCCCCGAAGATATCTGCCGCTGGAACGCCGCGTCGGACGATTGGCACACGACACGTGCCGAAGTCGATCTGCGGACAGGCGGCGCGTTTTCCTCGCGCATGGAAGCCAAAGACGGCAGCGAGGGCTTCGACTTTGCCGGCACGTACACGCGCGTCGAGCCGCTGCGGGTCATCGAATACGAATTCGGCGGACGACACGCGCGGGTGGACTTTACCGAGGCGGCGGACGGCGTGCGGGTGCGTGTCGAATTCGAGCCGGAAAACGAATTCCCGGTCGAATTCCAGCAGGCCGGCTGGCAGGCGATACTCGACAACTTCGCGCGGCACGTCGCGGCGAAACGCGATCCGGCATGACGGCACTCGCCGCAACGCCGTCGCTGTGGCAAGACCTGCGCGCCGCCTTGCGCGGCACGCAGGCCGACTACACGCGGATACCGTTGAAGCGCGCGGTGTTCCTGCTCGCGATCCCGATGATGCTGGAGCTGGTGCTCGAATCGACCTTTGCGGTGGTCGACATCTTCTTCGTCGCGCAGCTCGGTGCTTCTGCGGTGGCGACCGTCGGGCTGACCGAGACCTATCTCTTCCTCTTGTATTCGGTGGCGATGGGCCTGGCCATGGCGGTCACCGCCGTCGTCGCGCGGCGCATCGGCGAGCGACGCGGGGAAGAGGCCGCGATTTCGGCGGCGCAGGCGATTCTGTTGGCCGTGCTGATTTCTCTGCCGGTGAGCGTGATCGGCATCGTCTGGGCGCAGGACCTCTTGCGCCTGATGGGCGCGGACGCGTGGGCGGTCGAGCACGGCTACCGCTACACCCGGTGGATGCTCGGCGGCAACGCGGTGATCCTGCTCCTGTTCGTCATCAACGCGGTGTTTCGCGGCGCGGGCGACGCGGCGGCGGCGATGCGCGTGCTGTGGGTGGCCAACGGCATCAACATCGTGCTCGACCCGCTCCTGATCTTCGGCTGGGGGCCGATTCCAGCACTGGGCGTCGAAGGCGCGGCGATTGCCACCAACCTCGGGCGCGGTGCAGGGGTGGTGATGCAGCTGTGGATTCTTGCCCGGGGCAGCGAACATCTGCACGGCGTATTTCGCCAATTCCGCTGGCACGGCGCAACGCTGCTCACGATCGCGCGCACCTCGGTCGGCGGCATCGGCCAGATGCTCGTCGCGATGGCGGCTTGGGTGTTCCTGATGCGAATACTGGCCAGCGTGTCGACCGAAGCGGTGGCGGCCGCGACGATTGCGATGCGCATCATGATGTTCACGCTGATGCCGGCGTGGGGCCTGTCCAACGCCGCCGCCACGCTGGTCGGCCAGAACCTCGGCGCGGGCGAACCGGGGCGGGCGGAAGCGGCGGTGTGGCGCATCGGCTGGATGACGATGACGTTCACGCTCGCGGTGTCGGTCGCGTTCTTCGTCTGGCACGACGCGATCATCGGCCTCTTCACCGACGACGCGGCGGTGATTGCCATCGGCGGCGAATGGCTCTCCATCCTCGCGTACTCGTATTTCGTCTACGGCTGGTGGATGGTGTCGGTGCAGGCGTTCAACGGTGCCGGCGACACGATGACGCCAACGTGGATCAACCTGGTCTTCTTCTGGGCGATCCAGATTCCGCTGGCCTGGCTGCTCGCGCTGCCGCTGGGCTGGGCCGAGTCGGGCGTGTTCTGGGGCGTGTTCGTGTCGGAAACAGCGGTGGGCGTGTTCACGCTGTGGCTGTTTTCGCGCGGGCGCTGGAAGGCGGTGAAGGTATGAATCCCGAGATTGCTGCCTACAACGCCGCACAAACCGATGACGTTCGCAAGATTTGCGACGCACTCGCCGACGCCATCGACCGCGCGCTGCCCGAGGCCGAAAACAAGATTTGGCACGCGCATCCGGTGTGGTTCCTGGCCGGCAACCCGGTCGCCGGTTACAGCAAACTCAAACACTGCGTGCGCCTGCTGTTCTGGAGCGGCCAGTCGTTCGACGTTCCAGGTTTGCTGCCAGAGGGCACGTTCAAGGCCGCCGAGGCGCGCTACACCCGGCTTGAGCAGATCGACCCGGAACTGCTCGCACGCTGGCTCGGACAGGCGCGCGACGTGCAGTGGGATTACAAAAATCTGATCCGCCGCAAGGGCCGGCTGGAGCGGCTCAAATGAACGCTGCCCAAACTGAAAGGACACATACCATGACCAAAATGATCTTCATCAACCTGCCCGTAGCCGACTTGAAAAAGTCGATGGCCTTCTACGCCGCACTCGGCTTCACCAACAACCCGCAGTTCACCGACGACACCGCTGCGTGCATGGTATGGAGCGAAGCAATTCACGTGATGTTGCTGACCCACGCCAAATGGCGCAGCTTCACCCAGCGACCGATTCCACCTTCGACTGCGAGCGAGGTGCTGCTGGCCATCGCGCTCGACCACGCCGGGGCCATCGACGCGCTGTGCGATGCGGCGGCGGCCCACGGCGGTACGGCGGACATCAACCCGAAGCAGGATCACGGCTTCATGGTCAGCCGCAGCGTCGCCGATCCCGACGGCCATGTCTGGGAAGCGTTCTGGATGAACCCGGCGGTGCTGGCCGGCGAGAACGCATGACCACCGACGCGCGCCCTCCGGTCGCTGTCGCGCATGTGCGGATGGAAACCGATCGCATGGACGCGTCGGCCGCGTTCATGCAGGCGCTCGGCATGCGGCCGGTGTTTCTCGGCCCCGAGGTTTCGGTGCTGGAACTGCGCGGCGGCACGCATCTGTTGTTGCTGCGCCGCGATGCGGTCGCAGGCGGCGAAGTGCCCTTCGACCTGATGGTCGACGATCTGCGGGCCACCCATGCGCGCCTGGCCAAACTCGGGCTTGCGCCTTTGGCCATTTCAGCGCGGCCCGAGATCGGGCATGAATGCTTCACGCTCTGCGAACCGGCGGGGCACACGCTCACCGTGTATTCAAGTCACACGTCGGGCAAGCCGGTTTAGGTGCGCCAGATCAAATCTCACAGGAAGGAGGCAAGACATGAGCGAAATTCGAGTTCTCGTCGGCACCCGCAAGGGGGCGTTCATCCTCAGCTCCGACGCGGCGCGGCGCGACTGGCAGGTGGCCGGGCCGTTCTTTGGCGGCTGGGAGATTTTTCACATCGCCGGTTCGCCGGCGAATCCGGATCGGCTGTACGCCTCGCAAAGTTCGAGCTGGTTCGGCCAGGTAATCCAGCGCTCCGACGACGGCGGTGCAAGCTGGAACCCGGTCGGCAACGATTTTGCCTACGCAGGCGACCCCGGCACGCACCTGCATTACGACGGCACGGCGCGTCCCTGGGAATTCAAGCGCGTGTGGCATCTGGAGCCGTCGCCGACTGACCCGGACACCGTGTACGCCGGGGTGGAAGATGCGGCGCTGTTCCGCTCCACCGACGGCGGCGCGAGCTGGCACGAACTGCCGGCCTTGCGCGAACAGCAGGGCGCAGCGTGGATGCCCGGCGCGGGCGGCATGTGCCTGCACACCATCCTCATCGACCCCACGAACCCGCAGCGGATGTTCGTTGCGATTTCTGCCGCCGGTGCGTTCCGCAGCGACGACGGCGGCGCGTCGTGGCGACCGATCAATCGCGGCCTCAAATCGCAGTACATCCCCGACCCCGAGGCCGAAGTGGGGCACTGCGTACACCGTATCGCGATGCACCCGGCACGGCCCGACACGCTCTTCATGCAGAAGCACTGGGACGTGATGCGCAGCGACGATGCCGGCGGCGTATGGCGTGAAGTCAGCGGCAATCTGCCGAGCGACTTTGGCTTCGCCATGGCGGTGCACGCGCACGAGCCAGACACGGTTTACGTCGTGCCCATCCTCAGCGATTCCGAACACTATCCGCCCGAAGGCAAGTTGCGCGTCTACCGCAGTAAGAATGGTGGCAACGACTGGGATGCGCTCACCGACGGCCTGCCGCAGGAACATTGCTACGTGAATATCCTGCGCGATGCGATGGCGGTCGATACGCTGCCCGAATGCGGCGTGTATTTCGGCACCACCGGCGGCCAGGTGTATGTGTCGGCCGACAGCGGCGAGCACTGGCAGGCCATCGTGCGCGACCTGCCGGCGGTGCTGTCGGTGTCGGTACAGACGCTGGATTGACGGGGTATGGCCACCGTGCGCGTCATCCTGCCGTATCACATCTACACGCACGCACATTGCGCGAGCGAGGTCGCGCTCGACCTGGCCACACCCGTCACGCTCGCCGCCGTGCTCGACGCACTCGAAGCCGCCTACCCCGACCTCACCGGCCTGATCCGCGACCGCGCCAGCGGACGCCGCCGCCCGCTGATCCGCTTCTACGCGTGCCAGGACGATCTGTCCAACCTCACCCCCGATGCGCCGCTGCCCGACGCCGTGGCGGCGGGACACGAATCGCTGCTGATCGTGGGGGCCATTGCGGGCGGCTGAGCCCGCGCCCAAAACTTTTATTCCTGCAAGGAGACCCCATGAAATTCCTCTGCCTGATCTGCGCCGAACAGATGATGGAAGACCTGGAACCCGCCGACCGCGCGGGGCATTTTGGCGAGTACGCCGCGTTCACCGAGGCGATCAAACGCGAGAGCCATTTCGTCTCCGCCAACCGCCTGCTGCCGGCAGCTACCGCGAAGACCGTGCGCGTGCGCGATGGCCAGGCGAAGGTGACCGACGGCCCCTTTGCCGAAACGCGCGAACTGATCGGCGGCTATTACCTCATCGAGGCGCAGGACATGGACGCCGCGCTGGCCGTGGCCGCGCGCATACCGGGCGCGGCGCGCGGTTGCGTCGAGGTGCGCCCGCTGGCCGACGATGCCGAGACGCGGGCGCTGGGGCTCGACGGCTGAGGCAACGATAGTCGCCCCCTGCGCAAAGCACACAGACCCGGAGACTGAACATGGTCAAGCAACTCTTCGTCAACCTGCCGGTCGCCGACCTGCAAGCGTCGATCGCCTTCTTCACCCAACTGGGCTTTCGCTTCAACCCGGAATACACCGACGACACCGCCACCTGCATGATCGTCGGCGAGAACATTTTCGCCATGCTGATGGTGCGCGAGCGCTTCGCCGGCTTTGCGCCGCATCCGCCCGCCGACGCGCACGCCGCAACCGAGGTGCTGCTGGCGCTGCACCTCGAATCGCGTGCGGCGGTGGAGGCGATGGTGCAAGCCGCCGTTGCCGCCGGCGGCCGTACCTATAGTGCGCCGCAGGATCACGGCTTCATGTTCCAGCATGGTTTTCAGGATCTGGACGGCCATGTGTGGGAGGTGTTCTGCATGAACGCCGCCGGGACGGCGCATGACGCCTGAAACCGTCGCCGACGCGCTGGCGGCACTCTGGCATATCGAATCGGCGAGGGTGGTGGCGAGCGTGGCGCGACTCACCCGCGACATCGGCCTGGCCGAAGAATGCGCGCAGGACGCGCTGGTCGCCGCGCTGGAGCACTGGCCGGATGCGGGCGTGCCGGACAACCCGGCGGCGTGGCTCACGCGCGCGGCAAAAAACCGCGCGCTCGATCATTTGCGCCATCGCGCGCAGGCCGCGCCGAAACACGCTGAGCTGGCGGCGGAGCTGGATGCGCAGCACGCGATCCGCGAAGCCGATTTCGCTGAATCGGTGGACGCTGCGCTCGACGACGCGATCGGCGACGACGTGCTGGCGCTGATTTTCACCGCCTGCCATCCGCTGCTCTCGGCCGAGGCGCGCGCGGCGTTGACGCTGAAGGTGGTTGGCGGCCTGTCGGTGGAGGAAATCGCGCGCGCTTACCTCAAACCCACCGCCACCATTGCGCAGCGCATCGTGCGCGCCAAACGCACGCTGGCCGAGGCGCGGGTGCCGTTCGAAACGCCGCGCGGCGACGCGCTGACGGCGCGCCTGCCGTCGGTGCTGGAAGTGCTGTACCTGATCTTCAATGAAGGCTACGCCGCCACCGCCGGCGATGACTGGACGCGCCCGGCGCTGTGCGAAGAAGCGCAGCGGCTGGGGCGGGTGCTCGCCACGCGTCTGCCGGACGTGGCCGATGTGCATGGACTGCTGGCGTTAATGGAAATCCAGGCGTCCCGTCTGGCGGCGCGAGTGGACGCGCACGGCGAGCCGGTATTGCTCCTGGATCAGGATCGCAGTCGCTGGGATCGCTTGCTGATCCGCCGTGGTCTCGCGGCGTTGGAACACGCGCAGGCGCTGCCCGGCCCGCTCGGCGTCTACACCCTGCAAGCGGCGATTGCCGCCTGTCACGCGCGTGCTGCGGTGGCCGCCGACACCGAGTGGGCGCGCATCGTCGCGCTCTACGACGCGCTGGCGCAGACCGCGCCGTCGCCGGTGGTGGCGCTCAATCGCGCGGTGGCGGTAGGGATGGCGTTTGGCCCGGCGGCGGGGCTGGAACAGGTGGAGGCGCTGGCCGACGAACCCGCGCTCAAGGATTATCACCTGCTGCCGGCGGTGCGCGGCGATTTGCTGGAAAAACTGGATCGGGTGGAAGAGGCGCGTGCCGAATTCGCCCGCGCCGCCGAACTGGCGCAGAACGCGCGAGAGCGGGCGTTGTTGCTGGCGCGGGCGGCAAGATCAGGAAGCAGGAAGCCTTGACCACAGCTACTGGCGCAAGGCCGCGTTACCTGAATCTTTATCCCTGCATCTGCCCGTTTTTGCCCGATGCGACTACCTGCAAGGGCTGGGGCTGATCTTCCCATTCGAAATGCGGCAGGCTGTTCAGGGCCAGGCGCAGGCCTTCGTTCCAGGCGTCACCGAGCGCACGGTAGTAAGGATGGTCTTCAGAAAACAGCAGGCGACGTCCGCTGTCGAGGCTGTCGGTGGTGTAGATGAGCAGTTCGACCGGCGGGCCGACGGTGAGGTTGGAGCGGATGGTGGAGTTGATCGACACCAGCGCGCAGCGTGCGGCCTGTTCCAGTGGCGTGTCGGTGCGAACCACCCGGTCGAGGATGGGTTTGCCGTATTTGGTCTCGCCGATCTGCAGGAAGGGGTGTGCACTCGATTCGTGGATATGGTTGCCCTGGGGGTAGATCATGTAGATCTCGGGCGGCTGGTTGGCGAGCTGGCCGCCAAAGATGAAGGTGGCTTCAAACACGGTATTGGCCGTGTCACGTGCCGCTTGCGAGCGCTGTACTTCGGACGACACTGAGCCGACGTAATCCACGGCCTGACTCAGGCTGATGACGTTGTTGAGATTGATCGCCGCAGAAAAACTGCAATCGTCGCGCAACCGTTTCACCACGGCCTGCGTGGTGGCGAGATTCCCGGCCGCCAGCAGCACGAACATGCGGTTTCCGGGCAGCACAAAGGTGTGCATCTTGGAATAGGTGCTGACGTGGTCGATACCGGCGTTGGTGAGCGAATCAGACGCAAACACCAGGCCGCTGTCGGTCTTGATGGCGACGCAGTAAGTCATGGGGGAGAAAACCTGTTCAATCGGCCTTCATCGTGCCTGTTTTCGGCTTTTGGCTCAATAGTATTTGTTCGGCACGCGCGCCCAGGTACACATACAGCCCCAGTCCGACCAGCAGGCCTACGGCCGTCGCCATCATCCACACGCCGTCGAGCACGTGCTCGCCATCGCCGACGGCCGACTTGAACATCAGCAGCAGACCTTCGATCGACACCGCGATGAGAATGGCCGCCATGAAGCGCGTGATGGTGCGGCGCGTGGAACTATGGCGGTACACATCCTTGTGCATCAGCACTTCTTCTTCGAGGATGGTCTTGCCGAGGTCGAATACCGCCAATCCCAGAGTGAGAAAGATGATGACGCCGAAGGGTTTGAGATGCAGGTCGGCGGGTTCGCCTGCCGAAATGAAGATTTCCGTGAGTTCGACCAGCGCCGCGTAGCCAAGCAGCACTACCACGGCAAAGAGGCCGGCGACGATGACGCTGTACACGCCCTTGAAGAAGGGCACGAAGCGCTTGCGCGAGGCGTCGCCCATCAAAAAAGCCACCGCTTCGGCCAGGTCGATGTCGAGCACGAGGTAGCCGGTTTCCTGGCCATGATGGATGCGCACGATGGCGGTGATGCAGAGCAGCCCGCTGGCGTTGGATAGATACGGCGCGGTGATCGCCACGCCGTCTGGCTGGGCATGGGCCAGCACGAAATAGGGCCGCTGCGCGCGGGATGCACCCAGGCCCTGGCCTGCGGCCGGGTGGTTTTTGCGCACCGGCAGATTGGGGGTGAGCTGCGTGCCGGTTTCGTCGAGCAGGTACAACAGATCGACGAAAGGATAGTGGCGGCCCGCGCAACGCACGGCTTTGTCGCGTGCGCTGTCATCGTCGAACAGCGCCGGGCTGGCGATGCCGGTGACGATGGAGCCGATCAGGGCATCGAGCGCGTGACGGGTTTCCTCGTAGCGCTCGATGACTGCGAGCGTGCTGGGGCTCGCCATGCGGGGTTTACGCGGCTTCCTTGGGCCGCATCTGACGGCTATAGAGGAATTCGAGCACCTGGCTGCGCAGGTCGTGATACCTGGGCTCGTGCGCCAGCGCAAGCCGTTCGCGCGGACGCGGCAGATCGACGGTGAGGATTTCGCCGATGGTCGCCGCCGGGCCGTTGGTCATCATCACGATGCGGTCGGACAGCAACACGGCTTCGTCCACGTCGTGCGTCACCATGATGACGGTGGACTTGGTCGCGGCGACGATCTTCATCAGTTCGTCCTGCAGATGGGCGCGGGTCAGCGCGTCGAGCGCGCCGAAGGGCTCGTCCATCAGCAGCACTTTGGGTTCCATCGCCAGCGCACGGGCGATCCCGACGCGCTGCTTCATGCCGCCGGAAATTTCGCCTGGCAGTTTGTTGGCGGCGTGGGTGAGACCCACCAGTTCCAGCACCTTGCTGGTGCGCGCCTTCATCTGCGCGCGGGTTTCCTTGTCGCCGAACACCTTTTCCACCGCCAGATACACGTTCTCGAATGACGTGAGCCAGGGCAGCAGCGAATGGTTCTGGAACACCACGCCGCGTTCCGGCCCCGGCCCCTTGATTTCCTTGTTGGCGAGCAGCAGTACGCCGGAGGTGGCGTCGGTGAGGCCGGCGACCAGGTTCAACAGCGTGGATTTGCCGCAGCCAGAGTGGCCGATGAGCGCGACGAATTCGCCTTCGGCAATGTTGAGGTTGATGTCGGTGAGCGCCGTGAACGGGCCCTTTTTGGTCTTGAAGACCATCCCGGCGTTTTCGATCTGGACGTAGCTTTGCATCTTGAGTCTCCGTAAGAGGTGAGGCGTTAGGCGTGGGGCCGGCGTGCGTGGGTTCACAACACGCCGGCCCTTTACACTTCACTCGTAACTGAATCGCTTGGCGATGAGCATCAGCATCTGTTCGAGCAGCAGCCCGACGATGCCCACCACAAAGATGGCGATGATGATGTGCGCGACGTTGAGGTTGTTCCATTCGTCCCACACCCAGAAGCCAATACCGACGCCGCCGGTGAGCATTTCTGCCGCGACGATGACGAGCCAGGCGACACCGATCGACAACCGCACGCCGGTGAGCACGTAGGGCAGGACCGCCGGGAACAGGATCTTGGTGAAGACCTTGAACTCGGACAGGTTCAGCACGCGCGCCACGTTCAGGTAATCCTGCGGGATGCGCTGCACGCCGGCGGCGGTGTTCAGCACCATGGGCCAGATGCTGGAGATGAAGATCACCCAGATCGAGGCGGGCTCGGCCTGCTTCATCACCAAGAGGCCAATCGGCAGCCAGGCCAGCGGCGACACCGGACGCAGGATGCTGATGATGGGCGACAGCATCTGGTTGAGGAAGGCAAAGCGTCCAATCATGAAGCCCAGTGGAATCCCGACCAGCGCGGCGAGACCAAAACCGATACCGACGCGGTAGAGGGAATTGAGCACGTTCCAGCCGATGCCCATATCGTTGGGGCCGTTGTTGTAGAACGGGTCGGAAAACAGCGCGACCGCCGCCGTCCAGGTTTCGGCCGGGCCGGGGATGCCGCCGCCGCTATTGGCGACGAGCGCCCACAGCGCGACAAACAGCATCATGCCCAACAGCGGCGGGATCGTCGCCTTGACGGCGTTGACCACGCCTTCGACGACACGTTTGCCACCTGCGGTTTGCAACAGCGGCGTGCGGCGCGGCGGCAGTTCGGGCGCGGCGGCCGGAAGTTTTTCGGTTTCCGGGGCCGCCATCGCCTGTGACAGCGACTCGTTGAGGGTGACTGCGTTCATGGATTTTCTCCTTCAGCGTGGGCTCAAGCCTTGATCTTGAAACTGTCGGCGTAGGCCTTGGGATTCTTGCCGTCCCACACCACGCCGTCGATCAACTTGGACGTGCGCATGTCGGACTTGGGTAGCGGCGTCTTGGTCATCGCGGCGGCGTCCTTGTACACGTCGATGCGGTTGATTTGCTTGGCCACGCCCAGGTAGTCCGGGTGATCCTTCAGCAGACCCCAGCGTTTGTGCTGGGTAAGGAACCACATGCCGTCGGACAGATACGGGAAGCTCACGGTGCCGCCGTTATAGAACTTCATGTAATTGGGGTCGCTCCACTTTTTGCCGATGCCGTTGTCGTACTGGCCCAGCATCCGGTCTTCGATGGAGTCGAAGTCGGTGTTGACGTAGGACTTGGCCGAAATGATCTTGGCGACTTCGGAGCGGTTCTTCATCTCGTCGATGTACTTGGCGGCGTCCAGAATCGCGGCAGTCATCGCGCGTGCCGTGTTGGGGTAACGCTGGATGAATTCGGCAGTGGTACCGAGCACTTTTTCCGGGTGGTCTTTCCAGATGTCCTGCGTGGTGACAGCGGTAAAGCCAATGTTGTCGCGGATCGCGCGTGCACCCCAGGGTTCGCCCACGCAGAAGCCGTCCATGTTGTCGACGCGCATGTTCGCGATCATCTGCGGCGGCGGCACGGTGATGACCTTGGTTTCCTTGAAGGGGTTGATGCCGTAGGCCGCCAACCAGTAATACAGCCACATGGCGTGGGTGCCGGTGGGGAAAGTCTGTGCGAAGGTGTATTCCTTGGGTTCGGCCTTGATGAGCTTGGCAAGCGTTGCGCCGTCGGTCACGCCTTTGGCTTTCAGTTGATTCGACAGCGAAATCGCCTGGCCGTTATTGTTGATCGTCGCCAGCACCGCCATGTCCTTCTTCGGCCCGCCGATACCCAGGTGCACGCCGTAGACCAGGCCGTACAGCACGTGCGCCGCGTCAAGCTCGCCGTTCACCAGCTTGTCACGCACCGCCGCCCATGAGGCTTCTTTCGACGGCGTAATGGTGAGGCCGTATTTCTTGTCGAATTCCTTCACCGAAGCGACAACCACGCTGGCGCAATCGGTGAGCGGAATGAAACCAATGTTGAGATTGGGTTTCTCGGGGGCGTCGGAGCCGGCGGCCCAGGCACCGCTGCGCACGCCCGGGGGCACCATCGCCATCAGGGCGGCGGCAACAGACAGACCGGTGGTTTTCTTCATGAAATCACGCTTGCTCGGATCAAGGACAACAGGTTTGTTCGGGGTGTCGCTCACGGTGGTCTCCAAAAAATAAAAGGCGTCGCCTTTTTCAGGGCGGACGCCTTTGTCCATGTACACAAGGGTTGACAGTTACGCTGAAAGTCACATCGTTGCGACGCTTCATGTCCGGTTTAGCAACCGCCGTGCCAGAGATTTAACTAATTGAATCCAATTGGTTTTATATGGGACGCCCGAATCATGAAAACCCCGGCGTGCACTCTATGTGTGCGTGTTGGGCGGCGCGTGCACCAATCAGGATGGCTTCTGCAAAATCTGCCGCGCGATGTCGACGAGTTTGAGGCCACGATCCATCGCCGCGCGCCGCATTTCCCGATACACCTCGGGCTCGGACGCGCCGGTTTGCTTGATGAGCAAGGCCTTGGCCTGGTCGATGAACTTGCGTTCCGAGAGTTCCAGCCGGGTTTGTTCGAGCTGGTCGTGCAGGGCCTGGTAAGCCTCGAAGCGCGACACTGCCACATCGAGGATGGGTTTGAGGCGCACGGGTTCCAGGCCGTCCACCACATACGACGTGACCCCGGCCTGGGTGGCCGCGCGGATCGCTTCGGTGCTGCCGTCGTCGGTGAACATCACGATGGGGCGCGGGCAACCCTGGTTGGCTACGCAAATGTGCTCCAGTGTGTCGCGGTCGGGCGAGTCGGTGGCGATGATGACCACGTCGGGGCGCAGGGCCTGCACCTGCACGTCGAGGCTGCGCGCGGAATTGAGGGTGGCGGTGACCACGCAGCCCGCCGCTTCCAGCGCCGGCACCAGCATGGCCAGCCGGTCGGGCTGGTTTTCTACGATCAGGACACGCATGTTTTTTCTCGGTATGTCATGAAGCTCTCCAAAAAAAGGCGGCCTCCGGAGAGGCCGCAAGATCGGAGGAGACTGCCTGAGCAACCTGGCCTTGCGGTTTGGATACTCAGTTCAGTACTAGCAGGCGGCGTGCCAGCTTGTTGAGTGTTGAATAATCAATGGCTTGGATGAAAACTCGGGTCGTTGCCGCTTCGTCGGGCTGAACGCTTGTGGTGCATCGCGCGCCAAAACGGTCTCATAACGGGGCGCGATTACGAACAGCGCATCTCCGGCGCCAGTTTCATCCACTGCACCAGCCAGGCCTTGGCGCGCTCGCGCGCGTGCCGCTTGGCGATCTTTTCTTCCGGCGTCTGGTCGGGGCGGAAATCGAACGCACGCCGGGCCATTGGATACACCTGATATTCCACCGGCACGCCGCGCTCCCACAGCGCGTAGAACGCGCGCCCGCCCACCATACGGCGCAGCTCGTAATCCTGCTCGCCGATGAGATAGAGGATGGGCGTGGTCATCTGCATCACCTCGGGCGCAATGCGGAAGAGTTGATCGGGCTCCGGCGCGTTGGGGTTCTGCATGTGGCCGTAGTAGCTCACGATGGCGGCGATGTCGTCGCCGCGCTTGGCCGCCAGCCGGATGGCGTAATACGGCCCGCGCGACAGGCCGACGATGCCGACCTTGCCTTTGCAGACGTTGGGCAGCGATTTCAGATAATCGAGCCCGGCTTCCACGTCGAGTTCGGTTTCCGGGTTGTGCGCCGACGGCCAGCGCTCGATGAAGCGGCCGCTCTGCCAGTCGGGTGCGACTACCAGAAACCCCTGCGCGGCGAGTTCCTGGATGTGCGCGCGCTCGTCGCCTTCGTAGCCGCGCTTGGCGTGGATGAAGAGTACCGGCGGGAACGGGCCGGGGCCGGCCGGCGTGGCGATTTCCACCGGCACGTCCGAGCCGTCGGCGGCCTGGATCGTGGTTTTGGATATCGCCACGCCGTTGGCGTGGGCGGCGAGCGCAAAGGCCGATGCTAAGATGGCGGCCGCTATGGCGCGACTATTCATGGCTGTCTCCAGTATTCGTTGTGGCCCTCATTTTAGGCCGGTGCCGCGCTGCGTGCGGATAGTCTTCTCTTACCGTCGGCGCACCCGGTTGTGACCGCCGAATTTCACGAACCCGGCTTGCCCGCCCTGCCGGCCCGGCTGCGCCGGCCGTTGCTGGCGTTATGGGTGTCGCTGACGATACACGCGGCCCTGCTCGTGTTCATCCAGGTGGCACCCTCCGGTGGCCCGCCGGGGGCCGGCGTCGTCTTGCAGGCGCGGCTCGACCCGGCAACGCCTCCCGCCCCCACGCCGCCCACCGCTGAACCCGACGCCTCGTTACAGCCGTCGCCGACGCTGGAAACCACCGAAAAGCTCGGCGCGAGCCCTGCGCCTACGCCCCCCGCGCCCATTCCCGAGCCCGCACCGCCCACCCCTGCCGCGCCGCCGTCCGAGCCGCCGTCCGAGCCGCCAGCTGAGCCGGCGCGGCCATCGTTCGCCATCGACACCGGCGTTGATCTCACCTACTACACCGCGCGCGAACTCGACAAGCAGGCCATGCCCGGGCGCGACATCGACTTTGTCTACCCGCCCGACGCCGACCGCACCCGGGTGTCAGGCAGCGTGCGCGTGCAGCTCAAGGTGGAAGCCGACGGCCGCGTCAGCGACATCGAAATCCTCGCAGGCAACCCGCCCGGCGTGTTTGACACCTCGGTGCAGGACGCCTTTGGCAGTGTGCGTTTCGTCCCCGCACAAAAAGCCGGCCGCCCGGTGCGCGCGCTGATGGTGATCGAGGTTCGCTACGACTGGGACGGGCAGCGCTGACGCGCCGGATGCGGGCCCGCGAGGTCTTGCAGGATCGGACAGTCGGGCCGCTCGTCACCACGGCAGGCGTGCGCGAGGCTGACCAGCGTTGCGCGCATCCCGGCCAGCGCCGCGATGCGTGCGTCGAGGTCGGCGATATGTGCGTCGGCGAGCCGCTTGACGTCGGCGCTGCTGCGTTCCGGATCGTCCCACAGCGACAGCAGCTGACGGATCTGCGCCAGCGAGAAGCCGAGTTCGCGGGCGCGACGGATGAAGCGCAGCCAGTGAACGTCGCGTTCGCCGTACTGGCGGTAGCCCGCGAGCGTGCGTGCGCTGGCGCGCAAGAGGCCGATGCCTTCGTAGTGGCGGATCATCTTGGCCGACATGCCGCTGGTGCGGGCTGCTTCGCCGATGTTCATGCTTTGCTCCCTTGCGGATGCCAGCGCTTCAAGGTCAGTGCGTTGGTCACCACGCTCACGCTGGAAAACGCCATCGCCGCGCCGGCGATCACCGGGCTGAGGAAACCGAAGGCGGCGAGCGGAATGCCGACAACGTTGTAAATCAAGGCCCAGAACAGGTTCTGCCGGATCTTGGCGTAGGTGCGCCGCGAGATGTCGATGGCGTCGGCGACCAGCGCGGGGTCGCCGCGCATCAGCGTGACGCCGGCGGTGTGCATGGCGACGTCGCTGCCGCTGCTCATGGCAATGCCGACGTCGGCGGCGGCGAGCGCCGGTGCGTCGTTGACGCCGTCGCCGACCATCGCCACCGTCGCGCCTTCGGCCTTGAGGGCGGCGACGTGCGCGGCCTTGTCGCCCGGCAGCACCTCGGCGATCACGTGGGCGATGCCGAGGCTGCGCGCGGCAGTTTCGGCAGCGCCACGGTTGTCGCCGGAAAGCATCACACAGGTCACGTCACGCGCCCGCAGGGCGGCGACCGCCTGGGCGGCAGTCGGCTTCACCGCGTCGCCGAAGGCGAACAGGCCGCGCACGCTGCGCTCGTCGGCGCGCGCGAGCCACGACACGCTGCGGCCGGCCGCTTCCTGCTCGGCGGCCACGGCGTCGAGCGTCGCGGTGTCGATGCCTTTTTCCTGCATCAGGCGGCGGTTGCCGAGCCACCAGATGCCGCCGTCCACCTCTCCGCTGACGCCGCGCCCCGGGATCGCCTGCACGCCCTGCGCGGCGCGGCCGGCGACGCCGTGCGCCGCCGCTTCGGCGAGCACGGCGCGCGCCAGCGGGTGCTCGCTGCCCGCCTGCAGCGCCGCGGCGGTGGCGAACACGTCTTCGCGGCGGTATCCCGCAGCCGCCACGCAGGCGGCGACGTGCGGCGTGCCGTCGGTGAGCGTGCCGGTCTTGTCGAACACCACGGTCTTCACCCGGTGCGCGAGTTCGAGCGCTTCGGCGTCCTTGATGAGAATGCCGTGGCGCGCGGCGACGCCGGTGCCGGCCATGATCGCGGTCGGCGTGGCGAGCCCGAGCGCGCACGGACAGGCGATCACCAGCACGGCGACGGCGTTGAGTATCGCCTGCTCGACGCCCGCGCCCGCCAGCCACCAGCCGGCGAAGGTGACGAGCGCGATCACCATCACCACCGGCACGAACACCGCGCTCACCCGGTCGACCAGGCGCTGGATCGGTGCCTTCTTCGCCTGCGCGTCCTCGACCAGGCGGATGATGCGCGCGAGCACGGTTTCGGTGCCCACCGCCGTGGTGCGCACGACCAGTAGGCCGTGCGCGTTGATCGCGCCACCGGTGAGCGCGTCGCCGGCGGTCTTGTCGATCGGCAGCGATTCGCCGGTGAGGAGCGACTCGTCGACCTGGCTCGCGCCTTCGAGCACTACTGCGTCGACCGGTACGCGCTCGCCGGGACGGATGACCACCACGTCGCCGACGCGCACCGCCTCGATCGGCAGGTCGCGGTCGCTGCCGTCGACCCGCACCCGCGCGGTCGCCGGGCGCAGCGCCTGCAGCGCGCGGATCGCCTCGGTCGTTTGCCGCTTGGCGCGCGCCTCCAGCCACTTGCCGAGCAGCACCAGGCTGATGATGACCGCCGAGGCCTCGAAGTAGAGATGCATGGGGTCGCCCTGCGCGAGCAGCAGATAAACGGAAAGCCCGTAGGCCGCGCTGGTGCCGACCGCGACCAGCAGATCCATGTTGCCGCTGCCGGCGCGCAAGGCCTTCCAGCCGGCGCGGTAGAAGCGCGCGCCGA
Source organism: Thiobacillus sp. (assembly GCA_041639395.1). Classification (GTDB taxonomy): domain Bacteria; phylum Pseudomonadota; class Gammaproteobacteria; order Burkholderiales; family Thiobacillaceae; genus Thiobacillus. Next base: position 265,985 of record JBEQCG010000003.1, on the reverse strand, counting down.
GCCAGAACTGCACCGGCGTGGCGAGCGCCCATTGCAGCCAGCCGGGCAGCATCCAGTGCATGCCGAAGAGGCTGGCGGCCATGGGCACGACGAGTGGCAGCGAGAGCGCCATCGCCAGCGCGACCGGCCAGCCGTCGGGCAGCGCGCGCGCCGGGGCGGCCGCGGCTGCGCTGGCCGGCAGGGGCAGCGACGCGCCGTAGCCGGCGCGCTCGACCGCGGCGATCAGCGCCGCGGGCGAGGTGCCCTGCGCCAGCGTTATCTTCGCCTGTTCGGTCGCGAGGTTGACGCTCGCCTCGAGCACGCCCGGCACCTCTGCGAGCGCCTTTTCCACGCGCGCCGAGCAACTGGCGCAGGTCATGCCGCTGATGGCGAGGGGGAGCGATTCGGTCGGTACGCGAAAGCCCGCCTGCTCGATCGCCCGCTTCACTGCCGCGACGCCAGCCTCGCCCGACACCGTCGCGGTTTCGGTGGCGAGGTTCACCGTGGCGTCGGTCACGCCCGGCAGTTGCCGGAGGACTTTTTCGACGCGCGCCGAACAGCTGGCGCAGGTCATGCCCTGGATGTTGACGGAAAGGGGGCTCATGTCGGACTCCTTGTTTCGACGCAATGGGGGCACCGTAAACCTTTCCATCATGGGAGAGTCAAGCGCCTTGTGCAAGTCACCTATGCAGGATGGGTGGGCGTCAGGCGGGGTTGCTCGCGGGTGTCGCACGCGGCGGGCTCGGGAGCGGGGTTGGCCGTGGTGGCGCTGAGATCCGGTCTGGCGTAGCACTTTCTCCCACCGGGTGGAGCTACTGGCGCAGCTCATGCCTTCGATGGGCAGGGTAAACGGGGTTTGCATGGCGAATTCCTGAACAGTGCACCACGAACGGCGTCATGCATGCAGACCGGCAAACGCGCCCGGCGTGTCAGCCTGCGCCTACATGAGAGCGGTTCGCCGCCTACAGGTTTCTCGGCACCGTCGGATAGGCCAGGCGCGCGGGGCTGCCTAAAGTGTGTGCATGCCGATTCACGGCAGGTCGACCACCCATCCACAGAGGAGAGAACCATGACACTTCGTACCATCATGTTGTTTGCGCTGGGCGCAATGGCCCTGACCCCCGCCTATGCAGCCGATGTCGAAAGCGCGATGAAGGATCGCGCGGAAGCCCAGGCCGACGCCGCCAAGGATAGGGCCAAGCACAATTACGAGATTGCGAGGGAAAAGTGCAAGAACCTGTCTGGTAACGCACGCGACGTGTGCGACCAAAAAGCCGAGGCCAATTACACCAGGGACAAAGGCGAAGCCAGGCTCGACGAGAAGCTGGGCAAGGAACGCGCCGAAACGACGGCCGAGCAGATGAAGGCCTACTACCAAGTTGAGAAGGCGCGCTGCGACAGCCTGTCGGGCAGCGCCAGGGATGCCTGCATCAGCAATGCCAAGGTGAAGTACCACCAGTAAATCCGGGTTCGGCGGCAGCTGTAGCTGCCGGACATGAAGCACCTGTCTTTTTATCAGGAGGGAAACATGACTACGCAACATAAATGGACACAGGCATGGATTGCCACTGCGGCCGCTGCTGGCCTTCTGGGGCTGGCGGGCTGTTCCAAGCAGGAACAGGCCGAACTCGAAGCCAAAACCGATCAGGCCAAGGCGGAAATGCACGCAAAGGCTGACGCAGCCGGCGAAAAAATCGACCAGGCCCAGACGGATATGAGTCAGGCGCTGGACGACACAACGATCACCACTCGGGTGAAAACCGCGTTTGCCGAAAGCCCTGCCGTGAGCGCGCTGGCGATCAGCGTGGAAACCGATCAGGGCGTGGTGTCGCTCACCGGCACCGTGGCGACCGAAGTCGAGCGTATTGCCGCCGAGAGCCTGGCTCGCAGTGTGGCGGACGTGCGCGACGTGAAGAACAACCTCGTCGTCAAGTCGTAAACCGCAGTTTCAAGCTGCTTGCGGTGCGGTGTTTGCATGTCCGCCGTACCGGTATTCATTGCATGCACGTTTCAACCAAGGAGATAGTTATGAACTGGGACATCATCGAAGGCAACTGGAAGCAGGCCAAAGGCAAGGTCAAGGAACAGTGGGGCAAGCTCACCGACGACGATTTCGACGTGATCGAAGGCCGCCGCGATCAGCTGTCCGGCAAGATCCAGGAGCGCTATGGCCTGACCAAGGACGAGGCCGAAAAACAGATTAGAGACTGGCAGAGCAAGGTCAATCCCAACAGCGACTGGCAGTAAATCTTCCGGCCGCCGCCGGGCTGATGTTCAAGGCACCGTGCCCCGGGAATGCCGGAGCACGGTGCCTTGAACGGTTTGTGGCATAGAACGCGTGTGGCCGGCGCGGCCGGATGGCCGTCAGGAGGCGTGACGCGGCGGGGCGGTACGTGGATCAGGCGGTCGGCTGTGGCTGTTGATGAACTGTGCGACATCCCACGCCGCCTGGGCGCTAAGCGTACCCCCTTGTCCGAGCGGCATGTTGGCGTGGATGAACGCCGCCGCCGTGGCGACGCGCGCCATGCCGGCCCCGCCGTTGAAGGAGTCCGGCCCCCACAGGGGCGGGAACGTATAACGGCCGTTTGCCCGCGTGCCTTCGCCGCTTGCCCCGTGGCAGGCCGCGCAATGCTGGGCGTAGACCTGGCTGCCGCGTGTTGCGTCGGGCGGCGTCGACGGCTCGGTCAGCGCCGGATAGCCGCGGCCGGCGAGCTTGACGCCGACAGGCGCGCCTGTCGCCAGCCAGTAGCTGTAGCTCGTGAGTGCCACCAGTTCGGGGCTGCCGGGCCTTGCCGTTCATGCTGAAGCGGAAACAGTCGCGCAGACGGTCTTCGTAGGTGTTGACCTGCTGGTTTTTCTCGCGATACGCGGGGTACATCGGATACGCCCCCCACAGCGGGGCGGAATCGGCCTTGCGGCCGGCGTCCAGATGACAGTTGGCGCAATTGAGGCCATTGCCCACATAGGCCCGTGCATGGGTCTGCGTGTCGACGAAGAGGTCGTGTCCCAGCTGCACCATGCGGCCGAACTCGCCCGACGGCATGTCGGACTCGGCTGGCGGATGAAACACAGCGGGCCGCAGGACAGCGGGCGGCGGGGCAGGCGGTGGGGCAGCGAGGGGCGTGGCATTCTGCGGCGGGGATACCGCCGGGCTGGCAGGCGAGTCCGGCGGGGCCAGCAGTTCGGCCGGAATCAGCACCAGCGCGGCAACCACCACGGTCGTGCCGACAGCCAGTACGATCCAGGTGGGATGAAAGCCAGGCGTCTGGGTGAGTCGGGCGAGCCAGCCCGGTGAGTGTCGAGTCATGGGGGTGGGCCTTGTGCAGGGGTAAAGCGAAATGGATCAGTCCGGGGCATCGACCGGGGCGCGCGCCGCCGGTTTGCCCCGCGAGGCCGTCGCCACGAGCAGGCTGACAAGCGGGCTGCCGGATGACAACGACAGTGACAGGGCTTGGCGTGCGAGGTAATCCCCCCACATCGAACTACCCAGAAACTGCCAAGGCTTGATCCTGACCAGCCACGGCCCGGCCACAGCGGCCACAGAGAGGGAGACAACCGGATGCCGGCGCACCCACTCGCGCGCCACCGGCGCTGCGATCTGCGCCATGTCGCTGGCGAGCGAGAGTGGGCCGCGTTCGGCGGGCGCGTGAGCATCAAGATACTGCCGCACACGGTCGCGATTGCGCCGCAGGCGGGTTTCGGCATCATGCGGCCCCGGGCCGTGAGCCGAAGCCCACGCCGGGTTTCACGGGTCTGCCAGCGAGCAAGACCCTCGCGCAGCAGATCGGAATAGGCGCTGGTGTGGCAGGCCAGTAGCTCGGGCTCGTCCATGAATAGACGGAGCAGGGGGGAGAGCATGGTTCGACAGCTCAGGCCCGCGTGGCGGCCGTCATGACTGGCGGCGCTTGTTGACCGCGCCAAGCACAAGGGCAAGGGCGGCACCAGCCGCTGTTGCGATAAGCAAGGACTGAAGCGGCTTTTCCTGCACGTAGTGGGCGGTTTCCGAACTGGCGCGGGCAATGGCCCTGCGGGCACGGACCGAACCCTTGTGCAGGGCTGCGCTGCCTGAAGCCGCGAGGTCTTCGGCGCAGGCGCGTGCTTCTGCCAGGGAGCGGCGGGCGTGCTCGCCAGCGGCCCCGTTGGCCAAGTTTGCTACTTCGGTGGCGGCTTCTTTCAGTTCGGTGGCGGCGCGAGTGGCGGTGGATCCCATGTTCATCTCCTGTGTTGGGTGAAGGGCGTCGGCAAGGTTGCCGGCCTGGTTCACAGCTTAGAAAACCCGGCGGTCGGGCTGTAGAGGTCGACGCCCTCTGCACATGTAAGGCTTGTCTGACAGACGGGGGGTGCATGGCGTCTCGGACGATGCTGACGTGCGCACGCGCCGTGTGCCGGGTTGAGTCGCGGTGCTGTCCGACAGCGAACCGGACCGGACATGCCCATGATGCAGGCATGGCAGGTGACGCTGCCATCCCGGTTCGGGACAGGGAGGGCCATGCGGTAAGCCAACCCGATTGTCTTATCTGCCGCAGGATGGACGCCAGGCAGCGGCAGAACGCGTGGTGGGGTCTGTCAAATCTTTGAGAGGAGCAAATCATGTTGAAGTGGGCACTCGTCTTTTTTGTGGTTTCGCTGATCGCCGGGGTGTTTGGATTCACCGGGATTGCAGCGGGCGCAGCCGCCATCGCCAAGGTGCTGTTCTATATCGCCGTGGCCCTGTTCCTGATTTTTCTGGTGCTGGGTCTTACGGTGGCAAGCGCCATCAAATAGGGCTGCGCTGTACGAGTAGGAATCGTCCTACGTACGGGATCGTCGTCAGCTGATGCCCCTCGCGGTTCAGGTGGCTAAGCTGATGACAAAGCACACGATTGCGCATGGCCTGCCCTGAGGCACCGCGCGTGACGTGATCACGATAATGTTCAAGGAGAATCCCATGCTGTACTACGCTCTCGTTTTTTTCATCGTGGCCATCATCGCAGCGGTGCTGGGGTTTTCGGGGCTGGCGTCGGGCGCTGCCGGCATCGCGAAGATCCTGTTCGTGGTGTTTCTCGTCATGGCTCTGGCCACGTTCGTGGTCAACCTGGTGCGTGGCCGCTGACCTGGTCGTGCCGCCCATCACGGTAAGATGACAGCCAGCCCCGTGCCCTGGAGTGGAAGATGATTCAAGTCGCCATCGTGGACGATCACCAGATCGTCCGTACCGGTTTCCGCGAGCTGCTTGCGGAAGATTCCGGCATCGCCATCACCTTCGAGGCCGCCGACGGCGACGCCGCGCTGGCGGGTTTGAAAAACGCGCCGTGTGATGTGCTGTTGCTGGATATTTCCCTGCCGGGCAAGAGCGGCGTCGACGTGCTGCGATCGGTGCGTCAGCGCTACCCCGATACGCGGGTGCTCATACTCAGCGGGTTTCCAGAAGAGAGCTACGCGCTGGCCATGATCAAAAACGGGGCGAGTGGCTATCTGTGCAAAGACTGTGAACGCGACGAACTGCTCCGTGCCATACGCACCGTGGCGTTGGGGAGACGGTACGTGTCGGCGCGTACCGCCGAACTGCTGGCCGAAGAGATGAGCGGCGAGCGCAGCAGCGCCCTGCACGAAGCCTTGTCCGACCGCGAGCTCCAGGTTTTTTTGCGGCTGGCGCGTGGAGAATCGGTATCCGATATCGCCGCGCTGCTGCATCTGAGCGTGAAGACGGTGAGCACCTACCGTTCGCGTGTCACGGAAAAACTCAATGTGTCGAGCAATGCCGAACTCGCCACCTACGCCATGCGGCATGGCTTGATCGTCGTGTGATGCCGGTGGGCGCACAGGCCGGCAACACACCGGCCCGATTTTTTACAGACAGAGATGAACGTGCGTGTCTGCGCACGAGGAACAGATGGCATCACCCGCTACACTGCTGAAGGTTTTTTTGATCGAGGATTCCGCCCTGCTGCAGGACATGCTGGCGGATGTGCTCGGCGAGATCGACGGGGTGGAACTGATCGGCTGTGCCGAGGGGGAAAACGAGGCGCTCCAGCGGCTGTCTGACGCACCGGCCGACGTGGTGGTCATCGATATCGAGCTCAAGCAGGGCAGCGGCATTGGCGTGCTCGAGGCCCTGCGCCATACCCCCGAGCGCTACGGCGACCCGACGAAAGTGGTGCTCACCAACTTTAGCCACAGCAGCATGCGCAAGCGCTGCGAGAGCCTGGGCACCGATGCCTTCTTCGACAAATCCCTGCACATTGATCGCCTCGTCGGCTTTGTGGCCGACGCCGCCGAACGCAAGGCAGCGCGCTGACCGCAGTCGCGCGCGAACCGGGGAGGGCGGTCAGACCGGCAGGCTGGCCAGCAGACGCACCCCTTCGCCCGGAGCAGTGCGGATATCGAGCGTGCCGCCGTGGGTATATACCCGATGCTTGATGCCCGCGAGTCCGTGACGCGCCAGCTTGGGGGAGTCCGGATCGAAGCCCACGCCATCGTCCTCGATGCAAAGGCGCAGGCAGGCATCCTCGCGCAGCAGGCTGATGCGGACTTCCCTGGCCTGCGCATATTTGCGGATATTGGTCAGCGCCTCCTGGACGATGCGGTAAAGGCTCAGCCCCAGCGCCTCGTCGAGTTCGGGCAAGGCTTCAGGCAGATCGAGCAGCACGTGGGCGTCGCCGTCCTGCCGATATTCTTCCACCAGCGCATTCAGCGCCTGTATCAAGCCCAGCTCATGGAGCAGCGCCGGCCGCAGATTGTTGGTGATGCGTCGCTTGAGGGTGATGCCGCTCACCAGATTCTGGCGCAGCCGCCCCAACCGGTCGGCGAGTGCGTCGCGTGATTCGGGCGGCAGCTTGCGTTCGATCCAGTCCGCATCCAGTTTGGCGGCAGTGAGCAGGGCACCCAGCTCGTCGTGCAATTCGCGCGCCAGCTTGTGTCGCTCGCGTTCCTGTAGCGTTGTCAGGTAAGTGGCCAGGTTTGTGAGTTCCTGCGTGCGGGTCTGCACCTGGTTTTCCAGTTTCTGGTTTTCGCTGCGCAGCATCTCGTCCAGCTGTTCAAGCAGCAGCTGCCGCTTGTGCTTCTGGGCGATGGCGATCACTAGCAGCAGCAATGCGGCAACGGCCAGAAACACGGTGGTCACGCGGGCCAGCTCGAATTGACGGATCGATTGCCGTACCCGGTTGATATTCAATTCCAGCAACACGCTTTGCACACGATTCGATTCGAGCCGGTAGGCGCGCATGAGTCCGGCATTGTCTTCAAGCCGTTCGCGCGTGACGGTTTCGCCCGCGTTGACGCGCTCGACGATGGCCTTGAGATCGGCCAGCGTGGTGTCTGCCCGCGACAAAAAATCCGAATGGGGCATGGCCGTGGAGTTAGGTTGCGGGGTTGTCAGTTTCTGGCGCAGTCCGGCAACGGTGTCGAGCGCTTCGCCCAGCGTCTGCAAGTACCCCATGTCGCGGGTGATGGCGTAGGCGCGAATGATCGCCTGTGCATTCTGCAGCTCGATTTCGAAGCGCTGGATGTCCTCGGTGAGGTTGGCCGTGGCTTCGTGTTCGTGCATGGCCTCGATTCCGGCGGACACCTGCATGTAGCTGGCGACCAGCACGCCGATCAACAACACCATGCCAAGTGCCAGCGTGATGTGCCCGCTGGGTTGCAGCCTGTCATGGAGTCCGATTGTCGCCTGCAGGGAGGGTAGGGGTTTGGGCATGATGGAAGCAGGCTGGGCGTGTGGTTTGAGGCCGGTTATTGCAGGAATCCTCTGACAGGTCAATCCGTTCCTTCCGACAGATACCGCGAAGCGGCTGCCCTACGATGACAGCATCAACAGGACGACTCGCGCGACCGGTTGAATTCACGACCAATACTACTTATCAGGAGTTCATCATGAAAACGATTATTGCCTTGTTGATGTCGTCCGTTTTTGTCGTGCTCGCGGGGTGCAACACCATTGCCGGCGCAGGCAAGGATCTTGAGCGCGGTGGCGAGAAGGTGCAGGACACCGCCAAGGACGTGCAGCAGAAATTGTAAGCACACGAACCAGGAGAAAACCCCCATGAAATCCGAACAACCCGTACCACTGAAACGCCGCGATGACGCGGTGGCCGAGAGCCCGTTTCTCACCGACGTGAAAGCCCTGCGTGCGCAGGCACGCAAGCACATCGAGAAAGGCGCGCTCACTGGCAGCTACAAGCTGGACGCCGAAGCGGCTGTCCGGCTGCTCAATGACGCGCTGGCAACCGAGCTGGTCTGTACCCTGCGTTACCGGCAGCACGCCTTCGTGGCGCGCGGCATCAATGCCGAGCCGATTGCCAAGGAGTTCATGGTGCATTCCGGCGAGGAGTTGGGTCACGCCGACCTGCTGGCCCGGCGCGTGGTGCAGCTGGGTGGCAAACCCGAGTTCGACCCGGAAAGCCTCACGGGGCGCTCACACGCCGAATACCGTACCTGTGAAACGCTCGACGCGATGATCCGCGAGAACCTGATCGCGGAACGCATCGCCATCGAGAGCTATCGCGAAATGATCCTGTACTTTGGCGAAAAGGATCCCACCACGCGCGTCATGCTCGAAGGCATCCTGGCCATGGAGGAAGCCCACGCCGACGAGCTGGCCGATCTGCTCGGCTGAAACCGGCGCGCGCCGTTGACTGCGTTTGCCGCCTAGCGGCGCGCCACCGGCGACATCGGATAATCACGCGGCAGCAGCACCCACATGCGGCCACGCTGTTTCATGCGGCCGGCCTGCTCGCCGGCGGCATCGCCAAATCCCCAGAAGAAATCCGCCCGCACCCCGCCGCGTATGGCACCGCCAGTGTCCTGCGCCATCACCAGCCGGTTCATCGGCACGGTGGAGTTGGGTTGTGTGGTGGCGAGGAATACCGGCGCACCCAGCGGGATGAAACGCGGGTCGACTGCGATCGAACGGCCACCGGTGAGCGGTACGCCCAGCGCACCCAGCGGCCCGGCAAGCCCGTTGGGCAGTTCGCGGAAGAACACATAGCTGGGGTTGGCGGCGAGCAGTTCGGCCAGCTTGTCCGGGTTTTTGGCACCCCAGTTCTTGATGCCCTGCATCGAGGCTTCTTCGAGCTTGAGCTCACCGCGTTCGACCAGCAACTTGCCGATCGACACATAGGGATGGCCGTTCTGGTCGGCGTAGCCCACGCGCAGGTGGCTGCCGTCGGGCAGTTCGATGCGGCCCGACCCCTGGATCTGCAAAAAGAACAGGTCGACCGGATCCTCTGCCCAGGCGATGGGCTTGCCCGCAAAGCCCTGCGCTTCGATGTCGCGCCGCGCCGGGTAGGGCACCAGCTTGTTGCCGACGAGCTTGCCGCGCAGGCGCAGGTTTTTCAGCTCGGGGTACACGCTGGCGAGGTCGACCGTGACGAGGTCGGCCGGGGCGGCGTAGAGCGGGTGGCGTGCCCGCTCGGTGCGTGCACGGTCGCCTTTCAGCAGAGGTTCGTAGTAGCCGGTGACGAGGCCGTCTTCGCTGCCGTCGTCCATTGTGGCCTGCCAGGGCTGGAAGCGGGTTTCAAGGAACGCGCGCACGGCGGCGTCGTCCGGCGTAGTCAGCGCCGCAGCGTCGGCGCATACGGCCTGCCAGGCGGCCTGACGTTTGAGCGCGCTGCAACTGGCCAGCAGGGCCGGCCAGGCTTCCGCCACGGCGTCTTCAGTCCAGAACACCACCGATGCCCAGCTGGCGGGCTTGAGCGTGGGCCACGCCTGCGCCGGTGTGGGCAGGACGGGCGGCACCACAGGCGTTTCGGGTACCGGCACCGGTGCCGGGGTGGACGGCGGCACGGCAGGCGGCTGCGTGGCGCAGGCCCCCAGCAGGGCCAGTGCGGCCACCAGGCTTGCGCGCGACGCCCGCGCACGTAAAGATGCGGCAACGTCGAGGAGAAGGGTTACATGGAGAGCCAAGGTCTGGGCTGGTTGTTGCTGGAGGCGGGGGTGGCGTTGGGCTTGTTGCTGTTCATCGTGTGGTGGACGATGAAGCGGTGAAAGGGCGGCAATGAGAGGCCAAAATCCGCACCGGGTTCCGCTCACCGCCAGGCGCAATCAGTGCAATACGCGCGGCATCGACAGCGTGAAGCTGGGAATCTCGGCGTCGAACTTGTTGCCGTCTTCGGCCACCATCTGATACGTGCCGCGCATGGTGCCGACCGGCGTCGCCATCGCGGTACCGCTGGTGTACTCGAAACTTTCGCCCGGGCGCAGCAAGGGCTGTTCGCCCACCACGCCGAGGCCCTTGACTTCCTGGGTGACGTTTTCCGCGTCGGTGATGATCCAGTGGCGCGAGATCAACTGCGCGGCGACGGTGCCGGTGTTGGCGATGGTGACGGTGTAGGCGAACACGTAGCGGTCGGACGAGGGGTCGCTCTGGTCTTCCAGATACGCGGTGTTGACGCTCACATCGATGTGATATTTCTTGCCTTCGGCCACGGCATTGCTCGCGCAGGGTTGGAATGGCCGCAGTGTAGCGCAATGCCCTGGCGGTCTGTTGTAAAACTCGCGGCCCGCATGGCCTGCACGGCCTGTTAAAATGGCCAGGTTTCGCCATTCCTTATATTCCCGGAGCTAACCATGACCTACCGCATCGCCCCGTCCATCCTGTCTGCCGACTTTGCCAAACTGGGCGAGGAAGTCGACAACGTGCTCAAATCCGGTGCCGACATCGTCCACTTCGACGTGATGGACAACCACTACGTGCCCAACCTCACCATCGGCCCGCTGGTCTGCGAAGCGTTGCGCAAGCACGGCGTCACCGCGCCGATCGACGTGCACCTGATGGTCAAGCCCGTGGACCGCATCATCCCCGACTTTGCCAAGGCCGGCGCGACTTACATCACCTTCCACCCGGAAGCGTCCGAACACATCGACCGCACCATCGGCATGATCCGCGAGCTCGGCTGCAAGCCCGGCCTGGTGTTCAACCCCGCCACCCCGCTCGACGTGCTGGAATACACGCTGGACAAGATCGACATGGTGCTCTTGATGAGCGTGAACCCCGGCTTTGGCGGCCAGAAATTCATCCCCTACGTGCTCGACAAGGCGCGCAAGGTACGCAAGATGATCGACGAGCGCGGTCTGAACGTGAACATCGAAATCGACGGCGGCGTGGGCCCGGCCAACATCGCCGAAGTGGCCGCGGCGGGCGTGGATACCTTCGTTGCAGGCTCGGCCGTGTTCGGCAAGCGCAACGACAGCGACCCCAACCGCTACGACAGCATCATCAGTCAGATGCGTGCCGAGCTGGCCAAAGTCTGAAGACCGGTTAACAGGGAGGTAAGGGAGGCAAGAGAGGAAACCCTCGAAGCCCCTCCCTTATCTCCCCTTCCTCCCTGTAAAACATGAACTTTCCCCTCCCCATCAAAGCCGTCGTCATCGACCTCGACGGCACCCTGCTCCACACCGCGCCCGACCTCGCCCACGCCGCCGAACTGATGATGGCGGACCTGGGCCTGCCGTGCCCGAGTCTGGAAACGATTTCCACCTACATCGGCAATGGCGTGTCGCGGCTAGTGAAGCGCGTGCTCACCGGCGAAATGGACGCCGAGCCCGACGCGGCGCTGTTTGAAAAAGCGATTGCCTTGTATCAAAAGCACTACGGCGAACACGTGTCGCTGCATTCGCGGCCGTTCGACGGCGTCGTCGAAGGGCTCGACGCCTTCAAGGCCATGGGCGTGCACGTGGCCTGCATCACCAACAAGGCCGCAGCGTTCACGCATCCGCTGCTGAAAGACACCGGCTTGTTCGATTACTTCGAGCTGATTCTCTCCGGCGATTCGCTGCCCAAACGCAAGCCCGATCCGCTGCCTCTGCTGCACGCCTGCGACGTGTTCAAGGTACAGCCGGCCGAACTGCTGCTGATCGGCGATTCGCTCAACGACACCCAGGCCGCGCGTGCGGCGGGTTCGCCGGTGTTCTGCGTGCCCTACGGCTACAACCGGGGCCGCCCGGTGAGCGAACTCGACCTCGACGCCGTGGTGCCCAGTCTGGTGGAGGCATCGAAGTTAGTTAAAAAAGCATGAACCACAGAGACACAAAGGGACTGAGATTTTTGGCGCAGATTCGATGGTGGGAACCCTGAATCTGCTACCGGGTTTTCTCTGTGACGCTGTGTCTCCGTGGTGAACAAAATGACCGAACAAGACTTCTTCGACCTCGCCCGCCAGGGCTACAACCGCATCCCGCTGGTGCGCGAGCTGCCCGGCGATCTGGAGACGCCGCTCTCCGTCTATCTCAAACTCGCCAACGCGCCCTACACCTACCTGCTCGAATCGGTGGTAGGCGGCGAGCGCTTCGGCCGCTATTCCTTCATCGGCCTGCCGGCGCGCACCGTCATCCGCGTGCGCAATCACCTGCTTACGGTGGAAACCGACGGCCAGGTGGTCGAAGAACACAACCTCGACGATCCGCTGGCCTTCATCGCGGGCTACCAGGCGCGTTTCAAGGCCGCGCCGGTGGCGGGCTTGCCGCGCTTTACCGGCGGGCTGGCCGGCTACTTTGGCTACGAGACCATCCGCTATATCGAAAAGCGGCTGGCAGCCACCCGCAAACCCGACGCGATCCACACGCCGGACATCCTGTTGATGCTCACCGAAGAACTCGCGGTCTTCGACAACCTGGCGGGCAGGCTCTACCTCATCACCCACGCCGACCCCATGCAGCCGGACGCCTACGCCAAGGGTTGCCTGCGTCTGGCTGCGCTGGCCGCGCAGTTGGGTGAAACGGTCAGCCTGCCGACCGAACCGGTGTTTGCCGCTGCCGACCCGGTGTCCGAATTCGGCGAGGCCGAGTTCAAAGCAGCGGTGCAAAAAGCCAAGGACTACATCGGTGCCGGCGACATCATGCAGGTGGTCTTGAGCCAGCGCATGGCGCGGCCCTTCGGCGCGAGCCCGCTGTCGCTGTACCGTGCGCTGCGCAGCCTGAACCCGTCGCCCTACATGTTCTATTACGACTTTGGCGGCTTCCACGTCGTCGGTTCGTCGCCGGAAATCCTGGTGCGGCTCGAAGGTGATAGCGTTACGCTGCGGCCGATTGCCGGCACCCGCCCGCGCGGCCTCACCCGCGAGGACGACCAGCGCCTGGCCGAAGAACTGCTCAATGACCCCAAGGAATGCGCCGAGCACCTGCAACTGCTCGACCTGGGACGCAACGACACCGGCCGTGTCGCCGTTACCGGTAGCGTGAAAGTCACCGAGAACATGAGCATCGAGCGCTACTCGCACGTCATGCACATCGTCTCCAACGTCGAAGGCAAGCTCAAACCGAACCTGTCGGCCATCGACGTGCTGCGCGCCAGCTTCCCCGCCGGCACCGTGTCCGGTGCGCCCAAGGTGCGTGCGATGGAAATCATCGATGAACTCGAACCCAGCAAGCGCGGCGTCTACGCCGGCGCGGTGGGCTACCTCGGCTTCACCGGCGACATGGATCTGGCCATCGCCATCCGCACCGCCGTGGTCAAGGACGGCATGTTGTACGCCCAGGCCGGTGCCGGCATCGTCGCCGACTCCGTGCCGGCGAGCGAGTGGATGGAAACGCTGAACAAGGCCCGCGCCGTAGTGCGTGCGGCGGAACTCGCCCAGGCACGTTTCAGCGGCGAAGCGGTGGACTGATCGTTGCCGTTGCAGGCCAGCAAGGGCACTGGGTGCATGTCGGCAGTCATGCTTTGACGCACCGCAGAGCGTAGGCCGGCAAACCCTTGCCGACGCTCTCCCCGTCGCACGTCGGCAAAGGTTTGCGGATCTACGTTCTCGGCGTCGTGGTCAATTCAGCGTAGCGGAAACAATCCGTCGTGTGGTCGTTCACCAGCCCCATCGCCTGCATGTGCGCGTAGACGATGGTGGACCCCACAAAGCGGAAACCGCGCTTTTTCAGATCCTTGCTGATCGCATCCGACAGCGGCGTGCTGGTCGGCACCTGCGCAAGGCTGGTAGGCGCATTCACGATGGGCTGGCCGCCGACGAAGTTCCAGAAATAGCCGTCCAGCCCGCCGCCGGCCTCGCGCAGTGCGAGTACGGCGCGGGCATTGCTGATCGTCGATTCGATCTTCAGCCGGTTGCGCACGATCCCCGCGTCGGCCATCAGCCGCGCCACGTCGGCCTCGTTGTAGCGCGCAATGCGTTCGGCGTCGAAATGGTCGAACGCGCGCCGGTAGTTCTCGCGCTTTTTCAGGATGGTGAACCACGACAGCCCGGCCTGCGCACCTTCCAGCGTGAGCAGTTCGAACAGCGCGCGCTCGTCGTGCAGTGGCACACCCCATTCGGTGTCGTGGTAGGCGCGGTAGAGCGGGTCGGCACTGCACCAGGCGCAGCGGGTGAGGTTAGCCATGCGGGTCTCCTTGTGGGGAAGGGTGCGCGGGCGGCGGTGAAGACCGCCTGCGCACCACCAGTATGCCCATCAGCAGCCCACAGGCCCCGGCCATGGCTGCGGGAAACAGCACCGTGGTGAGCGTGCGCTGCTCCAGCGCTGCAATCACCAGCGCGTTGCGCACGATCAGAATCGCCAGAAAACTCAGCGGCTCGCTCCACGGCTGATGCCACGACTTGCGCATCGTCGGCCCGAATCCGAGTAACTCCACCGCCGTCACCAGCGCGATCGCCCACAGTGGATCGCTGGCGACAAACCACAGTGGAATCGCCGCCAGCCCGGCCAGGAAAAACAGCCAGTCCACGCGTGTGATGTGAACGTCTGCCCGCCGCGCCCAGGCCAGTCCCGCCACCGCCAGCGTGATTACCGCAGAAAATCCCACTGCCCATGCCCCCGCACCGCCGCCGGCGCTGAGCGTGGCGACAAACGCCACGCTGGTGTTGGTGCCCCACACCACCCACGAAAACACATGGGGCCGCGTCGTGCCGGCAAAAATCGAGCGGAAATAGGGGACGAAGGCGATGAAGGTCAGCGCCATGGCGGCGGCACTAAGCCCGGCTTCGGCAGTAAGGTCAGGCATGGGTTTGGTCAGTAGCCAATCAAAAAATTGCCGGGTTCAATTCCTTGGACAGGATTGCAACTGTAAGCCCGCCGACTAACGGTTTTCCAATGCCAGCGTTAACCGGGTAATCCTCGATCTGTCCGGTGAGTGCATAGCCCTGCCGTTCGTAAAAGACGACTAGTTCAGGGCGTGCGACCAGTACGGCGATTCGGGCAGCGGTGGCCTTGAACTGACGTGCCGCAAAATCCTCGGCGCACCCGAGCATGCGCTTTCCCAGGCCGCACGACTGCAAGGCGGGTTCGGTTGCCAACATGCCGATCCAGACGACGGAGGCATCGCCATGCACATGGACACACGCGACCATGACACTGTCCTGACACAATACGAGAATTGAGGGGCAGGCATGAAGCAGCGCCCGGACCTGTTCCGGCGATATCCGGTCGCCTGCAACGAGATGGGCCTCATGCGTCCAGCCGCGCGCCGACGCACCGGGCCGGTAGGCCCGATTGACCAGTGCTGCGATCTCGTCTGCGTCCGCTTCGGTGGCAATGCGCAATCGGTCTTTATGCGTGTTCATTCGATGCGACGGAGGCTTCAAATTCCGGCGCGCGGCGGAATCCGCCTGCCATCCGGTTCCAGAAATTCGCCAGGGCGATCGCGAGGCTCAGCTCGACAATTTCGAGATCGGAAAAGTGAGTCTTCAGGGCGGTAAAGGCGGAATCCCCGGCCCGCGTGGCCGGCAGCATGGTCAAAGCTTCGGCCCAGGCCAGTGCAGCCTTTTCCCGGGCATCGAAACACGGCGATTCATGCCAGACCGCCAGACTGTCCAGCCGGCGTTGCGATTCGCCCCGGTGCAGGGCTTCCCTGAAATGCAGATGAAGACAGTAGGCGCACGCATTCAACTGCGACACGCGCGCCTCGATCAACGCACGAAGGGCCTGGTCGAGCGTGAACTGTGCCTGTTCCCCGGTGATTTGGCGCAGCCGGGTAATGAGGTCCGGCTTGTGGGTAAAGTAGTCGATGCGCATGCTTCAGAGCGAGCCTTGCTCGATCTCGTCCAGATAAAGGAACGTGGGCGACCGGACGCCCGCCTGATGACGGATTTCGACGAGATCCGGGGATTCGAAAAAGGCACGGGCGCGATCCAGGGAGCGCCACTCCGAAAAATGCACGATCAGCCCGGATGTACTGTCGTCGCGCAGCAGGCGGTAGCAAATTTCCCCCGCCTGTTTCCTGATCCCGGCAGCCCGGTCGAACACGGCTTTCCATTTTTCGTAGTCTTCGACTTCGTGAAGAATGAGTACGTGATAGGTCATTGGGTACGCCTGGTAATCAGTAGGGGGTGCCGTCCTTGTGGCTGAATGTCCACTGGCCATCGTTGAACTGCGCGCACAGATCGTCGTCCGGGTAGGTCACGACATCCCCCGCCGTGCGGTCGCCGATTTCGAGGTAAACCACATCCTCCCCGGTCTCGTTGATCAGCGTGTGCGCATTGCCCGTGCCCGCGCGGAAACCGGCGCACATACCCGGAGACAGCCGGGTTGGACCTTCGTTGGTGAGCAGGGTCGGGCACCCCTCCAGGATGAACACGAATTCGTCCTGCCTGGCATGCGCGTGCCGCAGCGAGGACACTGCCCCCGGCGCCAGTCGGGTGAGGTTCACCCCGAAGTTCTCCAGGCCGAACAGGTCGCCCAATGGGCGCTTGTGCCTGCCCGCCAAGCGCGGGGCCAGCATGGCTGCGACAGGCCCCGGATAGAGCGTGGGGCGCGTTCGCAGCGGTGCATCTGCGGCCATGATCGCTACGGGAATGGAGGGGTCTGACATAGGGGCTCCCGGTGACTGTTATCGGATTGGTGCGACCTGAACGGCAGCGGCGTCATCGCGTTCATGGGGTCGCGAGTTCAAAAGCGAATTCTGCCCACATCCCGAACAGCCATACCGTGCCGAGCATCCAGGCAACGAAGCGGTGGAGCACGCGGTTGTAGGTGATGTGGATCAGGCTGTGCGCCACGCGCAAGGCTACAAACACCCAGGCGGCCGCCACATGGCCAGGCGTACCCATGCCGGTTTCCGCCAGCGCAAGGCACAGCACATAGAACAGCACGGGCAGCTCGAACAGATTGGAGAAGTTATCGAGCGACTGTGTGTTCTTCAGAATCCGCGCAGTTTCGTGGGATGAGGCCAGAGCCTGCGGTGCGATGCCGCGTGCGCGGCATTTGGCAACGCGCTCATGGACCGCGCGCATCCAGACCAGGGCGGTCAATGCGACCATGGCAGCGCAGGGCAGCAGAATAGCGTGCGACATGTGCCTATCTCCCCGCGGCCATGCCGCCGCGCAGGGCCATGACCCTCCCGGCAGCAAGCGCGACCAGCTTGCCGTCGTCGCGCACGATCTCGCACTGGTAGTGCGTGATCGTGCGCCCGTGCTGGAGGGGCCGGGCTGCGGCCCTCGGCACGGACTTCCACACGGGCCGGAAAAAGCTGATGCGGAGGTCGATGCGGGTGAAGGTTTCTCCCGCGTTTATTGTTGTCGAGTGGGCCGTGCCGACCGTGGCATCGGCCAGTTCGCTCAACAGTCCGTCATGCACGGTGCCCGGCTGCTTGCCGTGGATGTCGGCATCGGCATCCATTTCAAGGCACGCATAGATCGTGTCGATGCCGGCAAGCTGGTGCTGCAAGTAGTCCTGTACGGACAGTGGTCTGCTCATGCGGCTTCCCTGTTCCTATGTGTTGAAATCCGTCGTGTGGCCTGCCTGCGGGTGGCAGGCAGGTGGGCGGCAATCGCGTCTGCCGTCCGGCTTCGAGCTGGAGCGGAACAGCCCTGCCAGCCGGGTGAGCCAGGCATGCATGGCCCGGGCCCGCAGCCGCTTCGCCCGTCGTTCGTAGTAGTCGAAATCGATGGCACTACTGGCAGTGCATCGTGGGCGCTGCGCCTCTCCGTCGGGGTGCGCAGCCGCTTTCATGTCCAGAACAGAAAGGCGGCAGCGGCCGTGATCGCCGCCATGCCGCGCTGCAGGCGGCGCAGGTGCGACGGCGAGCGCATCCAGGCGTACAGCCTGGCCCCGCGCATTGCCCACAGGACAATTCCCGGCAAGGTGGCGAGGCAGAACACCAGCGCTGTCGCCAGCATGCGTTCGAGGTAGCGCTCGCCCGCCGGCACGAAGCCGACGACCACCGCGGTGGCCACGAACCAGGCCCCGGGATTGCCAAGCTGGCGCAGCACCGCCTCGCCGAAGCGGACAGGCGGCAAGCCCGTCACGACCGGCAGCGCCGCGGCGCGCCAGAACCGGCTGGCCAGCCACAGCATGTAGACGCCGGTGGCAACCCGGAGCACGGCCTGCACGCCGGGCGCGGCCACGAACAGCGCCCCCAGCACCACGCCGGCGAGGCAGATCATGAGATAGCTGCCCCACAGCAAGCCGAGCAGGTGCCCGCCGGTACGCCGCAGGCCGGAGTTCGATCCGGACAGCGGCAGCGTGTTCGATCCCGGCGTCAGTGTCGTCACCAGGGCGTAGGCGACCAGCGCCGTCAGCGTGTCGGCGGCGAACGGGGTTGCCAGGGACGCGGTCAGCGCGGCTCTCATGACGGCGTCGCCTGTGCGTAAAGCGCGAATCCGCGCACCACCCTGCCGGCTGCGTTCAGCTCGCACACCTCCGCCGTCAGGCCGCGGTGGCCGCGATACAGAATCGTGAGGCAGTCCACGCCCGTCAGCACGTCGACCAGCTCGAAATGCAGTGAGGGCAGGGCGGCCAGCGCTGTTGCCCAGTAGGTACGCAGGCGGGCCTTGCCAAATAGCCTGCCGCCGGGTTCTCCCGTAAACCGGGCCACCAGCGGTGATGCGAAGGTGCAATCTTCGCTGTAGTGCGCCAGCACCGCATCGAGATCGCGTGCATTCCAGGCGGCGATCCAGTCCTGCGCAAAGGCACGGGCGGCGTCGGGTGTCGGGTTCGGCATGGGCGTTCCTGTCGGGTGGCAACAACATCGGGAAGGGGCGCTTCCTGTTGCCACTGTAGCCACCGAGGTGCTATGAATACAGATTCAGAATTGATAAATTGATGCAGTACAGATTCGGCAAGTGGAAATCTGTACTGCCCAAAAATCGCACCGACTGTATCGACAGGAACTGCCATGACGCCGCTGTACCAGAACGTTGCCGCCGAACTGGCGCAACGCATTACCGAAGGCCACTACGCCCCCGGAACCCGCCTGCCCGGCGTGCGCAGCGTGGCGCGCCAGCGCGGCGTGAGCGTGGCCACCGTGGTGGCCGCCTACCGTAAGCTGGAAGACGAGGGCCACATCGAGGCGCGCGCCCGTTCCGGTTTTTTTGTGCGCGCCCGCCGCCCTCTGCACACGATCGAACCCCCGCGCAGAATGGCTGCTCCCCGGCCGCGTCTGGTGAGCGGACAGGACATGGCGATGGCGCTCATCAAGGCGTCCAACGACGCGCGCATCGTTCAGTTGGGGGCTGCTGTGCCTGATCCGGAGTACCTGCCCACCCAGGCGGTGGCACGCGCACTGTCGCGGGTGGCGCGCTTGCAACGCACCCGCTCGGCCGGCTACATGATGCCGCCCGGTGCCCCTGAGCTACGCCAGCAGATCGCCCGCCGCATGAGCGAAACCGGCGGTACGGTCGATGCCGACGACATCGTCGTCACCACCGGGTGTCAGGAAGCGCTGAGTCTCGCGCTGCGTGCTGTGACCCGGCCGGGTGATGTGGTTGCGGTGGAGTCGCCCGCCTTTTATGGCCTCTTGCATGTGCTGGAATCGCTGGGGCTGGAAGCGCTGGAAATTCCCTCGCACCCGCGCGAAGGCATGGCGCTGGACGCGCTGGGCTTTGCCCTCGACCGCTGGCCGGTGAAAGCCTGCGTGGTGGTGCCCAATTTCAGCAACCCGCTCGGCTTTTTGATGCCTGACTTCAACAAACGTGCGCTGGTCAGTCTGCTGGGCAAGCACGGTGTGACCCTCATCGAAGACGACGTCTACGGCGACCTGGGGTTTGACCACCGTCGGCCCACCACCTGCATGGGCCTTGCCCCGCGTGCCGACATCATCCATTGCAGCTCGTTTTCCAAAACCCTGGCCCCCGGCCTGCGCGTGGGCTGGGTTGCTGCTGGCAAGCACCGGGAACGCATCGAATACCTCAAGTACGTGAGCAGCATTGCCAGCCCCACCGCGCCGCAACTGGCCGTGGCCGAATTGCTGGAAAGTGGGCGTTACGAACGTTACCTGCGCGACGTGCGCGGCAAATACGCCAGCGCCGTCGCGCGCATGGGCGATGCCGTCATGAACTATTTCCCCGCAGGTACGCGCGTATCCCAGCCTTCGGGAGGATTCGTGCTGTGGGTGGAACTGCCCGGCAAGGTTGAGAGCTTTGAACTTGCCCGCCGGGCGTTGAAAGAAGGCGTAAGCATCGCCCCGGGCCCACTGTTCTCGGCGAGCGGGAAATATCGGAATTTCATTCGCCTGTCCTGTGCCAGGGTGTGGGACGACAGGCTTGAATGGGCGCTGGTTAAGTTGGCGGAATTCATCCGGCCCGACAATCCAGACTGAGCATGTTCAGCCTGGCCGCTCGGCCACCACGCGCAGACGCCGGTAGTCTGCCCACCATGTACCATCACGCCAGAGTGCAGGCCTGAGCAGGGTTTCCGCCTCGCCCATCACCACCTCGCGCGTCGTCTCGTCCAGTCCATCCAGCTGTTGCGGCAGAAATTGCAGCAGCCATTGGCGCAAGCCATCTTGCCCTCTGAGTGGCGTGGGCAGATCGAAATACCAGGCGGCGCGCACGACGAGACCGTGCCGCTCCAGCAATGCCGTGTAGTCGGGCAAGCTTGGAAAGAACCACGGACTGCGGTAGTCGCGAAGGGAAACGCGGTTCAGGGTGTCGGCGAAAGCGGTTTCCAGCGCTTCGCAGTTGCGGTGGCCTCCGAATTCCGCGACCAAGCGCCCGCCGGGTTTCAGCGCGCGGGCAATGCCGTGTGCCGCGTCGTCCGCGCGTTTCACCCAGTGCAGTACGGCGTGCGAGAAGACGGCGTCGAATTCGGCGTCAAAGGGCATTTCGGCGGCATCGACCACACGAAAATCCAGTCCCGGAAAGCGCGCACGGGCGGTGTCGATCATGGCAGGCGAGGCATCGACGCCGACGGCCTGCGCGCCGTATTCGGCTATCGTTGCGGCGATGTCGCCAGTACCGCAGCCAAGGTCGAGGATGTCTTCGCCGACCTGTGGGTTGAGCAGATCGAGGAGATTCCGGCCGCGTTCGATGATGAAGCCGTGGCGGTCGAGATAGCGTTGAGTATCCCAGAGCATGGTCGTCTCCTCAGCGTGCGCGCACGGTCGCCAGAGCCGACAGTGCGCGCCACTGATGCACGCTCAGCCCCAGCCCGATCAACAAGGTGCCGGCCCACACCCGCCCACCCACCTGTTCGCCGTTCGCCACACTGCCCAGCAGCAGGGCAAGCACCGGGGTGACGAGGGTGATGAGCGCGACCTTGCCGGTTTCCAGGTGCTTGATCACGTAGTAGTAGAGCGCAAAGCCCACCACCGAGCCGAACACGCCGAGGTAGACGATGGCGGCACCGGCGCGCGGCGGTACCGTGGCGGGTAGTTGCGCGTCGGCGTTCCACCACCACACCAGGGCAAACAGCGGCAGGGCGACGGCGAGCGCGCCGACGGTGGTGGCCAGCGGCGGGCTGTCGTCGCCGATGCGCTTGATCCACACCAGGCTGCCGGAATAGAGAACAACGGCGGCCAGCAGGGCAAGCACGCCGGCCAGGGCGTGGGCACCGCCCATTTCGTGGCTGTCGCCAAAAATGACGACGAGGCCGGCCAGTCCCAGCGCCATACCGGCGAGTTTGGCGCGGGTCAGGCTTTCGTCCTTGAGCCACAGCAGCGCCAAGAGGCCGGTGACGAGCGGCGTCAGGCCGAACAGCACCGAGATCAGGCCGGAGTGAATGTATTGCGCGCCCCAGTAGGTGAGCGTCATGGCACCGAACATGCCCAGCCCTGCGGCGGTGTAGCTGGCGCGGGCGCGGCGGTGCAGCGGCAGGCCGATGCGCCAGGCAACGAGGACGAGCGCGGCGACGGCGAGGCCAATGGCCATGCGCGCGGCCACGGCAAACGAAAAGTCGGTACCTTGCGCGCTCCACTGGATGGCCAGCGGCGTGGTGGCCCAGATGAGGATGACGCCGAGGTAGGCGGCGGGAACGGACATGGGGGCTCTCCTGGGCTCAGGTCGTGGGCGGGTGCAAGGCGGCGGGCGACGCAAGCAGGCACCAGACAATGCGCAGGGAAGCGGAAACTTTCGGCAGGACGGGGCGGATGCGGATCATGGTGGGGCTCCTTGGCGGACGACAAAAACAAAAAGGCCGCGAACCTTTGCGGGGTCCGCGGCCTTTTCGGGGAAATGAATTGCTTACTGGGGAGTCAGCTTTCCTCGGGCCCGGACGTGCACATGCGCAGCCACTTGATGAGCGGCAGTCGGCAAATGATCACGGGCAGGGAAGAAAAGTGAGCCATGGCTGCATTCTGGCCGGGGCGCGAGGGCAGTGTCAACGCGTGCGGGCACAGGTGAAATGCACTGTGGCGGGCGCGCCACGCGTGATTCAGCCGCGCCCCAGTCCGTGCAGCTTCAGTTTTCGGTAGAGCGTGCGTTCGGTGATGCCGAGTGCGGCGGCGACGCGGGCGCGGTGGCCGCCGTGCGCGTCGAGGAGTTGCTGCAGGTGGGCGCGTTCGACGTCGCGCAGCGAGGCCGGCGCGGTGCGCGCTGCGCTGGTTGCCAATGGCGCGATGACGGGCAGACGCAGGTCGGCGGCGCGGATGAGGCCGTCGCGGCAATGGATGGCGGCGTGCTGCAGCAGGTTGCGCAGTTCGCGCACGTTGCCGGGGAAGTCGTAGGCCTTCAGCGCGGCGAGCGCGTCGAGCGCGAGACGATAGCGTGCGTGCCCGCCGGACAGTTTCTTCAGCAGGAAATCGGCAAGCTCGGGCAGGTCGGCGGCACGTTCGCGCAGCGGCGGCAGTTCCACGTCGATGCCCGCCAGCCGGTAATACAAATCCAGGCGGTAGCGGCCGGCATCCACTTCGTCGAGCAGCCGCCGGTTGGTGGCGGAAATCACGCGCACGTCGGCGGTGAGGGTTTGCGTGCCGCCGACGCGGCGGAATTCGCCGGTTTCCAGCACGCGCAAGAGCTTGGCCTGCATGGCCAGCGGGATTTCACCCACTTCGTCGAGGAACAACATGCCGCCGTCGGCGAGTTCGAACAGGCCTTTTTTCAATCCGCCGCTGCCGGAAAACGCGCCGCGCTCGTGGCCGAAGAGTTCGCTTTCGAACAGGCTCTCCGGCACCGCCGCGCAGTTGATGACGATGAACGCTGCACCGGCGCGGCTGGAACGTGCGTGGAGGAATCGCGCGGCGAGTTCCTTGCCCACGCCGGATTCACCGTAGAGCAGGATCGAGGCCTCGCTCTCGGCCACGCGCGCGAGATGGTCGACGCATTCCAGAAACGCCGGCGAGCGCCCCACCATCTGCAGGGCGTCGCACACGCTGCCGGGTTCGGCTTCCAGCGGCGTCATCTGTTCGCCCAGGTAGGTTGCGCCGTCGGGGCCCAGGAGCTTGTGGCCGCGGATGCGGGTGCGCTCGGGCGCGTCGCCGTGAAAATGGGTGTGGATGACTTCGACCGACTGCCCGTGATCGAACAGCGCGCGGTGCGGGCAGGCTTCGCCGTTTTCGTGGCAGGGACGGTCGGAATGGTGCGATACCGCGTGGCAGGTGCGGCCCACGATGGTGTCGGGCGGCACGCCGTGGTTGTCGCAGTAGGCCTGGTTGGCGGCGACGATGCGGTAGTGGCGGTCGATCACCACAAAGGGCTGGTCGTGGGTGTCGATGAGGCTTTGCAGGGTGAGGTTCATGGTGACCCATCTGTCATGACGAGTTGCGAGTGTGACATGACATGATTGTCGTGTCATGCTCGTCGTTCGCCCGCCAGGCCGCGTCGCTGCGTGCAGGCCGGCATGGCATGGCTGTTGCTGATTACCCGTCATTCCTGACAAGCGGAGAGGCAGCATGGCCCATATCGTGATTCTCGGTGCCGGCGTCGGCGGCATGAACATGGCGTACGAAATGCGCGAATCGGCGCGCGCCGAAGACAAGGTCACCGTCATTTCCAACGTGGCGTATTTCCAGTTCACGCCCTCCAATCCCTGGGTGGGGGTGAACTGGCGCAAACGTTCGGACATCACGCTCGACGCCGGCCGCTATCTGGGCAAGAAAGGCATCGACTTCATTCCGGTGGGCGCGGCGCGGGTGCATCCGGACAAAAACCAGGTCGAGCTCGTCGATGGCCGCCAGATCGACTACGACTATCTGGTGATCGCCACCGGCCCCAAACTGGCCTTCGACGAAGTGCCGGGGCTGGGGCCGGAGGGCCACACCCAGTCGGTGTGTTCGGTCGACCATGCCGAAAAATCCGGCCGCGAGTGGGAAAACTTCGTGCAGGGCCCCGGCCCCATCGTCGTCGGCGCGGTGCAGGGCGCGTCGTGCTACGGCCCGGCCTACGAGTTTGCGATGATCATGGACACCGATCTGCGTAAACGCAAAATCCGCGACCGCGTGCCGATGACCTTCGTCACCGCCGAGCCTTACATCGGGCATTTGGGCCTGGGCGGCGTGGGCGATTCGCGCGGGTTGATGGAATCGGCCCTGCGCGAGCGCCACATCAAGTGGATCTGCAACGCCAAGGTGAGCCGCGTGGAAGCCGGCAAGATGTTCGTCGCCGAGCACAACGACCGCGGCGAAGTCATCAAGGAACACGAACTGCCGTTTGCGTATTCGATGATGTTGCCTGCGTTCAAGGGCATCGACGCGGTGTTCGGCATCGAAGGCCTCACCAACCCGCGCGGCTTCATCAGCATCGACGCCTTCCAGCGCAACCCCGCCTTCCCGAACGTGTTCTCGGTGGGCGTCTGTGTTGCCATCCCGCCGGTGGAAGCCACCCCCGTACCCACCGGCACGCCCAAGACCGGCTACATGATCGAATCCATGGTCACCGCCACCGCGCACAACATCCGCGCCTTGATGGACGGTCGCGAACCCGCCGAAAAAGCCACCTGGAATGCGATCTGCCTGGCCGATTTTGGCGATACCGGCGCGGCCTTCGTCGCGCTGCCGCAAATTCCGCCGCGCAACGTCAACTGGTTCAAGCAGGGCAAGTGGGTGCATCTGGCCAAGGTGGCGTTCGAGAAATACTTCATGAACAAGATGAAAAAAGGCACCACCGAGCCGCTCTACGAAAAATACGTGCTCGGCATGATGGGCATCAAGAAACTCAAGTGATACTCCTGGCCTCCTCGGGTCTTTCGGGCACCTTCGCGGTGCCCGTTTTTTTGCCCCGGGGCGAACCCGGCTGCCGGCTATAATCCCCGGCTTGCGCGCGGGCACAGCGCGCCCGAGGACAAGCCATGCTCTTGATGATCGACAACTACGACAGCTTTACCTACAACCTGGTGCAGTATTTCGGCGAACTGGGCGAAGACGTGAAGGTCGTGCGCAACGACGAAATCGACCTGGCCGGCATCGCCGACCTGCATCCCGACCACATCGTCGTGTCGCCCGGCCCCTGCACCCCCAACGAGGCCGGCGTGTCGGTGCCGCTGATCCGCGAATTTGCCGGCAAGGTGCCGATACTGGGCGTGTGTCTGGGCCACCAGAGCATCGGCCAGGCGTTTGGCGGAAAAATTATTCGCGCAAAGCAACTCATGCACGGCAAGACCTCGATGGTGCATCACACCGACGCTGGCGTGTTCCACGGCCTGCCCAACCCGTTTCGCGCCACGCGCTACCACTCGCTGGTGATCGAACGCGACACCCTGCCCGATTGCCTGGAAATCACCGCCTGGACCGACGACGGCGAAATCATGGGCGTGCGCCACAAAACCCTGGCGGTGGAAGGCGTGCAGTTCCATCCCGAATCCATCCTCACCGAACACGGCCACGCCATGCTGGCGAATTTTCTGAAGGCCACTGTTCCTTCTCCCCTCAAAGGGGAGGGAGCATGATCATGCAGCCCAAAGACCTGCTCACGCTGCTGATCGAACGTCAGGATCTGCCGCATGAGGCCATGCTGGCGGCGATGCACGCGCTGATGGGCGGCGAATGGACGCCCGCGCAGACCGCCGGATTCCTGATCGCCCTGCGCATGAAAGGCGAAACCGTCACCGAAATCGCCGCCGCTGCCGAGGTCATGCGCGCGCTCTCGACCCGGGTGCCACTCGCGGGTGTGGAGCATCTGGTCGATACCTGCGGTACTGGCGGCGACGGTGCGCACACCTTCAATATTTCCACCGCTGCGGCGTTTGTCGCCGCTGCATGCGGCGCGCGCGTCGCCAAACACGGCGGGCGCTCGGTGTCGTCCACCTCGGGCAGCGCCGACGTGCTCGAAGCGCTGGGCGTGAACGTGAACCTCGCGCCGGAACAGGTCGCCGAGGCGGTGAAAATGATCGGCGTCGGCTTCATGTTCGCGCCCAACCACCACAGCGCGATGAAACATGCCGCGCCGGTTCGCAAAGAGCTGGGTGTGCGCACGCTGTTCAACCTACTGGGCCCGCTCACCAATCCGGCCGGTGCGCCGAACCAGGTGATGGGCGTGTTCCATCGCGACCTCACCGGCACGCTCGCCCGTGTGCTGAATACCCTGGGCAGCCATCACGTACTGGTCGTGCACGCCGAAGAAGGCCTGGATGAAATCAGCCTCGCCTCGCCCACTGCCGTGGCCGAGCTCAAGGACGGTCACGTCACCGAATACGAACTCGAACCCGGCCTCTTCGGCCTGCCGCAGGTGGCCGCGTGTGAACTGGTCGTCAACGGCAAGGACGAAGCGGTGGAGATGCTGCTCGCTGCACTGGAAAACCGACACGCCGGTGCAGCCGCCATCGTCGCCCTCAACGCGGGTGCCGCCATCTACGTATCCGGCCGTGCAGCCAGTCTCATGGAAGGCGTGGCGAAGGCGCGCGAAGCTATCGCCAGCTCTGCGGCACGCGATACCCTTGAACGCTACCGGCGTTTCAGTCAGGCTTGATGAACAGAGAGGTAAAGGAGGTAAGGGAGGAAACCCTTACTGGACTGGGTGAGGTAATCATTGGAGCTGCCATGCGTGTTCATAGCGCGTTGGGGCCCGGTTTGCTTGAGTCGGCATATGAAGTTTGTCTTTTCCATGAACTGAGCAAGGCCGGTTTACGTGTGTCACGACAAGTCGCGTTGCCCGTGCGTTATGACGGAATTGAGCTGGCGGCGGGATATCGGCTTGATATCGTTGTTGAGGATGCGGTCGTTCTGGAACTCAAATCGGTTGAAAAAATACTGCCTATTCATGTTGCGCAGGTGCTGAGCTATCTGAATCTGGGGGGATATTCGGTTGGGTATCTTCTCAATTTCAATGTGCTACACATGC
Organism: Thiobacillus sp.; assembly: GCA_041639395.1. Taxonomy (GTDB): domain Bacteria; phylum Pseudomonadota; class Gammaproteobacteria; order Burkholderiales; family Thiobacillaceae; genus Thiobacillus. Next base: position 238,671 of record JBEQCG010000003.1, on the reverse strand, counting down.
GTGACGGCTTAAGGCGATTGCATGACAAGCGCAATAAACCTCCTGTTCCTTCCTTGCCTCCCTGTTGATTTCCATGTCTGACATCTTAGAAAAAATCCTCGCCACCAAGCGCAGCGAAATCGCCGAGGCCCGCACCAACGTGCCGCTGGCGGAGATGCGCGCGCGCGCTGCCGCCGCCACGCCGCCACGCAACTTTGTTGCTGCCTTGCGGGCAAAACATGCAGCGGGCAAGCCGGCGGTGATCGCGGAGATCAAGAAAGCCAGCCCCAGCAAGGGCGTGATCCGCCCCGACTTCCGCCCCGCCGAGATCGCCGCCAGTTACGAGGCCGGTGGCGCGGCCTGCCTGTCGGTGCTCACCGACGTGGAGTATTTCCAGGGCAGCCCCGGCTATCTGATGCAGGCGCGTGCCGCCTGCGCGCTGCCGGTGCTGCGCAAGGATTTCATGATTGATCCGTATCAGGTGGTCGAGGCGCGCGCGATGGGAGCCGACTGCATCCTGCTCATCGTCGCTGCGCTGGAACTCGGGCAGATGCAGGATATGGAAGCGCTGGCGATGGAACTCGGCATGGCGGTGCTGGTGGAATCGCACAACGCCGAAGAACTCGACGCCGCGCTGCAATTGAAAACGCCGCTGCTGGGCATCAACAACCGCAACCTGCGCACGTTTGAAGTCAGCCTCGACACCACGCTGGGGCTGTTGCCGAAGATCGGCATGGAGCGCATCGTCGTCACCGAATCCGGCATCCTCGCGCCGGCCGACGTGGCGCATATGCGCAACCATGACGTGAACACATTTCTGGTCGGCGAAGCGTTCATGCGCGCCGACGATCCGGGGGCGGAGCTGGCGCGGCTGTTTGCCTGAATTTCGATATTGGACAGGGAGGTAAGTGAGGTAAGGGAGGGTTTCTGCTTTCCTCCCCTGCCTCACTTACCTCCCTGTGAAACCATTTTTCAACGCTTGCCGAAGATACTCCCCAACACCCCGCGAATGATCGAGCGGCCGACCTGGCTGCCGATGGCGCGCGCGGCGGATTTGGCGAGCGCTTCGACCGCGCCTTCGCGGCGGCCACTGCCACCGAGCACGCTGCCCAGTACGCCGCCGTTTGAGGTTTCCGCCTGCTTCGCCGCCCGGGCGTCAGCCTTGGCTTGTGCGGCGGCCTGTGCTTCCGCCTCGGCGGCTTGCGCGGCCTGCTCGGTGCGTGCCTTCAGGGTTTCGTAGGCGGACTCGCGATCCACGGGCTTGTCGTACACACCTGCCACGAGTGAACGCTGCATCAGTTGCCTGCGCTGCGCGTCGGTAATCGGGCCGATCTGGCCTTGTGGCGGAACGATGAAGCTGCGCTCGACCACGCCGGGCCGGCCCTTGGCGTCGAGGAAGGACACCAGCGCTTCGCCCACACCCAATTCAGTAATCGCGGCAGCTTCGTCGAGGTTGGCGTTGTCGCGCATGGTTTCGGCGGCGGCCTTCACCGCCTTCTGGTCGCGCACGGAGAAGGCGCGCAGCGCGTGCTGCACGCGGTTGCCCAGTTGCGACAGCACCTTGTCCGGCACGTCGGCCGGGTTCTGTGTGACGAAGTAGACGCCCACACCCTTGGAACGGATGAGCCGTACCACCTGCTCGATTTTGTCGACCAGCGCGTCGGGCGCGTCGTTGAACAGCAGGTGCGCTTCGTCAAAGAAGAACACCAGCTTGGGCTTGTCGAGGTCGCCGGCCTCGGGCAGGTTCTCGAACAGCTCGGACAGGAGCCACAGCAGCAGCGTGGCGTAGAGCTTGGGCGACTGCATCAGCTTGTCGGCCGACAAAATATTGACCACGCCCCGGCCTTTGTCGGTTTGCATCAAGTCGGCAATATTCAGCATGGGCTCGCCAAAAATCTGCTCGCCGCCCTGCGATTCGAGTTCCAGCAGGCCGCGCTGGATCGCGCCGATCGACGCCGCCGACACGTTGCCGTATTCGGTGGTGAAGGTCTTGGCGTTCTCACCGACGAAGGCGAGCATCGCGCGCAGGTCTTTCAAATCCAGCAGCAACAGGCCGTTGTCATCTGCCACCTTGAACACCAGGTTCAGCACGCCGCTTTGCGTGTCGTTGAGATCGAGCATGCGGCCCAGCAGCAGCGGCCCCATGTCGGACACGGTGGCGCGCACCGGATGGCCCATGTCGCCGAAGGCGTCCCAGAAGGTGACGGGGTAAGCCTTGTGCTCGAAGCCTTCGAGCTTGAGCAGTTCGACCCGCTCGGCCACCTTGGCGTTGCCGCCGCCGGGCTGGGAAATGCCGGAGAGATCGCCCTTCACGTCGGACAGGAAGCAGGGCACGCCGATATCGGAGAAATGCTCTGCCAGCGTTTGCAATGTGACGGTTTTTCCGGTGCCGGTCGCGCCAGTGACGAGGCCATGACGGTTGGCCATCTGCGGCAGGATGCAAAGTTCGGTGGCGTCGTGTTTGGCGATCATCAGGGGTTCGGTCATGGCGGATTCCGGGTACGGGACGTGGCCGAATTCTAGCGGCTTCGCTCGGACACAAGGTTAAGGAATGTATAGAAGCGTTTACTGATATTCCCGTATCATCGCGCAGACAACGACACGGGAGCGCGGCATGACCACAGACACACCCTTGCACGATATTGTGATCGTCGGCGGCGGCGCGGGCGGGCTGGAACTCGCCACCCGGCTGGGCAACCGGCTGGGCAAAAAGAAGCGCGCGCGCATCACGCTCATCGACGCCTCGCCCTCGCATCTGTGGAAGCCGCTGCTCTACGAAGTGGCGGCGGGCAGTCTCGATTCCTACGCTGAACGGCTGGAGTATCTGGCGCAGGGTCACTGGCATGGCTTCACGTTTCGCCTGGGTCGCATGGATGGCCTCGACCGCGCCAACAAACAGGTCAGCGTGGCCCCTACGCTGGACGAGCACGGCACCGAAATCATTCCTCGCCGCGCATTCAAATACGACACCCTCATCATTGCCGTCGGCTCGGTCGCCAACGACTTTGGCGTGCCCGGTGTGGCCGAACACTGCGTGATGCTCGACACGCCCGAACAGGCGCGCGAATTCCATCGCCGCCACATCAACGCCTGCCTGCGCGCCAACACGCAGCAGGAAAACGTTGCCCCCGGCCAGCTCACCGTCGGCATCGTCGGCGCAGGGGCCACCGGCGTCGAACTCGCCGCCGAACTGCACGACACCACGCGCGAACTGTCGTCCTACGGCATGGATCACATCGAGCCCGACAAGAGCCTGAAGCTGCTCATCGTCGAAGCCTCCGACCGTATCCTGCCCGGCCTGCCGCCGCGCTTGTCGGGCGCGGCCGCCGACAGATTGAAAGAACTGGGCGTGGAAATGCACGTCAACGAACGCGTCGTCGAAGTCCGCAAAGACGGCATGATGACCGCCGACGGCAAGTTCATCCCCGCCAGCATGATGGTGTGGTCGGCCGGCATCAAGGCACCGGATTTCCTCAAGGATATCGCCGGCCTGGAAACCAATCGCCAGAACCAGCTGGTGGTCAAAGCCACCCTCCAAACCACGCGCGACGACAACATCTTTGCGCTCGGCGACTGCGCCGCCTGCCCCATGCCCGACGGCCGCAACGTGCCGCCGCGCGCGCAGGCTGCCCACCAGCAGGCCTCGCTTATGGCCCAGGCCATCTGCCGGCGCTTTCGTGGCAAACCGCTGCTGGAATACGAATACCGCGACTACGGTTCGCTCGTCGCGCTGGGCCGGTTTTCCACCGTCGGCAACCTCATGGGTGGGCTCAGCGGCGGCAGCATCATGATCGAAGGCGCGATGGCGCGCGTGGTGTACTGGTCACTGCACAAGATGCACCAGGTCGCCCTGCACGGCTGGTTCAAGACGGCATTGTCGACCTACGCGCATTTCATCAGCACGCCGACGCGGGCGCGGATCAAGTTGCACTAGGTTCATTCCACAACCACGCCGCTCCGCGCACGCCGCTCGAATCGCCGAACTTCGGCGGCACCAGCTGCGTATCTACCCGATCCGAAAACACATAGCGCCGCCACAGCTTCGGCACGGTGTCGTAGAGCCGGGCGATGTTCGACATGCCGCCGCCGAGCACGATCGCGTCCGGGTCGAGCAGGTTGATGACGCCGGCCAGCGCGCGGGCGAGGCGCTCCTCAAAGCGTGCCAGCGTGGCGCTGCACGGGCCGTAGCCCGCAGCGGCAAGCTGGGCGATCTCGATCGCGGGCAGGTCTTCGCCGCCATAGCGCACGTGGTCGGCGGCGAAGCCGGGGCCGGATAGCCAGGTTTCGATGCAGCCTTTTTTGCCGCAGTAGCAGGCGGGCGCTATGTCGAGTTCGCGCGGGGTGGGCCAGGGGTGGGTGAGGGCTTCGCCGGTGGCGGGATGCGTGCCGGTGGCGTCGCGGTCGGCCTGGCGGTGGGCGAACTGGAAATAGGGCAGAGGATTGTGCCCCCATTCGCCGGCGATGGCGTTGGCACCGCGAATCAGTTGCCCGCGCACGACCACGCCGCCGCCGACGCCGGTGCCGAGGATGACGCCGAACACGGTATTCGCGCCTGATGCAGCGCCGTCGGTGGCTTCCGACAGGGCAAAGCAGTCGGCGTCATTGGCGAGGCGGATTTCCCGGCCCAATGCGTGTTCGAGATCAGATTTGAGCGGCTGGCCGTTGAGGCAGGTGGAATTGCAGTTTTTCATCCGGCCGCTGGCGGGCGAGATGGCACCGGGGGTGCCGACGCCGACGCTTCCTGTTGTGGCCAATTCAGCTTCAGCGGCGTGTACGAGGCTGACGACGGCAGCCACCGTGGCGGGGTAGTCGCCCTGCGGGGTGGGCACGCGGCGGCGCAGGATTTCGTGGCCGGTGGCATCCAGCGCGATGAGTTCGATCTTGCTGCCGCCAAGGTCGATGCCGAATCGGAGTTGGGAGGTCACGGTGTAAAATCGCCAGCTTTAGTTTGCGTTGGAATCATCATGGCAGGACATTCGAAATGGGCCAACATCCAGCACCGTAAAGGTCGGCAGGATGCCAAGCGCGGCAAGATTTTCACCAAGCTGATCAAGGAAGTGACGGTGGCCGCCAAGATGGGCGGCGGCGATCCCAACATGAACCCGCGCCTGCGCCTGGCGATTGAAAAAGCCAAGGCCGAGTCCATGCCCAAGGACAATATCGAAAACGCGATCAAGCGCGGCACCGGCCAGCTCGACGGCGTGAACTACGAGGAAGTGCGCTACGAAGGCTACGGCATCGGCGGCGTGGCGGTGATGGTCGATTGCCTCACCGACAACAAGACGCGCACGGTGGCCGACGTGCGCCATGCCTTCACCAAACACGGTGGCAACATGGGCACCGACGGCTGCGTGGCGTTCCAGTTCAAGCATTGCGGCCAGATCATTCTGGAGCCGGGTGCCGGCGAAGACGCGGTGATGGACGCCGCGCTGGAGGCCGGGGCCGACGACATCATCCCCAACGAAGACGGCTCGATCGAAGTACTGACCCCGCCCGACCCCAAGGCCTTCGAGGCCGTGAAACTCGCGCTCGAAGCGGCGGGCTTCAAGCCGGCGGTGGCTGAAATCACCATGCGTCCCGAAGGCGAAACCGAACTCGCCGGCGACGACGCGGTGAAGATGCAGAAGATCCTCGACGCGCTCGACGCACTCGACGACGTGCAGGACGTGTACACCAACGCGATCCTGCCCGAGTAACCACGCTTGCGCATCCTCGGCATTGATCCGGGCCTCAGGCTCACCGGTTTCGGCGTCATCGAGCAGACCGGGCAGACGCTGGCTTACGTGGCCAGCGGCGTGATCAAAAGCGGCGACGGCGAACTGCCGCAACGTCTCGGCGTGCTGTTCGCCGGGCTGAATGAAGTCATCGCGACGTACCAGCCGGATACCAGCGCGGTGGAAATCGTCTTCGTCAACGTCAACCCGCAATCGACGCTGTTGCTGGGGCAGGCGCGCGGCGCGGCGATCTGCGCGGCGGTGTCCAACAATCTGACGGTGGCGGAGTACACCGCGCTGCAAATCAAGCAGGCGGTGGTGGGCCACGGCAAGGCGGCCAAGGAACAGGTGCAAGAGATGGTGAAGCGATTGCTGAACCTGCCCGTGGCCCCCAAGGCCGACGCGGCGGACGCGCTGGCGTGTGCGATTACCCACGCGCACGGCTGCCGGCTGGGCAAACAGTCCACCGCCGGGTATCGTGTCAGGCGCGGACGACTCATCAACCAATAATTCAACTCCCATGATAGGCAGAACTGTTTTGAGTGGATGCGCGCCATGATCGGGCGCATTACTGGCGTGCTCGCGCAGAAGCAGCCCCCCCAGGTGCTGGTGGACGTGAACGGCGTCGGCTACGAGCTCGACGTGCCGATGAGCACCTTCTACAACCTGCCCGCCATCGGCGAAAAAATCAGCCTGCTCACGCATCTGGCCATCCGCGAGGACGCGCATCTGCTTTATGGCTTTGGCAGCGAGATCGAGCGTGCGGCGTTCCGTGAATTGTTGAAGGTGTCGGGCATCGGTGCCAAAACCGCGCTGTCGGTGCTCTCCGGTCTGTCGGTCAACGATCTTGCCGCCGCGATTGCGGCACAGGAGGCCGGTCGTATCGTCAAGGTGCCGGGCATCGGCAAGAAAACCGCCGAGCGGCTGCTGCTGGAACTGAAAGGCAGGCCGGTGTTCGCCGGCGCGATTGCCAGCGCGGTGCCGGCCGGGGTGTCGGACGACGTGCGGCAGGCGCTGCTTGCGCTGGGTTACAACGAGCGCGAAACCGGCGAAGCGATTCGCGCCCTGCCGCCCGATCTGCCGGTCGCGGAAGCGATCCGTCAGGCGCTGCGCGGGCTGTCCCGCGCCTGACTCGAGGACATGAGGGAATGAGCAAAGCTGTTGCCGTCTCGTTGCGCCGGCGTTTCCTCTACCGCCTGTGGGCGGTGGTGGCGTTGTTCGTCGTGGCGCTCGGCTTCAGCTTGTGGGTGGTGACCGATACCGCGCGTACCGATCGCGCGGCGCAACTCGAATTCCAGATCGTCAGCGCCAGCAAACACGTCGCGCGGCGGCTCGATTATTACCGCGCGGCGTTGCGGCAGCTCGCCGGCGATCCCCGCACGCACGACGAGCTGACCCTGGGCACGACCGACACGCAGCACGCCTGGGCGGAGGATCGCATCGGCCTGTTTCCCGGCGCGCTCGGCGTCGCCTTGCTCGACCCGGCGGGGCACGTGCTGGGCGATGCCGGTGCGCTGCACATCGGCAAGCAGTGTCAGGCCGATCTCGTCGGCACACCGCTGGCGACAAGCCGACGTTTGCTGCTGGTGCATCGCGAACGCGCCGACGCGGCGCATTTCGATATGGTCGAACCGGTGCGCGACGTCGGCGGCGCGCTGCTGGGCGGTGCCTTCCTGAGTTTTCGCGTCGAACACTTGCAGCGCGTGCTCGACGACTCGGTCTACCCCGGTCATGCGCTGGCGATTTTCGACGCGCGCGGTGAAACGGTGGTCAGAAGCGGCGCGGCGATTCCGCTCGAGACGCGGCACCCGCTGGGCGACAGCGGCTGGGTGCTGGCGGCCGGCGCGCCGCCGCCCGCGCTGACACCGGATCAGATCGCCGTCGTCGCGACGGCGGTGACCACGCTGCTGATCGTGCTGGCGATCATGGTCGAGGGCATCGCCCGGCTGCGTCGCAACATCGACACCGATCTCGATCTGGTGCGGCATGGTCTCGAAGCCATCGCGAGCGATGTGCCGGTACCGGCGCTGACGCCGCAATACATCGAATTCCGGCCGGCGATGCACGAAATCGAACTTCTGGCGCGCGCCCTGCGTGAGCAGCGCGCCGAACTCGCCCGGCTGAGCCTGACCGATGCGCTCACTGGCCAGCCGAACCGGCGCGCCTTCGAGCAGCGCATGCCGCAAATGCTGGGGCTGGCGCAGCGCGGCCATGCGCTCGCCCTGGTGCTGCTCGACGTCGATCATTTCAAGCAGGTGAACGACACGCTGGGCCACGCCGCTGGCGACCGGGTGTTGCTGGCGCTCGGTGCCGCGCTCGCCAGCGTGGCGCGCGGCAGCGATTTTTCCGCGCGTCTGGCCGGCGACGAATTCGCCTTGCTGCTGGCCGACCTCGACGCGGCCGGCGCGCACGCCTGGTACGCGCGCCTGGTCGACCGCTTCAAAGCGGAACTGCGCGCGCACGGGCTCGAAGTACACGTATCACTGAGCGCCGGCCTGGTCTGGCTGGAATCCGGCGATAGCCTCGGCCGCGTGCTGGCGCGCGCCGACCGGACGTTGTACCAGGCCAAGGGTGCCGGGCGCGCCCGGCTCGTCATTGCGGACGCCGCATCGGACAAAACGGATATGCAGGCCGCACGCTAGAATCCGCGCATGATCGAAACCGACCGCCTCATCGCCCCCGCCGCTGCCAGCCCCGCCGAAGAACAGATCGAGCGCGCATTGCGGCCGCGCACGCTGGCCGAATACGTGGGCCAGGCCAAGGCGCGCGAGCAGCTCGAAATCTTCATTCATGCCGCGAAAAAACGCAGCGAAGCGCTCGACCACGTGTTGCTGTTCGGCCCGCCGGGTTTGGGCAAAACCACACTGGCGCACATCATTGCGCGCGAGATGGGCGTGAATCTGCGGCAGACTTCCGGCCCGGTGTTGGAACGCGCGGGCGATCTGGCGGCGCTCTTGACCAACCTGGAACCGCACGACGTGCTGTTCATCGACGAAATCCATCGCCTCTCCCCGGTGGTGGAAGAAGTGCTCTACCCCGCGCTGGAAGACTTCCAGATCGACATCATGATCGGCGAAGGCCCGGCCGCGCGCTCGGTCAAGCTCGACCTGCCGCCGTTCACCCTGGTGGGCGCGACCACGCGCGCGGGGATGCTCACCAATCCGCTGCGTGACCGTTTCGGCATCGTGGCAAGGCTGGAGTTTTATTCGGCGGAAGAACTCGGTTTCATCGTGCACCGTTCGGCGAATCTTTTGCAGATGAATCTGGAAGAAGCTGGCGCGCTGGAGATTGCGCGGCGCTCGCGCGGCACGCCGCGGATTGCCAACCGGTTGTTGCGCCGCGTACGCGACTACGCCGAAGTCAAAGCCGACGGCCACGCCACCGGCAAGGTGGCCGACGCGGCGCTGGTGATGCTGGATGTGGATCGTGCCGGGCTCGACGTGATGGACCGCAAACTGCTCTCGGCAGTGGTCGAAAAATTCATGGGCGGGCCGGTGGGGCTGGACAACCTTGCTGCGGCGATCGGCGAAGAGCGCGACACCATCGAAGACGTGCTCGAACCCTATCTGATCCAGCAGGGCTACCTGCAACGCACGCCGCGCGGCCGCATCGCCACGCCGCTGGCGTACCGGCATCTCGGCCTCGCCACGCCGGCGGAACCTAACGCGGATTTGTTCTGATGGCCTTTACCTGGCCGGTGCGCGTGTACTGGGAAGACACCGACGCCGGCGGCGTGGTGTATTACGCCAATTACCTGAAATTTCTCGAACGCGCGCGCAGCGAGTGGCTGCGCAGCCTGGGGTTCGAGCAGGACACGCTGCGCGATGAAGATGGCATCGTGTTCGTGGTGCGGCGGGTGGAAATCGACTATCTTGCCCCGGCACGCTTCAACGACGCGCTGATCGTCGAGGTGGCGCTGGCCGAGGCGGGGCGGGCGAGTCTCACCGTCGAACAGGCGATCCTTCGCGGGGCAACCCGGTTGGTGTCGGCCCGGGTCAAGCTCGCCTGCGTGGATGCCGTCAAGTTCAAACCCGCTAAAATAGCGCCGTCCATTTTGCACGCCATAGGCTCCGCCACGTGAATCCCGAACTCGGCCAGAATCTCTCCGTTCTCCACCTCGTTGTTCAGGCATCCATCCCGGTGCAGGTTGTGATGGCGCTGCTGCTCGGCGCGTCGTTCATGTCGTGGTGGTTCATCTTTGTGAAATGGTTTGCGCTCAAGCGCGCGCGCCGGGTGGCCGACCGTTTCGAGCGTGAGTTCTGGGCAGGCGGCGACATCAACGCCATGTATCAGCGCGTGTCGGCCGAGCGCGATTCCGCCGGCGAAATGGAGCGCATCTTCGAAGCGGGTTTTCGCGAATTCATGAAACTGCGCCGGCAGGCCGGGCAGTCGGTCAATGTCGTCATCGACGGCACCCGCCGCGCCATGCGCGCGACCTACCAGCGCGAACTCGACGGCCTGGAGTCGCACCTGTCGTTTCTCGCCACCGTCGGCTCGGTGTCGCCGTATGTGGGCCTGTTCGGCACGGTGTGGGGCATCATGATCGCGTTCATGGGGCTATCGAGCGTGGCGCAGGCGACATTGGCGCAGGTGGCCCCGGGTATCGCCGAGGCGCTGATCGCCACCGCGATGGGCCTGTTCGCCGCAATCCCCGCCGTGATTGGCTACAACCGTTACACCCACGATATCGACCGCCTGGCCAACCGCATGGAAAGTTTCATGGAAGAGTTTTCCAACATCCTCCAGCGCCAGGCGACCAAGGCGGCGTAAAACATGGCGCGTACCCGCAAGCAGGTCGCCCAGATCAACGTCGTGCCGATGATCGACGTGATGCTGGTGCTGCTCGTCATCTTCATGGTGACCGCCCCCTTCATCAATCCGGGCCAGGTCGATCTGCCGAGCGTGGGCCAAACCTCGCAGACGCCGGCGCAACCGATTGAAGTCATCATCCGGGAATCGGGGGAATATCAGCTGCGTGATCGCGCGACGGAAAGCGAACCCCGTGACGTGGCCAAAGCGGCGCTGGCCAAAGAAATCAGAGCGCTACACCGCGCCGCACCCGAGCGGCCGGTGGTGATCGCAGCGGACAAGAACGTCCGTTACGAAGAGGTGATGAACACGATGACGCTGCTGCAGCAGGCGCAGATCAGCCGCATCGGACTGCTTGCCCGCCCGGCACCGTGATAGCTGCAAGCGACGCCCCCCATTACTCGCGCTCCGGCCCGAATCTCGCTGCGGGCCTGCTGGCGCTGGGTGTCCATATCGCCTTTCTGCTGTTGCTGGTGGCCGGCGTGTCGTGGCAGACCGATCATCCCGAGCCGGTGATGGTCGATTTGTGGGAAGCCTTGCCGGTTGCGGCGACCCCGCCGGTTGACCAACCCGAGCCACAACCCGAACCGGTGCCGCCGCCACCGGAACCCGTCAAGGCGGTGGCACCTGCACCACCCGCGCCGGTGATGCCGCCCAAACCGGCCCCCGCGACTGTCGTGCCGCCCGCACCCAAGGCACCGGATATCGCGCTCGAAAAGAAAAAAACAGAAGCCGCCCGGCTGGAAAAACTCAAGGCACTGCAAGCAGCCGAAGCGAAGGCGCTGGCCGACGCGGCGCGGGCCGAGGCGGACGCGGTGAAACTCGCACGCGACAAGCAGCTTGCCGAACAGAAACGCCGCGAGATGTTGCGCCAGCTGGAAGAAGACGAGCTGATGCAGCGGATGGCCGAGGAGTCCGCGGCGAGCGAACAGCGTCAGGCCCGCGAGGCCGAGGCCAGGCTGGCCGCCACGCGCCGCCAGGCTGAAATCACGCGTGCCGTTGGCCAGTTCCGCGACAAGATCAGCGCCACCGTGCGGGGCAATACCCGCCTGCCAGAAGACCTGAAAGGCAATCCCGAGGTCCGGTTTCTGGTGAGGCTGTTGCCCACCGGCGAGGTGATCGACATCCGCCGCACCCAGTCCAGCGGCAACCCGGCGTATGACGAGGCAGTGGAGCGTGCGATACGGAAATCCTCGCCGCTGCCCCTGCCAACCGATCGCGATGCACGGGCCGCGTTCGTGCCGGAACTTTCCTTCGTGCATCGCCCCAAAGAGTGAGCGTTGCGCCGGAAGGCGCGCCCCGTCAGCAATTGCGTCATGCGGGCTATGTTAGACTTGGCCGGCGTTTCCCCACCTCAAGTGTGAGATTTCCACGATGTTGCGTGCTGTTTTTTTATTTCCCCTGATGGGCCTGATGCTCCTGGCCAATGCGCTCTGTGCGCGGGCTGCCATGGAGATCCAGGTGATCGGCGGTGCAGCCAACAAAATGGCAGTGGCGATGGTGCCTTTTCAGGCTGCGCCGGGCCAACCCCAGCCTGCACTGACCCAGATTGCCGGCGACGACCTCAACCGTAGCGGCCAGTTCAGGCTGGTTGATGCCAGCGGAGTGCCCACCCCGTTCGAGCCGGCGCAGGTCAACTACGCCACCTGGCGGGGCAAGGGCGCGGAGGCCATGGTGATCGGCCAGGTCACCGCATTGCCCGGGGGGCGCTTCGAGGTGCGCTTCCGTCTGCTCGATGTGGTGAAGCAAACCCAGCTGGCGGGATTCAGTTACAACATCGCGCCCGAACAATGGCGCGCCACGGCGCACCAGATCGCCGACATCGTGTACGAAAAACTGACCGGCTCCCGGGGGGCTTTCAGCAGCCGTATTGCCTACGTGCAAAAGCAGGGCAGGAAATTCGAGCTGCGCGTAGCCGATGCCGACGGGCAGAACCCGCGTACGGTCGTACGTTCGGCCGAGCCGCTCATTTCGCCGATGTTTTCGCCGGACGGCGGGCGGCTGGTGTATGTGTCGTTCGAGGACAAGAAGCCGGTCGTGTATGTGCAGTCGCTCGCCAACGGCAGTCGCCAGAAAGTGGCCGCCTTCAAGGGGTCGAACTCCGCTCCCGCCTGGTCGCCCAATGGCCGCCGTCTGGCCGTGGTGCTCACGCGCGATGCCGCCTCGCAGATTTATCTCATCGATGCCGACGGCAGCGACCTCACGCGACTGACACAAGGCGGCAATATCGATACCGAGCCGGTATTCTCGCCCGACGGCCAGACCGTGTATTTCACATCTGACCGCGGGGGCAGCCCGCAAATCTACCGGGTGTCCATCAATGGCGGTGACGTCAAACGCGTCACTTTCAACGGCGCTTACAACGTGTCACCGGCGGTCAGCCCGGATGGTCGCCTGCTTGCCTACATCAGCCGCGACGAGGGCCGTTTCCGGGTGGCGCTACTCGAACTGGCCACGGGGCAGACCCGCGTGCTGACCGATTCCGCTCGCGACGAATCCCCCGCATTCGCACCCAATGGCCAGTCTGTGCTGTATGCAACTGTTCAGGGCGGGCGCGGTATTCTCGGCACCGTCAGCCTAGACGGCCGAACCCGGGCGCGTCTGTCCGAATCGGGTGTGGACGCGCGGGAGCCCGCCTGGGGTCCATGATTTTCCAGATTAATCACGCAGGAGTTCGCATGTTGAAATTGTTTTTCCCCGTCACGCTGGCGCTGCTGGCAGGATGCGCCAGCACCCAGCAGGCGACGGTTTCCCCGCCGGTTGACCGTGCGCCGGTGCCCGCTGTTGCCGTGCAGCTTCCTGAAACCGCCCCCGTCCAGACGCTGGTCGTTGCTGACGTGACCCAGGCTGTGCCCGCTGCGGCACCTGCCCAGGTGCCAGCCTCCGCACCTGCGGCCAAGGCCGATGCCTACCAGTGCATGCTGTCCTGGGCCAAGGGGATGCAGGACGCGATGGCCCCCTGGGCTACGACGGCGCAGCGCTGCGAACCCCGTGCCATTCAACCCTGACGTTCACAAGACCAAGGAGACAAGCATGACCAAATTACTCGCCCCCCTGTTGCTGGCCCTCGTCGTGGCAGGCTGCGGGACGACAGGCGGCCCCGGGGCCACGGTAGAAGACCGCACCGGGGGCAAACCGGATGCGGCTACCGGTACGCAAACCGGCGCTGCGGGCAGTCAGGCAACAACCGGCAGCGGCGGCGCGGAAACCACCGGGCTGGCCAGCACAGGGGTGTCAGGCAGCACGCTTGATGGCAAGCAACTCGATGGCGGCAGCGGCAGCTTTACCGGGGATCAGCGCAAGAATCCGGCAAGCCCACTCAGCAAGCGCAGCATCTTCTTCGACTACGACAGCTTTGTCGTCAAGGACGAATACCGTGGCGCGCTGGAAGCCCACGCGGGTTTCCTGCTGGCCAACAAAGGCGCGCGCGCGATACTGCAAGGCAACACCGATGAGCGCGGCAGCCGTGAATACAACCTTGCCCTGGGGCAGAAACGCGCCGAGGCCGTGCGCAAGGCACTGGGCCTGCTCGGGGTGGGCGACGTACAGATCGAGGCCGTGAGCTTTGGCGAGGAAAAGCCGCGTAACGAAGGCGACGACGAAGCGGCCTTTGCTGAAAACCGCCGCGTTGATCTGGTCTACACCGACGAGTAAACCCCATCATGCGTCTGCTTCGTCCCATGCTGGTGGCATGCGCGCTGGGCGTTTCTGCCCAGGCATCGGCTCAACTGCTGGGCGGGAATACGGCCGAACTCACCCGGCAGGTTCAGGCAATGCAGCAAAAACTGGACGCCTTCGGGGTACGGCTCACCCAGATTGAAGGGGTGGGTCAGCAAAACCAGCAGCTGCTGGGCTTGCTGAAAGAGGTCGAAACCCTCAAGGCCGAACTCTCCCGGCTGCGCGGGCAGGCCGAGATGCAGACGCATCAGATGGAGTCGCTGGGCAAGCGGCAGAATGACCTTTACGTCGATCTCGACCAGCGAGTGAGCGAGCTCGCCAAAACGAGCAAGCCTGGGCTTGTTGCTGCCGCGCCCTCTTCATCGTCCTCTGCGGACACAGCGGCTGAGCCACCCGCCGCGGCTGCAAAAGCGGCCGCCACACCGCCTGCGTCGACGCCCACTGCCGCTGCTCCCCAGCTTGATCCGCTGGTGGAGTCCCGCACCTACGAAGCGGCACTCAATCATTTCCGCGAAGCCAATTACGCAGCTGCCATTGCCGGGTTCAAGGGTTTCCTGAAAGCCTATCCGGACAGTGCGCTGGCCCCCAACGCGCAATACTGGGTGGGCTACTCGCACTACGCGCTCAAGGATTACAAAACGGCCCTCGCGCATCAGCAAAAGCTGCTGGCTGCGTATCCTGGCAACGCCAAAATTCCCGACGCGATGCTCAATATCGCCACCAACCAGATCGCGCTCGACAATCTTGACGACGCGAAAAAGACACTCGAGGAGCTGGTGGCAAAACACCCGGGCACGAATGCAGCCACGCTCGCGAGCCGCCGCCTGGCGGCGCTGAAGTAAGGCCGTGGGCGAGCAGCTGGCAAGCCGCCCGGACGTGGCGGACGCGGTGCACGACGAGGCGGCAGTGACCCCGGTTCTCACGCTGCGGCTTACCGAAGTGTTCCTGTCCTTGCAGGGCGAGACCAGCCGGACGGGGCTGCCGACCGTGTTCGTACGACTGGCAGGGTGCCCCTTGCGCTGCCGCTGGTGCGACACCCCCTATAGCTTTCAGGGCGGCGAAACCGTGACGCTTCCCGACTTGCTCTCGCGCATCGCCGGATACGGCGTGCCGACCGTGTGCGTGACCGGCGGCGAACCGCTGGCGCAAAAAAATTGCCTGCCACTGTTGCGTGCGCTTGCCGACGCGGGCCATTCTGTCTCGCTGGAAACGAGTGGCGCGCTTGATGTATCGGCCGTCGATCCGCGCGTCTCGCGCATTGTCGATATCAAACCGCCTGCATCGGGAGAAGCGGCGCGAAACCGCTGGGAGAATCTGGCGGTTCTGAACGCGCACGATGAGATCAAGTTCGTTCTGGCCGACCGGGCGGACTACGAATGGGCGCGCAAGCTGCTGGTCGAACGCGGTTTGCCGGCAATCTGCCCCGTGCTGTTTTCTCCGGTACAGGGCGAGCTGCCGCCGGCGCAACTGGCCGAGTGGATCCTGGCTGATCGCTTGCCTGTACGCATGCAGGTGCAGTTGCACAAGGTTCTGTGGGGCAACACGCCGGGAAAATGACGACGCGTCGTGCCATTGTGCTGCTGTCGGGCGGACTCGATTCCGCCACCGTGCTGGCCATTGCGCGCGAGGCCGGTTATGCCTGCCATGCCCTGAGTCTCGATTACGGCCAGCGCCACAAGGCCGAGCTGGCGGCTGCCGCCCGCGTGGCGGCAAATCTGGGGGCGGCGGAGCATCGCGTGATGCGCCTTGGACTGGGTGACTTGGGCGGATCGGCACTCACCGACGCGGCGATTGCCGTACCCGAAACCCCCTCCGAGGGCATCCCCGTCACCTACGTCCCCGCACGCAATACCGTGATGCTGGCGCTGGCGCTTGCCTGGGCCGAAGTGCTCGCCGCGCGCGATATTTTCATCGGCGTCAACGCGGTCGATTATTCGGGCTATCCGGACTGCCGCCCCGAATTCATTGCCGCGTTCGAGCAAATGGCCAATCTCGCCACCAAGGCCGGTGTCGAAGGGGCTGCGCTGCGTATCCACGCGCCGCTGCAAAACCTGTCCAAGGCCGAGATCATCCAGCAGGGTGTGCGCCTGGGGGTGGACTACGCGCACACCGTCAGCTGCTATCAGGCCGATTCCGAAGGCCGCGCCTGTGGTGTCTGCGACGCCTGTCGCTTGCGTCGGCAGGGCTTCGATCAGGCCTGCGTGCCCGACCCCACGGTGTATCAGAAAAGCCCTATGTAGTTTCGACCTATTTGATTAAGCGCCCCCGCTGGGGAATAATCCCCGGGCCGCAACAATGCGGTCATCCATAAAAGATTTTTTCGGGGGACGTGCAAGCATGGAAGGACTCGATCTCATCAGCCAGGCGCTGATCGCACTCGGCTGGGATCCCAATAACGCCGACATCAAAACACGCACCGTCGCCTGGCTGGCTTTTGTGCTGGCCTTCATCTTTGGCTACATCGGCAACAAGACCCACTTCTGCACCATGGGTGCCGTGTCCGACATCGTCAACATGAACCACTGGGACCGGATGCGTGCCTGGCTGCTGGCGATTGCCGTCGCCATCATCGGCACCAGTCTGTTGGTGTATGCCGGCCAGCTCGATGTATCGAAGACGATTTACACCGGCTCGAATTTCTACTGGCTCGCCGCGCTCGTCGGCGGCCTCACCTTTGGCGTCGGCATGACACTCGCCGGCGGCTGCGGTCAACGCACGCTGGTGCGGCTGGGTGGCGGCAACCTCAAATCCATCGTCGTGTTCCTCTTCATGGGCTACGCCGCACTGGTCACGCTGTCCGGCATCTTCGGTGCGTTCCGTATCAAAGTGCTGCAGGCGGATGCCGCAACGATCTATCTCGACGGCATGCAGACCCTGCCCGCGTTGCTGGGCCAACACACGGCTGGTGGCACACTCGCCATTGGTCTGGCCATTGGTGCAGCGCTCCTGCTCTACGTGTTCCTCAATAAAGAATTCCGGGGCAACACCGATAACATTCTTGCAGGCTTCGTGATCGGACTGATCGTAGTGGCGGGCTGGTACGTGACCGGACGCTTCGGCTTCGGCGAAGATCCAGACACCCTGGAAATGGTTTATCTGGGCACCAATTCGCATCTCGCCGAATCCATGACTTTTGTCGCGCCGCTCGGCTACACCATGAATCTCTGGGCGTATTGGACGGATAGCGCGACGATCGTCACCTTCGGCGTCGCCAGCGTGTTCGGCGTCATCGTCGGCTCGCTGGTGTATGGCGTAACGCACAAAACTTTCCGCTGGGAGGCCTTCAACTCCCCGCAGGACATGCTCCGCCACATCATCGGCGCGATCATGATGGGCTTTGGCGGCGTGACCGCGCTGGGGTGCACCATAGGCCAGGGCGTTACAGGGGTTTCGACGCTGGCAGTGTCGTCGTTCGTCGTGCTGGCCGCGATCATCATCGGCGCAGCCGTTACGATGAAAATTCAATACATGATGTTGATGAGGGAAGCGTAAAAAACCACAAAATCTGGAAAATTTACGCAATATGGTTCAAATGAACCTTGACCCATCCAGAGTCGATTGTTACGTTGACTCAACCCGGCAAAGAAGCCGAAAGGACATACATTGAAAAAGTGGTTTAGCAGTCTCTGCCTCACGCTCGCCACCCTGGCGGCAGGTCAGGCGTACGCCGCGCAGGCTGTCGATTTTTCCTTCACCGACACCAAAGGAAAAACCGTCCGCCTGTCCGACTATCAAGGCAAATGGGTGCTGGTCAATTTCTGGGCACCCTGGTGCCCCCGTTGCAAAATGGAGTTTCCCGAACTCAACGACCTGGATGCCCGCCACGATTTCGTCGTAATCGGCGTGGCCATGGATTACGGCATCGACGAAGGCTCCGTACACAGCACCATCCAGCGATTCAACCTGCGTTTCCCGCAAGTCATTGGGGGTAACCGCCGTGACTCCAACAGCCCCGCCCTCCAGGTGGGCCCGGTTGATTTCTACCCCACCTCGTACCTGTATGCTCCCAACGGCGAAATCGTCATGTTCGTGCCAGGCATCATCAGCAAACAGAAGATCATCGCCTTCACCGAGCAGTACCAACCCACCGCCACCAGTGCCGTTGCCAAGGCCGCCCCCGCAGTTGTGCCAGTTGCCAAGCCGGGTATACAGAATGCCAGCATGAACAAGCCCGCGCCCAAAACCAGCGTGCAGGACAAAAAAAAAAGCAACGACCGTCTACTAAAGCCGTAAATTGACCAGAATCAAAGCGGGGTATGCCCCGCTTTTTTTATGGGCGCTCTGCGGCAAGGCATAAAAAAGTCATCGGGCCCTTTACCGTGCTTGTCCTCTTCGACTATAATCTTGGGCTT
This sequence comes from Thiobacillus sp., assembly GCA_041639395.1. Taxonomy (GTDB): domain Bacteria; phylum Pseudomonadota; class Gammaproteobacteria; order Burkholderiales; family Thiobacillaceae; genus Thiobacillus. The sequence continues at coordinate 220,139 of JBEQCG010000003.1, read as the reverse complement.
CGCGATGCGCCTGAAACACTGTTTTTGGCCATCAGGGTCGGTAGCTCAGCCGGTAGAGCAGCGGACTTTTAATCCGTTGGTCGCGAGTTCGAATCTCGCCCGACCCACCAGCATTCAAAAAAGCCACGCGCAAGCGTGGCTTTTTTTATTCCGGAAGTGACGCGGGACGGCACCTGATGTCGTTGGGCGTCATGTCGCGGCACTGGCGGGGCATCGCAAACAACAGGCTTGCGTGCGCGGCTATAAAATAAAAAATCAATTAATTCATTGGGTTGTTGTGAGTTCTGACGCTTGGCGCGCGGTAAAACTCAAGTTGGCACAGCCGGTGCTCGTTAAAGGCCAAGACAGGGCATCCTGTTGGGCCAATTTAATTTTCTTAGGAGAAGCAAAATGATGAAAAGCGTACAGCGGGGCTTTACCCTCATCGAACTGATGATCGTCGTGGCGATCATCGGCATTCTGGCAGCGATCGCGCTGCCGGCTTACAACAACTACCGCATCAATTCGGCAAACAGCGCTTGTTTGGGTCAGGCTTCTGCGTATACCAAATCAGCCATTGCTGCAATTTACTCAGGAACTAATGCTGATGCGCCCGCTGCCGGGGCATGTATCGCCCCGCTTCCGGCAGCCCCTACAGTGGCTGGTGGCCTTGCGGGTAACTTGACTTTCGTGCCGGCTGCACCGGGCGCACGGAATACGAACTGCGTTCTGGCAACCGGAAACTGTACTTTGAGCTGATTGATACCCGGAGACTTGATCACGTAGTTTTGTGACTGACTACCGTGGTCGAGTTGAAGCAAAAAAGAGATCGCACAGCGGTCTCTTTTTTATGGGCTTGAAATAATTTCAAGGGGCGCGCAATGCCAAGCAATACACATGGATTCACTCTAGTTGAGTTGATGATTGTAGTCGCAATCATTGGCATCCTTAGTGTGATTGCTTTGCCCGCTTACAACGCATATCGAATCCGGTCTGCGGATAGCAGCTGCCTGATCGAAGCCAAAAATTACGCCAATGCTGCGCTGGTTTCCTTGCACAATGATTTGCCCATTCCGGCTGTCCCGCTGCGGGCGTGTTCGGCGCTCACGGCAGCAGTGGATTTCAATACGAATCTGACAGGTTCGCCGCAGTTGCCGGGCAATGGCGTCATTACTTGCATCATGAGTAACGGCAATTGCACGCTGACACCCGGGCCCTGATTCCTCATTCCACCTTCATGAAACTTTCTGTTGTTGCCTTCCCCGTTCTGTTGCTGCTGACCGGGCTGGCCTTGTTGGTTGGCCCGGTTCTCCAGTTCTTACCCAGCCTGACCTGGAACGAAGGGCCGGTTGCCAATGCCATGGTGTGGCATGACCGGCAGCGGATCGGGCAGATTCTGTTGTTACTGGCGGTTGGGGCAGGAGCCGCAACGCTCTGGCGCGGACGCATTCTGGAAATATTGAATACTTGGCCGCGTTTGATGGTGGCCCTGTTGATTCTGGCGTTTGTGTTGGGTGGCGTGTCGGCTGGGGTGTCGGACTACGCGCGATTTGCCTGGCTGGAATGGTCGACTTTTTTGCTTCTGCTGGGACTGGTTTTATTGCTGGCCGATGAGGCCAGGCGCAACGCGGTGGGGTTTGATAACTGGGCGTCTGCGGTGGTGTTGCTGGTGGCGGCAGCCATTGCGCTGCGGATCATGATGGGCTACGCAGCGGCGGTTTTGGGCGGCGCGCCGCTGGATTCGGTGAGGCTGTTCACCGCTGTGGTGAGTAATCGTCGAGTGTTTGGTCAGGTGGCGAGTATGGTGATTCCGTTGCTGGCATTCCCGCTGCTCGTGAGCCCGACATTCCGCGTACCCAGGAAGGCACTCTATCTGCTGCTGGCGGTTTGGTGGATGCTGGCTATTGCCTCGGGTACGCGAGGCACCTGGCTGGCGTTGGCACTGTCCACGTTCATTCTGGCAGTGTTTGCGTGGCGCAACGTAGTGCCTTGGCTGCGGGTGCAGGCGAGGGGCTTGCTGGTCGGTCTGGTGCTGTATGGCCTGCTGTTTGTGTGGCTGCCAGCCTGGATGTTGCCGGACGCCCTGGTGGAGAACCGGCTGGCCGGCCTGACAGATTTGACCGGGCGGGCTGAATTATGGGCCGTGGCGATGTCCAGGATAATTGAGCACCCCTGGCTGGGCGTGGGCCCGATGCATCTGGCGGCGATTCCGGGTTTGTTTGGCGCGCATCCCCACAACGTGGTGCTGCAACTGGCTGCGGAGTGGGGTATTCCTGCCGCATTGGCGTTGCTGCTGGCGGCAGGCTACGCCATGGTGCGATTGCTGATGACGCTGCGGGGCCTGGCTGACACGCCGCTACTGGCCTGCCTTGCGGCGGGTTTGCTGGCGGCAGGTGCGCAGGCCATGGTCGACGGTGTGGTGGTGATGCCCTACACCCAGCTCTGGCTGGCGTTGGTTGCGGGTTGGGCGATGGGCGTTTGTTTGCGGGGACGGACTATGCGTTCTCCGCGTGCCGAGTTTACACACGAGAATCTCAGGATGAGCCGTGTGCTGGTTTCGTTGGCGATGCTGTTTGCGTTGGCGCTATTGATACGCGGGGTATTCCCGGAGATGCTCTACCGGGTTGAGGCCACCAAAGCTTATCTGGATGCGGGGCACAATGGTATTCCACCCCGCTACTGGCAAGTGGGCCCGATTCCCTGAAATAGGTTCAGCAGACTTGCGTCTGTGCCGGACGGGATGAGGTTGCCCGGACGCCCGGGCATTTCTGCTGCGTAGCTTTGAGAATTTTCCACCTGTGATGTCCTTGCGCATAAAACTTCTGGTGTCTCTGCTGCTGGTGGTAGGCACGTTTGTGCTGTATTGGCCGTCGTTGCATTACGCCCCGTTTTTCGACGACAGAAACCATTTTCTCTTTGGCGGGCTGCACCAGATATTTCTCCAGGGATTCAGCCTGAATCCGCGCTGGTTGCCTTATTTCATCTCGGCGTGGATTGAACTTTTGTTTGAAACGCCTTTGTTCGCACAACGCAGTTTCAACGTGTTGCTGCATCTGGCCACTGCCTATGTGCTGTATCGCCTGATTCGCCAAGTGGCGGATCACGTTTCACCGCATCCCAACAACCAGCGCGCTGCGCTTGCGGCAGCGGTTCTGTTTCTGCTCCACCCCGTGGCGGTGTACGCCGTGGGGTATCTGGTCCAGCGCACTATCCTGATGGCCACGTTGTTTGGATTGATGACCATTGCTGCGTATTTCGATGGTTTAACTAAGCGCAGCAATGCGTTCTTCGTATTCTCTGCGCTGTTTTATTTTCTGTCGGTTCACAGCAAGGAACACGCGCTCTTGGTGCCGCTGGCAGCATTGGCGCTAACACCCCTGGCCGGCCCTGTGACCAAACACACTTGGCGGACAATCGCCTTGCCAGCGCTGCTCTATCTTGTTATCGCGGTGTTTGTGGTGGTTCGTCTACGAGGTCTGGTTGGCGTGGCTTACGAGCCTTTCGCGTCCAATCTGTTGCCACAGATAGGGCAAGGGGGCTGTGCTAATTGTTTGTGGGGCTTGAGCGCAATGACCCAGGTCGCCCTGTATTTCAAGTACCTGGGCTTGATGCTGCTGCCCAACCCTGCGTGGATGTCGATTGATATGCGTGTGCCCTTCGCAGATAGCTTGATGCAGCCCAAATATGGGTTTGGCCTGGCAGCACTGGGCGTCTATACCGGCACTGCATTAGTCCGGTTGCTGAAGGGGCACGCGCGCGGATTGATCGGATATGCCTTGCTTGCGCCATTTTTGTTATATGGCGTGGAGTTTTCCTCAGTGCGGGTGCAGGAGCCTTTTGTGCTCTATCGGGCTTATCTCTGGATGCCGCTGGTGTTTATGGCGTTACCGGTGGTAACACGCAGGTTGTCGGGCCGGGTGTTCTGGGCGCTATTACTACTGCTGACCCTGGCATTTGCCTGGGCGTCCAGCAACCGCTTGCAGACCTTTTCAAGCGAATTTACGTTGTGGGATGACGCAGCCCAGAAACTGCCTGAACGCCCTGTGTTGGGGGTGGCGCGCGTGTACACAAATCGCGGTAGCCAGTATATGGCGCAAGGGGCTTATGCTCTGGCCATTGCAGATTTCTCCCGTGCGTTGATTGCAGATCCCTCATACCTAGGGGCGCTCAAGGGACGCGCAATCGTGTACATGTGGCAAGAGCGGTATACGGACGCCTTGGCCGACGTGGCAACCCTGATCAAGATCGCCCCGGATGGCCGGGAGGCCTATCAGGTTCGGGGGCAGATCTATTGGCGTATGGGCGACCAGCAGCGTGCCCGTGCAGACATCGCCTATGGGTGTGCCAGAACCCCGCAGCCGAATCTGTGCGTTCAGATCATGCAGGTGGCGGCGACCAAAAACGGGCCGTGACGTCAGCTTTTCGCGCTGGGCCTATTCGGATTCGGGCTGGGGGAGTTTGAACAGCTGCCGTATCAGCGCCAGGGAAAATCCACGGCTTTGCAGAAAACGGGTGTGTCTGGCCGTTTCTGCCAGGTTGGCGGGCGGCGTGTGATATTTCTTGTGCCAGATGGCGCGTGCGCGCGCCAGTTCGTTTTCGCTGCGGTCGGCCATGGCCGCGTCGATGATCTCTTCGGCGACACCACGCTGGCGCAAAGCATGTGCCAGCTTGATGTTGCCTGCCTTGGCGCGATGGTCGGCAATATAGCTTTCGGCATAGCGTTGGTCTGAGAGCCAATTCTGGAGCTGAAACTCGTCGAGCAGTGGCGTGATCTCGGCTTCATCGAAACCGGTGCGCAGCAGCTTGTGTGCGAGTTCGGCGCGGCTATGTTCCCGCCGCGCCAGATAAGCCAGCGCGCGGTTGCGCAGGCTGGCCGGGTCAGGCGTCTTCGAAGGGCGGTTCATCGTCTTCTTCCGGCGTGTAGGCGGGGTTGTTGACGCCGACGGCGGCGCGCACCTTGGCTTCGATTTCGCGGGCGATTTCGGGGTGTTCTTTCAGGTATTCGCGCGAATTGTCCTTGCCCTGGCCGATCTTGTCGCCGTTGTAGGCGTACCAGGCACCGGATTTGTCGACGATTTTGTGGGTGACGCCGAGTTCGATGATTTCGCCTTCGCGCGAGATGCCCTGGCCGTAGAGGATGTCGAAGAAGGCTTCCTTGAACGGCGGGGAGACCTTGTTTTTGACGACCTTGACCTTGGTTTCGTTGCCGACGACTTCGTCGCCTTTCTTGATCGCGCCGATGCGGCGGATGTCGAGTCGCACGCTGGCGTAGAACTTGAGCGCGTTGCCGCCGGTGGTGGTTTCTGGGCTGCCGAACATGACGCCGATTTTCATGCGGATCTGGTTGATGAAGATGACGAGCGTGTTGGTGCGCTTGATATTGGCGGTGAGTTTGCGCAGCGCCTGGCTCATCAGGCGGGCTTGCAGGCCGGGCAGGGAGTCGCCCATTTCGCCTTCGATTTCGGCTTTGGGGGTGAGCGCGGCGACCGAGTCGATGACGACGATATCGACCGAGCCTGAACGCACGAGCATGTCGGCAATTTCGAGGGCCTGTTCGCCGGTGTCGGGTTGCGAGATGAGCAGGTTTTCAATGTCCACCCCCAGCTTGCCGGCGTAGGAGGGGTCGAGCGCGTGTTCGGCGTCGATGAACGCAGCGGTGCCGCCGGTTTTCTGCATTTCGGCGATCACTTGCAGGGTGAGCGTGGTTTTGCCCGACGATTCCGGGCCGTAGATTTCGACCACGCGGCCGCGCGGCAGGCCGCCGATGCCCAGCGCGATGTCGAGCCCGAGCGAGCCGGTGGACACCGCCACGATGTCGCGCGAGACATCGTGATCACCCAGACGCATGACTGAGCCTTTGCCGAACTGTTTTTCGATCTGCGAGAGGGCGGCGGCAAGCGCCTTGGATTTGTCTTCGGTCTGTGCGGGGCTGGGCATGAGGATCTCCTGGGTGGGGCAGGGCGGTTGGCCTGCATGGGGTGTACTGTAGGCAATACATTTTTTAATGTCAATAAAAAATATCACATACGTATAAAGTATCTTCTAATATCTTGTATGAAGGCGCGGCGGCCCTATAATGCGGATATCCCATCCGCTGCGGGGAGCACGATGATTTCAAAAGAAAAAATGTTGCTGGACGTGAAATGGCCCACGCGTCAGCGTTTGCAATACATCGAGCGCATGGCCTGGTATGCGGGCGTGGTGACCCGGAGCGATGTGGTGCGCGCGTTCGGCTTGTCTGACCCGGCGGCGACCAAGGATCTGAAGCTATACGGTGACCTGGCCCCGGGCAATCTGATTTATCAGCACGGGGTATTCGGGTTTGTGCCGGCGGCGGGCTTTGTGCCGGTATTTGCTGATTTATCGCCTGCGGTGGCCTTGCCCGCCATTGCCGCCAATCTGGCGGTGGCCAGCGGGCCCTATGGGCAAACGCCGGTTTTCGGGCTGGCCACCGCCGCGCTGCCGCTGCCGGTGCGCCTGCCGGGCCGGGATACGCTGGCGCAGATTACCCGTGCCATGGTGGCCCGCCGGTGCGTGCGGGTCAGGTATCGCTCGCTCACCGGCACGGACGCGCCGGAATCGCGGGTGCTGGAACCGCACACCCTGGTGGATACCGGTTTGCGCTGGCATGTGCGGGCGTATGACCGGGCGAAGGCCGAGTTTCGCGATTTCGTTCTGTCGCGCGTTGTGGCAGCGCAGCAACTCGACGACGCGGCGGAGTCGGCCGAGGAATACGACGAAGACTGGGTGGAAAAGGTGGGTGTGCGGCTGATTCCGCACCCTGAGCTGGACGATCCGTTACGGCAGAGTCTGCTGATTGATTACGGGGTGACGGACGGCGTGATTGAAATCGAGGTGCGTCGTGCCTTGCTGGGTTACCTGTTGCAGCGCCTGGCGGTGGATACCACGGCAGACCATTCGATGAATCCACATGCCCATCAGCTGGTGGTGGCGAATCGCGATGAGATCGAGCCGTTTGCTGCGTGGGCGTTTCAGTGAGGGGACTGGGCGCGTGACGCAGCCACGGCTCACCCGATCAGTTCGATCATGCCGCGCAGGGCGGCCGCCACGGCGCGCGAACGGATTTCCTCGCGGTCGCCATCAAGCCGGCAGGTTGACGACATGAGTGTGCCGTCCTGCAGCGCCCAGCCGTAGCACACCATGCCCACGGGTTTTTCGCGTGTGCCGCCGCCCGGGCCGGCAATGCCGGATACGGCAAGCGCTACATGAACCGGGCTTTTGAGCAGCGCGCCGCGCGCCATTTCGCGCGCGGTTTCTTCTGACACTGCACCGTGAGACACGAGCGTGTCGGGTGAGACGCCCAGCAGTTCCACCTTGGCCGCGTTGGCGTAGGTGATGAACCCGCGTTCGTAAAACGCAGAGCTGCCCGGAATCGACGTGAGTACCTCGCCGATCCAGCCGCCGGTACAGGATTCGGCGGTGGCGATCATCCAGCCACGGGCGCGCAGTGCATTGCCGAGCTGGGTGGCGAGTTCGGCGAGTTCGGAATCGGGCGTGCGGGCCATGTCAGATCAGCATTGCGGCAATTTGAAGACAGGCGATAGCGTAGCCTGCGGCGAGCAGATCGTCGAACATCACGCCAAAGCCGTTTTTCAGGCGCGTATCAAAAAACCGGATCGGCCAGGGTTTGACGATGTCAAACAGGCGGAACAGGCCAAACGCCGCCAGCATCCACCCCCATCCGGCCGGGGTGAACAGCAGCACCAGTGCAAACGCCACGATTTCGTCCCACACGATGCCGCCGTGGTCGGCCACGCCCAGCGTGCGCCCCGTGCGTGCAGACGCCCAGATGCCCAGCAGGAACGCCGCCAGCAGCAGCACCAGCTGGTTGGCCAGATCCGGCGCGGCGGCGGTGATCGCCCAGTAGAGCGGCCAGCCGAGCAGGGTGCCGACCGTGCCGGGCGCTTTGGGCGCAAGGCCGGTGCCCAAACCGAAGGCAAGCAGATGCGCCGGGTGGGCGAAGAGAAAACGCAGATCAGGCCGCAAAGTGGTCGTACCCCTGTTTGGTGAGCGGCATCGCCGCGCCTGCTGCATTGCGCACCACCAGGCCGGGTGCGGCGCGGGTGCTGCCGATACGGGTGACGGCCACGCCCGCCGAGGCGGCGGCGGCACCCACCGCCTCGCGCAGGCGGGCGGGCGCGGTAAAGCACAGTTCGTAGTCGTCGCCGCCGGCAAGGATGGCCTCGACCGCAGCGGCTTCGTGCAGGTAATCGCGCGCACTTTCGTGCACGGGTATCGCGTCGAATTCGAGCTCGGCCCCGAGCTTGGAGCCTTGCAGGATGTGGCCCAGGTCGGCACAGAGGCCGTCGGAAATATCGATGGCGGCGCTGGCAAGCCCCAGCAGCGCACGGCCGAGTTCGACGCGCGGCGTGGGCAGGTAGAGCGCGGGCAGCACCCGCGCCGCGTGTATCTGTTCCATGAACAGCCGCCCTTGCCGGTAGGCCAGCGCCAGCGCCGCCGAGCCGATGAGGCCGGATACCCACACGTCGTCGTCCGCCTGCGCGCCGCTGCGGGTGAGCGCCCGGCCGGGCTCGATTTCGCCGAACACGGTCAGCCCGAGGGTGAGCACGTCGGATCGCGTGGTGTCGCCGCCGACCAGTTCGCAGCCGTGCGCGTCGAGCATCCGGAACAGGCCGCGCGCAAACGCGGCGAGCCACGCATCGTCGGCGGCGGGCAGCGCAATTTGCAGCGTGGCCCAGCGCGGGGTCGCGCCCATGGCCGCAAGGTCGGACAGATTCACCGCCGCTGTCTTGTGTCCCAGCCCGGCAGGGCCGTCCTGCGGCATGAAGTGGCGGCCTTCGATCAGGAGATCGGTGGTCACCGCGAGGTGCTTGCCGGGCGTGGGGGCAATCAATGCGCAATCGTCGCCTACGCCCAGCACCGCGCCGGGGGTGGCGCGGGTGAAGTGGCGGGCGATGAGGTCGAATTCCACGGCGGCGCGGATGTTCGGGGGCGGGGTCAGCGCTTTCTGCGCTGTTCGGCTTCGAGAGGGCGCAGGGCCTTGCCGAGTTTGTCGAGCACGCCGTTGACGTATTTGTGGCCGTCGGTGCCGCCGAATTTTTTCGCCAGCTCGATGCCTTCGTTGATGACTACCGACAGCGGCACGTCGGGGCAGTGCACCAGCTCGTAGCTGCCGATGAGCAGGATGCCGCGCTCGATGGGCGAGAGTTCTTCCAGCGGGCGGTCGAGGGCCGGTGCAAGGTGGCTTGCGAGCAGGTCTTCTTCCTTCAGCACGCCGTAGAGCAGGGTGCGGAAGTAGTCCTCGTCGACACGCTTGAACTGTTCGTCCTCGGCGAGGTTGGCGACGATGAGCGTGACATCCGCCCCGCCCACGCGCCAGGCATACAGGCCTTGCAGCGTGAATTCGCGGGCGACTTTGCGTGAACCGGCCATTACAGGACACCTCGCGCAGCGCCGCCTTGACCCCCTCTCCCGCAAGCGGGGGAGGGCGGGGTGGGGGTGGCTGCCATGCCAAGACCTGCTTTGTGTACTGTATGGTTTGGCATGGCAGTCAGACGCGTTTCATCAGGTTGGCCATTTCCACCGCGACGCGCGCGCCGTCCGCGCCTTTTTCGCTGATGCGGACGTGCGCCTGTTCTTCGCTTTCCACGGTGAGAATCACGTTGGCAATCGGCACGCCGGTTTCGAGCTGCACGTCGAGAATGCCGCGCGCGGATTCGTTGCAGACGATCTCGAAATGGTAGGTGTCGCCGCGTATCACGCAGCCGATGGCGACGAGCGCGTCGTAGCGGCCGCTTTGCGCCAGTTTTTGCAGCGCCAGCGGCGCTTCGAGCGCGCCGGGAAGGGAAAAGCGTTCGACGCTGGCGACACCGAGCGCGGTGAATTCGCGTGCGCAGGCGTCGTACAGGCCTTCGCAGATTTCTTCGTTGAAGCGACAGACGACCACGCCGATGCGCTGGCCGCTGCCGTCGAGTGCGGGGTCGTTGGGGGAATAGCTGCCGTGGATGCCCATGCGTGCTCCTTGTAGGTGAGAGGGGCCGGGTCAGGCCTTGTCGAGATAACCGCTGACTTCGAGACCGAAGCCGTCCATGGCCGGCATTTTGCGCGGGCTGGCCAGGAGTTTCATTTTGCCCACGCCCAGGTCGCGCAGGATTTGCGCGCCGATGCCGTAGTCGCGCAGGTCGTATTTACGTTCGGACACGGGCGCAGGGTTGATGCGGGCGAGCAGGGCGTCGGCGGTTTCGGGGCGGTGCAGCAGCACCAGCACCCCGGACTGTGTGCCGGCAATGCGTTCCATCGCGCCGAGGATGGGCCAGGAATGGCCGCCGCCGGTCACATCCAGAAAGTCCATCACGCTCAAGGGTTCGTGCACCCGCACCAGGGTTTCGCGGTCGGCGTGTATCTCGCCCTTGACCAGCGCGAGGTGGGTTTCGCGGGCGCTGGTGTCGCGGTAGGCGATGAGGCGGAAAGGCCCGTATGCGGTTTCAATCTGCCGGTCGGCCACGCGCTCGACCAGGCTTTCGGTCTGGTTGCGGTAGTGGATGAGGTCGGCGATGGCACCGATCTTGAGGCCGTGTTCCTGCGCGAAGGGAATCAAATCCGGCAGGCGCGCCATGGTGCCGTCGTCCTTGAGGATTTCGCAGATGACGGAAGCAGGTTCGAGCCCTGCCAGCGCGGCCAGATCGCAGCCCGCTTCGGTGTGCCCCGCGCGCACCAGCACGCCGCCGGGTTGCGCACGCAGCGGGAAGATGTGCCCGGGCTGGATGATGTCGGTGGGCAGCGCGTCTTTTTTTACGGCGGCCTGGATGGTGACGGCGCGGTCGGCGGCCGAGATGCCGGTGGTTACGCCTTCGGCGGCTTCGATCGACACCGTGAACGCGGTGCCGTGCGGCGTCTGGTTGTCGGAGACCATCTGCTTCAGGCCCAGCTGGCGGCAGCGCGCGTCGGTGAGCGTGAGGCAGATCAGGCCCCGGCCGTAGCGGGCCATGAAATTGATGGCGTCGGGCGTGGCGAATTCGGCGGCCATCACCAGATCGCCCTCGTTCTCGCGGTCTTCTTCGTCAACCAGCACAACCATGCGGCCGGCTTTGAGTTCTTCGATGATTTCCAGGGTGGAGGCAAGGCTCATGTTCAGTCTTTGTCCGTAGAGTTTTCGAACTGCGTCGTGTGGGTGAATTGGGACAAGCGCTCGACGTAGCGGGCGATCATGTCGATTTCGAGATTGACCCGCGCACACGGATGCAGGTGCTTGAGCGTGGTCATTTCCAGCGTGTGCGGGATGAGGTTGAGCGCGAAGCGCGCGCCGTCCACTGCGTTGACGGTGAGCGACACGCCGTTCACCGTGATCGAGCCCTTGCGGATGAGGTAGCGCGCGAATTCCGGCGGTGCGTCGATTTCCAGCCGGTGCGAGTCGCCTTCGGGTTCAAAGCGGTGCACGTGCCCCACGCCGTCCACGTGGCCGGAAACCAGATGCCCGCCCAGCCGGTCGGCCAGTCGCAACGCCTTTTCCAGATTGACATCGGCACCGGGCGCAAACCCGGTGGTCACGCGCAGGGTTTCGGCGGACACGTCCACGGTGAAGCTGTCGGCGGTGAGCGCCACGGCGGTGAGGCACACACCATTCACGGCAATGCTGTCGCCCAGCGCCACGTCGGAAAAATCCAGTCCGCCGCCGGCAATTACCATGCGCGCGTCCGCGCCGCGCGCGGTGTAGTCGTCGATATGGCCGATGGCCTGGATGATGCCGGTGAACATGGGTAAAGAGCGGGTGCGCAGCAAGGCGTGCATTGTAGGCGTTTGGCCGCGTGCGGTGAACCCCGGCCGGGCCGGGCACGGCCGGAATGCGGATTATAAAAAGATAACAAGGTCGATATATTGCTATTATGGCGCTATTGGTAACCTGGAGATCACGCCCATGCAAGCAGCCCGTTTTGTCCTGCGCGGAAAATCACTGTTGCCCATCGTGCAAGGCGGCATGGGGGTGGGGATTTCTGCGCATCGCCTCGCCGGCGCGGTGGCGCGCGCCGGTGCGGCCGGCACGATTGCCAGCATCGACCTGCGCCATCACCACGCCGATTTGATGGCCGAGGCCGCGCACTGCCGCGACCGTGCGGTGCTCGATCGCCTCAACCTGATCGCGCTGGATCGGGAAATACGCCTGGCGCTCGCAACGGCGGACGGACACGGGCTGGTCGCAGTCAACGTGATGAAAGCCGTGGACGCGCACGCCAGCTATGTGCGGCAGGCGTGCGCGTCGGGTGCACAGGCCATCGTCATGGGGGCAGGGCTGCCGCTCGACCTGCCCGAACTTGCCGAAGGCTATCCCGACGTCGCGCTGATTCCCATCCTGTCGGACGTACGCGGTGTGGCCATCGTGCTGAAAAAGTGGGCCCGAAAAGGCCGCCTGCCCGACGCCATCGTCATCGAACATCCGCGCTACGCCGGCGGGCATCTTGGTGCGCCCAACCCGGCGGAGCTGGAACACGCCAAATTCGATTTCGCCGAGGTGCTGCCTGGCATCTTCAAACTCTTTGACGAGCTGGGCATCGCGCGCGGACAGATTCCGCTCATCGTCGGCGGCGGGATTCATACGCACGAAAAATTGCTCGACGCGCTGGCGCTGGGGGCGTCTGCGGTGCAGATCGGCACCGCGTTCGCGGTGACCGAAGAAGGCGACGCGCATCCCGAGTTCAAGCGCGTGCTCGCCGAAGCCGGGCCTGAAGACATCGTCACCTTCATGAGCGTGGCGGGCCTGCCGGCGCGTGCCGTGAAAACGCCCTGGCTGGAAAACTACCTGCGCCGCGAGGCCCGCTTGCAGGCCTGCGCCAAGGCTGACCCGGGCCGCTGCGCAGCGGGTTTGCACTGTCTGACGCAATGCGGGCTGCGCGATGGGCTGGCGCGCGCCGGGCAGTTCTGCATCGACCAGCAGCTGGTGGCGGCGCTGAAAGGCGACGTGAAAAAAGGCCTGTTCTTTCGCGGCGCAGAACCGCTGCCGTTTGGCCGGGACATCCGTCCGGCAGGCGAGGTGATCCAGTATTTCCTCACCGGCCGGCGTAGCGTCGCGCCGCAGGCGACGCACGCCGCAGCGGCGTAGCGCAGCGTCAGGGCGCGCCGGAGGGCAGCAGCGTCAGGCGCAGGTCGGGGCCGAGTTGCCGCACGTCGGTGATCCGGAAACGCGAGGCATCAGCCAGTGCCGCCAGCGGTGCGGTGGCGAACAGGCCGCGCGCGGCATCGCCCACGGCCATGGGCGCGAGGTAGGCAATCCACTCATCGACGAGACCCGCTTCGAGCAGCGTGCCGTTCAAACCCGCGCCGGCTTCGACGTGCAGTTCGTTGACACCGCGCGCAGCCAGCAGCGTCAGTAACGCGGCGAGATCGACGCGGTCGTTTGCGCCGGACAGTTCGACGATTTCCGCGCCGGCGGCTTCGAGCGCCGCGCGGTGTTCTGGCGCGGCGGCGTGGCAGGCGATCAGCGCGGGCAGGACCGCGGCGGTGGGCGGCGTGGCGAGCGTGGAATCGACGATTACGCGCAAGGGTTGTCGGCCGATGTCGAAGTCGCGCACGGTCATCTTCGGGTCGTCGGCGTGCACCGTGCCGCTGCCGGTGAGGATCGCACAGGCGCGCGCGCGCAGGCGTTGCACGTCCGCGCGCGCGGCTTCCCCGGTGATCCATTGCGATGCACCGTTCAAAAGCGCGGTCTTGCCGTCCAGCGTGGACGCGGTCTTGAGCCGCACCCAGGGGCGGCCCCGCGTCATGCGGGAAATGAAGCCGGGATTGAGCGCGCGTGCCTCGGCTTCCATCAGCCCGACCTCGGTGCGCACCCCTGCCCGCGTCAGCATGTCGATGCCGCTGCCTGCAACCAGCGGGTTGGGGTCTGCCATGGCCGCAACCACACGTGCCACCCCGGCGTTGATCAGCGCCTCGGCGCAAGGCGGTGTGCGGCCGTGGTGCGAGCAGGGTTCCAGCGTGACGTACACCGTGGCCCCGCGCGCGGCGTCGCCAGCCTGCCGCAGCGCGTGCACTTCGGCGTGCGGGGTGCCGGCGCGCTGGTGCCAGCCTTCGCCGACCACCGCGCCGTTCTGCACGATGACGCAGCCGACACGCGGATTGGGGTGGGTGGTGAAAAGCCCGCGCGCGGCGAGTTGCAGCGCGCGGGCCATGTGGACGTGATCGGCGACGGTGAACGACATGGGGCGGGCGACAAGGGCGATGCAGGATTATCGCCGGTCGCCCGCTCGCGCGTCGAGCGCGTACAAGCCGGGGTCAGGGGCGTTCTATGACTTCGCGGCCGTGCAGCGCCTGCACCGGGCGGTTATTGTGGTTGTACAGGCGGTGCAGGGTTTTCAGTTGCGCGGCAGAGACCGAGACCGGCGTTTTCAGCACGTACCAGGCCACGCCTTCGGAGCACGGCGGCGTGGTGAGCGAGCCGGTGTAGTGGTAGTAGGCGTGTTGCGCCGGCAGCAGGTCGGCGACGTTGTAGCGCAGCGACTCGATCACGTGCTCGGGGCCGCTGCCGAGCGGCATGTTGGCGAGCAGCGGGGTGAGCGCCGGATTTTCCTTGCCGGCCTGGAACAGCACGGCAACGACGGCGAGCTTGCCGGCGGCATCCTTGTGCACCAGGTGCGCGACCATGTCGTAGGCGCGGCCCCGGATGCGTTCCTCGCTGGGGGTATGGAAATGGAATTGCGCCAGCGTGTAGACGTGGCCGCCGATGTCCAGCGTGCCAGCCGCTTTGTTCACCTGGATGGTATGGCCGTTGTTGAGGATGCGCAGCGGCTGCGCTTCGTAGTGGAAGCCGAGGTCGGGCGCTGTGGTGTCGATGCGGGCCGCGCGGATGTCGATCGGCGACTGCGCGTGACCAAGGCTGCATTCCTTGAATTCCGGCGCGAGCGAACTCCAGTGTGCGGGGCCGTGCGCGCCGGCGTAGTCCCAATGCGGGGCTTCGGCCGTGGCGGCAAGACTCAGGGTGGACAGAACAGCAAGGGACAGACTGCGCAGCATGAACTCGACTCCAAACAGTTGAACAGGCCGTCGAGTATGGAGTGTGCCAGCTTAAGAAAAACTTAAGACCGCCTCATTCAAAGAGATCGTCGGTGCCGCCGGGAGTCAGGCGCTCCATGTCCTGCAGCATTTCGCGGAAATCGTCCGGATCCTGAAAACTTTTGTAGACGGAGGCAAAGCGGATATAGGCGATCTTGTCGAGCCGTTTCAATTCATTCATCACGAGTTCGCCAATTTCGCGCGAAGGCACCTCGCGCGCGCCGCGGGTCAGCAGCTTCTGGCGGATGCGTTCCACCGCCGCATCGACCTGCTCGGTAGGCACGGGCCGCTTGTGCAGCGCGCGCCGAAAACCCTCGTGCAGTTTGGTCGAGGAGAAATCCTCGCGCATGCCGTTGCTCTTCACGATCTGCGGCGGGCGCAGCTCGGCGGTTTCCCAGGTGGTGAAGCGCTTCTCGCACGCCACGCAGCGGCGACGTCGGCGGATTGCGTCACCCGCCTCGTTGACGCGGGAGTCGATGACCTGGGTATCAAAGGAACCGCAGAAGGGACACTTCATGAAACCCCCTGTAAACCTACTGCGCCTGCCATCTTGGGCGCGGGCAGTGCTCGGAATCCTCATGTACTTTTATGACCATTCCGGTTCCTGTGCGCTGGCCACGTCCAACCTGGCTGCGCTCGCTACGGTTTCCAGGGGATTTCATCCGTCGCACTATCAACCGTAGACGGGGAATTTGGCTGTCAGCTTCGCCACCTCGCCCTTCACCCGTTCGATTACGGCTTCGTCGGCCGGGGCGTCGAGTACGTCGGCGATCAGGTGGGCGAGCTGCTCGGCTTCGAGTTCCTTGAAGCCGCGCGTGGTCATCGCCGGGGTGCCGATGCGGATGCCGCTGGTGACGAAGGGCTTCTGCGGGTCATTGGGGATCGCGTTTTTGTTGACTGTAATGTGGGCGCGTCCCAGCACGGCTTCGGCTTCCTTGCCGGTGAGGTTCTTGGCACGCAAGTCCACCAGGAACACGTGGCTTTCGGTGCGGCCGGAAACGATGGCCAGCCCGCGTTCGACCAGCACCTTGCACATCACCAGCGCGTTGGCGGCGACCTGCTCCTGGTAGTGCTTGAATTCCTTGGTCGCCGCTTCCTTGAACGCAGTGGCCTTGCCGGCGATGACGTGCATCAGCGGGCCGCCCTGCAGGCCGGGGAAGATGGCGGAGTTGATGGCTTTTTCGTGCTCGGCCTTCATCAGGATGATGCCGCCGCGCGGGCCGCGCAGGGTCTTGTGCGTGGTCGAGGTCACCACGTCGGCGTGCGGCACCGGGTTGGGGTAGACGCCAGCTGCAATCAGCCCGGCGTAGTGCGCCATGTCGACCATGAAAATCGCGCCGATTTCCTTCGCCACCTTGGCGAAGCGCGCGAAGTCGATGCGCAGCGCGTAGGCCGAGGCACCGGCGATGATGAGCTTGGGTTTGTGCTCGCGCGCAAGCGCTTCCATCTTGTCGTAGTCGATTTCCTGTTTTTCATTTAACCCGTAGGCGACGACGTTGAACCACTTGCCGCTCATGTTGAGCGCCATGCCGTGAGTGAGGTGGCCGCCTTCGGCGAGGCTCATGCCCATGATCGTGTCGCCGGGCTTGAGGAAGGCCATGAACACCGCCTGATTGGCCTGCGATCCGGAGTTGGGCTGCACGTTGGCGGCTTCGGCGCCGAACAGCGCCTTGACGCGGTCGATGGCTAATTGTTCGACGATGTCCACGTATTCGCAGCCGCCGTAGTAGCGCTTGCCGGGGTAGCCCTCGGCGTATTTGTTGGTGAGCTGCGAACCCTGTGCCTGCATCACCGCCGGGCTGGTGTAGTTTTCGGAGGCGATCAGCTCGATATGATCCTGCTGGCGGCGGTCTTCCTGTTGAATCGCGGCCCAGAGGTCGGGGTCGGTCTTATCGAGAGTCTGCTGGCGGGAAAACATGTTATGGGCCTGACGGTTGAGTGGAAACGCGCATTTTATCAACTGCGCGGGGAGGCGTCCTCTTTGGTTTGACCCCCTGCAGACCGGATGCCCGCCAGCTCCTCGCGCAGGGATTGCAGTTCGCGGCGTAATTCCCGGATGTCCTGGTGCATGTCGCGGCGCAGCTGCTTTTCCTCCTTGCCGATGAAAAAGGCGGCGATGGACGCGGTAACGAGCGACATCACCGCGTAGGTCATCACGATCACCAGGCCGGCGAACAGGCGGGACGGGCCGGTGGTGGGGACGAGGTCACCGTAGCCTACGGTCATGCCGCTGACGAAGGCCAGCCAGACGCCGTCCCCGTAATTCTGGATGGTGGGTTCCAGCCAGTAGAAACCGCCACCCGACAGCAGCATGAGGCCGAAGCCGATCAGCAGGATGTAAGGGGTGGATCCCGGCGTCAGGCCGCGCAGGGCATTCATCAGCCGCAGCGACATCAGGCTCACCACGGCCAGTTGCAAGAGTCGCAACAGGGCGGCGAGATCGGTCGGTAACTGCGGTTTCAGCACCGATATGGCGCTGGACAGGTGATGGCCAGGGTGAGCCAGTTATAGGCCAAGTAGCGCTGCTTCTGGCGCGTGACGGCCAGCATGATCAGCAGCTCGGTGAGAAAGGTGAGAAACACCACGGCGTCGAGCGCATGGCCGATGCGCATGAGGTGCGGTTCGCCCGAGAGCACGGTCATATAGAACGCAGGCAGGGCCAGCACAATGGCCGCCAGCACGGGAACGCGCAATTTCTTTTCCCACTCGTAGGCGCGCGGGTTGTCGTGCGGGGGCACGCCGCCCAGTCCCATGGCAACACGGATATTCAGTGACATCGGGTCGATCCAGCCGGTAGACTGCAAAAATTCCAACTGTATGAAACTAGCATGACAGTCAACCGTCGTGAATTCCTCAAGGGGGCGGGTGTCGCGGGGGCGCTGGCCTTGCCGGCTGCCGCGCAGTCGGCCCCCGGCATCGAAGCGCCGCTGCCCGCCATTCGCTGGCGGCTGGCGTCGAGCTTTCCCAAGAGCCTCGACACCATCTACGGTGCGGCCGAAACGCTGTCGAAGCGCGTCGCCGCGCTCACGGGTGGCAAGTTCCAGATCCGTGTGTTTGCCGGCGGCGAACTGGTGCCGGGCTTGCAGGTGCTGGACGCCGTGGGCAACGGCACCGCCGAATGCGGGCACTCGGCCGGCTACTACTACGTGGGCAAAAACCTCGCGCTGGCGTTCGATACCGCCGTGCCGTTCGGCCTCACCGCGCGGCAACAAAACGCATGGATGTACGCCGGCGGCGGCATCGAGGCGCTGCGCAAACTCTACGCAAAATACAACGTGGTGCAGTTCCCCGGCGGCAACACCGGCACCCAGATGGGTGGCTGGTTCCGCAAACCCATCAAGTCGCTCGCCGATCTGCGCGGGTTGAAAATGCGCATCCCCGGCATCGGCGGCAAGATCATGGCCAAACTCGGCGCGGTGCCGCAGACCCTGCCCGGTGGCGACATCTACCCCGCGCTCGAACGCGGCGCGCTCGACGCCGCCGAATGGGTGGGCCCGTACGACGACGAAAAACTCGGCTTCCACAAGATCGCCAGGCATTACTACTATCCCGGCTGGTGGGAAGGCGGGCCGCAATTGAGTTTTTACGTCAACCAGACCGCCTGGAAAGCGCTGCCCGAGCTGTATCGCCAGGCGTTTGAAGTGGCGACCGCCGAGGCCAATCAACTCATGTTGGCGCAGTACGATGCCAAGAACCCGCCTGCCTTGTTGCGCCTGGTCGGGCAGGGCGTGCAGCTGCACCCGTATCCCAAGGACGTGATGCTCGCCGCGCGCCGTGCCACCTTTGCGCTGTACGAAGAAGAGGCGAAGACCAATCCCGACTTTGCCGCCATCTACCGCCCGTGGAAACAGTTCCGCGACACCGAATTCCAGTGGTTCAAGGTGAACGAAGCGGCGTACGCCAACTTCAATTACTACGTCAAATAAGCGAGGTGTCCGACATGAACCCACTCGACCAGCTCATCACCACCTTCGACCTTGGCTTGCGCACCGTCTTCGCCACGCCGCACGCCAGTCGGCCCTATCCCGCTGCGGCCGTGCCCGAGCCTGAGTTGAACGAAGCCGATAAAACCCGTGCCGCCGCGCTCATGCGCGTCAACCACGTGGGCGAAGTGTGCGCCCAGGCCCTCTACGCCGGGCAGGCGCTCACCGCCAAAAATCAGGCGGTGCGTGCCGAACTCGAGCACGCCGCACGCGAGGAAACCGACCACCTTGCCTGGTGCGAGCAGCGCATCAACGAACTCGGCGGCCGCAAGAGCCTGTTGAATCCGCTGTGGTTCGGCGGCGCGTTCGGCATGGGCGTTGCCGCCGGCATGTTGGGCGACAGGTGGAACCTGGGTTTTCTTGCCGAAACCGAGCGCCAGGTCGAAGCCCATCTCGACGGCCACCTGCAACAGTTGCCCGAAGCTGACGCCCGTAGCCGTGCCGTCGTCGAGCAGATGAAAACCGACGAAGCGCAACACGCGCAGACTGCGGTCGGCCACGGCGGCGCGCCTTTGCCGCGACCCGTGAAACTGGCCATGCGGGCTGCGGCCAATGTGATGCGTCAGACAGCAAGCCGGATCTGACACGGCAGAACGCGTGCGTACCGTGCGGCCCGCCTCAGGCGGGCTTTTTATCGTCTTGTGAATTACTCGCAGAAATTTCCTGCACCAGCACAAAGGGCGCGATGACCACGCCCCAGAACACCTGCCGGGCAGCGTGCCAGCGCTGGGCGTCTTCTAAGCCGGGTTGCACGAAAGTGCCGTCGGCGAGCCACTTCTGAACGTCGGCAGCGCGATTTTCGGCTACCGCCAGCGCGGCTTCGACGAGGTCGAAACCCGGTTTGACCGCCACTATGACGCCGCGCGCGAAGTGGCGTTCGAGTTCAGGCCAGGCTAGGCGGGCGGTTTCGAGGTTGAGCTTGGCGCGAAGAATGTCGCGCGGATTGGCGGTTTCAGGGGCGGACATGAGGTTCAGTGAGCTTTGCCACCGCCGCGACGCTGCGACAGCGGATGTTTGGGGACTTGCGGCGCGCGGGCGAGCGAGCCGGGTTTGCCGGGCGCGCGCGGCTGGCCGGTGGGCTTGCCCGACGCAGATTTGCCTGTCGCCGGTTTGGCATGGCCGGGTTTACCTGCGCCGACCTTGGTCGGCGCGTTTTTGCCCTGCCCGGTTTTGCCCGCCGCGCCCGTTGCCTTGCCACCCGCGCCGCGTACGCCTTCGGGCTGCTTGCCGGTGCCGGCCGGTTGATACAGCGGAATGAGGTGCTTTTTGCCGTTGCCGATGAGATCTTCGCGGCCCATGGTTTTGAGTGCCTCACGCAAGAGCGGCCAGTTGTCCGCGTCGTGGTAGCGCAGGAAGGCTTTGTGAATGCGCCGGCGACGGCCTTCGCGCACGATATCCACTTTTTCGGCTTTGCCGCCGAGCACCTTTTTCAGGGGGTTCTTCTCGGTGTGGTACATCGCGGTGGCGAGCGCCATCGGCGTGGGCAAAAAGGTCTGCACCTGGTCGAGGCGGAAGTCGTGCGCCTTCAGCCACAGCGCGAGGTTCACCATGTCTTCGTCGGTGGTGCCCGGATGCGCGGCGATGAAGTAGGGAATGAGGTACTGCTTTTTGCCGGCGGCTTTCGAGGCGGCCTCGAACATCTGCTTGAAGCGGTCGTACGCGCCCATGCCAGGCTTCATCATTTTGGAGAGCGGCCCGGCTTCGGTGTGCTCGGGCGCGATCTTCAAATAGCCGCCGACGTGGTGCTGCACCAGTTCTTTCACGTATTCGGGCGAGCGCACGGCAAGGTCGTATCGCAGGCCCGAGCTGACGAGGATTTTCTTGATCCCCGGCAAGGCCCGCGCGCGGCGATACATGTTGATGAGCGGGGTGTGGTCGGTGTTGAGGTTGTCGCAGATGTCCGGAAACACGCAGCTCAAGCGCCGGCAGGCTTGTTCAATTTTTTCCGACTTGCACGCCATGCGGTACATGTTGGCGGTGGGGCCGCCCAGGTCGGAAATGATGCCGGTGAAGCCCGGCGTGCGGTCGCGGATCGCCTCGACTTCGCGGATCACCGAGTCTTCGGAGCGGCTCTGGATGATGCGGCCTTCGTGTTCGGTGATCGAGCAGAAGGTGCAGCCGCCGAAGCAGCCGCGCATGATGTTCACCGAGAAGCGGATCATCTCCCACGCCGGGATTTTGGCGTCACCATAACTCGGGTGCGGCGCGCGCGCGTACGGCAGGTCGTAGACCGCGTCCATCTCGGGCGTGGAAAGCGGGATCGGCGGCGGGTTCAGCCACACGTCGCGCTCGCCGTGGGCTTGTCTTAATGCACGCGCGTTGCCGGGGTTGGATTCGAGGTGGAACACTCTGGACGCATGCGCGTAGAGCACCGGGTTGTTCTTCACCTGGTCGTAGTCGGGCAGCCGCACCACGGTGCGCGCGCGCAGGTCTTTCTTGAGTTGCAGACGCTCGGTTTTCGAGAGCAGGCGGATCGGCTGAATGTTTTCCGCCGTGTCCTTTGCCGGGGTTTCCGCAGGGCTTTCCCCGGCCCCGCCGCGCTCGCCGGGAGCGAGGGGCGCAGGCGTCATCGCGTAGGGATCGACGTGAGCGTCGATAGCGCCGGGGGTGTCGATCTCGGTGGATTGCACCTCGATCCAGTTCGCACTGGCGTCAGTCTGGGATGGCATCCAGTCGCGGCTCACCATGAAGCCGGTGCCGCGCAGGTCGCGGATGTCGCTGATTTTTTCGCCTTGCGCCAGCCGGTGCGTCACGTCGAGCAGCGCGCGTTCGGCGTTGCCGAAGATCAGCAAATCGGCTTTGGAATCGGTGAGCACCGAGCGGCGCACGGTGTCGCTCCAGTAGTCGTAGTGCGCGATGCGGCGCAAGCTCGCTTCGATGGAACCGATGATGACCGGCACGCCGGAAAACGCCTCGCGGCAGCGCTGGGCGTACACCGTCACCGCGCGGTCGGGGCGTTTGTTGGGCGCGGCGTGGGCGGTGTAGGCGTCGTCGGAGCGGATTTTCTTATCCGACGTGTAACGGTTGACCATCGAATCCATGTTGCCCGCCGTCACGCCGAAGTAGAGCGTGGGTTTGCCCAGGGCACGGAAAGGCTCGGCCGAATGCCAGTCGGGCTGGCTGATGATGCCGACGCGGTAGCCCTGCGCTTCGAGCAGCCGGCCGACCAGCGCCATGCCGAAGCTCGGGTGGTCGATGTAGGCGTCGCCGGTCACCAGAATGATGTCGCAGGCGTCCCAGCCGAGCGCGGTCATCTCCTCGCGCGACATCGGGAGGAAGGGGGCGGTGCCCAGGCGGGCGGCCCAGTGCTTGCGGTGGGAGAACAGCGGGGCAGTCATGCGTGGATTTTACTCGCTACAAAACAACACAGGCGGGGCGGCGTGTGCCGGCCCCGCCTGTGTGTGTGGGAGAGGCGCGTCAGCCGACGTTGAGCAACTCGACCTCGAACACCAGGGTCGCATTGGGCGGAATCACGCCGCCCGCGCCGCGCGCGCCGTAGCCGAGTTCCGGCGGAATGGTGAGTTTCCGCTTGCCGCCCACCTGCATGCCGGCTACGCCCTGATCCCAGCCGGGGATGACCTGGCCCATGCCGAGCTTGAATTCAAAGGGGTCGTTGCGATCCAGGCTGGAGTCGAATTTGCTGCCGTTGGTGAGCCAACCGGTGTAGTGCACCGACACGTATTGGCCGGCTGCGGCGGTGGCACCGTTGCCGGTGACGAGGTCTTCGATGAGGAGTTCGGACATGGGGGATTCCTTGAGGCTCAGTTTTTGGGAATGCGGATTTCGCGTTCGGCAAAACTGCTGGATTCGGCTCGCGTGTGACAAGCGATGCAGTTCGCGCGGCTGGCGATTTTCGCACGTTTCCACACCCCGGCGGGCACTTCGTCGTGCAGGTAGCGGAAGTAGGCCGTTTCGGAAAAGCGCTGCGGCGCGTCGCCCGGGGCAATGCCGATGGCAATGCGGCGCGAGCGTTCGTTGGCGCGCGGGCTGTCGGCGGCGTTGTCGGTGAGATAGCGCGTGATCGCCACTGTTTCCTCGGGCGACAGGCTTGCGTCCTCGCCAAAGTGGTTTTCGAGTTCGTGCATCATCCGTGTCCACGAGCGGGCGGGCAGCAAGCCGGCCGGGTAGGCCATGTGACAGGCCGCGCATTCGTTCGCCGTGGTCTTGTGCGCAACCGGGGCAAAGGTGGGGACAGGGCCGCCATCGCCCCAGCTGGTGCCGAGCCAGATGCCGCTGGCAGCGAGTGTGGCAATGAGGATGGCAAGACTTTTCCGGGTGACGGGCATGTCATTTCACCGAGAGCAAAAACGCGACGAAATCGGCCTTTTCCTGCGCCGTGCATTCACGCGCGAGCACGTCCTTGCAGTTGCGCTTGAACCATTTTTCCACCTTGGCCGGGTCGGTGAGGCGTTCGCGGTTGGCGACAGGGGCCAGGGGTTCGATGGCCTTGTTGGCGCGGGTTTTGCCGATGGCCCTGGGGTTGTCGGTGTGGCAGCTCGCACAGCTGTGTGTCTTGCCGTCGCGGGCGACTTGGGCATGAAAAAATGCCTCGCCGTGCGCGGCCGAGGCGCTGCCGGCCTGTTGCTGATACAGCCCGAGTATCTGCTGCGGGGTGTCGGCATGGGTCGGGGCGGCAAGCAGACAGCAGGCAGCGAGGCAGGCAAGCGTGAATTTCATGTTGATTCCCGAGTCGGTGCGCCGCGCCACATGGACTGGGCAACGGGCACGCGGTGCACACGGGCGTGCAGCACCAGAGCTAAAAGATGAACGAAGATAAAACCGAGCACCGCCCACGCGGCCCAGCGATGCGGGTCGCGCAGCAGCTGGGCGAGTTGGGCATCCCAGGCCAGGTGCGCCGCCAGCGGCCCCAGTCCCTGTGTGCTGGCCAATAGCATCAGTCCGCTGCCAGCCAACCCGACGAGCAGGCCGTAGACCAGCAGATAGACCAGGCTGGCGCTGGGGTGATGGCCGGCGCGCTCGGGCCGCGTGAACAATCGGCCTTTTGCCAGATCGGCACGCCAGCGAGCCGGGTGCCACAGATCGCGCCAGCGCGCGTGCGCCGGCCCCACCCAGCCCCAAACCAGCCGGCCCAGCAAGCCCACGATCAACGCCGCGCCGAGGATGCCGTGGGTGCGGTGCAGCCAGGCTGTTGTTGCGCCGGGTGACAGCGCATCGGCGGCCACGCCGCCCGCTCCCAGCAACACGATCAACAAGGCATTCACCGCGTGCAGCAGCCGCAGTACGGGGTCGTAAACAGGGTGCGCGACGGGGTCGGCGCGCGTCATGCCGGCTTACTTGGCCGCTGTAAAGTCTTCGTCGCCGCGTATGCCGGCCATCGGCAGGAAAGGCTTGCCGAGCTTCTGGTAGTAGGCGGCGATGTCCTCCACGTCCTGATCAGAAAGCGCCATCACCGACATGTTCATTACCGGCGAAAACAGTTTGCCGCTGCGGTATTTGTTGGTCTTGGTCGCGAGCTTGTCCGCGTCGCGGCCGGCCAGTTGCACCAGCGGGAACATGCCCGGGAAGCTGGCGCTGCCGTGGCACGACGCGCAGCTGGACGCCTTGCGCTCGCCGGCGACGGGATCGCCCAGGGCGAACGCAGAGCTGGAAACCGTGAGGGCGACGAGGGTGAGGGCGTGAATGAGTTTCATGGAGGGCTCCGGGGGATAAACAGAATCTGAAAACTGAATATTAGAATATTAGCTATGTCGATATTGCGTCAAGACAATTGCTGCTCATGAGGCATGGTTGTCCATGACATTGTTGTAAAAATGAAAGCATGGAATAAAAAAAAGCCTGTTTGTCATGGACAAACAGGCTGTTTGCGGCCGGGGCGGGCTTTCAGCGCTTCAGCGCCACTCCGCCGGCAGATAGTTGTCGTCCGGGTTCACCTCGACCGGAATTTCCGTCACGCTGCTGGCATCCGCCGGGGCGTCGCGCAGGACAATCTGCGGAAAGGCCAGCACCACCGCCACCATCACGAGCTGGATGACGAGGAAGGGAATCGCGCCCCAGTAGATGTCGGCGGTGCGGATGGATTTGGGTGCCACGCTTTTCAGGTAGAACAGCGCAAAACCGAAGGGCGGATGCATGAAGGCGGTCTGAATGTTCACCGCGAGCATCACGCCGAACCAGATGGGATCGATGCCCAGCTTGTAGGCCACGGGGGCCAGCAGCGGGACGACGATGAAAGCGATCTCGAAGAAGTCGAGAAAGAACGCCAGCACGAACACCAGCACGTTCACCGCAATGAGAAAGCCCAGCACGCCGCCCGGCAGGTGGCTGAACAGGTGCTCCACCCAGAGGTCGCCGTCGAGGCCCCGGAAGACCAGGGTGAAAATCGTCGAACCGATGAGGATGAAAATGACAAAGGTGGTGAGTCGGGTTGTGCTGTCCATCGCCTGCGTGAGTTGCAGGCGGGACAGGCGGCCGCGCGCCCACGCCAGCAACAGCGCGCCAGCCGCGCCCATGGCCCCGCCTTCGGTGGGCGTGGCCACGCCGATAAAAATAGTGCCGAGCACCAGAAAAATCAGCACCAGAGGCGGGATCAGCGTGGTGAGCACGCGCAGCCCGAGCGCCTTGCCGTGCAAGGTGCGCGCACTGGCCGGCATGGCCGGCGCGTGCTGCGGACGGAAGATCGTCACCAGGAATACATACGCCAGATACAGCCCCACCAGCCCCAGCGCCGGCAGCAACGCGCCCTTGTACATGTCGCCCACCGACGCACCGAGCTGGTCGGCCAGCACGATCAGCACCAGCGAAGGCGGCACAATCTGCGCCAGCGTGCCCGACGCCGCAATCACGCCCGTGGCCAGCCGCTTGTCGTAGCCATAGCGCAGCATCACCGGCAGCGAAATGAGGCCCATGGCGATCACGGTCGCGGCCACCACGCCGGTCGTCGCGGCTAGGAGGCCGCCGACCAGGATCACCGCGTAGGCCAGCCCGCCCTTCAACGAACCGAACAGCTGGCCGATGGTGTCGAGCAGGTCTTCGGCCATGCCCGAACGTTCGAGGATCAGCCCCATGAAGGCAAAGAAGGGAATCGCCAAGAGCGTGGGGTTGGCGACGATGCCGTAGACGCGTTCCGGCAGCGCCTGCAACAGCGCCACGTCGAACCAACCGGCGGCCAGCCCGATGCCGGCAAACAGCAGGCCGTTGGCGGCCAGCGCAAACGCCACCGGGTAGCCCAGCAGCAAAAACACCACCAGGCCCAGGAACATCAGGGGGGCAAGATTTTCCATCACGCGCGCTCCCCTTCTGCGTCACGCGGCAGCGTGAAATGCCCGGTCAACACACCCACGCGCTTGATGATTTCGGCCACCCCCTGCAAGGCCAGCAGCGCAAACCCCACCGGCAGCAACAGCTTCACCGGCCAGCGCAGCAGCCCCCCTGCGTCGGGCGACATTTCCTGCGTAATCCAGGACTCGTAAAACATCGGCCACGCCAGCCAGGCCAGCAGCACCGCCATCGGCAGCAGAAAAAACAGCCCGCCCAGTAAATCCGTCCAGGCCTGCCCGCGCGGGCCCAGCCGGTTGTAGAAAATGTCGATGCGTACGTGACCGTTGTGCTTCAACGTGTACCCCGCCGCCAGCAGGAACATGGCCCCGAACAGATACCACTGGATTTCCAGCCAGGCGTTGGAGCTTTCGCCGAGTACATAGCGGATCAGGGCATTGCCCGCCGAAATCAGCGTGGCGACCAGCACCAGCCAGATCACGACGCGGCCCACCCGCTCGGTGAGGCCGTCGATCAGGCGGGCAAAAGCGAGCAGGGTATTCATGGCTGCGGTGTGGGCTCAGCGAGAGAGAAAAACGGAGACAAACAAGCAGCAGGACAAGATGCAAGGAAAATGTCCTTCCGTCCTCTTGTCCTCTTTGTAAAAAACACGCCGTTCATAACGCCCCGGCCTCGCGCAGGAATTCAGCCAATCGTTCAGCCACCACCCGATACCCGGCCGCGTTGGCGTGGATGGGGTCGGATTTGAGGCGGTTGTCTTTCAGCACCTCGACAAAAACCTCGTCTTCCAGCGGCACCCTGAGCTCGTCCGCCAGCCGCGCGTACACCGGCGCGGCCCCGCCAAACAGCTTGGGCTCCGGCACCCCGATCAGCACCACGTCTGCGCCGCTTTCGCGGATGGTGCGCACCAGCAGACGCAAATTGTTTTCGGTTTTGGCTTCGGGTACGCGCCGCAGCAGATCGTTGCCGCCCAGTCCCAGCAGCACCAGCCGGGGCTTGTGTTCCGCTAGCACGCCGGGCAGACGTTGCAGACCGTCCGCCGTGGTCTCGCCCGGCACGCCCGCGTTGACCACCGTGCGCCCGGTGAGCGCGGCCAGCACCGCCGGATACGCGGCGTCGGGGCTTGCCCCCGTGCCGTGGGTGAGGCTGTCGCCGAAGGCGACGATGATGTCGTGCGGGTTGAGGCGGGGCAGCGAGGGCGCGCGCTCGCAGCCGGCGAGTACCAGCAGGGCAAACAGGGCCAGCCAGGCACGCGCCGCCCGATTCGGCATGTCAGTTGCCCGCCACCGTCATATGATCGAGCAAAATCGACCCCACCTGCTTGGAGCTGCGCCGCTCCACATCGCGGCCGATGGCGACGATGCCTTGGAACATGTCGGCGAGGTTGCCGGCGATGGTGATTTCTTCGACCGGGTACTGGATTTCGCCGTTTTCCACCCAGAAACCGGCCGCGCCGCGCGAGTAGTCGCCGGTGACCATGTTGGCACCGTGGCCGAGCAGTTCGGTGACGAACAGGCCGGTGCCCATTTCGCGCAGCAGGCCGGCCAGATCAAGGTCGCCGTGCGACACGGTAAGTGCGTGGCTGCCGCCAGCGTTGCCGGTGCTGGCCATGCCGAGCTTGCGGGCGGAGTAGCTGGAGAGGAAATAGCCTTCGACCACGCCGGCTTTGACGATATCGCGTTCCTGGCAGGCCACGCCTTCTGAATCAAAGGGCGCGCTGCCCAGCCCGCCGCGCACGAAGGGCGTTTCGCGGATGTGGATGTGCGGTGCGAACACGGGTTTGCCCAGGCTGTCGAGCAGGAAGGACGACTTGCGGTACAGGCTGCCGCCCGAGACCGCCGCGACGAAATTGCCGATGAGGCCGGTGGCGATCTGCGCTTCGAACACCACCGGGCAGGTGCGGGTATCCAGCTTGCGCCCGTTCAGCCGGCGCACCGTGCGTTCGCCGGCGATGCGGCCGACGGTTTCGGGCGCGTCGAGCAGGTGGCCGTCGCGCGCGCTGCTGTACCAGTAGTCGCGCTGCATGGCGTCGTGGTCTTCGCCGATGACCGCCACCGAGATGCCGTGGCGCGAACTGGCGTAACCGTCGCAAAACCCCAGGCTGTTGGCGTAGATGAAGTGCGAGGTGTGGGTGGACACGCCCGCGCCTTCGGAATTGGTGAGCCGTTTGTCCACCGCCAGCGCGGCGGCTTCGCAGGCGCGCGCGCGCTCGGCGGCTTCTTCCACCGTCAGCGCCCAGGGGTGATACAGATCGAGGTCGGGCGGGTTCTTTTCCAGCCGGTCGGCATCCGCAAGGCCGGCGGCTTCGTCCTCGGCGGTGTAGCGGGCGATGGTGAGCGCCTTGTCCACCGCGCTTTTGAGCGCCGCCTCGCTGAGGTCGGAGGTGGAGGCGTGGCCGCGCCGCTGGCCGATGTAGACGGTGACGCCCGCGCCCTTGTCCTTGTTGTA
Source organism: Thiobacillus sp. (assembly GCA_041639395.1). Classification (GTDB taxonomy): domain Bacteria; phylum Pseudomonadota; class Gammaproteobacteria; order Burkholderiales; family Thiobacillaceae; genus Thiobacillus. Next base: position 191,472 of record JBEQCG010000003.1, on the reverse strand, counting down.
TTCGATGGTTTCGATTTCGCCCTTGCGCACCGACACGTTCTGCCCGACGCCTTCGGAGATTTCGGTGTCGGCGGCGGTTGCGCCGTTTTTCATGGCGTGGTCGATGGCGATCCGTGAAAGCGCGGCGAACTGCTCACGGGTATAGCTGAATTGGGAGCTGGACATGGGAGTTTACAAATCGGGTCGGGCGCGGGGACTGTGTTTTATCGGGCGCTGCGTTTTATCAGGCGGGGAAACTACAATGACGATGATAACAGCAACCGAAAGCCCGACCGTGCGCCTGATTGACCCCGATGCCGAGCTGAAATTCGACCCTGACGAGGTCTACGACGGCCCCAGTAAAAGCCAGATCAAACGCGAGGTGGAAGCCTTGCAGGCGCTGGGCGAAACCCTGGTGAAACTGCCCGACGCGCAGTTCAAGCGCATCGAGCTGCCGGAAGACCTGCGCGCCGCCGTCGCCGACTGCCGCAAGATCACCCAGAACGGCGCGCTGCGCCGGCAAAAGCAGTACATCGGCAAGCTCATGCGGCGCATCGACCCGGCCCCCATCCAGGCCCAGCTCGACGTGTTCAACGGCGTATCGGCGGCAGAAAACGCCAAATTGCATCAGGCCGAAAAATGGCGCGACAAACTCATCGCGGATAACGAAGCGCTCACGCTGTTCCTGAACCAGTTTCCGCAGGCCGACGCCACCCATCTGCGCCAGCTCATCCGTAACGCGCGCGACGAAGCGGCGCGCAACAAACCGCCCAGGGCGTTCCGCGAAATTTTCCGCGTCATTCGCGAAACCCAGCAGCAAGGCGATTGATCCACAGCACAGCAAAAAAACAAGGGAGACATCATGTGGAGCCGCCTCGCCAAATTTGCCCTGAGTCTGCCCGTGCTGATCGTGGCGGGCCTGTATGCGGTGTACGTGCTGTTTGGTTTTTTTCTCGTCAATCCGCTCGCGCAGAAATTGCTGCCGGGCATCGGCGAAGACAAGCTGGCGAGCCGGCTCACGGTCGACGAGGTGAAGTTCAACCCCTTCACCCTCGAAGCCACGGTGCGCGGGCTCAAACTTGCCGAGCCGGATGGCAAGCCGCTGGCCGGCTTTGAGCGGCTCTACGTCAATCTTGAAACCACCGGCCTGTTTCGCTGGGCGGTGCGCGTGGCGGATATCCAGCTCGATAAGCCGGGTGCGCGCTTCGAGGTGTCGCGCGATGGCCGGCTCAACTGGCAGACGCTCATCGACAAGCTCGCCGAAGACAAGTCGCCGCCGTCGGAGAGCATGGTGCGGCTGCTGGTCGACCACATCAAGATCAGCGACGGCGACATCGACTACATTGACGCCAACCGCGCCGGCAAACCCTTCCGCGTCACGCTGCGTCCACTGGGCATCGAGCTCGACGGCTTGTCGACCCTGCCAGAAGATCGGGGCGATTACCTGATTGCCGCCAAGCTGCCCGAACAGGGCGGCACGCTCAAGTGGAAGGGCGACATCGGGCTCAACCCGCTGGCGTCGAATGGCGCGCTGGGGCTCGAAAACGTCCACATTGCGAAACTGCTGCGGGTTATCAAAAGCCCGCGCCAGTTCGACGTGCCCACCGGCACGCTGGCGGCGGGGCTGAATTACCGTTTTGCGCTGGTGCGCGACGCCGCCGGCAACGATGCGCCGTGGGTGCGGATCAACGGCGCGAACCTCATTGTGCAGAACCTGGCGGTGACGCCGCGCAACGGAGGCGACCCGGTGTTGCAACTCACCGAGGCCCGCGTCGGCAACGCCAATCTCGATCTGGCCGCGCACAGCGTGGACGTGGCCAGTGTGAGCCTTGCCGGCGGCAAACTGGCGGCCACCCGCTCGGCCAACGGCACACTCGACTGGCAGACGCTCTTTGCGCCCGGCGCGCCTGCTGCCGGAGCGGCGCCTGCTGCGGTAAAACCGGCTGCAAGCCAGAAGACACCGAGCCAGCCGGCACCGGCGTGGAAGGTAGCGGTGCGAGAAATCAAATTGGCCGACTGGGCGGCGCGTTTTACGGATCAGGGCTTTGCCACGCCGCTGGCGGTATCGGCCGAAGGTTTCGGGCTGACTGCCGCGCTGGCGGGTGAGGTGGGGGCCACGCCGGCGCTGCGTGTAGGCCCGATCAACGCGGCGCTGGGGCCGGTGCGGGTGCAGTCGGGCGCGCGTGAAGTGGCGTCGCTTGCGCGCGCCGCGCTGGTCAACGCCAACCTCAAGCTGGCCGACAGCCAGCTCGATATCGAAGCCGTCGAGTTGAACGGTGCGCGCACCGAAGTGCGGCTCGACAAGCACAAACAACTCAACTGGAACGCCATCCTGAAAAAGGTGCCCGGTGCGCCGGCCGCTGCGCCCGCTGCCCAGCCCGCCGCCGCCGGCAAGCCCTTTGCGCTGACGCTCGCACGGCTGGCGCTCGACGGTATCGACGTGGGTGTGGTCGATGAATCGCCCGCCCAACCCGTGCGGCTCGATCTGGCCGACGGCCGGGTGGCGCTGCGCGACCTGAGCCTGAATCTGGATCGCCCCGTAGCGGTGGAAGCCGGCTTTGCGTTGAAGCAAGGCGGGCGGTTTGCGGCCAGCGGCAGCGTCACGCCGGGCAAGGCGCAGGGGTCGCTGGCGCTGAAACTGGCGGCGCTGTCGCTCAAGCCCTTTGCGCCTTACGTCAAAGAGGTGGCCCGGCTCGATCTTCAGTCCGGGGCCGCGTCCACCCACGGCAAACTGGTGTTTGCCCCCGGCAAGGCCGGCATGCGCGTCGATTACGACGGCGGCTTTGCGGTGGACGATCTGGCGATCACCGAAGAAGACACCGGCGACGCCTTCCTCGGCTGGAAAAAACTGTCGTCCACGTCGCTCGATCTGGCGCTCGCGCCCAACCGGTTACGCATGGCCGAACTGGTGGCGCAGAACCCGTTCGGCAAGGTCATTATTTTTGAGGATAAATCCATCAACCTCAAACGCATCCTGCGCAGCAGTGAACCGGCCGCTGCGTCGGCGAATACAGCGCAGCCGGCTCCTGCTGCCGCCAAACCGACCCAGCCAGCGCCGCCCGCAGCCGAACCGGCGTTCCCCGTCGCCGTTGAGCGCATCCGCATCGTGGGGGCCAACGCCGAGTTCGCCGACCTCTCGCTCACGCCGCAGTTCGGCACCCGGATGCACGCGCTGTCCGGCGTCATCACCGGGCTGTCGACTGACACGAAAACCAGCGCGCAGGTCGAGCTCGACGGCAAGGTGGACGACTACGGTTCGGCCCGCGTGCGCGGCACGATCCAACCCTTCCAGGCGACGGAATACACCGACCTCACGCTGGCGTTCCGTAATCTGGAAATGGCGAATCTCACGCCGTATTCAGGCAAGTTCGCCGGCCGCCGCATCGACTCCGGCACGATGTCGGTCGACCTCGAATACAAGATCAAAGCGCGTCAGCTGGCGGGCGAAAACAAGTTCATCGTCAATAAATTGAAGCTCGGCGAGCGCGTCGAGAGCCCCGACGCGATGAACCTGCCGCTCGATCTGGCGATTGCGTTGCTGGAAGACAGCAACGGTGTCATCGACCTCGACCTGCCGGTGTCCGGCAGCCTTGACGACCCGCAGTTCAGCTACGGCAAGATCATCTGGAAAGCCATCGTCAACGTACTGACCAAGATCGTCACCGCGCCCTTCCGCGCGCTCGGCAAGCTGCTTGGTGGCGACGCGGAAAAATTCGAGGCCGTGGTGTTCGACCCCGGCAGCAGCGCCTTGCTGCCGCCGGAGCAGGGCAAGCTCAAAACCCTGTCCGAGGCGCTGGCCAAGCGTCCGGTGCTCACGCTCACCATCACCCCCGGCTACGATCCGGAGGCCGACACGCGCGCCTTGCAGGTGCAGGCGATCCGGCTGGAAGCGGCGAAAGTGGCCGGTATCACGCTCGCGCCCGGCGAGCCGCCCGGCCCGGTCGACGTGAACCTCTACAAAATCCAGACCTGGCTGGAAGACCAGTACAAGGCCGCAGCGGGCAAGGACGGATACCAGAAGCTGCGCGCCAGTTTTCAGGACAAGGATGCGAGTGCGGCCGCGCGCGTGCTCGAAAACGAAACCGTCGAACGGATGGCGCGTCGCTTCAAGACGCGTCAGGAGGGTGCCCCCTCGGCCTTCCATGCCGAACTGCTGGAACGCCTGACGCAGCAGCTCAAACTGCCGTCCGACGCGCTCGTCAAACTGGGCCAGGCGCGGGGCGAGGCGGCGCGCGACGAACTGGTGAAACTGGGACTGGCCGCCAACCGCGTGACCGTGGCCGCACCCGACAAACAGTCGCTCAAGAACCGATTCGTCGGGAGCACCATGACGCTGGGTGCGGGCAAACGATGAGCGCCGGCTAGTCTCATGCGCAGATTACGCATTCTGGTTCTGCTGGGCCTGCTGGCCGGCGCATTGGGTCTCACCTGGCTGGAGCAATCGATGGCGCGCAGCTGGCAAGGCCCGCTTGTCGTCGAACTCACCCCAATCAACGGGGACGGCTCGGCAGCCACGGCCGCCTATATTGCCGGTCTGGACGCGCAGGATTTTGGCGATATCAATCGCTTTCTGGAGCGTGAAATTGCGCGCTACGGCGCGCAGGGGTCGCAGGCGATTGATCTGACGATCAAGCCGGAATTGAAGCAGATTCCCCCTGCGCCGCCCGGCGATGGCAATGTGTTCTCGACGATGGCCTGGAGCCTGAAATTGCGGACGTGGGTCTATCGTCAGTCCGGCCAGTGGCAACCGCAACTCGGCACGGTGAAACTGTTTGTGCTGTATCACCTCCCGCAGGATGGCAAGGCGCTGCCCCATTCTCTGGGCCTGCAAAAAGGCCTGATCGGTGTGGTGCATGCTTACGCCGAACATAAACAGAGCGGCCAGAATGCGATCGTCATTGCCCATGAGCTGCTGCATACCCTGGGGGCCACCGACAAGTACGGCGCGGGGGGCTACCCGGTGTATCCCGCAGGGGTGGCCGATCCCGAGGTGGGCGAACAGGGGGCGCAGACACGCGCAGAAATCATGGCCGGACGCTATGTGAATGCAGCAGGCCGCTTGACCATGCCAGACAGTCTCGATGCCTGTGTCATCGGTTCCGCAACCGCGCACGAAATCAATCTCGACGCGCTCTTCGCGCGGCGTTTCGGCGCTAGCTGAAACTTATTTGCGCAGCGCCGACTTGGGCCGGAACACCGCGACGGTGTCCGGCCGGGTTTCCAGATACGGCCCGCCGATGAGATCGACGCAGTAGGGCACGGCGGCAAAAATGCCGTCTAGCGTTTCCTTGATCGCCTTGGGCTGGCCGGGCAGGTTGAGGATGAGGCAGCCGCCGCGCGTGACACCGACCTGGCGCGACAGGATCGCGGTCGGCACGTATTTCAGCGACACCGCGCGCATGGCTTCGCCAAATCCCGGCAGCACCTTGTGCGCCACCGCCAGCGTCGCTTCGGGCGTGACGTCGCGCGCTGCCGGGCCGGTGCCGCCGGTGGTCAGCACTAGCGCGCATTGCGCCCCATCGGCGAGTTCGATCAGCGTGGATTCAATCTGCGGCTGCTCGTCGGGGATCAGCCGGGCGACATACTCGACCGGGTTTTCGAGCGTGGCGTCGAACCAGGCTTGCAGGGCGGGCAGGCCCTGGTCTTCGTACACGCCGCTGCTGGCGCGGTCGCTGATGGAAACAAGGCCGATGCGGACGGGATCGCGGGTCATATGGTCGGAAAGTAGGATGGCGGCAAGCCGCGAATTTATCAGAATGGAAGAAACAACAAGAGGAGATGCTCCATGAAAACCTGGCTTCTGGCCGCTTGGCTGCTGTGTGCCCCCGTCCTTGCCTGGGCCGACCCGCCCAAGGGCTACCCTTTCGTCGACTACAACGCCGGCCTCAAGGCCGCTAAGGAAAGCGGCAAGCCCGTTTTTCTCTACTTTGGCCGCTACGGTTGCGCGTGGTGCGACCACACCAACCAGAAAACCTTCTCCGATGCCGGGCTCAAGGCCCTGTACACCGAACACTACGAGCTGGTCTACGTCGACGCCGAATCCGGCAGGCGCGTGACGCTGCCCACGGGCGAGCGCATCACCGAGGCCGAGCTTGGCGTGCGGCTCAAGGCCTTCGCCACGCCGCTGTTTGTCTATCTCACGCCGCAGGGCGAAAAAATCGTACAGATCCCCGGGTTCAAGACCGTGCAGGATTTTCGCGATTACGACCGCTACGTGCGCGGCGGTTTCTACAAGACGCAGACCCTGCTCGAATTCCTGGGCGGCAAGTCGTGAGAGCGGCGGCATTGCTGTGTTGCGCGCTGGCGTTGCCGGCGTCGGCCGGCTGGCAGTGGGATGCCGCGCTCGACGTGTCGAGTGTGCGCAGTCCCGCCATTTTCCCGCATCTGGAGTCGGCCAACCGTCAGGGCATTGCTGCGTCGGATGGCGCGGTGGCGCTGGTCTGGGAAGACAACCGCAGCGGCACGCCGCGCTGCTACGCGGCGATCAGGCCCGCCGGGGCCGGGGCGTTCCAGCCCGAGCGCGTGATCGATGCGGGGGAATGCTACGAGCCGGTGGTCGCGCCGCTCGGTGTGGGCCGCTTTCTCGCCGCGTGGGAAGCGGCGGGGCAGATCTGGGTACGGGTTCTGCCGGGCGGAAAACCGCTGCGTCTTTCCGTAACCGAGGCTGCGCAGGCCACGCTGGCGACCGGAGGCAGTGCGGCGTACGCCGCGTGGGCGGAAGCGGGTGGGCGCTACAAACGCATCGTCGTCGCGGCGCTCGCCGTCGAGGGCGATACCGTGTCGGTACGCGCGCAGCGGCCGATCGAAACGGCTGCGCCTGCCGACGAGCAGGCCTGGCCCGCGCTGGCGGTCAGCGGCGACGGCGCGCTGATCGCCGTCTGGGAAGACCGCCGCCACAAACACACCGTGCCGTATGCGAGCCGGGGCGACGCCGCCCTGGATTTCGGCCCGCTTGCGCGCGTGAGCGACCAGAAAAGCGGTCGCGTCGACGGCCTCGGTGCCGGGCTCGGCGCGATGCGTCCCACGCTCGCGGCCTGGGGGCCCGGCGGCAGCGTTGCGGTGTGGCTCGACAAACGCGATTTTCTCTCGGGTTACGACGTGTACGCGGCGTTCGAGACGAACGGCCGCTTCGGCAGCAACCTGCGTGTCAGCGACAGCTTTGGCGACAACATGGCGCAGTGGCACGCCAAAGTTGCGGCCGGCGGCGGCCGTCTGGTGGCAGTGTGGGACGACGCGCGCGACGGTACGCCGGATGTGTGGCTGGCCGACTGGGACGGCACCGCCTTTGGCGACAACCTCGCGGTGCCGGTGGCGGCTGGGCCGGGCGAGCAGAGCGATCCGCTGGCTGCGCTCGACGAGACGGGCACGCTGCATGTGGCGTGGCTCGACCGGGATGCCGGCGGCACCCGCCTGCGCTATGCGCGCGCGGTGTGGAAGTGAGCGTCACCGCCAGGCCGCAATCCGGATGCAATCCAGGGCGCTTCGATCAAATCCAGCCGCGCGCTTTCAGCCTGCGGTATAGCGCCCACACGCCGGCAGCGGTGAGTGCGAGCACGGCCGGGTAAGCCCAGCGCCATTTCAGTTCCGGCATGTAATCGAAGTTCATGCCGTAGAGGCTGAACACCACGGTGGGCAGCGCCAGCAACGCCCCCCAGCCGGCGAGTTTCTGCACCGATTCGTTCTGCTTCACCGACTGCGAGGCCAGGTGAAACTGCATGGCGTCGTTGGTGGCCGCGCGCAGGCGGTCGATGGTGCCGGAGACGCGGATGGCGTGGTCGTGGATGTCGCGGTAGTACGGCCTGAGTTCCTTGCTGCACAGTTCGGGGTGCAGCCGGATCAGATCCTGGGCGATGTCCTGCATGGGCTCGACGGCGTCGCGCAGGGCGATGAGATCGCGCTTCATTTCATACAGTTGCTGCAGGAAGGAGCGGCCCAGCTGGTTGCCGTGCATGAGCTGGCTTTCGAGCGCGTGGAAACGGTCCTGCATGCCGTCCACCACCGGGTGGAACTGGTCGACGATGAGGTCGAGCACCAGATACAGCGCATAGGACGGGCCGACGGTTAGGCCCGGCGGATGGCGTTTCAGGCGGTCGATCACGCGCTGGTAGCCGGCACCCTGGTCGTGGCGGATGGCGACCACGTAGTTCCTGCCCACAAAGAGATGGGTTTCACCGAGTTCCATGCGCGTGTCCCACAGCTGTGCGGTGCGGGTGGCGATGAACAGATGCGTGTCGTATTCCTCCAGCTTGGAGCGCTGGTGGGTGGAAATGGCGTCTTCCAGCGCCAGCGCGTGCAGGCCCAGCTCCTCGCCCAGACGGGCGACGAGCTGGGCGTCCGGCGTGTTGATCTCCACCCAGAGCAAGAGCCCCGGCTGGCCGACGTATTCGCTGATGTCATCAAACGGGATGGCGCGGGTGTCCCCGTCGCGGAATAGCAGGCAATCTATGGTGGGCTCCCGGCGGATTGGCTGGCCGATTCTAGCAGCCCCGCCCCTACAGTAACTGGGGGAATGCCTGATAACGGGTACACTCGATGCCATTAAAAAGTGGCATTGCAAGGATGCAGCCCGATGGAGGCAACATTGAAAATCCTGATTCTCGTGTGCTCGCTCCTGGCGAGCGCGTTTTCCCATGCGGCAGCGCCGTACGCCTTTGGCGTGCTCAACCAGCGCAGCCTGCAAGCCACAGCGGCATACTGGAACCCCATCCTCCGCTACGTATCGACCCGCTCGGGGGTGCCGCTGGAATTGCATATCGGCCGCACCGCCAATGAAACCACCGACCGCATCGTCGCGGGCAAGCTCGATTTTGCCTACACCAACCACCTTTTCACGCCCAAACGCGCGGCACTCGGCTGGCGGGTGCTGGCTCGGCAGGATTCGCGCGGCATCCGGGGGCAGGTGGTGGTGCGAGAAGACTCTCCCATGAAAAGTCTTCAGGATCTGGCCGGCCAGACGGTGGCCTTCCCCAACCCCTATGCATTCGTTGGGTATTACGTGCCATTCGACGCGCTGTTGCGCGCCAATGTGAAAGTGACACCGTTGTATGCCGGCAACCAGGAAGCGGCGATAGGGCAGATGATGTCGGGGCAGGTGGCCGCCGCCGGAGTGAATCATCAGGTGATGGACGAGTTTGCACGGCGCAACGGCATTAAGTACCGGGTGCTGAGTGAATCGGAACCGTATTTCGATCTGGCTGTGATGGCGTCGCCGCGCGTGAGTGCAGCCGAGGGGGAAAAGGTTCGGCAGGCTTTCATCGGCATGGCGAACGACCCAGAGGGGCAGAGTATCCTGGCTGTGGCGGCGCAGGCCATCGCACTGAGCAAGCCACGCGGGTTTGTGGCAGCAGACGACGAAGACTACGCCAATTACCGAGCCTTCTTCCGCCACACCCGGGTGCCGCTCAATGAGTGAAACCGCCAGTCCTGCACGGGTCAGCCTCTCCGCCCGCATCCTCGGTGCGATGTTCGTGCTGGTGGTGGTGATGTACGGGGTGGCACTGGGCGTGCTGGGGGTTCCGCTCATCGAGCGCAGCGAGACCCAGTTGCGTCTGAATGCCGATCGGGAACTGTCGGCACTCAAAACGGCCCTGCAGGATCAGGTATTGTTGCGTGACTATCCTGCTATCGAGCAGACGATACGCAGCCGGGTGGCGAAGTTTCAGTTGCTGGAGGTGCAATACGTCTCGCGCCAGGTGCTGATCGAGGCGCGCACGCCACCCCGCCCGCACGTCTACCCGGAATGGTTGGCGAACTGGGTGGATCTGAGCGGCGCACGGGCAGAATCCGAGCTGGTCATCGGCGGGGCGTCCTACGGCACACTGACCGTGCGGCTCGACCCTGCCAATACGATGCGTGATCTGTGGTCCATGGGGGTGCGCTTCACCCTGCTGGCCGTGGGCAGCCTGATCGCCATGCTGCTGCTGATGCGCTGGCTCTTGATTATGAGCTTGCGCGGTTTGTACGAACTGCGCCAGGCCGCACGCGCCATCGAATCGGGCGATTTTGCCGCGCGCGCGCGGCTGGTGGCAGGTTCCCCGCCGGAAGTGCGCGAAACCAAACTCGCCTTCAACCATATGGCCGACCACGTCGGCAAACTGGTGGCGGCGCTGGAGCATGAGCACGCCGAACTGGTGGTGGAAAAAGACCGGCTGCGCGTTACGCTGGAATCGATTGGCGACGCCGTGCTGGTGACCGATGCCCAGGGGCAGATCCAGTACCTGAATCCCAAGGCCGAAGAGCTGACCGGGTTCAACAACGATCAGGCGCGCGGCTTGCGTGTGTCGGAGGTGATGCCGCTGATCAATGAAGCCAGTGGCGAACCGGTAGCTAACCCGCTGGAGGCGGCGCTTCGCCGGGATAGCACGACCGAACTCGACAACCACACCCTGATTCGCCGCCGCGACGGTTCTACCCTGGCAATCAGCGACACGGCCTCGCCCATCCATTCCGGCGATGGCCGTATTCAGGGCGGCGTGCTGGTGTTCCAGGACGAAACCGAACGCCGCCACCTGATGCAGCGCCTGGCCTGGCAGGCCGAACGCGACCATCTCACCGGGCTGTGGAACCGCCGCGCCATGGAAGACAAGCTCGCCGCCGCGCTCTACAGCGTGCAGCACGCGCCGCGGCATTTCGTGTTCTGCTACATCGACCTCGACCGCTTCAAGCTGGTCAACGACACCTGTGGCCATCGCGCCGGCGACGCGTTGCTGCAACGCCTGACCGCGATCATGGCGCGTCGCGTCGAAGGCGAAAATCATTATCTGGCGCGCTTGGGGGGTGATGAATTCGGACTGCTGTTCGTCGATGTGACGCTCTCCGCCGCCTTGAACCTCATCCAGGCGCTGCGCGACGAAATCGGCCGCTTCCGTTTTGAATGGGAAGACAAGGTGTTCCGCCTCGGCGTGAGTTTTGGCGTGACCGAACTGCACGCCGGCCACACTGATGTCGGCGAAATCCTGGCCCAGGCCGACACCGCCTGCTACCACGCCAAATCGCTGGGCGGCAACGCCATCCAGGTTTATGAAAAAACCCACCCCGCGTTGCAGAAAATCAGCAATGAAATGCAATGGATTGCGGTGATTACGCGGGCCTTCGAGGCGCACCGGTTCGTGCTGTTCCGGCAGGAGAAAGTGGCCCTGCGCGACGGCGTCACCCAACGCCACTACGAAGTGCTGATCCGGATGCGCGGCGAGGACGGTGCGATCATCTCGCCTGGCGAATTCCTGCCGGCGGCAGAGCGCTACGGCCTGGCGCCGAGTTTCGACCGTTGGGTGGTACGCAACATGTTCGCGTATCTCGATACCCACCCCGAAGACACGGCCTGTTACGCGCTGAATCTGTCGGGCCGCAGTCTGTCGGACGCGAGTACGGCCGATTTCATCCTGGATGAAATCGGCAAATACCACTTCGACCCCACCCGCATCAGTTTCGAGGTGACCGAAACCGCTGCCATCGACAACCTCGACACCTGCGAGCGGCTCATCCTCACGCTGAAATCACGCGGCATCCACTTTGCGCTGGACGATTTCGGCCGGGGTCAGTCGTCGTTCGGCTACCTCAAGCGCCTGCCGGTGGCCAGCCTGAAGATAGACGGGGATTTCGTGCGCGGCCTCGATACCGACCGGGAAAAGCTGGCCATCGTCAAAGCCATGCACACGCTGGCACACGAGCTGGGTAAGGAAACCATCGCCGAACAGGTCGAAACCGAAGCGGAACTCACCTGCCTCAAGGCCATGGGCGTGGATTTCGTGCAGGGTTACCTGCTGTCGAAACCCGCACCCTTGCCGGTCTGATCGCGCAGCCGGGTGTAGAGGGCGACGTAGGCGTCGACGATCGCGGCTTCGGTGTAGTGCCGGTCGATCTCGCGCGTGCCGGCGTCGATCATTGCGGTGCGCGCCTCGGGGGACAGATTCAGCGCGTGCAGCAACACATCGGCCAGACCGGCGGGGTCGCCCAATGGGGCGAGCAAACCGTTTTCGCCGTCACGCATCAGCTCCAGCGGGCCCTGTGCGCGGGTGGACACAACCAGGGTGCGGTTGGCCCAGGCTTCGAGGATGACATTGCCGAGCGGTTCGTGCACCGACGCGCAGACGAACACGTCGGCCAGCTGGTACCAGGGCGCGGGGTCGGCCTGCCAGCCCGCCCAGTGCACGCGTTCGGCAATGCCCAGGCTTGTCGCCAATTGCATGAGTTCCGTGCGCAGGGGGCCGTCTCCGACCATCACCAACTGCGGCGGAACGGATTCGACGGACGCGGGTAGCTGCGCAAAGGCACGCAGCAGATCGGCCCAGCCCTTGTTGGGATGCAGTCGCCCGAGACCGAGCACGATCCGGCTACCCGACAGGCCGTGTTGCATCCGCAAGGTATCGAGCTGCCCGACGGGTATGCGGTCGGGCGCGTCGGCGAAATTCCCCAGGTAGAACACGCGCGATTCCGGCAGGCCGTTTTCCACGAGATAGTCGCGAATGCCGCGTGTGTTGCCGATCCAGGCGTGTGCGTGGCGATAGCCTTTGAGATTGTAGAAACCGCCCAGCCGCGCCAGATGCACCGGCAGGCGTCCGCGCGGCAGGCGTGCAATGCGCGTGGCGCGACCCATATAGGTCTGTACGACGTCGGGGTGAAAATCGCGGATTGCGCGATGGATTTTCCAGCGCGACCAGCGATCCCAGCTGCCGAGCATGGGCGCGTGGTACTGGCGAACAGCCGGGTCGATCATGCCGGCGATTTCACCCCCCGCCACCGTGACTGCCGCCACCGGCTCGCCGCGCCGCGCCAGCGCGTTGATGAGGCGCACGGCAAAGCGTTCGGCTCCGCCCGAACCCTTGCCGCCGATAACGTGCAGGCTTCTGGGGTGTGGCGTGTTCAAACCCGGTTCAGAACGGCAGGGTGAGCGTAGGGGCCGAGTCGTGCAGCACACGGCGGAAATCAGCCTGGATCTTTTCCAGCGCCGCTGCGGTGTCTGCCTCGAAGCGCAGCACGATCACCGGCGTGGTGTTGGACGGGCGCGCCAAGCCAAAGCCGTCGGCGTATTCCACGCGCAGGCCGTCGAGCGTGATGACTTCCTTGGCGTCGGGGAATTTGGCGGTTTTTTGCAGCGTGTCCATCAGTGTGTAGTGCTCGCCTTCGGCCATTTTGATGTTGAGCTCGGGCGTGTTTACCGTGTCCGGCAGGCCGTGCAGGGTGGCGTTGAGATCGGCCTGCTTGGAGAGGTATTCGAGCAGGCGGCAGCCGGCGTAGAGGCCATCGTCAAAGCCGAACCAGCGTTCCTTGAAGAACACATGGCCGGACATTTCACCGGCGAGCAGCGCACCGGTTTCCTTCATCTTGGCCTTGATGAAGCTGTGGCCGGTTTTCCACAGCGTGGGCTTGCCGCCGCGCGCGGTAATCCAGCCAAAGAGATTGCGCGTGGATTTCACGTCGAAGATGATTTCTGCGCCGGGATTGCGGCTGAGCACGTCGTCGGCAAACAGCATCAGCTGGCGGTCGGGGAAAATAATCGTGCCGTCCTTCATCACCACGCCCAGCCGGTCGCCGTCGCCGTCAAACGCCAGGCCGATTTCGGCGTCGCTGGTTTTCAGGCGCGCGATCAGGTCGACCAGGTTCTTGGGTTGCGACGGATCGGGGTGGTGGTTGGGGAAATTGCCGTCCACCTCGCAGTACATTTCCTCGACTTCGCAGCCGAGCGCGCGGTAGAGCGGGCCGGCAAACGCACCGGGCACGCCGTTGCCGCAATCGACGATGATTTTCATCGGCCGCGCGAGCTTGATGTCGGAGACGATGCGCGCGTGGTATTCGGGCGCGATGTCGTAGGTGCGATAGCTGCCTGCACCGTGGGCGAGATTGCCGTCGACCAGCCGCTGGCGCAGCGCCTGGATGGTGTCGCCGGAGAGCGTTTCGCCGCCCAGCACCATCTTCAGGCCGTTGTAGTCGGGCGGGTTGTGGCTGCCGGTCACCATCACCGCGCTGTTGGTTTTGAGCTGATACGCGGCAAAGTAGGTCATCGGTGTGGCGACCATGCCGAGATCGACCACGCCGACGCCGGCTTTCTGGATGCCGCGCGCGAGCGCGGCGGCCATGTCGGGGCCGGACAGCCGGCCGTCGCGGCCGATGCAGATTTCGCTCTGCCCGCGCGCCACGGCTTCGGAGCCGATGGCCTGCCCGATGGCCTCGACGATTTCAGCGGTAAAACTTTTGCCGACGATGCCGCGAATGTCGTAAGCCTTGAAGATTTCCTTGGGGTATTCCACAACGCGCTCCCTGATTGGCGAATGCGTCGATTCTACCTGCTGCGGTTTACGGTTGTGCGATTGCGCGCCGACCCTGACAGGAAGGTGCACGCTACGTTATCGCGTTACATCAGTAACGCAGGCGGAGGGCCAGCCTCAGGATGCGTATGAATGTCGGTGACTGGTGCGGGTTCTCCAGCGAGTTGCGACTGGCGACGTATGCGAAGCTCCCAGCTGGGTGCATTGCATGGAATGAAATTTTCCTTGGATGGTGAGCGACGCACAGCGCGTCGTCTATTCGCATTACGCAGGCGGCGGCATTCCTGGTGCAGGTTCATGCGCTGGTCTCGTAATGGAAAATTTTGGCGATGATCTGCCACCGACCATCAATCCGGATCAGCGTCAGAAAATCCACGTAATCCTTCTGGAAGAAACGGCATTCCAGTTTGACCATGGCGGTTTCCGGGCCGGCGATGTCAATGCTGAGGATGCGTTCTTTCCGTTGTGCCCCTGCGCGCGCGGGTGGGTCGCGTTGTGCCACGACACCGAAATATTCGGGCATGCTCAGTACCCCCAGTTCGTTTCCCACAGCGGTGGCGTAGAGCGCGTCAGGATGAAACACTTGTGCCAGAAGCACGGTGTCGCAACGATACAAGCCGTCGAGATAATCGCGCAGCACGGTTTCTATTTGGTGGCGTGCGCTCATGGCAAACCCCGCGCGTGTCGCGCCGTGACCGATTCACCTGCCACGCCCCAATTGTTAGTGTCGATTTCCTCAATTACGACGAAGGTCGTCGCGGGGTCTTTATGCAGCACGGTTTCCAGCATGGTGGTCGTTCGGCGTATCAGTTCTGCTTTCTGTTCCGCCGTTGCGCCGTCGCGAGTGATCTGGATCAGGACATAAGGCATGATGCGTCCCCGGCTTCCGTGAACGATTGCACGAGTGTCGCGATGCGCGCGCCGAACTGCTCGGCGGTGGCAAGGTCGCCGCGATGCATTTCCTCGACCCCGGCGTCGGCGGGCGTGGCTGTCATCAATCCTGTGAACGAGGCAAGATAGTTGAGGTCTTCGCGCCCCGAGGCTTTGACATTGCTGGGCATCATGCCGGTGCCGACCCAGATCATGCCGTGTTGCTGCGACATCGCCACCAGGGTTTGCAACGTCATCAATTTGTCGCCGTTGATGCCCGCGCTGTTGGTAAAACCGGCGGCGAGTTTGTTCTTCCATCCCTGTTTCATCCACACGGCGGACGAGGCGTCGAGAAAGCGCTTGAACTGCCAGCTGACGTTGGCCATGTAGGTGGGCGAGCCGAACACGATGGCTTGCGCACGGGCCAGCGTGTCCCAGTTTGCTTGCGATACTTCGCCGTGTTCGTTCACGGCGATCAATTCGGCTTGCGCACCGCGTGCGACGGCTTCGGCAACGCGCCGGGTGTGGCCGTAGCCGCTGTGGTAAACGATGACGATTTCAGTATTCATGATGGGCTCCTGGGTGTTGAGTTGAGATTCGAAAATGAATGTTTGAAGGTGAGTCAGTCAGCGTGTGCGGCTGCGGGTATGCGCCGCACGCGCTGCACGATGCCCGCCGCCTGATCGAAGCCGTTGCACAACACGGAAACGCGCTCACCGTCGAGGTGCAACAGTTGCGGAAAACTCCGCAGCTCCCAGGCGCGCACCTGGTCGAATTCCGCCTGGGTGCGCATGGCCACGTCGATGGAATCCTGGGCTCGGCCAATCACGTCCTCTGCAGCTTCGCAGCCCTGGTCGTGCAAGGCGCGTTGCAACACCTGGCGCAATATGGCGTCCGAGGTGGTGTCGAGTCCGTCAACATAGAACGCGTGCTGCAAGGCTCGGAACAAGCGCAGCTGATCGACACCCGGAAACAGATGCTTGCCGGCGACGAACGCGCGGGAAATCGGCTCGGTGTCGTAGACAAAACCTTCCCGTGCCACGAAAGCCGCGCGATTGAACGACACGCCGCTCGCGGCTTCGACGCGCGCCCAGTGACCCAGCCGGAATTGCCTTGCGGCCTCGTCGAGTACATCGCGTCCGCCTGCCCACACCCCTGCTACCCGGATTTCGAGTTTCAGACCGGGCAGCTGCTGGCGTGCGGCGTCGAGTTCTTTGGCAAAGCCATAGCACCACGAACACATCGGGTCGCCCGCAAACAGGAAATTCATGTCGCGCCCTCCGGTACCGGAAGCGGTAGACCCTCGGCACGCATGGCTTCCCGCACGGCGGCACGCGCCGATACACGCGCCTGGAATGCTGCCAGATGCACAAGGTCGGCAATGCCCAGCGCGATGGGGTCGGCCCAGCGTGCCAGCACGAAGAGATAGGCGTCGGCGATGGTGAACGACTCGCCGGTCAGATAGGTGCGGCCGTGCAAGTGCGCATCCAGAAATGCCAGCTTCTTTTTCAGTAATGCCTTGAGCCTGTCGATAGACGCGGCGTCCACCTGCCGATGGAAAATCGGAGTGAAAGATTTATGGATTTCCGAGGTCAGGTAATTGGCCCATTCGAGTACGCGTATGCGCGCAAGTGTTCCGGGCTCGGGCAACAGCGCCGTCGCTTTCAATTGGTCTGCGATGAACTGCGACACCACCGGGCCTTCGGAGATGCGCGTGCCGTCAGGCAGTTCCAGCACGGGCACCTGGCCTTTCGGCGCGATGGTGGTGTAGTCCGCGCCGTCGTCGAGGCAATGCGTGGCGAGATTCACGCGAACCAGGCTGAAATTCGCCCCGGCTTCGCGCAACACGATGTGGGGCGCAAGCGAGCAGGCCCCGGGCGAGTAATAAAGACGCATGGCTTTTCCTTTATGAAATGAAGGTGTAGCCATGCTATTGATTTACATAACGACGATAAACTGTCATATGTTCAAATCAATGTTAATTAAAAGTCAATAATGTCGCGCCAACCCGAAGGACTACCGTTAAGCGGTGTCGAGCTTTTTTGTCTGGTCGCACAGCACCAGGGGTTTACCGCCGCTGCCCGCGCGAGCGGGCTGACCACCGCAGCCGTCAGTCGCGCGGTGAACCGCCTGGAAAACCAGCTCGGCGTGCGTCTGCTCGCCCGCACCACCCGCACGGTTCGTCTGACCGACACCGGACAACGCTACTACGCACAATGCGCAGACGCCATTGCATTGCTGGCCGAGGCCGCCCGTGAAGCGGCGGGGCAGCAGGTACTTCCCTCGGGTCTAGTACGCCTGAGCTTGCCCACATCCTACGGGCACTTTCGCGTGATGCCGATGCTGGCCGAGTTCGCCGGGCGCTATCCCGAGATCGAACTTGATCTCCACATCACCAACAGGAATGTGCAATTCGAGGAGGAGGGATTTGACCTGGCGATACGCGCGCGTGTCCCGCCCGATTCCGGGCTGATCGCACGCAAGCTTGAAGATGCCCCGCTGGTCGTGGTCGCATCGCCCGACTACCTGCGCAGACACGGCACGCCCAAGCATCCTGACGATCTGGCCGCGCACGCCTGCATCCAGTTCATTCTGCCCAGCACCGGCCTGACGGTTCCCTGGCTCTTCACCGAAAACGGGCGCATTGTCGAGCGGGCGACCCGGGGGCGATTCCGCTGTGCCGAAGACATCCAGG
The DNA here is from genome assembly GCA_041639395.1 of Thiobacillus sp. GTDB lineage: Bacteria > Pseudomonadota > Gammaproteobacteria > Burkholderiales > Thiobacillaceae > Thiobacillus. The sequence continues at coordinate 173,664 of JBEQCG010000003.1, read as the reverse complement.
GCCCGCTTACGCTCGCATGCGCCGGAATGGGTCTGGCGCAAACCTATCGCTTCATGGCTGAAGCGGCGCTTGGTTCGAGTGAGTTGGTCGAGGTGCTGGCCGACTATGCGGGCGCTTCACGTCCGTTTTCAATGTTGTATCCCGGCAATCGCCACGTTCCGGTGCGCGTGCGGGTGTTGATCGATTTTCTGGTTGAGCGCGCCGGCGTGCTAGCGACGACGCCGGCACTGGGTGGCAGCCGATAACCCCCGCGGAACAATATATGCGATGGCATGCCGTGAGTTTCAGGCGGTGCTGACCCGCGCTTTTTTCTGGCGACGTTCAGGGCGAAAAAAACTCCAACAGACGTTTAGGCAGCCAGTCGGCGTTGCCGGGGAAGGGGCCGGAGGGAAACGCAACGTGGCCGCCGGTTTCGGGCTGGTCGAGCGTGACGGCGGGCGATACGTCGGCGGCGCCAGGCAGGGCCCTGGCGGGGAGGAAAGGATCGTTCCTGGCGTTGATGACCAGCGTGGGCACGGCCACGGATTTCAGTAGCGGCTTGCTCGACACCCGCGCCCAGTAGTCGTCGGCGTCGAGAAACCCGTGCAGCCGCGCGGTGACGAGGGTGTCGAATTCGCGGAAGCTGGTGGCGGCTTCGATGGCGTCAAAGTCGAGCAGCCCGGGAAATTGCCGGGCCTTGCGCAGGGCCTTGGCCTTGAGCGTGGACAGAAAACGCGCGGTGTAGACGCTGCGGTTGAAGCCCTGATCAAGCGCGTAGCCGGCGGCGGTGAGATCGAGCGGCGCGGATACCGCCACGGCACGCGCAACCAGCGTGTCTGCCGAGACGCCTGCTTCACCCAGCCATTTCAAGAGTGCATTGCCGCCCAGCGACACGCCGACCGCGTAGCGCGGGGCGTCCGGATGGCGGGCTTTGACGTGGCGCAGCATGGTTTCGATGTCGGCCGAATCCCCCGCGAAATAGGCACGTGGCAGCCGGTTGTCCTCGCCGGAGCAGCCCCGGAAATGCGCGACCACGCCGCTCCAGCCGCGTGCCTTGAGGCTGTGCATGAGGTCGCGCGCGTAGAAGCTGTCGGAGCTGCCTTCCAGCCCATGGAACAGCACGACCACGGGTTTGCCGGGTTCGCCGTCGATCCAGTCGAAATCGAGGAAATCGCCATCAGGGAGTTCAAGCCGTTCGCGCCGGTATTCAACGTGCGGCACGCGGATGAACAGGCTGGTGTAGATGGTTTGCAGGTCGCCGCCGGGCAGCCAGGCGGGCGCATGGTAGGGGGCTGGGGCAGCAATCGAAACAGGCATGGTCGCCATCATGCAGGTGGCGATGAGGCCTGCGCAAGCACGCCTCATCGGGCCACCCGGTTGTCCGATGCGCCGCGCACGAACAGCAGGCAGCCGTGTTCGCTGGTGAGCCGGCCGTGGGGCTTGCCGCACGGCGCAAAGTGGTAGTCGCCCGCCGTGCAGAGCACGCCGTCGATGGTCAGATCGCCTTCGAGTATCAGGCTCTCTTCGTCGAGTGCGTGGCTGTGGCGCGGGACGCGGGCCCCGGGTGCAAGCCGAAGCAGGTAGGAATGCGCACCGGCGGCTTCGTGCAAAAGCTTGCGTTCGACGCCGCGCAGGAGCGTCGTCCATTCGCCTTCGTGGCGGTGGACGAAGCGGAAGTCCGGCGCGTCAGCGTGAATACGCCGGAAGAGCGTATCGCGGATGCGCGAGGCAACCTCGGGTGCCGGTGGTTCCGGCGGTGTGGCGGCGGCCAGTTGCCCGATGAGCTCGTCGTCGAGCGGGGTGTCGTGCGCAGGGCGAATGGGTTGGGTCATGGCGGTCACTTTCAGGACGGGGAGAGTACACGGCGCAGCGTATCCTGTGCGCGCTTGATGTGGGATTTGACGGTGCCGAGTGCGAGCCCGGTTGCGTCGCTGATTTCCTGGTGCGACAGGTCGCGGTAAAACGCCAGCGCGACGAGCTGCCGTTGCACGGGTGTGAGCTGGGTCAGCGCGCGATCGAGTGCACCGGCGCATTCGGCCGATATCAGCTGGTCGAGCGGCAGAGGGGCGAGGCAGGGGAGACCGTCGAGCAGGGTATCCGGGTCGGCGCAGGGCGGGGTCGAACCCAGCCGGCGCAGGGTGTCGAGCGCGCGCGAGCGCGTCATCATCATCAGCCAGGCCAGGGGTTCGCCGCGCGTGGTGTCAAAGCGCGCGGCTTCGCGCCACGCCTGCCAGTAGGTTTCCACGCACACATCCTCGGCAAGATCGGCCCGCTGGGTGATGCGCAGCGCAAGCGCATGGACGCGGCCGAGGGTGAGGTCGTAAAAGCGTGCCAGGGCCGCTTCGTCACCCCCGGTCATGCGGGCGATGAGCGCATCGAGTGACTCGGGTAAGGGGAATGGCGTCGTGGGCGGACGCGCGTGCCTGTCCAGCAGCACGGCGTCGGCGGGCAAATCGGTTGTATTGACGGCGGAGATCATGTGCAGGCCTGGGTGAGTGGTGGGACAACACAGGCTCTACGCAGCGGCGGGCCGGCTGGATGCAACTGCATCCGGTGCCGGGGGGCCTGCGTAACGGGAACATGAGACAACCCGCCACTTTCCTGTTGCTGGCAGCGTGCTGCCTGCCCGGCCCTGCACAGGCCGTCGATACTGGTGGGCCCGATTTCGTGAAGATCCCGCCCGGCAGCTTTGTCATGGGCAACAGCCACTTTGACGAGACCGTGTTCGAATTGCCCGACGGCGACGCCCGTGCGATCGAGGACGAATTGCCGCCGCACCGTGTGGCAATCACGCGCGGCTTCGAATTGGCGCGTACCGAGGTCACGCAGGGACAATGGTTTGCGCGGATGCACACCCGGCCCGGCCCGGCGGCCAACTGGGCGCGGGCCGACTGGCGCGATCTGCCAGTGGTCTCGGTAAGCTGGCACGACGCGCAGCGTTTCATCGCTGTGCTCAACGCCGCCGCCACCGGGTTTCGCTACCGCCTGCCCAGCGAAGCCGAATGGGAATACGCCGCCCGCGCCGGCAGCACCGACAACCGGCCTTTCCCGCTTACGGCGCTCGACACGCATGCCTGGTATCTGGGCAATTCGGCCGACGTCCCCCAGCCGGTCGGCCGTCTGCCTGCCAACGCCTGGGGCCTGCACGACATGCTGGGCAATGCATGGGAATGGGTGGCCGATCGCTACCAGCCGGGCTACTACGCCGACAGTCCGCTGGCCGATCCGCCCGGCCCGTCAACAGGCGAACGCCGGGTGCGGCGTGGCGGTTCGTACCACTGCGCCGCGCATCTGGTGCGCGTGAGTTACCGCGCGGCCGATACGCCGGAGACGCGATACAGCGTGCTGGGTTTCCGGGTGCTGCGCGAGCCCGTCGGGCGTCCTTAGTCGGCTTTTGTTGCCGGACTGCATCCAATCCTTGCGATGCCACGTAAATCGGTTGTCACGGCAAGCGCCGCGACAGTTCATGCCGACAAATCATTCATGAAGGGATCGCATCATGCAACCAACCACGCGCGCAGGTCTTGCGGCACTTGTGCTTGCCACCGGGCTGGCTGGCGAAGCTGCCGCAATGGGCATGAGCAATAAATTGCTCGCCACGGGCGGTGTCACCACCATCGAGGGCTCAGGCGGCGGCGGGCTGGCCACCTGGGCACTCATCACCGGTTACGGCACCGACAAGCAGTTTGGTGTCAATGTCCATGCCACGGGCGTCAATCTCGACGATTACGAATTCCGCAGCGCCGGCGTGTCGGTGGGGATACTGGATCGGGTCGAACTCTCGTATAGCCGGCAGAAGTTCAATACCCAGGACGTGCTCGTTCCGATCAGCGCCGGCTTGCGCAACTACAAGCTCGAACAGGATGTGTTCGGGCTCAAGGTGCGCGTGCTGGGAGATGCCGTCTACGACCAGGACACATGGCTGCCGCAGATTGCAGTCGGCGTGCAATACAAGGACAACCGCGACGACACGGTGATTCCTTTCCTTAACGCCACGCTGGGCAGCAACATCAAACATCACGGCACAGACTTCTACGTGGCGGCAACCAAGCTCTATCTGCGCCAGAGTCTGCTGGTAAACGGCACGGTGCGTTTCACCCAAGCCAACCAGTTCGGTCTGCTGGGCTTCGAAGGGCCGGATGGCGACGATTACCGGCCAGAATTCGAAGGATCCATCGCCTGGCTGCTCTCGAAGAAACTTGCCCTGGGGGCGGAGGTTCGCACCAAGCGGGGCAACCTCAACAACCCGTCGCTCAACCTCAAGGAAGAAACGGCTTACGACGTGTTTGCCGCGTGGTTCCCCACCAAGAATGTTTCATTGACCGCCGCATATGTCGACCTCGGCCAGATTGTCGGTGCGCTCACGCAAAACGACGATCAGCGTGGTGCTTATCTCTCTTTGCAACTCGGATTCTGACCGGAGCCCAGCATGAACCATTCTTTGCGATTTCGTACACTTTTCGCCGCCAGCCTGACGGCAGCCTGCCTCTCCCTGCCCGCACACGCCAGCGTGTGGGAAGACCTGGGGGGGCAGGAGACCGTGACGGCCTTTACCTCGGATGCCGTTGCGCGCTGGCGAATCAACCCGATTTTTGCCGACACGTTCGGCAAACTCGATGACGCCCGCGCACAGCGCCTGGTCGTCCTGCTGGTGTCGCAATTCTGTTCTCTTACGGGCGGCGGCTGTGAATACGGCGGGCGCAACATGCGGGATGCTCACGTCGGCATGAACATTACGACCGCGCAGTTCAATGTGCTCGCCGAGGAGTTGCAGCGCGCCATGGAGGCGCAGGGCGTGTCGTTCTTTGCACAGAACAAGCTGCTCGCCGAACTTGCACCCATGCTGCGGGACATGAAGGGGCGCTGATACCCCCTTGTTGGCACCTGCACCCCAGCGCGGAGAATTAGTGCAACACAGGCGGGGCGGTACGGGCAGGGGGCGTTGCGCCTGCCTGTAGCGGCGAAGCGTGATGTAACACCATGCGCCAGCCGTCGGCGTCACGGCGGTAAACGTTGGTGGCAAGGATAGGCGGGCGCGCTTCGGTTTCAAAGCCGATGGTGAGGTACTCGCGCACGATGCGCAGCACCTGGTCCGCTGCGCGGATTTCGTGGGCAAGCTCCACCGCCACGCGAAACTGGCCGGCCGCTTCAAACATGCTGCGCCAGCCGGCCGCCACGGCGTGTAGACCATTGAGCGGCGCAGCCAGCGGATGGATGCAGGCGATGTGCTCGGTGGGGGCCCACACCTGCATCATGCTGTCGAGCGAACGCGCTTCAAACGCGCTGTAAAACGCGGCTTCGGCGGCTTCGGGGGTGGCAAATCCCATACGGCGCGGGCGGTTGGGCTCAGTCGGCAATGCCGGCGAGCAGGGCTTTTTCTTCTTCGACGAATTTCTTCAGGGTGGGGGCAAACGCGGGCAGCGCTATCTGCGCCATCAGTTCGGTATTGGGTTTGGCGATGTAGACCTTGCCGTCGCTGCCTTCGAACACGCTGATGCGGCAGGGCGCAAACGGCATGGCCTTGTTCGCCATCTGCAATTTCAGCAGGCTTTCGGCGAGGTCCTTGCGGCACATGCTCAGCATGGTGAAGGGGCGGGCGTCCTTCTGGCCGGCTTTCTGCATGGCCTCTTGCATGTTCACCGCCGGGCCGACTTCCCAGCCGCGTTTCTTCGCGCCTTCTTGCAGCGCGGCGATGGTTTCCTTGTAGCCGAGGCGGCTCTTGTGTTCGCTCATCATCGCGGCCATTACTTTGGCCTGCGCTTCCTGCATTTTCTTCATTTCGGCCTGCACGTCGGCCTGCGGGCCGGCGGCAAGCACGGTGTTGCTGGCAAGGAGCAGCGCTGCAAGGGGGATAAAACGGGTCATGGCAATCTCCTAAAGTTTGTGTGCGACAGGGAGGATTTCAGTGTCCGCTGCCGCTGGGTTTGCCTTTCAGGCGGTAGAGCGTGCCGCAGTAGGGGCACAGTGCGTCGCCGCGCGATTCGATGGGCAGATAGACGCGCGGGTGGGCGTTCCAGTCGGCGTGCTGCGGCATGGGGCAGTGCAGCGGCAGATCGGTTTCGGAAACTTCGATGACGCGCTGTTTGTTGTCGTGGCGTTCGCTCATGCCGGGCTCCGGTTATTTGACGGCGGTGAGCCAGCCGGTATGCGTGGGCGCACGGCCGTGCACGCAGTCGAAATACATCGCCTGCAGTTTGGCCGTGAGCGGGCCGCGCATGCCTTCGCCGATGGCGCGGTTGTCGAGTTCGCGGATCGGGGTGACTTCGGCGGCGGTGCCGGTGAAGAAGGCTTCGTCGGCGGAATAGACTTCATCGCGCGTGATGCGCTTTTCGATCACCGGCAGGCCGATTTCGGCAGCCAGTTGAATGATGGTGTCGCGGGTGATGCCTTCCAGCGCGGAGGTGAGGTCGGGCGTGTAGAGCTTGCCGTTTCGGATGATGAAGATGTTCTCGCCCGAGCCTTCGGCGACGAAGCCATCCACGTCGAGCAGTAGCGCTTCCTGGTAGCCGTCCATCTCGGCTTCCTTGTGCGCGAGGATCGAGTTCATGTAGTTGCCGTTGGCCTTGGCCTTGCACATGGTGATGTTGACGTGATGGCGCGAGAACGAGCTGGTCTTCACGCGGATGCCGTTACGAATCGCGTCGTCGCCCATGTAGGCACCCCACGGCCAGGCGGCAACAATCACGTGCACCGAGAGATTTTTGGCGGAAATGCCCATCGCCTCCGCACCAAAAAACGCCATCGGGCGCAGGTAGCCGGACTCGAGATTGTTCTCGCGCACGACCATGCGCTGCGCCTCGGAAATCGTGGCCTTGTCGAACGGCATTTTCATGCCGAGGATGTGTGCCGAACGGAACAGGCGGTCGGTGTGCTCGGGCAGGCGGAAGATCGCCGTGCCCTGTTCGGCCTTGTAGGCGCGCACGCCCTCGAACACCCCCATGCCGTAGTGCAGGGTGTGGGTGAGGACGTGGGTGGTGGCGTCGCGCCAGGGGACGAGTTTGCCGTCGTACCAGATGACGCCGTCGCGGTCAGCCATGGACATGGTGAAAGCTCTTTCTGTAACAGGAGGAAAACGCCGATTTTACCTGAGCCGGGCCGTGCCGAATCCGGGTTTGTGGCAGGATGCGCCGTCTGGAGGAAAAACATGATCTTGAAAGCATGGCTCCCGGGCCTGGCGCTGGCCCTGCTGTGGGGCAGCGTGCAGGCGGCTCCCGCCCGCTTCGATTATTACCTGCTCGCGCTGTCGGTTGCGCCGGCGTTTTGCGAAGACCGGCCCGAACGCAGCCGCAAGTTTGCCCAGTGTCGGCAACGCGACGCGCGTGCGTTCCAGTCGATGCCGCTGACCCTGCATGGCCTGTGGCCGAACCGGCTCGACCGCCGGCACCCCGCGTTCTGCGGGGCCGATTCCAGCGGCGCATTCTGCCGCCTGCCCGCCATCCGCCTGCCGGCAGACGAACGCGTGCGACTGGGGCGCGCCATGCCGGGCGCGGCGGATTGCCTGGATCGCTATCAATGGGCCAAACACGGCAGTTGTTCGGGTCTGCGCGAGGCCGATTATTTTGCGGTTTCTTCGGCCCTCACCGAACGCGTCAATCACGCCCTCGGCCCTGTGCTGGCAGCAAACATGGGCCGTGAGGTGAATCTGGACAGCCTGCGAGCGGCGCTGAAAAAAAGCGATCCCGCGCTGCTGGAGGCCGTGACCTTTGACTGCCGCACCCCGAACACGCCAGAGCGTGCCAAGCGCCGGCCCATGCTGCGCGAGGTCCGCGTGAGCTTTGAGCGCAATCCGGCAACCGGTGCGCCCGGTAAACCGCTCGATTACCGTCGCATCGGCCACACGCATTTCAACTCCGGCTGCCCGGGAGGCCGTGCCTATGTCGATACGCCGCTGGATTGAAGCCGCGAGCCTGGCGCTGCTGGCCGGCGCGGCAGAGGCCGACGCCTGCCACGAAGCGCTGGCGCGGTTTGACTACGCGGCCGCCACGCGTCTGGCAGCCAGCCAGCCCGAACTGACCCCGAGCCGTATGTGTGCGGCGCGGGCGGCCTACGAAACCGGCCATTTTGTCGATGCGCTGGCTGGGTTGCGTGGCGTGGAAGCGGGTCAGCCGCAGGGCGAGGCGCGCACCTATCTCTACAACTGGCTCGCCGTCACCCTGCGCAAACTGGGGCGCGAGACCGAGGCGATGCAATACGGGCAGGCGGCGCTGGCGTGGGCGCGGCGTGAGTCCAGCCGGCAGAATCTGGCGACCGCGCTGCACAATCTGGCCGGGCTCGCCTACGCGCGCGGCGACGCGCCGGCGGCGCTGGCGCTGTACCGCGAATCGATTCCGCTGAACCCGGATGCGTCCGAACGTTCCGCCAGCCTCAACAACGTGGGGCTCATCCATCAGGCGGCGGGCGATGCGCTTGCGGCAGAAAGCTGGTTGCAACAGGCCATTGCACTCAACCGGGCTGAAGGGCATTTCCATCACCTGGGCAAGCACCTGATGAATCTGGGCAATCTGTATCGCCAGACGGGCAGCTACGACGAGGCGCAAGCCCGCATCGACGAAGGCGCGGCGCTCATCGACCGGGCGGGCGACGTGTACTGGCGGGCGGTGGCGGCGCGCTACCGGGGCTGGTTGGCGCGCGACCGCCGCGACTGGGCGCAGGCGGGGCGCTGGCTGGCGCTGGCCGCGCGCACCTACGACGCCGCCGGCGCGACGACGGACGGCGACGCGGCGCGCGCGGAACTGGCCGCCCTGTAAACCTGGTTACGGCGTGTTGATGCGCACGAACTCGGGGAAATAGTCCGCCCGCACGAAGTAGGTGCCGTCACAGTTGTAGGACGCCCGCACGATGCCTTCCGACAGCGAAATCGCCGCGTTGCGCAGGTAGTAGCCGTCGATGGCGCGCAGGGTGTTGAAACTCTGCACGATGGCTTCGATGGATTCCTGCGGCAGCGGCTGCCAGCTCGTGCGTTCGGCATCCATCACCTTCAGCCAGTGCGCCGGCAGGTAATCGCGCAGCGGGCCAGTCTGGATCATGGCGCGCACCCAGGCGATGGTGCGAGTTTTCTCTTCGTACGGCACCGCGATGAAATGGCGCGCCACGTAGCCGGGTTTCACCAGGTCTTCGGCGTCGTGCACTTCGTAGGCAAAGGGGTTGAAGATCGACTCGGTTCGCACTTCCGAACTGTTGAATCCCACGTAAATGGCGTACACCCCGGTGTCGCGCAAGAGCGCGGCGCAGGTGTCGAGCACTTTGCCTGCGATGGGGTCGATACGCGAGGGCTGACGCGGCCGCAAGGGCACGGTTTCGCGCAGGCTGGGGTCGCCCTTGATGCTGACGAAGGGCACGTCGGCCGGCAGGCCGAAGGCTCCCACAAAGGGTTCGTGCAGCAGGCAGACAGGCGTGGCGGGATGTTGGGCAGGATTCATCCCGCCATTTTCTCACGCGCCATTAACAAAAAAAGACTGGCCAAACAAAACCGGCATAAACAGGCCTGGCTACAAATAGGACTTGGCTTCCTCGCCGGGGTTGGGCAGGCCGGCCACCCGCCAGGCTTCGCGGGGATTGGGAAAGAGGCGCTGCATACAGTCGGCGCTCTGGCCGGTGAGGTGACACACGTGTGACAGCGCGGTGACTGTGCCGTGGCGCGAGAACTCGCGGCGCAGGGCATGTAGCAGGCCGATCTGCAATTCGTTCAATATCCCGATGCCGTCAGTCTGGGCGATACGGTCGGCGAGGCTTTCACTCCACCGACCGGGGTCGAGCAGAAAACCATCGTCATCGAACAGGGCGGGATCGGGGGGCTGGGAGCGAAGTTCCATTGCCATCCTCCAGTCTGGAACGTGCTATTGGTATAGCATGCCGCTGCCGGGCTTGCAGGGTTGGCCGGACTTGGCGGATCAGGACGCGTCGCGCAGGAGTTGGGGGCGGCTCTGGAAATCCCGCAACAGGGTGTCGGCCAACTGCGGCCGACCGAAGTGATAACCTTGAGCAAAATCAATGCCGAGTTCGACCACCTGTTTCAGCACGGCTTCGTTTTCGACGTATTCGGCCACGGCGAGCTTGCCGTAGCCGTGTATCGCTTCGACCAGCGCACGCACGAACAGGCGGTCGTCCTCGCTGCGGTCGAGTTCGCGGATAAAGCTGCCGTCGATTTTGACGAAATCGACCGGTAGCTGCTTCAGGTACTGGAAGGTAGAGAAGCCCACGCCAAAGTCGTCGAGCGCGATCTTGCAGCCTAGCTGGCGGATGCCAGCGAGCAGGGTTTCTGCGTCGGCCATCTGGTTCAGCGCGGCGGTTTCCGTAATTTCCAGCGTGAGTTGTTGCGGTGGTACCTGGTAGGTCTGCAACAGGCTGTCGAGCTGGGCGGGCAAGTCGGGCGTGTCGAGGCTGCGTGCTGACAGGTTCACCGCCAGTCGCAGGCCAGGGTGAGCCGCAATCAGGGCGACGGCATGGTGCAGCACCCATTGGTCGATTTCGCGGATGAGCCCGGAGTTTTCAGCCGCAGAAATCAGCGGAGCGGGCACCAGGATTTGCCCGTTGGGGCCAAGTGCGCGCAGCAGCACTTCGTGATGTGTGATCAAGCCGCTTTGCAGTGCAAGGATGGGTTGCAAATAGAGCTGGAGGCGATCCTGGTGCAGCGCTTCGGTGATGAGGGCAAGTTGTTCGGTGCGGTCGAGCAGGGATTCGCGGATGCCGTCGCGGGCGTTGTAAAGATGCCAGTTGGCGCGTCCTTTGGCACGTGCCTGCGAGAGCGCCAGGTCGGCGTGCCCCATCAGTGCGTCGACCGTGCCGCCGTCCTGCACCAGCGCGATCCCCACACACGAGGTGGCAATGTGCTGGGCGGTATCGCCCTTGCACAGTAGGCGGGCAAGCTGGAACAGCTGGGCATCCGGCAGCGGCTCGAAATATAGAGCGAACTCATCGCCGCCCAGCCGCGCAGCAAATTTTGGGGCAGGCGTCAGGTTGCGCAGGCGCTCGGCCATGTGCTGGATCACGGCGTCGCCCGCGCTGTGGCCGGCCAGATCGTTAATGGTTTTGAAATCGTCGAGGTCGACCAACAGTATCGCTCCGCCGCCGATTTCTCCGAGGGCATGGGCCACCCGGTGCTGAAAGGCCGGCCGGTTATAAAGGCCGGTGAGTGGATCGTAATCGGAGAGGAAGCTTGCGCGCGCCTGCGCGTTTTTCAGCTCGGTGAGATCGATGCCCACCGACAGAATGAGCGATTCCTCGGCGGTGTTCCCGATCAGGGAATGGATCCATGCGATATTGCGCTGTCCGTCGGGGGTGTTGAGCGGGGCTTCGAAACGCAGTGGGGCGGAGTCGCGGCCAAAGTGGGTCAGCAGGCGGGCGCGCCAGTCGCGACCTTCCTGGGTCGAAAACAGGCATTCGAAGAAATCCTGCCCGATGAGCCGGCTTTCTGCCTGGCCGGTGAGGCTCTCGACGTAGTGATTGGCCATGCGGATGACGCCACGCCGATCTTGGGTGAGGATCAGCGCCTGCGCCGTGTCGAGCAGGCTCGAGATGAAGTCGCGCTCATGTGACAGGGTTTCAACTAGGTGCTCCAGAGCATGTTGCTGGCCTCGCGAAGCGCCATCGAGGGTTTCGAGCTGACTGGCCAGTTTGCGGGTGGCGTCCTCCAGACCGGAAAGTTCGTCACCGAGACGCAGCTGGCGCACGGGAAGGCGATGCCGCGCGGTTTGCCAGCGACCTTCGCCCAGCAGCGGCAGGCTGGTACTCACACGGTCAAGACGGCGCATGAACCAGGCCAGCGACAGCAGCAGAACGGCCTCGGCAGCGAGAAACACCCCCAGTCCTGTGGCGAGGTTGGCCAGAAACGCCCGCGAGATGGCAGCTTCATCACGGGTCACATCCTTGCGGGTGACAAACACCGGCGTGTTGGCCGCAGATGTCTGCGGGTGCAGTCGTTCCCAGTGATGGGCGACGCCTCCGGTGCGGCTGAAGGCGGACTCGATCCTTGGAAACGCGTGGTATGCGGCGAATTGCAGTGCAGTGAGCGGGGCTCGCATCTCGGGCGAGGTGGCCGCATACGGCCTCATCGTTCCGGGGGAAACGACAGCTAGCTCACGGCCGGTGCTTTGCACAAACGCGCTCATCAGGCCGGAAAGGTCGGCGGTGACGAGCACCGCCCCCACCGTGATCCCTTCACGCAATACCGGCGATACGCCATAGAACATGCAGCGGGCCGCGCAGGTCAGCCCGCTGGCCGGGCGTTCACTACGGAGCGTGACCACGAGCAGGTTGTCGATCAGGGCGTCCGGGGCGGGCAGGTTGCCAAAGCCGGTCAGCAGCTGGCGGTCGGCACCGTACAGACGAAGGCTCTCGAAACCCTGGTTGAGGCTGAGCTGTTCCCAGTAACGCTGCAACAGATCGCCGGACGGCAGGTTGAACGGGCCCTCCGCGCTGGCTACCAGAAAGTCGGCCAGCCCCGCGCCGGCGTCGACCAGCTGCCGTTCGTTTTGGCGGATCAGAAAATGCAGCAGCGCATCGTTGCGGATGGCACTGTCGAGGCGGGTCTGTTCGGCGGCCCGCCGTAGCTGGTTGTCGTTGAACCCTGTGAGTGCAAGCGTGCCGACGGCAACCGCCAGGGTCAGCGGCACCAGGAGCTTCCACTTAAGACTGAGAAAACGCGAGGTCGGCATGATCAGAAGCGCCAGGCTGCCTGCACAAGCCACAGATCCCAATCGCGCTCGCGGGCCAGGATGTTGGGGTTATCCGGGCCGGGCAGCCAGCCGGTGCCGTTCACGCGGTGGTACTCGGCACGCAGCATTACGTTGGGGGTGGTGTCCCAACGCAGTCCCAGCGTGGTGTCGTGCGCGTACATGTTGTGCGCGGGCAGTCCTGTGGCAGCCTCGAACGCGTGTCCGTTGCGATCCTTGCGGTCACGGTAGAACACGTCATGACGTACCAGCAGTTCCCAGTCCGGGGAAAAACGCCATTCGGCTTGCGCGTAAAAGGTTTCTAACGGGTAGGCCGAATCAGGCAGCGGCATGCCAAAATCTCTTAAGCGAACCTTGGGTCGGCCGTATTCCGTCGTCAGTGTCAGCGTATCAAAGCGATGCTGAAGCGAGACCATCAGATTGCTGAAATCCACGTCGCCATCCCTAAACGGGTCGGGTGTTGCTGCCGCGTATTCTGCTCGGGCATTTGCGTAAGTGAGTGCGAGGGCGGTGTCGCCGGGGCTGTCCCAGCGGAACTGGGCACCGTAGGCGTGTTGTCCCTTGAGTTTGCCGGGCAGATCCCTGCCGAGAAAATTATACTCAACAGCGGCGCTGTCAAAATCCGGGCGTATTGCACCGATGCGCCACTCGGTTGTCCCCCAGTTGTGAACCCCCCCTCCATAAGCAAATGCGCCGGGTGCCGCGATCAGCAGACTGCGGCTATTGTCGAAATACACCGACTGCGGTAGCAGGATGCCGGGGCGGGTGGAGGGCACGTCGCGGGTCTCGTTGTACAGGCCATAGGGGATTTTTACCTTGCCGACGCGGACACCAAACTGGCGAGTCGCATCCTGGTGCAGCCGCCAGTCGGCGTGGGCGTAGTCGAGCCGCAGGCCGTCGCGGTCGGTTTCGCCGGCGCGACGATAGAGCAGCTGGCCGGATACCCGCAGCGTGTCCGCTACCTGCCACGTACCGTGCAGGCCGGCTTCGGTGAAGTCGTGGCTGACCCCGTCTGCACTATCACCGAAAAAGTCATTGTGCGTTGACCCGACCAGAGCCTGTGCCGCAAAGCCCTGCAAATGGATGCGGGACGGAGTGGCGCTGTCGGCGGCAGCCGAGACGGAAATCAGGCTCAGCGCCAGAATCCCTGAAGCCGAAAAGTCAGTCCAGCTTGAGTGTCTTGATGCCTTCATAGGCCATATCCTTGCTGGTATATCCAATGGCACCCGGGATGCTGCGCACACGGGCACGCATCTCGGTTTCATTTTTCACTTCTATGGGGGCGCTGGCCATGCCGCTGTAACTCTGGCGATCCCATATCTGGCGCAGACGGTAGGGGTAGATGCCCAGCGTGTCCTTGGCAAAGCGTTCGTGTACCGGGTGATTGTCTGGCAGCACGAACACGGTGATAAGCCGGCCGTCAGGCCAGTGGGTTTGGCGTAGGGTGTAGATATTGCGCAGGCTGGCTGTCGACAGACTGCGCAGTTCGACCCCGGCGTGGGCGACCACGTCCGCACGCGATAGCAGCGGGTAGCACAGCACAGCAAGCAGGAGCCAGAGATAAAAGCGCACGCGACAGCGGTTCATTCTTGTGTGGGCGCTTTATAGCACGCCTTCATGCGGTGGCGAACGGGGTCAGCAATTTGCGCACCGGGGCCGGCAGGGCGGCATCGAGCGCTTCCTCGAAGGACAGCCAGACATGGCCGGTTGGCGTGGTGGTGCGCGGAGCGACATGAACACGAACCGGCTGGATGGCAAGGCGAAAATGCGTGAAGCCATGCATCAGCCGGGGCAGCGGCTGAAGCGTGTTGACCCTGTAGCCCCACTGCTCCCGACAATGGCGGGCAGTATCGTCGGCAGGCCCGACTTCGGGCAGGCTCCAGAGTCCGCCCCAGATCCCGTGTGCCGGGCGTTTTTCGAGCATCAGTTCGCCCCGGTCGATCAGCAGCAACATTTGCGTGCAGCGTTCGGGCAGGGTTTTTTTCGGACGTGAGCCGGGCAGGCTGGCCATGCGATTTTCTGCAAAGGCCACGCAGCCAACGGCGACAGGACAATGCGGGCAGTCTGGCCGGGCGCGCGTGCAGATCAGGGCACCCAGATCCATCATGCCCTGCGTGTAGGCAGCCATGTCCTGCTGCGGCAGACGGGCTTCTGCCAGTTGCCAGAGGGCCGTTTCCACCGGTCTTTTGCCCGGCCATCCGTCGATGCCGGCGTGGCGCGCAAGCACGCGTTTGACGTTACCGTCGAGGATGGCACGCCGTTCGCCGTAAGCCAGCGCTGCAATCGCAGCAGCAGTGGAGCGACCAATGCCAGGCAGGGAAACCAACCCGTCTGCGCTGGCCGGAAATCGCCCCTGGTGCAGGCGCATGACGCACCGGGCCGCCGCGTGCAGGTTACGCGCCCGGCTGTAGTACCCCAGCCCGCTCCAGTGGGCGAGCACCTCGTCTTCGGGCGCGGCGGCCAGACTTGCGACGTCGGGAAAGCGCGCGAGAAAACGCGTGTAATAGCCGATGACGGTGGCAACCTGCGTCTGCTGCAACATGACTTCCGAAAGCCAGATGCGGTACGGATCCTGTGTCTGTTGCCAGGGCAGGGTGTGGCGGCCGTGCTTGCGCTGCCAGTTGATGATGTGGTCGGCGAATGATTTCACGCCGTGAGCGTAGCACCCTTCAAAGCGGCGATGGGCCTTGCAGAATCAGGGAAATGGCCGCCCCCGCTATTTCCTACCCTTTACGCATGCCCCAGCTTCTGCCGGAACAGGCTCATCAGCTTTGTGAATGCCGATTCGGTAATGGATTTGCGCTCGACCAGCACGGCCTCACCGTGCCGCAGTTTTTCGGCCAGCCGCGCAAGGCTGATGGAAAAACTGTTCATGCCGTCCTGGTCGGAGAACAGATAGGTGTTGCGTACCCCCCCCACCCAGCCCAGCCGAGCCCAGCGGAAAGTGCCATCTTCGTAATGAAACTCGACCCAGTCGCCCTTGGCGAGGGCGCGGGCGCGCAGCATGAACTCGTCTTCGAATTCGGGCATGGGCAATTCGGCTTCGGTGGTGACGGCGGCAACCGCTTCGGCAACACGCGTCTCTTCGATGGCGTCAGCTTTGGCGCGCTCGACTTCGATGACGGCGATTTCTTCCGGTGCGGTTTCCGGCAGCGGCACCGGCTGGGCGTTAGGGCGCACAGCGTTGGCGTGGAGGATGACCAGACTGGCAAAAAAGCGGTCGGCAATTTTCTGCGATAGCTCGATTTCGGCAGTGCCGTCACGCAGGCGTTTCAGCAGGCCGGGCAGGATGCGCACGAGCATCAGCCGCGCGTCCATGTCGGCTTTGGTTTGTACGCTCCACACCAGCTCGCGCATGGTTTCGACGTGGCTGTTGAAATGCGCGCCCTGATCGCCTTCTGCGATGTAGTCGCGAGTGAGCAGTTTTGCCCAGTCGCGACGCAAAAATTCGCGTACCGATTCCGGGGCTTCTTCGTTGAGGGCGCGGTTGATGAAATCATGGACGACGACAGGTGCCAGTTCGGCGCGTTCGGCGCGACCAATGGCGTCGATGTCTTCGCGCAGGCTGACGACGGCGACTTCCGCCGCGCGATCATCCAGACTGGCGTGCATGGCTTCCAGTTCTTCGGCCGCGTCGGCAAACAGCACGATGTCCTGCTCGAAATTCTCCAGCACCTTGCCCACGACGCCGGAAATCGCTTCAAGGCGGGCGTTTCCGGCTTCGGTATCGGGCAGGTGGACGGCCAGCCGGGCCACGGCGTCGAGCATGCGGCGCACGGGGTGACGGGGCTGGGAGAAAAAGGCACGATCGAGCATCGCCGCCTTGAGCACCGGAATCTGGAGCCGGGCGATCTGGGCTTTCAGGCGATCCGGCAGCGCGGTTTCTTCGAACACCACGTCAAACAGCATCGCCACCGCGTCCACCAGCACGGCATCGAGCGGGCTGGCGGCTTGCATCACCGGGCTCTGCTGGAGTACGCGGAGCACGTTGTGCACCGCCGTGGCCTCGATCATCGGGAGTTCGAAACGTCCTCCGTCAGGCAGGGCCAGACCGCCCATCTGTAACTGCTTGATCGAATCGAGCAGGCTGGGCATGGCCGGATGACTGGCAGCGCCGTATCCCGTGCCGCCCACGCTGCTGCCGTGCCCCGCCCCGCCGCCGGCGAGTTGCTCGAACAGCCGCAGCATGTCATCGGTCGGCGCACTGGCTCCGGTTTGCGCGCCCGTGCCCTGTGCCAGCGCGCCGGCGGCTGCCGCCGTGGCAGGAGTGCGTGCTTTCATGCCTGCCTTGAGATCGGGCAACACACCATGATCGACCAAATGACGGTTAATTCCCTGGTAGACACCAGCGAGTTCGGTGGTGAGCACCAGGTCGAACTGGTTCAGCAGCACGATGCGGATGCTTTGATCGATATCCATGCGACCGATTCCTTCGAGCAGGCTGTCGCACAGCGCGCGGGGTCCCAACGGGTTGTCGTTTTCGGCGAACTCCTTGCGCCCCAGCAGATGCGCGACGCGCGCGTCCAGCGCGACCAGTTCCTCTGCGCAGTTGTAGCGCAGGCGCGAGGTTGCCTTGTCGACCGCGAGCGTGAGTTCGAAATCCTGATCCCCCACCAGTGATAGTGATAACTCGCCTGGTTCGCCGCTGGCGAACCGGTCGCGGGACGCGCTGGTGGACTGGAACGCCTCACAGTAGGCGTCCTTACAGGCGGCCAGCAGCTCGTTGGCGCGTTTATTGAGTATGCTCTGGGCACCGTAATAAACGTTGCGCGTATCCAGCAACGGAGAACGGTCGGCCATGGCAAGCAGCGTGTTTTCCATGGCCTCGGTGCGATGCGTGAGCGCGCGTGTGACCCCTTCGATGAGCAGATCGCGGCACGCGTGCAAGCGGCTCAGGGTTTCGGCTGAGGCCTGGGTGCGGCGGGTGCGATCGAATTGATTGAGGTTCACGACGACGGAAGTAGGGTCTGGCATGTCTGGCTCCATGGTGTCACCTCGCGGGTTCCGCGCAGTTGGCCAACAAGGAATAGGGACAGATGCAGATCGGAGATGACCGGCGGCCCCGCTGTCTCGCTTGTTCTGGTCGAGACGGGAAGCTTTGCGTCCCCGCCTCGCGACGGGTTTGCCCTGTTCGGTGCTGGCGGAGTGTCCGGGTGATGGACACAAAACCGCTTAACCGAGATATCGGTAACGATGCGGGAAACTTGAGGGGAGACGGAAAAAAATCAGCTTGCCTTGCTTTGTAGCTGATCGCGCAGGCGGAGCATGGCTTTGCGGGTGAGGGATTGCTCCGGGATCGACGCCTGGCCGGCACGGATGGCCGCCGCCAGCTGCGTGCTGTCGAGCGAAAAGCGGGTATCCCCCTCGCTGTCGCTGAACAACAGATAGCCCTGTACGCCAACCCAGGCGACCCGTGCGGTCTCTAGGCCTTCGTAATCGGGATGGAAGTCGACCCAGTCACCTTCCTGCAAGTTATCAATTTGCTCCCCGACACTGTCTGGCGACGATGGATGGCCTGTGTGTAGGGCTTGCACAAGCTGGCCGGGGGCAGAGGCATAGCTTGCTTCGAAATGGCTGACCGGTGCTTCCGGATGGCTGAGTTCGGGCCGTATCCAGCATTCCTGCGCGGCCGTTATGGCGGCGAAAAATTCCCGCAACTGTTCGGGTTCTGCCTGTTGCGACAGCAGCCCGTTGCGTAGATCCCGGTTGAGGGCAGGCAGGGTTTGCAGGCGGGTTTCGCGTGTGGCCGCGTCGATCGGTGCTTGCAAGCTGAGAAAGAGATTCAGCAGCGTGGAGCCGGCTGCTCGCCAGGCCGGGCCTTCACCGAGTTCTTCCACGTACAGTGCGGCCATGTAGGGAACCCAGGCCCTTTCAAGCTGGTGCAGTACTGACGCCGGCGCAGGGTGGCGGGCGGTCAGCTCCTGGAGGTTTTCCAGTGCCAGCAACATGCCGAGCTCTTGGCGTTCGATACTCTCCAGTCGGGCGACATCCGCAGCCATAGCGGCATCGGCACGTACATTTTCTGCGCTCATCCACTCGGTCAGCTTGTCGTGGGCCTCGGCGAATGCTTCGGTCTGTCTGGCGGGTTGGTGAACGATGGAGAGACAGGCAGACTCGACCTCGGCGTAGGCAGCAGGATACTCGGTGTGGGCTTCCGGAAAACGCCGCGAAAAAATGCCCAGAAGATCGAGTGTCTGGCGTGCGGGATGGCGTTCGTCGCTGAAAAATTCGGGGCTAGCCAGAGCCACGCGCAAGGCGGGCAGCTGCAATTGTGCAATGGCCGATTTGTACGAAGCGGAAACGTCCGGGTCTTGCAGTATGAATTCGAACAGGCTGGCCATGGCGTCGAGCATGGCCAGATCAACCTGCCCCGCGTCCGTATCGTGAGCGTGGTGATGGATCTGGCGCAGCAGCAGTACTGGCGTGCCGTCCGGGGCGAGATGGTCAGCCGGGGCGGCGGATTGCCATTGATCCAGGCTTTCTCGGAAGCTGGGGCGTACCGAGGGAGCTGCCCTGCCGGCCGGTGCATGCGCTACGGGAAAATCGGCCCCGGGGTACTCAGCCATGCCAGCCACCGTTGGCGTTCCGCCACTCGTGTGTCCCCGGGCATGGTCTGCCGGCAGGGTGAATGCCGTGCCCGATCCGGTAGTGCCCTGGATGTACGCCAGTACATCAGAGCCGGCAGTGGAGAAACCGCCTTGTCGGGTTGCCCGACGCGGAAGCGGCGCGTTACGTGTAACCACGCCCTGACGTTCCAGATACTGGTTCAGGGCGGTGTAAGCCTGGCGCAGCGTGTCCTGCAGCGGCAGCATGGCCTGTTGCAGTAACAGTGTGCCGCTTTGGATGCTCAGTCCGACTGCATCGAGCGCCTCGGAGAGAGCGGTGACGACGGGAATCGGGCTGTAGCGCGACGTCAAATCGGCGGGAAGCACGTCGAGCAGGCTGCTTACCCGGGCGAGAAAAGGCTGCAACTCCGGGAAGAGGGCGTCGGCAAGACGCTGACTGGATTTGCTGATGCTCAACTGGCGCGCGAGTGCCTCATCGTCCAGTAGCTGTAGCCCGCCATCGGGGGCGTCGCTGCTATGGCTGTGCGGCAGGCGGGTGCGGCTTTGCGCCAGATGCGTGCGGTATTGGCCGGCAAAGGCTTCCGAGAGCTGGTCGGGGTGCAGGTGGAGCCAGCCCGTGCAATCCTCGCTTGTCGCCAGCATCGACGGGCTCATGTCGCGGGACAATGCGCGCAGGATGCCGTCTTCAATGGCAGGCCGGCTGCGCTGGAAAAAGTTTTCCAGCGCCTGCACCAGCCGGTTGTCGACTTCGGTAAGCAGTGCGTCCGGAGAGAGGGGTGAGGTCGCGGAATTCATGGCCTACGGCAATATCGGCCGTTATTCGGAAACTTTGAATTCACATCAATAAACTGGAGCGGGCGAAGGGAATCGAACCCTCCTCATGAGCTTGGGAAGCTCAGGTAATGCCACTATACGACGCCCGCGCGGTAGAATCGGCATCATACCGAAACACCGCCGCAGTCCGCAAAACTCCCGTGATTCAATTAATCGTCAACGGCGAAGCCCGTGCTTTTCCTGCCCCGCTGACGCTGGGCCAGCTGGTCGAAACGCTCGACCTGGTTGGCAAGCGCATCGCCATCGAAAAAAATGGCGAGATTGTCCCGCGTAGTCAACATGCCGCGACGCAGCTGGCCGACGGCGACCGCCTCGAAATCGTGGTCGCCGTCGGCGGCGGCTGAGCCGGGTCGTTTCGTCCTCCCATTACTCTTCACCGCGCATCTTTTACCCCTATGGAACCCCTCGTCATCGCCGGCCAGTCCTATGCTTCCCGTTTGCTCGTTGGCACCGGCAAATACCGGGATTTCGACGAAACCCGCCGCGCGGTCGAGGCCTCGGGCGCGGAAATCGTCACCGTCGCCATCCGCCGTACCAACATCGGCCAGGACGCGAGCCAACCCAGCCTGCTCGACGCGCTGCCGCCGTCGAAATACACCTACCTGCCCAATACCGCCGGTTGCTACACCGCTGACGACGCGATTCGTACCCTGCGGCTGGCGCGCGAACTGCTGGATGGCCACAGCCTCGTCAAGCTGGAAGTGCTGGGCGATCCCCAGTCGCTTTACCCCAACGTCGCCGAAACCATCAAGGCCGCCGAGGTGCTGGTGAAGGACGGCTTCCAGGTGATGGTCTACACCTCGGACGATCCCATCGCCGCCAAACAGCTCGAAGACATTGGCTGCGTCGCGGTGATGCCGCTGGCGAGCCTGATCGGCTCAGGCATGGGCATTCTGAACCCGTGGAACTTGCAGATCATCATCGACCGCCTTTCTGTGCCGGTGATCGTCGATGCCGGCGTCGGCACCGCCAGCGACGCGACCATTGCCATGGAGCTCGGCTGCGACGCCGTGCTGATGAATACCGCGATTGCCGGTGCAGGCAACCCGGTGCTGATGGCGTCGGCCATGAAGAAAGCGGTGGAAGCCGGGCGCGAGGCGTTTCTGGCGGGACGGATGCCGAAAAAAATCTACCAGGCCAGCCCCAGCTCGCCCACGGCCGGCCTCATCACCCCGGGCAAGTAGCCATGAGCGAGGACACCGGCGCGCACCCGCGCATTCGCTCCTATGTACTGCGTGCGGGTCGCGTTGGATCGGGGCAGGCGCGCGCGCTGGCGGAGGTGGGGCCGCGCTGCCTGTTGCCCTTTCAGCCGCCGCTCGTCGATCTCGATGCCGTGTTCGGGCGTGCCGCGCCGCACGTGCTCGAAATCGGCTTTGGCATGGGCGAAGGTCTGGCGGAAACCGCCGCCGCTTATCCCGATACCGATTTTCTCGGCGTTGAAGTGCACACGCCGGGCGTCGGCGCGCTGCTGAAACAAATCGGCGAACGCGAACTCGCCAACGTGCGCGTCATCCAGCACGACGCGGTCGAAGTGCTGGAACGCATGATCGTGCCCGGCAGCCTCGCCGGCGTGCGCGTGTTCTTTCCCGATCCCTGGCACAAGAAGCGCCACCACAAACGCCGCCTCATCCAGCCGCCGCTGGTCGCCTTGCTGGCGAGCCGGCTCGCGCCGGGCGGGTTCCTGCATCTGGCCACCGACTGGCAGGACTACGCCGAGCAAATGCTCGCCGTGCTGTCGGCCGAACCGCTGTTACAGAACACCGTGGCCGATTACGCACCGCGCCCGGACACGCGCCCGCTCACCAAGTTTGAACAGCGCGGCATCCGGCTCGGCCACGGGGTCTGGGATTTGATCTTCAAGCGCGTCTGACCCGCGACCTTATTTACAAAGAGCACAAGAGGACAGGAGCACAGGAGCAGGGTGTCGCTTGCCAGCCTGTCCGCTTTGTTCAATCCCGGTAGCCTGCCGAACCGGGCCGATACCGCATCTGCAAAACCTGCCGCTATGATGCAGGTCATGGATGTCCTCGCACTCGCCCAGTCGGCGCTCGCACTTTTCGCCATCGTCGATCCGGTTGGCGTTATTCCCCTCTTTTTGCTCGCCACGCGCGACTACACGTTGGAGCAAAGCCGCGCCGCAGCCCGGTTGGCGGCGATCACGGTATGCGTCGTGCTGCTGCTCGCCGCCTACGGTGGGCAGGTCATACTCGATTTTTTCGGCATCCGCTTGGCGGCGTTTTCGGTCGCGGGCGGCCTGCTGTTGCTCTTGCTGGCACTGTCCATGGTGCAGGCGCACGTCAGTCCGCAGCGGCAGACTGCGGACGAAGCGGTCGAAGCCGAGGAGAAGGACGCAGTCGGTGTGGTGCCGCTGGGCGTCCCCTTGCTGGCGGGCCCCGGTGCCATTACGCACATGATCGTGGCGGCCGGCGCGGCGCGCGGCGAACCCGTGCAGCAGGTGGCGCTCTTGATCCCGGTGACCCTGGTGGCGCTGTCGGTGTGGATTGCATTCCGCGCCGCGCCCACCATAGAAAAGCGTCTCGGTCGCACCGGCATCCACGTCGTCACGCGTCTCATGGGCCTCATCATCGCGGCCATTTCCATTGAAATGATCGCCAGCGGATTGGGGCAACTTTTCCCCGGGCTATTGGCCTGAAGGGGTGCACGGTGCACCGCAACAGGGCGGTTGGCTGGCCATAAACCTGTCATCGTGCCGTCGCAAGGGGCGCGCACGCTGGCATGATTGATGCGGAATTGTTTGGGTAGCCTTCTAGGGAGCGGCAGATGGAATTCGGAATCGTGGGACTGGGCCGCATGGGCGGCAACATGGCGCGGCGGCTGGCGCGCAAGGGCAAAAAAATTGCGCTGCTGAACCGCAGCCACGAAGTGACAGAGGCGCTTGCTGCCGAAACCGGCCACGTCGCGTGCCGTGATTACGCCGAACTGGTTGCCGCGCTCGCCGCGCCGCGCATCGTCTGGTTGATGCTGCCTTCGGGCGCACCGACCGAAGCGGCGCTGGATGCGCTGCTGCCCTTGTTGAGCCCGGGCGATTTGATCGTCGATGGCGCAAACGGCCACTACGTCGACGACGCGCCACGCGCCGCGCGCTGCGCCGAACGCGGTGTCGATTTTGTCGATTGCGGCGTGTCCGGTGGCGTGTGGGGGCTGGATAACGGCTACTGCCTCATGTTTGGCGGCAGCGAAGCGGCCGCCGCGCGCGTGAAGCCTTACATGGAAGCGCTGGCTCCCACCCCCACCACCGGCTGGCTGCACACCGGCCCGGTGGGCTCCGGGCATTACACCAAGATGGTTCACAACGGCATCGAGTACGCCATGATGCAAGCCTTTGCCGAAGGCTTTGCCTTGATGCGCGACAAGCCCGGCTTCAATCTCGACCTGGCCAACATTGCCGAGCTGTGGCAGCACGGCAGCGTGGTGCGCTCCTGGCTGCTCGATCTTTCGGCCGATTTCCTCGCCAAAGACCAGACGCTCGAATCCATCGAGCCGTTTGTGTCGGATTCCGGTGAAGGCCGCTGGACCGCGCTGGCCTCCATCGAACAGGGTATCCCCACGCCGGTGATGACACTGGCGCTGATGTCGCGCTTCGACAGCCAGGGACGCGCTGATTATGGCAACAAGATGCTGGCGATGATGCGTAAAGGCTTCGGCGGCCACGCCGTGATTGAAGGCAGCGGTGGACACGCCGTGAAGGAGGGCTGAGATGACGCTTGCCAGCCACGCCTCGCCCGACAACCTGCCGTGCTCTTTCGTCATCTTTGGTGCCACCGGCAACCTCGCATCCAACAAGCTGCTGCCCGCGCTCTATCATCTGGAAGCTGCGGCGCGGCTGGCGGAAAACCTGTCCATCATCGCGTTCTCGCGGCGCGACTGGAACACCGACAGCTGGCGCGAACACATGCGCGACGTGCTCGCCGGCAAAATCAATGGCACGCTCGAAGGCCCCGTGTTCGAACGCTTTCTGGCGCGCTTCAGATACCAGAAGGGCGACCTCAACGACGTCGAATCCTACCGCGCGCTGGCTGCCAACCTGCCGCCCGAAGCCGCGTGTTCGAGCACCGTGTTTTACCTCGCGATCAAACCCGCCGAGTTCGGCGCGGTGATCCAGAATCTCGAAGCCGTCGGTCTCAACAAACCGCGCGGCATGAACCGCGTGGTGATCGAAAAACCCTTTGGCGAAGACCTCGATTCGGCCAAGCGCCTGAACCAGTTGCTGCACCAGTATTTTGACGAGGAACAGGTCTATCGCATCGACCATTTTCTGGGCAAGGAAACCGTGCAGAACCTGCTCGTCTTCCGCTTCGCCAATACGCTCATCGAGCCGCTGTGGAACCGCAATTTCATCGACCACGTGCAGATCACCGTGGCCGAATCCATTGGCATCGAAAAGCGCGCCGACTACTATGACCGCGCAGGGGCCTTGCGCGACATGCTGCAAAACCATCTCATGCAACTGCTCACCGTGGTGGCGATGGAACCCCCGCCCGCGCTAGAAGCCGACGCCCTGCGTGACGAGAAGGTGAAAGTGCTGCGCTCGATCCGGCCCATCGCCAAACGGGCGGTACACGCCCACGCGGTGCGCGCGCAATACGCACGCGGCAGTATTGGCGGGCAGGGCGTCGCCGGCTACCAGCAGGAAGAAAACGTCGAACCCAACTCCATCACCGAAACCTTCGTCGCCGCCAAGTTCTACATCGACAACTGGCGCTGGCGCGGCGTGCCGTTTTACCTGCGAACAGGAAAAAGACTGGCGAAGCAGACTTCGATGATCGCCATCCGCTTCCGGCATCCGCCGCAGCAGCTGTTCCGCGAAACGCCCATCGAAACCATCGCGCCCAACTGGGTGCTGCTGTCGATTCAGCCCGACGAATTCATGCGCATGGAAATCCACGTCAAGCAGCCCGGCCTCGACATGGACACGCGGGTGATGCAGATGAACGCCAGTTTTCTCAAAACTGACGAACAAACGCTCGACGCCTACGAAACCCTGCTGCTCGACGTGATCGAAGGCGATCGCTCGCTGTTCATCCGCTTCGACGAAGTGGAGTGGGCCTGGCAGGTTGTGGATCCCATCCTGCGCCACTGGACCGTTGAACGCGACTTCATCCCCACCTACCCCGCGGGCTCATGGGGCCCGGCCGAGGCGAACCGGCTGTTTGATAGCGACGACCAGAGCTGGCGCGACGAGCTGTGAGATGGCACGGCCGCAGCGGGTGGGCTTGCTCGTATCCGGGGCGGTAAAGTCCTGTTGCTGTTTCAACCGCGTGTCGGCAATACTTTGCCGACACGCCGCCCGCAAACCTCACCATGCCCCTGCCTGCCACCCGCGTTTTCGACACGCCTGAAATCCTCGTCCGTACACTGGCCGACACCTTAGAACGCGCCGCTGCCACCGCCATCGCCACCCGCGGCCGTTTCCATCTCGTGCTCGCCGGCGGTAGCACCCCGCGCGCGCTGTACGAGGAACTCGCGCACCGCAGCACCGGCGACGACAAATGGCACATCTGGTACGGCGACGAACGCTGCTTGCCCGCCGACCACCCCGACCGCAACAGCGTCATGATCGAGGCCGCCTGGCTCGCCGCCAGCGCCATTCCGCCCGAACAGCGTCGCCCCATACCCGCCGAACTCGGTGCCGAAACCGCCGCCGCCGACTACGCCGCCCGGCTTGCCGAGGTTCCCGGCTTCGACCTCGTCCTGCTCGGCCTGGGCGAAGACGGCCACACCGCCAGCCTGTTTCCCGGTCGCAGCTGGACAGGGGCAGACGCACTCGCCGTCCACCACGCCCCCAAGCCGCCGCCGGATCGCGTCAGCCTCTCGGCTGAGCGCCTGGCCAACAGTCAGGCCGTGTGGTTTGTGGTGACGGGGGCGGGCAAGCGCGAGGCGCTGGCGCGCTGGGAGGCGGGGGAAACGCTGCCCGCAGCCGCCGTGCGCGGTCGTTTGGCCACCCTGGTGTGGATGGATCGCGCGGCGGCAGTTTGAGTCCATATTCGCCATATATTCGTATGGCTAAATCAACCGACCCCAGGCGCGTCATCGCACGGGATGCCGCGCATAGCGAAAGTGAAGAGCGGTACACCTGTTTTGGCGAAGTGGGAGGCGGCATTCTCACGGTGCGGTTTACTTACCGTGCTGCGGTCATTCGCATCATCGGCGCTGGATACTGGCGCAAAGGAAAGGCAATCTATGAACGCGAAAACGCAACGTAAATCAAGCGCGAAAATCGTCTACGCCGACGAGCCCCTTGGCGAGGTTCAGATCATCCCGGACTTCCTCCCTTCGCCCGCAGAACTGGCATTCCGCGAAGAGGGCGTAAAAGTCACCCTGGCGCTCAGCAAGAAGAGCATCGACTTCTTCAAGTCCGAAGCGAGCAGGCATCACACGCAGTATCAGCGCATGATCCGCAAGCTGCTGGATAGTTATGTCGATGCGCAATCCGGCTTGTCTGGCGAAAAGCGACGCACCCGTTGATTCGGAGGGTGAAGAAATCAAATGAATAGCGTTTGAGGTTGTGTGTCGCGAAAAACTTGTTTCGAGCAGCGCACTATCGTGCCTCAGCCTGGAGCATTTACTTTTTGAGAGAAAACATGCGAATAAAAATGGGATGCATCGTAGGGCTTCTTTCGACAATGTTAATTGGTGGCTGCGATAGGATAGGAAGCTCAGAATTGTCCTCAAACACGGAGGAATATTGGGCGGCACATGGCATCGTGCAGGGGCAGATTAATGAACTTCGCATCGGCGGCACCCTGTTTCGGTTTCCCGCAGATGTAGGGGTAAATCCCTTTTCTTATCAGTCAGCCTGGCGATCAAAAGACGGTTCGCCCATGACACTCTCAACCAAAGAAGGGGTGGACCGGGGACTATACGAAAAAGTAGCTACACCGATTGTGAAAGGGAAAGCCTACAAAGCAACGTTTCACCTTGACCCTGCGCGAGGTTATGCGCCTAGCCCTAATCCATATGGAGGTGGAATAGCGGTAGAAATTTATGACAGACAAATTGGCACATGGGACGGAGTGAACGCACACCTTGAGGGCCACTTGAAAGAAATTAGGGGCCGGGAAATTATTGAACACCCCGCTTCCGGGTTAAGGGAATACGTGGCCCCAAAATCTTGGATAGGCCCTGAGTTTGAGGATGTTCGCCCTGAAGCCAAGAAAGCTTCGGGTTACGGAAAATTTTTCGGATGTCAGCCCGGTCCAACAGGATTCTGTTTTATCTC
Organism: Thiobacillus sp.; assembly: GCA_041639395.1. Lineage (GTDB taxonomy): Bacteria > Pseudomonadota > Gammaproteobacteria > Burkholderiales > Thiobacillaceae > Thiobacillus. The sequence goes on along the minus strand of JBEQCG010000003.1, from coordinate 146,374 downwards.
TTACTGGAATGCAGCCGGGGGGTATCAATACCAAATTGTTGTAACCCGCGAATTCGTTATGGATCACTGGTCAGAATTAGACTTGGCTGTTGCAAATTTTGTCGATTCGATCATCGTGAGATAGTGGTGAAAAGATATGCATTGTCGGTTGCGCTGATGTCGCTATCCTTCATCCCAGTTTTTTTGACAACATCGCCGCCCGCGTTCCCGGTGTCTCCAGACTGATCCGCCCCAGCGCGCCGCTCCTGAAATCGGTGAGCAGCAGATTGGCGGCTTTTTCCAGGTCGAGTTCGCCACCGCGTCCCTGGCGCAGGCAGCCGCGCTTTTTGGCTATGGCTTCGACGATGCCCACCGGATCAAGACTTGGCGCATCGAGGCCGTCGAGCTTGAGTTTGTACCGATCCACCAGCGCCTGCGGGTAGCGCGCGAGCAGAATGCCAGCGAGGAATTCGGCGACGGTTTCGTCGATGACGGCATTTTTGCCGATGGCGTGGCAGGCGGCGAGCATGTAGCCGTCGGAATCGTATTCGATCTTGGGCCACATCAGGCCGGGGGTGTCGATAAGCGTCAGGCGCGGGGTGAGGTTGATGCGCTGCTGTGATTTGGTGACGGCGGGTTCGTCGCCAACCTTGGCGATTTTTTTCTTCACCAGCGCGTTCATCAGCGTGGATTTGCCGACGTTGGGGATGCCCATGATCATGAGCCGCAGCGGCTTGAAGTTGTCGTCGCGGTGCGGCGCGAGTTTTTGCGCCAGCGCGGGCAGTCTGGCGACGTCGCCGGGTTTCTTGGCGGAGATGGCCACGGCTTTTACGCCGGGCTGTTGTTCAAAATACGCAATCCACGCGGCGGTGGCGGCGGGGTCGGCAAGGTCGGTTTTGTTCAGGACTTTCAGGCAGGCGCGTTGCCGGTGCGCGCGCAATTCATGAATCATGGGATTGCTGCCGGCTTCGGGCACGCGGGCGTCGAGCACTTCGATCACCACGTCGATGTCGGCCAGGGTGTCCGCCGCCTTCTTGCGGGCGGCGGTCATGTGGCCGGGGAACCATTGAATCGCCATCAGCCTGCGCCGCCGCCCGAGCCGATGCCCTTCGCGGCGGCGAGCACCAGCGCGTCGAATGCGGCGGCGTCCATGAGGCCGCGCTCGGCGACGATGTCGCGCACCGGGCGGCCGGATTGTTCGCTTGCCTTGGCGACTTCGGCGGCCGCCGCGTAGCCGATCTGCGTGTTCAAGAGCGTGGCGAGCGCGACGCTCTGGTGGATGAAAAAGGCGCAGCGCTCGCGGTTTACAACAATCCCCTTGAGGTTTTTCTCGGTGGCGGCGTTCATCGCATTCGTCAACCAGTCCATGGCGTCGAAGAGCGCACTGCCGAGCGCGGGCATCATCACGTTCAGTTCCATTTGCCCGGCCTGCACCATGTAGGCCACCGCCGCGTCCTGCCCCAGCACCTGAAAGCACACCTGGTTCAGCATTTCGAACATTACCGGGTTGACCTTGCCGGGCATGATGCTGGAACCCGGCTGCACCGGCGGCAGCTGGATTTCACCGAGGCCGGTGCGCGGGCCGCTAGCCAGGAGGCGCAGGTCGTTGGCGATGCGCGTGAGTTCCAGCGCCAGATTGCGGATTTCACCCGACAGGCGCGCGAGGTCGTTCATCGACTGCATCTGCGCGACCAGTTGGCCAACCGTGATCGGCTCGCCGGTGAGGGGGGCGAGTTCGGCGGCGACTTTTGCCGGGTAATCGGGCGAAGTGTTGAGCCCGGTACCGGCGGCCGAACCGCCCAGGCCGATTTCGCACAAGGCCGGGCGCACGGCTTCGAGGCTGGCGGCACAACGGCTCAACGTCCACGCGTAGCCGGCGAATTCCTGACCCAGCGTGGTCGGCACGGCGTCCTGCAAATGGGTGCGGCCGGATTTGACCGTGTCTTTTTCGCGTTCGGCCAGGCGGGTGAACTCGGCGGCCATGGCGCGCGCTGCATTGACGAGGCGCGGCAGCTTGGCCAGCACGGCCAGGCGGATCGCGGTGGGGATGGTGTCGTTGGTCGACTGCCCCATGTTCACGTCGTCGTTGGGGTTGACCGGCTTGTACGTGCCTTTTTCGCCGCCCAGCGCCACGTTGGCGAGGTTGGCGACGACCTCATTGGTGTTCATGTTGTGGCTGGTGCCGGCACCGGCCTGGAAGCGGTCGACGACGAATTCATCCAGAAATTCGCCGGCCAGAATGCGTTCGCACGCGGCAACGATGGCATCCCGCTTGTCGGCGGGCAGCCAGCCCGGCTGACAGTTGGCGCGCGCGGCGGCGAGCTTGATCTGCACGTGCGCCAGTACGAAATCCCTATCCGGACGACGGCCAGAAATGGGAAAATTCGCCACCGCACGCGCGGTCTGCGCGCCATACCAGGCGTCTTCGGGAACCCGGACTTCGCCGAGTGAGTCTTTCTCGATGCGCGTGTTCATCATCATGGAAAACCAATGTCTAGCCTGCAAAAGAAACGATTTTATCCGATGTGGTTCGTTGCCCTGCTGCTGTTGGGCAGTTCGCCAGGTCAGGCCGAAGGCTTCCAGCTCACCGATACCGATGGCAAGGCCCATTCGCTGGCGGGATACAAGGGCAAGTGGGTGCTGGTGAACTACTGGGCAACCTGGTGTCCGCCGTGTCTGGAAGAAATCCCCGACCTCATCGCACTGCATGAAAACAAGAAAAACAACCTGGCTGTCATCGGCGTGGCCATCGATTACCGCAGTTCGAAGCAGGTGACGGATTTTGCCGAGAGTCTGCTGGTGAACTACCCTATCGTGCTCGGCACATCCAAAGTGGTGAACCAGATCGGGCCGGTGCAGGGCCTGCCCACCACCTACCTGTACAACCCGGAAGGCAAGATGGTGGCGCAGCAGGTGGGCCCGATCACGCGCGAAGCGGTACAAAAATACATTGCCAGCCAGTCGAGCCGTCAGAAAAAATAAGTCCAGTCAGGATTCGGGAGAAATCGCCCATGCGTTCACTTTTGCTCGCTGTTGTCATGCTGTTCGCGCTGCCCGCCTGGGCGGAAACACGCGACCCCGCCACGCACTTTTTTCAGCCCAAGTTCGGCGATTTGCAGGCCGATCTCCAGGAAGCGAAAAAGCAGGGCAAGAAAGGCATCTTCCTGTTTTTTGAAATGGACGACTGCCCGTTCTGCGCGCGCATGAAGTCGACCATACTCAACCAGGCAGACGTACAGGACGCCTACCGGACAAACTACCTGCTCTATCCCATCGATGTGAACGGCGACACCGAGGTGACGGATTTTCAGGGAAACAGCACGACCGAAAAAGCCTTTGCGTTTGCGAACCGGGTTCGCGCCACACCGACGCTGCTGTTCTTTGACCTTGACGGCAAACTCGTCGCTCGCCATACCGGCCCCACCAAGGACAAAGCCGAATTCCTGCTGCTGGGGCAGTATGTTGCGGAAGGCGCGTACGCCAGCCAGCCCTTCGTCAAATACAAGCAGGGCAAATGAAGCGCGCCTGGCTAGCGCTGCTGCTGGCGGGGTTGTGGCACCCGCACGGAGGGGCCGCGCCGCTCACGCTTGAGGAAGCCTTGAGTGCCGTCGCCGCGCCCCACCCTGACTGGCGCATCGCCGAAGCCGAACTGGCCGCCGCACGCGCGGATCGCGATCTGGCGGGGAGCCGCCAGGACTTTGCGCTGTATCTCGATGGGGCCGCGCGCACGGGGCGACGCCCGGACGGGGACTGGAAGCCGGACAACGTGGCGCGCCTCGTTGCACGCAAGCCGCTGTTCGATTTTGGCCGCACCGAGCAGGCGGTGAATGCTGCGGATCGCGAAGTGAATGCGCGCGAGGCGGTTCTCCTCAGCGTGGAGAGCTTGCGCCGGCTCGACATCATGGCGCGCTTTTTCGACGTGCTACTGGCCGACATGCAATACGCTGCCGACAACGAATTCATGGCGGTGGCCTATGTGTCGCGCGACAACGCCGAAGACCGGGTTGAAGTAGGGCAGATGAGCCGGCCGGAATTCCTCAAAATCGAAGCCGACTATCAGGACATCCGTGAACGCCGCAACGCGAGCTTGCAACGGGTGCGCGCCGCACGGCAAAAACTGGCGCACGCGCTCAATCGCCCCGGGCAACTGCCGGTCGAGCTGGCGCAGCCGGCCCTGAAGGACAACGCGCGCGCGCTCCCTGACTACGACACTTTGTTGCCGTGGATGCTCGCAAACAATCCGCGCCTGCGTGCGCTGGACGCACAGATCGCCGCAGCCGGTGCGCGGCTTGCCTCGGTGCGATCCGACAACCGGCCCACTCTGGATGCCGAAGTGCTCGGAGCCGGCTACAGCCGCGAATCCACCACGCGTGACGAAATCAGCGCCGGTCTGGTCTTTACGGTGCCCTTGTATCAGGGAGCGCGGGTGGATAGCCGCGAGGCGCGCGAGCGCGCGACCCGGCAGCGGCTCATGGCCGAGCGGGACAAAGTCCAGTTCGAGCTTGCCGATACCTTGCTGGCCAGCCTGCAGGAAGTGGAATGGCTGCGCGATACCAGCCGGGCGGCGGCCGACAAACAAATCGAATACCGTGACTGGGCGCTGGAACGCGCGCGTGCCGAATACGAACTGGAAATGAAAACCAACCTGGGCACCAGCATGGCCGAAACGCAACTCGCGCAACTGCGGCGCAAGCAGGTGGAATATCGTCTGGCACTCGCGCTTGCGCGCATTGAAGCCTTGTCGGGCGGACGCTTGCCGCCCCCGGGAGACAAACCATGAAACGCTATTTTCTTGCCGGTCTGCTGCTGGCCGTGACGGTTGCGCCCGCTGCCGCTGCCGGCGTGGAGCTGACGACGCGGGTATCCGGTGTGGTCGACACCGTGCTGGTCAAACACGGCCAGCAGGTGAAAAAAGGCACGGTGCTGCTGCGGCTCGACGATGCCGTGCTGCGCGCGCGCGTAGACGAGGCCAACGCCGAGCTTGCGCGGGCCGAAGCCGATGCCGCAGAAGCCAAACGGGATTTCGACCGCGCGCAGGAGCTTTATACCCGCACGGTGTCGTCGACCAGCGAGCTCGATCTGGCGACGACCCGGCAGGCGCGGGCGCAGGCAGCCGTGTCGATTGCCAGAGCCCGGCTCGATATTGCCCGCAAGAATCTGGCAGATGCCGAATTGAAAGCGCCGTTCGACGCGCGCGTGGTCGCCATTCCGGGGTTGCCGGGTACGGTGGTGGCGGCAGACTGTCAACCGCGCCCGCTGGTGGTGCTGGATCCGCTGCGTTGATCGCCTGTAGGCGCGGGCTTGCGATTTTTGCGGGCTGACGAAAGTGCGACGCAGGGGACGAGCCCCCGGCGCTGATGGATTAGCGCAGACTGCGCGTTACGCTCGATGCATCGGCGGAACGGGTGGCGGGTAGGTAATCCCAGTGGCGTTTCCAGGCACCGACGACGAGGTTGGGGTATTCGGGACGGCCCAGGCTGCCGTTGTAGCGGCCCAGCGCACGGTAATAATCCCCGCGCTCGATGTTGATGTAATGGCGCAGGATCAGCGCGCCGTAGCGCAGGTTGGTGCGCAACTGGAAAAGATTGTGATCCGTGTTGCCGATGGTTTTGACCCAGAACGGCATGACCTGCGTGTAGCCGCGTGCGCCGACCGGCGACACGGCATATTTGCGGAAGCCGCTTTCAACCTGGATGAGCCCGAGCATGAGCTGCGGATCGACCCCGGCGCGCGAGGCTTCCCAGTGCAGCGTGGTGAGAAATTCCAGGCGTTCGGCTTCGTCAGGCATCCGCTTGGCCAGCCGGCGCGACATGTCCTTCAGCCAGGCGGCTTCGTCGGCGGGGTTGCTGAACGCGGTGCGGGTGACCGGCGTGTCGGCCAGCCCGCGCTGGAGCGAGGCGCGCGCGTTGGCCGAGAGGGCCTCTTCGCGCTGGGCCCCGGCGCACGCAGGCTGTGCCAGCCAGAGAGCGGCGATGAGCACAGCCAGTTGCGTCGATGCTTTCATGTCAGCCTTCCATCAGTTTCGTCAAATGGGCCTGCGCGTCCGCCACGGCGAGCTTGTGGACTTCGCCGCCCGCAGCGCGGGCCTGATACTCGATCACACCGTCTGCAAGGCCGCGTTCGCCCAGGGTGACGCGGTGCGGAATGCCGATCAGTTCGGCGTCCGCGAACATCACGCCGGGGCGCTCGTCGCGGTCGTCGAGCAACACGTCGATGCCGGCCGCGCTGAGTTCAGCATACAAGGTATCGGCGGCATTTTTAACCATGGCACTCTTGCCATAGCCAATCGCAACAATCACCAGCAAGAACGGTGCCATGGCCGCCGGCCAGATAATGCCCCGGTCGTCGTGATTCTGTTCGATGGCCGAGGCGACGATGCGCGAGACGCCGATGCCGTAGCAGCCCATCTCCATCACCTGCGCCTGCCCGGTTTCGTCGAGATAGGTCGCGTTCATGGCTTCTGAATACTTGCTGCCCAGCTGGAACACATGGCCCACTTCGATGCCCTTGCACAGTTGCAGGCGGCCACGGCCGTCCGGGCTCACGTCACCCGCCACCACATTCCTGATATCGGCCACGAGGTCGGGTTCTTCAAGGTCGCGGCCAAAATTGACGCCGGCCAGATGCAGTTTGGGTTCGTTTGCGCCGCAGACAAAATCGCCGAGCGCCGCCACGCTGTGGTCGGCGATGACGCGGATTTTTGTACGGTCGATGCCGACCGGGCCGAGAAAGCCGGGCGGGCACTGGAAGGCTGTGCGGATTTCGGCTTCATTGGCGAGGCGGAAATCGTCCATGCCGGCGAGCTTGCCGAATTTCACTTCGTTGACTTCGTGGTCGCCCCGCACCAGCGCGGCGACGAGCTGGTCGCCCGCCACGTAGACCACGCATTTGACGGTGCGTGTGATGTCGATACCGAGGAGCGCCGCCACGTCATCACATGAAGTCTGCTTCGGCGTGTCGACCTCGCGCATCGTCTCCGTCGCGGCCGGGCGCGGCGTGGCGGGCGGCAGTGCTTCGGCTTTTTCCACGTTGGCGGCGTAGTCCGAATCGGGGCAGAACGCGAGCGTGTCTTCGCCCGAATCGGCGAGCACGTGGAATTCATGCGAGCCCGAGCCGCCGATCGCGCCGGTGTCGGCGGCGACAGCGCGGAATGTCAGGCCCAGGCGGGTGAAGATGCGGCTGTAGGCGTCGAACATCGTCTGGTAAGTATCGACCAGGCTGTCGCGGCTGCTGTGGAAGGAGTAGGCGTCCTTCATGAGAAATTCGCGTGCGCGCATCACGCCGAAGCGCGGTCGGATTTCGTCGCGGAATTTCATCTGGATCTGGTAAAAATTCAGCGGCAGCTGGCGATAGCTTCTGATCTCACGGCGGGCGAGATCGGTGATGACTTCTTCGTGCGTGGGGCCAAAGCAGAAATCACGGTCGTGACGATCACGGATCTTCAACATCTGCGGGCCGAACACCGCCCAGCGGCCGGATTCCTGCCACAGTTCGGCGGGTTGCACCGCAGGCATCAGGAGCTCGATCGCGCCGGCGCGGTTCATTTCCTCGCGCACCACGGCTTCTACCCGGCGCAGCACGCGCAGGCCCAGCGGCATCCAGGTATAGAGCCCGGATCCCAGCCGTTTGATGAGCCCGGCGCGGAGCATCAATTTATGGCTGACGAGTTCGGCCTCGCTGGGGGCTTCCTTGGTGGTGGACAGAAAAAACCGGGTGGCGCGCATGGCGGACATTCGTGGAGTAAAACGCGCATTTTAGCGTGCACGAGGGTAATCTTTCGCCCTCGATTTTTAGGGATCAAAGAGACATGCGGCTGAAATTCGGCAAGCATCGTGCGTCGGACGACGGGGTGGAAGTGACGGAAGCGCGCGGCGTGCGCACGCTGCACCTGGGCAGCCGGGCGATCCAGAGCGCCATGCGCGTGTCGCGCCCGTGGGATCTGGAGCTGGCCTACACGCGGGCGATGATGGGCTTCGTGATGTTCAATCCCATGCCGCAGGACGTGCTGATGATCGGGCTGGGTGGCGGCTCGCTCGCCAAATTCATCCGCAAGCAGCGCGAGCAGACGCAGATCACGGCGGTGGAGATCGACCCCAGGGTCATCGCCGCCGCGCGCGGGCAATTCGAGCTGCCGCCGAACGACGACACGCTGACCGTGATCGAGGCCGACGGCGCGCTTTATGTGCGCCAGCATCCGGCCAGCGCCGACGTGATCCTGCTCGACGGATTCGACGCCGGCAACCAGGTCGAAGCGCTGGCGACCCAGACCTTTTACGATGCCTGTCGGCGCGCCTTGCGGCCGGGCGGCATTCTGGTGGTGAACCTGTGGGGACGCGACCGCGAGTTTGCCGAATATTTCGCCCGGTTGACACGCGCCTTCGACGGCGAGGTCGGCTGGTTGTCGGTACAGGACAAGACCAATGTCATCGTGTTTGGCTTTGTCGATTCGGGCGCACCCGGCAGGCTGGCCGAATGCCAGCCGCAGCTGGCCGAGCTTGCCAAGCGCTGGGGTCTCGACCTGCGCGGATTCGCACGGGATTTTCAGTGGGCGAGCGGAATCGCACCTTTGCTCGAATAAGCCCGCGAACCATTCGCGGTCTATGTTTGGAAATTCCAATAAAAACAAAGGGTAATAAAAGATTTGCTGGCCCGGCGGGTTTGCATTTTGCAGTGGGTGTGAAAGAATGCAGGCAACTGAATCAACCATATGGTGGCGGCCATGATCGACCGAGAAGGGTACCGCCCGAACGTAGGCATCATCCTGTGCAATGCGCAGAACCAGGTTTTCTGGGGCAAGCGCGTCAACCAGCACGCCTGGCAGTTTCCCCAGGGCGGCATCAACGCCGGAGAAACGCCGGAGCAGGCCATGTACCGCGAGCTGGAAGAAGAAGTCGGCCTCGCGCCCGAGCACGTCCGCATTCTGGGGCGTACCCGCGAATGGCTGCGATACGACGTGCCGTCGCACTGGACGCGTCGTGACAGCCGGGGCATTTATCGCGGCCAGAAGCAGATCTGGTTTCTGCTCAGGTTGACCGGACGCGACTGCGACGTGTGCCTGCGCGCGAGCACCCACCCCGAATTCGACGCCTGGCGCTGGAACGAGTACTGGATTCCGATGGAAACCGTGGTCGATTTCAAGCGCGAGGTATACCGGCTGGCGCTGGAAGAACTGGAGCGCTATCTGCACAAGGACATCCGGTTCCTGCGCCAGCGGGCACGCAGACTGTGCGACCGGCGTAACCCGCCCCCCCACGCGGCCGTTCCCAACAAAATCTGAGTCTGGGACACCACAACGTGAAAATCCGCTTGCGTACGCCGACTGTTCCTGCCCGGGCGGCCAAACGCGAGCCGGGCCAACCGCTGTGGCAGGTTGCCCCGACCCGCGATGCGAGCGGCGAGCGGCTGACGGACTTCATGATGCTGATTCCGCGTCTGCGCGAACGCCCGGCAAGCGAGATCGAGCGCACCTCGCACGCCATCCAGACCGTGCTGGCCCTGCATCAGGACGTGGTGTTTGCCGATCTCAATCTCAAGCTCAATCTGCTCTGGGTGTCGCTGCGGCCGCGCCGGGGCGCGATTGCCGAACTTGCAGCCGCCATACGCCTGCGCGTGCCGGAGGCGGTTTTGATCGCCCATCAGCCTTTTGTGCTGTAGTTATGCGGCCTGGCTCGGCTATCCTTGCCGGATTGGCTACCGGAGAGTCTGCATGGATATCAACAAACGACTTGCCACCCTGTTTGCACTGGCTGCCCTTGGCAGTTCGGTCGCTGTGGCGAATGGAATCGAGCCGGAAGCGGTCAAACCCGCAACGCCGCAGAGCGTTGCCCCCGGCGTGGGCATGATGCCTGTCTGGATGCAACTGCCAATGGCCGGCAGCTACCCATATGTCATGGTGCCTGCCCCGGCCCTGTCGGCGTATCCGCTGCCGCAGATGACGCTGCCACCCGGATGGGGGCCGTTTGTCATGGTGTGGGTGCCGTTGCAGGCCCTGCAATCGCTTCCGCAGCCTGCGGTCGTCGATTACGGCCCTGTGGCGGATACCCCGGTAGTCGAATTGCCTGATCCCGCCCTGGTAGAGACCGCAGAACCCGCCCGGGAAGCAATGCCGGTACCTATAGCCGTGGTCACGCCTGCCCCGGTACCCGCCCCGATTGCAAGCGATCCGGCTCCTGTGGTCGAACCGGTTACCGCGCCGGTTGGGGCGATCAAGCCCGATGCCCTGGCGGATTCCGTGCCCGGGATCGACTACGGCCCCGTTGCGCCGACCCCGGTGGTCGATCTGCTGGCGCTGACTGCGCCGCCTGCGGCAGGCGTGGCCGACCCCGCGCCGGCGCAAAAATCTGCGGAACCTGCGCCTGTGACGAAAAAACCGGCCGCCAGGAAAAAGGCCGTTCGCAAGGCACCCGCCAGTGTCGCGCCGCCGAAAAAGCGCATGTGCTGGAACAACGGCGTGGTGGCACCCTGCCCCTAGGCGGGCCAGGGGAATCCCGCCCGGCCGGGCTTCACCCATCCGGGGTATACCCCTGCGCGGGGGAATTGGTTGATAATGCGCGATTCCCCATAGCAATGCTGGAGCAAACATGGCTGTTTCCGAACTTCAGGTTCAGACCGCGCTGAAAGAGCTGATCGATCCCAATACGCACAAGGATTACGTCTCCACCAAATCCGCCAAGAACATCAAGATTGATGGCGGTTCCGTGTCGCTGGACATCGTGCTGGGCTACCCCGCAGAAAGCCAGCTCGGCATCATCAAGCAGCAGATCGAAGCCAAACTCAAGGCGATCGACGGCGTTACTGCTGCCACCGCCAACGTCAGCTTCAAAATCGTGTCGCACAGCGTGCAGCGCGGCGTGAAGCTGATTCCCAATGTCAAGAACATCATCGCCGTTGCCTCGGGCAAGGGCGGCGTCGGCAAGTCGACCACCGCCGTCAACCTGGCGCTGGCGCTGGCCGCCGAAGGGGCGTCGGTCGGCATGCTCGACGCCGACATCTACGGCCCGTCGCAGCCCACCATGCTGGGCATCACCGACAAACCCGAATCGACCGACGGCAAGAACCTCGACCCCTTGATGGGCCACGGCATCCAGGCGATGTCGATCGGCTTTCTCATCGACGTCGAAACGCCCATGGTGTGGCGCGGCCCGATGGTGACCCAGGCGTTGGAACAGCTGCTGAACAACACCAACTGGAAAGAGCTCGACTATCTGGTGGTCGACCTGCCGCCCGGCACCGGCGACATCCAGCTGACGCTTGCCCAGCGCGTGCCCGTCACCGGCGCGGTCATCGTCACCACGCCGCAGGACATCGCGCTGATCGACGCGCGCAAGGGTCTGAAGATGTTCGAAAAAGTGGGCATCCCGATTCTGGGCGTGGTCGAGAACATGAGCCTGCACATCTGCTCGAATTGCGGCCACGAAGAGCGCATCTTCGGCGAAGGCGGCGGCGAACGCATGTGCAAGGATTACAACGTGGAATTCCTCGGCGCGCTGCCGCTCGATGGCTCGATTCGTCACGACACCGATACCGGCAAACCGTCGGTGGTGGCCGACCCGGCTGGCCGCGTGACCGATATCTACAAAACCATCGCACGTCGTGTGGCGGTGAAAATCGGTGAAACCGCTGTCGATCACTCGGCCAAGTTCCCCAACATCGTCATCTCCAACACCTGATGAGCATCAAGTCCGACCGCTGGATCCGCCGCATGGCGGAAGCGCAGGGCATGATCGAGCCGTTCGAGCCTGGCCAGATCAAATCCGTCGGCGGACGGCCCATCGTGTCGTACGGCACGTCGAGCTACGGCTACGACGTGCGCTGTGCGAATGAATTCAAGATCTTCACCAACCTCAACCACACCCTGGTGGATCCCAAGGCTTTCGATCCGGATTCGTTTGTCGAAGTCTCCGGCGAATCCTGCATCATTCCGCCCAACTCGTTTGCACTCGCGCGCACCGTCGAGTATTTCCGCATTCCCCGCAGCGTGTTGACGATCTGCCTGGGCAAAAGCACCTACGCCCGCTGCGGCATCATCGTGAACGTGACGCCGCTGGAACCGGAATGGGAAGGCCATGTCACGCTGGAATTCTCAAACACCACGCCGCTGCCTGCGCGTATCTACGCCAACGAAGGCGTGGCGCAAATGTTGTTTCTCGAATCCGACGAAGTCTGTGAAACCTCGTATAAGGATCGCGGCGGCAAATACCAGGGCCAGGTCGGCGTGACCTTGCCCAAGATTTAACGTCCGGGACATCGGTCCGGCGTACACTCCGCGCTTTTTTCCCGTCTATTCCAGGAGCCGCCATGCGCTTCCGTTTTCCCGTTGTCATCATCGACGAGGATTTCCGTTCCGAGAATGCCTCGGGGCTGGGCATCCGCACGCTTGCCGAGGCGATCGAAAAAGAAGGCATGGAGGTGCTCGGCGTCACTAACTACGGTGACCTGACATCATTCGCGCAGCAGCAGGCGCGTGCCTCGGCCTTCGTGTTGTCGATCGACGACGAGGAGCTCGCGGGGTCGGCCGAGGACGCCAATACCGCGCTGCAAAAACTGCGCGGCTTCGTGGAAGAAGTGCGTTTCCGCAATGCCGAAATCCCCATCTTCCTGCACGGCGAAACACGCACCGCGCGCCACATTCCGAACGACATCCTGCGCGAACTGAACGGCTTCATCCACATGCTGGAAGACACGCCGGAATTTCTTGCCCGTTACATCCTGCGCGAGGCGCGGGCGTATCTGGATTCGCTGGTGCCGCCGTTTTTCCGTGCGCTGACGCACTACGCGGCCGACGGTTCGTATTCCTGGCACTGCCCCGGCCATTCCGGCGGCGTCGCCTTCCTGAAGTCGCCCATCGGCCAGATGTTCCACCAGTTCTTCGGCGAGAACCTGCTGCGCGCGGACGTCTGCAACGCCGTCGACGAACTCGGGCAGATTCTCGACCACACCGGCCCGGTGGCAGCAAGCGAGCGCAACGCCGCGCGCATCTTCAACAGCGACCACCTCTTTTTCGTCACCAACGGCACCTCGTCGTCGAACAAGATGGTGTGGCACGCCAACGTGGCGGCGGGCGACATCGTGGTGGTCGACCGCAATTGCCATAAATCCATCCTGCACTCGATCATCATGTGCGGCGCGATCCCGATCTTTTTGACGCCGACGCGCAACCACTACGGCATCATCGGCCCGATCCCGATGGACGAATTCCGGCCCGAGAACATCGCCAAGAAAATCGCCGCCCATCCGTTCGCCAGGGACGCCAAGGGCGGGCCGCGCATCCTCACCATCACGCAATCGACCTACGACGGCATCCTCTACAACGTCGACATGATCAAGGAACTGCTGGGCGATACCGTGGATACCCTGCATTTCGACGAAGCCTGGTTGCCGCATGCGACTTTCCACGACTTCTATCGCGGCATGCACGCCATCGGCAAGAACCGCCCGCGTGCCGAAAACGCCCTGGTATTTGCCACCCAGTCGACACACAAGCTGCTGGCCGGCCTCTCGCAGGCGTCGCAGATCCTGGTGCAGGACGCCCAGAACCGCAAGCTGGATTTCCACCGCTTCAATGAAGCCTACCTGATGCACATGTCGACCAGCCCGCAGTACGCGATCATCGCTTCGTGCGACATTGCGGCGGCCATGATGGAGCCGCCGGGCGGCACCGCGCTGGTCGAGGAGTCGATCATCGAAGCGCTCGATTTCCGCCGTGCAATGCGCAAGGTGGACGCCGAATTCGGCGATTCCTGGTGGTTCCAGGTGTGGGGGCCGCAGAATTTTGCCGATGAAGGCATCGGCGAGCGAGAAGACTGGGTGCTCACCGCCAACGACCGCTGGCACGAGTTCGGCAACATCGCGCCCGGCTTCAACATGCTCGACCCGATCAAGGCCACCATCATCACACCGGGGCTGGACGTGGATGGTGCGTTTGCCGACTGGGGCATTCCCGCTGCCATTGTCACCAAATATCTGGCCGAGCACGGTGTCATCGTCGAGAAAACCGGCCTGTATTCGTTCTTCATCATGTTTACCATCGGCATCACCAAGGGCCGGTGGAACACGCTCGTCACCGCGCTGCAGCAATTCAAATCGGACTACGACGAGAACCAGCCGCTGTGGCGGGTGTTGCCGGAATTCGTCGACAAGCACCCGCGCTACGAGAAAATCGGCCTCAAGGATCTGTGCGAACAGATCCACGCCATTTACAAGGCCAACGACGTGGCACGCCTGACCACCGAAATGTATCTGTCGGAAATGGCCCCGGCGATGAAACCTGCCGACGCTTTTGCCAAGATGGCGCACCGCGAGATCGAGCGCGTCGAAATCGATCAGCTCGAAGGCCGCATCACCGCCATGCTGGTGACGCCTTACCCGCCGGGTATTCCTCTGCTTATCCCCGGCGAGCGTTTTAACGCCACCATCGTGCGTTATCTCCAGTTCACCCGGGCCTTCAACGAGAAATTCCCGGGCTTTGAAACGGATGTGCACGGGCTGGTCGAAAATGCCGAGGACGGAAAATATTACGTGGATTGCGTGATGTGAACCGCCAGCGCCCACGCCGGCTCGGGTGGGCATTGGCTTGATTTTTCAGGGAAAACACGTATGATTCGCGCTCCCCGCTTTGTCGGGGTGTTTTTATTCAACCCTTGCTCCACCGCACCGCAGCGGGGGGCTGACCCGAAAGGAACATGATGCGGCATTACGAAATCGTATTTATCGTCCATCCCGATCAGAGCGAGCAGGTGCCCGCCATGATCGAGCGCTACAAGGCGAACATCACCACCCGTGGTGGCACCATTCACCGCCTGGAAGACTGGGGCCGCCGCCAGATGGCCTACCCGATCCAGAAAGTGCACAAGGCGCACTATGTGCTGATGAACATCGAGTGTGACCAGGAAACCCTGGAAGAGCTCGAACATGGCTTCAAGTTCAACGACGCCGTGCTGCGCCATCTGACCATCAAACGTGACGACGCCGTGACCACGGCCTCGCCGATGATGAAGGAAGAGAAATCGCGCGACATGCTGGACAGCGCCAAGCCCGAAGCTGCCGCCGAAGCACCTGCCGCAGCCTGAGCCTGAGAGTTGCTTGAGTGCCGTGTTGAGTGAACAGGCTGCGCATCAGCGGCGTCCTCATCCAGGTTGACCCTTTACGTTACAGTCCGGCCGGCGTGCCGATTGCCGAAGCGGTGATACAGCACCGCAGCAGTCAAAACGTGGCAGGGCAGGCAAGGCAAGTGGAATGCGAGTTGACGATACAGGCGAGTGGAACGCTCGCCGCGCAACTGGCAGGCTTGTCGAATGAAACGCAGGTGAAACTGGAAGGCGTGCTGAACCGACGTAGCGTCAACAGCCGGCAACTGATCCTGATAGTGAACCGAATCGAAAAGGAATGAATCATGGCCCGTCCCATGGGTGGTAAATCCGGCGGCAAGTTCGCCAACAAGCGCCGCGACAGCGGCAACCGTGGTCTCTTCAAGCGCCGCAAGTTCTGCCGCTTCACGGCAGAAAAAGTCGCCGAAGTGGACTACAAGGACGTTGATGTGCTGAAGGAATTCATCGCTGAAAACGGCCGCATCATCCCCGCGCGCATCACCGGCACCAAGGCGCATTACCAGCGCCAGCTGGGCACCGCGATCAAGCGTGCGCGCTTCCTGGCGCTCATGCCTTACACCGACCTGCATTGAGATTGAGGAGACGACCATGCAAGTGATTCTGATGGACAAAGTCGTCAACCTGGGCAATCTGGGTGACGTGGTCAAGGTCAAGGACGGCTACGCCCGTAACTTCCTGATCCCCACTGGCCGTGCGCGCCGCGCCACGCAGGCCAACATGGATGCCTTCGCTGCACAGAAAGCCGAACTCGAGCGCATCGCCGCCGAAAAACTCGCCGACGCGCAGCGTCGTGGCGAAAAGCTCGAAGGCGTCGCCGTGCGTGTCAGCCAGAAAGCCGGCGTCGATGGCCGTCTGTTTGGTTCGGTGACCAATGCCGACATCGCCGACGCGCTCAAGGCACTGGGCCATGAAGTCGCCAAATCCGATGTACGTCTGCCCGACGGCCCGTTCAAGGCTGCTGGAGAATACGCGGTGGTGCTGGGCCTGCATCACGACGTGGTGGCCAACATCACGGTAACGGTGATCGGCGAGCAGTAAGCCGCTACCCGCCGAAAAAAAGGAGCCGCGAGGCTCCTTTTTTGTTGCGCGTTTTATTCTATTCCGCCCACCGTTTATCCACAGCCTATCCCTTGGTGGGGGGCAGGGTGAAGACTAGAATCGACCGATGGCTGCCATTCACCCCCTCAGCGTTCAATCTGACCCGCAACTCGCACAGATGCGTCTGCCGCCGCATTCGCTGGAGGCAGAGCAGGCGGTTCTGGGCGGGCTGTTGCTCGACAATGGAGCATGGGATCGCATTGGTGACGTGGTATCCGATGCGGACTTTTACCGCCAGGATCATCGCCAGATACTCAAGGCCATCATCCGCCAGATTGCCGACAACCGCCCGGCCGACGCGGTGACGGTGGCCGAAGCCTTGCAGAGTCTGGGTGAACTCGAAAACGTGGGCGGGTTGGCGTATATCGTCGCGCTCGCCAGCAATACACCGTCGGCGGCCAATATCCGCCGTTACGCTGAAATTGTGCGCGAACGCGCGGTGATGCGCAGGCTGGCCGAAGTGGCCACGGGCATTGCCGACAGCGCCTATTCTCCGGCGGGGCGGCCCGCCTCGCAGCTGCTGGATGAAGCCGAGGCCAAAATTTTTGAAATCGCCGAAACCGGCAGCCGCGGGCAGGCCGGGTTTACCGAGATCAAGCCCCTGCTGAAAGAAGTGGTCGAGCGTATCGACGAGCTTTACCACCGTGACAACGATTCCGGCGTGACGGGCGTGCCGACCGGGTTTCACGACCTTGACCAGAAAACCTCGGGCCTGCAACCCGGCGATCTCATCATCGTCGCCGGGCGGCCGTCGATGGGAAAAACCGCGTTTTCCATCAACATTGGCGAGAACGTGGCGCTCGATACCGGCCTGCCGGTGGCGGTTTTTTCCATGGAAATGGGCGGCGCGCAGCTGGTGATGCGGATGATCGGCTCGGTGGGCCGGCTCGACCAGCATCGCCTGCGCACCGGCAAACTGGGCGAGGACGACTGGCAGCGCCTGACTTACGCGCTCGGCAAGCTCAACGAAGCCCCGGTGTTCATCGACGAAACCCCCGGGCTCAACGTGCTCGAACTGCGTGCCCGCGCGCGACGGCTCATGCGCCAGTGCGGCAAGCTCGGCCTCATCATCATCGACTACCTCCAGCTCATGGCGGGTAGCGGCGGAGGCGAAAACCGCGCCACGGAAATCTCCGAAATCTCGCGCGCCCTCAAAGGTCTCGCAAAAGAACTGCACGTGCCGGTGATCGCGCTGTCGCAGTTGAACCGCTCGCTGGAACAGCGCCCCAACAAACGGCCGGTGATGTCCGACCTGCGCGAATCGGGTGCCATCGAACAGGATGCTGACGTCATCCTCTTCATCTATCGCGACGAGGTTTACAACCCCGACACGCAGGACAAAGGCCGCGCCGAAATCATCATCAGCAAGCAGCGGAATGGCCCCATTGGCATGGTGCCGCTGGCCTTCCTCGGTGAATACACGCGCTTCGAGTCGCTGGCGCAACCCGGTTCCTATTGAGGCCATGCGGCCGATCAAGGCACAGATTTTCGCGGGAGCCATGGCGCACAACCTGCGCGTGGCCAGGCAGCATGCGGGCGCTGCACGTGTTTTTGCCGTGGTGAAAGCCAACGCCTACGGCCATGGTTTGTCGCGGGCACGACGCGCGTTCGCCGCCGCCGACGGCTTCGCCGTGCTGACGCTGGAAGAAGCAGCCAATTTGCGCCTGATGGGCGTTGAACAGCCCATTTTGTTGCTCGAAGGTCTGTTCGGCATGGATGAGATAGCCACCTGCGCTGAACTGAATCTGTGGCCCGTGTTACACCATGCCGCGCAGCTCGACTGGCTGGAGCGTGCGCCGCCCGCCCGCCCGTTATCGGTGTTTATCAAGTTTGACAGTGGCATGCATCGCCTTGGCTTTCCGCTCGATCAGCACAGCGCGATCCTGGCGCGCGTGCGGCGCTTGCATAACGTGTCGGACATTACCTTGATGACGCATTTCGCGCAGGCTGATGAAGCCGCCGGGGTGGTCTGGCAATTGCAACCTTTTCTGGATCAGCTGGCGGCTTACGGACTCCCCTGGAGCAGTGCCAATTCGGCCGCGTTGCTACGCCATCCTGAAACCTGCGGCAGTTGGGTGCGCCCCGGCATCATGCTGTATGGCTCGTCGCCCTTTGCCGACATTCCGGCGGCTGAACTGGGTTTGCGGCCGGCAATGCGTCTGGAATCCGAATTGATCAGCGTGCAAACGCTCCAGGCTGGCGAGGGCGTGGGATATGGGCAACTGTTCCGCGCCGAACGGGCGATGCGGGTAGGGGTGGTGGCCTGCGGGTACGCCGATGGCTATCCGCGCCATGCGCCGACCGGTACGCCGGTCGCCGTATGCGGACGTCCGACGCGCACCTTGGGGCGTGTGTCGATGGATATGCTATGCGTGGATCTGAGTGCCTGTCCCGAGGCCAGTGTCGGTAGCCCGGTCGAACTGTGGGGCGGGACGATCCCCGTGGACGCGGTCGCCGCAGCCGCCGACACCACGAGCTACGAATTGCTCTGCGCGCTGGCGGCGCGGGTGCCGGTCGAAGAAATCAACACTGATTGATGCATCAGTGCGTGGTGCCGAATGAAGGATCGCGGGTGCCAGGCGGCATCGGCAGGCCGGCATAGCGGCTGGCCTGGGCAATCGGGCCACGTGGAAACAGCAAATAAAGAAACCGGTGGCCGTCCATGGCAGAAAATTCTTCTTCGAGACTGTGCAACAGTGCACGCGCGTTGACTGTCCCGCCATGGTCTGCGTAACAGTCTCGTAAGTAGCGAATAATGCCGAGATGCTCATCTGTCAGTTCGATTCCATCCTGATGGGCCAGTTCGATGGCCTGCGATTCGCTCCAAGGATCCAGATCAAATAAATGGCCACGCACATCGGGGCTGGCCTGTTCCTGAATCACCCATTTGTTAATGTCGAGCATGGTGCTCTCCTGGCTTGGTTGAGGGACTTTGGTTATAGAACCTGATGACTGAAATCCAAGCACAGGGGGCGAATGACCCGATAGTGCTTGTGTTTATAATCACTCATCCAAACAGGGGAGCTTCCATATGAAAGCCATTACACATGCGCTCGTAATCGGGCTGGTTCTAACTCACGTAACTTATCCCGCCCATGCCGGCCTGTTTGGATTCAAACTGGGCGGGGACAAAACAGAAGAAGGTCAGGCAACCGGTTCTGCTGGCCCGGATGGTGCCAAAGGAGAATCCAAGGAGCTGGAAAAATGTGACAAATCCTACGGCACACTAGCTGTAGTCGAGCCGCAGGATGCGGTGATTTCGCACTTGCTGCAATACGGTCTGCAATCCCCCACCGGCCTGATTCGCATGATGGTGCAGCAATCCAACTGTTTCGTGCTGGTGGAGCGTGGCCGTGCGATGCAGAACCTGATGCAGGAACGCCAGTTGGCCGAATCGGGCGAGTTGCGTCGCGGGTCTAACATGGGCAAGGGGCAGATGGTCACGGCCGATTACGTGCTTACGCCAGATGCAGTTTTCTCCAGCAAGGACTCTGGCGGTATCGGCGGCGCGCTGGGCGGCCTGGGGGTGTTTGGTGCGGTCGCAGGGCTGGTGGCGGCAGGGCTCAAATTCAAATCGGCGCAGACCACCATGATCCTGTCGGATTCGCGCACATCTTTGCAGCTCGCGTCGGCGACAGGAAATGCCGAAAAAACAGACTGGAGCGTAGGCGGGTTGCTGGTGGGAGGCGGGGCCGCCGGGGCGCTGGGGGGATATACCAACACACCCGAAGGCAAGGTTATCGCATCAAGCTATCTGGACAACTGGAACAACATCGTGCGCTCGATTCGCGGCAATCCCGAGATGCAGCGCCAGGAAATCAGCCTCAAGGGTAAATCAGGTCAGCCGACTAAGGCTGGCGCGGTATTTGAGGAAGGCGATGCGCTCATGGGGAAAATTGGCGGGTTGAAGATCTATGCCCAGCCCAGCAAGTCGTCCAAGGTGGTGTTCACGCTCGCACGTGGTGAAGAAGTCATCTACACCGGCAAGGATAAAGACGGCTTCATTTCGGTACAGGGTCAGGATGGCGAAGGCTGGGTCGAGCAAGTTATGGTCAAAAAATAATCGCCGCCCAAATCCCAGAGCCGGGGCGTGCCCCGGTTTTTTTTATGTGCCGGTTTCAGGGCATTTGGAAGCATTCCAGATGCCGCTCACCTGTGATGCATGCGTCCAGGTGCCGCGCGTTCACTTGAGTGTCGAGCGCATCAAGAAAAGCTGCCCAGTCAGCAATGCCCTCGTAGATTTCCATCCAGGTTTGCGGGTCGTCACAACGCGCCATGCAGCGCGGCGCAAAGGCACAATAGGGCGTCATCGCGTTCAGCAGTGCCGAGATCCGTGCGTCGGCCTCGCCCGCGCGCGCTGGATCGACACGGTAATACACGTAGGCCGCGCGCACTATTCCTGCACGGCGTAGGGCAGGGGCTTGAGCGCCAGGGCAGGGCCGTCAGCCGTCTTCAGGTGCAGGGTCTGGTTGCGTGCGCTTTCGATCTGGGCCACAGCCAGAAGGTCGTAGCCGCCCGTGGGAGCGGGGGCGGCGTTCACGACCATGCCGCTGGCTTGCTCGCCGAGGTCGGCGCTGTAGAGGCTGTCGCCGGGCGCAGCCGCCGCATCGACGTGCGCCAACACCATCCGCCGCTTCATTTTCCCCAGATACTGACTACGCGCGACGATTTCCTGACCGGGGTAGCAGCCCTTTTGGAAACTCACGCCGCCCAGGGCCTCATAGTTCACCATCTGCGGGACGAACTGTTCCTGCGTAGCGGCCACGATCATGGGAATGCCGGTGGAAAGACGCAGCCAGTCCCATACCGGTGCCCCCACCGGTGTGGCGGCCGTCCCGAGCGTGTGCCACACGGTTTCAGCACGGTCGGGCTGTACCGCCAGTACAAATTTATCGGCACCTACACGCACGATGCGCCCGTTGTCGGCGGCGAGAGCGTGCATCGTCGATTCCGGAATTGCGCCCATTGCAGCGGTGACCGCGTCGGCGGCAGCAGGCCCGGACACGACCAGGCGCACGCGTTCTTCACTGGCATCACGGCCACGGGTCTTGGCGCGCATCACAAACATCGAAAGCCGCTTCAGTACGTTGGGCAGAATATCGCCCGAGAGCTGGAGACAGGTATCGTCGCCGTCACGCCATACCAAAAAATTGCCGAGCAGACGGCCTTTTGGCGTGCAGTAACCACTCCATTGCGCGCCGTCCGCGTGCAGGGCGCGCACGTCATTGGTAAGCTGGCCCTGCAGAAAATCGACGGTGTCGGCTCCGGCAAAAGCAATCACGCCCAATTGCGACAGATCAGCCATGATGGTGCCGCTTGCAGCGGCGGCCCGTTCGGCAGGCGCGTCGCCATAGTGCAACACGCTGCCGTTTTCCAGGCAGGCACCCTGCGATTCAAGAAAGATTTTCCAGGATTCGATCACGATGGTTGTCGGTTCAAAATGCAATCTGAAAAGTGTACACGCGGATGCGTGAGTTGAAACTCAAACCCCCACGCTGTCTGGGGGCAGGACTGGTCTTGCTGGCGTGTCTGGCCTCTGTGGCCATCGTGCGGACAGACCTGCCCGCAGGCGTGCAATTGGCCTTGCTGCTTGCAACAGGAATGGCAACAGCCCGGGGCGTCTATCGCGCTGCGCGTTTGCCGCAGCTGGCGCTGGATGAGGCGGGCAGCGTGCATGTGCGCAGCGGGGAGGGCGAGTGGCAGGCTGTTACGGTATTGCCGGACAGTTTTGTGTCGTCCACTCTGGTTGTGTTGCGTTACCGACAGCAGCGTGCACGGGCACGAACGGTGACGCTCCTGCCCGACAGCGCATCCCCGGACGATTTGCGTCGGCTCAGGGTGTCGCTTCGCTGGGCACGCCACACACGCTCGGACACATCGTCCCCGGACGCGGGTTGAGCACAGTGTTGCCGGCGATTGGCAGCGTGTCCGGGTAATCGCGGCTGGTGTGCAGCCCCCGGCTTTCCTGCCGCAGTTGGGCGGAACGGATGATGAGGTCGGCCGTCTGCACCAGGTTGCGCAGTTCGATCAGGTCGTTGCTGACGCGGAAGTTACGATAAAACTCGTCGATTTCCGCCCGCAAAAGCCGCACGCGGTGCGAAGCGCGGGCAAGCCGCTTGTTGGTGCGTACGATGCCGACGTAATCCCACATGAAACGGCGCAGTTCGTCCCAGTTGTGCGAGATCACCACTTCTTCGTCGGGGTCGGTCACGCGCGAGGCATCCCAGCCGGGGAGTTCAAGTGTCGGTGCGGCAGGCGTGGCCAGAATGTCGGCCGCTGCCGCGTGGCCGAACACCAGACATTCCAGCAGCGAATTCGATGCAAGCCGGTTGGCACCATGCAGGCCGGTGAAGGTGACTTCGCCCACTGCATGCAAATTGCACAGGTCGGTGCGCGCTTTCATGTCGGTGACCACACCGCCGCAGGTGTAGTGCGCGGCAGGGACCACGGGAATGGGCTGTCGGGTGATATCGATCCCCAGTTCCAGGCAGCGCTTGTAAATGGTGGGGAAATGCTCGCGAACGAACTCTGCCGGTTTGTGGCTGATGTCGAGATAGACACAGTCGATCCCGCGTTTTTTCATTTCGAAGTCGATCGCGCGTGCGACGATATCGCGCGGGGCCAGTTCGGCGCGCGCGTCATGCAGATGCATGAAACGTGAGCCATCCGGCAGCAGCAGATGGCCGCCTTCGCCCCGCACGGCTTCGGTGATGAGAAAGGATTTGGCGTGTGGGTGATACAGGCAGGTGGGGTGGAATTGCACGAACTCCAGATTGCCCACCCGGCAGCCGGCGCGCCAGGCCATGGCAATGCCATCGCCGGTCGACGTGTCGGGATTGGTCGTGTACAGATAGACCTTGCCCGCGCCGCCCGTGGCCAGCACGGTATGGCCGGCGGCAAAGGTTTCGACTTCGCCGGTGTCGCGATTGAGCGCGTAGGCCCCATGAATCTGGCGTTCCTGCCCCCCCAGGCGTTTGCCGGTGATGAGGTCGATGGCGACGTGCTGCTCGAAGGTTTCGATGTTGGGGTGGGCGCGCACCTTGTCGAGCAGACTGGTTTGCACGGCGTGGCCGGTGGCGTCGGCAGCGTGCACCACGCGACGGCGGGAATGGCCGCCCTCGCGGGATAAATGAAAGCCCCCCGGTGCCTGCGGGTCGGGGGTGAAGGCCACGCCGTTGGCGGTGAGCCACGCGATCATGTCGTGCGCCTGGCTGGCGACGAGCCGGGTCACGTCGACGTCACATAGACCGGCCCCTGCTACCAGCGTGTCGTGCACATGGGATTCGACCGAGTCGCCACTGTCCACGGCCGCTGCAATGCCGCCCTGTGCCCAGTCGCTGGCCCCGTCGGTCATCCTGCGCTTGGTCACAATGGCCACCCGGCGCGCGTCAGCGAGCTTGAGGGCGGTGGTCAGTGCGGCAAGTCCGCTGCCCAGGATGAGTACGTCGTGTCTGTGCTGCATGGTGCGGGCGATGATAGCAGGCTGTGCCGGGACCTGAATAACCCTGACGCGATTGAACTATTTGGCCTTCTGGCGCTCCCATCGGCCGGAAGATGCGCTCGCGTATACTTTCGCCCATACAACAAGCTGCAGGGAGACATGTCGGATCGCGAACTGGATCAGGTGCTGGTCGAGCGCGCCCAGAAGGGTGACAAACGCGCGTTCGAGTTGCTGGTGAGCAAATATCACCGCAAGCTCGGGCGTCTGTTGTCGCGCATGGTGCGCGATGCGGCCGAGGTGGAAGACATCACACAGGAAGCCTTCATCAAGGCCTACCGGGCCTTGCCGGGGTTCCGTGGCGAGAGTGCCTTCTACACCTGGCTGTACCGCATTGCGGTGAATACAGCCAAAAATTACCTGGTGGCGCACAAACGCCAGCCGGTTTCCTCCGATGTGCTGGTGGAAGATGCGGAAAACTACGAGGACGGCGACATGCTGCGCGATATTGCGACGCCTGACGCGGAACTCCAGACGAAGCAGATCGCCAAAGCTGTGAACGAGGCAGTGGAAGCGCTGCCCGAGGAGTTGAGAACGGCCATCACGCTGCGCGAGCTCGAAGGCATGAGTTACGAGGAAATTGCGGAGACGATGGCTTGCCCGATCGGCACCGTGCGTTCGCGGATTTTCCGTGCGCGCGAGGCCATTGCAGAGAAAATTCGCCCCATGCTGGGCACGAGTCAGGATAAAAGGTGGTAAGCATGTTTGCACTGCGCAAAGTTGATTTAGCTCCCCATGCCGACGAAAAGACTGAGTCGGTTTTGTCTGCCCTGATGGATGGTGAAGCGTCGGCCCCGGAATCCGACACCGGTCTGGCGGCCCTCAGAACGCAGTCTGCCGCGCGGGCCGACTGGGCCGATTACCATCTCATCGGCGATGCCCTGCGGGGATTGCCTCCCGGCCAGGATGACTTCATGGCACGGTTTTCGGCCCGGCTGGCTGACGAGCCAACCGTGCTGGCACCGCGTCGTGGTGGCTGGATACAGGGCGTGGCGGTGGCCTCGTTTGCGGTGTTCGCGGTGTGGGGCACGGTCAGTTTTACCGGCATCCTCAACGATACCCCAGCCGAGGGTACCCTGGCGGCGGCACCTGCTTCGCAAACCCTGAATCTGGCCTCGGCACAGCCCGATGCCGAACAGGCTGATGCCCGCATGGCTCCCTATTTTGTGGCGCATCAGGAATTCGCGCCGATGGCGGTGGTGTCGCCGTATCAACGTGCCGTTGCCGTGTCGGTGGAGCCGCGCTGATGCAGGCAGTGGAGTCCCTCTGGTTGCGCGGGGTTTATGCGGTATTGGCGGGCTGGTTTTTCGCCCTGCCTGTCCATGCCGATACTGCGCTCGACTGGCTCAATCGCGCCGCCGAGGCGGCCAAGCAGCAGAATTACAGCGGCGTGTATGTCTATCATCATGGTGAGCATGTCGAGGTGATGCGGGTGCTGCATCGCGCCGACGCGCGGGGCGGTGAGCAGGAAAAGATCGAAGTCCTCGACGGTACGCCCAGGCAGTTTTTACGCATCAACAACGATGTCTACTGCCACATGCCGGATGGCCGCCATGTCAGACTTGAACGCAACGCCCCCCGTCGTTTCTTCCCCGCCTTGTTGCCCGCCGACCCCGGCACCCTGCTGGCGCACTACGATGCCCAACTGGGTGGGACTGAACGCGTGGCGGGCCGGTCTTGCCAGGTTGTGACGCTTGCACCGCGTGACGCTTACCGATATGCGTTCACGCTCTGGCTCGACAAGCGGACAGGCCTGCCCCTGAAGTCCCGCATCGTCAACGAGAATGGCGGGGTGGTATCGATGTTCGTGTTTTCCGAAGTGCAGATCGGCAAAGCCCCCGACGCCAAGCACTTTGTGAACGATGTCACGGGCAAGCGCATCCTCAACGCCAGCCTCGACAAGGCAGCCGACACGGCATGGAGCGTGAAGGCGCCGCCTGGCTACACCCAGGTGCAGGCCGCTGTGCGGCCCCTGCCCGGAAAATCTTCTCCGGTAACGCATCTGGTGTTTTCGGACGGGCTGTCTGTGCTGTCGATGTTCATCGAGCCGACCGATCCGCGTGTGCACACGCTCAACGGTCTGTCTGCCGAGGGGGCCATCGGCATTTACGCCCGCACGTCCGAGGGCTATTCCATCACCACGCTAGGCGAAGCCCCGGCGACGGCCCTGATTGAAACCGGCAATTCCGCCCGAAAAAGCAAGTAAGCCACCATGCTCGAACAGGCCGCCGAAGTGCTCGTCGCCGACTCGGGGAACATCTGGGTGCGTGCTGTCGAATCGTCGGGGTGCGGCACCTGCGGCGGACAAGGCTGCTCGACCCGTCGCATTGCCGAACTCTTTCGCCGGGATACACGGGGTTTCCGGGTCGACAGCGATTTGTCGCTCGTGCCCGGTGACCGCGTGGTGATCGGCATTGCCCCTGGCAGCGTGCTCTCCGGCGCACTTCGCGTGTACGGTCTGCCCCTCGCGGCGATGCTGCTGGGGGCGCTGGCGGCCCAGTTCTGGTTTCCGGGAGACGGGCCGGCGCTCGCCGGTCTGCTGCTGGGCGGCACGCTGGGCGCGTTGTGGGTGCGTGGCGGGCGTGCAGCGCGTCCGGTGGTGCTGCGACGTGATACAACGGTTTCTCGAATCCTCCCCCTCAAGAAAGGATAAGCCATGTTGCGAACTGCGATGGCCGGCTTGGCGCTGGTTGCCACCCTGACTGCCCCGGTACAGGCCAAAGATGTGGTCGATGTGGCCGACCTTGTCGAGCGGCAGGGGCCGGCCGTGGTCAATATCAGCACCACCAAACTGGTGAAGCGGGGTCAGGAAGGCCTGCCCTTTGTCCTGCCCGACGAGGAAGACATGCAGGAGTTCTTCCGCAAGTTCTTCCCGCCTGGCGGGCCGGGCGGGCAGGGCGGGCAGGGCGGGCAGGGCGGGCAGGGCGGGCCGATGCAGGAAATACCGGCACGCGGCGCGGGCTCGGGTTTCATCGTCAGCAACGACGGTTACATCCTCACCAACGCGCACGTGGTCAAAAACGCCGATGAAGTCGTCGTCAAGCTCATCGACAAGCGCAAGTTCACGGCCAAGGTCATCGGTACCGACAGCCGTACCGACGTCGCCGTCATCAAGATCACCGCCAGCAACCTGCCCACGGTGAAGCTCGGCGACCCGACGCGGCTGCGCGTGGGCGAAGCCGTGGCGGCGATCGGTTCGCCGTTCGGCTTCGAGAACTCGGTCACCGCCGGCATCGTCTCGGCCAAGGGGCGCTCGCTGCCGTCCGAGAACTACGTGCCCTACATCCAGACCGACGTGCCCATCAACCCCGGGAATTCCGGTGGTCCGCTGTTCAACATGCGGGGCGAAGTGGTCGGCATCAACTCACAGATTTACAGCCGCAGCGGGGGCTACCAGGGCGTGTCGTTTGCCATCCCCATCGACGTGGCGATGGAAGTGGTCGGGCAGTTGAAGGATGGCGGCAAGGTGTCGCGCGGCTGGCTGGGCGTGGTCATCCAGGAAGTCACGGCCGACCTGGCTGAATCGTTTGGTCTGGATCGCCCGCGCGGCGCGCTGGTCGCCCAGGTTCAGCCCGATTCCCCCGCCGCGAAGGCAGGATTGCAAGCTGCCGATGTCATTCTCGAATTCAACGGCAAGGCAGTCGAGAACTCGGGCGACTTGCCGCGCATGGTCGGCATGGCCAAGCCGGGCGCGCAAACGCCGGCTGTCGTATGGCGCAAGGGCAAGTCCGTACAGGTGAACGTGGTGCTGGGCGAACTGCCTGCAGAAACCACACAGGCTGAAAGCACGAGCAAGGCGTTTTCGCGCGGCGGCCTGGCCCTGGCCGAGCTCAACGCCGAACAGAAGCGTGCGCTCGACCTGACGCACGGGCTCAGGGTGGAAGACGCTACTGGCGATGCTGCCCGTGCCGGCATCCGGGTGGGCGATATCATCCTGGCGGTCAACAACACGCGTGTAGCCACCGTGGAGGCGTTCCGCAAGGCAATTGCCACGGTGCCTGTCGGTAAAAGTGCCGCCATCCTGGTGCGACGGGGGGACGGCTCGCTCTACATTCCGCTGAAAATTTCGGGTGAGTAAGACACTGACGCTGTTCACCCGCACAGGCTGTTCGCTGTGCGAGGACATGGCAGCCGCGGTCGAGGGGCTGCTGGCAGGCCGGGCGATCCGGGTCGTGCGCCGGGATGTGGACACCGATCCGGTGCTGAAAACCCGTTTTGGCTGGGATGTGCCGCTTTTGTTCGATGGTGAAATGGAATTGGCCCGACACCGGCTCGACCCGGTTTCGTTTCGCGCGTGGCTCGCCGGAAACCCCTGAAATCCGTTAAAATTCGCGCAGTTATCTCATCCCTGACCGGGCACGGAAACGTGCCCGTTTTGTTGTGTCGCAGAGCCTGATCCGCAATTTCTCCATCATCGCCCACATCGACCACGGCAAGTCCACGCTCGCCGACCGGCTCATCCAGTATTGCGGCGGCCTGTCCGAACGCGAGATGGAAGCCCAGGTGCTTGATTCGATGGATCTGGAAAAAGAGCGCGGCATCACCATCAAGGCGCAGACCGCGTCGCTCACCTACAAGGCGCAAGACGGCCAGACCTATCGCCTGAACCTGATCGACACGCCGGGACACGTCGATTTTTCCTACGAAGTCAGCCGTTCACTCTCCGCCTGCGAAGGGGCGCTGCTGGTGGTCGATGCCTCGCAGGGTGTCGAAGCACAGACCGTGGCCAACTGCTATACCGCGATCGACCTCGGCGTGGAAGTCATTCCCGTGCTCAACAAGATCGACCTGCCCGCGGCCGATCCCGACCGCGTGGCGGTGGAAATCGAGGACATCGTCGGGCTCGACGCCAGCGAGGCCGTGCGCGCGTCGGCCAAGACCGGCATCGGCATTGCCGAAATCCTCGAAGTGGTGGTGAAGCAGGTGCCGCCGCCGCGTGGCAACGAAACCGCGCCGCTCAAGGCGCTCATCATCGACTCCTGGTTCGACAACTACGTCGGCGTCGTCATGCTGGTGCGCGTGGTCGATGGTGCCTTGCGTCCCAAGGACAAGATCCGCTTCATGGCCACCGGCGCGCAGTACCTTACCGAGCACGTCGGCGTGTTCACGCCTAAATCGGTGGATCGCGAACAGCTCGCCACCGGCGAGGTCGGCTTCGTCATCGCCGGCATCAAGGAGCTCAAGGCCGCGCAGGTGGGTGACACCATCACGCTGATGGATAACCCGGCCGCCGAGCCGTTGCCCGGCTTCAAGAAGGTGCAGTCGCAGGTGTTCGCCGGCCTGTATCCGGTCGAGTCGCACGACTTCGAGGCGTTGCGCGACGCACTCACCAAACTGCAACTCAACGATGCGGCATTGCAATTTGAACCCGAAGTTTCACAGGCGCTGGGCTTCGGTTTCCGCTGCGGTTTCCTCGGTCTGCTGCACATGGACATCGTGCAGGAACGGCTCGAACGCGAATACGACATGGACCTCATCACCACCGCGCCGACGGTGGTGTACGAGGTGCTGATGAAGGATGGCACCGAGCTCAACGTGGAGAACCCGTCCAAGCTGCCGGATCTGCCCAAGATCGAGGAAATCCGCGAGCCGATCATGACGGCGACGATCTACGTACCGGAAGAATTCGTCGGCAACGTCATCACGCTGTGTAACCAGAAACGGGGCGTGCAGCTCGACATGCAGTACCACGGCAAACAGGTAATGCTGCGCTACGACCTGCCGATGAACGAAGTGGTGATGGATTTCTTCGACAAGCTGAAATCGACCAGCCGAGGCTATGCCTCGCTCGACTACGAGTTCAAGGAGTACCGCGCGGGCGACCTGGTCAAGCTCGATATTCTCGTCAACAACGAAAAGGTCGATGCGTTGTCCTTGATCGTTCATCGCGCCACCAGCGTGTATCGCGGCCGCGAACTGGCGTCGAAGATGCGTGAGCTGATCCCGCGCCAGATGTTCGACGTGGCCGTGCAGGCCGCCATCGGGGCCAACATCATCGCGCGCGAAAACGTGAAGGCCATGCGCAAGAACGTGCTCGCCAAGTGTTACGGCGGCGACATCACCCGCAAGAAAAAACTGCTCGAAAAACAGAAAGCCGGCAAACGCCGCATGAAGCAGGTCGGCAATGTGGAAATTCCGCAGGAAGCCTTCCTCGCCATTCTCCAGGTGTCCGATAAATAGAATCCGGATTTACAACCATGAACTTCGCCCTCATTCTTTTTCTTGCGCTGGTGATCACCGGCGGCATCTGGCTGCTCGACGCGCTGGTGCTCAAGCGTGGCCGTGACAAGGACGCCAAGGAGCCCATGCTCGTCGAGTACGCGAAGAGCTTTTTTCCGGTAATCCTCATCGTGTTCGGCCTGCGTTCGTTTCTGGTCGAGCCGTTCAAGATTCCCTCCGGCTCGATGATGCCCACGCTGCTGATCGGCGATTTCATTCTGGTCAACAAATACACCTACGGCATCCGCCTGCCCGTCATCAACCAGAAGATCATTCCGCTCAATGATCCGCAGCGTGGCGACGTGATGGTGTTCCGCTACCCCGAAGACCCCGGCCTGGATTACATCAAGCGCGTGATTGGCACACCGGGTGATGTGATCGAATATCGCGAAAAACGGCTGACGGTGAACGGCCAGCCCGTGCCCACGCGGCAGATCAGTACCTACAGCTATGTTGGCAACGGTCTCAACTATGTGACCGCGATGGTCTACGACGAGCGGCTGAACGGCAAAGGCCACGAGATGATGACCGAGCCCGGCAAGCCAGACTTCTTTCCGCCCCAGGTCACCGATTTTCCCCATCGCGAAAACTGCTCCTACAATGCCGATGGCATAGGCTTCAAATGCACGGTGCCGGCGGGGCAGTACTTCATGATGGGCGACAACCGCGACGCCAGTAACGACAGCCGCTACTGGGGGTTTGTGCCCGACAGGAACATTGTCGGCAAGGCCTTTTTCATCTGGATGAATTTCGACAATTTCGGACGCATCGGCACCACCCTTCGTTAAGGAGAGATCATGCAGCGCGCACTTGCCCTTCCCGCCCGCCAACGTGGCCTGAGCATGCTCGGCTTTCTGTTCACCGCCTTTGTGCTGGTGATGCTGGCGATGATCGCCATGAAAGTCGTGCCGGCTTATATCGAGTACTTCTCGGTGAAAAAAGTCATCGCCGCCATGCAGCAGGAAGGCCTGAAAGACAAAACCAACGCCGAAATCCGCAGTGATTTTGACCGTCGCAGCAATGTCGATTACATCACGGTCATCAAGGGCGCAGACCTCGTCATCACCCGCGAAGGTGGCGAGCCCAAGGTGGCAGCGGCGTATGAATTCAGAACCAAGTTGCTGGGCAACGCCAGCCTGGTGATTGATTTCAACACTGCCCCAGAGGCAGAGTCTGCCGTTGAATAATCCGCTGCTCCTTCAGCGCTTGCAGCAGGAGCTGGGGCATACGTTTGCCCGCGCCGATCTGCTTGTTCAGGCGCTGACCCACCGCAGCTACGCGTCCACCAACAACGAACGGCTGGAATTCCTGGGCGACTCGGTACTCAACTGCTCGGTGGCGCGCGCGCTCTACGATGCCTTTCCCGCGCTGCCCGAAGGCAGCCTGTCGCGCTTGCGCGCCAATCTGGTTCGGCAGGAAACGCTGGCCGACATTGCGGCCACGCTCAAGCTCGGCGACGTGCTGCGGCTGGGCGAAGGCGAACTCAAAAGCGGGGGGTTTCGTCGCCCATCGATTTTGGCCGACGCGCTGGAGTCGCTGTTCGGCGCGATTTTTCTCGATGCCGGTTTCGACGCCGCACAACGCACCGTGCGCAGCCTGTTCGACCCCCTGATCGCGCAGATCGACCCCAATGCCTCCGGCAAGGACGCCAAGACCCAGCTCCAGGAAATTCTCCAGTCGCGTCGCATGCCCCTACCGGAATACCGGCTGGTGAGCACCGAAGGCGAGGCGCACGATCAGAGTTTTATCGTCGAATGCGTGCTGGCGCGTCCCGGCAGAACCACACGCGGCGTCGGCAAGAGCCGCCGCGCTGCCGAACAGGAAGCGGCCCGAGAAGCCTGCGCCCTGCTTTCGAGCAGCGGAGCCAAATCATGAACGAACCTGACGCCACCGAATTCCGCTGCGGCCTCGTTGCCATCGTCGGCCGCCCCAACGTCGGCAAGTCCACCCTGTTGAACAAGTTGGTCGGGCAGAAGATCAGCATCACCTCGAAGAAGGCGCAGACCACGCGCCACCGCGTGATGGGCATCCACACCACCGACGAGGCGCAATTCGTCTTCGTCGATACGCCCGGCTTCCAGACGCGCCACACCAGCACCATGAACCGCGCAATGAACAAGCGCGTGCGCGAGACACTCTCCGACACCGACGTGGTGATGATGCTGGTCGAGGCCGGTCGTCTCACGCGCGAAGACAGGCAGGTAATGGAACTGCTCCCCACCGACCGTCCGGTCATCCTCGTCGTCAACAAGATCGACTACACGAAGGACAAGGCCGCGCTCATGGCGTATCTGCAGGAAGTCGCGGCCGTGAAGAGCTTTACCGAGATCGTCCCCGTGTCGGCCAAGAACGCGCACAACCTCGACGAACTCCTGAAGGTGTTGCAGGCGCACCTGCCGGAAAACCCGCCGCTCTTCGACGAAGACGATGTTACCGACCAGACCGAGCGCCAGCTTGCCGCAGAACTCATCCGCGAAAAGGTGTTTCGCCTGTGCGGCGAGGAAATTCCCTACGCCGTCGCCGTGCAGATCGACAAATTTGAAGAAGAAGGCAATCTTCGCCGCATTTTCGCCACCATCCTCGTCGACCGCGACGGCCACAAGGCCATCGTCATCGGCAAGGGCGGCGAAAAGCTCAAGACCATCTCCACCCAGGCGCGGCAGGACATGGAACGCGCCTTCGACAGCCGCGTGTATCTGGAGGTGTGGGTGAAGGTGAAGGGCGGCTGGGCGGACGACGTGCGGATGCTGAAGTCGCTGGGGCTGGATTGAACCTCTGGCGTTTTAACCCCTCTCCCGCAAGCGGGAGAGGGGTGGGGGTGAGGGTAACCCGGCATCGCCGGGCAAGGTAAACATGTCCGACGCCCGCATCAATAACGCCCCCGGCTTTGTGCTCCACACCTATCCCTTCAAGGAAACCAGCGTGGTCGCCGAGGTGTTCACCCGTGAACACGGCCGCGTGGCGCTCATCGCGCGCGGCGCACGCCGGCCGGCGTCGGCCCTGCGCGGGCTGATGCAGCCCTTCACGCCGCTGCTGCTGTCCTGGTTCGGTAAATCCGACCTCAAAACCCTACATGGCGCGGAATGGCAGGGCGGCATCAATGCACCGCAGGGGCGTGGCCTGATGTGCGGGTTTTATCTCAACGAACTGCTGCTGCGCGTGCTGGCGCGCGGAGACGCCCACGAAACCCTCTACGACCGCTACACCGACACGCTCAGGCAATTAGCGGACGAGGGCGGCGATTACGAAAAAATTCTGCGCCGCTTCGAAAAAAGCCTGCTCGCCGATATCGGCTACGGGGCCACCTTCGACCATGAGGCGGACACCCGCGCGGCCATCGAACCCAGCGCGCGCTACGTCTACCAGCCCGAACGCGGCGCGTTGCGCGCGGCCGGGCAGCCCGGCTGCATGGTGATGGGGAAAACCCTGCTCGACCTTGCCGCCGACCGCTTCGACGACCCCGCCACGCTGGTCGAAGCCAAGGCGCTGATGCGCACGCTCATCAACCATACCCTCGGCGCGAAGCCGCTCTATACTCGCCAGCTATTGCGCGAACTCACAGACCTGAACCCATGAGCATCTACCTCGGC
This sequence comes from Thiobacillus sp., assembly GCA_041639395.1. Lineage (GTDB taxonomy): Bacteria > Pseudomonadota > Gammaproteobacteria > Burkholderiales > Thiobacillaceae > Thiobacillus. Next base: position 112,883 of record JBEQCG010000003.1, on the reverse strand, counting down.
GTCAACATCGACCACATCGCCACCCTCAGGCAAGCCCGCAAGACGCGCTACCCCAGCCCGGTCGAAGCCGCGCTCATGGCCGAAACCGCCGGTGCCGATTCCATCACCCTGCACCTGCGCGAAGACCGCCGCCACATCCAGGATGCCGATGTCGCCATCCTGCGCCAGGTATTGAAGACCAAGATGAATCTGGAAATGGCCGTCACCGGGGAAATGCTGGCCATCGCCGTCGCCACGTGCCCGCAGGACGTTTGCCTCGTCCCCGAAAAGCGCGAGGAACTCACCACCGAAGGCGGCCTCGACGTGAAGGGCCAATTGCCCAAGATTGGCGACGCCTGCAAGCGCCTGGCCGACGCCGGCATCCGCGTCTCGCTCTTCATCGACGCCGACTTCGCCCAGCTTGATGCTGCCTTGAAATGTGGCGCACCCGTCGTTGAAATCCACACCGGTGCCTACGCCGACGCCGAAACCGACGCAGCCCGTAGCGGCGAATTTGAACGCATCCGCAAAGCCGTCGCCTACGGCCGCAGCATCGGCCTCACCGTCAACGCCGGCCACGGCCTCACCTACCACAACGTCCAGCCCATCGCCGCGCTGCCCGGCATCCATGAACTCAACATCGGTCACGCCATCGTCGGGCAGGCGCTGTTCGTGGGGTGGAAGGACGCGGTGGCGGAGATGAAGCGGTTGATGGTGGAGGCGGCGATTGGTGGATATCGTGTCTGACCCCATAGTCCCATAGTCCTTGTGACCCCATAGTCCTTTGTGTACACCCCTTCGGGGTGTCGCTCAACTCGAAAACGTTAGGAGGCTTTATGAACGTAGTCGCTCAGCAGAAAAGCAGTACAGGTAACTTCTTCTCCCGTCTCTGGAATGGAGACATCGGTTTAGCCAAAACTTATTGGATATTTGGGCAAGCCGCAGGATTTATATGGGGGCTTGCCTTAAGTGCCCTCCAGCTATCGCCAGGGAGCGCAGTAGCAAAAATCTTTCTTTCGCTCATGGCTGCCTACTTCATTTTTGTATTTATTGGAATTTGGCGGGCGTCCAACAAGTATCAAGGTAACAAGTCTTGGGCGAGATTGGCAAAACTGTCCGTGGTACTTGGAGCAATTGTTACCGTTGTTCCTGTCGTTCTTGGTTTGTTCAAATCTGCTGTTTCATGAGGCATCAAATGCACCCAAGCAAAGAGTTCAAAGTTGAATTGTTTTTTGAGGCCGCGGGAGACGCCGAATCTGATCCTTCGCTATCTGTCAAAGTCATGGAATAAATGGGGTCAGACACGATTAATATTTGCCATCCTTAGGGCTTGATTCACCTTACAGAGTCGGCCATGTCCTCTCCTTTGTATACGGCATTTAACCTACTTGCCAAATTAGCCGATTAGGTTAATATTCGTCCATGGAGAAACGAACTCCGCATTGCAAGCTGGCTGAGGTTAAAGCCTTGGTAGCGGCTAACAGGGTGCGGACTACACACGCAGCCCGAGCCGGCGCGAAAGATTTGGGGTTCGATCTTTCCGACATGCTGGCCGTGGTGATGGCACTTACGCCAGCGGATTTTTACAAGAGCATGACCACACACGCCGACCATACGATATGGCAGGACGTGTATCGCCCGAGCACATCGGCTGGCGATTTGTATCTGAAACTGACGGTCATCGACGATGTGCTGATCGTGTCCTTCAAGGAGCTATGAACATGAAATGTCCTGTTTGCGGCGCGGCCGAACTGATCCATGACACGCGGGATCTGCCTTATACCTACAAGGGTGAAACCACCGTCATTTCGGCAGTGATTGGCGACTTCTGCCCGGCCTGCGCCGAGTCCATCCTGGATGTGGCGGAATCAGATCGCGTGATGCGTGAAATGCGCGCCTTTTCAAAGCAGGTCAATGCGGCTATCGTCGATCCGCAATTCATCGCCGGGGTGCGCAAGAAGCTGAACCTTGACCAGCGCGAGGCCGCTGAAATCTTTGGTGGTGGGGTCAATGCCTTTTCGCGTTACGAGAACGGCAAGACCAGGCCGCCTTTGGCTCTGGTGAAGTTGCTCAAGGTACTTGAGCGTCACCCTGACTTGCTGAATGAAGTCAGGGCGGCGTAAGGCTCGGTCTTCTCGAAACCCACCGCTTGAGGTTCGGCCTTCATTCAGCTTTATCCATGGCCCGTCTTCCCCGCTACGTCATCCCCGGCCAGCCGCAGCACATCATCCAGCGCGGCAACAACCGGCAGACGATCTTTGCCGCCGAGGCGGACTATCCGTTCTTCCGTGACGCTTTGGTCGAGGCGTCACTCAAGCACGGCCTGACGATCCACGCCTATGTGTGGATGACGAACCACATCCATCTGCTGGCCACGCCTGAATTCGACGACAGCATCAGCAAGGTCTTCCAGTCGGTGGGTCGAAAGTACGTGCAGTATTTCAACCACACCTACAAGCGCAGCGGCACGCTGTGGGAAGGGCGCTACCGCGCGACGGTGGTGGACAGCGAGCAGTATCTGCTGACGCTGATGCGCTACATCGAGCTCAATCCGGTGCGGGCCGACATGGTGGCGCACCCGCGCGATTACCCTTGGTCGAGCTACGCCTTCAACGCGCTGGGCGAGGCCGGGCCGAATTCAGACTGGCTGACGTCGCACAGGGAATATCTGCGCCTGGGCCGGAACGCGGCCGAACGCCAGAGTGCTTACCGGCAATTGTTCCGGGCGGCGGTTTCGAACGACGCTTTGCAGGCGATCCGGGATTGCACGCACAAGGGCTGGGCGCTGGGGGGCGAGCGGTTCAGGGAGAAGATCGAGCGGCTGACGCAGCGCCGAACCGCATCGAAGGGGGTGGGGCGTCCGCGGAAGGAAAAGGGTGCTTGAACTTTGGTGTGTTGTGTGGGTACGCCCTATGGGTATCGGTGTTTGGTCTCGTCTTGCAGCTTGCCGAACGGGGTGACGGCCGGGTCAGTTGGTCGGCCACCATGGAATCCGCGAAACGCAGTCAAGTCATGCTGCGCATTGCACTGAAATAGCCCCCATAAAACAGCGCCCAGCACGCCAATAGCAAGGCCGTGCGCCGGGTCTGGGTCCATCCGCCCAGCCAGCGCCTGGCTATCCAATTCACCACTGCCACAACCAGCAAAAAGCGCAGCGCGCGAGCCGGGATCGTCACCGCCAGCAGGCCGGCCAGCGGCAGCGCGGCAGCACCCGCTTCGCTGGCGTAGAGCTTGTAGGGCACGCCGCTGAAGGCACCGGCGAAGAGGCTGGTGTAGCCCCAGTTGTCGAGTTGCGCGCGCACCTGGTCGATCAGGTCGGGGGTGATGGCGGGAATCAAGACCAGCAGGCTGCGCATCTGGGCGGGATCGTGGGCGGCCCACGCGTACATGAGTGCGCCGCCGAGCAGGGCACCGGCGACGGTGGTGCCGCAGGCGATCCAGGCGCGGCGGCGGTCTTGCAGTGCCAGCAGCGAGAGCAGCACGTCGGGGACGATGAAGAAGAGTGTCGCTTCGGCCAGGCCCCACAGGAAGGCGAATGCGAACACGGTGGGAATCAGTCAGCGCTATGCACGAAGCTCAGCGAATGATTTTTTTCTTGAGTTTGAGCCGCACGTAGAGCAGCACGATGACAGCGACAGCGCCGAGTGTAATCAGGGTGATGAGGTGAAGGTTGTCGCGGATGGCGGCTTCGTTGTGCCCGAGGGTGTAGCCGAGCACGGCGAGGATAGTGACCCAGATGCCCGCACCCAGGCTGGTGTAGAAGCTGAACACGGCGAGGTTCATGCGGGCCAGGCCGGCGGGCAGGGAAATGTATTGCCGCACGGCGGGGATGAGGCGGCCGGTGAAGGTGGAAATGTGGCCGTGCCGGGCGAAGAAACCTTCCATGCGTTGCAGGCTGTGTTCCTTGAACAGCACGTATTTGCCGTAGCGCAGGATGAAGGGGCGGCCGAGTTTGAGTGCCAGCCAATAATTGAAAAGTGCGCCGGCCAGGCTGCCGAGGATGCCCACGAAGATGGCCAGCACCAGATTCATTTCGCCCTTGAAGGCCAGGTAGCCGGCCGGAATCATCACCACCTCGCTGGGGAAGGGGAAAAAGCTGGATTCCAGGAACATCATGAAAAAGATGCCGGCGTAGCCGAGGTCGCCTACTGTCTGGACGATCCAGTCGATGATTGCGTGCATATTCGCTAAGGGTAGGGATCGCGTTTAGTCAGGGGCGGTGAGCCGGAGCCTCAAACCACCGCTTCTTCCTTTTTCTCCACCGGCTTGATGAAGTGTTCGCGCTTGACCCCCAGCATCAGAAGGAGGGGCGAAGCAACGAGCACCGAGGAATAGATGCCGAACAGGATGCCGATGGTGAGCGCCAGCGCAAAGTTGTGCAGCGCTTCGCCGCCAAAGAACAGCATCGACAGCACCATGATCTGGGTGGAGCCGTGGGTGATGATGGTGCGGCTCATGGTGCGGGTGATGGCGTCGTCGATGATGTGGGGGATGGTGGCACCGCGCATCTTGCGGATGTTTTCGCGGATGCGGTCGAACACCACCACCGATTCGTTCACCGAATAACCCAGAATGGCCAGCACGCCGGCCAGCACGGTGAGAGTGAATTCCCACTGGAAGAAGGCGAACACACCCAGGATGATGACGATGTCGTGCATGTTGGCCAACATGCCGGCCACGGCAAAGCGCCATTCGAAGCGGATCGCCAGATACGCCATGATGCCGAAGGCCACGACCAGCAGGGCCAGCGCACCCGAATCATAGAGTTCTTTGCCGACCGCCGGGCCGACGAAATCGACTTTCTGCAGGGTGATCTTCGGGTCGTCGGCCTGCAGGGCGGTCATCACGGTATTGCTGGTTTGGGCGGCGCTGGCACCGGCCTTGGCGGGCAGGCGAATCAGTACGTCGCGGCTGCTGCCAAAGTTCTGCACCGAGATTTCTGGCAGGCCGGTTTTTTCCAGCGTGCTGCGAATGCGGTTGAGGTCAGCCGCCTGTTCGGTGCGCACTTCGATCAGCGTGCCGCCGGTAAAGTCCACGCCCAGGTTCAGGCCGCGGTCCCACAGCGCCCACACCGAGAAGAGGAAGGTGACGAGCGAAATGAGTGTCGTCGCCTTCCCCCAGCTCATGAAGGGGATGGTTTTCTTGAACGGGAAGAATTCCAGCATGGCGGAGCCTTAAATCGAAACCTTGGACAGCCGTGCGCGGCGGCCGTAGGTGAGGTTGACCATGGCGCGCGAGACGGTGACGGCGCTGAACATGGAGGTGAGAATGCCCAGACACAACACCACGGCAAACCCGCGCACCGGGCCGGAACCGAGCCAGAACAGCGCAACGCCGGCGATGAGTGTGGTGAGGTTGGAGTCGAGAATGGTGCCCCACGCGCGGTCGTAGCCGGCGTGGATGGCCGCCTGCGGGGTGGCCCCATTGCGCAGTTCTTCGCGGATGCGCTCGTTGATGAGTACGTTGGCGTCGATGGCCATGCCGAGGGTGAGCGCAATGGCCGCCATGCCGGGCAGGGTGAGCGTGGCCTGGATCATCGACAGCAACGCAATCAGGAAAAAGCCGTTGACGGCCAGCGCCACGGAAGAAAACAGGCCGAACACGCGGTAGTAGAGCGTCATGAAAGCGACTACCGCCATAAAGCCCCAGATGTTGGAGTGGAAGCCCTTCTCGATGTTTTCCGCGCCCATGCTCGGGCCGACGGTGCGTTCCTCGATGATGGTCATCGGTGCGGCCAGTGCGCCGGCACGCAGCAGCAGCGCCACGTCGGACGCTTCCTGGGCGTTGGTCATGCCGGTGATCTGCACACGACCGCCGCCGATTTCCTCGCGGATCACCGGGGCGGTGATCGCCTCTGCCTTGCCTTTTTCGATCAGCAGGATGGCCATGCGCTTGCCGACGTTTTCGCGCGTGACTTCCTTGAAGATGCGTGCGCCCTTGCCGTCGAGATTGATATGTACAGCGGCCTGACCGCTGGTGTTATCGAAACCGGGCGAGGCATCGGTGATCGAATCGCCGGTGAGCATCACGTCCTTTTTCACGGCAATCGGGAAACCTTCGCGGCTGGGCACGATATCGTCGCCGAAGGGGGCCTGGCCCTGGCTCAGCTGCGTGGGGTCGGCCTGTTCGTCGACCATGCGGATTTCCAGCGTGGCGGTGCGGCCCAGAATGTCTTTGGCCTTGGCCGTGTCCTGCACGCCGGGCAACTGCACCACGATGCGGTTTGCCCCCTGCTGCTGGATGACGGGCTCGGCCACGCCGAGTTCGTTGACGCGGTTGCGGAGCGTGGTGAGGTTTTGTTGCAGAGCAAAGGCCTCGACCTGCTTGATTGCCTCGGGTTTGAGGCGGGCGGTAAGGGTGAAACCGTCAGCCAGATCGTCCGGGGTATAGACAAGATCGGAGTAGACGCTGGCCAGCTTTTCGGCCGCTGCGTCGCGCTGGTCGCGCGTGGAAAAATGCACCACCACGGCATTGCCTTCACGGCTGATGCGGCCGTAGCGGATCTTGTCGTTGCGCAGTTCGGTTCGGAAATCCCCCTGATAACGGATGGCTGCCTTGTCCAGTGCCGCATTCATGTCCACTTCCAGCAGGAAATGTACGCCGCCGCGCAGGTCGAGGCCCAGATACATGGGCAGCGCGCCCATCGACGTGAGCCAGTGGGGTGACGCCGACACCAGGTTGAGTGCAACCGTATAGTTCTCGCCGAGTGCGCCCTGCAACACGTCGCGGGCCTTGATCTGCTCGTCGGTGCTGGCAAAGCGCACCTTGACCGAATTGCCCGACAGTTCCGCCCCGGTGTAGGCCAGCCCGGCGGATTTCAGCGCTGATTCGGCGCGCCCCAGCAGGGCGGTGTCAGCCTGTTCGGACGCGCGCGCCGGCGAGAGTTGAACCGCAGGCGACTCGCCAAAAAAGTTGGGCAGGGTGAAGATAAACGCAACCAGCAGCGTAAGGCCGATGAGCGCGTATTTCCAGAGCGGGTAGCGGTTCATTGTCGTCAAGGATTAGGGCGAGGATGCAGAGTCTGGGGAGGGGAGCGTCGAGGCGGGGTTTCCCCGGTGCCTGAACCCTGGTCGCTAGAGACTCTTGATCGTGCCTTTGGGCAGCAGGGTCTGGATGGAGGATTTCTGCACGTGGGTGATCACGCCGTCGGCGATTTCCAGCGAGGCGTACTGTTCGCCCAGCTTGGCGATCTTGCCAACCTGGCCGCTGGCGGTGACGACTTCGTCACCCTTGGTCAGCTCGCCCAGCATTTTTTTCTGTTCCTTGGCGCGCTTCATCTGCGGGCGGATGAGCATGAACCAGAACAGGATGAAGATGATGATGAGCGGCAGGAAATCGGCGATGCCGGGGGTGGCGGCGGGCGCGGCGGCCTGGGCGTGGGCGAGGGAAATCATGCAGAAAACTCCGGAAACAAAAAACTATTGAAAACCGTTCGATTCTACCACCCGCGTGCCTGCGCCTCGTGAAAGCGGGCGGCGAAGTCGGCAAAGCGGCCTTCGGCAATCGCCGCGCGCATCCCGGCCATGAGCTCTTGGTAGTAAAAGAGGTTGTGCGTCGTCATCAGCCGCGCGCCGAGCATTTCGCCGGCGCGGTGCAAGTGATGCAGGTAGGCGCGCGAAAAGCCGCCGGCGCAGGCGGCGCAGCCGCATTCTGGGTCGATGGGCGCAGTGTCCAGTTTCCAGCGGGCGTTCTTGATCCGCATCTCGCCATGCCGGGTGAAAAGAATGCCGTGGCGGGCGTTGCGCGTCGGCAGCACGCAGTCAAACTGGTCGATGCCGTGGCCGACCGCAAACACCAGATCTTTCGGCGTGCCCACGCCCATCAGGTAGCGCGGCTTGTGGAGGGGGAGCTGCGGCGCGGTGTGGGCGAGGATGCGCGCCATGTCGTCCTTGGGTTCGCCTACCGATAGCCCGCCGATGGCGTAGCCGTCGAAGTCCATGGCGATGAGCTCGCGCGCCGACACGTCGCGCAGGTGCTCGAACATGCCGCCCTGAACAATGCCGTAGAGCGCGTTCGGGTTGTCCGCGTGCGCCGCTTTGGAGCGCGCGGCCCAGCGCAAGCTGAGGCGCATCGAATCGGCCGCCTGCGGTTCGCTGGCCGGGTAGGGCGTGCATTCGTCGAAGATCATCACGATGTCGGAATTGAGCACGCGCTGGATCTGCATCGAGGTTTCCGGCGTGAGAAAGAGCTTGTCGCCGTTCACCGGCGAGGAAAACTTCACGCCGTCTTCGGTGATTTTCCTGAGCTTGTCGAGGCTGAACACCTGAAACCCGCCCGAGTCGGTGAGGAGGGGGCGATCCCAGCGCATGAATTGATGCAGGCCACCGAATTGCTCGATGACTTCAAGGCCGGGGCGCAGCCACAGATGAAAGGTGTTGCCGAGCACGATTTCCGCGCCCAGCGCCGCCACTTCGGCGGGGGCCATTGCCTTGACCGTGCCATAAGTGCCCACCGGCATGAAGGCCGGCGTTTCCACCGTGCCGTGCGCGAGGGTGAGGCGACCCCGACGGGCCGCGCCGTCGGTGGCGATCAAATCGAATTTCATGGGGTGGTTTTTTCCAGAAACATCGCGTCGCCGTAACTGAAGAAGCGGTAACGCTCGCGGATTGCGTGGGCATAGGCGGCGCGGATGCTGTCGAATCCGGCGAACGCCGACACCAGCATCAGCAGCGTGGATTTGGGCAGATGGAAGTTGGTGATGAGCGCGTCTACTGTGCGGAAGCGGTAGCCGGGGGTGATGAAGATGTCGGTTTCACCGGCACCGGCGACCAGTTCGCCGGACTGCGACGCGGCCTCCAGCGCCCGCAGGCTGGTGGTGCCGACTGCGACGACGCGGCCGCCTGCCGCGCGGGTTGCGGCCACGGCTGCCGCCGTCTCCGCCGGGATGGTGTAGCGCTCGCTGTGCATTGTGTGCTCGGCCACGTCCTCCACCCGCACCGGCTGAAACGTGCCCGCGCCGACGTGCAGCGTCACCCTCGCGGTGTTCACGCCGGCAGCCGCCAGCGTGGCCAGCATCGCGTCGTCGAAATGCAGCCCGGCGGTGGGTGCGGCCACCGCGCCCGGCTCGCGCGCGTACACGGTTTGATAGCGCGCGTCGTCGTCGGCCCCGGCAGCGCGCTCAATGTAGGGCGGCAGCGGCAGGGCGCCCTGCGCGTCGAGCACAGCCAGCACCGGCGCGGAAAAGTCGCAGCGATAGAGGTCGGCCTGTTTTTCCAGCACCGTCACCGACACGCCTTCGGCCAGATCGATCCGTGTGCCGGGCTTGGGCGACTTGCTCGCGCGGATGAAGGCGAGCGCCTCGGATTCGCCGGTCACGCGCTCGATCAGCAGCTCGACCCGGCCGCCCGTGTCCTTGACGCCGAAAAGCCGCGCCTTGATGACGCGGGTGTCGTTCAGCACCAGCAGGTCACCGGGAGCAAGCAACGTCGGCAGATCGGCAAAACGGCGGTCGGCGAGATTTGCGCCCGCCACGTGCAGTAGCCGGCTCGCGCCACGTAGCTCCGGCGGAAACTGGGCGATCAGTTCAGGGGGTAGATCGAAATCAAAGTCGGCAACACGCATGGGGCGCGATTATAGCGGTCGCCTTGCCCGCGCCCGGTGGCTTGGGCCATAATGCGCCGCTTGCCAGCCGGCGCGTTCGCGTCCGGCCTCTGTAGCCCAGGTGGCGGAATCGGTAGACGCAGCGGATTCAAAATCCGCCGCCGCAAGGTGTGGGGGTTCGAGTCCCCCCCTGGGCACCACTTACAACTGCTTGGAATCATTCGCCGGTGCGCGATGTGCACCGCTTTGGTGTTTTGCACCTTTCGGGTGCATTTCGCCCGCTGTGCCGGGGCTTATACGCCCCAAATTCAACACGGCTCGAACTGAATCGGTTTCTGTCATCAGCAAAACACAGGTTTTTCCTATAGTTAAACAATGCACGGCAAAAATGGCATAGCCGTTGCTTTGTGCCTCTTATAGGACGGCGACGCCCGTCCAACAGACAGGAGATGACGATGTCGGCAGTTCAGGCAATACGCGACACCATGGACGAAGGCCCGTTGCACCGTCCGGTTTGCCAGAGTCTGCGGGCGCATCAGGCGGAGATGGCGGCGCTGCATATGCGCACGCTGTTCGATGCAGACCCGTCGCGCTTCGAGCGATTTTCGGTTCAGGTGGGCGAGCTGCTGCTGGATTATTCGAAGAACCGTGTGACCGACCAGACCATGAAGCTGCTGGTGCAAATGGCCGAAGAGGCCAACTTGGCCGGCTGGCGGGAGCGCATGTTCGCGGGGGACAAGATCAACCACACGGAAAACCGTGCGGTGCTGCACACGGCGCTGCGCAACCGCAGCAATGCGCCGGTTCTGGTGGACGGCGAAGACGTGATGCCCAAGATCAACGCGGTAATCGCGAGCATGGGCGCGTTTGCCGAGCGCGTACGCAGCGGCGACTGGCGCGGGTACACGGGTGAGCGCATCACCGACGTGGTGAACATCGGCATCGGCGGCTCGGATCTGGGGCCGCAGATGGTGTATCAGGCGCTGAAGCCCTACCGGCATCCTCGCCTGAAGGTGCATTTCATTTCCAACGTGGACGGCGCGCACGTGAAGGAGGCGCTGGAGGCGCTGAACCCGGAGACGACGCTGTTCGTGGTGTCGTCCAAAACCTTTACCACGCAGGAAACGATGACCAACGCGCACTATGCGCGCGACTGGTTCCTGGCGCAGTCGCAGGCAGAAAAGCACATTGCGAAACACTTTGTGGCGGTGTCGACCAACCGCGACGCGGTGGTGGGTTTCGGCATCGACCCCGCCAATATGTTCGAATTCTGGGACTGGGTCGGCGGGCGGTATTCGCTGTGGTCGGCGATCGGTCTGTCTATCGTGCTGGCGGTGGGGGCCGAGCGCTTTGTCGAGTTGCTGGAAGGCGCGCACGAAATGGACACGCACTTCCGCACGGCACCGCTGGGCGAGAACATGCCGGTGATCCTGGCCCTGCTGGGCGTCTGGTACAACAATTTCTTCGGCGCGGAATCGCAGGCGATCCTGCCCTACGACCATTATCTGCGCAGCCTGCCGGCATATCTGGAACAGGCCGACATGGAGTCCAACGGCAAGTCGGTCGACCGTGACGGCAAGACGGTGGACTACGCCACCGGGCAGATCATCTGGGGGGCTACCGGGATCAACGGCCAGCATGCGTTCTACCAGCTGCTGCACCAGGGCACGCGGCTGATTCCGGCGGATTTCATTGTGTCGATGGAGCCGCACACGCCCGACATGCAGGCGCACCACGACATCCTCATCGCCAATTTCCTGGCGCAGACCGAGGCGCTGATGCGCGGCCGCACGCTGGAGGAAACCCGCGTGCAGACCGGGCAGGCGTCGCCGCACAAGGTGTTCGACGGCAACCACCCCTCCAACGCGCTGCTGCTGAAAAAACTCACGCCGCGCGCGCTGGGTATGTTGATTGCGCTCTACGAGCACAAGATTTTCGTGCAGGGGGTGATCTGGAATCTCGATTCCTACGACCAGTGGGGGGTGGAACTCGGCAAACAGCTCGCCAGCCGCATCCTGCCGGAACTGCATGCCGACGCGCCGGTGGAGAGTCACGACGCCTCGACCAATGCGCTCATCAACTACTACCGCAGACTAAGTCAGCCGCAAGCGGTGCGCTGACTTATAGTTCGGATATGGAGCTGATCGCGGGCGATATCGGGGGCACCAAAAGCTGGCTGGTCTGGATGCGGGACGGGGCGACGATCCCTTGTTTCGAAAAGGTCTATCGCAGCGCGGATTTCGATTCGGGCGCAGCCCTGCTCCGTCGTTTCATCGACGACGCGGCCCAGCCGCATCAACCCGATACGCTCACGCTGGCCCTGCCGGGCCCGCTCGACGTTACGCGCGTCACCCTCACCAATCTCGACTGGACGCTGGACACCGCTGCACTCGGGGCTGCGCTCGGTATTGCCCGCGTGCGCTTCGTCAACGATTTTCAGGCGCAGGCCGCTGGCGTGGCCACGTTGGGCGCAGGCGACGTGATTACGCTGAATGCCGCGCCTGCACAGGCTGGCGGCGTACGCGCCATCACCGGCGCGGGCACCGGTCTGGGGCTGGCGTTCATGACGGCGGATGCCGACGCGCATTACACGAGTCACGCCAGCGAAGCCGGCCACGCCGATTTTGCGCCGGCCGATGCCGCGCAAGGGCGCTTGCTCGATCAATTGCGCAGCGTGCACGGCCATGTGTCGTGGGAACGCGTAGTGTCGGGTTCGGCCTTTGATGCGCTGTACCGTTTCCAGTGCAGCGAACACGACATGCCGTTGCCGGATTCGCCTGTCGATGGTGCAAGCCTCAGCGAGCGTGCCAGTGCGGGCGACGCCGTGGCTGCGGCCACGCTCGATCTCTTCATTGGCCTCTACGGAGCCTGGGTGGGCAACGTGGCGCTGCTGTATCAGCCCTTTGGCGGCCTGTATATCGGCGGCGGGGTGGCGACGCATCTGGTCGATCGCCTGCGCGGCCCCCGTTTCATGCGGGCGGCGCTCGACAAGGGCCGGATGCGCGGTGTCGTCGAGCGCACACCGATTCACCTGATTACCTGTGCCCGGCTGGGGGTGCAGGGCGCTGTCGAACTGGCGCGAACCCGGCCACCATATCAAGCAATCAATTCCAATACCGCAGTGACGAGGAGTGGGACATGACCCTATCGAAAGAAGAACAGGCGCGGCTTTATCGCTATTACACCGAACCCAAGATGGTGACTGACCTCACCCGCAGAACGCTGGCGCTGGTGCTGGCTGGCGGCGAAGGTTCGCGCCTCAAGGATTTGACCGCGTGGCGCGCCAAGCCTGCCGTACCCATCGGGGGCAAGTACCGCATCATCGATTTTCCGCTATCGAACTGTGTCAACTCGGGCATCCGCCGCATCGGCGTGCTGACGCAGTACAAATCGCATTCGTTGATCCGGCACCTGCAACGCGCCTGGGGGTTCATGCGCGCCGAGATTGGCGAATTCGTGGAAATCCTGCCGGCGCAGCAGCGCACGCAGAAAAAGGAGTGGTACCAGGGCACCGCCGACGCGCTGTTCCAGAATATCGACATCATGCAGCGCCATCACCCGGAATACGTGCTGGTGCTGGGTGGCGACCACGTCTACACCATGGACTACTCGGAAATGCTGCTGCACCACGTGCAGACCGGGGCCGATTTCACCGTGGGTGCCATCGAAGTGCCTGCGGCAGAGGCCACGGGATTCGGCGTGATGTCGGTCGACGAAACCATGCGTATCACCCGGTTCACCGAAAAACCGGCCAACCCTGATTGCATTCCCGGCAAGCCGGGCGTGGCCCTGGCGTCGATGGGCATCTACATTTTCTCGAAAGACTTTCTCTACAAGACGCTGATCGAGGATGCCGGCAAGTCGGGTTCGTCGCATGACTTCGGCAAGGACATCATCCCGGCCAACATCGCCGAGGCACGTGCCATGGCGTTCCCGTTCCGCAACCGCGAAGGCCTGCCGGCGTACTGGCGCGACGTGGGTACGCTGTACTCCTATTGGCAGACCAACATGGAATTGTGCTCGGTGGAGCCCGAACTCAATCTCTACAACCGCGACTGGCCGATCTGGACCTACCAGCCGCAATACCCGCCCGCCAAGTTCATCTTTGATGACGACGGCCGGCGCGGCGAAGCCATCGATTCGCTGATTGCCGGCGGCTGCATCCTGTCGGGCGGGCGCATCAAGCGATCGGTGTTGTTCTTTGCCACCACGGTGGAGCAGCGCACGCTCATCAAGGACAGCGTGATTCTGCCCAAGGTGAGTATCGGCAGCGATTGCCGCATTACCCGCGCCATCATCGACAAGGGCTGCGTGATAGAGGACGGCACGGTGATCGGCGAAAACCCGGAAGAAGACGCCAAGCGTTTTCATGTCACGGCCGAAGGCATCGTGCTGGTGACGCCGGCGATGCTCGGACAAAACCTTTACGCGAGGCTCCACAACGACTATGACGGCTGACGCCCCCAATCCGACCGCACTCAACGTGGTGCTGTGCTGGCACATGCACCAGCCGTATTACCGCGAAGGCCTCAAGGGCGCGTATCACCTGCCCTGGGTGTATCTGCACGGCATCAAGGACTATAGCGACATGGCGGCGCATCTGGAGCGTTATCCGGCCATGCGCGCGGTGGTGAACTTTGCCCCCGTGCTGCTGGAGCAACTGGATGATTACGCGCAGCAGATGGATGGCCTGCTGCGCCTGGGCAAGCCCACGCAAGATCACATGCTCAACCTGCTCGCCGGTATCGAACGCATTCCGTCCGATGTGACCAGCCGCTTGCGCATCGTGCAGGACTGCCAGCGCTGCCACGCGCCGCGCATGATTCATCCTTACCCCGCGTTCCACCGGCTGCTGCGCATGATCGGGGCCACCGACAACGCGGGCGTGGGCAGCGCCGGTCTGGAAGAGCATCTGCGCTACCTCTCCGAGCAGTATTTTCTCGACCTGCTGACCTGGTATCACCTCGCCTGGCTGGGACATTCACTGCGGAGCCTGCCGCTGGTGAAGCGGCTCATGGCGCAGGAAAAGGATTACAGCGCCGCCGACCGCCACGAGCTGTTGCACCTGATGCAGCACTGCATGGCCGGGCTGATTCCGCGCTACCGCGCGCTGGCCGAGCGCGGCCAGGTCGAGCTGTCGATGACGCCTTACTGTCACCCCATCGTGCCGCTGCTCAACGATTTTTCGAACATGCGCGATGCCCAGCCGGACGCCCCCGCACCGCTGTCACCGACTTACCCCGGCGGGCCCGATCGCTCACGCTGGCACTTGACGCACGGCGTCGAGGTGTTCCAGCGTTACTTCGGCATGAAGCCGGCGGGCGTGTGGCTGTCCGAAGGCGGGGTGTCCGAGGATGCGCTCGCCATGCTCGACGAATTCGGCTTTGCCTGGACCGCCACCGGCGAAGGCGTGTGGCGCGGCAGCTGTGCCAAATCCGGCTGCAAGGACGACGACGTGCACGCCAAACGCGGCCTCTTTTCGCCGGCAAAAATCGACGGCTACAACACCCGGGTGTTTTTTCGCGACGATGGCTTGTCGGATCTCATCGGTTTCAAGTACAGCGACTGGCACGCCGACGATGCGGCAGGTGATTTTGTCCAGCACCTGGAAAACATCGCCGGCTTTTTTGGTAACCAGGCCGGCAAGCACGTCGTCTCGGTGATCCTCGACGGGGAAAATGCCTGGGAGTATTACCCGGACAACGGCCACCATTTTCTTGACGCGCTGTACGCTGCGATGTCGAGCCGCACTCTCATCCAGCCCGGCACCTTTGCCGAGCAGGCTGCCCACGCGCCGGCCCGGCCGCTGAAACGCCTGGCCGCCGGCAGTTGGGTCTACGGCAGCTTTTCCACCTGGATCGGTTCCGACGACAAAAACCGGGGCTGGGATTACCTCGTCGCCGCCAAGACGGCATTCGATACGGTGATGGCGTCGGGCCGGCTGACCGCCGGGCAGCGCGAATCCGCCGTGCATCAGCTCGCGGTCTGCGAAGGCTCCGACTGGTTCTGGTGGTTTGGCGACTACAACCCGGCCGGCAGCGTGTCTGATTTCGAGACCCTGTATCGCACGCAACTGCGCGAGTTGTACCGCCTCATCGGCGTGGCACCGCCGGCGTTGCTCGACGTGCCGCTGTCGCAGGGCGGCGGCTGGGCAGAAAACGCCGGCACCATGCGCAGAAACGCCGGATGAATCTCGCCACCCGCCGCGCCGGCATCCTGCTGCATCCCACCTCGCTGCCCTCGGGCACGTTCGCGGATGCGCCGCGCTGGCTTGGGTTTCTGGAGGCCGCCGGCATCAGCGTGTGGCAGATGCTGCCGCTCGGCCTGCCGCTGACGGGCTTGTCGCCCTACCAGTGCGCCTCGGCGTTTGCCGTGAACCCGGCCTTGTTCGCCGCCGAGGCGGTTGATGACAGCGGCTACGCCGACTGGTGCCGGGAGCAGGCACACTGGCTCGACGACTTTGCCCTCTTCATGGCGGTCAAAGCGCAACAGAACGGGGCCGGCTGGACCCATTGGCCCGTCCCGCTGCGCGACCGCGAGCCGGCGGCGCTGGCCGCATTTGCGCGGGATCACGCCGAGCAGCTCGGAGCCATCCGGCACCGGCAGTACCAGATTGCCATGCAGGGCCGCGCCGTGCGTGCCGACGCGCGCGCACGCGGTATCCAGCTCTTTGGCGACATGCCGATATTCGTGGCGCACGACAGTGCCGACGTATGGGCGCATCGCGAGCTGTTTCTGCTCGATGAAACCGGCGAACCCACCGTGGTGACCGGGGTGCCGCCCGATTATTTTTCCGAAACCGGCCAGCGCTGGGGCAACCCGCACTACAACTGGGCGGCCATGCAGGCCGATGGTTTTCTTTGGTGGCGGCAGCGGCTGGCCGCGCATTTCGAATGGTTCGACCTGGTGCGCATCGATCATTTTCGCGGGCTCTCGGCTGCCTGGTCGATACCCGCCAGCGAACCGACCGCCATCCGGGGCGAGTGGGTTGCCACGCCGGGCGACGCCCTGTTGCAGGCCCTCATCGACGCGCTCGGCCGCTTGCCGCTGGTGGCGGAAGACCTTGGCGTCATCACTCCGGATGTGGTGGCGCTGAAGGAGAAATTCGGCCTGCCCGGCATGGCCGTGCTGCAATTTTCCTTCGACGATCACGCTGATAATCCGCACAAGCCGCAGAACGTCACGCCGGCCACGGTGTTTTATACCGGCACCCACGACAATGACACCACCGCCGGCTGGTGGGCTGCATTGAGCGAGGACGCACGCCGCACCGCCATGCACCAGCTGGGCGTGAACGAGGCGGCGGACATGCTGCCGACGATGATCGACACGGTGCTGGATAGCCCCGCCGCGCTGGCGATGCTGCCGCTACAGGATCTGCTGGGGTTGGGCAGTGCGGCCCGCATGAACATTCCCGGTACCGACCGGGGAAACTGGACCTGGCGCTTTGACTGGGCCGAGCTGTCGCCCGAGCTGGCACCGGATTTGCTGGAAAAACTACAGAAAGCCCATCGATGGAAGACGCCCCTGCTGTGAATGCCTCCCTCAAACGTCCGCCGGCGGCGGGCCTGCCCGCCATCAGCGCCCCCATCATGCGGGTGCAGACCGGCACGCACCACGATCCCTTCGAGGTATTGGGCATGCACCCGCAAGCCGACGGTACGACCGTGGTGAGGGTGTTCATGCCCCAGGCCGAGGCCATCGACATGGCCGGCCAGCGGATGAACCGCGTGGCCGGAACCGACTGCTTCGAGCTGACGCTGCCGGCAGGCCGGCACACCGAAGCCCACCCCCCGCTCAAATGGCAGGACAAGCGCGCAGGCCAGTGGCACAGCGGGCGCTGCGCCTATACTTTCGACGCGCAGATCGGCGAGGTCGACCTGCATCTTTTTGGCGAAGGTCGGCATTTCAACCTCTGGAAAATACTCGGCGCGCACCTCACCGTGCTCGACGGCGTAGCGGGTTGCCGCTTTGCCGTGTGGGCTCCGGCCGTGCAGCGCGTCAGCGTGGTGGGAGAGTTCAACGACTGGGACGGACGACGTCATCCCATGCGTTGCCGGGGTGCCTCGGGGGTGTGGGAGCTCTTCATCCCGGACATCGCGCCGGGCAGTGCCTACAAGTTTGAAATCCTGGGCAACCAAGGTCAGCTCACCAAAAAGACCGACCCCTACGCGCGGCAGATGTTTCTGCGCCCGGAAACCACCAGCCGCATCATCGACGACAACACGCCCTATGCCTGGCACGACCAGGACTGGCTGGCCGCGCGTGCCGGTTTCGACTGGCAGCACCGGCCGGTGTCGATCTACGAACTCCATGCCGGTTCGTGGCGACGTCACGAGGACGGCCGCTTTTACAACTGGCAGGAACTGGCCGCCGAACTGATTCCCTACGTGCGCGACCTCGGCTATACCCATATCGAACTGCTGCCGGTGGCCGAGCATCCGCTCGATGCGTCGTGGGGCTACCAGATTTCCGGCTACTACGCGCCGACCGCGCGTTTTGGCACGCCGGACGATTTTCGCGCCTTTATCGATGCCTGCCACCAGGCCGGCATCGGCGTGCTGCTCGACTGGGTGCCGGCGCACTTTCCCAAGGACGACTGGGCGCTGGCGCGCTTTACCGGTGACGCAGTGTACGAACACGAAGATCCGCGCCGGGGCGAACACCAGGACTGGGGCACGCTGATCTTCAACTTTGGCCGCAATGAAGTGCGCAATTTTCTGGTGGCCAACGCGCTGTACTGGATCGAGGAATTTCATATCGACGGGCTGCGCGTCGATGCCGTCGCCTCGATGCTGTATCTGGATTACTCGCGCAAGCACGGCGAATGGCTGCCCAACCAGTATGGTGGGCGCGAGAATATCGAGGCGATTCATTTCCTGCGCGAGATGAACACCGAAGTGCACGGCCGCTTCCCGGGGGTGCTCACCATCGCCGAGGAATCGACCGCCTGGCCGGCGGTGTCGCGCCCGGTCGAGCTCGGCGGGCTGGGCTTCTCGATGAAATGGAACATGGGCTGGATGAACGACAGCCTGAGTTACATCGAAAAAGATCCGGTCTACCGCAAGTTCCAGCACAACCAGCTCACTTTCAGCCAGATGTATGCGTGGACGGAAAATTTCGTGCTACCGCTGTCGCACGACGAAGTCGTGCACATGAAAAAAAGCCTGCTCGACAAAATGCCGGGTGATGTGTGGCAGCGCTTTGCCAACCTGCGCGCCTTCTACGCCTGGCAGTACGCGCACCCCGGAAAAAAACTGCTGTTCATGGGTAGTGAATTCGGCCAGTGGAATGAATGGAAGGAAGCTGGCCAGCTCGACTGGGTGCTCACCACCTTCCCCGCGCACGACGGTATCCGCGCGCTGGTGCGCGACCTCAACCGGCTGTACGTCAACGAACCCGCGCTGCACGCATACGACCACGACCCGCGCGGCTTCCGCTGGATTGATTGCCATGATGCCGATCAGTCGGTGCTGAGCTTCGTGCGCCAGGGCGGCGAGCACGCGCCACCTGTTGTCGCGCTGTTCAACTTCACCCCGGTGCCGCGTCGCGGCTACCGCATCGGGGTGCCGCTCGATGCGGCCTGGTGCGAAATCCTCAACACCGATTCTGTGTATTACGGCGGCAGCAACCTTGGCAACGGCAAACCCCTTCGCCCTGAGCCGCTGCCCTGGATGGATTTCGAGCAGTCGATCGAAGTGACCTTGCCGCCTTTGGGCGCGATATTCCTGAAACCTTGCGCAGGCTGAAGCGGGCCCTGACGATTTACCCCTGATTCCTCACCAAAATAATGAAACGCGGAGCAATGAAAATCCTGTTTGTGGCCAGCGAGGCCTACCCCCTGGTGAAAACCGGCGGCCTGGGCGACGTGGCCTACAGCCTGCCGCACGCGCTGGCTGCGCGCGGGGCCGATATCCGTCTGTTGTTGCCGGGCTACCGTGCGCTGCTGCGCCAGCTTGAGCAGGTGCGCATCCTGGGCTGGCTCGACGTGCGCGGGGCCGAAGGCATCGTGTCGGCGCGCATCCTCGAAACCCGGCATCCGGATTTCGGCTTTCCGCTGTGGATCGTCGATTGCCCGCCGCTGTTCGACCGCGCCGGCAATCCCTACGTCAATGCCAGCGGGCAGGACTGGCCAGATAACGCCGAGCGCTTTGCGGTGTTTGCGCGGGTGGCGGCCTTGCTCGCGCAGGACGCGCTGGAACTCGACTGGCAGCCGCAGGTGGTGCATGCGCATGACTGGCAGACCGGACTCGTCGCGGCCTTTCTGGCCGACGTGCCGAAACGGCCGAAAACCGTGTTCACCATCCATAACCTCGCGTATGGCGGCTATTATTCGCACGGCGATTTCGTGCGCCTGCAACTGCCCAGCCACTGGTGGTCGGCGGAAGGCGCAGAGTTTCACGGCGGCTTTTCCATGCTGAAGGCGGGCATCGTCTACGCCGATGCCGTGACCACCGTGTCGCCGACCTATGCGCAGGAAATCTGCACCCCCGAGTACGGCTACGGTCTCGATGGCCTGCTGCAATCACGGCAGTACAAACTGCACGGCATTCTCAACGGCATCGACACTTCGATCTGGAACCCGTCCACCGACGGCTTTCTGCCCGCGCACTATTCGATGGCCCGCATCAATCCCGGCAAGCGCCGCAACAAACAGGCTCTGCTCGGACGCTTTCTCGAAGCGGTCGATGACGACACCTTACAGGCACCACTGATCGGTCTGGTCGGCCGTCTGGTCGAACAGAAGGGCATTGACTGGGTGCTCGCGGCACTGCCGGTTCTACTCGAAGAGACTGACGCACGTTTTGTTTTTCTGGGCAGTGGGCAGACGGCGTACGAGCAGAAATTCGCGCGGCTGGCGAAACAACACCCCACCCGGGTATTCGTCGAGATCGGCTACGACGAGCCGCTTGCCCACGCCATCGAGGCCGGTGCGGATATTTTCCTCATGCCGTCGCGTTTTGAGCCTTGTGGGCTCAACCAGATGTACAGCCTGCGCTATGGCACGCCGCCCGTGGTGTTCAAGACCGGCGGGCTCGCCGATACCGTGATCGACACCAATGACATCACGCTCGCCGACGCCACCGCCAACGGCTTTGTGTTCGACACGCCCACCGTCGAGGCCTTCATCGACGCCGTGAACCGTGCCCTCGACACCTTTCGCCAGCCCGCCGTGTGGCGGCGTGTGCAGCAGGCGGGCATGGCACGTTCGTTCGACTGGCACGACAGCGCCGGCCACTACCTATCGCTGTATTCCATCTAAGCAAGTTTGATAACACGCACAGGGAGCTTCACCATGCCGTCCAAGAACCCCCCCAAGTCTTGTAAAAATCCTACGCTGACACCGCTGTCGAGCGACGCACAGAGCGTGACCCAGGATTTCGAGCGCTACCAGTACTACCACCTGGGCCGCTTTCAGGGCTGCCCGCCGGTGTATACCTACCAGGCGCTTGCGTGGACGCTGCGCGACCGCATCATGACCGACTGGATGAACACCTATGCGCGCCGCGACGTGCCGGGTAATCGCCGCGCGTATTACCTGTCGCTGGAATTCCTGATCGGTCGCGCGTTGTCCAACCATGTGTTGAACCTGGGGCTGGACGCGGCCTCGCGCACGGCCTTGCAGGGCTTTTCGCAAACGCTGGAATCCATCGCCGAAGAAGAGCCCGACGCAGGCCTGGGCAACGGCGGTCTTGGCCGGCTCGCCGCCTGCTTCATGGACAGCTGCGCGACGCTCGACCTGCCGGTGATGGGCTATGGCCTGCATTACCACTACGGCATGTTCCGCCAGCACATCGAAAACGGCTATCAGGTGGAAGAGCCAGATAACTGGCTGCGTGACGATAATCCCTGGGAAATCGAGCGCTCGGAATTCACCCGCCGGGTGCCGTTTGGCGGACGCACCGAACACTATCGCGACGAAACCGGCGTTGAGCGTGTGCGCTGGGTGAACACCCACGACGTACTGGCGATTCCTTTCGACATGCCGATCACCGGCTACCGCAATCAGGCGGTCAACACGTTGCGGCTGTGGAAAGCCGCGGCCACCGACGAATTTGATCTGAACGAATTCAACGCCGGCAGCTACACCGAATCGGTGACCGCCAAGAACACGGCGGAAAACATCTCGATGGTGCTCTACCCCAACGACAGCAGCGAAAACGGCAAGGAACTGCGGCTGCGGCAACAATATTTCCTGGCGTCGGCAAGCCTTCAGGACGCCCTGCGGCAATGGCGCGCGGCGGGCAACGTGGATCTGAAAAAATTTGCCGCCGACAACGTGTTCCAGATGAACGACACGCATCCCACCATCGCGGTGGCCGAGTTGATGCGCATCCTGATCGATCTGGAAGGCATGGAGTGGGACGCTGCGTGGGCGATCACCACGCAGTGCATGGCCTACACCAACCACACCTTGCTGCCTGAGGCGCTTGAACGCTGGCCGGTGGCGCTGTTCGAACGGCTGCTGCCGCGTCCGCTGGAAATCATCTACGAGATCAACGCGCGTTTTCTGCGCGAGGTGTCGATGAAATGGCCCGGTGACATGGATCGCCAACGCCGCATGTCGATCATTGAAGAAGACCACGGCAAGCAGGTGCGCATGGCCTGGCTCGCCATCGTCGGCAGTTTCTCGGTCAACGGCGTGGCTGCGTTGCATTCGCAGCTGCTCAAAGACGGCCTGTTCCACGACTTTTACCAGCTGTGGCCGAACAAGTTCAACAACAAGACCAACGGCGTCACGCCGCGCCGCTGGGTGGCCCACGCCAACCCCGGCATGAGCGCGCTCATCACCAGCAAGATCGGCGACGGCTGGGTGGCCGATCTGTCTGAGCTGGAAAAACTCAAGCCGCTGGCCGCCGCCAAGAACAAGAAATTCCACAGCGACTGGCGTGCGGTAAAACGCGCCAATAAAGAGCGCCTCGCCGCGCTGGTGAAAGCCGAATGCAACGTGGATTTCGATCCGGACGCGCTGTTCGACGTGCAGGTGAAACGCATCCACGAATACAAGCGGCAACTGCTCAACGTGCTGCACGTCATTCATCTGTACAACCGCATCAAGAAAGGCCGGCTCGACGGCTGGGCCAACCGCTGCGTGCTGATCGGCGGCAAGGCCGCGCCCGGCTATTTCATGGCCAAGCGCATCATCAAGCTCATCAACAGCGTGGCCGAGGTGGTGAACCACGATCCGGACGTGGACGGCCGGTTGAAAGTGGCCTTCCTGCCCAACTACCGGGTGTCGAGCATGGAAATCATCGCGCCGGCCACTGACCTGTCGGAACAGATCTCCACCGCCGGCAAGGAAGCCTCGGGCACCGGCAACATGAAGTTCATGATGAACGGCGCGCTCACCATCGGCACCTACGACGGGGCCAACATCGAGATCATGGAGCACGCCGGCGAAGAGAATTTCTTCCTCTTCGGCCTGCGTGCGGAAGAGGTCGAGGCGCTGCGCCCGCGCTACCAGCCGCTGTCGTACCTGGATCACGACCCGGCGCTGCGCGAGGTGATCGATCTCATCGCCTCGGGGCATTTCAATCCCTGTGAGCCCGGCATCTTCGACCCCATCCTCGGGGCCTTGCTGAGCCCGCACGACCCGTGGATGGTGCTGGCCGATTTCACCAGCTACGTCGAAGCGCAGTCGCGGGTGGACGCCGCTTGGCAGGACACCGCAAGCTGGACGCGCATGAGCATCCTCAACACCGCGTCGTCGGGGTTCTTTTCCACCGACCGCACCATGGCGGAATACAACGCCGATATCTGGAAGCTCAAGCGCTGAGCCCGGTTGCGAGACTTTAGGCCCGGATTCGCAGGAATCTGGGCCTTTTGTACTGTCGCGGTTTGGCAACGGGCACCGCATCCAGCGAGCCCCACAGGGCCAGGACAGACGGGAAGGGCAGGGGGTTTGCTATATAATCAAACCCTAATATTTTTGCCGTCAGTCGATCAATACGCTTTATATGGTTGGCTGAGCGAATTTCAGCGTTTCACCCTAGACCCCACCTGGAGCATTTCATGCAGATCAAATCGCTTGCCCTCGCCGTGACGGCGGCTCTCGCAGCCGGCCTGGCTCACGCCCAGACCTACCCCGCCCAGCCGATGCCGTATCCTGCGCCCTTGCCGCAGGCAGCAACGGGTGCCACGCCCAAGACTGCCGACCAGTGGGTGGGCCGCATGACCGACTTCACCCAGAATGCCTCCGCGTTCAAGGATCCGGCCGCGTTTGCCGCCTGGACCAACGCCATGACCGACCCCTCGATGGTGTCGGCCATGGGCGTGCAGATGATGGAACCGGGCAACCTGCTGCGTTCGATGACGACGATGATGCAGCCCGGCACCACCGGCAATTTCATGCAATTCTCCGACCCTAGCATCTACATGAAATGGGGCACCGCCATGATGAACCCCATGTGGTACACGCAGATGGCCACCAGCATGGCCGACCCCGGCAAGATGATGCGCTGGGCGATGCTGCCGATGGACCCGAAGATGATGGGCATGGGCATGCAGATGATGAACCCCAACCTGTACATGAAATGGATGATGACGCCGACCGACCCGCGCGCCATGTCGCTCATGTTCGCTCCCATGAACCCGCAACTCTACGGCAGCATGATGGGCGGCGTGATTCCCAAGAACATGGTCGGCGGCGCAAACAGCACCTGGGGCACCTTCATGTACCCCAGCCAGCCGGTGGTGCAGGTTCAGGGTGCGGCCCCCGTTGCCAGCCCCATCAACGTGTTTGACCCCAGCACCTGGTTCTCCATGATGAACATGTTCGGCGGCATGCCCACCATGCCGGCCATGCCGACCACGGGCATGCCGTTTGCCATGCCCTTCGGCATGACGGGTTCGAACGCCTACGCTGCTTCGCCGGCTGCCCCTGCGGCGGCTCCGACTCCGGCTCCGGCTCCGGCCTCCGCCCCCTTTGCGGTGCAGGCAGGTGCCGCCTCGACCCTGAGCCTGGGTGGCGACGCGCTGTTCAAAACCGGCAAATCGTCGGTGAAAGACCTCACCGCCGAAGGCCGCGCCAAGCTCGACGACCTGGTCGCCAAGGCCAAGGCGTTCGGCAATATCGACACCATCAAGGTGACCGGCCACGCCGACAAGATGGGCAAGGCTGCCGCCAACAAGAAACTGTCGCTGGCGCGTGCCAACGCCGTGGCGAGCTACCTCAAGTCCAAGGGCGTCAAGGCCAAAACCTTCACCACCGCCGGCCTGGGCGACACGCAACCTGTGGTGACCTGCGACATGAACCAGCCCAAGGATGCCCTCAAGGCCTGCCTCGCGCCGAACCGTCGTGTGGATATCGAAGTGACGGGTGCCAAGAAGTAATCGTGTCTGACTGCGCCCCATGGGCGCAGACGCAAAAAAGGCCGGGATTCCCGGCCTTTTTTTATTGGGTGGCAGGCCGCTCAGGCAGCTTGCACCGGAATGGCGTGGCGTTGTTCAACGATGCGGTTGTCTGCGTCCACATACACCAGTTCGGGCGCGTAACGTGCGAGTTCGATTTCGTTGTACGTGGCGTAAGTGGCAATGATGACCAGATCGCCGGGATTGGCCTGATGCGCCGCCGCCCCGTTCACCGAGATGATGCCGGAGTCACGCGCAGCCCGAATGGCGTAGGTGGTGAAACGCGCCCCATTGGTGATGTTGTAGATCTGGATCTGTTCGTATTCGTGGATGTTCGCGGCATCCAGCAGGGCTTCGTCAATCGCGCACGAACCTTCGTAATGCAGTTCGGAATGCGTGACGGTTGCCCGGTGCAGCTTGGACTTGAGCATCGTTCTTTGCATGACGCTGCCCTCCATAAGTAAGGCCGCATAGTATAAAACGTCAGCGCGGATCGCCCAAGACGAAATCCAGATTGTCGATCAGCCGTGTTGTGCCCAGCCAGGCCGCGCCCAGCACGACGCAATGCGTACTGTCGGCGGTGGGTGGCATCAGCGTGTCGGCATCGCGCACGGCAATGTAGTCCACCCGCCAGCCCGCCATGTTGAGATGGCGTCGCGCAGCGGCGGCAAGCGCCTCGATATTCCCTTCGCCTGCCTGCATGGCTGCGACAATCGCCGCCAGCTCGCGTTGCAGGGCGGGGGCCTGCATCCGCTCGGTGTCCGACAAATAGCCATTGCGCGAACTCATCGCGAGTCCATCCGGCTCTCGCAGCGTCTCGCCGGCCACGACTGTGACCGGCAGGTTGAACTGCTGCACCAGATCGCGAATCACCCGCAGTTGCTGAAAGTCTTTCTTGCCGAATACGGCGACGCGCGGCTGCACCTGGTTGAAGAGCTTCAGCACCACGGTCGCCACGCCGTCGAAATGGCCGGGCCGGAAAGCGCCGCAGAGATCATTTGCCAGATGCTCCGGCACTTTCACCTGGTAAGTCTGCGGGCCTGGATACATCTCGGCGACGTCGGGCGCGAACACCAGATCGCAGCCGGCTGCCGCCAACTTTTCGCAATCGGCGTCCAGCGTACGTGGGTAGCGTTCGAAATCCTCGCCGGCACCGAACTGCAAAGGGTTGACGAAGAGGCTGGCGACCACCGGTGTGCCGAGCCGCTTCGCCTGCTCGACCAGCGAAATGTGACCGGCGTGCAGATTGCCCATGGTCGGTACGAAGGCGGTGTCGCGTGCGTCGGCGAGCGCGGCGCGCAGATCGACAGTGGTATGGATGCGCTGCATCAGAAGCGGTGTTCGGCGGCGGGAAAACTGCCGTTCTTCACCGCCGTGACGTAAGCGCGTACGGCCGCATCGACGCTGTCGTTGCCCGCCAGAAAATTTTTCGAGAATCGGGGTGCGCGCGGGTAGAGGCCCAGCAGGTCGTACAACACCAGCACCTGGCCGGAGCAGTCGGCACCGGCACCGATGCCGATGGTGGGGATGGCGACGGCTTCGGTCACGGTTTTGGCCAGCGCGGCGGGCACCATCTCCAGCACGATGAGACCCGCGCCGGCGGCTTCCAGCGCACGCGCGTCGGCGATCAGTTGCGCGGCCGCCGCGTCGTCGCGCCCCTGCACCCGGTAGCCGCCGACCTGGTTCACCGACTGCGGCAGCAGGCCCAGATGCGCGCAGACGGGAATGCCGCGCCGGGTGAGGAAGGCCACGGTTTCGACCATCACTGCGCCGCCTTCGAGTTTGACCATGTGCGCACCGGCCGCCATCAGTCGTGCGCTGGCGGTGTAGGCGCGCTCGGGCGAAGGCTGGTAGCTGCCAAAGGGCAGGTCGGCAACGAGGAAGGCGCGCTCGGTGCCGGCGGCCACACAACGGGTGTGGTAGCTCATCTCGGCCAGTTTCACCGGCAGCGTCGAGGCGTGGCCCTGCACCACCATGCCGAGCGAATCGCCGACCAGCAGCACGTCCACGCCGGCGGCGTCGAGCACGCGCGCGAAGCTCGCGTCGTAGCAGGTGAGCACGGCGATCTTCTCACCGCGTTCGCGCATGGCCTTAAGCGTAGTCAGGGTGACGGCAACCATGTCAGGCGGCGCGGCTGAAGAATTCGCGCGGGCCGCGCAGCTTGCCGATGCGCTCGATCAACAGCTCGAAATCGACATCGCTTTCGGCAAAGTTGAGATGGGCGGTATTCACGATCAGCAGCGGCGCGGCGTCGTAGCGGTGGAAAAATTCGCTGTAGCTGTTGGCGAGCCGTTGCAAATAGCCCGCGTCCATGCCGCGCTCGAATTCGATGCCGCGCCGGTTGACGCGCGCCTGCAAGGTATCCAGCGGCGCTTGCAGGTAGATGACGAGATCCGGCACCGGGGCCTGCGGCGCGAGGTCGTTGTAGACCTTCTGGTACAGCTCGAATTCGTCGTCGTCCAGATTCAGCCGGGCAAACAGCATGTCCTTGTCGATGAGGAAATCGGACACGGTGCCGGCGTGGAACAGGTCGCCCTGCGCCAGGTCGCGCAGTTGGCGCGTGCGGTCGAACAGAAAATGCAACTGCGTGGCCAGCGCGTAGCGACGCGGCTCCTGGTAAAAGCGCGGCAGGAAGGGATTGTCGTCGGCGTTTTCCAGCAGCGTGTCGGCGTTCATGCGCTCGGCAAGCTTGTGGGTGAGGCTGGTTTTGCCGACGCCGATGGGGCCTTCAACAACAACGTAGCGGTAGCGTTCCAGACTCATGCGTGGACGGCGGCGGCAAGCGGGGGAAGGAGCCGCACGCTTTGATCCGCGCACGCCGGGAGATGATCCGCCGCGCGGCCCAGAGCGGGAATCATGGTGTCGGGCGCAATCTCGATCAGCGGCAGCAAGACAAAGGCGCGTTGGTGCATGCGCGGGTGCGGCAGGGAAAGTCCGTCTTCGTGAAAGCGTGCGTCGCCGTACAGCAGCAGGTCGAGGTCGAGCGTGCGCGGCGCGTTGCGAAAGCTGCGTTCGCGGCCGTGGCGGTGTTCGATGTCCAAGAGCGCCAGCAACAGCGCACGCGGCGACAGCGTGGTTTCCACCTGCGCCACGGCGTTGACGAAATCCGGCTGGTCAACGTAGCCCACCGGCGCGGACGCATACAGGCCGGAGCGTGCGACGAGCCGGGTGGCGGGCAGGCGGTCGAGTTCGGCGAGCGCATAGTCGACCTGCGCTGCCGGGTCGTTGAGATTGGCCCCCAGTCCGACGGTGGCGATGACCTTCATGCCGGCTGGCCCTCGCTGCCTGCCGATTCACCCGGTTTGCGGCGACGACGTTTGCGCCGGGGTTTGGGGCCGCTGTCGGCCAGCAACATGCCGGCGCGTTCGGCCTCGTCGCTGTCCTGGAAGCGTGTCCACCAGTCGCCGAACTCGGCGTCGAGCTCGCCGGCTTCGCAACGCAACAGCAGAAAATCGTAGGCGGCGCGAAAACGCGGATGCTCCATCAAACGGTAGGGCCGCTGGCCGCCGCGCTGCTCGAAGCGCGGCTGCAAGGCCCAGATTTCCTTCATCATGCCGTCGTAGCGGCGCGGGATCGACAACTGCGCACGCTGCGCGTCGAGCACGTCGTCCATCGCCAGAAACAGCGCCGGTTGCGGTTTTTCGCCGCCGGCTTCCAGCGCGTGCCAGCGCGTGAGTACCTGCGGCCACAACAGCGTGGCGAACAGGAAAGCCGGTGAGGACGGGCGGTCGGACTGGATGCGTTCGTCCGTGCTTTTGAGCGCGGCGGTGATGAAGCGCGCGCCGGTCGGGTCGTCGAGAATGGTGTCGAGCAAGGGCAACATGCCGTGGTGCAGACCTTCGGCGCGCAACTGGTGCACGCCGCGCAATGCGTGGCCGGAGAGCAGCAGTTTCAGCGCTTCGTCGAAGATGCGCGCGCGCGGAATGTTGGCGAGCAGCGGGGCAAGTTTGGCGACGGGCGCGCGAGTGGCCTCGTCGATGCGGAAATCGAGCTTGGCGGCGAAGCGTGCCGCACGCAGCATGCGCACCGGGTCTTCGCGGTAGCGCGTCTCGGGCTCGCCGATCATGCGCAGCACGCGTTTTTTGCAGTCGGCCACACCGTCGAAGTAGTCGTGCACTTCTTCACGCAAGGGGTCGTAGTACAGCGCATTGATGGTGAAGTCGCGGCGCGCGGCGTCGTCGGCCATGCTGCCGAACACGTTGTCGGAAAGCAGCCGGCCGTGCTCGTCGGTTGGGCGCTCGTCTTCCTCGTCGGCTTCCTTCTGGCCGTTGGCGCGAAAGGTGGTGACCTCGATGGTTTCGCGCCCGCACATCACGTGCACGATCTGGAAGCGGCGGCCGATGAGGCGCGAGCGGCGGAACAACTTCTTCACCTGATCGGGCGTGGCGTCGGTGGCCACGTCGAAATCCTTGGGGGACAGGCCGAGCAGCAGGTCGCGTACCGCGCCGCCGACGACATAGCCCTTGAATCCCGAAGCGCCCAGCGTTTCGCACACCTTGAGCGCGCAGTCGTCGATGCCGGTTTTGGCAATACCGTGTTCGGCGCGCGGCAAAATACGTGCGCCGGTCGCGGAGGCCGCGCGCTTGCGGCCGAAAACCTTGCTGATGATGCGTCGGATCATGAAATACGGGGGATGGGGCAGGCAGGCAATGCGCGATTATACAGGCTGGGTTTGCGGCCTTTGCTGCCATAGCGCAGCCGTGCCGGGGCCGTACAGCGCCTCCAGCGAGGCGGGGGTGAGCAGCCCGGCTGGCGTGCCCAGTTGCCAGCGGCCGTCGCCATGCAGAAACAGCAGGCGGTCGCAGTGGCACGCCGCCCAGTTCGGATCGTGCAACGTCAGCGCCACCGCGCGGCCACGTTCCGCCTCGCTGCGTACCCAGCGCAACAACGCCGCCTGGTGCGCCGGATCGAGATGCGTCAGCGGCTCGTCGAGCAGCACGATATTCGCGTCCTGCGCCGCCAGCTGCGCCAGCCGCGCGCGCTGGCGCTCGCCCCCCGACAAACTTGCAAGCGGGCGCTGCGCCAGCGCAGTGAGTTCCCAGGCCGCCAGCCAGGGCGAGATGTCGAGGTGGGGGTCGCCGTGCGGAAACCGGCCCAGCGCCACGTAGTCCGCCACGCTGCCAAAGTAGCCGCCGGCGTCGTCCTGTGGTAGCAGCGCGATGTGGCGTGCGCGTTCGATGGGTGACAACGCTGCGACCGGCATGTCATCCAGAGAAACCGTGCCATTCGAGGGGTGCGCCAATCCGGCCAATACCGAGAGCAGTGTCGATTTTCCCGCGCCGTTGGCACCCAGGATGCCGAGGACTTCGCCAGGTTCGAGTTGAAGCTCAAGCGCCCCGACGAGCGTACGCGCACCCTTGCGGAGCGTTAGAGACGCAACAATCAAAGGCATGGAATTCATGGCCGGCGCAGCAACCACAACATCACCGGCACGCCGATCAGCGCGGTGAGCACGCCGACCGGCAGTTCGCGCGGGTCGAGCAGGGTGCGGGCGAGCGCGTCGGCGAGCACCAGCAGGCTGCCGCCGGCGAGCACGGCGGCGGGGAGCAATACGCGGTGGCTTTGCAGGCCGAGGCGGCGCAAGGCGTGCGGCACCATGAGGCCGACGAAGCCGATGCTGCCGGCCTGGGCAACGACGAGCGAGGTGCAGGCGCCCGCGAGCGCAAACAGCATCCAGCGCGTGGGCGCGACGGCCACACCCAGTGACGCGGCCTTGAGCGGCGCGAGTTGCAGCACGTCGAGCCGACGGGCGAGGGCAAACGCGGCGAGGCTGGCGAGGACGAGCGTGATCCACAAAAGGCCGGGCTGGTCGGCCCAGGCGAGGTCGCCCATCAGGAAGAACAACATGCCGGGCAGGCGTTCGGCAGGGGCGACGGAGAGCACCAGCGAGATCAGCGCGCCGAAGCCGGCGGCGAGCATGACGCCGGCGAGCAAGAGCGGGGTGTGGTCGCGCGCGAGCATCCGTCCGCCGAGCGCGGCAGCCAGCACGAGTGCGCCCAGGCTGCCGGCAAACGCCGCCAGCGACACCCACGGCCAGGCCAGCCCCGCAGCCATGCCGAGCAGCGCCGCGAGCCCCGCACCGCCGGACGCGCCGAGCAGATAGGGTTCGGCGAGCGGGTTACGGAACAGGGTTTGCATCAGCACGCCGGCCAGCGCGAGCAGGCCGCCGCAGGCGAAAGCGGCGGCGACGCGCGGGCCACGCAGCAGGACGAGGATCTGTTCCGCGAGCGCACGGTCGTC
Organism: Thiobacillus sp.; assembly: GCA_041639395.1. Classification (GTDB taxonomy): domain Bacteria; phylum Pseudomonadota; class Gammaproteobacteria; order Burkholderiales; family Thiobacillaceae; genus Thiobacillus. The sequence goes on along the minus strand of JBEQCG010000003.1, from coordinate 81,773 downwards.
GGGCAGGCTTCCGGTCGCCAGCCCCAGGGCCAGGCTTGCGGGCGCGGCTGCCGCCAGCCACAGCAGTTTGGTGTGGGCGTTCAGGGCGGTTTACGGCTTGGACGCGGCGGCCGGGGCGTCGGGCAACACGCTGACACGCTGGATCGTGATGGGCGTTTTTGGCACGTCATCATGCGGCCCCACCCGGCCACGCGGCACGGCGACGATGGCGTCGACCACGTCCATGCCGTCGATCACCTGGCCGAACACGGCGTAGCCCCAGCCTTCGACGCTTGTGCCCCGATGGTTGAGGGCGTAGTTGTCGGCGACGTTGATGAAGAACTGCGACGAGGCCGAGTGCGGGTCCATGGTGCGCGCCATGGCGAGCGTGCCGCGCAGGTTTTTCAGGCCGTTGTCGGCTTCGTTCTTGATCGGCGCGTGCTTGGGTTTTTCGCTCATGTCGGCGTTCATGCCGCCGCCCTGGATCATGAAACCGGGGATGACGCGGTGAAAAATCGTGCCGTCGTAAAACCCGGTTGTTGCGTAGTTGAGAAAGTTGCCGGTGGACACGGGCGCGTTGCCGGCAAAGAGTTCCACCGTGATGGGGCCCTGGCTGGTTTCGATCCGCACGCGCGGATTGGCGGGCTGGCCGGCGGCCGGTGCGGTGGAGACGGTCTGCTTGCCGGGTTCGCTGGCCCCGCAGCCGGCGACGCCGAGCAGCAGGCTGGTGGCGAATACGGCGATGCCAAGTCGGATACGGGTGGCGAAGGTCAGATTCATGCGCAGGCTCCGGGAAGAAATCCCCGGCATTCTACGGGCGCAAGCGAAGACGGTCGAACCGATGTGCTGTCACGCCGCTGGCAGCGGCCGGAACGGGCGGCCGGTCATGCCGCGAGACAGGCGTCGAGTTTTGCGCGCACCGTGTCGAGCGCCTCGCAACCCGTGGCGATGGGGCTGAGCCGTTCGTCCTGTTGCAGGATCAGGGTAGGAAACCCGCGTACACCCGCCGCGCGCGTCTGGCGGAAATGCGCCTGCGTGTGTGCGCGGACTGTGTCGCTCGCCCACAACTCAGCGAAGCGCGCGGCGTCGAGCCCGAGGCCGGACGCCAGCTGTGCGAGGCAGTCGCCCTGCGTGACATCGCGCCCCCCAGCGTAGAAGGCCGACTGGATGGCTTTGAACATCGGGAAGATGCGCGACGCGTCCAGGGCACCGGCGGCGACCACGGCACGGCACGCAGGTTCGGTGTCGTACACAAAGCCCGCCGGCAGCGCGTCGTCGAAACGGAAAGGCTGGCCGGTTCGTGCGTGTACCGCCTGCCAGTGATGCAGGATGTCGTCGCGCGCGGCAGCAGTCAGCGGCGCGGTTTCGCCGGGGCGCAGGCCGCCGAGCACCAGCGCGATTTTGAGGCGCTCGCGCGTGTCGTTGCGCAGGGTTTCGATAGCCGCCGAAAACCCCCAGCACCACGAGCACATGGGGTCGGCAAAGTACCAGAGGATGGGCAGGGTCATGGTGCGGCGGGCCGGAGAAGTCCAGTTCGCAGCATAGGCGATGCCGCTATTTTGCGTTGGCGGGAGGGACGTCGTCGTCGGGACGGGGCGGTATGTCGTCGTCCATGATTACGCTGTGGGCGGGGCCTTCGAGATCGTCGAACTGGCCGCTTTTTGCCGCCCACAGCATCACCCAGGCGATGCCGCCCACAATGACGAGGCTGACAGGAATGAGGAGCAGGAGAATATCCATCAAGTAGCGAGAGGGCTGCCTACGGCTTGCCGCTCACCGTTCCCCCTTTGAATTCCGACAGGCGCAGCGCGTTCAGCACCACCAGCAGGGAACTCGCCGACATGCCGATACCGGCGATCCAGGGCGTGACGTGGCCAAGCGCGGCGGCGGGGATGGCGATGAGGTTGTAGCCGAGTGCCCAGCCGAGGTTCTGGCGGATGATTTTCTGCGTTTTGCGCGCGAGTACCACCCCTTCGGACAGGGTGCCGAGCCGGCTGCCGAGCATGACCATGTCGGCGGCGGCCTGGGCGACGTCGGTGCCTTCGCCCATGGCGATGGACACCTGCGCACCGGCGAGCACCGGCGCGTCGTTGATGCCGTCGCCGACCATGGCGACGATGCGGCCCTGGCCTTGCAGGGTTTTGACGTAAGCGAGTTTGTCTTCGGGCAGCGCCCCGGCGTGCCAGTCATTGATGCCAAGCTGACGGGCCGTGGCGGCGACGGCGGCCTCGCTGTCGCCGGACAGCAGGTGCACGCGGATGCCCAGGCGAGTGAGTTCGGCCAGTGCTGTGCCCGCGTCGGCGCGCGGGGTGTCGGCCAGCGCAAACCAGGCGATGAGGTGTGCGTCTTCGGCCAGGCCAACCCAGGTGGCACCGTCGGCTTCATCGGGCGGGGCGGTGTCGGGCGCAACGTAGCGCGGCGCGCCCAGGCGGTAACGGTGCTGGCCGATGCGGCCTTCCACGCCGAGGCCGGGGGTGTTGCGCAGCTCGCTGGCGGTGTGTTGCGTGGAGGCGTGCCGGCACAGTGCGCGCGCGATGGGGTGTTCGGAGCCGGCTTCCAGCGCAGCGGCGAGCGCGGCAACTTCGTTTTCGCTGCGTCCGCCCTGCGGCAGCACCCGGCGCACCGAGAGCTGGCCGTGGGTGAGCGTGCCGGTCTTGTCGAACACCAGATCGGTGGTGCGTGCCAGCGTTTCCAGCGCGTGGCCGCGCGTGGTGAGTAAGCCTAATCGCGTCAGCCGGCCGGTGCCGGTGGTGAGCGCGGCCGGGGTGGCGAGTCCGAGCGCACAGGGGCAGGTGACGACCAGCACGGAGACGACGATCCACAAGGCTTTGCCCGGGTCGATCACATGCCAGGCCGCGCCGACGATGACGGTAATGACGAGCAGCAGGCCGACGAACCAGGCGGCGGCACGGTCGGCGAGCTGGCCGATGCGCGGTTTTTCGCTCTGCGCACGGTCGAGCAGGCGCACGATGGACGCCAGCCGCGTGTCGGCACCGAGCTTGTCCACGCGCACGACCAGCGGGCTGGCCTGGTTGAGGCTGCCGCCGACGACTTTGGTACCGGCTGATTTTGATACCGGCAGCGATTCGCCGGTGAGCATGGCCTCCGACACCGCGCTTGACCCGTCGACCACCGTGCCGTCGGCCGGCAGCGTTTCGCCGGGCCGCACCAGTACATGGTCGCCGACCGCGAGCCGCGCAACCGGTACCTGCTGCTCGGTGCGCGCCGGCCAGTCGGGTAGCCGCGTGGCGGCGGCGGGGATGAGCTTGACCAGTTCTTCCACCGCCGCCCCGGCGCGGCGGCGCGCGTTCATTTCGAGAAACCGCCCGGTCAGGAGCAGGAAAATGAACATGGTCACCGAGTCGTAATACACCTCGCCGTGGCCTGAAAAAGTGCTGTAGACGCTCGCGACAAACGCCGTGCCCACGCCCAGCGCCACCGGCACGTCCATGCCCAGGGTGCGGCGCTTGAGATCGCGCCAGGCACCGAGGAAAAACGGCCAGGCCGAATACAGCACCACCGGGATGGTGAGCACGAGGCTCGCCCAGCTCATCAGCCGGCGGATTTCGTCGGTCATGTCGGTGGCGGTGTAGGTGGGCAGCGCGTACATCATCACCTGCATCATGCCGAGGCCGGCGATGGCCAGCCGCTTGATCGCGGTGTTGCGCTCGCGCTTGTAAATATCGTCGGAACGGCCCGGGTCGAAGGGGTGCGCGATGTAGCCGATGTCGGACACGGCTTTCAGAATGGCCGAGAGCGGGATGCGGCTGTTATCCCAGCGCACCCGCGCGCGGCGGGTGGCGTAGTTGATCTCCACCGAGAGCACGCCGGGCAGCGCGGCGATGTGGCGTTCGTTCAGCCAGATGCACGCGGCGCAGACGATGTTTTCCAGGATGAGCGCGGCCTCGCGGACGTTTTCCGCCTCCACCCGGACGAAGCTTTCCTGGATTTCCGGCAGGTCGTACAGGCCCAGCTGGGCGAGTTCGGCTTCGGCCTGCTGCGGCGTGGCGGGCAGGGCGGTGCGGTGGGTGTAGTACGCGCCCTGGCCGCTGTCGATGATGGTCTGCGCCACGGCCTGACAGCCGCGACAGCACGCCGGATGCGTCGCGGCATCAAAGCGGATGGGATAGGGCGCGCCATCGGGCACGGGTAGCCCGCAGTGGAAACAGGCGGTTTCTTCGGGCAAAAAAGTGGGGGCGTTCATGAGCTCAGGAGAGGCACTCATGAAACGCCCCCGAGGAGGACGTTACAACACGACGGGCCCAGGAGAGAGGGTGCGCCCGCCGCACACGTCAAACGGGTGACCGCGCGGTCAGAAGCGGAATCCCAGACCGACGCCCCAGACCAGCGGGTCGATACTGAGCGTGGTGAGCTTGGCACCATTGTTCTTGACATCGGTTTCGATCCAGATTTTTTTGACATCAAGGTTGAGGTAGAGATTCTTTGCGACGGCAATGTCCACACCGGCTTGCAGCGCGCCGCCGAAGCTGTTGTTGTCCACGGTGAGACCGGGCGCGAGATCGACATTATAGAAGCGCGTGTAGTTCACGCCTGCGCCGACATAGGGTTTGATCGCCGGCGTGACGTCAAAGTGGTACTGCACGGTCAGCGTGGGCGGCAGGTGGTTCAGCTTGCCGAGGGGGGTGCCGTTCAGGCTCACTTCGTGGCGCTGGGTAGCCAGAATCAGTTCGACGCCGATGTTGGGCGTGACGAAATAGGTGAAATCGACTTCCGGCGTCCACTCGTCGGACACATCCAGCCCCGGCACCGAGGGCGAGGTGCTGACGTCCGGCGCGATCTGGATGGCGCGGGCGCGCATCATCCAGTTATCAGCCAGCGCGCTGGCGGGCAGGGCGGCGGCAAGGGCCAGGGCAAGAACGGTGGTTTTTTTCATGGTGGGCTCCGGGTGGGGTGGTTAATTAATAAGAAGATATGCAAATCTTAAATAATGGAATATGTCAGCGCAAGCATTTTTTGTGCAGGTAAGATGCCGGCATGCCCTTTCGTCGCCAAAACGCCACAATTTTTCCGCCTGTCGAGCAGGCGATGAGCGAGCCCAACGGCCTGCTGGCGCAGGGCGGCGATCTGACGGTTCCCACCCTGCTGGATGCCTATCGCCACGGCATCTTTCCCTGGTTCAACCCGGGCGAGCCCATCCTCTGGTGGAGCCCCGACCCGCGCATGGTGCTGGCTCCCGAAGCCGTCAAGGTTTCGCGCTCGCTGGCCAAGCGCTTGCGCAACGGCGGCTTTGAATTGCGTGTCGACACCGCGTTTGCGGAAGTGATGCGCGGCTGCGCGGCCCCGCGCCGCATTCCATCAAGCGGTGGGGCGGCCGGCACCTGGATTTCGCCAGCAATGATCGCCGCGTACATGCGGCTGTTCGAGGCGGGCTACGCGCATTCCATCGAAACCTGGCGCGAAGGCCGGCTGGTGGGCGGGCTGTACGGCGTGGCGATCGGCCGCATGTTCTACGGCGAGTCGATGTTCAGCCGGGAGGCCGATGCCTCCAAGGTGGCGCTGGTACGCCTGTGCCGGCAACTGGAACGCTGGGCGTTCGGGCTAGTCGATTGCCAGATGGAAACCGCCCACCTTGCCAGCTTGGGCGCGCACACGCTGCCGCGCGACGCCTTCGCAAGCCGTGTGGCAGAGTTGGTAAACTTGCCGCACCGGCCCGGCCCCTGGAGGTTTGATGTACCCGAGTGAACCGCCCTTCCAGCGTATCCAGTTTTACCTCACCGCACATTACGATTGCAGCTATCTGCCCGGCCAGCGTGCGCGCTCGCAGGTGGCCACGCCCACGCATCTGATCGACCGAGCGGCCTACAGCGCGCTGATCCGTGCAGGGTTCCGTCGCAGCGGGCAGTTCACTTACCGGCCGCAATGCGAACAGTGCCGGGCCTGTGTGCCGGTTCGGGTCGAGGTGGCGCGCTTTGTCCCCAACCGTACCCAGCGCCGCTGCCTCAAGCGCAACGGCCAGCTGTCGGCACGGTTTCTGCCGCTGGATTTTCGTGACGAACACTACGACCTCTACCGCCGGTATCTGGGCAGCCGCCACGCCGGCGGCGGCATGGATCGCGACGGGCCGGATCAGTACATCCAGTTCCTGCTGTCGTCGAATGTGGATTCGGCCATGGTCGAGTTCCGCGACGGCGATACGCTGGTGATGATTTCGGTGGTCGACCAGATCGACGACGGCCTGTCGGCCGTCTACACCTTTTTCGACCCCGAACGCGCGCAGGACAGTCTGGGTGTCTACGGGGTGCTGTGGCAGATCGAACTGGCGAAGCGGCTGGAATTGCCGTATCTGTATCTGGGCTACTGGATCGCCGACAGCCGCAAGATGGCCTACAAGGCGCAGTACGCGCCGCTCGAAGGCCTGATCGAAGGCCGCTGGCAGGCACTCGACGTGGCATGAAGACGGTCTGGCTGGCGTGGGTCGCAGTCTGGCTCGCGGGCTGCGCGCTAACCGTGAGCGATCCGCGTGCGCTCAAGCCCATCGACGGCTTTGTCCCGCTGGCAGACGAGCCGCGCGTCTGGGTCGAGCCGGGCCATGAAGCCTACGGTGCGCGCGTGGCAGCGGCCTTGCCCGCGTCGATCAAGCAGGTAGAAGCCACGCACTACCTGCCCTTTGTCCATCAGCCGCGTGTGTACGTGTGCGGCACGGATGCCTGCTTCAAACGCTGGGTGCTCACGCCCAAACTGTCTGCTGCGGTGGTGCCTGATAACCGGCTGATTCTTTCGCCCAACCTCAATGGCCGCGAGCGTACCCGACTGCCGGGCTTGCTTACGCACGAGCTGGCGCATCTGCATCTGGGACAGCGCATCGGTCACTACCACAGCACGCTGCCCATCTGGTTTCACGAGGGCTGGGCTTCGCTCACGGCGCAGGGCGGCGGTGCCGAGTTCGCCAGTGACGCCCTGGCGCACGAAGCCATTCGTGCCGGCCGTCGTGTGAACCTGACCGTGCGCGACACACCCGATCGCCGTCACCGCGCGGCGGCCTCCAACCTCAACATCCACGAGTTCTACCGGCAGTCGATGCAGCTTGTCGCCTGGCTGAAGTCGCGCGACGAAACACGGTTCCGTCAGCTGGTGCTGGCGGTGCAGGACAATATCGATTTCGAAATCGCCTTCTGGAATGTGTATGGAACCTCTCCCGCCACCACGCTGGCGGGTTTTTACGACAGCGTTCTCGGCGATAATCAGCCCACACAGGCCGCCCCGGCCGCTCCGCAGACCCGACCATGAAACCCTATCTCGACTTGATGCGCCACGTGCTCGAACACGGCACGAAAAAAGACGACCGTACCGGCACCGGCACGCTTTCGGTGTTCGGCTGGCAGATGCGCTACAACCTGGCCGAAGGCTTCCCGCTCGTCACCACCAAAAAATGCCACCTGCGTTCCATCCTTTACGAACTGCTGTGGTTTTTGCAGGGCGACACCAATATCCAGTATCTGAAGGACAACGGCGTATCGATCTGGGACGAATGGGCCGACGAACACGGCAACCTCGGCCCGGTGTATGGCTACCAGTGGCGCAGTTGGCCCGCGCGTGACGGCGGCACCATCGACCAGATCAGCGAAGTGGTGAAGACGCTCAAGACCAACCCCGATTCGCGCCGCATCATCGTGTCGGCGTGGAACGTCGCCGACCTCGACCGCATGGCACTCGCGCCTTGTCATGCCTTCTTCCAGTTCTACGTCGCCGACGGCAAACTCTCCTGCCAGCTCTACCAGCGCAGTGCGGACATCTTCCTCGGCGTGCCGTTCAACATCGCGAGCTATGCGCTCCTGACGATGATGATGGCGCAGGTAACCGGCCTCAAACCCGGCGATTTTGTGCATACCCTGGGGGATGCGCACCTGTATCTGAACCATCTCGACCAGGCGCGCGAGCAGCTCTCGCGCGAGCCTCGCCCCTTACCGGTGATGAAGATCAATCCGGATGTGACCGACATCTTCGGATTCCGGTTTGAGGACTTCAGCCTCGAAGGCTACGATCCGCATCCCGCGATCAAGGCTCCGGTCGCCGTATGAGCGACCAGAAAAGGCCGCGCATCAGCGTCATTGCCGCGCTGGCGAAAAACCGGGTCATCGGCATCGAGAACCGGTTACCGTGGCGCTTGCCGGAGGATCTCGCGCATTTCAAGGCGCTCACGCTCGGCCATCCTGTCCTCATGGGGCGCAAGACTTTCGAGTCGCTGGGTCGCCCCTTGCCGGGGCGCACGAACGTCGTCATTTCGCGCAACCCGGACTACCGGCCAGAAGGGGTGACCCGGGCCGATTCGATCGCCGCAGCCCTGGTGGCCTGCGCGGGTCACGATACGGTTTTCTGCATTGGCGGTGCCAACCTCTACGCACAGGTGCTTCCCCTGGCCGACCACCTGTATCTCACCGAAGTGGATATCGACGTGGCAGGGGATGCGTGGTTTCCCGAATTCGACCGGTCGCTGTTCGAGGAGATCGGGCGGGAGTCACACGTCGGTGCCAAGGCCGACCGTCTGCGCTTTGATTTTGTGACCTACGCCCGCCGCGGCTGAACAGCGGACAATAAAAAACGGGGCCGAAGCCCCGTTTCAGTCTGGACGCCGTCGGGATCAACCCAGCACTTCAGCCCAGATGTTCTGCGCCCATGATTCGGCATAGGCAAAGTTCAGTTCGTCGCCCTTGGCGGTGGCGCCGCCTTCGGGTTGCGAGACGTAACCCTTTTCTCCTTCGAGACGGAACACGTTGGCAACGTAACCCGCTTGCGTGTCCGAAACCGCCGAGTAGCAGGTGTTGGCCACGACCGGAATCGGGTCGGGCTGACGGCCTGCAAACAGTTCGACAATCGCGGCCGCGCACACTTTGGCGTGGTTGGTCGCCATGTGGCCGGATTTCGGCAGGTTGGACAGCACCGAATCACCAATGATGTGGACGTTGGGCACCGAGGTCGATTCAAACGTCGCCAGGTTGACCGGGCACCAGATGCCGTTGCTGTCAGTGCGCACGCCCGCCATTTCGCAGACCTGGCCGGCTTTCTGGCGCGGCACCACGTTCAGTACGTCGCCTTTCACGTCGTCGAATTCAGTCGTTACCACCATGGTCTTGCCATCCACTGCGTAGGGCAGGTTGTTCGGACGGTAGTCGATCATGCCGGGGTAGAGATCCTTCCAGGCACCCTTGAACAGCCCGGGCTTGGAAGCCACGTCGGGGTTGCCGTCCAGCAGGATGATCTTCGACTTGGGTTTGGCCTTCTTGAAATAGTTGGCCACGGTACAGGCACGCTCGTAAGGGCCGGGGGGGCAGCGATACGGTGCAGCCGGTACCGACATCACGAATACGCCGCCGTCGGGCATGGCTTCGAGCTGTTTGCGCAGCAGCGCGGTTTGCGCGCCGGCTTTCCAGGCGTGAACGACCTTGCCTTCCGCTTCCGCTTCACGGAAGCCCTTGACGAAATCGGTCATGATTTCGACGCCGGGGGCGAGCACCAGACGGTCGTAGGAAATGGTCGAGCCGCCTTTCAGCATGAGCACGCGCTTGCTGGTGTCCACGCCGACGACGTAGTCCTTGACCATCTTGATGCCCCGCTTGGGCAGGTTGTCGTAGCTGTGGGTGATGTCGTCCATCGTCTTCAGACCGCCGAGCACCCAGTTGGAGATCGGGCAGGAGACGAACTTGTCGTTGGGCTCGATCAGGGTGACCTCGATGTTCGGGCCCCACTGTCTGAGGTACTTGGCGCAGGTGGCCCCGCCAAAGCCGGCACCCACGATGACCACATGCGGGTTGGCCTTGGCGACGGTGGGAGCGGACTGGGTGGCGCAACCGGTCAGGGCGACAGCGGCACCGGCACCGGAAACTTTCAGGAAATCGCGACGATTCAAAGTCATGTTTTTGTCTCCCTATCGCTTATTTCAGGGTCGCGAAGTACGCGCCCATGGCTTCGAACTCGGCGTCGGTGTAGCCCGCCGCGTGACGCTTCATGATGGTGCCCTGACGCGCACCGGACTTGAAATCCTTCATCTGCTTGACGAAGTAATCCTTGTCGAGGCCGCCGATACTGGGAATGGCACCGAGGCTTTTTCCACCGGGGCCGTGGCAGGACATACAGGTCGACGAAATGGACTGGGTGTGCATGTCGGCGGCACCGGCAATACCCGCCAGACCGAAACCCGCACAAGCCGCCAGCGACAGCGTGATGGTCTTGATTGTCATAAAACTCCTCCAGGAGATTGAGTTGGCGATGCACAAGGCATCGGAATCTGGGCCAATTCGTTCAGGTTTCTGGGTTACCTGGGAGATGGGCCACAACCATGGGTACACGGGCTTCTTGGTTTCCCATGCAGTGGGCGCATGATTCAGTAGCCAAAAAGTACTGTCAACAAGCAAACGCTTATATAGCGCGGGTTTCCGGGCTATTCGCACAAAAAAACCGTTGCCGGTTTACCCCGGCGCGCTGTCCGGGTTTTGTTCAATACCCGATTGGGTTTGGGATGTGCCGCACTGGGCGTGCGGGGGAAATTCCAATCCGGATTGCCCGGATGGGCGCGGCGGCACCAGGCCGGCTTCTTGGGGGGCTTACTGTGATGCGCCCAGTGCCAGCGCACGCTGGCGAGCGGCTTCGCGGCGTTGCGCATCAGCCTCGCGATCCCAGTCCGGGCTGATCCAGCCGCCCAGGTTGTCCAGCGCGATCTGGCCCAGCGCGGCTATCCACTGCGGATGCTCGTTCAACGCGGGGATGTAATGAAAGTCCTTGCCGCCGGCGGTGAGAAAACTTTCGCGGCCTTCCATGGCGAGTTCTTCCAGGGTTTCCAGGCAGTCGGCGGTGAAGCCGGGCGCAACGATGTCTACGCGCCCGACACCTTCGCGGCCCAGGCTCTCCAGCGTCTTGTCGGTGTAGGGCTGGAGCCACTCGGCGCGACCGAAGCGCGACTGGAAGCTCACGCGGTACTGTTTCGCGTCCAGCCCCAGCGCCTCGGCGAGCAGCCGCCCGGTTTTCTGGCACTCGCAGTGGTAGGGGTCGCCCTTGTCCAGCGTATAGCGCGGCACGCCGTGAAAGCTCATCAGCAGCACGTCGGGGCGACCGTGCATCTGCCAGTAGTCTCGGATGTTGGCGGCGAGCGCGGCAATATAGCCGGGGTCGTCGTGGTAGTGCTTGACGGTGCGGATGGCGGGCTGGTTGCGCACGCTTTGCAGCCAGGAAAACGCCATGTCGTGGGCGGTGGCGGTGGACGACGCGGCGTACTGCGGGTACGCCGGCAGCAGCAGGATGCGGTCGCAGCCGTTGGCTTTCATGCGCGCGAGCGTGTCGGGAATCGACGGGCTGCCGTAGCGCATGGCGTATTCCACCTGCACAGGCGAGGCTACGTGTTCGCCGAGCCAGCCCTTCAGGAGCTTGGCCTGTTTTTCGGTGTGCACCTTGAGGGGCGAGCCGTCGGCGGTCCAGATCGATGCGTATTTTTGGGCGGATTTTTTCGGCCGCGTGTTGAGAATGATGCCGTTGAGTATCAGCCACCAGAGTGCGCGCGGAATTTCCACCACGCGCGGATCGGAGAGAAACTCCTTGAGATAGGGCCGCAACGCCTGCGCCTTGGGGGCCTCGGGCGTGCCCAGGTTGACCAGCAGCACGCCGGTACGGGCTGGTTGGCCGTGGCTGTATTCCGGTTCTTTTGAGTAGGTCATCCGTGATGCGAGAGCGCGCTCGATAAAAGTTTGGCGGTGATGTCGACGATGGGCACGACGCGTTCGTAGGCCATGCGGGTAGGGCCGACGACACCGAGGGTGCCGACGACCTGGCCGTCGACCGAATAGGGCGCGGTGACGAGGCTGCATTCGTCCAGCGGCAAGAGTTCGGATTCGCCGCCGATGAAAATCTGCACGCCGGCGGCGGAGCGCGACTGGTCGAGCAGCTGCAAGAGGCCGGTTTTCTGCTCGAAGGCGTCGAACAGGCGGCGCAGGTTGCGCATGTTGCCCGAGAGTTCTTCCACGTCGAGCAGCTTGCGGCTGCCGGACACGACCATGCTTTCCTGGCTGGGGTCGAGCGCCTGGCTGCCCGCATCCACCGCTGCGGACATGAGCCGGGTGATGTCGTCGCGCACGCGGCCGAGCTCGTCGCGCAGCTTGTTGCGCACCTGGTCGAAACGCTGGCCGGCGAAATGCTGGTTGAAGTAATTGGCAGCCTCGGTCAGCGCCGAGGCGGAGTAGGGCGTGTCGGTGAGGATGACGCGGTTTTCCACTTCGCCTTCCAGGGTCACGATGATGAGCAGGATGCGCTTGTCGGACAGCCTCAGGAATTCGATCTGACGAAAAGCGGGGTTGCGGCGTGGCGTCATCACCAGCCCGGCAAACTGCGACAGGTCGGACAGCAACGACGACGCCGACGCGATCAGCCGTTGCGGGTCAGACGGCGCGAGATGGGTTTCGAGCTGGGTGACTTCCACCTGTGCGAGCGGGCGCACGGTGAGCAGGGTATCGACAAAAAACCGGTAACCGCGCGGTGTGGGCACCCGCCCGGCGGAGGTGTGCGGGCTGGCGACAAAGCCCATTTCCTCCAGGTCGGCCATCACGTTACGGATGCTCGCCGGCGACAGATCGAGCCCGGAATGTTTGGACAGCGTGCGCGATCCCACCGGTTCGCCTTCGGCGATATAGCGTTCGACCAGGGTCTTCAGCAGGATTTGGGCGCGGTCGGTGAGCATGGGCCGATTATATGTGAGCAGCGCGCGCAGAGCGGTTGTCCCTCACCCCTCACCCCTCACGCCTATATAATCAGCGCCCATGCAAACGCCTTTCCATACCGTCGGCCTGGTCGGCAAGTACGACAATCCCGGCATGCACGACTCCGTCTGCAAGCTGGGTGAGTTTTTGCGCGGTCGCGGCCACGCGGTGATGCTGGCGAGCCAGACCGCCGAACGCCTGAACATCCAGGATTGCCCGCACCGCAACCTGCACGAGCTGGCAGAGGAGTGTGACGTGGTGGTGGTGATGGGCGGCGACGGCACCATGCTGTCGATCGCCCGCGAACTCGCGTCCACCGGCGCGCCGCTCATCGGCATCAACCAGGGCCGGCTGGGTTTTCTCACCGACATCACCGTGGACGACATGTTCGACGCTGTCGCCGAAATCCTCTCCGGCCAGTACGTCGCCGAGGAGCGCATCCTGCTCAACGGCCAGATCCGCCGCAACGGCGAACGCGTGTTCGAGGCCACCGCCTTCAACGACGTGGTGGTGGGCAAGGGCGGCTCCGGGCGGCTCATCGACCTGGAAATCGCCATCAACAGCGAATTCGTCTACAGCCAGCGGGCCGACGGCCTGGTGGTGACCAGTCCCACCGGCACCACGGCGTATGCGCTTTCGGCGGGCGGCCCCATCGTCCACCCCACGCTCGAAGCGGTGGCGCTGGTGCCGATCTGCCCGCACACCCTGTCGGCGCGGCCCATTGTCGTCAGCAGCCATTCGCGCATCGAACTCACGCTCACCTACGCGGACGATGCGCGCGTGCATTTCGACGGCCAGATGCATTTCGATCTGATGAGCGGCGATCACGTCTGGATCACCCGCGCGAGCAAACCCGTCACCCTGCTGCATCCGCATTCCTACAGTTACTACGACACGCTCCGGCAGAAGCTGCACTGGGGCAAACGGCTTTGAACAGCCCATGCTTGCCCACCTTTCCATACGCAATTACCTGCTGGTCGAATCCGTCGAACTCGATTTCGAGCCCGGGCTGACCGTACTGACCGGCGAGACCGGGGCCGGCAAATCCATCCTCGTCGACGCGCTGGCGCTGGCGCTGGGCGACCGCGCCGAAGGCGGCGTGGTGCGGCCCGGGGCGACCCGCGCCGAAATCACCGCCGAATTCCGCGTGGCGGCCTTGCCCGCGCTTGCCGACTGGCTGACGCAGGCCGGATTTGAAGGCGAGGACGATGCGCTCATCTTGCGCCGGGTCATCGACGCCGGCGGACGCTCGCGCGCCTTCGTCAACGGCAGTGCCGCCACGCTCGCGCAACTGAAAGAAGCCGCCGAATACCTGCTCGACATCCACGGCCAGCATGCCCACCACGCGCTTTTGCGCGCCGACACCCAGCGTGCCGTGCTCGATGCCTACGCCGGCGCAAGCCAGACGGCGGCGGCGGTGCACGACGCCTGGCGGGCCTGGCAGCATGCCCGCCAGCGTTGCCGGGAAGCCGAGACCAGCGGCGAGGCACAACGGATCGAACGCGAAGGCCTGCAACTGGCGGTCGACGAACTCGCGGCGCTGGGCGACGACCTGGCGTGCTGGGACAGCCTCCAGTCCGAACACGCACGGCTGGCGCACGTCACCGCACTGATCGAGGGCAACCAGGCCCTGCTCGACGGGCTCGACGAGGGTGAAACGGCCGTGTCCGCCCAGCTCGCCCAGCTGGCGGCCCGGCTCGAATCGATGCGCGCGGTGGACGACAGCCTGGCCGACGTGGCGGGCCTGCTGGAGGCGGCCAGCGCCGACGTGAGGGAGGCGGTGCACGGCCTGCGCCGCTATGCCGGCCAGCTCAATCTCGACCCCGAGCGCCTGGCCGAACTCGACCAGCGCCTGGCCGACCTGCACCGGCTCGCGCGCAAGCACCGGGTGCAGCCCGACGCGCTGGCGGGCCTGCGCGCCCGCTTCGAGGCGCGCCTGGCCGAACTTGCGGCAAGCGACGACCTCGACGCCCTGGCGGCGGCCGAAGCGGCGGCCGAGGCCGCTTGCCGGCAGCGTGCCGCACCCCTCAGCGCGCAGCGCCTCGCATCCGCACGCGATCTGGCGCACGAAGTGAGCGCGGCGATGCACGAACTGGCCCTGGCCGGCGGACGATTCGACGTGGCGCTGACGCCGCTGGCCGAGCCGCGCGCCCACGGGCTGGAAGACATCGAATTCCGGGTGGCGAGTCATCCCGGCCTGGCCCCGGGGCCGCTCGGCAAGGTGGCGTCGGGCGGTGAACTGTCGCGCATCAGCCTCGCCATCCAGACCGCGCTGTCCGGTGTGGCCGGTGTGCCCACACTGATTTTCGACGAGGTCGACGTCGGCATCGGCGGCGGCGTGGCGGAGGCCGTCGGTCGACGGCTCGCGCGTCTGGGCGAAACCCGCCAGGTGCTGGTCATCACGCACCTGCCACAGGTGGCGGCGCGTGGCACGCATCACCTGCGGGTGGCCAAGCGGGCGTCGGGCGAGGTCGTCACGTCCGGCATCGAACGTCTGGATGCGGCCGCGCGCGTCGAGGAAATCGCGCGGATGCTCGGCGGGGCCACCCTCACGCCCACCACCCGTCAGCACGCCGCCGAGATGCTTGCCGGTTGAAGCCCTTCCTGTTTTGCCTGCTGTTCACACTGCTGGCGGCCACAGCACGCGCCGAGACGCTCACCGGTGTGGTCATCGTCGTCATCGACGGCGACACCGTGCTGTTCAAACCCGATCACTACGCGCCGCAGTCGCGTGCGTTTCTCAAGCTGCGACTGGCCGGGATCGACGCGCCCGAAGCCGCGCAGCCTTACGGCGAAGCCGCCACGCAGGCCCTGAAACAGCTTGCGCTGAAACGCCGCGCCTCGTTCGAGAGCTTAGCCACCGACCGCTACGGACGCCGGGTCGGCTGGCTCGACGTAGGTGGCGTGGACGCCAGCGCCCTGCTGGCGGACAGCGGGCTGGCATGGCCCGCGCGCAATGCCCCGGCAGCGCTGCGTCAGCAGGTGCAGGTAGTCCGCGACGCCCGGCGCGGTTTATGGGCCGATGCCGAGCCCGTGCCGCCTTGGGTATGGCGGCGCGCGAACTGATTCAGTCCGTGCGTGGGCTGCCGTCGGGCAGCGCAACGTGGCATTCGTGGAAGACACGTGCCGTGCAGCTTCGGCAGATCGAATTGTCCAGGCGCGCGTAGATGTCGTGCAGGGCCTCGCCCTTGTGGCGGAAGATCTGTTGTTCGCCTACCGCTTCGACCTGTCCGCTGCGTTTCAGCATGTCGCACAGATCGGGCTGCACGCCGACGAGGTAGAGCCCGCCGCCCAGCCGGCGTCGGCGTTGCGCCTCCTTGGCCAGCAGCTCCGCACCCGCCAGGTCGATAAACCCGATGGCGCGCGACGAGACGAGCAGGTGTTTTTTCTGCGGGTCGGCCTCGTCGACGTTGCGGAAGGCCTGCTGCACATGTTCCACCGCGCCGAAGAAGATCGAGCCTTCCACCCGCAGCAGGGTGAGTTGCGGACAGGTCGGCGCGTCGGCGGCAGCGGCGGAGACGAATTTGCGGCGCGGGTTGTGGCGTTCGTTGGGCGCGGGGGCCAGTTCGCGGATCGACGGTTGCGAGGTGCGCGACAGGTAGAACAACAGCGATACCAATATGCCGAGGAAGATGCCTTTTTCCAGGTCGATCAGCGTGCCGACAAAGGTGAGCAGCAGCACCAGCCGCTCGCGTTTGTGGCGCTTGATGATTTCGCCGATGTGGTGGAAGTCGATCAGGCTCCAGGCGACGATGAACAGGATCGCCGCCATCGCCGGCACCGGCAGATAGGCTGCAAGGGGTGCGACCAGCAGCACGATCACCAGCAGGAAGGCCGCCGAAAGCGCTGCGGCCAGCGGGGTTCTCGCGCCGGAAGCGTAGTTCACGCCGCTGCGGTTGAACGATCCGCTCGACGCGTAGCCGGAAAAGAAACTGCCCGCGATGTTGGCCAGCCCCTGGCCGATGAATTCCTGGTTGCTGTCGATGCGCTGGTCGGATTTGGCGGCGACCGAACGCGCAATCGCCACCGCCTCGGTCAGCGCCAGGATGGCGACGATGGTGGCCGGAAACAGCGTGCTCTTGATCGCGCCCCAGGAAAAATCAGGCAGCGACAGCGGCGGGAAAGCAGCGACCAGCGCGCCAACCGTGCGGATGCCGCTCGATTCCACGCCGATTTCATAATTGATGAACGCAGCAAACACGCTGCCCACCACCATGGCGACGATCATGTAGGGCAGTTTTTTCAGATAGCGTTTGGCCAGAATGCCGGACACCAGCGTGACCACGCTGACCGCGAGCACCCAGGGTTCAACGTCCAGGATGTGTGTACCGAAGTGCAGGATCACTTCGTGGAAGTGTGCGCCGCGCGGAATCTCCACGCCGAAAAAATTCTTGATCTGGCTGCTGGCGATGAGCAGCGCCGCCCCGGCGGTAAATCCCACGATCACCGTATGCGAGATGAAATTGACCAGCGAGCCCAGTCGCGCCAGACCCATGGCCAGCTGGATCAGGCCGGCGATCAGCGTGAGCGTGAGCACCAGGCCGATGAACTGGGGGGTGCCGGCTTCGGCCAGCGGACTGATCGAGGCAAACACCACGATCGAAATCGCGGTGGTGGGGCCCGAGACGAGGTGTTTGCTCGACCCCCACAGCGCGGCCACCACGACAGGGATCATCGCCGCATACAAGCCGTATTCCGGTGGCAGGCCAGCGATGGTGGCAAAGGCCACTGCCTGCGGCAACACGATCAGCGCGCCGGTCAGGGCGGCGATGGCGTCGGCCCTGAAACTCTCGCGGGTAACCTCAGGCCACCAGCGTAAAAAAGGAAGCAGGCGGTACAGCCAGAGCGGGCAGGCTTTCAGATCGATCATGCGGGTTCCAGAAGCATATTAGTGGATAACGTTATAACTCTTTGTCATAAAACGATTTTTTCAGGATCGCAATGGGTGGAGTCCTGCCTGTGGGCCCTATAATCGATTCCAGCCCTGCACAAGACAGGGTCGAACGACAACCCAACCAGAGAGAGCGAGGAAGATGAAACCCATCAGCATGACGCTATTCGCGTCCGCGCTGCTGGCGGTGACGCTGCCGGTTCAGGCGGCGGGCGACCCCAAGGCCGGACAACTCAAAACCTCGATGTGCGCCGGGTGTCATGGCATCCCCGGCTGGCGCACGGCTTATCCCAGTGTTTACAGCGTGCCCAAACTGGGGGGACAACACGCCGATTATATCGTCGCAGCCCTCAAGGCCTATAAAACCGGCGAGCGCGATCACCCCAGCATGAAAGGCATCGCGGGCAGCCTGTCCGAACAGGACATGGAAGATCTCGCGGCTTACTACGCCTCGTCCTACAGTGGTCCGGCCCAATGAGGAGCACACCCATGACTCGTTCCCTCCTCCTGCTGACGCTGGCCTGTGTCGTGGTGTCGCCGCTGCACGCCAGGGGCAATGCCGAAGCCGGCAAGGCCAAATCCACCGCGTGTGCGGCCTGCCATGGCGCAACCGGGGTCAGCGAAGTGAGCACATTTCCGGTGCTGGCAGGCCAGCAGCGCGATTACCTCTACCACGCGCTCAAGGATTACAAATCGGGCAAACGCAAGAACCCGATCATGGCGGGCCAGGTGGCCAATCTGTCTGACGCCGACATGGCCGACCTCGCCAAGTATTACTCGGAGCAGAAAGGGCTCACGCTGAAATATTGAGTGGGTATTTGCCATGGACGACGGGGCGGCCCAGGCCGCCCCGTCGTGTTTTCAGCGGGGCGGTTCAATGCGCGCTGACGCGATTGCGACCGCTTTGTTTGGCGCTATAGAGCGCCTTGTCGGCCAACCGGACCAGCGCATCGGTGTCGGGTGTGGTGTCGTGACGCATGGCCACGCCCACGCTGATGGTGACGTGGCCTTGCCCTGCGCCGAGGGTGATGGGGTGGCCCGCGAGCGTGGCGCGCAGCCGCTCGGCCGAGAGAACGGCCGCTTTCAGGTCGGTATTGGGGCAGATGACCAGGAATTCCTCGCCGCCGATGCGGCAAACGCTGTCGCCTTTACGAGCCGATTTGCGCAGCACGTCAGCGACTTCGCGCAGCACGTGGTCGCCGGTGGCGTGGCCGTAGGAGTCATTGATGTTCTTGAAATGGTCGACGTCGATCACCATTACCGAGAGCGGCTGTTCGGCCCGCAACGCACCGCTCCAGGCCAGGTCGAGCTGATCCATGGCCGAACGCCGGTTGGGCAGACCGGTGAGCAGGTCGGTGAGCGCGGCGTTGGCGAGCCGGCGGTTGGCCACCACCAGTTCGGCGGCAATCTGCCGCAACTGCGCGCGGTCGCGTTCCCAGGCATTCTGTAGCTGCACGAACCGCTGGGCTGCACTCAGCCGGGTGCGCAGACCCGCACTGCTGATGCTGCCCGGTGCGTAGCCATCAGCCCCCACTTCGTAGGCGCGTGTGAGTTGCGCTTCACCATGCTCGTCAGACATCAGCAGGATGTGCATGCGCCGGCCTTCTTCGGTTTCGCGCAGGGCGTGGCACAGTTCCGGCCCGTCGAGGCCAGGCAGGTTGAAGTGCGCGATGATGACGTGCGGCAGCACTTCCATCGCCAGCGCCAGCGCCGCGTTGCCGTTATCGGCGGGGTAAACGATGTGGGCGCTGTTTTCCACCAGAAGCGACATGATCTTGCGGCGGCTGAAGGCATTGCTGTCGGCCACGACGATGCGCAGCGGCGTTTCGTCGTCGTCAGGTTCGCCGTCGCCCAGTTCGATCTCGTCAAAAGCAGGCAGCGGTGTAATGGGGATTTTGAGCAAGTCGCCCCACTCTTTCCAACTGGTGATGACCTCGTCGATAAACGCGCCGGCTTGCTCCGGCCTGATATCGAGTTGCTCGGCCTGTTCCACCCACGCGCGGGCCAGTTTGGCGCGATGGGTCTCTTCGGCCAGAGCCAGATCGGCCAGACCGTGCGCCAGCCGCAACATGCGGACCAGGCTGTCGCTACGCGAATCGTTGGGAAAATGCACCGGCCCAGTATCTTCGTAATGCGCCAGCGGTTCGGTGAAGGGTTTGGGAATACCCCATTCGCCCAGCATCACGGCACCGAGTTCGGTGTGGTCGGTTTCCAGTGCGGCGCGTTCAAAGCCGGCCAGCGGCTGACCGGGGTGGGCGCGGTATTCCATGAGCACGACGCCGTAGTCGGCTGGATAGGCCGTGGCGAGTGCCAGGCGGCCCACCTGGGCGAGCAAGCCGCAGATGAAGAGTTCGTCCGTGGCAGCCACACGCACGCGGCCGCCCAGCGCCTGCATGGCCAGCCCCATCAGCAGCGAATGCGACCAGTAAGCCTGATAGTCAAAGCTGGCACAGTTGCCGGAGCGGTATTGATCGAGCAGAGAAAACCCCAGCGCCAGTTGCCGCACGCTCGCCATGCCCAGGCGAACCACGGCCTCCTGTAGCGACACCACGGGCCGGGCAATCTGCGAGCCGGTATTGGCCAGTTTGATCAGCCGGGACGACAGCGCCGGGTCGGTTTGCACCACGCGCGCGATTTCGCCCAGGGTCACGTTCTCGCGCCGCGACAATTCCAGCACGGCCAGCGCCACGCCACGCGGGCTGGGCAGTTGGTCGCTGATTTTGAGCTGTTCAAGCTGTGACATCGCAGGGAGAAAGGCTAGGAATGAACCGGCCGCAACCGGGCGTACAACTGGGATATCGGCAGCGCGCCAGAAAAATACAGCCCGTCAGGGGTATGAACGTACCGCGCGGCCCGGGGGAACGGCAGACCGGAAGATTTACTCGCCCAGTACGCGGTCGAGACAGCCCAGATAGAGCGCTGCATCAAAGGGAGTGTGGTCGCGCTGCGCCCGCCAGACCGTCTCGGCGAGGCAGTCGATCAGCGTGTGCTGGGCGCGCATGATGTCGCCGTGGCGGGCGAGCAGCTGGTCGTAGCGCGCGCGCAGGCCGGGTGGTTGGTCGATGGTCAGTTGTTCGGCCAGCGCCAGATGCAGCGACAGATGGAGGAAAGGGTTCGTCTCGCCGGCTTCGGGCGGGTAATCGCGGTCCAGATAGCGTGCCGGCGCGTCCAGCAGCGCGTGGTACTCGGGGTGCGCAAGCACGACTTCCAGCGCCGGCTGCTCTGCGCCGGCCAGCGGCTGCCCGGCGCGGTATTTTGCCCACACGTCGAAGAAAAACTGGCGAACCTGGTCGCGGCTGGGGTTGAACATCAATCGCCGGGGGCGGATGACGCCCGGGGTTTGCGCACGCGAGCCGGTGCGGGCGGGGACGCCGCCGGGGTGACATCCGCTTGAGGCGGCCAGGTCTTGCCCTTGTATTCGCACAGGTCGGCAATGAGGCATTCGCCGCATTTGGGCTTGCGCGCCTGGCAGGTGTAGCGGCCGTGCAGGATCAGCCAGTGGTGCGCGTCTACCCGGAATTCTGTGGGAATGACCTTGAGCAATTTCTTTTCTACCGCCAGCACGGTCTTGCCCGGCGCAAGCCCGATGCGGTTTGCGACGCGGAAGATATGCGTGTCGACCGCCATGGTCGGCTCGCCGAAGGCGGTGTTGAGGATGACGTTGGCGGTTTTGCGGCCCACGCCCGGCAGCGCTTCGAGCGCGGCCCGGTCGTGCGGCACCTGGCTGCCGTGCAGCTCGATGAGCATTTTGCAGGCGGCGATGAGGTGACGTGCCTTGCTTTTGTAGAGGCCGATGGTCTTGATGACATCGGCCAGGCCGTCTTCGCCCAGCGCGTAGATGGCCTCCGGCGTGTTGGCAACGGGAAACAGCCGGCGGGTGGCCAGGTTCACGCCGCGGTCGGTGGATTGGGCGGAGAGTGCCACCGCCACCAGCAGTTCAAACGGCGTGGAATATTCCAGCTCGGTGGTGGGGTGCGGGTTGGCGGCGGCGAGCCGGCTGAAGATTTCGTGTCGCTTGGCGGCATTCATGACAGGGCGGCGTTCATTGCTCGTCCAGGCGTTTCTTCAGGGCGTGCTTTTCGGCCTGGCGTTTTGCCCCGGCGGATTTCTCGTGCGCGCCCGCACTGCGCTGCAAGGCCAGCGCCACAAACGGGTTGCGCGGCTTGGGCACGCGCTTTTTCAGCGGCGGTTTCATGCGGCAACCGGGGCAGGCTGACGCTCGTGCGCGCGGCGCGCGGCGCGGGCGGTGCGCCAGTTGTGCGCGGCAATCAACAGGCCCAGCGCGATGAAGGCCCCGGGCGGCAGCACGGCGAGCAGAAAGCCCTGGTAGTTCGGCAGCACGTGCAGCACCCAGTCTTTTGCGGCAGCGCCAAACACCATGTCGATCCCGGCAAACAGCGTGCCTTGTCCTGCCAGTTCGCGTATCGCGCCCAGCACGACCAGCACCGATGTCAGGCCCAGACCCATGGCGAAAGCGTCCACCGCGCTGTGCAGCGGCCGGTTCTTGGAGGCAAAGGCGTCGGCGCGGGCCAGCACGATGCAGTTGGTGGTGATGAGCGGAATGAAAATGCCCAGCACCAGATACAGCGGATGCACCCAGGCGTTCATCGCCAGGTCGATGACCGTGACCAGCGCGGCGATGATGAGCACAAATACCGGAATGCGGATTTCGTGCGGCACGAAATTGCGCACCCCCGACACCGCGCCGCTGGCGGCCACCATCACCAGCGTGGTCGCCAACCCGAGCGAGAGCGCATTCACCACGTTGTTGCTGATGGCGAGCAGGGGACACAGCCCCAGCAGTTGTACGAGACCGGCGTTCTGCTTGTCGAGGCCGTTCCTGAAAAGTGTGTTGAATTCGGCGAGACTGATCATGGTTTTGGGGTCTCCGGGGTTGCCCAGGCGGCACGGTGGCGGGCGTAGTAATCGAGCGCGCGCTTCACCGCCTTGACCACCGCGCGCGGGGTGATGGTGGCACCAGCGCGGGCGTCGAACTGGCCGCCGTCTTTTTTTACGCTCCAGCCCCGGTCTGCCGGTGCGGAGAGCGAGGTACCGGTGAACTGGTCGATCCAGGCGCTTTTGACGCGGTCGATGTAGTCGCCCAGGCCGGGGGTTTCACGGTGCGCGGTCACGCGCACGCCGGTGATCGTACCGTCGGCGGCAATGCCGATCAGGAGCGCAATGTTGCCGCTATAGCCATCGGGTGCCACGGCTTCGAGCACCACGCCGGCAAATGCGCCATTGCGCCGGGCGATCCACACGCTGGAGGCCTGGCGCGTGCCGAGCAGATCGTTGGCCGCCACGCTGCGCTGGCTGGCGAGCAGGTCGTTGTCGTAGCGCTGCGCCGGAAACACCTGATTGATGAGCGCCAGCTTTTCTGCCTGCTGGCTGCGGGAAATCACAGGTTCGGTGCGGTCGTGCGTGAGCGCGAGCAGGGCGGTGCCGATCAGCGCAAACACCAGCAGCACGGCTCCGGTGCGCAGCGCGTTGCGAATCGCCGGTTTCATCCGCGTGACTCTTGGCCGCTGCGGGCTTCGCCGTACACGCGCGGCTGCGTGTACTGGTCGATGAGCGGCACGCACAGGTTCATGAGCAGGATCGCAAACGCCACGCCGTCCGGAAACCCGCCCCAGGTGCGGATCACGATGGTGAGCACGCCTGCGCCAAAACCAAACACGAGCTTGCCGCGCGGCGTGGTGGCACCTGATACCGGATCGGTGGCGATGAAAAATGCCGCCAGCGCCACCGACGGCGCAAAGAAATGAAACAGCGGCGACCCGTAGCGCCCCGCATCCACAAAATGCAGCAGGCCGGCAGCCAGCAAAATGCCCGCCAGAAACGCCATGGGAATCTGCCAGCCGATGATGCGGCGCGCCCAGAGAACGAGCCCGCCCACCCAGAACGCCACCGCCAGCCATTCAAACCCCACGCCGCCCACCGCGCCAAAAATCGGCTGGCGCAGGGTTTCGTCGACCGTAAGCTGTTGCAGCAGGCCGGTGCGCAAGGTGTCGAGCGGTGTCGCCATGGTCACCGCGTCCAGCGTTGCGCGCGGCAGGTCGCCGCCAAAGATCAGCGTGGCGCTCTCGCCCAGCGTGAGCGAGGTGGCGGTGAGTTCAAGCGGCCCCGCCCATTGTGTCATCTGCGCGGGAAACGACACGATCAGCACCGCGTAGCCCACCATCGCCGGGTTGAAAATGTTCTGCCCCAGCCCGCCGTACAGGTGCTTGGCCACCACGATGGCCGCCAGCACGCCGGTGACGATCAGCCACCACGGGGCCAGCGGCGGCAGCGACAGCGCCAGCAGCCAGGCCGTGACCACCGCCGACAAATCCATCAGGAACGGTTTGACCGGATAACCGCGCGCGCGAAGCATGGCGGCCTCGGCCGCCACCGCAGTGACCGTGGCGAGCGTGATCGTCACCAGTATCGCCGGCCCGAACAGCCACACATACGCCGCCACGCCGGGGACGAGCGCGCCGAGCACCCACGCCATGATGCGGGTGACGCTGTCGCGATTGGAGGCAGGAGAGAGGGTCATGACGGGTCGCTTTCGGATTCCAGCGGTTTCCTCGCCAGTTCACGGATTTTAGCCCGCCGTGCTTCGATTTCCGCGATGCTTTGCTGCTGTTCGGGCGAAAGCGCGTCGACGTTTTTTGGCGCGGCTTCGGGCTTTTTGGCTTGGGCACGGGCGAGTGCTGCGGCGATGAGGGCTTTTTTGGCGTCGGCGTCGCTCTGGCCGGTGGCGGGCGCGGCGTCGGCCGGGGCTGCGGCCTCGGCTGTCAATTCAGTTCGTTTGGCCTGGTCCAGCGCGGCCTGCGCGCGTGAGGCCGCTGCCTTGGCGGCCAGCTTCTCGGCTTTTTCCAGCTTTTCGCGTTCGAGGCGGAACGCGCGGAATTCGTGGCGTTCGCGCGCCTGGTCGGCGGCGCGCTTTTCGCGCTCGCGCGCCCAGATTTCGCTCTTGGCGTAGCGGTAATAGTCCACCAGCGGAATGTGGCTGGGGCACACATAGGTGCAGCAGCCGCATTCAATGCAGTCGAACAGGTGGTATTCCTGCGCGCGGCCAAGATCGCCGGCTTTGGCAAAGCGGAACAGCTCCTGCGGTTGCAGTTCGGCGGGGCAGGCGTCAAAGCAGCGGGTGCAGCGGATGCAGGGCAGGGCGCGCGGCGGCGGCGGAAACAGCTCGCGCGACTGCACCAGGATGCAGTTGGTGGCCTTGACCACCGGCACCTGCGTGTTCGGCATTGGCACCCCCATCATCGGGCCGCCCATGAGTACGCCGGTGGTGCCGTCGCGGTCGCCGGCCAGGTCGATGAGGGTTTGCATCGGCGTGCCGATCAGTACCTCGAAATTCTGCGGGCGCAGTACGTGGCCAGTGACGGTGACCCAGCGCGAAATCATCGGTTCGCCATGCACCACGGCCCGCGCCAGCGCGTAGGCGGTGCCGACGTTGAACACCTGGATGCCGATATCGGTGGAGAGCTTGCCCGACGGCACCTGTTTGCCGGTCAGCGTTTCGATCATCTGCTTGGCCCCGCCGCCGGGGTAGATCGACGGCACCGCCACCACCTGTACCGCAAAATCCAGTGACTGGGCCGCCGTCTGCATGGCGGCAAGGGCTTCGGGCTTGTTGTCTTCGATGCCGATGAGCACGTCGGTACTGCCCAGCAGGTGCCGCATGATCGCCACCCCCTGCAAAATGTCGCCGGCGTGATGGCGCATCAGCGCGTCGTCGCAGGTGATCCAGGGTTCGCACTCGCCGCCGTTGAGTATCAGCGTGGGGCAGGTTTGCGCCGGCCCGGCGTCGAGCTTCACCGAGGTGGGAAACACCGCCCCGCCCAGCCCCGCCAGCCCCATGTCGCGCAGCTTCATGCGCAGGTCGGCGGCGGGCAGCGCGCGGACATCCAGCGGCGTGCGCGCGATCCATTCGTCGCGGCCGTCGGTGTCGATCACGATGCACAGGTCGGGCAGGCCGGACGCGTGCGGCAAGACGCGCGGCGCGATGGCCACCACCGTGCCCGAACTCGACGCGTGCACCGCAGCCGAAATGCTGCCGTCGGCTTCGCCGATCAGCTGGCCCTTCAGCACCCGGTCGCCCACATTCACTACCGGCCGCGCGGCGTTGCCAAGGTGCTGGCGCAAAGGGATCACCAGTTGCCGGGGAATGGGCGCAGGGTGCACCGGCCGGCCGGTTGATTCGGATTTGTGGTCAGGCGGATGCACGCCGCCCTTGAAGCGGAAAAGTTCGCGCTGCATCTTCATGCCACGCGCTTTAAGGGCACAAGCGGATACCGCCACTTCCAGTGCGGCAGGTCTTCCTTCACTTCCACCATCAGGATGCAATCCACCGGGCACGGCGGCAGGCACAGTTCGCAGCCGGTGCATTCCGCCGCCACAATCGTATGCATCTGCTTGGCCGCGCCCACAATGGCGTCCACCGGGCAGGCCTGAATGCACAGCGTGCAGCCGATGCAGGTTTGCTCGTCGATGATGGCCACCGATTTGGGCTTGGGCGTGCCGTGTGCTTCGTCCAGCGGTTTGGGTTCCACGCCCAGCAGTTCCGCCAGCTGGCGCACGCCTTCCTCGCCGCCGGGCGGACACTGGTTGATGTCCGCCTCGCCGTTGGCAATGGCATTGGCGTAAGGCTTGCAGCCCGGAAACCCGCACTGGCCGCACTGCGTCTGCGGCAGGATCGCGTCGATTTTTTCAGCCAGCGGATTGCCTTCCACCTTGAGACGAACGGCCGACCAGCCCAGCGCCACGCCAATCACCACCGCCAGCAGCACCATCACCCCAATCGCCGTCAGCATTACTTGACCAGCCCCGAAAAACCCATGAACGCCAGCGACATCAGCCCCGCCGTAATCATGGCAATGCTCGTGCCCTTGAACGGCGCAGGCACATCGCAGGTTTCCAGCCGCTCGCGTATCCCCGCAAACAGAATCAGCACCAGCGTAAAGCCGATGGCCCCGCCCGCGCCAAAAAACAGTGACTCCACAAAATTGTGCTGCGCCTGCACATTAAGCAGCGGAATCCCCAGCACCGCGCAATTCGTGGTGATAAGCGGCAGATAAATCCCCAGCACCTGATACAGCACCGGGCTCGTCTTGTGAATGAACATCTCCGTGAACTGCACAATCCCCGCAATCACCACAATGAACGACAGCGTGCGCAGGTAAAACAGATCCGTACCCAGCAAATACTCGTTGACCAGATACGACGCCCCCGACGCCAGCGTCAGCACAAACGTCGTCGCCAGGCCCATGCCAATCGCCGTCTCCAGCTTTTTGGACACGCCCATGAACGGACACAGGCCCAACACTTTGGCCATGACGATGTTGTTCACGAACACCGTCGAAATCAGGATGAGGAGATAGGTTTCCAAAACAGCGCGCCCCGGGGAATGGCGCATTATCCGTCGGCGGGGCGGGGGGGTTCAAGCAGCGAATCGATAGATGCCCTATGCAGCGCGCGGGCTTTCCTGATGGTGGCCGCCGTGAGCCGGCTCAACTTGCTGGGAGGGTAATCCCTCCTGGCAAGTTGTACCGGTTCATCCCCGCGCGAGCGGGGAACACTCCACAGGCCCCAGCCCACCGCCCTGTGTGGCGCGGTTCATCCCCGCGCGAGCGGGGAACACACCTGCTGCAGCTCGACGGGACGATTCGAAAGCGGTTCATCCCCGCGCGAGCGGGGAACACTTTTTTCATCCGGCCTTTCGTTTGCAAAAGCCCGGTTCATCCCCGCGCGAGCGGGGAACACTTTTTTCATCCGGCCTTTCGTTTGCAAAAGCCCGGTTCATCCCCGCGCGAGCGGGGAACACGGCCTGGTGTGAGCGATGAAGGAAAGGATAGGCGGTTCATCCCCGCGCGAGCGGGGAACACGTCGGTAAGGTCAACCTCAAGGGCACTATTGCCGGTTCATCCCCGCGCGAGCGGGGAACACCGGGGCAGGATTGCTTGTTTTAAGAACGCTGACGGTTCATCCCCGCGCGAGCGGGGAACACTGCTGTTCCTCCCCGGGCATTTTCTGCATTGCCGGTTCATCCCCGCGCGAGCGGGGAACACACGACGCATATATCAAGCCGGCTACTATCAACCGGTTCATCCCCGCGCGAGCGGGGAACACTGAGGCCGACATACTCAAATTGAGCCGACGCCGCGGTTCATCCCCGCGCGAGCGGGGAACACCGTGGGACACCGCCAAAAAGCACTACAACGTGCGGTTCATCCCCGCGCGAGCGGGGAACACCAAGGGGATGCGGTTGCCGCGATTGGTGTGGGCGGTTCATCCCCGCGCGAGCGGGGAACACGGCAGGCATCCAGCATGATGCTGGAATAGGCACGGTTCATCCCCGCGCGAGCGGGGAACACACCTCGATGCCATCATGGGCGCGGTCATCATCCGGTTCATCCCCGCGCGAGCGGGGAACACGCTGGTGCGGGTATCCGGCAGGCCAAAAATTCCGGTTCATCCCCGCGCGAGCGGGGAACACCCCCTTCCACTGCGCCAACAATCAGGCGCTCCTGGTTCATCCCCGCGCGAGCGGGGAACACTACCGGCGCATGTCGGCGAGTTTGTCGTAGACCGGTTCATCCCCGCGCGAGCGGGGAACACCTCTTTCGGCCGAACGAAACTGCGCAGCCAGTTCGGTTCATCCCCGCGCGAGCGGGGAACACCGGCACGCGCGGCGCTTCCTTCGCGGCGACGGCGGTTCATCCCCGCGCGAGCGGGGAACACAGCGTCTGGTTTTTTTGAAAAGTGGTTCATGACGGTTCATCCCCGCGCGAGCGGGGAACACACAGTGGCATTGCTGGCGTAAATCTGGCCCTGCGGTTCATCCCCGCGCGAGCGGGGAACACTGCGCACTCGTCAGCGCCAGCGCATCCGTGCTGGGTTCATCCCCGCGCGAGCGGGGAACACTCCCCTTTGCTACCAGGTTACTCCCCTGGCTACGGTTCATCCCCGCGCGAGCGGGGAACACCTCCCGTTACTGGTTTAAAAACGGCACATTTCGGTTCATCCCCGCGCGAGCGGGGAACACTTGAAACCCACCGCCACCACGGTGTCGATTTCCGGTTCATCCCCGCGCGAGCGGGGAACACACATTCCCATGATTTTTTGTGACGGTCTCATCCGGTTCATCCCCGCGCGAGCGGGGAACACAGAAGCCCGCCATGCGATTTTTTGCCCTTGCCCGGTTCATCCCCGCGCGAGCGGGGAACACGCGTGGGGGGCAAGCACCGGCCTGCGTGCCCGCGGTTCATCCCCGCGCGAGCGGGGAACACATCTACGTACTGCACAGGGCGGGCTGCTGACCCGGTTCATCCCCGCGCGAGCGGGGAACACGGTCATCAAAATGCACAAAAATCTGCATAGGCCGGTTCATCCCCGCGCGAGCGGGGAACACCGCATCAATTGTCTTGAAACGTCGCAAATCGCCGGTTCATCCCCGCGCGAGCGGGGAACACCGAACCGTTGGTGTGCACGTCCAGCAATCGCGCGGTTCATCCCCGCGCGAGCGGGGAACACCGGGTGGCGTTTGATGCGGCGGTGAAAGAAGACGGTTCATCCCCGCGCGAGCGGGGAACACCCTAGCAAGGCGCTGAATGCCGAACATGGCTGCGGTTCATCCCCGCGCGAGCGGGGAACACCTGCCTCAACACGCGCCCCTTGGCTTACGTCCCGGTTCATCCCCGCGCGAGCGGGGAACACTGGTAATTGCACTATAAAGAGCACGTCCAAATCGGTTCATCCCCGCGCGAGCGGGGAACACTGGCACCAGCGATTTTTTTAAACATGGTATTTCCGGTTCATCCCCGCGCGAGCGGGGAACACGTCTGCGGGCCAGACCCAATCTGGCGCTGGTGCGGTTCATCCCCGCGCGAGCGGGGAACACGCGCCGGCTACTGCCGCGTAGATAAGGATTTTCGGTTCATCCCCGCGCGAGCGGGGAACACCCGACGACTACCAGCCGCAGCGACTGGAAGAGCGGTTCATCCCCGCGCGAGCGGGGAACACGGGGCGCGCATCCCACGCGAAGAAATAGAATCCGGTTCATCCCCGCGCGAGCGGGGAACACGTCAATACGGACATTTACACCTTGATGGAAACCGGTTCATCCCCGCGCGAGCGGGGAACACTCGATTTGCTCGGTAGTGTAGGCCGGCAAGGTCGGTTCATCCCCGCGCGAGCGGGGAACACAACCTCCACAAACAATGGGACCATCGCGCGGGCGGTTCATCCCCGCGCGAGCGGGGAACACCTACGACCTGCCGCGCGTCTGTCTGGCTGGTGCGGTTCATCCCCGCGCGAGCGGGGAACACTTTATAGTCCAATTACCAGACTATTTGCAAGTCGGTTCATCCCCGCGCGAGCGGGGAACACCGCTCCAGTCGGTACGAAACAAAAAAACCGGCCGGTTCATCCCCGCGCGAGCGGGGAACACAGTTCTTTGACCGTCAAAGACTGTGGTTATAGCGGTTCATCCCCGCGCGAGCGGGGAACACCTTATCGGCCCCAATAGTGATGATTTCCTCGGCGGTTCATCCCCGCGCGAGCGGGGAACACGGTGGCCCGGTAGCCAATCACAGCAGAAACGTCGGTTCATCCCCGCGCGAGCGGGGAACACCTTATCGGCCCCAATAGTGATGATTTCCTCGGCGGTTCATCCCCGCGCGAGCGGGGAACACTCCGCCGTGGCGGCCTGGGCCAGGTTGAGAATCGGTTCATCCCCGCGCGAGCGGGGAACACAAGGTTCGATATGTTGCGTAGGCACCCACCAGCGGTTCATCCCCGCGCGAGCGGGGAACACGTACTCGTAGACCGATACGATGTCCGAGTCGGCGGTTCATCCCCGCGCGAGCGGGGAACACGACCTGTGCCGGGTGATTTGTTTGCGGCCTGCCGGTTCATCCCCGCGCGAGCGGGGAACACACTTCTTCCAACTTGTTGATTCACCTATATAAATCAGCTGCCCGGAATTCTACCGATTTTTACGGGCGGATTTTCCTGGTTGTTAAAGAGCATTTTTGTCGTCCAGAGGCAGAAAGCTCACCAGCTTCGCGCCGTCGATTTCTACCGGGATGCGGCGGTTTTGTCCGAAGGTGACGAAGTCGAAACCGGCTTCGTTGTTTACCCGCCAGGCCATGACGGCATTGCCTTCGCCCAACCCCGCTTCAACTTGTGCCCAGATGTGGTCGCGCACTTTGGCGGAGTAGTTGCCGACATACACACCAGCGCGAATTTCCAGCAGCCAGATGGCGAGCCGCCCGCGTAATCTCGGCGGGGCGTTTTCAAGCACGATGACCAGCATCGCCGATGGATTCCGGGTTGGGGATGGCGGGGCCGACCTGTTCTTCGAAGCGTTCGGGCGGGTCGATTTCACCGGCGGCGAGCATGTCTTCGATGCCGGGGATGATGCGTTCGAGCAGGCGTGATTCACGGAACACGTCGCGGCAGGCAATGCGCACTTGTTGCTCTGGATTGGGCGGTTTGCGCGCGGCGATGCGGAAGGCGAGCGGGACGACAGTGTCGAATTTGTATACGTCGGCCACGTCGTAGACGAATGACAGCGGCTTGCCGGTATGGATGAACCCAATCGCGGGCGCGTACCCGGCGGCGAGCACGGCGGCTTCGGTCACGCCGTACAGGCAGGCGGTGGCGGACGACAGGCAGCGGTTGGGCAGGTCGCCTTTGTCCCAGTCGCTCACGTCGTAGTTGCGCGCTTTCCATTCGACGCCGTATTTCGCGGCGATGCGTTTGTAGGTTTCGCGCACGCGCGCGCCTTCGATGCCGCGCAGCTGCTCCACCGAACGCCGCTGGGGTGGTTCTTCGCCAAAGCGCAGCGCGTACATCTTGCGCACAACCTTGAGCCGCAGGCTGTCGTCGAGCGCGAGCCGCGCCTGATAGAGCAGCTTGTCGGCACGTGCGCCGCCTGGCTGGCCGGCTGAATAGAGTCGCACGCCCGCTTCGCCTATCCACACTAGCAGCGTGCCCACACGTGCGGACAATGCACATGCCGCGTGCGAGACGCGCGTACCGGGTTCCAGCATCAGGCAGGCTACGCCACCGACCGGAATATGCGTGCGCACGCCGGTTTTATCGACCACGACGAAGGCACCGTCCAGTACATCCAGATGGCCGTACTCAATGTAGAGGATCGACAGGCGATCCTTGATCGGAATGGGTTTGAGTGGGGGGAGCAGGTCGGCCATCAGGCCACCGATGGCAAAGGACGCTGGCGGATTCCCGCTTTGTTGACGGTGACAAATTGTCCGTCCAGCCCGCTTTGGCCAAGCTCTATCAAGGCATTGATGATCATGTTCAGGAATTCCGGGTCTGGCGGTTCCAGCCTGAGATAAACGACAGATCGGGGCGGTGCCGCGCTGTGTCGGAAAATCAGTTCGCCATGATCGCGGTCGAACGACAGGAGAATCCGGTCATCCAACCGCGCAAGTGCGATTACCGATTGGTCGGTAATGCTGGGAGAAACGTCGGATACCGACACGACATCTTCGCCCCTCGATCTCAGGTAGGCGATCGTCTGGCGAGCGATATTTTCGTCGGCAAGCCAGCGCATCAGGCCACG
The DNA here is from genome assembly GCA_041639395.1 of Thiobacillus sp. Lineage (GTDB taxonomy): Bacteria > Pseudomonadota > Gammaproteobacteria > Burkholderiales > Thiobacillaceae > Thiobacillus. The sequence goes on along the minus strand of JBEQCG010000003.1, from coordinate 49,621 downwards.
CGCGGCAAGGGCAAAAAGTGCTCCTCTTCAATAAGCGACTGCGCGAAAGCAAAAACAGATTGCAGGTCTTCAGCCGTCAAGTGCGGGTAGCTGTCCAGAATTTGTGCCTCCGTCCAGCCTGCTGCCTTGAGTCCGAGCAAGAACTCAACAGCCAGGCGCGTACCTTTCACGCGCGGCCGGCCACCGCAAATCTCGGGATTGGATTCAATACGATCATGCCAGTCCATGGAAGATCTCCTTTCGGTCAGCATAGCTGCAATTTAACCCAGGCGGCGGACTAGCAGCAAACCGCAGCCGAAGGCTTTGGCTGATCATTTCGATATTGGGAAAACTGACAAAAGCCCTAATCCCATCACTTTGCCGTGACCGATACCGGCTTGCAGTGCGGCTCTGAATTTCTCCGGATCGTTCACCGTTAACCGCCCTTCGTAGAGCACTGAAAACACGCGGATCGTCGTGCCGTCGTGCTTGCGCCCGGTCAGCATCTGATCTTGCGACACCCGCACATCGGGGTAGGGCTTGCCGTTCGGGCTCTCGACGAAGTCGAAGTAATCCGGCGTGTCGGCGACGGGCAAGGCAAAGCCGTGCTGTTCGCCTTTGCGCAAGAGCCAGTCGCGTTGTGCGTCGGGGTGAACCAGCCCGGTGCGTTTGCCAAGTGTGGTTTTGCAGGGGTTGGCGCGCAGGCGGAAACGGAAAGCCTGCCCGGCCTGCAAGGCATTGAGCGCGAGTTTTTGAACGAGGTCGATGCCGAGGCTTACAGGCATGTCGTCCTCGGATAAGGGCGGAGCCAACCAATCCGCAGGAACACTAGACCAATCAGGCGGCGCAAGCGACTGTGCAAGCACACGAGACCGGCCAAATTTGTCCGTTTCAGGTTCCAGCCGCCACAGCAGCGCGCCGGGCGGGCACGGTGTGTCTTGTGGAAAAAACGCCCGGCACAGCGTCGCGTGCATCTGATACGGGTCGGCGAGGTCGCGCCGCGCGTCTTTGCTACGCGGATTCAGGGTGATTCTATGTAGCCGCATCGTTCGGCTCTCCCTTCAATTCGACCCATTCCGAACGCACATGCCGCGCGCCGAAGCGGCGGTCAGCGAACGACGACAGGAGCTGATCCATGCGCAGCGCGCCGCTGCCGCCAGTCGATTCCAGCGACACGAGCAAGCGTTCGGGCAGGGCCTCGCCGCGTCGCGGTGCGGTGAGCCAAGGCCACTCGGCGAGCGCGGGCAACAACGGCGCATCGACCACGCCGCCTTTCAGCCAGACCGATTCAGCGGGCACATAGGACTTGCGCCCCAGCGCCAGCGGCCAAACCGGATTCTGCAAAGCGGCGTGCGCGCGTTCGAGCAGGCTGCGGTCCGCGCCTTCCAGCCCGACCAGAAACGTGGCGTCGGCGAGGTAGTCGCGCGTGGTGACGGCGGTTTCGTGAACCTTCGAGCGGTCGGCGGAAATGATGTGTTGCGCGGTCTGGTAGTCGCGCTTGAGCACGCCGGGCCGGTCGTGGCGCACGCCCATCGTCAGTGCGGCGAGCGCTTGCAACTCCTCGTTCCACGCCTCGCGGTTGATGCCCAGCGCAGCGGCGAGCAGACCGATCACGCCGGACTTGCTCGGCTCTTTGCCCGTATCGCGTTGGTCGAAGCGGCTGGTCGTGCCCCAGGACTGCATCGGCCCCGCCAGCCTCAAAAGCAGGGTTGGCATGGTTCAGCCCTCGACTGCATTCAGCACGGCATCGAGTACTGCGTCGAGCGATGCCGTGTCGGTTCCAAAACCGCCAACTTCGGCCTGCGCGACGTTGAGCACGAAGGTCTTGCCATTGCGCGGATACGCCGTATCGAGCACGCCCGCTTTCGCCGCCAGCGCCTCCGCCGACTTGCGCGTCAGCGATTCGCCGGTCTTGGCGCGAATCGCGGTCTCAAAAGCATTGGCGAGGTTGCGCGGCGCGGCGTCATGGCACACCGAAATGGCGACGAACTCCGGCGGGTTGTGCGCTGCAAAGCTGTTTTGTTTGCCGGTGGGCTCGGCGAGCACGAAGCCTTCGAGAAATACACGAAGCGCTCGGAGCGCCAGTTCGGTATCTCCATGCAGGTTCGATTCCTTGCTCGCATCACCGACCAGCTTCATCCAGTCGATAACGGCGTAACGGTAGTAACAAGCCGAGTTGAATTCGACAGTGCCGAGCATATCGGCCCCCGGGGTTTCATCGGGCTTCAAATCGTCCAGCGCTGTGTAGTAATCGAATTCGCGTTCGACGGCATGGGTTGAAATCGCGTGCGCGACCTGGCAGGCGGCGTGCTGATTCTTCTCGGGCATGTCTGCGAGCATCCGGCCAAACAGCGCCAAATCAATGGCTTTACCGCCGTCCAGCACTTGGCGCAATGCCCTGCCCAATGGGGAAACCCCCTTTTTGCCTTCCTTGAGAATTTCCTGAATCTCCTTTTCCCACTCTGGAAGTTCGTTCTTTTTGCGCTTTGCTGGTTTTCCGTTTTCTCCATCAGCCTGTAGCTGGATGGTCTCAAAGTGCTTCGTAAGCAATTCGGCGATTTGATCCAGCCCGCCTTCAATTGCAACGATTTCCTCTTCCTTGATTTTTGGCCTATCACCGTCCAGCTTCAGCGATTGAAATACAGCCTTCAACCTTTTTTCGTCACCGTTCAGCGTGCCACTCAGGTGATTCTTGATTCCCTGAATTCGGGCATCGGGGTCGCCAATCTCATTCCATTTATCGTTAATCAAGTTGGCCAACCCAGCGATTTCCGGTTTTGCCAAAAACAACAAATATTCGGTTTTGTCCCCCTTCAGGCCCAAGCCCGTCGCAGTGATTGCCAGCTCAATCTTGCTGGCTACATCAGCTTCTGGACGACCCATTCCAGTCAGTTGCTTCCGTAACTCCTCGTACAGTCGTTTGGTGCGCACGGCGAGTTCGTCTTCGCTGAACACGCCGTCGCGCATTTTCCCCTCGAAATACTGCCGCACTGCGCGTTTACTGCACTGGCTCGACACCCGCCCCCGGCGCGTGCCGCCGAAGAACGCGTCCTTGGGCGCGCCGGTGTCATCACGGTTTAGGTTGGACGGTGCGAAGTTTTGCAGGACGTGAATTTCGATCAGGGTTTTCATGCGGAGGTCTCCGTTTCAAGTTCAGTTTCGGGGGTGTCGGCAGGGCTCAAGGTGCGGTAGTAATCCCGTGCCCATGTGATCTGGACATGGGTGTCATCGGATTCCCATCGCTTCAAATCGGAAAGCAGGGCTTGAAAATCTATGGGGTGCTCTTTCAGCAACGCAACCATCTGACGCAGGCGATGCGGTAGTTGGTCCTCGTCGGCATCAAGCAATGCGATAAAGCGTCGTTCCGTGCTGGTGGGCTTGTGTTTGTCTTTCGCGCTCTGCTTATTTCTGCGTTCCAGGTCATAACGTCCGATGGCTACGGCCAGCTTGATCTTGGTGTCGGGCTGATCTTCGCGCCAGTGCGCGGCCCACAGCCCGGCGGCGAGGTAGTGCATCTGCCTGCGCCAGCCTTCGGCTTCGCCCTTCAAGAAAGGCTCGACGTAGGGAAAGGCCGGAATGTACGTGCCGGGATCGAACGCGAGGCTGTGCCGGAGCACCGCGCGCACCTTGGACTCCCGCGCGTTCATGTCTTCCAGCCATGCGATGTATTCGCTCATGCGGTTTCCTCCTGCGATGGATTCTGGGTTGGATGATGGGTTTCGTACTGTTTGATTTCCTTGTTCAACGCGCCGACCTGCTTGTTGACGTGCGCTTCGGCGCGCACCAGTGCGCGGATGGCCCACGCGTCGCTAGTTGAAACCGATGCGGCGTGTTGCCGCCATGCGTCGCGCAGAGTCGAGCGCACAACCTTCAGCCAGTCGAGGCGGATGGCGTCGGGGTCGGAATCAAAGGTGTAGTGGCGCAGCACGTCGTGGAAGGCGGCTTCGAGTGTGGACCAGTACGCGGCGGATACAGGCATCTGCCGAACAAATTCACTTATATCTTTTGCGACTACTTTGCGTTCGCCATGGCTCAGCATCGACCGGGCAAAAGTCTCGCAAGCTGCCTTTGCCGAGGCATGAGCTAACTCAGCCTTGCCCAGCAGTTCTTTTATTTCCCAATAAGCAGCTCGATTCTCGACAACTAGAGTTTCAGGCAATGCGAAGCGTTCCGCTCGCCAGAAATTGATTTTTGCCTGACCGGGTACGTTTGAAAGCCCAAGCACCATGGAAGATGTAGGGAATCGCTCCTTTGCACGCCGAGTTAGATCGACTGCATGCTGTATGACCGATGGCGAAATTTGTTTCTTCGTATCGCCATTCGGAAGCAACGAGTGAAATTCACGCCAGAGACCACGATCGCTGAACTGAATTGAGCGGGGGCCTTTTTCTTCGTCAATGCGATAAGCAAGCATGGGGTCGATGCTGGCTTTGGTCGCGTTTTCCACGCCGGACGCGAAGGCAAGCGTGCTCACGCTGCCGTCTGCCTCGCCGCGCAGCCGGATCGACCGGGTGCGCCAAGTGTAGCGGTCGGCGTAGCCCGTAATGTTACGTTCGGCTCCGGCCTTGAGGCTCGGCACCGTTTCCGGCTTGCGTTCCCACACGGGCAGATCGCTCGCCAGCACCGCGCGGTTCTGCGGCACGAGGTTCAGCAACAGCGTGTCTTCCAGATGGCGACCTAGCGGCAGGATCATCGCCGCCGTCGCCGACGGTGCAGTGCCGGTGTGCGACAGCTCGCTTTTGCCCGCGCTCACGGAAAAGGTCTGCGTCGCCAGCAGCCAGCGCGCCGCCGCCGCAGGCGTGACCGCGTCGGGGCGGGTGACATCGACATGATCGAACAGCACCTTGGCGTTGTCGGCGTTGTGCTCGGCGGCGAGCACCGTCCACGCGCGCCAGACTTTGGGTTCGAAATCGGGTATCTGGAAGAAGGGATGCTTTTCATCGAACAGCCAGAACCGATCCCGCCAGCGTTCGAGGTACGCGTTGATCTTGTCCGCAGGCAGCCCGGCCTTGAAAAGCACCTTGGCCTGGTCGATGTCGGTCGGCCCTTCGACTGCGCGGTAAAGCACGGCGAGCAGGAAGCGATACAGCGCTGCCGTGACCAGCGGCGAGGGGTCTTCGATCACCACGATCTCTTTTGCTTGCAGCAAGACATCGCGGATGCCGAGTTCGACGCGCTTGCTGTCGAGCTTACGAACGACAGGCATCCAGGCTTTGTCGATCAGGTTGAACTGACTCATTCGGTCTCCTTGGTTTCGTAAATCAGCCCCAGCTCGCCCGAGAGCCGGACGCGCGGGTCTTCGATCCAGCGTGCTTCGGCGTCGAGGCGCAGCGGATAGGCGTTGCGCAGCAAGGCGCTTTGCTTCCAGCCTTCGGGCACGCCCTGCGCTTGCAGGCGCTTGACGATGCTTTTGCGCGAGAGGCTCATGGCGCGCAGGAACCAGGCTTTGGCGTGTGCGAAGTCGGGCGTGACGGCGGGGTCGAAAGCGTCGGACTCGTACAGGGGCACGACGACGACCGAATCTTCGCCGAGCCGGGTTCTGACCTTGAGGCTGGCGTGAACACCGGGTTCGTCGTCGTCATACAGCGTGAAACGCGCGCCGGTTTTCCACGAAGCGTCGTCGGGCAAGCCGATGATGGCTTGGTGCGCTTCGCCGACATGAGCGTATTCCTTGCCCAAGGCGTCCTGCATGGCGCGATCAAGGCGCGCTTCGAGCGAGGCTTCGACTTCGACGGCTTCTTCGTAGACGGAGGCCACCAGCGTGTCGATTTCTTCGGGCAGTTGCAGGGTCGGTTTGCTGCGCAGCAAGCTGCGGGTGCGGAGCAACACGTCCTCGCGGTAAACCGCGCCCCACCACAGCGGCTTGCCAAAGGAGGGCGGCGGGTCTTCCGCGAGACCGGCGACGATGAGGATGGGCGCAGGCGTAGGCCGCGCATCGCGCGCGTGCCGCCACAACCGCCCGGCGCGTTGTAGCAGCAGGTCGATGGGGGCCAAGTCGGTGGCGATGAGGTCGAAGTCGAGATCGAGGCTTTGCTCGGCGACCTGGGTGGCGATGAGGATTTTCCGACCTGTGCGTGAATCGGGCGACGCCGGGTCGGGTGGCCCGAACAGCTTCAGCACGGCGTCTTCGCGGCGCTGCCGGGCGTCGGCGGGGAAGCGCGCGTGGAAGAGATAAATCTCCGTGCCGTCGGGCAGGCGTTTGCCGATGGGCTCGCCGTCGATCATGAGCAGCTCGCCTTCGCCGTAATCCCGATACAAATCCTGCGCGCGCTGCACGGTGTCGGTCAGCGCCAGCGCGTAGCCGCCGTCGGCAAGCTGTGTGTCGAGCGCGGCCTTGATTGCGGACAGCTCAGCGGCGACGGGCTGAATTCGCAGGGTCAAGCGACGATTGGGGTCGGCGTCGAAGGGTGTTTGCAGCACCGCCTTGCCCGGCTGATAGACCGAGAGGCGCGGGTAAATAGCCTCTCGCTCGGGAGGCTTCTGCCCGACCAGTTCGGCGAGCTGGCGGCGAATCTGCGGCGGCAAGGTCGCCGAGAGCAGCACGACCGACGCGCCGAGCGCCAGCAACCAGCGCAAAAGGTGCAGGAGCAGCGTGCCGGTGTAGGCGTCGTAGGCGTGGATTTCGTCGAACACGACGACGCGATTCGCCAGCCCCCACAGACGCACGAATTGATGCCGCACCGGCAGGATGGTGAGCAGCGCCTGGTCGATGGTGCCGACGCCGTACTCGGACAGCAGCGCGCGCTTCTTGTGCGTGAACCACTCGCTGGCGCGCACCTCACCGCCCTTGGCCGCATCAAAAATGCCGCCGGGCTTGAGTTGCTGGAAATCATCGTTGAGCAACGCGCCGCCGTGCAACAGTTGCATATCGAGTTGCCGGTCGCCGCGCTGGCTGTGCAGAAATTTGAGCACGCGGCGAAACATCGCGTTGCCGGTGGCCTTGGTCGGCAGGGCAACGTAGAGCCCGCGATGCCCGAACCGCCGCTGCAATTCCAGATGCGCGTACAGCGCGGCCTCGGTCTTGCCTTCGCCCATCGGCGCTTCGACCAGCAGGATCGCGGGCTGGTCGATAGTGGCAAGCGCTTCGACCATCGCTTGCTGCAAGGGGCGCGGCGCAAAACCGAATACGGCGTCGAACGCGCGGGCGGTGTCGGCGAGCGGCAGGCGATGCAGCCAACCGGTCTGATTCAAGGCGTTTTCGGCGCTGACTTCGCGCCGAGCTTTGAACCATGCCGCCGGGCCATCGCAGTCGTCCGGTGTGCCAAACGGGAAAAAGGCTTCATTGGAACCGATCCAGTCCGCGAAGCTGGTCAAACCCGCGAGCAACATGAAATCGGGGCCGGAGAGCGTGGGTTTGGTCGGCGGCGCGGCGGGGGCGAAGACCGCGATCAGGGTTTCAAACAGTACGCAGCGTGCTGCGTGCCATTCGGGTTTGCCCAGAGTTCTCCTGAACGGATTGGCGGCGATAGTTTGAAGTGTGGTCGGGCTCGCCCGCTCGCCGTGGTGGCAGCCCACCGCGTCGGCGACCAATTCCGCAGCGTCTTCGGGCCAGCCGAGTTCGATCAGCAATTCGCGCAGTTCGACCTGGCTGACAAACGCGTGATTGATAGCCGTGTCCGGGGCGGCCCCGGCATCCATGCCCGAGAGGTTTTTCCACTTGCACTGAAACCCCGGGCAGCCTTTGCCGAGATCGTGGCAGGCGATGAGCAGCAGCAACCACGGACGAGCGGCTTCCCAATCCAGCCCCAGCACCGCAGCAAGCCGCAGGCGTGTGCTTTCCGGCTCGCGTGCGAGGATCGCGTCGGCGCAGGCTGCCACGTCCAGCAAATGCAGGATGAGGGGATGCCAGCGCTCGCCGTCTTTCTGGCAGCTTTTGGCCCAGAGAAACCATCCGTGACGGGTTGAGGAAAAAGTCATGGCAGCTTTATATCAGGCGTCGGGTTCAAAACCCGATCCTGCCGCTTTCGCTCGCCAATACTGGTTTGCAGCCGCATCAAGCTGTTTTTTTACCGCCTCACGCAATTCAGGCGGCGAGGCGACCGTCACATCCGCGCCGTATTTGAGGATGTCCATGATGAGTTCTTTGTCGCTGGAATAGGGAATGCGCAATTCATAGCGCCCATCCTCCAGCCAGCGGCTTTCCTGCTCGGGGTGCCAGGTTTCCCCGGCAACCCAGCGGGCGCGTTGGGCGGTGAAGACGAGGACGGCGGTGGCGCGCGGAAAGCCTGCGAAGATGCCGTAGGCGCTGGCGAGTTCGCGGTCGAGGGTCGATTCGGGCACGCGTTTGGCCGCCTTGGTCAGGGGCTCGACGGCGCGGATACATTCGACGGCGAAGATGCGCAGGCTTTTTTTCTGGTGGCACCAGGCGTCGAGGTACCAGTTGTCGCGGTAGTGGGCGAGGCGTTGCGGGGAGATTTCGCGGTGGCTGGTTTCGTCGCGTTCGCGGTTGTAGTAGTCGATGACGAGGCGTTTACGTTGCAACACAGCCCCGGCGACGATCTGGAAGTGGTGCGGGTTTTTGCGCCGCGCGGCCATGCTGAGCAGGCGGATGCGGCCGGCTTCGCCCGCGCCGAGATGACGGCTGGCGAGCAGCTGGTCGATGCGGGTTTGCAGGGGGCGCAGGTGGTCGTCGAGCAGGCCGGGTTCCAGGTTGGCCAGCAGGTGTTTCAGGGTGACGAGTGCAAGCAGTTCGTCGGCGGTGAACCACAGGCCGGGCAGGGCGTGGCGGCCGTCGGCGGTGTCGTAGCGGTAGCCGCCGCGCTCCTTGTCGTGGATGAGCGGGGCGTTGAGCTGGTTGCGCAGGTCGGCGACGAGCCGGACGAGGGTGGAGCGGGCGAAGCCGTGCGCACCGATCAGGTCGGCGCGCGCGAGGCCGGTGCGTCGCCCGTCAAGCAGGCGGTGCAGGCGATAGAGTTCGTCGAGTTTGCTCAAGTCCGGTGTGCATGTTTATTCGTTCTCCGCACCGGTTTTTGTTGTGCGCCGGAGTGTGCGCGATGCCAGCGGGGCTGGCAAGGGTTCAGCCTGTGCCGACGCCGGTGGCCCAGAATTCCTGCCCTTTGGTCAAAAATTCGTTCCACGGCAGGTAGTGCGAGCCGTCGCAGGAGAAGGTGAGGCCGACCATGCCGTTCATGATGTTGAGCGAGCCGGCGCGCAGATAAAAGGTGTCGTCGATGAAGCGGAGCGCGGCAATGGCGTCGAGCACGGGGCGGATGTGTTCGCGCGGGACGACGGCGTCGGCGGGGTAGGGCTGCACGGGGTAGATCAGGCAGGTGTCGGGATCGGTGAGGGCGTCGATGTCGAGCAGGCGGTAGCGGTAGGGGTCGTCGTACAGCCACACGGTGGCGCGGCTGCTGGAAAAGTGCAGCTTGCCGTGGAACACGCCGCGGTCGGCGATGAGTTCTTCCATGACGCCGAGCACGATATCGAGCGCGCGGTCCATGGCGGACTCGTTGCGGGTTTGCTGGAAAACCGCGCCGCGGATAGCGGGGTCGCCCTTGATCTGCCGCCAGGTGGTGGGTTCGTCGTAGAGCTTGGCGGTGAGCGGCAGGTTCCTGAGGTCGAAGTCGGCCCCGACGAAGCCGAGGGCGCGGCCGTCGGCATTGCGCACGATTTGCACGGCGGTGAGCGAGGGGCGTTTGGCGCGCAGACTGATATAGGCTTCGGACAGCAAGAATCCCTGGCTGGGCACGGCTTCGGTCATGTAGGGCCGGCTGGATCGGTCGCGCCCGAAGTCGGTTTCGATGAGGCCTTCACGGCTGATGTTGTCGGACAGCTGGACAGCGTGGGTGTCGAGTGCGTAGAGATATTTGCAGCTGGGCAGCTTGGCGAGCGCGTTGGTGAGCACGGTGTTGAGTGCGGCGCGGTTGGGCCACACATGGCCGCAAGCGGCGGCGGCCAGTGCAAGCGGTTCGCGCAGCAGATTGGCCAGCGATTCGCGCTGTTTGGCAACGGCTTCGGCAAGCGCGGGCAGGCTCATGTCAACGTAGCGAAATAACCGGCCAGCCGTGTGCTTCGGCGTGCGCGCGCAGGGTGGGGTCGGGGTCGACGGCGACGGGGTGTTTCACTTTTTGCAGCAGCGGCAGGTCGTTGTGTGAATCGCTATAGAAGTGGCTGTTGTCGAGGCAGTCGAGGCGGGTGCCGCGTGCGTGCAAAAAGGCGTCGAGCCGGGTGACTTTGCCTTCGCGGAAGCAGGGCGTGCCGGCCACTTCGCCGGTAAAGTGGCCGTCGATTTCTTCGGGGTCGGTGGCGATCAGGTTGGGGATGCCGAATGCCTGTGCGATGGGCGCGGTGACAAAGCTGTTGGTGGCGGTGATCACCGCCACCAGGTCGGCGGTGTCGAGGTGGCGTTTGACAAGGTCGCGGGCGGCCTGGGTCATCATCGGGCGGATGCGGGTGTCGAGATATTCCTCTCGCCAGGCGTCGAGTTCGCTGCGCGGATGGGTGGCCAGCGGCCGCAGGGCAAAGGCCAGAAACGCGTAGATGTCGAGCCGGCCGGCCTTGTAGTCTTCGTAAAAGGCGCGGTTTCTGGCTTCGTAATGGTCGCGGTCGACCACGCCTTTGGCGATGAGGAACTGGCCCCACTCGTAGTCGGAGTCGCCAGCGAGCAGGGTGTTATCGAGGTCAAAAAGAACGAGGTTCATTGTCAGGGGTCAGGCGGGTTCGGAGCCGCAGCATTTTTTGTACTTTTTTCCGCTGCCGCAGGGGCAGGGGTCGTTGCGGCCGGGTTCGGGGGTTTTGCGGAGGGGTTCACGTGGGGCAGTACCCCGGTCGAGCCAGAATTCGCGCAGGTCGTACACGGCCCAGATGGCGTTGGCGACGTGGGATTCGCGGCTGAGTTTCTTTTCGTCGGGCGTCCACTCGGCGCGCGGGGTAATCAGGGTGTAGAAGGGGTCCAGGCAGCCGTCGACGTAGGCTTCGTCCTTGCTGTCGGCGGGCAGCGCCCACCGGTCTTCCCAGTATTCCACCGCCTGCACGAAGCCGGCGGCCCAGATTTCGCCATACAGCGGCACGCCTGCCGCCTTGAGTGCAGCAGCCTCGTCTTTGGGCAGGTCGTCGAGTAGGGCCTGCCAGTCGAGGATCAGCGGCGAATAGGCCTTGGGGTCGGCGAGGTTTTCTACCGGCGCGGCGAGCGCACGTTCGATTTCGTGGCGGCGGCGGGCAAAGCTGGTTTCGAACCGGCTGCGTTCGGCGTCGGATTCGAAGAGGGCGAGGCCGCGCGGGCCAAGCAGTACCGGCAGCCAGTCCGCAGCATCAGGCGTGTGCGGCGTGACGATCAGCGCGGCAGTGAACCCGTCCACGCCTTCCACTGACAAGTGCAGGTCGGCGCGCTCGCCGGCAAGCTGGAGCAGGTCGTCGTAGGCGGCGAGTTCATCGTCGGAGAGCGGGCGGGAGAGATCGGCAGGCATGGAAGGGCGGGGCATCGCGTAAAATTCGCCCATGAATTCTACCGCGCTCAACCCCGTTGCACTGGCCCTGCCCGACGTCTGGCTCATGGTCGGCTGGGCGGGGCTGGCGTTTCTGGGCTGGCGTTGGCTGATGTCGGGCGACGGGCGGCGGCTGGGGGAATCAGCGAAGCTGAACCTTTTTCTGGGCGCAACGGTGGCGATTCTTGCGCTGTGGCAGATCAAGACCGGGGTGAAGCCCGGGTTGAGTTTTCATCTGTATGGCATTGCCGTGCTGACGATGATGTTCGGTTTCTGGCGCGCCACCCTGGCCGGCGTGCTGGTGCTGGCGGCCAACGCCGCGTTCGGCAAGGGGGCGTGGGGTGCACTGGGCTTCGATGCGCTGCTGACCGTGGCGTTGCCGGCGGCGGTGAGCTGGAACCTGTATCGGGTGCTCGACCGCAGGCTGCCCAATCACTTTTTCATCTACGTGCTGGGCAACGGCTTTGCTGGCGCGTGGCTGTCGGTGGTGGCAATCGGTCTCGTCACCACGCTGGTCATGGCAGTAAGCGGCGCGTACAGCACCGAGTATCTGTTCGCGCATTACACGCCTTATGCCACGCTGCTCATCAGCTGGGGCGAGGCGTTCATGAGTGGCATGGCGGTCACCGTGATGGCCGTGTACAAGCCGCAGTGGCTGGAAACCTTTGACGACGCGCGGTATATCCAGAACCAGTAAAAACAATTTTTAACAGGGAGGAAAGGGAGGGAAGAGAGGAGCGCGCCTAGTTTTCTGGTTTACCTCCCCTGCCTCCCTTACCTCCCTGTAAATCCGTTTTTAAGTTTCCCTACGTGAATATCTCCTACCCTGATCTGCCCGTTTCCGCTCGCCGTGACGACATCCTCGCTGCGCTGCGTTCGCATCGCGTGCTGATCCTGTGCGGCGAAACCGGCTCGGGCAAGACCACGCAGATTCCCAAGATGTGCCTGGAGGCGCAGCGTGCAGCGGGCGGTGCCGGGCCGAAGAGACTCATCGGCTGCACGCAGCCGCGCCGCATCGCCGCGCGTTCGGTGGCGGCGCGTATCGCACAGGAGCTGGGCGGCGAACTCGGCGGCATCGTCGGCTACAAGGTGCGCTTCACCGACAAGGTGCGCGAGGACACCGCGATCAAGGTGATGACCGACGGCATCCTGCTGGCCGAAAGCCAGGGCGATCCGCTGTTGAGTCGCTACGACACGATCCTCATCGACGAGGCGCACGAGCGCAGCCTCAACATCGATTTCCTGCTGGGGTATCTAAAAACGCTGCTGGAAAAGCGCAGCGACCTGACGGTGGTGATTACGTCTGCCACCATCGACGCCGAACGCTTTTCCAGGCACTTTAACGACGCGCCGGTGATCGAAGTGTCGGGCCGCACCTATCCGGTGGAAGTGCGCTGGCGGCCCATCGAACGCGAAGAACTCCCCTCTCCCGCAAGCGGGAGAGGGGCTGGGAGTGAGGGGCGCGACATCGTCGCGCGCGCAAGTGGGAGAGGGGGCAGTCGTGACGCCCAGGGCGATTTGACGGCCGCGATCCTCGACGCCACCGACGAGTTGGCACGCGAAGGCCCGGGCGACATTCTGGTGTTCCTGCCGGGCGAGCGCGAGATTCGCGACACCGCCGAGGCGCTCAGAAAGCACCATCCGCCCGGCACTGAAATCCTGCCGCTGTTTTCGAGATTGTCGGTGGCCGAACAGGACGCGATCTTCAAGCCGACTTCCGCGCTGCGGCGCATCGTGCTCGCCACCAATGTGGCCGAGACTTCGCTCACTGTGCCCGGCATCCGCTACGTGATCGACCCCGGCACGGCGCGGGTGAAGCGTTATTCGGCGCGTAACAAGGTCGAGCAGTTGTTGATCGAAAAGGTGAGTCAGGCGTCGGCCAACCAGCGCGCGGGCCGCTGCGGCCGCGTCGCCGACGGTATCTGCATCCGCCTCTACGACGAGGCCGACTTTGGCAACCGGCCGCGCTTTACCGACCCCGAGCTGCTGCGTTCGTCGCTCGCCGGGGTGATCCTGCGCATGAAGTCGCTGGGCTTGGGCGATGTGGTGAATTTCCCCTTCATCGACCCGCCCAACGCGCGGCTGATCGCCGACGGTTACCAGCTGCTGGCGGAACTGCACGCGCTCGACGAGACGGGCGCACTCACGAAGACCGGCAAACAACTGGCGAAGCTGCCGCTCGATCCGCGCATTGCCCGAATATTGTTGGCCGCCGAGCAGCAGCGCTGCGTGCGCGAAATCCTCGTCATCGCCAGCGCATTGTCGGTGCAGGACCCGCGCGACCGGCCGATGGAGCGCGCGCAGGCGGCCGACGAAAAGCACAAACTGTTCGCCGACGAGCGTTCCGACTTCATGGGCTGGCTGAAGCTGTGGACGTGGTACGACGAGCAGTTGAAGCACAAGAAAACCAACCGCCAGCTACAGACGCTGTTGCAGGACCATTTTCTGTCGCCGCGCCGGATGCGCGAATGGCGGGACATCCACGGCCAGCTCCATGCGCAGGTCGGCGAGCTGGGGCTGAAAGAGAACGAAAAAGACGCGGGCTACGACGCCATCCACCAGGCTTTGCTGACGGGCTTGCTGGGCAACATCGGTTTCAAATCGGACGAGGCAAAAGGCAGGCCGCGCGTCGGCGAAGGCAACTACCAGGGCGCACGCGGCATCAAGCTGGCTGTGCATCCGGGTTCCGCGCTGGCAAAAAAACAGCCCAAGTGGATCGTCGCGGCCGAGTTGACCGATACCGGCCGTCTGCTCGCCCGCACCGTTGCCGAAGTGCGGCCCGAATGGATCGAGGCGGCGGGCCGGCATCTGTTGACCCGGATGTATATCGAGCCACACTGGGATCGCGACAGCGCACGCGTGACGGCGTTCGAGCGCGTGAGTCTCTACGGCATCACGCTGGCAGCGCGGCGCAAAATCCACTACGGGCCGATTGACCCGGAACTGTCGCGCGAGCTGTTTATACGCGGCGCGCTGGTGGCGGGCGAATACACCACCGAGGCCCCGTGGCTCGCGCACAATCGTGCGCTGATACTGGAAATCGAAACGCTGGAGCACAAGGCGCGCAAGTCGGGCGTGTGGCTGGATGAAGAACGCATCTTTCGCGTGTTCGAGTCGCGCATTCCGGCAGGCATCCACAACGGCCCGGCCTTTGAACCATGGCGGCGCGAAGCCGAGGCGGCCAACCCGCGCGCACTGTTTCTGGCGCGCGAAGACATCGTCGCCGAAGGCATCGGTGCCGATCACGCGCTGTTCCCGGAATCGATGGAAATCGACGACGTCGCCTGTGCACTCAAGTACCGCTTCGAGCCCGGCCATGTGCTCGACGGCGTGACGCTGAAACTGCCGCTATACCTGCTGAACCGGGTGGACGCAGCACGCGCCGACTGGCTGGTGCCGGGGCTGATCCGGGATAAATTGACGGCGCTGCTGAAGAACCTGCCCAAGGAAAAACGCCGGCCGCTGATTCCGCTGCCGGACACGGTGACGGCGTTTTTGTCGCAGGCGAAACCGGGCGAGCGCGTGCTGACCGAAGCGCTGGCCTTGTTCATCCGCAACCAGACCGGTGCGGACATTCGTCCGGACGACTGGAAGGACGATCTGCCGGCGCATCTGGTGATGAATTTCAGCGTAATCGACGACGGCGGCCAGGAACTGGCGAGCGGGCGCGACCTGGCCGCGCTGCGTGCGCAACTCGGCGGCGCGGCGCGTATTACCTACGGCGGCGGCGCGGAAGACAATGCCTTCGAGCGCACCGGGCTCACCGAATGGAATTTCGGCGACCTGCCAACGCAGGTGAAATTCCAGCGCGGCGGGCGCGAACTGGTCGGCTATCCGGCGCTGGTCGATACGGGCGAAGCGGCCGATCTACGCCTGCTCGACGACGCAGCGGCGGCCGATGCGGAAACGCGGCGCGGCGTGGTGCGCCTGCTGCGAATTTCGCTGGCCGCGCAGTTCAAGCAAATCGAAAAGGATCTGGGGCGCGAGACTGCGCTGGCGCTCAAGTACCGTCATTTCGGCAGCGCAGACAAACTGCGCGCCGAATTGCTCGACGCCCTGGCCGCCCGCGCACTGTTGGGCGACGACGACGCCCCGCGCAGCGCGAAAGCCTTTGGCAAACAGAAGGAACGCGCCAAACCGCGCATCGGCGTGGTGAAGCAGGCCTTGCTGCGCGACGTGGCGGAGATACTCGATCTGCACGCGCAGGTGGCAGCAAGGCTCGGCGCGAAACCGCAGTTCACCGCCGTGATGCGTGACGAGACCGCGCATCTGGCTGCCCTGGTGCCCGGCGATTTCATCGTCGCCACGCCGTGGGCGCAGCTGAAGGAACTGCCGCGCTATCTGCGCGGAATACTGAAACGGCTGGAAAAACTGCCGGCCGCCGAACAGCGCGATGCGCGCGGTCTGGCGGGCGTGCTCACGCTGCAGAACAAATATGTGGCCCGCCTCAACGCGGCGCGCGTCGTGTCGCCGGCGTTGGCGGCGTTTCGCTGGCAGCTGGAAGAGTTGCGCATTTCATTGTTCGCGCAGGAGCTGAAAACGCCTTACCCGGTGTCGGTGAAACGTCTGGACAAACTCTGGGACGAACTTGCCAGACAGCCGCTGGATTGAGTAGGGTTCCGGCATGCGCGAACGCGTCTTCAACCTGCCCAACACACTTTCCCTGCTGCGACTGGCCGCCGTGCCCGTCGTCGGCTGGCTGATCGTACAGCGGCACTGGGAGCCAGCGTGCTGGCTGTTTCTTGCGGCTGCGCTGTCGGACGGCATCGACGGCTTCCTTGCACGTGCGCTCAACCAGAAGACGCAGCTCGGCGCGGCGCTCGACACCGTCGCCGACAAGGCGCTCGGCATGGTCACCCTGGTGATGCTCACGCTGGAGGACGCGATTCCGCTGTGGGTGACGCTGGCGATTCTTGCGCGTGACAGCGTGATCGTGCTCGGGGCGTTGAGCTATCGCGGGCTGGCCGGGCACCTCGAAATTCACCCCACCTGGCTCGGCAAGACGCACACGTTCGCGGAATTCGCGCTGCTGGCGCTGGTGCTCGGCAGCCTGGCAGGCGTGGTCGAACCGGGGGACTGGCTTGACTGGCTGTTTGCCGGCGTGTTCGCCATCGCGGCGGCGTCCGGCGTGCAGTACGTCTGGATATGGGGGGCGAAGGCGCGTCGCGAACGGGTGATCTAGGCTGTCAGGGCTCCCGTTGCTGCGCTCTGCGCCATGCCGCGGGCGGCAGGCCGACCGCGCGCTTGAACGCGCGGGAGAACGCGGCTTCGGAATCGTAGCCGACGTCGAGCGCGATGGACGCGACCGTTCTGCTGGTTTCGCGCAGCAGCCGGGCACCCAGCTGGATGCGCCACTGCGCCAGGTAGTGCATGGGCGCATCGCCGAGAAATTTCTCGAAGCGTTCGTGCAGGGCAGAGCGCGACAGGCCGACTTCGTGCGCGAGCGCATCCACGTTCCAGGGATGGTCGGGGCGCGCGTGCATGTGTTCGAGCGCCTTGCCGACGAAACGGTCGCGCAGTCCCGCCAGCCAGCCGGTGGCATCCGGCGGCAGGCTGTCGAGATAGCGGCGCGCGGCATCGACGAACATCATCTCGGCGAGTCGTTCCAGCACGGCGTCGCCGCCGGGACGCGGATGGCTGGACTCGGCAACCGCCTGTTCGATTACGCGCGATACCCAGCCGCCGGCGAGGGAGGAGGGAAGATGCAGGATGCGCGGCAGGGCCGCGATCAGGGGATTGAAGGGCTTGAGGTCGCAACCCAGAAAACCGCATACCACTGCCGTGTCGATCTGCTCGGCGGGCAGGGTGCCGACTTCGACGACGCCATGATGGTAGGAAATCGGCATGGGTTTGGGTTCGTGGCGCGTGGAAAACACCCAGTCGGCGGTGCGGCGCAGCGGCTCGATGCCGGGCGCGCTGGTGATGACATGCCGGTCGCCCTGCGGAAAGATCACGATGTCGCCGGCCGACAGCCGTACCGGTTCGTGGCCATCGATTGCGGCCCAGCCGTCGCCGCGCGCGATCATGTGGTACTCCATTACATGTTCGCAGCCCGGCATGACCGCGGCAGCGATTTCGCGCGCGGGCGGTGCCTCGGCAGACCAGGGGGTGCGGCAGTTCACGTAGTAGAAGACGGCACCCCGGATGCGGATGCAGCGCAGCAGATCGGAGAGCGTGTCTTGGTTCATGGTTGACTCCAGTGCGGACAGCGGAGCGGCCTGCTCGCGTTGCGCGCATTCAGGACGCAGGATCAAGTTTGCAAGACGCATTGGGAAGTGCGGCGCGGCTCCTTTGACAAAAATAGCATTCATGGCGACGTGTTATGAAGCGCCGCCTGTCCCACGCACCGCAAAGGAGAGAATCATGAACCTGCAATCCCTCATCGACAGCCCTGCCGGTCGTTTCGGCCCGGCACCCGACGCGGACGCCCCCGCTCTGGGTGCACTCAAGATCCGCCAGCAGGCCGCCTGGACCAGCGGCGATTATGCCGTCGTCGGCACCACACTCCAGATCGTGGGCGAGCGGCTGGCGGAGGCCGTCGACCTGCGCGCCGGCGAACACGTCATCGACATCGCCGCTGGCAACGGCAATGCCTCGCTCGCCGCAGCCCGTCGCTACGCGCACGTGGTTTCCACCGATTACGTGCCGCATCTGCTGGACAAGGGCGCGGTGCGCGCGCAGGCCGAAGGGCTCGCCATCGAATTCCGCCAGGCGGACGCCGAGGCCCTGCCTTTCCAGGACGCCACGTTCGACGTCGCGCTGTCCACTTTCGGCGCGATGTTCGCGCCGGATCATGGCCAGACCGCACGCGAGATGCTGCGCGTGGTGCGGCCGGGCGGACGTATTGGCCTTGCGAACTGGACGCCCGACGGCTTCATCGGCCAGCTTTTCCGCCTGATCGGGCAGTACGTGCCGCCGCCGTCGGGTGTGCCCTCGCCGGCGCTGTGGGGAACCGAGCCCCACATCGTGGAACTGTTCGGCACGCATGCATCCGGCATCGTCTGCCGGCGGTGCCTGTTCAATTTCCGCTACCGTTCGCCAGCGCACTGGCTGGAGGTTTTCCGGGCCTATTACGGCCCGGTGCTCAAGGCCTACGGCGCGCTTGCGCCGGAGCGGCAGGCGACCCTGAGCACGGACATCCTCGCGCTGCTGCAAGCGTTCAACACGGGTGGCACCCATGCGCTCGTCGTTCCGGGCGAGTACCTGGAGGTCGTCGTGACCAGGCAGTGAGGCGGCCGGGCGCACCCCGGCCGATCGCATCTCTACGCCAAGGAGAAGCAACATGAACGCTGCACATCTGTCGATGGCCCTTGCGTGGTGCGCACTGGCTGCGTTGGCGTCTGGCGTGACAGCGCGCGCGGCGTCCCCCGAATCCGCCCGCTGCTACTGCATGCAGCGCGGCGGTAGCGTGCTGGAGACGGGCGACCCGTTTGTCCATATCTGTTGTTATCCCGCGAAGCAGCGCTGTCTGGCGGTGGACGAGCGCAGCCAACTGAGCAGCCGGGTCGATTTTCCCGATGCGCACGGCGCGAGGCTGGCCAACGGAGTCGGCATCGAGACCGGGCACGCCGGCCAGTGAGCGGTGATCCCGCGCGGCGCAAAGCCGGGTTCAGAACGGCAACGCCACCTGGCGCTGCGATTCGCAACCCGATTTGACGCGGTACATCGCCGCATCAGCACGCCGGATCAGTGCATCCTCGTCGTCGCCGTCGTCGGGGAAGAGCGCCTGGCCGACGCTGGCCTCGACCTCGAAGCCGAGCGAAGCGAACAGTGGGTTGCTGGCCAGGGCCTGTTCGATCTTCTGCGCGGCGGTGATGCAGTCCTGCCGACCCTGCACGGCTTCGAGCAGTACGACGAATTCGTCGCCGCCCACCCGCGCGACCGTGTCGGAGCCGCGCACGCATTCGATCAGCTGGCGCGCGACTTCGGTCAGCACGGCGTCGCCGACGTGGTGGCCATGCGCGTCGTTGATGGCCTTGAAGCGATCGAGATCGACATACAGCAATCCCAGATGACCGCCATACCGCTGGGCATGGCGAATCGCCTGCTGCAGGCGGTCGTAGAACAGGCGGCGGTTGGCCAGACCGGTCAGCGGGTCGTGCGTGGCCTCTTCGCGCAGCGCGGCACGCGAATGTTCAAGTTCGTCCAGCTGGGCCCGGATTTGCGTACGGTGTAGCCGGGTTTGTCGCAAAGTGCGCCAGGCGATGCCCAGTGCCAGAAACACAGCCACCAGTCCAAGCCCGAGCGTGAGCAGCAAGGTCTGCCGGTAGCTGGCCTGTACCTGTGTCTGGGCGGCGAGGTTGGCTGCGTGGTAGCGCGCGCGCATCTCGGCCAGCTGGGCGTTGAATTGGTCCTGTAGCGGGATGACCTGCGTGACGAGCAGACGGTGCGCTTCGGTGCGCCGATCGGCCATGAGCAGGTCGACAAGCGCTTCCTGTTGGCGCTGAATGGCTTCGACCAGTCGGGTTTGTCCATCGAAATAGCGTTTTTCATCCGGGCTGAGTCCCAGGTCGCTCAGTGCCTTGCGGCCGCTGCCCACCAGAAAACCGGCACGGTTGAAGGCGAGAAAGTGTGCATCGCGCTCGAACGGGTCGGTCTCCAGCGCCATGTGGAACAGGCTGTCGGTACGTACGTGGGCGGCCACCTGGGTCTGGGTGATGAGGTCGATTTTGCGGTTATGGTGCTCCACCACCGTGCGCATGGGTTCGCCGAGCCTGTGCAGCTGCCACAGGCCATTGATCGTGAGTCCTCCGATCAGTGCGATCAGGGCTGCGAAGGCAGCCCCAGTCGATACGCGCGGCAATTGCGGCGAGCTCATGGCCGTCAGGCTCCGCCCTGCAAATGGCGTAGCGCATCCGCAACTTCGCGTGCATGGCGGCTGGGCACAACTTTGTCGAAGTGGGCGGCGATGCGTCCATCCGGCGCGATGATGAAGGTGTGACGGTGAGCAAAGCGCACGAGGCCAAGATTCAGCAGGGCACCATAGGCGGATGCGGTTTGTCCGCCAGTATCCGCGAGCAGGGGAAACGGCAGTTTGAATTTGTGTGCGAAGCTGGCATGTGAATCGGCGTTATCCACGCTGATGCCCGCGATGGCAGCATTCAGATCGCCAAAGACGCCGATATCGTCGCGGAAGCGGCATGCCTCTTCGGTGCAGCCCGGTGTGTCATCTTTGGGGTAGAAATACAGCACCAGCCAGCGCCCCCGGTAATCGGCCAGCCGGTGTGTCTGTCCCTGTTGGTCGGTCAGGGAAAAATCCGGTGCGCTGCTGCCTACCGGCAAACGTGTCGATGGCCGCAGCATCCAGAAAATTGCGCTTGCCAGTACCAGCAGGAGCGCTGCGCCCCCTATTATCCATTTCGCCATGGTCGTTCTCCGCTGACTGCATGATAGCCGTTGGCGGCCCAAGCGGCGGGGCTTTGGGTAGAATGCGCGCCACGCCCCCGTAGCTCAGTGGATAGAGCATCCCCCTCCTAAGGGGAGGGTCACACGTTCGATTCGTGTCGGGGGCACCACACACCATTTCAGTCTGGCAGGATTTGAGCCGTTATCCGCCTAGAATGACATTTCGTACAGGATCGCACCCGATGAAAACTCCGTTTCCCACGATGCAGCGGACAGGCAGGCAGCCGGTGACACTTGGTGCACTGACCCTCCTGACTGCCCTGGTGGCCGGGTGTTCGTCCGTGCCGGTGGCGGAGCGTGATCCGGGCGACCGTTTCGAGGCAGGCAACCGCGAGGTGTACGCCTTCAACGAAGGCCTGGACACCCATGCGCTGAAACCCGCTTCGGATGCCTATGTGCGTGTGGTACCCGAGCCCGCGCGCAACGTGACGGGCCGTTTCTTCGACAACCTGCTGTATGTGGACACCATCCTCAACGGATTCCTGCAAGGCAAGATCGGGCAGGGGTTTTCCGATCTGGCGCGCTTTGGCGTGAACAGCACGTTTGGCATCCTGGGCCTGTTCGACGTGGCCACCCCGTTGGGCCTGCCGCGCCATGACGAGGATTTTGGCCAGACGCTGGCCGTATGGGGTGCGGGCAGCGGTGAATATCTCATCTATCCGGTGTTGGGGCCGAGCGGTGTGCGCGATACCGGTGGTGTGGTGGTGAGCCTGCTCACCAATCCCCTCGTCTATGCTGCGCCGCCGGTGGCGATTCCGCTGGGCGTGCTGCACATCGTCGACCTGCGCGCGCGGAAGCAAGGCTTTGTCCAGTTCCGCGACCAGGCGGCGCTCGATCCCTACATCTTTACGCGGGAATCGTATCTGCAAAATCGCACCTTCGAAGTCTACGACGGCAAGCCGCCCAAACAGAAGCTGGAGTTGTTTGATGAGATGGCGGCACCTGCCGGGCAATCTGGCGGTGACAGCGTGCCAGATAAACGCAGCTGAAAACGGCAGACAGCAGAAACCGGCCCAAGGGTCGGTTTTTTGTCGTAAACAAGAGGTGATTCAGGCCTGAGCCCGCGCACAGAATGTGCGATTTCTTTGCCAACCCAACCGGGGTTAAGGTGGCGTCCCCACGGGGATTCGAACCCCGGTTATCGCCGTGAAAGGGCGGTGTCCTAGGCCTCTAGACGATGGGGACCTGGACGACGGCAAGCCGTCAATACTACTGCTTACTGCTTTCTGGCCAGTTGCGTCAGGGTTACGCCGAGCAGCAAGCCAACGAAACCCAATGGTACCAGCCCGAGCCAGACTTCGGCCTGTGCGGTGCCGTGAAGCATCTTCCAGAACCCGACAATCAGTCCGACGATACTCAGTATCAACCCCAACACGGTGGTGATGACGCCTAGCGTATGCATCGGTCTTTCTTGTGAGTTGGTGGAGGTAAGCGGGATCGAACCGCTGACCTCTTGCATGCCATGCAAGCGCTCTCCCAGCTGAGCTATACCCCCAACGAAGCCGCGCATTCTATAGACGCCGGTGGGGCTTGTAAAGCCTGTCGGCAAAAAATCATTCCGGAAAAAGCTTGCCGGGATTGAGCAGCCCACGTGGATCGAACTGCTGCTTGATTGCACGCATGAGGGCGAGCGTGGGCGCGTCTATTTCCTGGGGGATGAAGCGGCGTTTTTCAGTGCCGATACCGTGCTCGCCGGAGAGGGTGCCGCCAAGCGCCAGTACCCTGGCCATGATGAGGTCGAGCGCGGCGCGCGCGCGGGCCATTTCGTCGGCATCGTCGGGGTGCACCATGAGGTTCACGTGCAGGTTGCCGTTACCGGCGTGCCCAAACGAGACCACGGGCAGGCGCAGGGCGGCGGCGGTCTGGTCGATGAAATCGACAAACCCCGACAATTCCGAGACGGGCACGACGACGTCTTCGTTGATCTTGAGCGGGGCGATACGCTTGACCGCGTGCGACAGGGATTTACGTGCCGCCCACAGGCGGACGATATCGTCGCGGGCAAAACCGCTTTTCATTTCGAGCAGGCCATCGCCGTCGAGAGCGCGGCAGAGGGCATGGATCTGATGTGGCACGTCTTCAGCGGTGCCGTCGGCTTCCACCATCAAAAGCGCGCGTGTGCCAGGCGGCAGATCGTCGGCCGCCCCTGTGGGGCGGATGGCGTCAATGGCGCGTTCGTCCATGAATTCGAGGGCGGACGGAATCACCGGCTGTCGCATGACGCGGCTGACGGCGTCGAGTGCATGGGCGGCGCTGGCAAAGCACAGTCGCACGCTGGCAATGGTCTGCGGTGCGGGCGCGAGCTTGAGTGTGGCTTCGGTGATGAGCGCCAGTGTGCCTTCCGAGCCGATCAGCAACCGGGTGAGGTCAAGCCCGGTGACACCTTTGGTGGTGCGGCAACCGGTGCGGATTTCGGCACCGTCGCCGGTGACGGCGCGCAGGCCCAGAACCCAGTCGCGGGTGACGCCGTATTTGACGGCACGCGGACCGGCGGCGTTCATGGCGAGGTTGCCGCCGATGCGGCTGTAGGCACCGCTGCCGGGGTCGGGCGGATAGAACAGGCCCGCGCTGCGGGCGAGCCGGTCGATGTCTTCGGTGACCACGCCGGGCTCGACTACGATCAATCGGTTGTCCGGGTCGAATTCGACGATGCGACGCATGCATTCGAAGCTGACAACCACACTGTCGGGGGCGGGGAGCGCGCCGCCCACATTGCCGGATCCCGCGCCACGCGGGGTGAGGGCGATGCCGTGCGCGCAGGCAATGCGCACCAGGGCCAGCACGTCGGCGTGCGAGTTCGGGAACAGCACGGCAAGGGGTGACACGACGCGCGGGGTTTCGTCACTGGCATAAAGCGTGAGCGTGGCGGGGTCGTCGAATACACGGTCGGCCCCCAGCGCGGCTCGGAAAGCGGTCAGTGCGGTTTCTGGCAGCATGGTTCAGTCTCGGTTTGATGCAATCAGATAACCCGACCCGTGGCCAGCATACGCTTGGGTCAGGCGGGTGGACACAAGGCTCTGATCGGGTGGTGTGCAGCAGGCAAGCGGCGCGGGCGTAAGGAGAATTGTAGGCGGGGTATGGTTAAATTGTGCCATGTAACGCATCTGGGAGCGGTGCGATGGGACGTCTCACGGGCTATGCGGGCCTGCACGACTACAACCGTGCCATCCGCGATATTGCCGTCAGTGCGGACTGGCAGTCGGGGCAGTTTTTTCGGCAGATTGGGCGTGTGGTCGAGGTTGCAGCCGGCTTTCTGGGTGTGGGGCGGGTGGGGGTGTGGCGTCTGCGGCCAGGCGGGCATGCGCTGGATTGTCTTTGTCAGTACGACAGTCGGTATGGGTTGATCGAGCCAGTGATGTCTCTTGATGCCGATCGTTTCCCAGCTTATTTTGCCGCACTGACCAACAATCGGGCATTGGCTGCAAGTGATGCCTTGTGCGACGAACGTACCGCTGAAATGGCCGAATCTTATTTGGTACCCATGCGGATTGCATCCCTGCTCGACGCACCCATTTGGCTCGACGGAACCGTGGTTGGCGTCGTGTGCCATGAACACATCGGTGATCCGCGCGTATGGCGCGACGAAGACATTGCCTTTGCCGGTTCGATGGGGGATTTTGCCGCCATGGCCATGTCGCAGGATCGCTATCAACGGGTCGAGGCTGCGCGTGTACGGCTCAATCGCATCATCGAAGCCACGCCGGACATGGTGGCCATCATGTCACCAGACGGGTATCTCATCCAGATGAATCCGGCAGGCAAGAAACTGCTCGGGCTCTCGGCCGAGGCTGATATCAGCAGCTACCGTAGTCGCGATTTCCTGGGCGAATACACGACTTATCTCCTGGATACGGAAATCCGTCCCGCCCTGCTCAATGCCGGACGCTGGACGGGCGAGGCCACGCTGCGCGAAGGAACGCCGCTGGCTCTGCCTGTGTCGGTGGTGGCGCTAGCACATCGGGACGGACAGGGAGAGCTCGACTATTTTTCGGTGGTGCTGCGTGACCTGACCACACAAAAGACGATTCAGCGTGAGATTGAAAACCTGAACAATGAACTTGAGGCCCGCGTAAGTGCGCGTACCCAGGCATTGGAGATGGCCAACCGCAATCTTGAATCCTTTGCTTACTCGGTTTCGCACGACCTCAAAGCCCCTCTGCGGGGTATCGAGGGCTACAGCCGCTTGCTCTCAGCAGAATATCGGGATGCGCTGCCGGATGAAGCCCGCGAGTACGTTGACCTGATCCGGCAAGCAAGCGAACGCATGGATGCCATGATCGAGGACATCCTGGCCTATTCACGCGTGCAGGTACGCGAGCTCAATCTGGTGCCGATCGAAGTGCGTGATGTGGTGCGCCGCTTGCTGACAGAATTCGAACCGCAACTGCGGATGGGCGTGGAGCTTCAACTAGATATCGAACCTGGCGTGCTGGAAACCGACCGCGACGGCCTGACCCAGATTCTGCGTAACTATCTGTCGAACGCGCTGAAGTTTTCCCGTCGCGCGTCGCCTCAGCGTGTGAGGATTGAAGGGCACCGGCAAGGTAGAGGCTATCGTTTTGCAATCTCGGACAACGGAGCGGGGTTTGACATGCGCTACCACGATCGTATTTTCGAGATCTTCCACCGCCTGCCTGGCGACGATGAGATTGCCGGCACCGGTATCGGGCTGGCGCTCGTGGCCCGGGCTGCCGAGAGGCTACAGGGCCGGGTCTGGGCGGAGAGCGAGCCAGGCAAGCTGACCACATTCTATTTTGAACAAGCGAACGGATTGCTCACATGAAATTACTTTACGTGGAAGACAACCCCTTCGATCGTGACCTAACCCGGCGCGCCCTGCTCAAACAATTGCCGGGACTGGAATGGGATGCGGTTAGCAGCGTGAAGGAAGCGCTGGCGCGCCTGGACGGCGGGCGTACTTACGATGTGCTGCTGCTCGATATGTGGCTGCAGGATGGCTGCGGCCTGGATGTCCTGCTGGAGGCGCGCAGGCGTGGGCTCGACATGGCTGTGGTGGCGGTGGCCGGGGCCGGGGACGAGGCGAGCGTGGTGCAGTTTCTGAAAGCAGGTGCGCAGGATTACATCCCCAAGCGCGGTCCCTATCTCGATGAACTGGGGAAACATCTGCTCGATGCCTGCTCACGCCGCACAACTGCGTTTTGGTCAACAGCGCTGCTCACCGTCCTCTACGTCGAATCGAACCAGGACGATATCGAACTGACGCGCCGGCATTTTGAACGCCGTGCCCCTCATCTCAACCTGGTGGTGCACCCGGATGCCGCGACAGCACTGGACTGGCTGGCGACACCGGGAAACCATGCCGATGTGGCGCTGGTCGATTTACGCCTGCCGGGCATGTCCGGGCTGGAATTGCTTGACCTGCTGAATAATCGGCATCGTGTGCCCAGTATCCTGATTACCGGCCGCGGCGACGAGTCGGCTGCTGCCAAGGCCATGCGGCTGGGTGCGGTGGATTACATCGTAAAGGAGCACGGTTACGTGTCGGCCCTGCCCTGTGTGGTCGAGCATGCCCACGTGCTTGCCGCCTATGCGGCCTTGAGGGTGGCGTATGCGCGCCTGCAGGAAGGCAGCGAACAATAACGAAACTAGGGACTCCAGCGATCCGGGTGCGCCCAGAAGCGTGCATTCAGCCAGTCTGGCGTCGATTTGTAGGTGGCGAGATCATAGGACTGGATGCGCACGCCCGCTTCGGTATCAATGGCCTCGCAAACGAAACCCAGCGCCCGGAATGCCGCATCGTTCAGCACGCAGTCGGCACGTGCCACCAGCATCAGGCGCGGCGCGGCGTAGAGCCGGACACGATGGATCAGGTGGGCGGCAGCCGCTGCATCAAGGCCGGTCAGCGCATTGATGCCCAGCGCCAGCGTGTTCTGACCGGGGGCGGAAGCATCGACCGGGTAGCGCCGAGTCGCCGGCAGCGCCAGCGCAGCAAGGCGGTCAGCCGCCGCGTCAAGCACGCAGATGGCGTCGGGCCGAAGCGCAGTCAGCCTCTGCGTGAGCCAGGATTCCCAATGGCTCACGGTTTTCTAGGTACCCGGATCAACCGGGTACCCAGCAGACGATCGTGCAGAAACTGGCGGTCGCGATCGACCCAGGCCCACGCCAACCCGATCCCTGCCGCCGCCAGCCCCAACAACGCGAGCACAAACCGGAAGAACGCAAGCCTGAGCGTGAGGGGCTGGCCGTCCGCGCGAACCAGACGCACGCGCCAGGTCTTCATGGCCAGCGTCTGTCCACTGCGCAACCAGAACGCGGCGAAATACGCGAACAGCACCACAAGGATAAAGCCCTGAAACAGGTGTTTCTGCCAGGGCGCTGCCAGGTTGCCGACCACGGGCAGGATCACGAAGGAAGCGACGAAAACGACGGCGATCACGAGCAGGGATTCGTAAATCATGATCGCGATACGAATTCCGAACGAGGCCGGCAGGGGGGCTATTGCTTTGTCTTGCATGGTGGTTCTATATTGTGTCCTAGCGCGGCAATTTGCCACACCGCGCTGCCCATAAATGTGCCAGGCAACTGGCGCGACATACACCAATCAGGAGGGGCTCGATGCATATCGTCAAGCAGTTGATGGCAATTCCCGGCGTGATCGCCGCCGGAGAATACGCATACCGCGGCGACCGGTTTTCCTACCAGGGCGCACTCACCGATGAATTTGCCCGCATGGCCTCGATTTTATGTCGGGCCAACACGCTCTCGGTGAACATGCAGTCTGAAATTTTTGATTCCTTTGCCGAAAACTGCGGCTGTCGGCCCGTTCAGGGCTGGATCGTGCACGGCGCGAATGTCAGCGTCTGCGCGGTCGGCAACTACTTTGCCTTCATTGAAAACCGTGAAGAGCTACTCAACGACGTGATGACCATCATGCGTGCCAAAGTGGGGGATGTGGGAGACGACCTGCTGGCGAACCTGTACGCCAAGCTGGGTGGTGATACCAAGGAAGCCTTGTACTGAGACGACATACCAATCGGGGGAGAGCGAAGATGAATCTGGAAAAAATGATGGAATTGCCGGGCGCGATGGCGGCCTTCACCTACAACGATCGTGGCGAGCTGCAAAGTCATGTGCTGCGGGAAGGAACCGAGCTCACGCCGCAGGTGCTCGACCTGTTGACCCGCTCCTGTGTCGCCAATCTTGCCATTGCGGGCATGGAGGCGCGTGGCTGGGAAGCGGTCACCGGGCAGGGAGGATTCCAGCCGCTGAAAGGCTTCTCGGTGGTGGGGTTGGAATGGTCGGTCGTGGTCAACGGCAATCGCGGCGTGATCGTCAAGAATCGCGATGCCGACTACGAAGCCGCGTTCAACGCCCTGCAAACGGTCTGAGGCACTTGCCATGTCCTTGAAAAAAATTCTGGTGCTGGACGGGGTCGCCGCAGTCT
Organism: Thiobacillus sp.; assembly: GCA_041639395.1. Classification (GTDB taxonomy): domain Bacteria; phylum Pseudomonadota; class Gammaproteobacteria; order Burkholderiales; family Thiobacillaceae; genus Thiobacillus. Next base: position 21,409 of record JBEQCG010000003.1, on the reverse strand, counting down.
GCCGTTTTCGCGATGACGGCGCGATCATGGAAGCGCAGGGCATGTTGCCTCCCGAATTGATGGAAAGACTGGCACATTTTGCGCAGTGGTACCGGCGCATGGTGTCGGGCAATACCGATCTGCTCTCCTTGTTTTCACAGATGCGCGGTTGGTCGCCTTCACAGGGATGGGTGGTGCAGGGGGCGTCGATGACAGTCTGTAGTCTTGGTAACACGGTGTGTCTGGTCGAAAATGCCCAGGTATCCCTCAACGAAGTCATGAAGGCCCTGGCCGAAGCCGCGCACGAATAGACTGGGCAGATCAGAACAAAAGCCCCTCGACAGAGGGGTTTTTCTTTGGGGGGTGCCGACTGCGGCAGGTAAGGGATTTCTTGACCGTCGCAGGGCAAACCGATTACCCTCCCGGGTTCACCAACGATTTGATTTGTAGCCAGTTTATGGAAGCCACCGGCGCCGAGATCGTCGTACGTTGTCTGGCCGAAGAGGGGGTCGAGTTCGTGTTCGGCTATCCCGGTGGGGCCGTGCTCAACATCTACGACGAAATCTTCAAGCAGAACAAGTTCAAGCACGTGCTGGTTCGCCACGAGCAGGCTGCCGTGCACGCAGCCGATGCGTATGCTCGTGCCACCGGCCGTGTCGGCGTCGCGCTCGTTACGTCGGGTCCCGGTGCAACCAACGCCGTGACCGGCATTGCCACAGCCTATATGGACTCGGTACCCATCGTCGTGGTCACCGGTCAGGTGCCGACGCCGGCGATCGGCATGGACGCGTTTCAGGAAGTCGACACGGTCGGCATCACGCGGCCGTGCGTCAAGCACAATTTCCTCGTCAAGGACGTGAAGGATCTGGCCGAAACGATGAAGAAGGCCTTCATCATCGCGGCGACCGGACGCCCCGGCCCGGTGGTGGTCGATGTGCCGAAGGACATCACCTATCACACCACCGAGTTTGCCTACCCGGCCAGCGTCGAAATGCGTTCGTACAACCCGGTGGTGAAGGGCCACAGTGGTCAGCTCAAGCGCGCGGTGCAAATGCTGCTCGAAGCCCAGCGGCCCATGATCTACATCGGCGGCGGCGTGGTGCTGGGCGACGCGTCGAAGCAGTTGGTGGAGGTGGCGACTCTGTTGGGGTTCCCGGTCACCAATACCCTGATGGGTTTGGGTGGACATCCCGCCACTAACCGGCAGAACCTGGGCATGCTGGGCATGCACGGCACCTATGAAGCCAACATGGCGATGCAGCACTGCGACGTGCTGCTGGCCGTGGGCGCGCGTTTTGACGACCGCGTGATCGGCAACCCCGGGCATTTTGCACGTGAGCAGCGCCGCATCATCCATGTCGATATCGACCCGTCATCGATCTCCAAACGGGTGAAAGTCGACGTGCCCATCGTCGGCGACGTGAAGCATGTGCTGACCGAGATGCTCGCGCTGCTGAAACAGGCGAAGGACAAGCCCGACGCGGCGCTCACCGCCTGGTGGACGCAGATCGAGTTGTGGCGCGCCAAGAACTGCCTCAACTACAACAAACAGAGCCCTATCATCAAGCCGCAGTACGTGGTCGAGAAACTGTGGGAAGTGACGAAGGGCGATGCGTACGTCACCTCCGATGTCGGCCAGCACCAGATGTGGGCGGCGCAGTACTACAAGTTCGACCAGCCGCGTCGCTGGATCAACTCCGGCGGGCTTGGCACCATGGGTGTGGGCCTGCCCTACGCCATGGGCGTGCAGCTCGCCTTCCCCGACGCGCAGGTCGCCTGCATCACCGGCGAGTCGTCGATCCAGATGAACATCCAGGAACTCTCCACCTGCAAGCAGTACCGCATCCCGGTCAAGGTGCTCACGCTCAACAACCGCTATATGGGTATGGTGCGGCAGTGGCAGGAGTTCTTCTACGGCAGCCGCTACGCCGAGTCGTACATGGAATCGCTGCCGGATTTCGTCAAGCTCGCCGAGGCTTACGGCCACGTCGGCATGCGCATCGACAAACCCGGGGACGTCGAGGCCGCAATCCGCGAAGCCTTCTCGCCCGCGCTCAAGGAACGCATGGTGTTCATGGACTTCCAGACCGACCAGACCGAGAACGTTTTCCCCATGGTCGAGGGCGGCAAGGGCTTGTCTGAAATGATCCTGGCGGAGGAACTGTGATGAGCGCGCGCCACATCATTTCGTTGTTGATGGAAAACGAGGCAGGGGCGCTGTCGCGCGTGGCCGGTCTGTTTTCCGCCCGCGCCTACAACATCGAATCGCTGACCGTGGCCCCCACCGAAGACGCCACGCTGTCGCGCATGACCATCGTCACGGTGGGATCGGAAGATGTCATCGAGCAGATCACCAAACAGTTGAACAAACTGGTCGACGTGATCAAGGTGATGGATCTGACCGAAGGTCAGCACATCGAACGCGAACTGATGCTGGTCAAGGTCAAGGCTGTGGGTGCCGGGCGCGAGGAAATGAAACGTACCGCCGACATCTTCCGGGGCCGCATCATCGACGTGACCGAAGTCACTTACACCATCGAGCTTACCGGCACCGGCTCCAAGCTCGATGCCTTTCTTGAAGCGATCGACTCCGCGCTCATCATCGAAACCGTGCGCACCGGCGCGTCGGGTATCGGCCGGGGCGAACGCAGCCTCAAACTCTGATTCAACACACCAACCAACTCAATCCACACTCAGGAACTGCCATGAAAGTTTTTTACGACAAGGACGCCGACCTCTCCCTCATCAAGAAGAAAAAGGTCACCATCGTCGGCTATGGTTCGCAGGGCCATGCCCACGCTGCCAACCTCACCGATTCCGGCGTCAAGGTCACCGTCGGTCTGCGCAAGGGCGGCGCGTCGTGGGACAAGGCCAAAAAAGCCGGTCACGCGGTCAAGGAAGTTGCTGCTGCGGTCAAGGACGCTGATGTCGTGATGATCCTGGTGCCCGACGAACAGCAACCCGGCGTCTACTACGGCGAAATCGAGCCGAACATCAAGAAGGGCGCGACCCTGTGCTTTGCCCACGGCTTCAACATCCACTACAACCAGATCGTGCCGCGCGCCGATCTGGATGTGATCATGATCGCGCCCAAGGGCCCCGGCCACACCGTGCGTTCCGAATACAAGCGTGGCGGCGGCGTGCCCTCGCTCATCGCGCTCTACCAGGACAAATCCGGCAAGGCGCGTGATATTGCGCTCTCGTACGCTGCGGCCAACGGCGGCACCAAGGGCGGCGTGATCGAAACCAGCTTCCGTGAAGAAACCGAGACCGACCTCTTCGGTGAACAGGCCGTGCTCTGCGGCGGTGCTGTCGAACTGGTGAAAATGGGCTTCGAGACGTTGACCGAAGCCGGCTACGCGCCCGAGATGGCCTACTTCGAGTGCCTGCATGAATTGAAGCTGATCGTCGACCTGATGTACGAAGGCGGCATCGCCAACATGAACTACTCGATCTCCAACAACGCGGAGTACGGCGAATACGTCACCGGTCAGGAAGTCATCAACGAACAATCGCGTGCCGCCATGAAGAATGCGTTGAAACGCATCCAGACCGGTGAATATGCCAAGATGTTCATCCAGGAAGGCAAGACCAATTATCCGTCGATGACCGCCCGCCGCCGCCTGAACGCCGAGCATCCGATCGAGGTCACCGGCGACAAGCTGCGCGACATGATGCCCTGGATCAAGGCCAACAAGCTGGTCGACCAATCGAAGAACTGACATGTGTGAGGCGTGAGGCGACAGGCGCGAGGCGAGTGACGCTTCAGTACCTTGCCGCCTTAGCCCTCACGCCCCGCGCCTCACGCCCATGAAACATCCCCTCATCGCCCGCGAAGGCTGGCTCGTGCTTCTGGCCGCGTTCGCGGCTGCGTTCGTTGCCACCTGGCTCGTCGGCTGGTGGTCGATTCCGTTCTGGATCTGGGCTGTGTTCGCGTTGCAGTTCTTCCGCGACCCGGCACGCGTGCCGCCGCAGGACGCCGACGCGGTGATTGCGCCGGCGGATGGGCGCATCGTGGTCGTGGAGAAAGTTCGTGACACGGTGCTGGATCGTGATGCGCTGAAAATCAGCGTGTTCATGAACGTGTTCAACGTGCATTCGAACAAGAGTCCGGTGGATGGCGTGGTGAAAGGCGTCTGGTATACCCCGGGACTTTTCGTCAACGCCGACCTCGACAAGGCCTCAACTGAAAACGAGCGTAACGCGATCCATATCGCCACCGCGCGGGGCGATGTCACCTGCGTGCAGATTGCAGGGCTGATCGCGCGCCGCATTCTTTGCTACACCCGCATGGGCGATACGCTGTCGCGCGGGCAGCGCTATGGCTTCATCCGCTTTGGCTCGCGCGTGGATGTCTATCTGCCCGTGTCGGCACGGCCAGAAGTCAGCATCGGCCAGAAGGTTACGGGCGGGCGTACCATATTGGCTCGCTGGTAACCGGCGTCTGCACGCCCACGCCCCATGCTCGAATTCAACCACCGCAAGACCGACACCACCAGACCGCGTATGCGCGACCGTGGCATCTACCTGTTGCCCAACCTGTTCACTACAGGGGCCCTGTTTGCCGGGTTCTACGCCATCGTGCAGGCGATGAACGGGCGTTTCGAATATGCGGCGGTGGCGATCTTCATCGCCATGATCCTCGATGGCCTCGATGGTCGCGTGGCTCGCATGACGCACACCCAGAGCGCATTCGGTGCCGAATACGACAGCCTGTCCGACATGGTGTCGTTCGGCGTTGCGCCGGCCCTGGTGATCTACGAATTCGCCCTGCAGGACATGGGCAAGCTCGGCTGGATTGCCGCTTTTGTCTACTGTGCGGGCGCTGCGCTGCGGCTGGCGCGCTTCAACACCCAGCTCGATGTCGTCACCGACAAACGCTTTTTCCAGGGCTTGCCCAGCCCGTCGGCGGCGGCCCTCATTGCGGGGTTTGTCTGGGCCATGGTCGAGTACGGCGTGGCGGGCGAAACGGTCAGCTGGCTCGCAACTGCGCTGGCCCTGTTTGGCGGGCTGACGATGGTCAGCAACTTCCGCTATTACAGCGGCAAGGAAATCAACCTCCGCAAGAGCGTGCCATTTTTCGTCATCCTGCTGGTCGTGCTGGTATTCGTGCTGATTTCAACCAGCCCACCCGAAGTGCTGTTCGGTGGCTTCGTGCTGTATGGCCTGTCGGGTTATGCCGATGCGGTGATCCGGATGCTACGTGGCAAAAAAGCCGCACCTGCTGAGTCGAGTCGATGAGTCGCTTGCCGCCTCGGGGAAAATAGTTACAATTTAGACTATGTCTAATTGGTCGCAGCCGTCTTTTCTTCTCTGTCTGTCGAACGTTCTGTTCGGCAGCCTGCTGCTGCGCGTCGCGCGCACATACTGACCTCCCTCCCCCAGCTGTACCCCACGCCGCAAGTACCACGCGGCACACTGAATATAATGCGTCGGCCTGACCGCACCCTGTGCGACGCCGACCCACCATGGAGCCCGCCATGAACGACCGTTTGTATATTTTCGACACCACCTTGCGCGACGGCGAGCAGAGTCCCGGCGCGTCGATGACCAAAGAAGAAAAACTCCGCATTGCGCGCCAGCTGGAAAAGCTCGGCGTCGATGTCATCGAGGCCGGCTTCGCCGCCGCCAGCCCGGGCGACGCCGATGCGATCAAGGCCATCGCCGAAGCGATCCAGAACTCAACCGTCTGTTCGCTTGCACGCGCCAACGAGCGTGACATCCGTGCCGCCGGCGAGGCGATCAAACCCGCCAGGCGCGGCCGCATCCACACTTTCATTGCCACCAGCCCCATCCACATGGAGAAGAAGCTGCGCATGACGCCCGACCAGGTCGTCGAAGCGGCGGTGAAGGCGGTGAAATTGGCGAAGGAGTACACCGACGACGTCGAGTTCTCTGCCGAAGACGCGGTGCGTTCCGACATGGACTTTCTCGTGCGCGTATTCGACGCCGTGATCGAAGCCGGTGCGAAAACCATTAATGTCCCCGACACCGTCGGCTACTCCATCCCCGCCTTGTGGGGCGAGCGCATGAAGGAACTCATCGCGCGCGTGAAGGATTCCGACAAGGTGATCTGGAGCACGCACTGCCACAACGACCTTGGTATGGCCGTGGCCAACTCGCTCGCCGCCGTGATGAACGGCGCGCGCCAGGTCGAGTGCACCATCAACGGGCTGGGTGAGCGGGCAGGCAACGCCTCGCTGGAAGAAATCGTGATGGCCGTGCGCACGCGCAAGGATGTGTTCAACTGCGATTCGAAAATCGACGCGACGCAGATCGTGCCCGCGTCCAAGCTCGTCTCGACCATCACCGGCTACCCGGTGCAGCCGAACAAGGCGATTGTGGGGGCGAATGCCTTTGCCCACGAATCCGGCATTCATCAGGACGGCGTGCTCAAGCATCGGGAAACTTACGAAATCATGCGTGCCGAAGACGTGGGCTGGCACGCCAACCGGTTGACGCTGGGCAAACTGTCCGGCCGCGCCGCATTCAAGAGCAAGCTCGCCGAATTGGGCATCGTGCTCGAAACCGAGGAAGCGCTCAACACCGCGTTTGCCCGCTTCAAGGACCTCGCCGACAAGAAACGCGAAATCTTTGACGAGGATCTGCAAGCCCTGGTCTCCGACGAAGGCTACGCTGCCGAACACGAGCGCTACAAACTGGTGTCGATGAAAGTGTGTTCCGAAACCGGCGAAGTCCCCCACGCCCGCGTTGTGTTCACCGACGAAGGTGCCGAGCAGCGCGCCGAAGGCGGCGGCTCAGGCCCGGTCGACGCCGCGTTCAAGGCACTCGAATCGGTGGTCGCCAGCGGTGCCGACCTGCTGCTGTATTCCGTCAACAACATCACCAGCGGCACCGATGCCCAGGGCGAAGTCACCGTGCGCCTCGCCAAAGACGGCCGCGTGGTCAACGGCCAGGGTGCCGACACCGATATCGTCGTCGCTTCGGCCAAGGCCTACCTGCACGCACTCAACAAGCTCGACGCACGGATGGAGCGGGCGCATCCGCAGGTGTGAGCTGGACGCCACCCGGAAACGCCCCGTGAGGGGCGTTTTTTATTGACGCTGCCGCGACGGCGCGCTGAGCTTGGCGTAATAAATCGCCGCGAAGAAAAACACCACCGACAGCACGATTTCCCCCATCGCCAGCATTTGCGACAGGCCGCGCTCGCTCCAGGCGCGCATGACGCCTTCGGAAAAATACATCAGTACCAGCATGGGTGCCCACTGATAGGTGTAGCGCCGGCCTTTGAGTATGCCCATCAGCGGCGCGAGCAGGGGGAGGGTTTTCAGCACCATCCATGAGCCACCGGGGCGCAGGGGGGCAAGCCATAGTTCCCAAGCCAGGCACAGAAAGATCAGCGCGATGAGGCTGACGCTGGCGAGGTTTTGCAGGCTTTTCATGACGAACCCAGGCGCATCGCGGTTTCGGCCAGCCGTTTGCCCAGCGCGATACACAGCGTGCGTTCTTCGTCCGACAGTGGCCGGTCGTCGTCGGCGCCCGCCCAGTGGCTGGCACCGTAGGGCGTGCCGCCGCTTGCCGTGCTGTTCACCTCGGGCAGGGTGTAGGGCAGCCCCAGGATCACCATGCCGTGGTGTAACAGCGGCGTCATCATCGACAGCAGCGTGCTTTCCTGCCCGCCGTGCAGGCTGGCGGTGGAGGTGAACACGGCAGCGGGTTTGCCGACCAGCGTGCCTTTGGCCCACAGCGCGCCGGTGGTGTCGAGAAAATGCTTCAGGGGCGCGGCCATGTTGCCGAAGCGGGTGGGGGAGCCCAGCGCCAGCCCCGCGCACTGTTCCAGATCGGCGAGTTCGATGTAGGGGGCACCGTCGTCGGGCACCGGCGGCTCGGCGGTCTGGGTGCGCGGTGCCACCGGCGGCACGCTGCGCAGCCGGGCCTGTGCGCCCGGCACCTGATGTACGCCGCGCGCCACCAGCTGGGCCATGCTGCGCACGCTGCCGTGGGCGCTGTAATACAGAACCAGAATTTCCATCAGTCAAACACCACGGTTTTGTTGGCGTACACCAGTACGCGGTTGTCGAGATGCCACTTCACCGCGCGCGACAGCACCACTTTTTCGAGATCGGCACCCTTGATGATGAGGTCGTCGAGATGATCCCGGTGCGAAATGCGTGCCACGTCCTGTTCGATGATCGGGCCGTCGTCGAGCGTTTCGGTGACGTAGTGCGCGGTGGCACCGATCAGCTTCACCCCGCGTTCAAACGCCCGGTGGTAAGGCTTGGCACCATGGAAGGCCGGCAGGAACGAGTGGTGGATATTGATGATGCGGTTGGGGAAGTGGCGGATGAAGTCTGCACTCAGCACCTGCATGTAGCGCGCCAGCACGATGAAGTCGATCTTCTGGTCGCGCAGGATCGCGAGCTGCATCTGTTCCGATTCGGCCTTGTTGTCTTTGCTGACGCTCAGGTGCTGAAACGGCACGCGATAGGCGTCGGCCAGCCAGCGCGTGTCCTCGTGGTTGCTGATCACGATGGGCAGTTCGCAATGCAGCTCGCCGCTCTGGTAGCGGTAGAACAGATCGGCCAGACAGTGATCGAATTTCGAGACGAATACCGCCATGCGCGGCTTGCGGCTCGACTCGGCGAGCCGCCAGGTCATGCCGAAGCGCTCGGCCACGGGTTTGAAGGCGGACGCGAAATCGGCCAGATCGAGCTGGAAGCTGGCGAGATCCCACTCGACCCGCATCAGGAAGAGTTTCAGCTCGGCATCCTGATGCTGGTCGGCGTGCAGAATGTTGGCATCGTGCAACAGCAGAAAATCGGCAATGGCGGCAACCAGCCCTTTCTGGTCAGGGCAGGAAATCAGCAGGACTGCGGTATGTCGCATGACGGGAAGGCGGACGGGTCAGGATGGAAATTTCATACCATCATAACCAAATTTCCCCTGAAACCCGGCGGGAAATGGGCCGGTGCCGTTCCTTTGGGCGGGGTGCCCGGGTTAAAATGTTTCTTGTTTATTAGTTAGTCTTAATAAACTTAAATTATCCGGCCGCCGGCGATTCCGGCCCGGCCCGAACGTACAGGAACCCTTCGCATGCCGACGTTTACCGAATCCCTTGCCGTGAATCTGACCCTGGCGGTGCTGCTGGTCTTTTCCATCGTTACCTGGATGCTGATCCTGACCCGGGTGTGGCAGAACGTGCGCGACGCCCGACGCGACGCCGCCTTCAAGAAGGCCTTTTGGGCTGCCAAGGATCTGCACGCGGGCGAGGCCATTGCGCGTGCGCAGCCGGGTGAACTGGCGGCGCTGACCCTGTCCGGCTTCGACGCCATTTCCGAAGACAAGGAAGCACCGCTCAGCCTCGACAGCCTGGGCGACCGCAAAGACATTCTCGAACGCACGCTGAAAAGCCAGCTCCAGCAAGTGCAGCACCGCAAGGAATACGGGCTGATGGCACTCGCCAGCATCGGCAGCACCGCGCCCTTCGTCGGCCTGTTCGGCACCGTCTGGGGCATCATGCACGCGCTGCAGAACATCAGCCTGTCGAATTCGGCGAGTCTCAACGTCGTCGCCGGGCCGGTGGGCGAGGCGCTCGCCGCCACCGCCTTCGGCATTGCCACCGCGATTCCTGCCGTGCTCGCCTACAACTACGGCGTGCGTCGGGTGCGCACCACCGTGGCGCAGGCCGACCAGTTCGCCACCGACTTTCTGCATCTGGTGATGAAGACGCCGTACCGTGCCGAGAAAAAGGCCGACGCCAAAAAAGACGAGGGCAAGTGACATGGCCCTGCTGCGCCCCAACGACTACACCCCCATGAGCGAGATCAACGTCACGCCCATGGTGGACGTGATGCTGGTGCTGCTGGTGATCTTCATGGTGACCGCGCCGTTCCTGCTCCAGGCAGTCCCGGTCAATCTGCCCAAGACTGCGCCGGTGGCCAAGCTCATCCCGGTGAACAAGCTCGAACTCATCATCGACGCCGACGGCAATGTCTATGTCGATCAGGATCAGGTCGCCGGTGGCGATCTGGAAACGCGTCTGGCCGCACGGCTCAAGGCCGAGCCCGAGCTTGCCGTACAGCTCAAGGCCGATTACCGCGTGGCTTACGGCCGCATTGCCGAAGTGATGGCGGCGGTCAATCGTGCCGGCATCGTGCGCATGAGCTTTGTGACCGCCTCCACCCAGCCCGATGCCGTCCGTTGAATCCAGCCAGGTTCGCCCGGTGCGGCCGTATGCGCCGCTGGGAATCTCGCTCGTCCTGCATCTGATCGCGCTGCTGTTCATTGCGCCCTGGCTGGTGATGCGCAGCGTGCCGGCCCCGCAGATCGAAGTCGAGGTCATGCTCGAGCCCGCCACGCCCCAACCGCCGGCGGCACGTCCGGAACGGGCCGTTCGCATTGCCGCGCAAAGCCGTCCTGCTCCCGCTCCCGCGCCGCAGCCCCGTGTGCAGCCGGTGAAGCCGCCGTTGCCGGTGGCCCCGCCGAAAGAACCGCCGAAACCCGCGCCGACCCCGGCTACCCAGCCGGGCCAGGGCCTGTCCGGTCGCGCTGCGCTGGCGGCGCGCGAAGCCGCCGGCCTCTCGGCCCCCGGACAGGCGGTTGCACCCTCGCCGGTGGCCCCGCGCCAGGCGGGCGAACGTGGCCTGCAACGCGGTGAAGTAGCAGCCCGCCCGGCGTTGCGCACCCCCAGCCTCGGCAGCGCGCCGCAGCTTTCTGCACGCAGCGCCGCCGTGCCCACTCGCCCGGGCGAAAACCGCACCGATGGCCGGCTCAACCTTGCCGGCCCGGCTGCGCAGGCGCAGACGGCCGAACCCGAATTCCGTCAGGCTGCCCGTCTGGGCGGGCCCGCCGGCATACAGGGCGGCAGCCGCGCGCTCGACGACGGCCTGTCGCGCCAGCCAGGCAGCCCCGACCAGCAGGCGCTGCTGGCGGCGCGTGCCGTGCCGCGCGCCGCCCCGGGATCAGCCGCCGGTGGGGGCGACCAGTCGCCCGCGCTGGCCTCGCCCACGCTCAGTCAGGGAACCGGTCAGGGTCGGGTAGCGGCTGCCGAAAGTCTCTCGGCAGGCCCGGTCAAGCTCGCCTCGGCGGGCAGCGGTCAGGCCCCGGTTGGTGCGTCGCGCACGCCGGCTGCGACTGGCAGCGGGCGCGGAACCGGCATGTCCGGGTCAAGCCAGAATGCGGGCCCTGCCGAGCGCGGCAGTGGCTTCATGCAGGCGGGCGCGCCCACCGCCGCCGGCAGTGGTGCAGCGCTTGCCGGCGGCGGAGCCGGGGCCGGCACTGCGGGCGAAGGCCGCGCACAGCAATGGGTCGGCCGTGGCGGCGGCGTGAAGGAAGCGGCAACCCCGCTGCTCAGTGCGGCAGGCCTGAACGCCGGGTCGCGCCTCGATGCCGACAGCGGCAGTGCCCAGATGAACGGCCGCGCCGACAGCGCCGCACCTGCCCAGCCTGTACGCGAGACCCGTGTCGCCGCGCTCCAGACCGAACAGGCCAACGGCGAGGCGCGCGTCATCGAAGAACGCTTCAACGCGCCCGCGCTCAAAGTGAATTCGCCGCGCTCGATCTGCGAACTGCCGCTCATGTTTGCCGGCTTTGACCGCAAGCCCATCCCCAAGGGGCTGGATTCCATCAACGCCACCGCTGCCAGCCTGCCGGATGAGACGCCGCCGCGTCACCACCCCAACAACCAGCTGCCGCGCTACCCCTTCCAGGCGCTGGGCTCGCGCGCCGAAGGCCGGGTGGTGGTGCGCGCTGAAGTGCAGGCCGACGGCCAGGTGGGCCAGAGCTGGGTCAAGCAGACCAGCGGCGCACAGGCGCTCGACCTCGCCGCGCTCGATACCGTGCGTGGCTGGCGTTTTCACCCCGGCCAGCGGCATGGCATGGCGGTGGCGATGTGGCTCGACGTTCCCATTGAATACAAGTTGCCGTGAGGAGTGATGCGATGAACCGATTGATGTTGGCGCTGGCCTGTGCAGGCGTGTTTCAGCTGGCCCACGCAGCCGAGTCGCTGCCCGAATGGATGCGCTACTACCAGATGGCCGCCGAACGCGGCGACCCCGAAGCGCAGATGAAAATGGGCTGGGCCTATGAAAAGGGCGACGGTGTTGCCCAGAGCGACAAACTCGCCGTCGAGTGGTATCGCCGCGCCGCCCTGCAGAACGAGCCCACCGCGCAATACAACCTTGCCTTGCTGCTAATCGAAGGGCGCGGCGTGGTGGCGAAGGATCCGGCCACGGGTGTCGATTTCCTCACCCGTGCCGCGTCGCAGAATCTCACCGCCGCGCAGAACTACCTTGCCGCCGTCTATGAGCGCGGCGAGCTGGTGGCGAAAAACGACGCCGAAGCAGTGAAATGGCTCACGCGCGCCGCCAACAACGGCGACGCTGCCGCCATGAACAACCTGGCGCTCAAGTATGCGCAGGGGGCAGGCATTGCGCGTGATCCCGTCCAGGCGCAGAAGCTCCTGCTCCAGGCCGCCCAGCAGGGCAATGCGCTTGCCCAGGCCAACCTCGGTACTGTCTACCGGGAAGGCCTTGACGGTGTTGCCGTCGATTTTGCCCAGGCCCGCGAATGGTTCAGCCGCGCTGCAGAACAGGGTAACGCCGCCGCCCAGTCCAAGCTGGGCTGGATGAATCTGAAAGGCCAGGGGGCTGCCGCCAACCCGGCCGAGGCGGCACTATGGTTCGTCCGGGCTGCACAGCAAGGCGATCTCGATGCACAGACGCAGCTCGGCTGGATGGCGGAACAGGGCGAGGGCATCGCCAAAAATGAGGCGCTCGCTGCCCAGGCTTATCTGCAAGCGGCCGAAAAGGGGCATCCCGTTGCTGCCAACAACCTCGCCACCCTGTATCGGGACGGCCGTGGTGTTCCCACCGACATGGCCCAGGCGCAGCGCTGGTACCGTGTGGCGGCAGACGCCGGCGACGCCATGGGTCAGCTCAATCTGGCCAGCCTGCTCGAAAGCAGCCCGGCCACCTTCGACGAGGCGCTGGCCGTGTATCGCCGCGCCGCTGAGCAAAACCTGCCCGCCGCGCAAAGCCGCTTGGGCTGGTTGCTGCTCGAAAAGAACCAGGACGCCGAAGCGCTCCAGTGGCTCGGCCGCGCCGCCACCCTCAACGACGCGCAGGCGCAGAACAATCTCGGTGTGCTGTATGAAAGCGGCCGCAGCGTCGAGAAAAACCTGGCCACCGCCGCGCAGTGGTACCGCCGCGCCGCCGAAGCCGGTGACGCCGCTGCACAGAACAACCTCGGCGCGCTGCTGCGCGACGGCCACGGTGTGCCGCAGGACCTTGCCCAGGCCGCCGACTGGTTCAAGCGCGCGGCCGACCAGGGCTACCCCCGCGCCATGCGCAACCTGGGTGCCCTGATGGAACAGCGCGCCAAGGCCACACCTGCCGCTGCGCCCGCATCGGCCCCCGCCGCAGACCCCAGGCCGGCCGCGCCGGCGCAGGGCGGCTCCACCTTGCCCCTTGCCGAGCCAGGGGTGCCGGTGGCGAAACCTTTGTGAGGCGGTGAGGGGGAACTTCTCCGCCTCACCCGCGCCCCCGCTGCGCAAACTTTCGGCAGTTTCTGCGCGCTTTTTCCACGCCTGCATTCGACCAGGCGCACCTCGCCTTACGGCCTGAAAGGCCTGCCGCCCCGTTATTCCCCGCCAGCCCGCATCAGACGGTTTGTCTGTTGACGCCTTGAGCACCCCGGTGCGTCATCGGCTTGATTTGCCGGGGGTTTTTTCTGCCTGCAAAAAAATCCGTCCAGCGTCGGGTTTTCCGGGTTGACATACCCGGCGGCCCGCCTAGAATTTGTATCCGACTCCCGGTCGCACCACAACATGTTGTGAATAAAAGCGTGCACGGGCGTTGGGAAAGCTGTGCATAACCCGGTATAAAACCCGTCCGGAGCGGGTTCCGGGGCACGGTATCCGGTCTGTCGTTTACCACCACCAAGGAGCCCCGTCGATGCTGTCTGTCGCCACTGAAACCGCCCAAGCCACCCCCATTCCGCCCTTCGACACCCCCGAAGCGGCCGTGATCGACACGCGCTACGCCGATTACAAGATCATCCGCCGCAATGGCGCGGTGGTCGGCTTTGCGCCCAACAAGATCGCGATTGCCGTGACCAAGGCCTTCATCGCGGTGCAAGGCGGACAGGCGGCCGCGTCGGCGCGCATCCGCGAGCTGGTCGAAGCCATCACCGGCCAGGTCACGCAGGCGCTGCTGCGTCGCAACCCCAACGGCGGCACCTTTCACATCGAAGACATCCAGGACCAGGTTGAACTCGCGCTGATGCGCTCGGGCGAACACGAAGTCGCCCGCGCCTACGTGCTGTATCGCGAAAAACGCGCGCAGGAACGCGCCGCGCAGAAAGCCGCTGGCGTGCCCGACGTGCAGCTGCACGTGCTCGAAGACGGCGTGAAAAAGCCGCTCGACACCGCGCGCCTGGCCGGCCTCTTGGCCGACGCCTGCGCGGGTCTGGAGAACGTGAAACCCGAGCCCATCATGCAGACCGTGCTGCGCGACCTGTACGACGGCGTGCCCATGATGGAGGTCGAAAAGGCGCTGGTGCTCGCCGCGCGCTCGCTGATCGAGCAGGACCCGGCGTATTCGCAGGTCACCGCCCGCCTGCTGCTCAATTCCATCCGCCACGAAGTGCTGGGCGAAGCCGTGACGCAGGCCGACATGGGCACGCGCTACGCCGAGTATTTCCCGCAGTTCATCAAGAAAGGTATCGCCGCCGAACTGCTCGACGAAAAACTCGCGCAGTTTGATCTGGCGCGTCTGGCCGCCGTGCTCGACGCCGGCCGCGATTACCAGTTTGGCTATCTCGGTCTGCAAACCCTGTACGACCGCTATTTTTTGCACATCGAAGAATCGCGCATCGAATTGCCGCAGGCGTTTTTCATGCGCGTGGCGATGGGCCTGGCGATCAACGAAATTGACCGCGAAGCGCGCGCCATCGAGTTCTACCAGGTGCTGTCGTCGTTCGACTTCATGTCGTCCACGCCCACCCTGTTCAACGCCGGCACGCGTCATTCGCAGCTGTCGAGCTGTTATCTGACCACCGTCACCGACGACCTCGACGGCATCTACCAGGCCATCAAGGAAAACGCCATGCTGCAAAAATATGCCGGCGGCCTGGGTAACGACTGGACGCCGGTGCGCGCCATGGGCGCCCGCATCAAGGGCACCAACGGCAAATCGCAGGGCGTCGTCCCGTTCCTGAAAGTGGTCAACGACACCGCCGTGGCGGTGAACCAGGGCGGCAAGCGCAAGGGCGCGGTGTGCGCCTACCTGGAAACCTGGCACCTGGATATCGAGGAATTCCTCGATCTCAGGAAGAACACCGGCGACGACCGACGCCGCACCCACGACATGAACACCGCGAACTGGATTCCCGATCTCTTCATGCAGCGCGTGATGGAAGGCGGCGACTGGACGCTGTTTTCGCCGAACGACGTGCCCGATCTGCACGATCTCTACGGCCGCAAGTTCGCCGAGGCCTACACCGAATACGAGCGCAAAGCTGATCGCGGCGAGATCAAGGTCTTCAAGCGCATTCCCGCCACCCAGATGTGGCGCAAGATGCTGTCGATGCTGTTCGAAACCGGTCACCCCTGGATCACCTTCAAGGACCCGTGCAACATCCGCAGCCCGCAGCAGCACGTCGGCGTCGTCCACTCGTCCAACCTGTGCACCGAGATCACGCTCAACACCAACGATCATGAAGTGGCCGTGTGCAACCTTGGCTCGGTCAACCTCGTCAATCACCTGAAACTCGATGTTGAATCAGGGCAGTTCAAGCTGGATCTGGACAAGCTCAAAACCACCATCCACACCGCCATGCGCATGCTCGACAACGTGGTGGACGTGAACTACTACGCCGTCGGCAAGGCGCGCAATTCCAACCTCAAGCATCGCCCCGTCGGCCTCGGCATCATGGGGTTCCAGGATGCGCTGCAAGAGTTGCGCGTCGCCTACGCCTCCGGAGAGGCGGTTGAATTCGCCGACCGCAGCATGGAAGCCGTTGCCTACTACGCCTTCTGGGCCTCCACCGAGCTCGCCGCCGAGCGTGGCCGCTATTCCAGCTACGAAGGCAGCCTGTGGAGCCGCGGCATCCTGCCGCAGGATTCGCTGAAACTCCTGGCCGACGAGCGCGGCGGCTATCTGGAGGTGGACAGCTCGGCCACGCTCGACTGGGACAGCCTGCGCGCCCGCATCAGTGAGCACGGCATGCGTAACTCCAACTGCCTGGCCATCGCGCCCACCGCCACCATCGCCAACATCGTCGGCGTGTCGGCCAGCATCGAGCCCACGTATCAAAACCTGTACGTGAAATCCAACCTCTCCGGCGAATTCACCATCGCCAACAAGTACCTCGTCGCCGACCTGAAAAAGCAGGGCCTGTGGGACGAAGTCATGGTCGCCGACATCAAGTACTTCGACGGCTCGCTGGCGAAGATCGACCGCATTCCCGCCGACCTGCGCACCCTCTACGCCACTGCCTTCGAAATGGATCCGTCGTGGCTGGTGGAATGTGCCTCGCGTCGCCAGAAATGGATCGATCAGGCGCAGAGCCTCAACATCTACATGGCCGGCGCGTCGGGCAAAAAGCTCGACGACATCTACAAACTGGCGTGGACGCGCGGGCTGAAGACGACGTATTACCTGCGCACGCTGGGGGCGACGTCAGCCGAAAAATCCACCGGCAAGGGCGGGGAGTTGAATGCGGTGTCGGCGCATGGCGGCAGCGGCATGAGTGCCATGGATGCGGCGGCGGCCAATCTGCCGGTGCCGGAGGTTGAGGGCAAGGTTTGTACGATGCGGCCGGGGGATGTGGGGTTTGAGGAGTGTGAGGCGTGTCAGTAAACCTTTGAAAGCGGATTGAACAGGGAGGCAAGAGAGGTAAGGGAGATCATCCCTTGCTGCTACTCCCTCACCTCCCTTTCCTCCCTATGAACACGATTCTGGAGATACAAAACAATGCTGAATTTTGAAGAAGACTTCACGCCCGCCCCGCAGCTGGCACCGCGCATGCCCGATCCGACGTATGCACCCGCCGCACCTGCACCCGCACCCGCTGCTGCGCCGGCACCGCAAGCCACGCGTGTGCGCGCCGCCGACAAGCGCGTGATCAACGGTGCCACCGACGTGAACCAGCTTGTCCCCTTCAAATACAAATGGGCGTGGGAAAAATACCTCGCCGGCTGCGCCAACCACTGGATGCCGCAGGAAGTGAACATGTCGCGCGACATCGCGCAGTGGAAAGACCCCACCGCGCTCACCGAAGACGAGCGCCGTATCGTCAAGCGCAACCTCGGCTTCTTCGTCACCGCCGATTCGCTGGCCGCCAACAACATCGTGCTCGGCACCTACCGCCACATCACCGCGCCGGAGTGCCGCCAGTACCTGCTGCGCCAGGCGTTTGAAGAAGCCATCCACACCCACGCCTACCAGTACATCGTCGAATCGCTGGGCCTGGACGAAGCGGAAATCTTCAACGCCTACCACGAGGTCGCAACCATTCGCGAGAAGGACGATTTCCTCATCCCCTTCATCGACACCCTCACCAACCCCGAATTCAAAACCGGCACCCCGGAAAACGACCAGAAGCTGCTCAAGTCGCTGATCGTCTTTGCCTGCATCATGGAAGGCATCTTCTTCTACGTCGGCTTCGTGCAGATCCTCGCCCTCGGTCGCCAGAACAAGATGACCGGCGCCGCCGAGCAGTACCAGTACATCCTGCGCGACGAGTCGATGCACTGCAACTTCGGCATCGACCTCATCAACACCATCAAGCTCGAAAACCCGCACCTCTGGACCAACGAGTTCAAGGCCGAAATCCGCACGCTCATTCAAAAAGGCGTTGAGCTCGAATTCAAATACGCCGAAGACACCATGCCGCGCGGCGTGCTGGGCCTCAACTCCGCCCAGTTCAAGGAATACCTGCGCTTCATCGCCAACCGCCGCTGCCAGCAGATCGGTCTCGACGAAATGTTCCCCGGCGTCACCAACCCCTTCCCCTGGATGGCCGAAATGATCGACCTGAAGAAGGAGAAGAACTTCTTCGAGACAAGGGTTACGGAGTATCAGACGGGTGGGGCGTTGAGCTGGGATTGACCTAAAAACGGCGTGGAAAAATCCACGCCGTTTTTTTGTGTCGCTGATTCAGCTGAAAAAAGGTTTTTCTACAGCGTCAACGTTCAAATTCACCCGACGGCTACAGCGGGCGAAGCCCGCTGTAGCCGTCGGGTGGAATGCAGGGTTGGCCCGCACATTAGCGCAAGACTTCGAGGAAGCCAGGATCTGAATAAAGCTTCAAGAGGAACGCCTCGATGCCGGCAGGAAGCGCGTTCATGACGTCAGTGCAACCATTGACCGCACCCGAAGAGACAGGGTAGGTGTAGACACTTTTGACGGTAAGCGGTGGCTTGGCATCCACGGTGAGCGTGGCGTCGATGCTCCATTTGCCGCCGCCGAAGGAACTGAAGTCGAATTTGTCCAGAGACGCTGGGATGCGCGGTGCATCTGGAGTGGCGAGCCCAGATGCCACGAGCTCCATGTTGGCAGCCGCCTCTATGAGTGAGGCAAATGGCGTCTTGTTTGGGCCGTAGACGGGAAAGCTCGCACGGCACAGCAGCATGTTCTTGTTGTTCTTGGTCGCGTCGAACGCGAGGAGTTTCGGCGATCCAACCTTCTCCTTCAGTCCCTTGAGGAACTCAATGTTCTTCTCAGAAGGTGCATAACCCGTGGCTATGTGTGTACGGAAGCCAGGGATCGCGATGGTTTTCCCGCCGGAGAGGATAAGAACGTCGTTGTCTGCTGCCATCGCGGCGAGAGACGACGACAGAGAGATCAGTACGACTAACGTTTTGAGTTTGTTCATGGGCGAGCAGAGTAAGGAAGTTGAGTGCGGGCTAACGTTCAAAATCACCGGCCTGCGCGGTTTTTCGCGCAGGTCCGGTGGATTGCAGTGTTAGCCCTCGGCGGAAAAGGCAACATGGTAAGTGACATCACCTTGCGGAGAACTTGAACCAAACGAGAGGGCCAAGAAGAACTCTTGGGGTACGCCGGATAGAACCAGCCCCGGATTGTTGACGAAACCAAAGCGCCCGTAAAACGGCGGCTCGCCGAGCAATACGCAGCCAGCGGCCCCGCGCTCGCGCAACAGCGACAGGCCGCGCTCAATGAGAGCTCGCCCAATGCCTTGTTTCTGAGCCGACGGAAGTACCGAAACCGGCCCAAGACCAAACCAGCCAGACGTATCGTCAGAGATAGTGACAGGCGAAAAAGCGATATGGCCGACCACTTGACCAGACTGCTCGGCCACCAACGAAATGGCAAGGGCGTTAGCATCACGCAGAGCGTCAACAATGAACTGCTCGGTGTGACTGCTGCGTGGGTGCGACAGGAACGCCAAGCGTGTGACTTCACCAATAACCATTTCGTCGGCTGGACATTCTGGGCGGATAGTGATTGTCATTGGTTCAAGAGGGCTAACGTTCGAGTTAAGCGGGAACCGGCGGCAAGGCGCCAAGCCCGGGCTGGCGAAAATGTACCGCGTACCGCCAGACCGGGCTTGGTGACTTGCCGTTGGGCCTCAGCTTGAACGAGGGGTTAGGCCCGCTGCGCGATGAAGTAGACATGCGGTTGTGGATGCTGGTCATACTCAAAGTGCCGGAGGGCGCAACCACCTTCACTTAACAGGCTGATGATGCGCGGTACTCCGAGCGTTGCGTGATACATGGGTACTCCCATGTGTTCGTTCTGGTGCTCGTCCGGAACTTCTGTTCCTCCTGCGCTGAAGATCAGTACCCCTCCGGGGGCCAGAGCATCGCAGAGTTTCAGTAAAACTGAGTCCTGTTTCTGTAGCGGCACGTGCCAGATGCTGTCCCAGGCGCTGATCAAGTCGTATCGGGTCGGCGGGGTCCATTCGCAGATGTCCGCTTGGTAGAACGTGAGCTGCGGATGCGCTTTGCGAGCGAATCGCAGCATCTCCGACGAGAGGTCCAGACCTTCAACTGCAAAGCCGCTAGAGCTGAACAATTCGATGAACCTGCTGCTGCTTCCGCACCCAACGTCAAGTGCCTTTCCTACGTGGGGAACAAAGCTCATCGCGCGCTTGTGCTGTTCTAGGCCATTGGTTCCGTCGAAGCCAGGGCTTGTCCACCTTGCAGCGATGCGGTCATAGCTCTCAGCAACATGAATGGGCAGCATGGTGTCTAGCGGGCCTAACGTAAAGCTAAGGGGCGCGACGATAGGAGCGTCCCTTTGAGCGCCATGTTAGGCATTGCTATTCGGGTGTGTGACATACCGCCTCGATGTTGTGGCCGTCGGGGTCAAGCACAAACGCGCCGTAGTAATTGGGGTGATAGTGCGGGCGCAGACCTGGCGCACCGTTATCTTGCCCGCCCGCCGAAATGGCAGCCTGGTAAAACGCATCAACCAAAGCTCGCGATTCGACACGAAATGCGACATGGACGGGTGGATTGTTGGGGTTGCCTTTGCTCACCCAGAAGTCGGGTTTGGGTGGTTCACCAAAGCCGGCAACATCGGTGTGCCCGGTGACAGAGGCTGGGAATTCTGCGAGCAGGCCGTATCCGATAGCAGCGAGCGCCTTGATATAGAAGGCTTTACTTTTCTCGAAGTCGCTTGCAACGATTCCGGTGTGATCGATCATGTGTGACTCCAGATGCCTAACGTTGTAGGTAACGGGCGCCCAAACAGCTGGCGGAGCCGGCTGTTTGGGCGTCCCAGTTGACCGCATGGTTAGCAGTCATTTTGTTAATAGGCGATCAAGTTTTTCCCAAGTCAGTGTGCCGGTAATTTCTGTTGAGGTATCCGCACAGCCGTCCTCAGTACAAATGTCAATGTATCCATCGCCTTCTCCATACGAGTAGGCCCTTAAGTGTTTAAGCGTCCCAAGTTGGATATTCGAGATTAAGTCTTTTCCGTTAGTAGTGATCGTGACTCTTGATTGCATCCTCACTGGTTCATTTGAGCCAACAGGCCCTTTCTCACGGTAGGCAATGCTATACGTGACTGTTGCTTTAGCAGGACCACAAGCAAACACCAAAGGCGACTTATCAGCGTAGCCATACCATTCATCAAAGACGTAAAGGCCCGCATCTTTTTCCAGTCTTTTGAGTGAGGCTACGTGCTCTTTCCAACCCCAGTTACCTGGCCAGACGATATTCCTAATATTCCAATAACCTACCCGATCGATTTCTATTGAAGGAATATTGCTCACGCAGCGAATTCGGTAAAACTGATAGTACTCATCTGCCCACGCGGGCCCGTTCAACAGAATAAGCAAGGGGAGGAGAAATAATCTCATGTTGGCTCGTGACTGCTAACGTAGAGGTAAGGGGCGCCGCTTCAGCGGCGTCCCAGCGTAGCGAAGCGGAGCGGTCTTGACCGCTGGGTTAGGGGTGCATATGAACAAGCTAATTATCTTCGCTTTGGTTTTTGTTGGATTG
>JBEQCG010000002.1:0-355861 GCA_041639395.1 Thiobacillus sp. | reverse complement strand
CCGCCGAATTTCTTCGACAGAATGGTGGTGATCGCCGCGGTCAAGGTGGTCTTGCCGTGGTCAACGTGACCAATCGTGCCTACGTTTACGTGCGGTTTGGTCCGCTCGAACTTTTCCTTAGCCATTTTCAAGTACCCCTTACAAGTAAATGATGCGTCGATCCCGACACCGCCAATCAAAACGGGTGCCGCCAGGCAGCACCCCGCTATCAACTACGCCGACCACACCCGGTCAGCGCTTTAAACTGGTGCCCATGGGCAGGATTGAACTGCCGACCTCTCCCTTACCAAGGGAGTGCTCTGCCACTGAGCTACATGGGCTTATGGACTCAACAAACACCCAGCCCACATAAAAACACTGGAGCGGGAGAAGGGAATCGAACCCTCGTCTTAAGCTTGGAAGGCTTCAGCTCTACCATTGAGCTACTCCCGCTTCGCCCTGCTCTTGCTGCAAATTCTGGTGGTGGGGGAAGGATTCGAACCTTCGAAGGCAGAGCCGTCAGATTTACAGTCTGATCCCTTTGACCGCTCGGGAACCCCACCCAAACGAAGCGCGAGATTATAGGGGGCTTAGGGAAAGACTGTCAAACCCCACTTCACACGTTGAAGAGAAAATTCAGGACATCGCCGTCGCGCACGACGTATTCCTTGCCTTCGGCGCGCATCTTTCCGGCTTCCTTGGCCCCCGATTCCCCCTTGCAGGCGATGAAATCGTCGAAAGCTATCGTCTGCGCGCGGATGAAGCCGCGCTCGAAATCGGTGTGGATGACGCCGGCAGCCTGCGGGGCGGTGTCGCCCACATGGATGGTCCAGGCGCGAACTTCCTTCACCCCGGCGGTGAAGTAGGTTTGCAGGCCCAACAGCTTGTAGCCCGCGCGAATCAGGCGATCGAGCCCGGGTTCATCGAGCCCCATCGATTCGAGGAAATCCTTCTTGTCGGCGTCGTCGAGATCGGCGATTTCGGCTTCGATGGAGGCGCATAGCGCGACAACTTCAGCGCCTTCGGCTTTGGCATGCGCGCGAACGGCATCGAGATGCGGGTTGTTCGCAAAGCCGTCTTCGGCGACGTTGGCCGCGTAGAGCACAGGTTTGGCGGTAATGAGGCAGTAGGGTTTGATGAGGGCGCGCTCTTCCTTGCTGAAGTCCAGCGCACGCACGGGCTTCGCTTCGTTCAACTGTGCAAGGCAGCGGTCGAGCACACCGATCAGGATCTTGGCGTCCTTGTCGCCCGACTGCGCGAGCTTGCGGTACTTGGCGGCGGCTTTTTCCACCGTGCCCAGATCGGCCAGCGCCAGTTCAGTGTCGATGATTTCGATGTCGCGGATCGGGTCGACGCTACCGGAAACGTGCACGACGTTATCGTCGGCAAAACAGCGAACCACGTGCACGATGGCGTCGGTTTCGCGGATGTTGGCGAGGAACTGGTTGCCCAGCCCCTCGCCCTTGGACGCGCCGGCGACCAGCCCGGCGATATCGACGAACTCGACGATGGCGGGCTGGATTTTCTGCGGCTTGACAATCTCCGACAGCGCCGCCAGACGCGCATCGGGCACCTCGACGATGCCGACGTTGGGCTCGATGGTGCAGAAGGGATAGTTGGCGGCCTCGATCCCGGCGCGGGTCAAAGCGTTGAATAGCGTGGATTTACCGACGTTGGGCAAACCCACAATGCCGCATTTGAGGCTCATGTCTGTTCTCGTGAAGAGGGGGAGATTGGGGAAACGGCAGGCTTGGTGTTGGCGCGCTGCGTCGCCGCATTCCAGTCGCCTTTCTCGATCAGCGGCCAAATCTGCACGGCCCGCTCGATCGCGGCGTCAATTTCCGCCTGCTCCTCGCGGCGCGGCGGTTTGAGCACAAAGCTGGCGACTTCGTTGCGGTCGCCCGGGTGGCCAATCCCAATGCGCAGCCGCCAGTAATCCTGCGTCCCCAGATGCGCGGTGATGTCCTTGAGGCCGTTGTGTCCGCCCATGCCGCCGCCGAACTTGAGCCGCAACTGGCCCGGCGGAATATCAAGCTCGTCGTGCACCACCAGAATCTCGGCAGGCTCGATACGGTGAAAACGCGCCAGCGCGCCCACCGCCTGACCCGAACGGTTCATGTAGGTTTGCGGCAACAGCATCCAGACCGCGCCATGGCGACCGGCGATTCCGTGAAAGCGCGATTCGTGCGCCAGGGACGCCCGCCAGTCGTGCGCCAGCCGCGCGCAAAACCAAAACCCGGCGTTGTGCCGGGTTTCTTCGTGGTCGCGCCCCGGATTCCCGAGACCGACGATCAGGCGAGGCGCGGGTGCCGTCATTCCGGGCAAGCTAGCGGGCGGCAATCAGAACCGCCCGCTGACGTACACCCCATCAGGCTGCGGGGGCTGCCGGCGCGTCTTCGGCCGCGCCACCCTTCGGCGCGTTGATCGACGCGACGGCGGGGTTTTCGGCCTTGAGGTGGGCAACCAGCTCCACACCGGCGGGCAACACCAGGTCGTTGGCGTGGATGGAATGCCCCACTTCCAGCTTGCCCATGTCCACCGTGATGAACTCGGGCAGGCTGCCGGGGAAGCACTGCACGTCAAGCTCGGTGACGATGTGATGCGCCTTGCCGCCGCCGGTTTTCACGCCCGGGGCCACGTCGGCGTTGAGGAAGTGCAGCGGCACCTTGACGTGAATCTTGTGATCCTTGTCGACGCGCTGGAAATCCACGTGCAGCACCTGCTGCTTGTAGGGATGCCACTGGGCGTCGCGCAGCAGGACGGATTCCTTGCTGCCGTCGACCGTGAGCGTCAGCACGGACGCGTGGAAGGCTTCCTTGCGCAGGGCGTGGTAAAGGGCGTTGTGATCCAGCTCGATCTGCATCGGGGCGGCGGTGCCACCGTAGACGATGCCCGGGACCTTGCCGGCATGGCGCAGGCGGCGGCTCGCACTCGACCCTTGCGCTTCACGCTTGTAAGCAATGACTTCGATTTCCATGAAACTTCTCCAAAATTGACATAAAAAGCCCCCGCGACCAGGGGCATTCAACCAGCTCGCTATTCGATAAAGAGCGAGCTGACGGAATCTTCATTGCTGATGCGACGGATCGTTTCCGCCAGCAGTTCAGCTACCGACAATTGCCGGATCTTGCTGCACGCACGCGCGTCGTCGCGCAGCGGAATGGTATCGGTCACCACCAGTTCGTCCATCGCCGAGCCGGCGATACGCTCCGCCGCAGCGCCAGACAACACACCATGCGTACAGTAGGCCATCACCTTCTTGGCACCGTGCTCTTTCAGGGCGTTGGCCGCTTCGCACAAGGTGTTTGCGGTATCGACCATGTCGTCCATGATGATGCAGGTGCGATCCTTCACGTCGCCGATGATGTGCATCACCTTGGCCACGTTGGGCTTGGGGCGGCGTTTGTCGATGATCGCCAGATCGCATTCCAGGCGCTTGGCGATCGCCCGCGCCCGCACCACGCCGCCCACGTCCGGCGACACCACCATCAGATTCGGATGGTTGCGCTTCCAGATGTCGCCCAGCAGGATGGGGCTGGAATAGATGTTGTCGACCGGGATGTCGAAAAAGCCCTGAATCTGGTCGGAGTGCAGATCCATCGTCAGCAGGCGGTCGATGCCCGCGCCGGCGAGCATGTTCGCCACCACCTTGGCGGTAATCGCCACCCGTGCCGAACGGGTACGACGATCCTGCCGCGCGTAGCCGTAATACGGGATGGCGGCGGTAATCCGTCCGGCCGAGGCGCGTTTCAGCGCATCGACCATCACCATCACTTCCATCAGCGTGTCGTTGGTCGGCTGGCAGGTCGATTGCAGCACGAAGACGTCCTTGCCACGCACGTTTTCCAGGATCTCGACCATCACTTCGCCGTCCGAGAAGCGCGATACCGTGGCGCGTCCCAGATGGATATTGAGATGGCGCACCACATCGCTGGCCAGACGGGGATTGGCATTCCCCGTAAACACCATCAGATTGTCTATGGACACGCGAGTCTCCGGCGGTTGGGCGAGACAACAACAAAAACAGCCGCCTACACGGCGGCTGTTCGCTCTATTCTGGCTGGGGAGGTAGGGATCGAACCTACGAATGTCGGAATCAAAATCCGATGCCTTACCACTTGGCGACTCCCCAACGGGCACTACCCGGCGCAAAAATCGTACAGGGGATGCCTGTCGAGACCCTGCGCCACAAAACCCTGCATCGAACCCGGCAGGCGCTGTAAAACAGCCTGTGCCGCGCTTTCCGATTCGAACGACGCAAACACGCAGGCGCCGGAACCGGTCATGCGGGCTTCACCAAATTGCCCCAGCCATTCGAGATGACGGGCCACTTCCGGCTGCCTGTTCACGACCACCGGCTGAAGGTCGTTGTGACCCATGCCTGCGGAAAAGGGCGCTATTTTGAGGGGCGGCGTGTTCCGTGTCAATTCCGGCGCGCTAAAAATCGATGCGGTCGGCACCTGCACCGGCGGTGTCAGCACCACATACCAGGCTGCGGGGGCCGCCACGGGGTGCAGGATTTCGCCCACGCCCTCTGCAAACGCGGTCTGTCCGAACACGAAAACCGGCACGTCGGCCCCCAGCCGCAGCGCCAGTGCCTGCAATTCGGCACGCGGAAGATTGACTTTCCACAGGCGATTGAGCGCGAGCAGGACGGTCGCCGCATCGGAACTGCCTCCGCCCAGCCCGCCGCCCATCGGCAGCACTTTATCCAGCTGGAGGGTCACCCCCGAACCGGGTGGGGCATGGGGCTGCAACAGGCTCGCCGCGCGCAGACTCAAGTCTTGTTCTGCGGGCACGCCGGGCACCTCCCCCCGTCGTGCAATGACCCCGTCGCTCCGCAGATCCAGGTGGACGCGGTCAGCGCGGTCGATGAAACGGAAAATGCTTTGCAAGAGGTGGTAACCGTCTGCGCGCCGGCCAACCACGTGCAAAAACAGATTGAGTTTGGCGGGTGCCGGAAAAACGTAGGTCATTCGGCCCGCCAGCGGTCGATCACCAGGCGCAACTCCAGCTTGTCGCGAACCAGCGCCAGCTTGCGTGGACGATGGTCGGCGTATTGCAGGAAATCAATCGTCCAGCCATCCTGCCGGATCTGCACGACGCGCCCCGATGCATCGCGCACCAAATCAGCAGGACGCGCCGGATCGCGCTGCGCCTGGATCCACCAACCCAGCCCGGCAATCGGCAAGGGGTAACCCAGGGCCTCACGGGTGAGCGTTTCAGCATCCGGCGCACGCCGCAGCGGCTGATTGGGAACCTCCAGCGTCACTTCGTCCCCCTGGCGTTCGATACGCGCCACCGTCTGCCCCAGCGGCGTGGCAAGCACCAGCACATCCGACGCCCGGCCGTGTTGCCAGTCGATCTGCCCGGACAGACTCTGGGTGTCGGTCTGAATGCCAAGACGCCCGGACAATGCCCAGTTTTCCGTGTACTCGACGGGCAGAGGCCCCGTTACCGGGGCTGTCACACACCCTGCCAGCCACAGCGCCAGCAGCCAGGCGAACCGCGTCGCCCGCATCAGGGTTTCAGCCGGCGCAGGGTTTCCAGCAGCACTTCATTCTGGGGATGCGACTGTAGGCTGGATTGCCAGACCCGCCCTGCCTCGTCACGCTGCCCCCGCGCCCACATCACTTCCCCCAGATGCGCGGCAATTTCGGGGTCGGCACGCAGCTTGTAGGCGCGTTCCAGAAATTCCTGCGCACGCGGCAGATTCCCTGAACGGAATTGGGCCCAACCCACGCTGTCGAGGATGAAGGGGTCTTCCGGGGCCAGCGTCAGCGCGCGCTCAAGCAGCGTAACCGCCTCGGGCAAACGATCCGTCCGGTCAGCCAGGGTATAGCCCAGCGCGTTGTAGGCCTGGGCATCGTTGGGGCGCAGCGCGATCACGCGGCGCAGGTCGGCTTCCAGCACGTCGAGGCGATCGATTTTTTCAGCCGCCATGGCGCGGTCGTAGAGCAGGTCGGGAGATTCGGGAAAGCGCTTGAGGCCTTCTTCCAACGCTGCGAATTCTTCCGGGTGGCGCTTGGCGTTACGCAGCAATTCTGCCCGCGCCTGAATCAGGCGCACATTCTGGGCCTCGTCCTCACCCTGGGTCGTTGCCAACAGGGCCAATGCGTCCTCCAGTTTGCCGCCCCGCGCCAGCAAAACAGCTTGACGCGCGCGCGCCGAGACCAGGTAGCTGCCCGTTTTGACCTCGGCATACTGCATGGCCGCCTCGTCCAGCTGCTTCATCTGCTCGGCAGTCTGGCCTAGATAGTAGTAGACGGCGTCGGGTTCGCGCGGGCTGTATTCCAGGGTTTGCGTCAGCAAGGCGCGGGCTGCCGACACATCGCCCATTTGCAGGGACAGCAGGCCTGCCGCAAAACTCACCTCGGCATTGCGCGGAAAGTCCCGGGTCAGCCGGGTGAATTCGGCCTGCGCTTCCGGAAACTGACTGGCGTTGACCAGCGTGCGGGCATAAGCCAGCCGCACGTCTCTCGCCCCGGCATGAGCCGAGAGAAATTCACGCATGAATGCAAGCGCATCGGCCCGCGAGGTTTTCGCCAGCACCTGGGCGCGCAACAGTGCAGCCGGCTCCCATCCCGGGCGCAGCGCGTCTGCCTGCTTCAGCGCGTCCACCGCCTGATCGAGACGGCCGGCGCTCGACGCGGCCTGCGCCACGGCAAAACGCGCTTCGGGCAAGGCGGGATAGTCCGCCGCCAGGCGCTCGACCAGCGCGAGGGTGGCCTGCGTGTCCCGGGTCTTGCCCAGCAGGGCAGACAAATGCAAAAAGCCGTTATCGCTGTCCTGCTTGAGCAGTTCGCGCAGGATGGGTTCGGCGTCACCGAGTTTCCCCTCGTTCAGCAACAGCGCGGCCAGTGTCTGCTGGGCGCGCTCGGAGGCCGGCTCCGCCTCCGCCCACAGCTGCGCGGCCTCCAGCGCGCCGCCCGGGTTGCGGGCAAACATGGCGACTTCAGCCGCACGGCGCGCCACACGCGGGTCACGCGTCTGTCGTGCGAGATCCAGATAGGTTGACTGGGCAATGCCAATCGCGCCTCGCTGGCCGGCCACCTCGGCCACCAGGAACCTGAACAGAAGCTCGGGCGTGAGGGGCTGTTTGGGCAAGGCCGCCTCGGCGCGTGCCCTCGCTGCGTCGGCAGTGTCGGCTTCGGTCAGGGCGGTGGGCGCAGGCGTGGCAGCGGGTGTCACCGGCGTCACACCAGTCTGGGATGCGCGTACCGGGGTCTGGCTGCACGCACTTGCCAGCATGAGGGCGGCACACAGGGGAAGAAGCTGTAAGGTTTTCATGGCTGGAAAGCAATCAGGGTAGGGTTGATTCTATGCTTTCGAGCGCGGCCTGCAAGCAAGGTTCTCGGTTAATCGCGGGCACGGCATGACCTGCCCTGACCGCTAGAATGAGGCATGCCCGAATTACCCGAAGTCGAAACCACCCGTGCGGGACTTGCTCCCGCGTTGACGGGTCGCGTGCTCCAGCGCACCCTCATTCGCAACCCGCGCTTGCGCTGGCCGATTCCGGCAGATCTGGAGGCCAGGCTGGCAGGAAAGCGCCTGCTGGACATTGCACGGCGTGGCAAATATCTGTTGTTCGATTTTGGCGAGGTCACCCAGATCGTGCATCTCGGCATGTCCGGCAGTCTCAGGCTGGCTTCGCCCGCCGAACCACCGGGCGCACACGATCACATCGACTGGCAGTTCGACGGTTCGCTGCTGTTGCGACTACGCGACCCCCGCCGGTTTGGCGCGGTGTTGTGGACGCAGGATCCGTCACATCATCCGCTGCTGGCGCACTTGGGGCCCGAGCCACTGACCGACGCATTCGACGCCGCCTATCTGTACAGTCAGTGCCAACGCCGCAGCAGCGCGATCAAGCAGGTCATCATGGACGCCAGCATCGTGGTAGGCGTAGGCAATATTTACGCCTCCGAATCGTTGTTTCACGCCGGCATCCGGCCGGGCACCGCTGCGCGCAGACTGAGCCGCCCGGCCTGCGCACGGCTCTGTGATGCCATCAAGAAGGTTTTGGCTGCCGCTATTGCCGCGGGCGGCAGCTCACTGCGCGACTACGTCGCCACCGACGGTGAACTGGGGTATTTTCAGCTTCAGACCCGGGTTTATGATCGCGCCGGCCTGCCTTGCCGGGTATGCGGAACACCGGTGCGCCGCATGGTGCAGGCACAGCGGGCCAGTTTTTATTGCCCGGCCTGCCAGCGCTGAACGTCCGTCATCGGCCGGCGTGCCATCAGCGGTCGCGTTCGGGCCGATTTACACTTAATATGGTTTAAATATCCGCGTCTTAGCCCCAAGACACCCTATGCCCTCCACCACCCTGGTCGACGAGTTTGAGCATTACAGCGCCTGGCGCGATGCCCTGTTCGTGCGCGTGGAGGCATTGCGAGACTGGCTCGCCTCACAGCAGCTCGACGACGGAGAATCCGACCTGCGTCTCGCGCAGGCGCTGGGGCGTTTGCAAGAGGACACGCTTAACGTGGCGTTTGTCGCCGAGTTTTCACGGGGCAAGTCCGAGCTCATCAACGCCATTTTCTTTTCGGATTATCGTCAGCGTGTGCTGCCCTCGTCTGCGGGCAGAACGACCATGTGCCCGACCGAACTGGCCTACGACCCGCGCCGCCGGGCCTCGCTGCGTCTGCTGCCGATCGAGACCAAAACCCGCGCGGGCAGCCTGGCCGACTTCAAGCGCGAGCCCGACGCCTGGACCGAGCTTCCGCTCAATCTCGATTCTGCCGCCGAGATGAGCGCCACGCTGATGCGGCTGGCTGACACCCAGCCGGTCGACGCAGCCACCGCCGAATCCTACGGCCTCATCAACCCCCGCGACGAAGAAACCGCGCGCGTGCTGGCGCAGGACGGCACGATTGCCATTCCGCGCTGGCGGCACGCACTCATCAATTTTCCACATCCGCTGTTGAAACAAGGGCTCGTCATCCTCGACACCCCCGGGCTCAACGCCATCGGCACCGAACCCGAGCTGACGCTATCCATGCTGCCCAGCGCCCACGCGGTGTTGTTCCTGCTGGCGGCCGACACGGGGGTGACGCGTTCCGATATCGAAATCTGGCGTCAGCACATCGCGCCGGTACACGGTGCCAGCCGCGCCCGCCTGGTCGTCATGAACAAGATCGACGGGCTGTGGGACGAACTGAAAAGCGATGCCGAGATAAACGCAGAAATTGCCAAACAGGTGGCTTCCAGCGCAAGCCTGCTCGGCTTGCCCACCGCGCAGATCTACCCGGTTTCAGCGCAGAAGGCCCTGGTAGCCAAGGTACGGCACGACGAGGCCTTGCTGGCGCGCACCCGCCTGCCCGAGCTGGAATCGGCATTGAGCCAGGAACTCATCCCCTGCAAGCAGGCCCTGGTAACCGACTCAACGCGCAGCGTGGTGGAAGACGTGGTGATTCGCATCACCGAACTGCTGGAAACGCGGCTGGCAACCCTGCAGGATCAGGTCGAGGAACTGGGTAATCTGCGCGGCAAGAATCGCGACGTGATCCAGCACATGATGGTTCAGGCCAATGCGGACAAGGAGCAGTTTGACCGCGGCCTGCAGCAGTTCAATGCCCTGCGCAACGTGTTTGCCGGTCAGGTCGAAACGCTGCGCAGCCGGCTGGGCATGCCATTCATCCGGGACGAGGTCAGGAAAACCCGCACGGCCATGGAGAAGAGCCGTTTCAGCGCCGGCCTGCGCGAATCCATGAGCACGTTTTTTGGCCAGCTGAACGGCAATCTCGACGTCTCGATCGAAATCGTGCGGGAAATCCGCGCCATGATGACCGCGATGTACCAGAAGTTCAGCGACGACCACGGCCTGGCCATGGTCAACCCGCCCGACTACAGCCTGGTCAAATACCGCCGCGAGATGGCCCGCCTGGAGCGGATTTTCGACGAACGCTTCAATACCCTGTTCAGCATGCTCACCTCGGGCCAGCAGCAGCTGACGCAACGCTTCTTTGAAACGCTGGCGAGCAAGGTCGTGCAGGTCTTCGAAATCGCCAACAGCGAAACCGAAACCTGGCTCAAGGCGCTGATCGCGCCGATGGAAACCCAGGTGCGCGAGCACAAAACCCAGCTCAAGCGCCGGTTCGACAGCATCAGCCGCATTCACGCGGCAACCGAAACCCTGGACGACCGGATTGCCGAACTCGACACCGCCATGAACAGCGTGGCCGATCAGATGGAGCAACTGGCGCGCGTCAACGGCCGTATCGCCGAGGCGCTGGACGACGCCCCCGATACCGCGCGCTACGCCCGGTCTGCCTGAAGGCGGGCCTACTTGTCTGCGGTGAGCCGCAGGAATTTTTGCTGGAGCTGGTCTTTCGTTTCCGGGTAATCCGGATTCAGCGGAATGCAATCCACCGGACACACTTCCACGCATTGCGGGGTGTCAAAGTGGCCCACACATTCGGTGCATTTGTTGGGGTCGATGATGTAGATCTCATCGCCCTGGGAAATGGCATCGTTGGGGCATTCGGGCAGACAGACGTCGCAGTTGATGCATTCGTCCGTGATCATCATGGACATGTCAGGCTCCAGTTCATATCAGTTTTTGCTTATTTTCTCACTTAATCGCGCGGCCACCAACGGGTGGACAAACGGTGACACATCACCGCCCAACTGCGCAATCTCCCGGATCATGCTCGCCGAAATGAACATGTACTGATCCGACGGCGTGAGGAACAGGGTTTCGATGTCGGGTTTGAGGTTGCGGTTCATGCCGGCGAGCTGGAATTCGTATTCAAAGTCCGACGCGGCACGCAAGCCGCGCAGCACCGCAATGGCACCCTGCGCCGCCACAAAATCGATCAACAGGCCGGAGAAGCCCTCGACCCGGGCCTTGGGGATATCCACCAGCACGGCACGCGCCATTTCCACCCGCTCTTCAATGCTGAAATACGGCTTCTTGTTCCGTGATTCGGCCACCGCAACGATCACCCGGTCGAACAGGCGCGCGGCGCGACGCACGAGATCCTCGTGCCCGCGCGTGATGGGGTCGAAGGTGCCTGGATACACCGCAATCAGCATGAGGTTTCCTCTTTTTCCAGCAAGGCGAAGTGCGAGCGTCCCGCACGCCCGCAACGAAGCATGATAAACCCGGCGGGTGGTTGCACCGCTTCACTCTGCTCGACGTACACCTGCCCCCCCGGCGCAAGGTGCAGGCCGAGCTCGGGCAGGATGCGCGCGGCCAGCCCGCTGTCGAAGGGCGGGTCGAGAAAGATCAGGTTCCACGCCGTGCGGTTGCCAGCCAGCCAGGCCTGCGCTTCAGCACGCACAAGCTCGACGGCGGACGCCCCCAGGGCGACGCGATTGCGCTCCAGCGCCGATGCGGCGGCGGCATCGCGCTCGACCAGCGTCACCCGCCCCGCACCGCGTGACGCTGCCTCGAACCCCAGCGCGCCACTGCCGGCGAACAGATCCAGACACAACCAGCCCGGCAGATCCTGCCCCAGCCAGTTGAACAGGGTTTCTCGCACCCGGTCGGGGGTGGGGCGCAGGCCGTCGCGGTCGGGAAATTCGAGCAGGCGGCGGCGATACTGCCCGCCGATGATGCGCACGCGATTGGCGGCACCGTGCGCGCGCCGCGCCGCGGCCTGTTTAGCGAGCATCCGAGCCCACCACGACCGTGCTCAATGCGTCGGGATTGATCCGGCGTAGAAAAGCGTCTTTCACCTTGTCTACCGTGACCGCTTCGACCTTGCCGACCCAGCTGTCCAGATAATCCAGCGGCAGGCGGTAAAAGCCGATCATCGACAGGTAATCCAGAATTTTGCGGTTGCTGTCGATGCGCAGCGGGAAACCGCCGGTGAGATTGTCTTTGGCTTGCTTCAATTCAGCTTCGGTTGGGCCTGCGTTCACGAACTCACGCAGGGTTTCCACGGCCACTTTCTGCGCGTCGTCCGCCTGTTTGGCCTGGGTCTGCAAACCCAGCTGAAACGGCCCGGCCTCGCTCATGGGCAGAAAATAACTGTAGGCGCTGTAGGCGTAGCCGCGCTTGTCGCGGATTTCGCGCATCAGGCGCGAATCGAACCCGCCGCCACCCAGCACGTAGTTGCCGACAAAGAGCGGGAAGAAATCCGGGTCGTCGCGCGCCATGCCCAGCGCACCGATCAGCACATGGCTCTGCGCGGAAGGATGCGCAATGCGCTGGGTCGTCGGCGGCACCGGCCGGGCAGCCGGCACGTCCGGCAGGGCTTTGCCTTGCGGCAAGCCGGCAGCAATTTGTGCGGCGATGCGTTCCGCCTCGGCGCGGCTCACGTCGCCCATCAGCGCGATCACGGCGTTGGATGCGGTGTAGTGCGCGCGGTAAAACGCCTGCAGATCGGCCCGCGTCAAAGCGGGAATCGCAGCCGCCTCACCGGATTCGTCATGGGCATAGGGATGCGGCCCATAGAGGGCGCGGAAGAAGGCCTTGCTCGCCACTTCCCCGGGGTCGGCCTCGGCCTCGCGGAGGGCGGCGAGCGTGCGCGACTTTTCGCGGGTGACAACCGGCTTGGGAAAGTCTGGCTGTTGCAATACCCGCATGTAGGTCGCGAGCGCGCGGTTCCGCTCGGCATCCGACGACAGCGTGCGCAGGTTGATGGCGGCGCGATCACGATCGAGGCTACCGGATAAAACCGCCCCCACGTCGGCCATTTCGTGGGCGATCCTGGCATCGGACCAGCCGCCCGCGCCCTGATCCAGCAGCCCGTGAGTAAGCTGGGCGAGTCCATGCTTTCCCGCCGGATCGCGTGCACTGCCAGCCGCAAAGCTGACGGCAAGATCGAGCATCGGCAACTGCCGGCTTTCCACAAAAAGCACGCGTGCGCCTTCAGACGTAGTCCACGACTGGATCGGCAAGGCAGCCTGGGCCCCCAGCGGCAGCCACAACAGGCAGACAATCAACAAGCGTTTAATCGACGCGGCGGGTTTGATTGACACGTTGGATTTAATTGACATGGCGCGCCCCAGGCACGGCCGCACGCGGGGCACGGGCGTCCAGCGGTTGGGGATCCAGCGTGGCGACCGAGAGCCGGTCGTCGACCAGCCATTTGCGTGCCGCAGCCTGCACGTCCGCCGCTGTGACCGCGCGCAGTTTGTCCACCCGTTTGGCCAGCGCTTCGGGGGGCAAACCGGCAATCGCGTATTCGCCCAGCTGCATGGCCTGATAGAACAGGGAATCGCGCTGGTAGACGTCGGCCGCGATGACCTGCGCCTGCACACGCGCGAGTTCGGCCGGGCTGATGCCGTCCTTCTGGACGCGGGCGATTTCGGCACGGATCGCCTTTTCCACGTCGGCCACGGTCTTGCCCTGCGCGGGCGTGGCGTCGATGAGGATCATGCCGGGGCCACGCGCGACCGCGTCGTAACCCGCGCTGGCATTCACCGCCACCTGCTGCGTTTTCACCAGGGCGTTGGGCAGGCGCGCCGAATCATTGCCGGAGAGCACACCCATCAGGATTTGCAGGGCGTAGGGCTCGGTGTCGGCCTGCCAGTCGCGCAGGGTCGGCGCGTGCCAGGCCATCAGCAGATAGGGCAGCTTGGCGGGTGCCTTGACGACGATGCGCTTGTCCCCGATCTGCTCGACTTCGGCCTGCGGCTTGCGCGCGGGCAAGGCTTTCGCGGGTATCGGGCCAAAGTAGCGTTTGGCGAGCGCAATCACGTCGTCCGCCTTCACGTCACCGGCCACCACCAGGGTGGCGTTGTTGGGCGCGTACCAGCGGCTGTACCAGTCGCGCGCGTCCTGCGCGGTCATGTTCTGCAGATCGTCCATCCAGCCGATGATGGGGCGGCGGTAGGGATGCGTCTGGTAGGCGCTCGACATCAAGCGCTCGTACACCACCGACTGCGGCTGATCGTCGGTGCGCAGGCGGCGTTCTTCCATCACCACCTGGATTTCCTTGGCGAAGAGCGCGTCGCTGATGACAAGGTTGGCCATGCGATCGGCTTCGAGCTTCATCGACAGCTCCAGCCGGTCTTTCTGCATCTGCTGGAAATACGCGGTGTGATCGCGGCTGGTGAAGGCGTTTTCACGGCCACCCGCCGCCGCAATGCGCTTGGAAAATTCGCCCGGCGGCACGTCTTTCGTGCCCTTGAACATCATGTGTTCGAGCACGTGCGCCACGCCGGTGGTGCCGTTGAACTCGTCCATGCTGCCCGCGCGGTACCACACCTGCGACACCATCACCGGCGCGCGGGCGTCTTCCTGCACGATGACCCGCATGCCGTTGTCGAGCGTCACATCGGTCACACCGGCCTGTGCCAGCGTGGCGACCCCGGTGAATAAAAGTGCCCAAAGGCTGCGCATGGTTTTCCCTCTGATCGACATGAGTCCGAATGATAAGATAAGCCGTACCCTGAACTGTTGTCCTGACAACCCCCATCCGTGTTTAGTTTCTTCAAGTCCAAGCCTCCCGCCGATGCAACCGGGACGGCTACCGAATCCCCCGCCATCGAAGCCGCCCCCAAATCCGGCTGGGCACAACGGCTCAAACAGGGACTGGCGAAAACCCGCGACAAACTCGGCGGCCAGCTCTCCAGCCTGTTCGGCGTGGGCCGCAAGATCGACGCCGAGCTGTTCGACGAACTCGAAACCATCCTGTTGACGGCCGATGTGGGCGTGGACGCGACCCAGACGCTGCTCGACACGCTCCAGAAAAAAGTCCGCCGCGACAACCTCACCGACGCGGCCCAACTCCAGAGCGCGCTGAAAGACGCCCTGGTCGATCTGCTGACCCCCTTGCAGGCCCCGCTCGACGTCACCCCGCACACGCCCTTCATCCTCATGCTCGCCGGCGTGAACGGCGCGGGCAAAACCACCACCATCGGCAAACTCGCCAAGCTTTACCAGTCGCAGGGGCTGTCGGTGCTGCTGGCCGCGGGCGACACCTTTCGCGCCGCTGCGCGCGAGCAGTTGCAGGTCTGGGGCGAACGCAACGGCGTCACCGTCATCAGCCAGGACAAGGGCGATTCCGCAGCGGTGATCTTCGACGCCATTGCTGCCGCCCGCGCGCGCAATATTGATGTGGTGCTGGCCGACACTGCCGGCCGGCTGCCCACCCAGCTTCACCTGATGGAAGAAATCAGGAAGGTGAAGCGGGTCATCGAGAAAGCCGTCCCCGGTGCGCCGCACGAAATCCTGCTGGTACTCGACGCCAATACCGGCCAAAACGCCGTCACCCAGGTGAAAGCCTTCGACGACGCACTCGGCGTGACCGGGCTTGCGCTCACCAAACTCGACGGCACGGCCAAGGGCGGGGCCATCGCCGCCATTGCGCACGCAGGTGCGGCCCGGGCGCGACCCATCCCCGTGCGCTACATCGGCGTGGGCGAAAGCCTCGACGATCTGCGCCCTTTCGACGCGCGCGATTTTGTCGACGCCATTTTCAGTGTCTAGGCCTGCCATCGCATGATCCAGTTTTCCCAGGTCACCAAGCGCTATCCCGGCGGGCACGAAGCGCTGACGGGCGCGAATCTCGCCATCGACAAGGGCGAGCTGGTTTTTTTGACCGGCCATTCCGGTGCAGGCAAATCGACCCTGCTGAAACTCATCGCCGCGATCGAACGCCCCACCAGCGGCGTGGTCACGGTCAGCGGGCAGAACGTGGGCCGTTTGCCGCAACGCGCCATTCCTTACCTGCGCCGCAACATCGGCCTGGTGTTCCAGGATCACAAGCTGCTGTTCGACCGCAACGCCATCGAGAACGTGGTGCTGCCGCTCGACATTGCCGGGGTAGACCGCCGCGAATCCTTCAAGCGCGCCCGCGCCGTGCTCGACAAGGTCGGCCTCCTTGCGCGTGAAAAGGCCAATCCCGTCAGTCTGTCGGGCGGCGAACAGCAACGCCTGTGCATTGCCCGTGCGCTGGTCAGCCGACCGGCCCTGCTGCTCGCCGACGAACCCACCGGCAATCTGGACGCCGGCTACGCCGCCGACATCATGGCCATGTTCCGCGACTTTCATCAGGTGGGTACCACGCTTGTCATCGCCACCCACGACGAACGCGCCATTGCGGCGCTGGGCGGACGCACCCTGCACCTTGACCACGGTCGTGTGGGGAGTGCGGCATGAACACCTGGCTGCGCCACCAATCGGCCGCGCTGCGCAGCGCACTGACACGTCTGTTTGCCCACCCGCTATCGACCCTGCTCACGGCTCTGGCCATGGGCGTCGCCATCAGCCTGCCAGCGGCCTTGTACCTGGGTTTGGACAACCTCAGCCGGGTAGCGGGCGGGCTTCCGGCCCAACCGGAAATCAGTGTTTTTCTCAGCCCCGATGCGACACCGGGGGCCCGTAAAGCCATCACGGCACGCCTGAAACAAGGCGATGTCGCCCGCGCACGTTTTGTCTCGCGCGACGAGGCCCTTGCCACGCTCAGCAGCGAGCAGGAACTCAGCGACGTCACCGCCGGGCTGAGCGAAAACCCCTTGCCCGATGCCTGGGTGGTGCAGGCTGCCGACCCCTCCCAAACCGCCCTGTCTCGACTGGCTGCGGAACTGGGCAAACTGCCCGGGGTGGCGGAAACCCACCTTGACAGCCAGTGGGCCGCGCGCCTGGCCGCCCTGTTATCCATTGGCCATACTATCGTCTGGCTGTTGGTTGCGCTCTTTGCCGTGGCCCTGACGGCCATCTCCGGGAATGCCATCCGCGCCCAGGTGCTCGCCCGGCGCGACGAAATCCAGGTCAGCCGCCTGATCGGGGCCACTGACCGTCACATCCGCCGGCCTTTCCTGTACCTGGGCGCGCTCCAGGGTCTGCTGGGCGGTGCCGCCGCCATGCTTGTGCTGGCAGCCGCAGGCGGGCTGCTACAGGCACCGGTCGCCCATCTGGCCGGTCTGTACGGCTCGGCCTTCCAGCTCACTCCGCCCAGTCTGACCGAATTTCTGGCGATGTGGGGACTGCCCATCCTGTTTGGATGGCTGGGTGCCTGGGCATCGGTCTCGGGGGCGCTGCGGCAGCTTGAGTCGGCCCGCTGACCCCGCCCGGGAACCGGAAGCCGGGTTTAGCACTCCCATTCTCTGAGTGCTAAAATGGAGCCAAGGAGATTTCACCGATGAATGCAAGTCTGACCCTGCCGATCCCTGCCGCCCACAGTCTGGACAGTTATATCCAGACGGTGAACCGCTATCCCCTGCTCAGCCTGGAAGACGAGCAGAAGTTCGCGCGCGCCTGGCACGACAAGCAGGATGTGGACGCGGCGCGCCAGCTTGTGCTGTCACATCTGCGCGTGGTGGTGAGCGTTGCCCGCCACTATCTGGGCTATGGGCTGCCGCAGGCCGACCTCATTCAGGAAGGCAATGTGGGCCTGATGAAGGCGGTGAAGCGCTTCGACCCCGAACGCGGTGTGCGTCTGGTGTCGTTTGCCCTGCACTGGATTCGGGCCGAAATCCACGAATACGTGTTGCGGAACTGGCGGCTGGTCAAGGTCGCCACGACCAAGTCGCAGCGCAAGCTGTTCTTCAATCTGCGCAGCCTCAAGCAATCGCTGAATGCGCTGACGCTGAAGGAAGCCGACGCCGTGGCAAGGGAATTGAATGTTTCCCGCGAAGACGTGCTGGAAATGGAAACCCGGCTGTCCGGCCACGAGCTATCCATCGACCCGGCACTGGAGGACGGTGAAGACAGCTACAGCCCGATCGCCTATCTGGCCAGCCCGGATGAAAACCCGGCGCAGAAACTGGAACGCGAGCAGACCGAAAAACTGCACCGCACGGGTCTGGCAAACGCGCTGGACAATCTGGACGCACGCAGCCGCCGGATTATTCAGGCCCGTTGGCTGACCGAAGGCGAAGCGGCCACCCTGCACGAACTGGCCGCCGAATATGGTGTGTCGGCCGAACGCATCCGGCAGATCGAGGCGCGCGCATTACAGAAAATGCGGGCGACGATGCCGGTCTGATCACGACCGCCTTGTGCCAACAAAAAGCCCCGCCTAGGCGGGGCTTTTTGTTGGCCGATTGCGCGGTTCAGAACAGCGAACCAATCACCACGGACAGAATGCTGATCCACGACCATACGATGAGCGCGGTAACGAGCACCATCGGCAGATTTTGGAAAGTGAGATATTGCTTCATGAGTCGACTCCGTTAAGTGGGCGAATTTTAATTCAATCGTCTGTGTCTCTCAAGCGCCGATTGGGCAGGCGCGGGTCGTCCTCGTCCATGAGGATGCGCTCGGCGGGGCCTTCCAGGTCATCAAACTGGCCACTCTTGATCGACCAGAACACCCCCACGATGATCAACAGCACAAAAATGGCGGACAGAAAAAACAGGAAGACCATGATGCCGTTCATGGCTGGCTGATCTCCTGTGTGCCGTGATGCCGGAGCTCCCGGCCCTGGTAGAGCCGGGTTTCGAGTAGCCAGCGGCCGCTCGCAGGCAGCGCCAGGCTGGCCTGATACACCCCGACCTCGCTTGCCGCCAGCGCCAGCTTGGTGGCGGGGGTACTGGCCCCGGGCCGAATCAGATAAGCGTCGCCTTGCAGGCCGCGCACGGGCAGCCCGGTTCGGTCACGCACCCGCATCACAAGATGCAAGACGCCCGCAGATTGGTCGAGCTGTGCGTCAGTTTCAACTCGCCAGCCCACCTCGCTTTCGCGGTGAGACTCGGACAGCTCTGAGGAAACCGCCTTGGCGGCCCCGCGATCATGCGCAACCACACCGGAAAACCCGCTGTAGACCTTGCCGTCCCCGCCCAGCCACCAGCGGCCCAGGGGCTCCGGCAAGCCGGAATTGGCCACGTAGAGCAGTCCGGCATTGAAAACCACCAGGCCGGAAAAGAACGCGATCAGCAGCTTGGGAACCCAGTGCATCCGTTTGCCACGTTTGCTGAATTGCGAAAGTGCATGCATCACCAGCGCGGTCGCCAGAAAGACCGAAATATGCATGGCGACCACATCGAGTCCCGGCCAGCTGCCGAGTATGAGGAAAAAGTAGACCAGCAAGGGGATGACACCCGCCAGCGTGGCCCGCAGCAGGGGGGGAAAATGTCGAATCAGTCCGCCCAGGGCATACAGGAGCATGACCGCCCCCAGACCACCGAATAATGTGACCAGCGTACTCAAGATTGACCTCCTGGACGATCAAACCGCACCCGCTCGCTGCGTGCCTCTGCCGGGCGGCCTTGTGGGGTGATGATTAATTCAAATTCACGCAGGGTTTGCGCCCGCTCGGGGCTGAGCCTGACGCTCGCCTGAACCAGGCCGCTGCGGCCTGGCTTGATGGTGATTTCACGGAAATTACCCAGATCGAGCGCCCCCTCGGGGATGCCACGCGCGCTGATCAGGTAGCGCTGATCGGCCCCCGCCTTGTTGGTGATGCGGATCTGGTAGCGGTTGCGGATATCCCCGTTTGACAGCACCACGTAGAGCGGCTGACGAATCTGGGTCACGGCCCGGTCAAAGCTCCCCCGGGTCGCAATGCTGTATGCAAGGTACGCACTCATCAGCACAAGCGCCACACCGTAGCCTATGATCTTGAGACGCTTCCAGTGCAGCCTGGCCGGGGCGGGTTGAGCGGACGCCAGATTCTGTTCGGAATCGTAGCGAATCAGACCGCGTGGAAAACCGAAGGAATCCATGATGGTGTTGCAGGCGTCGATGCACAGGCCACATGAAATGCACTTGTACTGCAAGCCATCGCGGATATCGATTCCAGCCGGGCAGACCTGCACACACAATCCACAGTCCACACAATCGCCGATACCCTGACTGCGCCGATCGTTGAGTGCGCGCTCACTCTGGCTCAATGCCCGCTGGCGGCGCTCTGTTACCGTGTCACCCGGCTGGGTGGCACGTCGCCGTTCCAGCGCGATGCCGCGCCCCGCCCGTACCACGGCACGCCCCTGCACGCCTTCTCCGCGCCGGCTGTCGTAATGCACAGCCAGCGTCTCCGGCTCGTACATCACGCTCTGGAAGCGACCGTAAGGACAGACATAGGTGCAAATCTGCTCGCGCATCAAACCGGCTGCTGCATACGTGGAAAGCGTAAGCACGGCAACCGTGATGTAGGCGGCGGGGGCAGCTTGCCCGGTGAAAAAATCCACCACCAGTTGGGGCGCGTAAGAAAAATAGGCCACGAAGCTCATGCCGGTCCAGAATGACGCCAGGAGCCAGGCAGCATGCGTCGCCGTGAGCTTGAGGATTTTTTCGCGATCCCAGGGTTGCCGATACAGGCGAACACGTGCAGGCCGTTCACCCTGGATGCGCTGCTCGATCCAGATGAAAAAATCCGTCCACAGGGTCTGGAAACAGAAGTAGCCACAGAAGGCGCGCCCCACCAGCCCGGTCACGAAAAACAGCAAAATCGCGGCAATAAAGAGCAGCAAGGCCAGCCAGATCACATCTTGCGGGTAGACGGTCAGGCCAAAAATCAGAAACCGCCGTCCCGGCAGGTCGAACAGCAAGGCCTGGCTGGGTGCGTCCACCCGATTCCACGGCAGCCACGGCAGCAGGAAGTAGATGGCATAAGCCAATACCAGCACGGATGTCTTGAAGCGGCGAAACTTACCCTTGACCGAGCGCGTGAAAATAGGAATGCGCTTCTGGTAAAGGGCGACTTGATCTTCTAGGCCTTGCTGCATGATCCTTTCCGGTAATTGAATGCAAAAGCCCCCGCGAACGGGGGCTTTTTGTGTCAGTTGCAGCCCGTATTAAAGGCCGCCGCCCAATTCATGTACGTAGACCGTCAGAACCTTGATCTGTTCAGGCGAGAGACGCCCTGCCCAGGCCGGCATTACACCCTTGTTCAAGCCGCCGGCAATAACATTCCGAATCGCGGCCACCTTGGCTTCGTCGCCGGGTGCCGCCGGCACGTTGGCCCACAACCAGACCTTGTCGGTGAGGTTCGGCGCACCGATTTCTTTTCGGCCTTTGGCGTCGGCCCCATGGCAATAAAAACAGGCGGCCGTTTCACTATGGAAGAGTGCATCGCCCGCACGCGCCTTGGCCGCATCATGGCCGATACCCGCCTGGCTCGCGACGTAGTTGGCGAGTGAATCAATCTGCTCACCGGAGAGCACTTCGTTGAACGCCGGCATGTAACCGCGACGCCCCTGCATCAGGGTTTCATGGATTTTCTCGAAGCTGCCGCCGTAGAGCCAGTCGTCATCAGTCAGGTTGGGGAAGAAGCCCACAACCCCCTGCCCACCCGACTGGTGGCAGGCCGCGCAGTTGTCGGCGAACAGCGCCTTGCCGGCCGAGAGAATGAAGCCGTTCAACTCCGGATCCTTGGAGACCTGCTCGTAGGACATCGAAGCCACTTTGTCGAAATAGGGTTTCTGGGCGGCAGTAGCTTCGTTCAGGTCGGCCAGCAGCAGCGCACGCGTATTCCAGCTATGTGTTTTGGTTTCGCCTTCACTGTTCACGTAGGTGACATTCGTCACACCGCCGATCCAGCCCTTGCCGAACGGCCACGACGGGTAAATCGTCCAGTAGACGATCGCAAACACGACTGTGGCGTAAAAGGTATACACCCACCAGGTCGGCAGCGGATTGTTGTATTCCTGCAGATCCCCGTCCCAGGCGTGGCCGGTGGTTTGAACAGTCTGGGATTGGTGTTTTTGATCGCTCATTGCTTGTCCTTCGTGCCTGCCTCGTCGTCGAGAAAGGGGATGTCCCGATACGACTCCAGT
Source organism: Thiobacillus sp. (assembly GCA_041639395.1). Lineage (GTDB taxonomy): Bacteria > Pseudomonadota > Gammaproteobacteria > Burkholderiales > Thiobacillaceae > Thiobacillus. Next base: position 334,264 of record JBEQCG010000002.1, on the reverse strand, counting down.
TGCTTGCTCCGCTTCTTGCTGCCGTATACGTAAATCACGATACCTACAAAGGTAACGAAAAAGATGATCAGGGCGAGCGGTTTGGTGTTCTCAGGTTTCGAAAACCACAGCAGCCACTCCATAGATCCCCCGATCAGCGGTTATCGACGAACGCGTCGTCACTGTACTTGCTGAAATCAACCATCGTGCCCAGCACTTGCAGGTAGGCCACCAGTGCGTCCATTTCGGAAATACCGGAACGGTCGCCGTCGTAGTTGCCGAAATTGGCCTGCTCGACCAGATTCTTTTGCGCATCGGGGATGTGGAGCTGTTTGGCGACGGTTTCGCCAAACTGGGTCACGTTGGCGTCGTATTCCGCCTGCGACAGCGAATAGGGAACCCCCACCTTGCGCAAGGCTTTCATGCGGCCGGTCACGTCCGAAATATCGAGCGGCGTCGAGAGCAACCAGGGGTAATTCGGCATCACCGACTCCGGCACCATCGAACGCGGGGCCACCAGATGCTGTACCTGCCATTCGTTGGAGTATTTGCCGCCCACCCGAGCCAGATCCGGGCCGGTGCGCTTGGAACCCCACTGGAAGGGGTGGTCGTACTGCGATTCTGCCGCGAGGGAATAATGACCGTAACGCAGTTTCTCGTCGCGGAACGGGCGGATCATCTGCGAGTGACAGGTGTAGCAGCCTTCGCGGATGTAGATGTCGCGACCGCGCTGTTCCAGCGGCGTGTAGGGCCGCACGCCCTCGACCTTTTCAATGGTCTTGTCGATAAAGAAAAGCGGGGCGATTTCCACCAGGCCGCCGACGCTGATCGCCAGCATGGTCAACACGGCCATGAGGCCGATGTTGGTTTCGATCCATTCGTGTTTGAAGTTGAAATTCATCGTACGTCTTTCCGTTTATCAGGCGTGCGCCATTTTTGCGGCCAGTTTGGCTTCCAGCGCAGCGGCTTCGCGCTTGCCCTGACGGATGGTCATGAACATGTTGTAGGTCATGAGTACGGCACCGGTCAGGAAGAACATGCCGCCGATGGCGCGCATGGCGTAGAAGGGATGCATGGCCGCCACCGATTCGACGAACGAATATTGCAGGTTGCCGAACTCGTCAAACGCACGCCACATCAGACCCTGGGTGATGCCCGAAATCCACATCGCAACGATGTAGAGCACGATGCCGATGGTGGCGAGCCAGAAATGCCACTCGACCAGCTTCTGGCTGTAGATCTTGGTGTCCCAGAGCTTGGGCATCATGTGATACAGCGAGCCGAAGGAGATCATCGCCACCCAGCCCAGCGCGCCGGAGTGCACGTGACCGACGGTCCAGTCGGTGTAGTGCGATAAGGCGTTGACTTCCTTCAAGGACATCATCGGGCCTTCAAACGTGGACATACCGTAGAAGGAGAGTGCGACGATCATGAAGCGCATCACCGGATCGGTACGCAGTTTGTCCCACGCGCCGGAGAGCGTCATGATGCCGTTGATCATGCCGCCCCACGAGGGCATCAGGAGCAGGATCGAGAACGCGGCGGCGAGTGACGAGGTCCAGTCGGGCAACGCGGTCCAGTGCAGGTGGTGCGCACCGACCCACATGTACATGAAGCCCAGCGCCCAGAAGTGAACGATCGACAGGCGGTAAGAGTAAATCGGACGGCCGGCCTGCTTGGGCACGAAGTAATACATCATGCCGAGGAAGGCGGCGGTGAGGAAGAAGCCCACGGCGTTGTGGCCGTACCACCACTGGGTCATCGCGTCCTGCGTGCCCGAGAACAGGCTGTACGACTTCATCGAGAACAGGTCAACCGGCATCGCCAGGTTGTTGAAGGTGTGCAAGAGCGCGGTGGCCAGAATGAACGCCAGATAGAACCAGTTGGCGACGTAAATGTGCGGCTGCTTGCGGCGCATGATGGTGCCGACAAACAGGATCAGGTAGGTCACCCACACCACCTCGACCAGCAGGTCGATCGGCCATTCCATCTCGGCATATTCACGCCCCTGCGAGTAACCGCCCAGATAGGACAGGCCCGCCAGCAGGATGACGGTTTGCCAGCCCCAGAAGGTGAAGTTGGCCATACCGTCCGAAATCAGTCGGGTCTGGCAGGTACGCTGAACCACATAATACGAGGTGGCAAACAACGCGGAACCGCCAAAGCCGAAGATGACCGAGCTGGTGTGCACCGGACGGAAGCGACCGAAGGAAAAATACGGACTGTCAAAGTTCAGGAACGGCCAGGCCAGTTCCGAGGCGATATATACGCCAACGAACATGCCAATGACTGCCCAGACGAGCGCCATGACGGAAAATTTCTTGACGATGTCGAAGTTGTATTGCTCAACCCCGGAATAGGACGTGCTCGCCGCCATTGATCGCTCCTGATCGTTCACCAAAACACGGGCCGGCACGGGTAGGCCCGCCCGCCGTGAAACAGCATATGCTTATATTAAAAACTGCGGGATTATATGCCACCGCGACAACTTGTCGCAAGACACGAAACGCTCAGGAACCGCCGAGCAAGGTCTTCAAATCCTGCGCAATCACGTCCGGCCGACTCCCATAGGCAATGAGCAGGCGCAGTTTTCCTTGGGGATCATAGACATAGGTTCCCGCGCTATGGTCGATGAGGTAATCGTCCGCCGCTTTCACCCCCGTCTTTTGATAGACCACCTTGTATTCGTGCGCCAGCGCTTTCAGTGTTTCCGCATCCGTATACATACCCAGAAAGCGCGGATCGAACGCCGGCACGAACTCTCGCAACATCTCGGGTGTATCCCGCTCCGGATCCACCGTTACGAACAGAACCTGCACCTTGTCGCCAAGCGGGCCCAGTTGGCGCAGCGCGGCGGCAAAATCCGCGAGGGTGGTCGGGCAGACATCGGGGCAATGGGTATAGCCAAAAAAAATGGCGACCGCTTTTCCACGAAAATCGGCCAGGGTGCGCGGCTTGCCATTGTGGTCGTTGAGCCTGAAATCGCGCGCGAAGGCCGCTCCGGTGATATCGGTTGCGGTAAAGCTCGGTGGTTCCTGGGCCGGCTGACAGGCCGTCAGTGCAAAACAGACCGCCAGCCCCAGCAGAATGCGTCGTGTTTTCAAGCCTTGATCTGCTCGAACAGCCGCGCAGGTACGTCGGCAAGGCGGTATTTACCGGTCTCCACCGCCTTGGCCAGTTTTTCCAGGGTGGTGTCCTGCAACAGATCGATAATTTTCTTTTTGACCGGGATCCAGCGGAAATGCAGTGGACAGGCCGTCTCGTCGCTGCATTTCTTCAGCCCTAACAGGCAGCTTTCGGTAAATGCCGGGCCTTCGGTCAGGAGGAGAATTTCCATCAGGGTGATCTGCTCCCCCGAATCGCGCAGACAAAAGCCGCCCAGACGACCCCGGAACGAAAACAGCAGGTTGCCTTTGGCCAGGCTCTGGAGAATTTTTGCCAGGTACGGCGCGGGCACGCCGAGCTTGGCGGCGATGTCCTTGTTGAGAACCGGCGTCGCCGCCGGCTGGGTGGCCATGTAGATCAATGCCTGCACGGCATACTGACTGGTTCGGGAGAGAATCATCTCGCGGCCCTGATGACAGATGAGGCCTCAATATAAAATAAAATAGTCCGAATATCCAGATAAAGCGTCAATTTTCCATAAAAATCAGACGGGTAGATGCCAGTAATGATCCGCCAGCATCACGGCGAACAATACACTTAGATAGAGTATCGAGAATCGAAAAGTTTCCTTTGCCAGCGCATCGGAATAGACCCGCCACAGCCGCCAGCCGTAATGAATAAAGCGTGCGCCGAGCAGTACCGCTCCCAGCAGATAGATCCAGCCACCCATGCCCGTGGCCACCGGCAGCAGAGTCACCGCAAACAGCAGCACGGTGTAGAGCAAAACCTGTAGGCGCGTGTAAGCCTCGCCGTGGGTTACCGGCAACATGGGCAAGCCGGCGCGCGCGTACTCGTCTCGGCGGTACAGCGCCAGCGCCCAGAAATGCGGGGGCGTCCAGGCAAAAATGATGAGGAACAGCAGCAGGGCATCGTGATGCACTTCGCCCGTGGCGGCCGCCCAGCCCAATACGGGCGGCATGGCCCCCGAGGCACCACCGATCACGATGTTCTGCGGCGTCATCGGCTTGAGAATGGCTGTGTAGATGATCGCGTAACCCACAAAGGTGGCGAGCGTGAGCCACATGGTGAGGGAGTTGACGAAGGTGTGAAGGAGCGCAAGGCCGACCCCGCCGACCACGCCGGAAAATACCAGTGTCTGCGTGCTGGTCAGCTCGCCACGCGGCAGCGGCCGTGCACGGGTGCGCGCCATGACCGCGTCGATTTTTTGCTCGATCAGACAATTGAACGCCGCCGCCGCAGCGGCCACCAGTGCGATGCCCAGCGTGCCCGCCCAAAGCACGTTCCAGGCCGGCCACCCGGGCACGGCGAGAAACATGCCGATCACCGCCGTGAACACGATCAGACTCACCACACGCAGCTTGCACAAGGCCAGAAACTGCTGGCAACGGCAAGCGGCTCCCTGCACCATCAGGCTTTCCATGTTCATCTCCTGCGTACCCTGAAATTCAGCCATACCAGCGCCGCGAGCAGCCAGGCTGCGCCGGCGTTATGTGCCACGGCAAGCGGCAACGGCAAGCTGAAGAGTACGTTGCTGATTCCCAGCGTGATCTGCACAGTCAGCAGCACAAGGATGGACATCCCCAGTCCTGCCAGCCCCGGCGCACGCAGCAAACGGGTCGCCAGCCAGAGCAGATATAGCGTCACCAGCAGCGCCATCAGCCGGTGCGTCCAGTGGATGGCGGTCAACGCCGTCATGGGCAACAGCTCGCCCGAAGCCGTTTCGCCCAGCTCGCGGTGCAGGGTGTACGCATGGTCAAAATCCATCGGAGGCACCCATTGTCCCTGACATAGCGGGAAATCGGTACAGGCCAGCGCAGCGTAGTTAGTGCTCACCCAGCCCCCCAGCGCGATCTGCACGACGACGAGCGCCAGACCCAGTGTGGCCGCACCACGCAGATGCCCCGCGTCGGCGAAATACACATGAACAGACTGGCTGCGCTCTCTCAGCCACAGCCACAACAGCAGCGACACCGTTGCCATGCCGCCGAGCAGGTGTGCGCTGACTATATAGGGTTTGAGCAGGCGGGTGACCGTCCACATGCCCAACAAGGCCTGGAACACGATCAAGCCAAGCAAGAGCAGGGGCAGCACCGGAGAGCCCTGCGTCTCGCGCCGCAACCGCCAGCCGGCCACCGCAATGGCCAGCACCATCAAGCCCAGCGTACCCGCCAGGTAGCGATGCAGCATTTCCTTCCAGGCCTTGGCGTGCGACACAGGCCCATGCGGGTCTTCAGACAGCGCTGCTGCAATCTTGTCGGCGGCATGATGCGGCGTGATATGACCATAACACCCCGGCCAGTCGGGACAGCCCAGTCCGGCATCGGATAGCCGGACGTAGGCCCCCAGGCTGACCACGGCCAACGCCAGAATCAGGGTTAACAGGATGAGGCTTCGGTAGGCGGACATGGCATCAACCGATCTGCGAGGCTTTGAGCAGCAGCTTCAGATCTTTCATCATGAGACGGGGCTCGGGGTCGGCGGGAAACCGCAGCATCAGATTGCCGAGCGGATCGACCAGATAAATGTGCGAGGCACGCGCATCACCGGCCGGGAATTGCGCAACAAAATCAGTCCCGGCAGGCCGCCACACATGCAGACCCGGGTGCTCGGCAAGCAGGCGGGCGTCTGGCTGGCCGGCATCCGCCACCACCCACAAGCGTTCGATGCGGGACTGCGCCTTCCCCTGGGCTATGCGGGTCTGCCGCATCAGATAGAGCTGTTGACGGCATATCGCATCACACGCGCCACCACCTACGTGCACCATCACCCATTTGCCACGCAGCGCAGCCAGATCGTAGGGTTGACCGTCCACCGACGCCCCCGCTGTGTGTGCCAACGGTGTCACTTCCAGTAGCGTGCCGTAATTGCTGTGGGCCGCTGGACGCCAGCCAAAATAGGCGATCCACGCCGCGATCACCGGCACGACGAACACGCCGAGCAGTAACAGGAATTTTCCGCGCGAAGTCAGGCTCATGTTGTTGTCGTTTCCTTGCCTTGCGCTGTCTCCAGAGGCGCACGTTTGATATTCAGCGCCAGCCACAGCACCACCAGCGTCGTGGCCAGACTGTACCACTGGAAGGCATAACCTACATGCATTGCCACCCCGCTGTCCGGGCGCGGCCAGTCGCGCACCAGGCCGTCTTGCTGCTCGCTCGTCTGCAACATCAACACCGGTTGGAGCGCAAGTCCATGCTGCGCAGCGTAACGGTCCATTGCCAGGTTCTGCCACAAGCGACCCTGCGGTGTGGCATCCCCCAGTTCGACATACCGGCTGTGCGGATCGACGGCCCGACCTTCCAGCGTCACCTTCCCCGACGGCACAGGGGGGAGAGGCAAACGCAAGCGGTCGGCACCCACGGGAATCCAGCCCCGGTTGACCAGCATTGCACGTGTGCCTCCCTCGATACGCAGCGGGGTCAATACGTGGTAGCCCACACGGCCCTGATACACGCGGTTGTCGAGCAGGATCGTATGGGTGTCGTCAAAACGGCCCGTCACTTCGATACGGCGATCCAGCACGCTCGCACGGTCGACGGGTTGCGGGCCAACATGGACAGGGGGTTCGCGCATCGCGGCGTCCACCCGCGCCTGCATCGCCCGCTTTTCTTCTGCCCGCCCGCTTTGCCAGTTGCCGAGCCAGAGCGTCAGCATAAAAAAGCACAGCGCGGCGAGCGTTGGCCAGAGCGTAGGTGCAAACACCCAGCACCCCGCACGCAATCTCAACAAGTGCATGGTGTGATCGATCCGGTTAGACTGGGCTTTTGCCGCCCTGAGACTGCCATGCGTATTCTTGCCCTGATATTCATCGTCCTCATTCTGGCCAGCCTGGGCAGCGCGCTTTACTACCTCATCAAGGATCGCGGCCAGACCGATCGCACCGTGAAGATGCTGACCGTTCGCGTGGTGCTGTCGCTTTCGCTCTTCATCCTGCTGATGGCAGGCTACTACTTCGGCCTCGTACCGCAGAACGGTCTGCGGTAGCGCCGGCAGCCAGCGAACAAAGAGCCGCCCGAGGCGGCTCTCTGTTCCCCCCGGCCCCTGTTGTTTATATCAGCCAGTACACCAGCACAAAGAGTATCACCCACACCACGTCGACGAAGTGCCAGTACCAGGACACCGCTTCGAAGGCGAAGTGGTGTTCGGCGGTGAAATGCCCCGCGATCGAACGCCCCAGCATCACGACCAGCATGGTGGTTCCGACCAGCACATGAAAACCGTGGAAGCCTGTGAGCATGAAGAAGGTTGCGCCGTAGACGCCTGCCCCCAGCGTCAGCCCGAGTTCCTGGTAGGCATGGATGTACTCATAGACTTGCAGGCCAAGAAAGGTGAGGCCAAGGATCACGGTAGCCGCCAAGCCCCAGATCAACTGGCCGCGCGCACTCTTTTTCAACCCCCAGTGCGCCCAGGTAATGGTCACCCCCGAAGACAGCAACAGCAAGGTGTTGATCGCGGGTATGCCCCAGGCACCCATGGGCGTGAAGTGGAAGCCATCCGCCGTGAGTCCCGGCCCGGCGGTCGGCCAGGTTGCCTGGAAGGCGGGCCACAGTTGCTGCATGGTGTCGCCTTCGGCCAACCAGGGTACGGAGAGCACGCGGGTGTAGAACAGCGCGCCGAAAAACGCGGCAAAGAACATCACTTCCGAAAAGATGAACCAGCTCATCGACCAGCGATAAGACGTATCGACCTGCTTGTTGAAGCGACCCGCCTCGCTGTCGCGGATCACCTCGCCGAACCAGCCGAACATCATGAAGAACATGACGGCCAGGCCCGCCAGCAGGATCCACAATCCGCCGTCGATTTCACGCATGGTCATGGTGCCGCCCACCACCATCAGCAGTAGCGCCACCGACCCCACGATGGGCCAGAGCGAAGGCTGCGGCAGATAGTATTTGTCGGTTTGTGCCAGGCTCATCTCATCCCTTTCCGTCGTTCGTTTTCAAGAACCCCTCGTTACAGGAACCGCAGTGCCAGATACACCAGCAGGAACATCGTCAACACAAACACGGCTGCCCCGATCAGGCCGGCGACGATGATCTGCGCCGGGGACAGGCTTTGCGCGTCGGCGTCGTAATCCTTGCGCCTGCGCACGCCAAAAAAACTCCAGAACACGGCGAGCGCAGCCTTGAGATTGCTGCCTGCCATGCTTCACCCGCCCGTCTCGCTGCCCGCCCCGGCCCGCGCCTGCTTGCCGGTTTCAAAAAAGGTGTACGACAGGGTGACGGTATGCAGGTCATCCTCCAGCGCCGGGTCGAGCACGAACAGCACCGGCATCCTGCGCGTTTCGCCGGCCGCCAGCGTTTGCGGTGTGAAGCAGAAGCACTCGATCTTCTTGAACGCCGATGCCGCGCGGGCCGGGCCGTAACTCGGCACCGCCTGGCCGACGATGGGTGCGTCGCTGGTATTGGTGACCCGATACTCCACCTGCACCAGCTGGCCGGGATGCACCTTCAGGGTTCGCACCTCCGGGCTGAATCGCCAGGGCAGGGCTTCGTTGATATTGGCGTCGAACTCCAGCGTCACCCAGCGGCTCGTGTCGACCTGCGTGTTCTTGGCAAGGCTCTGTTCTGCGCCCTTGTTGATACCGGTCACTTCACAGATCTTGTAATAGAAGGGCACCAGCGCGAAGCCAAAGCCGAACATCGCCAGCGTGGCGACGGTGAGCTTGGCCAGCATCCTGCCGTTGCCCGGTTGCATGGTCAGCTCAAGCCGGTAAACAGCGTGAACAGAAACAAGCCCAAGGCAAACAACGCAAGCAGGAATGCCGTCAGATATTTGCCGTTGCCGCGCTTTTCATTCATGGCAGCGTGATTCACCGGATCACCGGTGCCGTTTCAAAGGTGTGATAGGGCGCAGGCGACGGCACGGTCCACTCCAGTCCTTCGGCGCCTTCCCAGACCTTGGTCGTGGCTTTTTCGCCGCCCCGGATGGCCTTGAGCACCACCCACAGGAAAATCAGCTGCGAGAAGCCAAAGATGAACGCGCCGACGGTGGCGATCTGGTTGAACTCGGTGAATTGCAGCGCGTAATCGGGAATCCGGCGCGGCATCCCGGCAAGGCCCAGAAAGTGCATGGGGAAGAACACGATGTTCATGCCGATGACCGACAGCCAGAAATGCCACTTGCCGAGCGTTTCGTCGTACATGTGGCCGCACCATTTGGGCAGCCAGTAGTAGATGCCGGCAAAGATCGAGAACAGCGCACCGGAGACCAGCACGTAGTGGAAGTGCGCGACGACGTAGTACGTGTCGTGCAGTTGAATATCAACCGGCGCGATCGCCAGCACCAGCCCGGAGAACCCACCGATGGTGAAGAGACACACGAAGGCGATGGCGAACAGCATCGGCGTCTCGAAGGTCATCGAGCCTTTCCACATGGTCGCGACCCAGTTGAACACTTTCACCCCGGTCGGCACCGCGATAAGCATGGTCGAGAACATGAAGAACAGCTGCGCGGCGGCGGGCATCCCGACGGTGAACATGTGGTGCGCCCAGACGATGAACGAGAGGATCGCGATCGATGCGGTGGCGTAGACCATCGACGCGTAACCAAATAAAGGCTTGCGCGCGAAGGTGGGAATGATCTGCGAGACGATGCCGAACGCCGGGAGGATGAGGATGTAGACCTCGGGGTGGGCGAAGAACCAGAAGATGTGCTGGAACATCACCGGGTCGCCGCCGCCGGCGGCGTTGAAGAAGTGCGTACCAAAGTTGCGGTCGGTGAGCAGCATCGTCACCGCGCCCGCGAGCACCGGCATCGTCGCGATCAGCAGATACGCAGTAATCAGCCAAGTCCACACGAAAAGCGGCATCTTCATCAGCGTGAGCCCCGGCGCGCGCATGTTGAGGATAGTCGTGATGATGTTGATCGAGCCCATGATCGACGACAGGCCCATGATGTGCACGGCGAGGATCGTCAGGTCATACGACATGCCGCCCTGGATGAAAAGCGGCGGATACATCGTCCAGCCACCGGCAACCGCGCCGCCGGGCAGGAAGAACGACGCCATGAGCAGCAAACCCGCCACTGGCAGAATCCAGAACGCCCAGTTGTTCATGCGCGGGAACGCCATGTCGGGCGCGCCCAGCATCAGCGGCACCTGCCAGTTCGCGAAGCCCGAGAACGCCGGCATGATCACGCCGAAGATCATGATCAGCCCGTGCATGGTCGTGAGCTGGTTGAAGAAGTCCGGATGCGTGAGCTGCATCCCCGGCTGGAACAGTTCGGCGCGGATCAGGAGCGCCATCGACCCGGCGGCAAACAGCATGATGAGCGCAAACCACAGGTACATCGACCCGATGTCCTTGTGGTTGGTGGTGGTCAGCCAGCGCATGATCCCGGTCGGGTGCGCGTGATGTCCGTGGTCGTCGTGGCCGTGGGCGTGTGCAGCATCAGACATGTCGGTGCTCTCCTCTCGGTGATTTAGGGTGCGGCCGGCGCGGCGGCTTCACTGCCGCCACGCGCCGCCGCAATCTGGGCTGGCTGCGCCGCGTCGCCCACCTTGTTGTCCCAGGCGTTGCGCTGGTAGGTGACAACCGCCGCAATATCGGCGTCGGACAACTGCCCGCCAAAGGCCGACATGGCCGTGCCCGGCTTGCCGTTCAGCACGAGATTGATGTGAGCATCGATCGGCCCGGTGGCGATTTTCGAGCCGTTGATCGCCGGGAAAGCCCCCGGCAATCCCATGCCATTGGCCTGATGGCAGGCCGCGCAATTGGCCTCGTACACTTTCTGCCCGCGTGCGATCAGCTCGGCCGTGTCGAAGGTCTTGCCGTTGTCTGCGACAGCCGCGCTGGCTGCGCCTTTTTTACTCGCCACCCATTTCGCGTAGTCCGCTTCCGAAACGACCTCGACGACGATGGGCATGAAACCGTGGTCCTTGCCGCACAGTTCCACACACTGCCCGCGATAGGTGCCGATCTTGTCGGCCTTGAACCACGAATCGCGGATGAAACCGGGAATCGCATCCTGCTTGGCGCCCAGCGCCGGCACCCACCAGGCGTGCAACACGTCGTTGGCGGTGATGAGCAGACGCACGCGCTTGCCCACCGGCACCACCATCGGCTCGTCCACTTCCAGCAGGTAGTGCTCACCCTTGGGCGCGGTGTTGTCGATCTGCTCGCGCGGGGTCGAAAGATTACTGTAGAAACTCACGCCCTCGTTGAGATAGTCGTAGCCCCACTTCCACTGGTAGCCGGTGATCTTCACCGTGAGGTCGGGGTTGCTGGTGTCCTTCATGTCGATCACCACCCGGGCCGCCGGGTAGGCCATGCCCATCAGGATCACGAAGGGGATCACCGTCCAGATCACTTCCACCGTGGTGTTTTCGTGGAAGTGCGCGGCCTTGTGGCCTGCCGCCTTGCGATGCTTGATTAGCGCATAGAACATCGCGCCGAACACCACCACAAAAATGCCCAGACACACCAGCATGATCCAGTTGTGCAACTGGAACACATCGCGTGCGATCTGGCTGGCAGGTTGCTGAAGGTTGTAAGCGTATTCGGCGGTTGCCGCCCCGCTTGCCACCAGCAAACCCGCACACGCCGCCAGCCTCGTCCCGGTCTTCTTCATCGCGCCCCCGTCCTCTCTTGTCTGGTTGTTCGATTCAAGCGGGTATCAGCATCCGATATCCGCTGCGGTCTTGTCGCCGCTTCAGACTTGCAGTTTGCTGCGCAGGGTGACGGCGAGTTGCTCTCGTGCGTCGTCACTCAAAAACTGGCCCACTTCAAATTCGCGCCCGTGCGAACACACGTGGAGCCGGCATCCTCTGCCCGGCGCGGTGCAATCGAGTTCGACGCGCATCCACTGCCGGTTCATTTCGCGCCGCCCGTGCTGCCGGGCAGTGCGCCATTCCAGCACCACCGCGTCGCCGTCGATGGTGAGTGTTTCGTAGTCCGCGTCGTGCGCCCGCAGGGATTCGAGCGCCCACGCCAGAATGCCCACTTCCAGCCCCGCAAACGGCAACACAGGCCAGTACCCCAACGCCGCAAATCCCGTGGCCACGCCAAAGCTCACCCCGGCCAGCGTCCAGAACGCCAGACGGGCCTGCGCACGCGTCAGCGAACAGCGCGGGCGCGAATGAAACACAAAAGCGCAGGTGGATTCGCGTGCAAGTCCTTCCATAACGCTCGATTCCCCGGGAAGTAGACGGTGCGGCTATCTGTCGCAGACAGTATCACGCGGCCACGCGGCCAAACAAGCGGTACGGATGTATTAACTTATTGATTTGATTATTAAATATTGTTATTCCCGACTATTCTAAGATGCTAATTCTTGGCCGGGCACGCAGACCGGACATCAGGCCTGAGTCAGAAAGTCATCGGGCAAATGGAGGCCACTGCCTGCCGCCTGCCTGACGGAAAACGCCTCCACCCCCAGGCAGGGGCCGGGCAAACGCTGCTGAAGGCTGGCCAGATTTTCGTCGGCGCACGCCATGTCCGGATCGATACGGTTGGCCACCCACCCGGCCCACGGCAGCCCGCGCGCGCGGATCGCATCGGCGGTCAGCACGGCGTGGTTCAGACAGCCCAGCCGCATGCCCACCACCAGCACCACCGCACCGCCGAGGCGCACCGCCAGATCAGCCATATCGCTCGTGTCCGTCAAGGGCACGCGCCAGCCCCCCGCACCTTCCACCACGACCACGTCGGCACGTTGTGCCAGCCGCGCGTGCGCGGCGGCTATGTGCTCGATGTCGATCACGACACCTTCGCGCTGCGCGGCAATGTGCGGCGCAATCGGCTCGGCAAAACAGTAGGGATTGATGTCGGCAAGCGGGGCTTCGACCGGACTTGCCGCAACCAGCGCTGCCACGTCCTCATTCAGCTGGCCCGGGTCGGCACCCGCCGCCACGGGTTTCATGCCGACGACCCGCACGCCACGCGAGGCCAGGGTTTGAATCAAGGCGACCGCGATGCGGGTCTTTCCCACCCCGGTGTCGGTGCCGGCCACGAACAGCGTACGCGCAGTCATGGCCGAACCAGCCCCGCGCGGCGCGCCCCGATTTTCATCTGGATCACCTGGCGGCCGTCTTCGCGGGTGAGTTTGTCGCCGGCCCAGGCGTGGCCGTAGACGACTTCGAAGGTGGCGGGCAGGCGTCCGGCTGTGCGGTGGGTTTCATACGCGGCCTCCAGCCGCGCCCAGGCGGTTTTGCCGGAGAGGCCGCGCGGGCGGCCGGCGGCGGCGTTGTGCGCGCCGATGCCTTTGAGGTCGCGCATCAGCGATTTGAGGTCGGCGTAGGTGAGCGTGAGCATGTCCATTTCCATCACCGGGTGGGCAAACCCGGCGTGGACGAGCAGGTCGCCGATGTCGTGCAGGTCGGTAAAGCGGTTGACGTGGGGGGCGTTGTCGATGCCGGCAAACGCGGCACGCAGTTCCTTCAGCGTGTCGGGGCCAAAGGTGGCGAACAGGAATGCGCCGCCGGGGGCAAGCACGCGATGGATGCCTTTGAGCGTGGCGTCGAGGTCCTGCGCCCATTGCAGCGCCAGGCTCGACCACACCAGGTTCACGCTGTTGGCGGCGAGCGGCAGGCGTTCCATGTCGGCGCAGACGAAGTGCGGCGCAGGACGCACGGCGTGGGGCGCGAAGAGTGCCCGGGCGCGGTCGGCAAGCCCCGGGGCGGGAAACCGCGCGCGGGCGGCGGCGAGCATGGCCGGGGCGATATCCAGCGCAAGACAGTCGGCGGCGGGGTAACGCGGGCGCAGGCGTTCGAGGCCATAGCCGGTGCCCGCGCCCAGATCGAGCACGCGCGCGGGCTGGAGGCTGATGAAATCGAGCCGCTCCAGCAGGCGGTCGCAGACTTCGCGCTGGAGCACGGCGTGGGCGTCGTAGCTGGCAGCTGCGTGGTCGAAGGCGCGCCGCACGGCGGCAAGGTCGAGCGGGTCTTCACGCATGGCAGAACGCGCGGAGGGCGTCGGTGACGGCGTCGGGGTGCGACAGGTGCGGCGCGTGGCCGGCGCGCGGCAGCGTAACGAGGCGCGCACCGGCAGTCTGCGCGGCCAGCCAGTCGCCCGCCGCGTGCGGGGTGAGCGTGTCGAGCCCGCCGTGGATCACCAGTACCGGCTGGCGAAGCTGCGGCAGGGCGGCGCGCAGATCGGTGCCGCGCAACAGCGCAAGCCCGGCGGCAAGCGCATCGGCGTGGGGCGCGGGGTGCGCGGCCAGCGACGCGCGCAAATCGGCGAGCAGGGCTTTTTGCCCGGCAACGCCGCGCGTCTGCAAGGTCAGAAAGCGCAGCAGGGTGGCGTGCGGCTGCGCCATGAGCGCCTCGGCGAATTGATCCAGTTCGGCGGCGGGCAAGCCGTGCGGCCAGTCCGGCGCGGCAAGAAAACGCGGCGTGGACGACAGCAGCACCAGCCGCGCGACGCGCTGGGGATGGTCGAGCGCGGCGCGCAGCGCCACCTGCCCGCCGAGCGACCAGCCGAGCACGCTGGCCGCGTCCGGCAGCTGCGCCGCGAGGTCGGCGGCCCAGGCGGCAAGCGAGTTCTCAGGCAGGGGCACCCGCCCGCCGTGCCCGGGCAGGGTGAAGGCGTGCACGTCGAAGCGGGCCGACAAGTGCGCCGCCACCGGGTCGAACACGCCGGCGTTCATGCCCCAGCCGTGCAGCAGCGCCAGAAACGGCTTAGGCGAGTTCATGCAGCGCCTCAATCAGCTGCGTCACGTCGGCGTCGCTGTGCGCAGCGGACAGGGTGATGCGCAGGCGCGCAGTGCCCGCCGGCACGGTGGGCGTGCGGATGGCGGGCACGAGGATGTCGCGCGCGAGCAGCGCCTGCGACAGCCGCACCGCAGTGGCGTTCTCCCCCACCACCCAGGGCTGGATAGGCGTGTGCGAATCGAGCAGGTGCCCGCCCGGCAAATTTGCCAGCCCGGTGCGCAGCCGCGCGATGTGCACCGCCAGCCGCGCGCGGCGCGCCTGCCCGGCGGCAATCTGGTTCAGGCTTTCGATGAGGCAGGCCGCCAGCACAGGCGGCGACGCGGTGGTGTAGACGTAGGGCCGCGCGGTGTTGACCAGCCAGGCGACCACCACCGGGTGCGCGGCCACCGCTGCGCCCGCCACGCCAGCGGCCTTGCCGAGCGTGGCGAGATAGATCACGCGGTCGCTGGCGCGCGCGCGATCGGTCAGCCCGCCGCGACCGTCGCCCAGCACGCCAAAGCCATGCGCGTCGTCGAGATACAACCAGGCGTCGTACCGCTCGGCCAGGTCGAGCAGCGCGTCCACCGGCGCGCAATCGCCGTCCATACTGAATACCAGGTCGGAGACGATGAGCTTGTCGCGGGCGGTGCTCTGCGCAAGCCGGGCTTCGAGCTGCGCCAGATCGAGGTGGCGATAGCGCGTGAACTGCGCACCGGCAAGCTGGGCGGCGTCGACCAGCGACGCGTGGTTGAGTTTGTCGGCAAAGATTTCGCTGTGCCGCCCGGCCAGTGCGGACACTACGGCCAGATTGGCCAGATAGCCGGTGGAAAACAGCAGCGCCGCAGGCTTGCCGACAAAATCCGCAAACGCCGCTTCAAATGCGTGATGAAACTGATGATGACCGGTGATGAGATGCGCCGCGCCCGCGCCCACGCCGCATTGATCGAGCGCACGGTGCGCGGCAGACACCAGCGCCGGGTCGGCGGCGAGCCCCAGGTAATCGTTGCTGCAAAACGACAGCAGCGGCCGGCCGTTGACCCGGATGCGCGCACCTTGCGCGCTTTGCAGCACCGAACGGCGGCGTTCCAGCTGGTCGGCGCGGCGCGTGGCCAGGCCGAGTTCCAGCCGGGTCAGCGCGGCAAAACTCACAAGGGCGCGAGCCCCAGCGTGTCGAACAGGCGCTGGT
The DNA here is from genome assembly GCA_041639395.1 of Thiobacillus sp. GTDB lineage: Bacteria > Pseudomonadota > Gammaproteobacteria > Burkholderiales > Thiobacillaceae > Thiobacillus. The sequence continues at coordinate 318,347 of JBEQCG010000002.1, read as the reverse complement.
CGCGTTCCCATTCGGGGTTGCCGGTGGTGAGGAGTTTTTCACCGTAGAAGATGGAGTTGGCACCGGCCAGAAAACACAGCGCCTGGATTGCATCGCTCATCTGCTGCCGGCCGGCGGACAGGCGGACAAAACTCTGCGGCAGGCAGATGCGCGCCACGGCGATGGTGCGCACGAACTCCAGCGGGTCGAGCGCCTCGGTGCCCGCCAGCGGCGTGCCTTCCACCTGCACCAGCAGATTGATCGGCACCGATTCGGGCTGCGGGTCGAGCGCGGCCAGCTGCGCGATGAGACCGGCACGCTGCGTGCGCGATTCCCCCATGCCGACGATGCCGCCACAGCACACGTGCAGGTCGGCCTGGCGCACGCGTTCCAGCGTGTCGAGCCGGTCCTGGTACTGGCGCGTGGTGATGATGTCGCCGTAGAACTCGGGCGCGGTGTCGAGGTTGTGGTTGTAGTAGTCGAGGCCGGCGTCTTTAAGTTGTTCGGCCTGGCCGTCCTTCAGCATGCCCAGCGTGGCGCAGGTTTCCAGGCCCAGCGCTTTCACTTCGCGCACCATGTCGAGCACGGGTTCGAGATCGCGCTGCTTGGGCCCGCGCCACGCCGCGCCCATGCAGAAGCGCGAGGCCCCGGCGGCCTTGGCGGCGCGCGCGGCTTCCAGCACGTCGGCCAGATTCAGCAGGCCCTGATTCTCCACACCGGCGTCGTAACGCGCCGACTGCGGACAGTAGCCGCAATCTTCGGAGCAGCCACCGGTCTTGATCGACAACAGCGTGGAAAGCTGCACGCGGTTGGGGTCGAACGCTGCGCGGTGCACGGTTTGCGCCTGGAACATCAGGTCGGCAAAGGGCAGCGCAAACAGCGCGTCGATGTCGGCCACCGAACGGCGCACGGGGGGATGGGTCAGGTCATTCATGGATCGCAACCTCGATGGTGATGTCTTGCCAGGTTTCGCGGGCAGCCCGCCAGATGTCGTACAAGGCCCACGGCACCACGATCGCCACCGCCAGCCCCAGCACCAGCATCAGCCCGCCAAACCCGCCGACGAGGCCGTAAATGGGCTGGCCGATAACGACCAGGCTGCCCATCACGCCGTAAAAGCGGTAGCCTGCCCACTTGTTGTAATGCGCGGTGCGCGCGTTGGGGTGATGCGCGATGCTGGCGTAGACGAAGATCGACGCACCGAGCCAGATCATGATCGGCGGCAGCGACAGCACAAAGGGTAGAAAACCGATCTTGTGGCTGGCGAGCAGTTTGCCGAGCAGCAGCGCCGTCAGCGAGATCATCAGCGCCACCACGGTGAGGATATTGAACAGCTGCGCGGCAAAGCGGGCGGACGAAGCGGAGATGACACGTTTGGCTTTCATCCCCGGATTGTCCGAGCGGCAGGTGCCGGCTGTCAAATTTTGGCCTGGGTAAAATTGAACATCCGCTCATTTTTTAATCAGTTCCTGCCGCCCGTCTGCCTGCTCTGCGGCATAAACTCGCCCGCCTTGATCTGCGCGGGTTGCCGGCACGACCTGCCCTGGCACCACGCGCCGCAATGCCCGGTGTGCGCCACGCCCACGCCGCACGGCGAAGTCTGCGGGGCCTGCCTCAAGCGGCCTCCGGCGTTTGACCGCACACGCGCAGCGCTGGTCTACCGGTTTCCGGTTGACCGCTTGATTCCTGCGCTGAAATACCACGGGCGTCTGGCGACCGCACCTGCCCTCGCCGACTGTCTGCTGCCGGTGCTGGAACACACGCCGCGTCCCGACCGTCTGCTGCCGATGCCGCTGCACCCTGCCCGCCTGCGGACGCGCGGCGGCAACCACGCCACGGAAATCGCCCGCGCCCTGGCGCGCCACATGCAGCTCGAACTCGACCTTGACAGCGCCCGCCGCATCCGCGACACGCCGCCGCAACAGGCGCTGAAACTCGACGCGCGCCGGCGCAACGTGCGCGGCGCGTTCACCTGTTCAGACGCAGTGCAGGGATTGCATATTGCCGTGCTCGACGACGTGATGACCAGCGGCACCAGCCTCGACGAACTCGCCGCCACGCTCAAGCGCGCCGGTGCGCGCGAGGTGAGCAACTGGGTGGTGGCGCGCGCCCTGCCGCCGGGGGACTGACGCCCGGCTCAGGCGGCTTGCCCGCTCAGGCGGCTTGCGCGAGCCCGGCGTCCGGCGTTTTGGGGAAGCCTTCCTCGATGGGCAAGGCCGGGTCGCGCGACCATTCGTTCCACGAGCCAAAGTAGATTTTCACGTCGCGGATGCCGGCTTCCTTGAGGATGAGATAGGTGTTCGAGGCGCGCGCGCCCTTGAAGCAGTAGACGATTACCGGTGTATCTGGCGCAATGCCCACGGTGAGGCATTCGACCAGCACTTCGTCCGACGATTTGAATACGGGGCCGTCCGCGCCCGGTTTCATCAGGCGATACCACTCGATCCAGCGGGCACCGGGAATGCGGCCCTTGCGCGGGCAGAAATCCGGGCCGTAGGGCGACGAACTGGTGCCGATCCATTCGTCCACGTCCCGCACGTCGAGCAGGATGGCGCTACCGCTTTTGACCGCCGCCAGCATCGTGTCCTTGTCGACCAGGATGTCGCCCGTGGGCAAGTCAGGAAACGTGGCCGCCGCCGGCGTGGCCGGCTCGGTGCTCACCGGCAGGCCTGCGCCCGCCCACGCCTGATAGCCCCCGTGCAGCACCTTGACCTTGGGATAACCCAGATAGCCCAGGATGAAATAGCCCCGGCACGACTGGCCAAAGCCGGTGTTCATCGCGTCTTCGTAGAGCACGGCGGTTTCCTTGCCGGTGAGACCGGCCGCGCCGAACAGGCTGGCGAATTTATCCTTGAGCGTTTCGATACCGTCGGGGTCGGTGGTGGCGAGGTAGGTAAAAATGTCGCGCACGTTCACCGCGCCGGGCACATGGCCCCGGGCGTAGGCTTCGGGGTCGCGGGTGTCGATCACCACCACCGCTTCGGTGGCCATCAGGCTTTGCAGTTCGGCAGGCTCGACGAGGACGCTCATTGCATTTCTCCGGTTGGCAAGGACTGGTTTACCCATTGCACCGACCGTGCCACCCCGGTACTACGCCCGCAGCCCAATGAAATCGGGCGGGTGCTGCCTGTCGTTGCCGACAGGCAGCAACGGCCCGTGTACAAAGTGATTACAAAATGCGTGCGCTCAGGGCTCGATCGCCAGCGCGCGAATGCGCTCCTTTTTGCCGACGCTGGCCAGATACGTCGCCTCGCCGGTGTCCAGATTCACCCGGAATAGATGCGTGCGCGTGTCGCCGGTGCGGCTGGCGGCCAGGTAGGCGCTGTTGTGCACGTCGGAAATGTCGAACGACACCGCCGTGACCGGGCCGGTTTTCAGCGGCCCGACGGTGTACACCTGCCCGCCGTTGGGCGACACGGCGGGGCTCACGTCTTCGCGGCTGCCCATGGTGACCAGCGTGCCGCGCGCGCCGTCGATGGCGAAATTGGTGGTGAGCTTGTCGTTTTTCTGGTTGTAGGTGTAGGCCACGCCGTTGATGAGCGCGGGCCAGCCGGCGTGGAGGTCGCCGGGCGCGTAGACCAGGTTGCCGTCGCGCTGCACACCGTCGGCCTTGGCGTCGAAATCGACCTGCGCGCCGGTGACGGGGTGCGCGCGCAGATTGGTGCCATCGGCCAGCGCTACCCGCATCCGGTCAACCGTGGGGTTGAAATCGAAGCCGGTCTCGACCATGGGCAGGGTCAGCGGCGCGTCGCCCACCGGTTTGGCTTCGGCCGATCCGGTATCCAGCGTGTACAGCCGGCCGCTGGCCCCCAGCACGAACAGCACCCCGTGCGACACGCGGAAATCCATGCCGCGCACGTCTTCGTCCAGACCAGCGATCTTTTTGCGCGCCAGGATTTTTTGCGGCGCAGCGGCACGGAAATGCAGCAGCTCGCCGCGCGCGTTGATGGCAAACAGGGATTCGTTGCCGGGCGGCTGTTTGGCTTCGAGGGCTTGCGCCTGCGCGGCCCCCATGACGACCGCGCACGCAGCGGCAACACAGAACGGAATCGAACGAAACATGGCGGGCTCCACCGGGTTGGAATGCCTGCGTTAACGACGCCCCGGCCGGGCTGCTTTACCCTGTGGGCGTTGAGGGTTTCAGATGTCTTCCACGGCAAAGATGCGCCGGTGCTCGCGCATGGCGTAGCGGTCGGTCATGCCGGCGATGTAGTCGGCCACCGCCCGCACGCCCTCGGTCGATTCGCGTGCCTGGTGCTCGGGCGGCAGCAGCCGCGCGTCGCCGGTAAACACGGTGAAAAGCTCGGTGACGATGCGGGTGGCCTTGGCGCTCATGCGCTGCACTTTGTAGTGCCGGTACAGGTGGCGCATCAAAAAACGCTTGAGCTCGCGATGCTCTTCCAGCACGCCGGCGCTGAACGCGGCCAGCGGCGGCGCGGCGCGCACCGCGTCCAGGCTCGCCACGCCCGCCTGCGCAATGTTGGCGCGGGTGGTGTCGGCCAGATCGAGGATCAGGGTATTGATCATGCGGCGCACGGTTTCGGTGATGACCCGCCGACCCGCGAGCGCAGGGTATTTCTGCCGCACTGCGTCGAGATGCCGCGCAAAAATGCGCACTTCGGCCAACTGTTCCAGCGTGATGAGGCCGGAGCGCACACCGTCGTCCACGTCGTGGTTGTTGTAGGCGATTTCGTCGGCCAGATTGGCAATCTGCGCCTCCAGGCTGGGCTGGCGCTTGTTGAGGAAGCGTTCCCCCACCTCGCCCAGTTTCTCCGCGTTGCCCAATGAACAGTGCTTGAGGATGCCCTCGCGCGCCTCGAAGGTGAGATTCAGCCCATCGAACTCGGCGTAGCGTTCTTCCAGCGCATCGACCACGCGCAGCGATTGCAGGTTGTGCTCGAAGCCGCCGTGTTCCTTCATGCAGGCGTTCAACGCATCCTGCCCGGCGTGGCCGAACGGCGTGTGCCCCAGATCGTGCGCCAGCGCCACCGCCTCGACCAGGTCTTCGTTGAGCTGCAACAGCCGGGCGAGCGTGCGGCCGATCTGCGCCACTTCGAGGCTGTGCGTGAGGCGGGTGCGGAAGAGATCGCCCTCGTGGTTCACGAACACCTGAGTCTTGTATTCCAGCCGGCGAAACGCGGTGGAATGGATGATGCGGTCGCGGTCGCGCTGGAATTCGGAACGCGGCGCAGCGGCCGGTTCGGCATGGCGACGCCCGCGCGACAGCGCAGAGTGAGCGGCGTAGGGGGCGAGCCCGTCCATCAGCGCGGCGCGGTCAGCACGCCGGTGAGCACATCACGCGGCACATCGCCTGTAATCACGGCCTCGCCCAGTTTCTTCAGCAGCACGAAACGCAGCTTGCCGGATTCCACTTTTTTGTCGTGGCCCATGTAGTCGAGCCAGGTTGCCAGGCCCAGGTCAGGTGCCACGTCGGGCAGGCCGGCAGACTGGATCAGGGTGCGAGCACGAGCGACATCGGCGTCGCTGATCCAGCCCAGGCGCTGCGACGTTTGAGCCGCCAGCACCATACCAGCCCCCACGGCCTCGCCATGCAGCCAGTTGCCGTAGCCCATGCCGGTTTCGATGGCGTGGCCGAAGGTGTGGCCGAGGTTGAGAATGGCGCGGATGCCGCCTTCGCGTTCGTCCTCGCCCACCACCTGCGCCTTGATTTCGCACGAGCGATGGATGGCGTGGGCAATCGCGCCGGCGTCGAGCGCGCGCAGTTGGGTCATGTTCGCTTCCAGCCAGGCCAGAAACGCCACGTCCCGGATCAGGCCGTATTTGATGACTTCCGCCAGCCCCGCCGACAGTTCGCGCGGCGGCAGCGTGTTCAGCGTGTCGGTGTCGGCCAGCACCAGCTGCGGCTGGTAAAACGCGCCGATCATGTTCTTGCCCAACGGGTGGTTGATGCCGGTTTTGCCGCCCACCGAGGAATCCACCTGCGACAGCAGCGTGGTGGGAATCTGGATGAACGGCATGCCGCGCTGGTAACACGCGGCGGCAAAGCCGGTCATGTCGCCGATCACGCCGCCGCCCAGCGCGATGAGCGTGGTCTTGCGCTCGGCGCGCCACGTGAGCAGCGCATCGAAAATCAGGTTCAGCGTTTCCCAGTTTTTGTACGCCTCGCCATCCGGCAGCACGATGGGGTGCACCGCCACCCCGGCGGCGGTCAGTGCGCTGGTGAGCCGGTCGAGATACAGCGGCGCGACCGTGGTGTTGGTGACCACCGCCACGCGCTTCTGTGCCAGATGCGGCAGGACCAGATCGGCGCGATCCAGCAGGCCCGCGCCGATGTGGATGGGGTAAGAGCGATCGCCGAGGTCGACGGTGAGGGTTTGCATGGAATCAGGACATTCGTTGAATCATGAGGCCGATTGTAACGAATGCGCTCTACCCGCCCCAAACGCGCGCGCCCGGAACAGGGCTCAAGTTGCGCGATATCCTGAATTCATGTCTGAACCCGGACATGGACGACTGGCACGGCTTTCGCTACGCTCCCGCTGCCCTGCCCGCATGCGCGCAGGATAAAAGGGGCATGGCGAAGCACCGTCATGCATGTTGGAAATCCATCGAAACCGTCATGCACACTTGTCACATCTGCGGCAGCCAGGCCGACCACGCCGAGCATCAACCGCGCGAGCGCATGTATGGCTGGAATACCCCGTTCGGCTATTTCCATTGCCACGACTGCGGGTGCCTGCAAATCGACACCGTTCCGGAGGATTTGCCCGCTTACTACCCCGACGACTATTACGCACACGATAAAACGCCAGACGCCAGCCCCGGCTGGGTGCGGCGCACCCTCAACCGGTTTCGGCTCAACTACCGGCTGACAGGCCGTCACGCCTGGCTGGAGACGCTGTCCTGGCGGCTGGGGCCGATGCCCCGTTCCGTGCAGCAGCAACTGCCTTACCTCAAGCGCCTGCCCACCTTGCACCGCAACAGCCGTGTTCTGGACATTGGCTGCGGCGAGCATTCCGACTGGCTGGCCGCCCTGGCACAGTGCGGTTTTCAGAACCTCACGGGCGTGGATCCTTTTCTGAAACAGACCGGCATGCGCGAAGGCGTGCGTTACCTGAACACCGACCTCGGCACGCTTGACGGTCACTTTGACCTCATCACCCTGCACCACGCCCTCGAACATATTTCCGACCAACACGCGGTATTCCGGGCACTCCAGCAACTGCTGGCAAAGGACGGGACATGCATGATCCGGATCCCGCTCGTCGACAGCCAGGTATGGGACGACTATGGGCTGGACTGGGTTGAACTCGACGCCCCCCGTCATCTTTACCTGCACTCACGTAAGAGTCTTGCCCGGCTTGCGCACGCACAGGGTTTCGAAATTGTCGACCGCTATTGTGATTCGACCGCATTCGAATTTGCCGGCAGCGAACAGTACCGCCGGGGAATCCCCCTGATGGCACCCGATTCATTCTGGAACGGCCCTGACGCCGGCCCCTTTGATACCCAGACCCTGCAAGCCTTTTCCGACAGGGCCCGGGCCGCCAATGCAGCAGGGCGCTGTGGACGCGGGGCCTTTTTCATGCGGCGTTGCAAGCCATGAACCCCTCCCCTTCCTTCCGCCGGGGTGTTGCCTGGATTTTCGCCGGCAATACCGGCAGCCAGCTACTGGCATTCGCTTTTGGCGTCGTCCTCGCCCGCTTGCTCGCCCCGGAAGCGTTTGGCATGTTGCTCACCATCCAGATATTCACCGGTCTCGCCGGTTTTGTATCGGGTGCCGGCATGGGGCAGGCGCTGGTTCGCGCCAAAACCACCACACAGGCTGACTACGACATCGTCTTTACCCTGCAGCTGGGTATGGGGGTGGCAATTTATGCTGTCTTTTTTGGCGTGGCCCCCTGGTTTGCCGCGTGGTACGGCAACCCTCTTTATGCCGATTTGATGCGGGTTTCCGCGCTGAGTTTTCTGCTGCGCCCCTTCAACAACCTGCCCGCCAGCATGCTCTACCGCGCCATGCGCTACCGCGAACAGGCCTTGCTCAACATTGCCTCGCTGGTTGTCGGGAACGGCTTGAGCATTGCGCTCGCCCTTCAGGGCTACGGGGTATGGAGCCTGATTCTCAGCGGGTTGATCGGCACCCTGTTCACCATCCCCATACTCATGCTGCTGGCACACTGGACACCCCGGTTTTCGCGGGATTTTGCACGCGGCCGCGAGATCATCCGCTATGGCCTGCTGGTTACGGCCAACGACATCGTGCACTACCTGCGCAACCAGGCCAGTCTCTTCATCCTGTCACGCAGTTTTACGCCTGCCAGCGTGGGACTGTTCAACAAGGGGGACAGTCTGGCACGCATGCCCCACGCGTTCATCACCGGTTCGGTGTATCACGTCCTGTTCCGCTCCATGGCGGCAGAACAGGACGATCTCGACAAATGTCGCTACCTGTTCTACCGCAGCGTCACGCTGGTGGCCTTGTACGCCACCCCGTTCTATGTCGGGCTCGGCTGGCTGGCGCTGCCCTTGATACGCGGGGTCTATGGCGACGCCTGGATCGAAGCTGCGGTTCCGCTTGCCATCCTGACTCTGGCCTGGCCGTTCTGGCTGATGGACAACCTCTCGGGTGCGGTGCTCGCCGCCCATAACTGGCTGGATCGCGAGCTTCCCATACAGGTTGCCGCACTGGGGTTGCTGATTGTCAGCGTATGGGCAGGCACCCAGTATGGGCTCGCCGGGGCGGCAGCGGGTGTCGTGCTGACAGCCATCTTCAGCGGCCTTGCCCTGCACCGTCTGGCCATCCGGTGTCTGCATGCCCGTTGGCGGGATTTCCTGATCGCGCTCATGCCTGCCGCGCTGCTCAATGGCATACTCGCCATCACGCTCGGCATTGCCAACGCCCTGTTTGACGGCCTGCCGGATCTGGCCTATGTCGCCGCCATGGCAAGCACTGGCGGTGTGGTTTATGTTCTCGGCTTCCTGTACCTGCCTTTGAGTGCGCTACACAGCGAACAGTTACGCTGGAAAAACAAACTCCGATTGCAGCGAACCGCGCCATGACCCTACTCGATCCGATTTCATCCCTGCTCTATCGCACCAGCCAGCCCCACGGCCCGATCATGCTGATGTATCACGCGGTCAGTGCCGGGCGTGGCCGGCCAGACTGGCCCTGGGCGGTGTCGATGCGGCGTTTTCGTGCACAGCTCGAATTTCTGGCGAACGCGGGTTATCGCACCCCGACCATGCAGGAACTCCTGCAATCCCCTCAGCAGTTCGACAACGCGCGTACAGCGGTCATCACCTTCGACGATGGCTATGTCGACAACCTGTACGCCTGCGAAACACTCGCCGCGTATGGCATGCGGGCCTCCTGGTTCGTGGTGACCGGATCGATGGGCCGCACCCCCACCTGGCCGGACGACGGCCGCCCACGCGGCCGGATGCTCAATGCCAGCGAACTGCGTGCGATGCGGGCCGCCGGCATGGAAATCGGCTCGCACACGGTCAACCACGCACGGCTGACTGAAAGCCCTGACGATCAACTCGCTTTGGAATTGGCTGCCTCCAAACACCAACTCGAAGACGCCCTGGGCGAATCCGTATACAGCTTTGCCTATCCCTACGGGGCCTGGGATGAGCGGTGCGCGGCCGCGGTTGCCGCAGCAGGCTATGCCGCCGCCTGCACCACCCGAACCGGATGGGCGCTGCGCGATCGAGACCCCTATCGTCTTCGGCGTCTGACGGTATTCAATACCGACACGCTCGGTTCGTTTGCCCGCAAACTCGCCTTTGCCAGCCACGCCGTGTCCTGGCCCGAACTCACCCGCTACTATGCCGGCGCGCTGGGGCGGCGTTTGCAGGCATGAGCGCTGCCGCTGTTGCCATCCTGTTCTGGTACTACCGGGAACCGGCCTGTGTCTGAACCGGCTGCACGCGCTCAAGCGCCTGAACCCTGGCACACCGATTTTTGGCCTGTACGGCGGGCCACCCGGAGATCGCCCGCAGTTCGCCACATTGCGAGACGCGCTTGACGACGACTGGGCGTTTGCCGAATCCCGCGACCCCGACTGGAAATGGCGGCACGGCGATCAGATGCTCAGTCGCTGGTATGAATCACGTGGCCAGTCCCTGGCCTGGGCGCGGCTCGTCATTGCCCAATGGGATCTGCTGACCTGTGCGCCGCTGTCGCGCTATTTTTCCGGCCTGGCCCCAGACACCGTCTATCTCCCCGGGCTCCGCGCACTGGAACCGCTCCGTACCCGCTGGTGGTGGACACGGCCCGGCACGCCTGAGGGCGAGGACTTCGAGGCTTTCGTCACGCACATGGCTGAACACCATGCTTACACCGGCCCCTTCGAGGCCTGCCAGTTTCTCGCCGCCTCGCTGCCACGCGCTTTCATGGCGGCCTACGCCCGGCTCGCACCCGCTGAACCCGGTTTTCTGGAATACAAACTCCCGGCCTACGCCCGTGCCCTCGGCTTCACACCTGTCGATCTGGCCCCGCTTCGTGTCACCTGGCCCGGGGAACCCCAACCAGGCCGAACCGTCCTCACCGCAGCCAAACGCGACATCGACGACCTCGATATCGCCGCCGAACTGCTGCATCCCCGTGGAACCCGTATTTTTCACCCTGTCACGCAACCCATGCCTGTCGGGCGTTCTGCCTGGGTCGCATTCATTGCCCGTCGTCTGCCCCGACTGGCATACCGCACCCTGAACAGGCGTTTATGCGGATGAGGATGAGGCGGTTTATTCAATCGCTGCGCGCACGCAACGCCTCCCCCGTTGCGCGACGCCGCTGTGACCTCGTGTTCGTGATGGCTGTAGCCGACGGCGAATGGGTAGGCGTCGAAGATCTGCTCGACAGCCTGCACACCTATCTCGACTGTGATTGGCAACTGATTGCCGTGGACGACGCGACCCGGGATGGCAGCTACGAGAAATTGCTCGACGCGGGATGCTGGGTGGTCCGCAACCCCGAAAAGCTGTATCTCGCCGGTGTGGATCTGAGCCTGCGTCGCGGATTCCAGGAAGCGCTGCGCCTGTTTGACAGCCCCATCATCGTCAAGATCGACCCCGATGCACTGGTCATCGGGCCGGGGTTGCACCAGGCGCTGGCCGAAACCTTCGCAGCCAACCCGCAGTGTGGCCTGCTCGGCACCTTCCGCGTCGACTGGAATGGCGAACTGCGTGACCTGAGTTACTGGCGCGAGCGCATGGCCCGACGCCGCAAGGATCTGGGCAAGCCCCTGAGTCTGGCACTCGATAACGGATACGCCCTCGGTGAAGGGGTACAGGGCGGCTGCTACGCCCTGCATCGACGCTGCCTGGAAAAAATCGGCGCAGCCGGCTGGCTGGCTGGCGCGGACGGCTATCAGCCATCCCTCATCAAAGGCCAACACATTGCCGAGGACAGCCTGATTGCGCTGTTGACTTATGCAGCCGGATACGAAGCCGGTGAGTTTGGCGGCCCCGGCCAGCCCCTCGGCATCTGGGATGTTGGTCTTCCCATGCCACCTGAAGAACTGGTGCGCCAGGCGCGCATCGTGACCCACGCCCTCAAATATCAGGACGCCAGTTCCATGCTGGCGCGTGCGTTTTTTCGCCAGCGGCGCAATCTGCTGAAAATCGCCCTGCATGAATGAGCGCGTGCCCGGTATCGTTCCCGAGCAAGACAGCCAGCCTGGGCTACGCAGTAAAATCCCGCTTTGACCGAGGAGACCCCCTGAACGATGACTGCTCGCACGCCCCCTGTCTTCATTTTTTCTTCGAGCTGGCGTTCCGGCAGCACGCTCCTTCAGCGCTATATCACCCGCAGCAAGGAGATATTGGTCTGGGGCGAAACCGGAGGCGCGCTGAACGCCATCGCCCAAGCATTGGCAGGGTGGGAAAAAATAGGCGCAGACACCAGTCTGCGATTCGACCATACCCTGGGCGGGGGCGGCGCGGCTGCGTACCGCGCCCTCCTTGCCAGCAGCAAAGAGGCGCATGCCTCCCAGTGGATCGCCAATCTGGTTCCCCCCTATGAAGACATCGAGGAGGCCATGCGAAGCTTTTTCGACGCGCTCTATGGCTCCCGGGCCAGGGAACTGGGTTACCCACGCTATGGTTTCAAGGAAACGCGCTGCGACATCCAGACTGCAAAACGCCTGCACCAGCTCTACCCGGGCAGCCCCTTCATATTTCTCGTGCGCAACCCCATCGATGTCATGACGTCGATCAAACGCAGAAGCTGGATGGGACGCCCTGCAGGACTGGCGACGCTGAAATATTATTCCGATCACTGGCTGGCGCGCAGCCGGCAATTCCGGGAATCGGATCTTGGCTTGACCCTGCGTTACGAGGATTTCGTCGCAGACGCCGCGATTCGTACCAAGGTACTAGAGCATGTACAAATCGGGCATCCCCCCCCCGCCGATTTCATTGCGGAAAGCCGCGTCGACTGGGAGCCCATCAACAAAGACAGCCTGAGCCGCTGGGAACGCCTGTGGCTCCACCGCTGGCTGGGCAAAGAGATGCAACACTGGGGGTATTGAAGCACGTGGACAGGCCCGACATCTCCATCGTCATGCCCTGCCACAACGCGCGCGCGCATCTTCCTGCCAGCGTGGGCAGCGTGCTGGCCCAGACCCACGCGCACTGGGAACTGATCGCGGTCGACGATGGCTCGACCGATTCGACGCTCGACTGGCTGCGCGCGCAGCCCGATCCGCGCATCCGGGTGCTCACCCAGCCCAATCAGGGCGTTTCATCCGCCCGCAACACGGGGCTGGCCGCGGCACGCGGCGATTTTCTCGTGTTTCTGGATGCCGACGACACCTGGGAGCCGTCGTTTCTGGCGCAGACACGGGCGGCGCTGGCAGACCGTCCCGATGCGGTGCTGGCCTATTGCGGCTGGCAAAACCTGGGGCTTGCCGACGGCCGCAGCGCGCCTTTCGTCCCGCCGGATTATGAAAACGCCGACAAGGCAGAAACGCTGTTCGCGGGGTGTCGCTGGCCCATCCACGCCGCGCTGGTCAGGCGAGAGGCGGTGGTTGCTGCCGGCGGCTTTGATGCGGCGCTGAAAAATGCCGAAGATTACGCCTTGTGGCTGCGCGTGGCGCTGGATGCGCCCATCGTCCGGGTTCCCCGTGTGCTGGCGTTCTATCATTTTCATGACGGCGTGCAGGCGTCCTCCAACCATGCCCGCGCCGCGCTGCAATTCTGGTCGGCACAGCGCCGGTTTCTGGCGTCGAACCCGGGGTTCGCCACCCGGCTGGGGAAGCCGCGCACCCGTCAACTCACAACGGGTGAACTGCTGCGCAAAGGCTATGAACGCTACTGGCAACGCGACCTGCCCGCCGCACGGGCGATTTTTCGCGTCGTCATGCAGCAGGCTTATGGCACACTCCGGGACTGGCGCTACATGTTGCCGGCCTGGCTGCCCGAGTCCTGGCATCGCAGCCTGATAGCACGCCTGAACCGATAATCAGGGACGATCACTACCATGGACATTTTCGATCCGGCGCGCGTCACGGTCGTCATGCCCTGTCGCAACACGGCGGCCTTTGTCCGCGAAGCGCTCGACAGTGTGCTCGCCCAAACCTACCCCGACGTGGAGCTCATTGTGGTGGACGATGGCTCCACCGATGACACACTCGCCATCATTCAGGCTGTCGCGGCCACACACCCCGGCCGGATCACACTCCAGCTGCTGAGTGGCAGCGGCCCCTACGCTGCACGGAACCATGGCCTCGCCCATGCAACCGGAAACTTCGTTGCGTTTCTCGACGCCGATGATTTCTGGCACCCGGAAGCGCTCGCCCGGCTACACGCCGCCCTCATCGAAACCCAGGCCGACGTTGCCTACTGCGGCTGGCAGAACGTGGGCGAATCGGCGGTCAACACCCAGGCGCATATTCCGCCCAACTACGCGGCGTCCGACGCCACCGCCCTGTTCCTCAAAGCCTGCCCCTGGCCGATCAACGGGGCCCTCATCCGCCGTCAGCTTCTCGACAGTCTGCACGGGTTTTCAGAACGTCTGCCCACGGCCATGGACTACGACCTGTGGCTGCGCATGCTCGCCGCGCAGCCCGTGGTGGTGCGCGTGCCGGAGGTACTCGCCTACTACCGGCACTATCCGCGCGGTGCGGCGCGCATCCCGCGCTGGCGGCAGGTGTTCGACGCCATCACGGTGCGCGAGGATTTTGTCCGCCACCACCCGGAACAAGTCGCCCATCTGCCTGCGGAAACCCGGCAGAGCCTGATCTACGGCAGCTTGCTTGAGGAAGCCTACCGCTGTCACTGGCGACGGGACACGGCATCCTCCCGGCGTCTGTTCCGTCGCGCCGCACGCAAAACCCGCTGGCGCGCCCGCGACGCCAAATATCTTCTGGCAAGTTTCTTGCCTTCCAGCGTGTTCGACAGCTTGATCCGTTTCGTCGACGCGCGGCGCGCCGCGCGCAACTCACTGCCCGACTCATAACCGTGCTCACCGTTGCCTTCTGTACGTTCAACCGTGCCCACCGCCTGACCCGACTGGTTGCCGCCCTGCGTCAACAGCAGTTGCCGGTGGACTTTGACCTGCTGGCCGTCAACAACGCCAGCGCGGACGACACCCTCGACGTGCTGGACAGCCTGCGAGCCGCCCCGGGTGCCGTGCTGCGCGTCGTCACCGAAAACGCGCCGGGCATCGTGCCGGCGCGCAACCGGGCGCTGGCCGAATCGCTCGACCGCGACTGGCTCGTGTTCATCGACGATGACGAACTGCCCGAACCCGGCTGGCTCGCCGCCGCGCACGACGCCCTCGCCCGCGAGGGTGCCGACTGCGTGGGCGGGCGCATTGAAATCGACTACGGTGCGCGCCCCCGCCCGCGCTGGCTCGACGATGAAATCGCGGGGTTTCTCGGCCGGCTCGATCATGGCCCGAATGCAATGTGGGTCAGCGACGACCGCACCCCCTTGTGGAGCGGAAACATCGGCTACGCGATGCGCCTGTTCCGTGACGACCCCGCCCTGCGCTTCGACAACCGCTACAACCGGCTTGGCGAGGGCGTCGGCGGCGGCGAGGACGCCATGATGTTCCGCGCCCTGCTCGCGCGTGGCGCACGCCTGCGTTACCGCCCCGACATGGCCATCCTCCACGGGGTCGAGCCCTGGAAACTCAAACGCGACTATTTCCTGCGCCTGCACTATCGGGCCGGCCAGCGGGCGGGCCAGCACACGCTGCCCGACTACCCGCGCACTCTGTTCGGCATGCCGCCGTTTCTTCTTGGCCAGGCGGTTCGACATGCCGGACGGGCTGTCGCGCTCCAAGCCACGGGACGCCCCGGTGCCCTGCGCCAGGCCATGAATGCGGCCCACGCGCTGGGTTGCGCAAACGGCTTCCGGCAGCGCGCATGACTACCCTCACTATCCTGATCTGCACCCACAACCGGGCGGCGTTGCTGATGCGCGCGCTGCGCTCGATCAACGACGCCGTGCGTCCGGCCTTGCCCATCCGCATACTCGTGGCGGCCAATGCGTGCAGCGACGACACGGGGGCCGAACTCGACGCGTATCGCGCAACCCAGGCCGCGTCGGGCGGACTGCCCCTGGAATGGTTCGACGTGCCGACTCCGGGCAAATCGCATGCGCTGAACGCGGCGATTCCGCGCATCGAAACAAGCCATGTTGCGTTTGTAGACGACGACCACCGTGTCGACGCCGATTATCTGCGCGGCATCGAAGCCGCCTTGCTCGCCTGGCCCGATGCCGGGCTGTACTGCGGGCGCATCCTGCCAGACTGGGACGGTGGCGAGCCGGCCTGGGTGCACGACGAAGGCCCTTACCGCATCTACCCGCTGCCGGTGCCGCGCTATGACCAGGGCGACACCCCCAAGCGCATTACGGCCGAGGAAGGCCCGATTCCGGGCGGCGGCAATCTGGTGGTGCACAGACGGGTTTTCGAACTGACCGGACAGTTCTCCACCGAACTGGGCCCGCACGGGCACGACCTGGGCGGCGGCGAAGACAGCGAATATGTGTTGCGCGCGCTGGAGCGCGGCGAACGCTGCCAGTATTCGCCCGACATCGTCCAGCACCACTATGTCGATAACGAACGCCTCAAACTCGGCTATCTGCTGAAAAAAGGCTATCAGCGCACCCGTTCCACCTCGCGCATTCAGGGGGATGGCGGGGTGCCGCTGTTCATGTGGCGCAAGCTCGCGGAATACAGCTTTCACAGCCTGTTCAGCCTGGGCTGGGCCAAGCGCCGTTTTTACTGGGTGCGTCTGGCAGCCGCACTGGGCGAAGTGCGGGGCCGCAGCGAATCGGGACACCGTAATAAACGTCTGGATCTGCCACCGGATCGCGGCATGGTCGTCGCCGAACTCGCCGCGATCGGCGCGGTGGCGGGCCTGGGCGTGGCGTGGGCGTTTGCCGGCGCGTCGCTTGCATCGTCGCTGTGGGCCGCTGCCCTGCCCGCCCTGCTGACCGCGTTTGCCCTGCTCGGAAAATCCGCGCTGGATTTTACCCAGACCGGGCCCCGCATCCGCGAAGAAGTGCTGACGCACTACCGCCGTTACACCACGTTTGCGCTGGCCCGGCTCACGCTGGCGGCGTTTGCCATTCTGTTCTGGCTGGCGGGGTTGGGCGTCACACTCTACAGCGCGCTTGCCGCAGCGACCGGCTGGGCGTGGTCGGGCTGGGCGGCGGGCTTCGCAGGCGGCACCGCGATTCTCGGCGGCGCGATTTTCCAGTTGCTGTGGAAACTGCGTTTCAACCCGGGCCTGCTCGTCGCGTCCATGCATTACCGCATGAGTCGTCTTTACCCGCTGTGGCGGCTTGCCACCCCGGAACGCTTGCGCACCGCACGCGCCCTGCTGGGCGGTGCAATGGCGCTGCTGCTGGCCACCGCGTTGTGGCAGCTCGCACGGATGCAAGACTTTGACGGCATCATCACGCTGGCTGCGCTTGCCGTGTTCTACCTCGGCAGCGCCGTCTGGGCCGCCCGACAGCCGGAGGCCCGGCCGGTTTCAGCGCACCCGCCCCGCGCCCCCAACGCCCCGCCCAATATCGTGATGATCGGTTCCGACACACTCCGGGCCGACCGCCTCGGCATGCTCGGCTATCGCCGTGCGCTGACCCCCCATATCGACGCGCTGGCCGCGCAAGGCGCGCTGTTTTCCAATTGCTACGTGCCCTGCGCGCGCACGGCCCCCAGCCTCATCTCCATGCTGACGGGCACCTGGCCGCGCACCCATGGCGTCCGGGATAACTTCATCGGCCTTGACGAAACGCGGCTCAAAGCCGACGCGCTTCCCACGCTGCTGAAAACAGCCGGGTACCGCAGTGCCGTCATCTCCGACTGGTGCGGTGCCGACATGGGCAAGTTTTCATTCGGCTTCGACCATACCGACCTCCCGGAAGACCAATGGAACCTCAAGTTCCTGATCCGCCAGGGCCCCAAGGATCTGCGGCTCTTCGTCTCCCTGTTCGCACACAACCGCTTCGGCCGCCTGCTGCTGCCCGAGCTGTATTACCTGGGCGGCGTGCCGCTGACGCAGCCGATGGGCAAACGCGCCCGGCGGTTGCTGTCGCGGCTGGCGCAGGACAGCGCCCCGTTTTTTCTCAATATTTTCTACTCGACCACCCACCCGCCGTTTGCCACGGAATGGCCGTGGTACACGCGCTACGCCGATCCGACCTACGCCGGCGAATCCAAATTTGCCATGGCCCGGCTGACCGACCCGTTTGAAATCATCCGCCGGCAGGGTGCCCCCCGCGAGGAGTTCGATCTCGACCAGATCGTCGATCTGTATGACGGCTCGGTCGCCGCCTTCGACCACGAAGTCGGCAAACTGCTCGAACACCTGGACGCGAGCGGACTCGCCGGCAACACCCTCGTCGTGGTGTATTCGGATCACGGGATGGAGTTCTTCGAACACGATACCTGGGGGCAGGGTAACTCTGCCGTCGGCGAGGCCAGCCCGCGCATCCCGCTGGTCATCCGCGATCCGCGCCTGCCGGCGCAAGGACGCATCGACAACGTCGTCCGCTCCATCGACCTTGCACCCACCCTGCTTGAGCTGGCCGGCGTTTCGCCGCCTGCCTCGATGGATGGGGTGTCGCTTGCCCCCTGCCTGGCAGACGCCGCGCACTGCCCCGAGCTTGATGCCTTCAATGAAACCGGTATCTGGATCGCCGACATTCCCGGCCTGCCGGACAGCCATCTGCGCTACCCCGACTTGCTGGAGCTAATCGAGATTCCCCAGCGCGAACACGGCACGCTCGCCATCAAACCCGAGTATTGCCACCCCATTCTCGCCGCCAAAGACCGCATGATCCGGCGCGGCCGATGGAAACTCGTTTATCAACCGCTTGCAGTGGGTGAACGCTGCCAGCTGTTCGATCTGGCCACCGACCCGGAATGCCGCACCGACCTGGCCACGGCCCACCCCGACATCGCCGCATCGATGCACGACGCGCTGATGGATTGGGTGGACACCCCAGCGCCCAAACCCGCCGCCACCCGGACTCAGTCTGCCTGACGACCATGCCTACATTTTCCATCGTAGTGCCCACCCACAACCGCCCCGCACTTTTGGCCGAGGCGCTGGACAGCCTGCGTGCGCAGACCTTTTCTGACTGGGAAGCCATCGTGGTGGACGATGCCTCGGATCCCCCCGTCATGCCGGAACAGCATGACCCCCGAATCCGCGTTGTCCGCCAGTTTCCGGGGCGGGGCGGGGCCGCCGCCAAGAATCGGGGCATCGACGAATCAACCGGGGACTTCATCGCCTACCTCGACGACGATGACCTCTACGATTCGGATTACCTCAAACGAGCCTACGAAACGCTCCAGCGCCACGCCGAGATCGACGTCGTCTACATGGGCGTAAGCTGGTTCGGCAGCAACGGAGCCTGGGGCCAGAACAACTACGATCAGACCATGGCGCGTTTTCTGGAAAGTGCCCGGGGCACGCGCGCAGGGGATGTCAGCCTGTTCGATGCCACACTGCTACCGGCACTCCTGAAATCCGTCCCGATGGCTTTCCAGCGCCCCGTGGTTCGCCGCAGCGCACTCGCCCGCATTGGCAGCTACCGTCCGGAATGTCTGCTGTGGGACTGCGACTGGGCCATCCGTGCCGCGCTGGAAGGCCGGGCAGCCTTGATCCATACCGGCCTCTACCGCCAGCGCGCAGAAGGTCAGGGATATTCCTCGCGCCGCGACCGCACGCTGGAACATTTGCATTCCGGCATCGACATCATGGAAAACCTGTTGCGAAGCAGTCGTACAGGCACTCACACCCAATACGCCGCGCTGTTCCGCCAAGCCGCCGCACGAAGCTGGTTTGACTTGGCTTGGCATCACTACCGCGAAGGCAAGCCCCGCCGAGCCTGGCATCCTCTATTGCAGAGCGCCCGCCACAAACCAGCAGTCGGCCAGATGAAACTGCTGACGCGCCTGCTTTTGCATCCTTTTTGAGCGCCGCCATGACCGTCCCGCTCCCTCCCGTCACACTCCTCCGGGTCGCCTTTTTCTCCGGCAGCGCCGGCGACTGGGGCGGTGCCAGCCGTGTGCTCTTCACCATGTTGCGGCTGCTCGACCGCACCCGGTTCGACCCGTATGTGCTCCTCCCCTGCGACGGCCCCATCGTCGCTGAACTCGACGCGTGTGGCATACGCCACACGCGCTGGGGCTCCTTCACCGAACCCGGAAAACCGCTGGCCTATCTGAAGGCGATCTGGCGGATGGCGCGCTTCCTGCGGCGTCACCGTATCCAGGTCATCCACATCAATCACTCGAATGCCTGGCGGCCCGCCGAACTGCTCGCCGCCCGATTGCTGCGGATTCCCATCCTCACGCACTACCACACTGTGAATACCGACCCCGCCCCGTCCATGTCCCTGTCCACGGCGGCCATCGCCGTCTCGGACTACGTCGCCCGTCATTCAAATCCGGCTTCGCTCCGCAAGTTCGTCATCCACAACCCGGTCGATCTGGCGCGTTTCGACGCCGCACGGGACATCCGCGCCGACCTCGGCTACGGCCCCGACGAGGTGCTGGTGAGCTTTCTCGGCCAGGTTCGTGAAATCAAGGGCGTGGGGGATTTCATCGCGATGGCGCATCGTCTGCCCCACTCGCACGCGCGCTTTCTCATTGCAGGCGAATGCCGCGACCCGGAAAAATTTGAAGGCTCGTATTCTGCTGCCAGTCTCGAGGTCGCCTTCAAGGGTGATTCCCGTCTACGCTATCTGGGTTATCTCGACCGCGTCGAGGATCTTTATCGGGCATCGGACATTGTCGTCGTTCCCTCGCGCTGGCAGGAGCCGCTCGGCCTCATCAACCTGGAAGCCGGTGCCTGCCGCACGCCGGTCGTGGCCACCCGCTCGGGCGGCATCCCCGAAATCGTGTGCGACGGCGAAACGGGTTTCCTGGTCGACATTGGCGACGTCGCGGCGCTGGCCGCACGCGTTGCGGAACTGATCGACGATTCCGGGCTGCGCACGCGAATGGGTGAAGCCGCGCGCGAACGCGTCAAGGCCGAATTCACCAGTTTGCCAGTGCGGCAGTTTGAAAATATTTTACGTCAGGTAGCAGGCAAGCCTGTATGAGGATGCGTGTTCCCTCGAATCGCCTGCTGTCTGAAGCAGCGCTCATGCTGCTGCTGTCGGCGCTGCTCGTCGCCGCGCTCATCGCCCTGCAATGGGGGCTGAAATACCCCTGGGCCAACGACAGTGCAGGCTATATCGAAGAGGCCAGCCATCTGCTGGCCGGGCAGGGGCTGACCCGCAGCGCGGCCTGGGACGCGCCGGACACGCCCACCGCCGCATTCCCGCTGTTTCCGCCCGGGTTGTCACTGGCAACCGCTGCCCTGGCCGTGCTGGGGGTGCCGGTCGCCTGGGCAGCGCTGGCGATCAGCTGGCTCGCCTGGCTGGGCATGGCCCCCGCGGTCGCCTGGGCGACACGCCCCCTCGCGGGCCTGTGGCCGGCGCGCGTGATCGGGCTGCTGGCCGCAGCCTCACCCGCCTTCGCCGAATGGGGTTTTCAGGCCTTGTCGGATGCGCCGATGATCTTTTTCTCGGTGCTCGCGCTGGGTCTCTTGGCACGCGTGGACGCGCTTGCCACGTTACCGGCGCGCGCCTGGGCCTGGTCGGGCGTTTTCGCCGGCCTGGCGTACCTCTTCCGTAACGCGGGGGCGGTGCTGCCGCTCACGGTGATCGCCCTGCTGGCGCTGGTGTGGATCACGCAGCGTTTGACGTTCATGGCCACCCTGCGTGCCGGCCTTGCCTGGGGCGGGGGGTTCGCCCTTGTCGCGTTTCCCCTGTTTGCCTACAACGTCATCACCTTTGGCAGCATCCAGCCCTATTTCGCGGCGCACGGCACAATCGACTACGGCCTGACGCTTGCCGCGCGCATCAGCCTGTGGAGCCTGCTGCTGGATCTTTCCGGCTGGCGCGTCGTGGCGGATCTCGCCTGGAACGCCAAACTGCTGGCCGTGCTCGCGCCGTTTGGGCTGGCCGCCGTGTGGCTGATCGCGCGGCGTCGCGCGCCCGCTTTCCCGCCCGCCGGTGGGCTGTTCCTGCTCTATGCCCTGATCGGCTGTGCCCTGGTGGTCTGGGGCAGAAGCCGCTTCGACTGGGTGGAAACCACGCTCACGCGGCAGATGATGCCGTATGCGTGGGCGCTGCTTGCCCTCGGTGCCTGGGCACTGCAACGGCTCGCGGGGCGCGCCTGGATCGCGGTAGCCGGGATCGTGCTGGTTCTTCTCACGGCCGGGCGTATCCATCATCTATGGCAGGACCTCGGCCGTGAATACGCCGTGCGCGAGGCCGTGCGTACCGACGGCTATGTGGAGACCGCGCGCCAACACCCCGACTGGCTCCTCACCCCGCGCATCAAGCTCGACGTTGCAGCAGACACCCGCCTGTTCGCGCTTATCCGCACACTGCCGCCGGATGCCTACCTGGTCTCGAACCAGGCGGGCCTGCTGCGCGTCCCTGCGCAACGCAGCGTTCGCACCATCACGCTGGCGCCGGCCGACCTCGCCGCGTTGCGCACGCTGCGCCCGCGCCTTGGCACACGCCAACTCGTCCTCGTCGCCATTCCCACCAATGCGCGTCTGCACGCCGCCGACGCCGCGCAGTGGCAGGCCGCACTGCGCACCGCGCTCGGGGAGGACATTGACGTGCTCTACAGCAGTCCGCTGGCCCTGATGGTGCGCATTCCATGAAGCCGCTGCTGTTCCAGTTTTCGCGCTTTGGTGCGGTTGGTGCGGTCGGCACCGCCGCGCACTACGCCCTCTTCATCGCGCTCGTCGAAGGCGCGGCAGCTGACCCGGTCATCGCGTCCACGGCAGGCGCACTGCTCGGTGCCCTGGTCAACTACAGTCTCAACCGCCGCTATACCTTCCGCAGCACCCGGCGGCATCGCGAGGCGCTGCCGCGTTTTCTCGCGGTCGCCGCCGTCGGCCTCGCGTTCAACGCCGGGCTGATGCTGCTCCTCGTCACGGGATTCGGTATGCACTACCTGGCGGCCCAGATCCTCGCCACGCTCGGCGTGCTGCTGTGGAATTTCTCGGCGAACCGCCTCTGGACTTTTGGAAAGGAAGCCTCTTGAGCGCCCCTCTCGATTCCTCATCGCGCCCGGTCGTCTCGGTCGTCGCGCCGGCTTACAACGAAGACGCCGTCCTGCCCGAGTTTCACCGGCGGCTGACCGCCGTGTTCGACAGCCTCGATTGCGAACTCGAAGTCGTCTACGTCAACGACGGCAGCCGCGACAACACGATTGCCGTGCTGCGCGCCCTGCACGCGCAGGATCCGCGCATCACCGTGGTCGATCTGTCGCGTAATTTCGGCAAGGAAATCGCCATGACCGCAGGTTTCGATCACGCCTGTGGTGACGCGGTCGTCGTCATCGACACCGACTTGCAGGATCCGCCCGAACTCATTCCGGACATGATCCGGCTGTGGCGCGACGGCCATGATGTCGTCTACGCGCAGCGCACCGCGCGCGAAGGCGAAAGCTGGTTCAAGAAGGCAACGGCCAGCGCGTTCTATCGCCTCATCCAGCGCGTGTCGCGCGTGCGCATTCCGCAAGATACCGGCGATTTCCGCCTGATGAGCCGGCGCGCGGTGGACGCCCTCCTGCAATTGCGCGAGCAGCATCGTTTCATGAAGGGGCTGTTTGCCTGGGTGGGATTCCCCTCGGTCGCGCTGCCCTACCGCCGCGATCCGCGTTTTGCCGGCGAGACCAAGTGGAACTACTGGAAGTTGTGGAATTTCGCGCTCGAAGGCATTACCTCGTTTTCCACCGTGCCGCTGAAACTCGCCTCGTATCTGGGGCTCCTGATCTCGGTATCCGCATTCATCTACGCCGGGATCATCGTCTACAAAACCCTGGCCTACGGTGAACCGGTACAAGGCTATCCGTCGCTGATGGTCGTCGTGCTGCTGCTCGGCGGCATCCAGCTCGCCAGCCTCGGCATCATCGGCGAATATCTGGGCCGCATGTTCAACGAAACCAAGCAGCGCCCGCTCTACTTCACTCAGGCCCTGCTCCCCTCGCGCCATGCGAATCCTGCGGTAACGTCCCAGCCTACAGGGGTCGGTTCAGGGCGAACTTGACGACTTCCCGATCAGGGAACCACAGCTTGTGGTCGTAAGGCCGGTTCAGCATCGTCACGGGCAAGGCCGGATTGAACACGCTCGCCCAGCCCGACAGGAACGAGGCGCTCCTGACCAGCGCAGCGCAGCGTGACAGGAGCAGCGCATTGGCCAGGGCGTCACGCGCTTTGTCCCGGTTCATGCCGGGGTCGGGCCGGACGTGCAGTGCCCGGCCATCCCGGCTTTTTACGCGATCTTCGTGCGCGATCACCGGCAGTGCGGGAAACTGCTTCGCGATATGTTCGATGAACGCAGGTTCGTCGCTGGCGACAAACAGGGCGTTCAGCGCCGGTTGCGCCGCCAGGGTGTCTGTCAGCGTACGCACATAGCGCTCCCACGCCACGCGCGGGGCTTCGGTCGTCTTGTCGGTTCCCCTGAAGTGGACGCCCAGCACCTGCCGCTCCGCAAAATGCCTTGCGACGAACGATTCGACGTGACTGTCGATATCGGGTTGCAGAGATAAGTATTTGTGCCAGAGCCGGTTTGCCGATTCGAGCGTCATGTCTTGCGCGTAGTCGACCGGTAAACCCAGTTCATCGAGGTCGCGGATATGACAAATCGAGCGCGGTGCCGCCTGGCCCGAACACGCGGCATCCCGCCTCGCATAGAAATGCGCGAACCAGTCCTCGCCGGGTTCATCGGCATAAAACGGGCCGCTCAGTTCGACCCCGGGGCGCAGTCCCCGGGCTTCGCAATGCGCCAGGATCATGAGCACCCAGTTCATCTGCGCGAAGAAGCCGACCCGGGCGTGGATGCGCACACAGAGATCTCCGCTGCGCGCATCGACACGGCCACGATAGCGCCACGGCCGCAGCCGCGATTCGACCCATTCGCCCGCCGAGCGGGCCGTCGCTTTCATGCGCCACAGCTGGCTGCGTAGCGCTTCGGGATTCACCCTGCCGTGCTCAAAAGGATTTGTCGCACCTGTTCTGCATACGCCCCACGGCGGAACCGGCAAGTACCGATGAAATGCACAAACCGGGTCTTGCCGGCTTGCATTTTTTCGCAATCGGCATAGTCGGGGTGGGGCAATACGATGGCGTTGGGCTGATTGGCGACGACCAGGTTGGACATGACCTGCTCGCTTCCCCACTCCAGCCAGCGTTCGCCGATCAGGGATTGCATTTGCGTGGACAACCGCAGCATCAGTTCGAGCTTTCCGCTGCCGGGTGCAAAACCGGAAAAACCCGAGCAGCCCCGCACATAACGCAAGGTAGAAGCCGAATCGAAACGGTCGAAGTGTGCCTCTGCGAGCACCTGCACATGCGGACGTTGCCCGTCTGAATGCTTTCTGGCTGTCTCGGCCCGCTCCGATACCGGCTCGATCTGCTGGCCGTCCCAGGTGCCGATGGAAAACGATTTACCCTCACGGATGGCCTCGCAGACTTCAGGCATGGCGTCGAGCGCCAGGGTGTCCGCATCCAGTTGCACGACATATCGCGCCTCGGACAAACGTGCAATCGTCGTCAAACGCTCCCAGGTTCCTCCTGTGGGAAGCCCCGGTGCCCGGCATTCGGCAATGTGATGAACCCTGATCGATGGCACGTGCCGCGCAAGCAGGGTGCAATCATCCGGTGTCAGGCTGCCGTCATCCACCACATGCACTTCAGCAACCGGCACCTGGCGGGTGAACGATTTGATCGCCGCGAGATACATCCGCACATCCTTGTGCTGCAACTGCGAGAGCACCGCCGGCGCGCCCGGATCGGGCGACAGGGTGACCGCAGGGGTGTCGAGCACACGCCGGATGGCACGGTCAAACAGAAAACGCTGGATCTGGTTTTTTTGTTTGTAGAACACGGCCGGCTCGCTGAAGGTCAGTCCGGGCAAAACCGGCAATAGGGGTTTTTCGGCGAGCCAATCTTGGGTTCGATCAGTTGGACGGGGGGCTTGGGCGCGGGCGCGGCGTCGCTGCTGGCCTGGGCGGGGGCGGTTACGTCGAGCGCGGGCGCGGGCGGGGGCGGGGTGGGCACCTCGGGCGTCGCCGCCGCAGGCGGGGCCGGGGTGTCGGGCGCGGCGCGAACGAGGCTGTCGGGGTTGCCCCCCAGGGCGGTGTAGCGCCGCTTGAGCACTTTGGAATCAGGCTTTCTTTCCAGCGCCCGCTTGAGTACGTCGAGCGCCTCCTGCTTCTTGCCCGCCGCCTTGTATACGTCAGACAGCTCGACGCTCGCTTGCGTCAAACCCGGATCGAGCTCCAGCGCCTTGATGAAGTCCGCCAGCGCGCGGCCGTCGTGCCGCATCAACCTGTACGCACGTCCCCGGTTGAGGTAGGCCTCCGGTATCAGGTAAAAGCCCGGCCGCCAGCCATTGATCATGCCGGTGAATTCGTTCACGGCATTGCCCAGATTCGGCTGCTGTTTACCGCGCGCAGCCCGGTAATAACGGTTCAGTTCTATCAGTCCACTGCAATAGTGATGCATGTGTATCCAGTTTTCGTGGTTCATCTGCGCACGCCAGCGCTCGACGTCCACCGGGTTCTGCCGTCCCATCTTGGCGTCACAGTAGGCGGGAAGCATGGCTATTTCCTGTTGCGTCGTATTGTCCGCAGCCTGGGCACCGCCCGCCAGCATTACCCACAACACCCACCACTTTGCCTGATTCATTGCATCACCTCACGCGTTCGGGAAGCCACGGCTTCCCAGCTGAACAATTTTTCGACACGCCTCAGACCGGATTGTCCCAACTGCGCGCGCAATTGGCCATCTTCGACCAGCCGCCGCATCGCTGCAACCACGGGCTCCAATTCAGCCCCATTGACCCTGAGGCCGGTTTCACCGTGCAGCACGGCCGACCCCGTGCCGCCCGCCTCGCCTGCCAGGCTGGGTTTGCCACACGCCGCCGCCTCGATGAACACCATGCCAAAGCCCTCGTTATCGCCGTCGATTTCGCGGTTGGGCATCACGAACACCTCACACGCATTCAACCAGCGCGGCAGATCGGGCTCGGTAATCGCACCCACACGATGGACGTACGCCGCTACGCCGAGTTCGTCGATGAGTTCATCCAGGTAGGCCGCATCCTCGCCTATGCCCCCGATCACATAGCGCAGGCGCAGACCTTCTGCGTGCAGGCGGGCGACTGCCCGGATCGCCACGTCAAAGCCTTTGCGACGCGACAGGCGACCGACGGAAAACAGCAGGATTTCGTCCCGGCCGATTTCCAGGCTTTCGCGCAAGCCGCTCGTGTCGAGCCCCGGGCGGAACACCGACATATCGACACCGGGATAAACGATCTTGATCCGCGTAGCGGCCACGCCCATGCCAAGCAGGGTGGCACGGGTATGTTCGCTGTTGGCGATCACGCGGTCGGCGTGCCGCAACGCGAAACGCATGGCCTTGTACTTGGCCCCCTGCCCCCAGGTCGTGAGTTCCTCGCCGTGCGCGTAGACCACGACCGGCCGCAGGGTCAGGCGCGCCACCGCCCAGGCCACCAGCCCTTCGGGCAGCGCGCGAAACGCGTGGATCGCCTCGAAGCGGTGAGTAAGCGCCAGCCTCGCCGTCCTGAAAAAAAAGCGGGCGTACATGGCCAGCGATTCCGGCCTGAGCCAGGCGACGCGCGACAGATTCAGGCGATGGACCGTATTGGGATGCGCGCTATCGACGTGTGCTGCGCCCGGCACGTCGGCGGTCACGATATGGATCGTCTTGCCGCCCAGGCGCTTGTAGACTTCTGCCGCCCAGACGGCCGTGCCCCCCTTGGTGGGCAGGAAGAGTTCAGTCAGTACGAGCAATCGGCTCATGCAAGTACCGCTCCCAGAGAACACGAAGACCGGCAAGTCAGACACCGCATCGCCGCGTGGTTCAGAGGCCAGTTTGCGAGCCATCGACGCATGAGCATCATCCTTTCAGCATCGACAATACGGCACGCAACCCGCGCCAGTTCGGTGACTCGACCAGCGAAGGCAGCACGGCTCGCGCCGCCGCAAGACGCCGGCCCTGCCGCACCAGTGCACTGCCCAGGTTGTATCGCGCCGCCTGCATACGCGCCATCACGCCGGCCCGAACCGGTGCCGGAAAGTTTTGCGCGAGCCGCTTGAGGTCGGTGAGGGTGCGCACATTCTCGATCTGCGCCGCAACCGGATCACGGCGCGTCGCGCTGCCGGGATGGATGACGTACACCCCCAGGCTGGCGCAGATCACGCCGATGCGGCGGCTTTTTGCCACCAGCCGCGTGAGGAAATGCACGTCTTCGCAGACCTTGTAGCCGGTGGGGTATCCCCCCAGTTCGACAAACCGCCCGCGCGGCACCGACAAGGTATGCGTGTCGCCAAAATGATCCGCCACATAGGCCGCGATCTCGCCCGGCTGTTCCATCAGGGCACGCAGGGCACCGCCCGACCGGGCCAGAATCGCGCGGCCTGAGGCGTGCTGCGCCATCGAGGTGCCCAGTAGTTCGCCGTTGGCATCCCGGTATTCGTAATCCCCGGTCAGAAAATCGAGCGTCGGGTCGGCCGCAATCCATTCGGCATGCCACTTCAAACGGTCTGGCGCGTACCAGTCGTCGGCGTCCAGAAAAGCCAGCCAGTCGCCGGTCGCCGCTGCCGCCCCGGCATTGCGCGCGACCGACACCCCGGCGTTGGCCTGCCGGATCAGTTTCACGGACGGGCCCAGTGCCGCGACGATATCCGCCGTATCGTCCGAAGACCCATCGTCGATCACGATGATCTCGTGTGCCGCCCAGGTCTGACTGCGCACCGACTCGATGGCGCGCACCACCGTTGCTGCTGCGTTGTACGCGGGAATCACCACGGAAAAGCGGGGAAGACTCATGCCAGCACCCAGCCCAGCCCGACCAGGCGCGCCACTCTTGCAAAACGGGGAATCTCCTCCAGCCGGGCCCGCCAGGCGGCGATGCGTGCCGGCAGGCGGGGCTCGATCCAGGCCGGGTCGCGCCGGCGTATCGCCCGCGCCAGCTCGGCGGGCGCCAGATACCGCAGGTCGGGGCAGCGCGCACGCGCGGCGGCCAGCGCCTCGGCCAATGCCGGGAAGCT
This sequence comes from Thiobacillus sp., assembly GCA_041639395.1. Lineage (GTDB taxonomy): Bacteria > Pseudomonadota > Gammaproteobacteria > Burkholderiales > Thiobacillaceae > Thiobacillus. Next base: position 289,789 of record JBEQCG010000002.1, on the reverse strand, counting down.
GACCTCGGGGGCATCGAGGAAGTTGAAACGATGGGTTTCGACCAGACAGGCACGCCCCTGGCGGGTACGCGCAGCGAGCCCGTCTGCCAGTCGGCCGGGCGGGTGCCCAAGCGCCGGTTCAAAATAAACATCGCGCACCAGATAGGTCAGGCCCGCAGGCGAAATCTCACCCGTCAGCATGCTGCGATCGATACCGCCCGGCATCCCGGCCGCGTCGCGACACGTGGCCCGCTGCCCCGGCGTGATGACCGTCTCCACGCCCGCCTCGCGCCAGGCCGACTCGACCGCGTCAGTCCAGATGAACGTGGTCGCCACGGCAACCACAGGCGCGCTGCCAAACAGCGCCATGAAATGCCCCGCTTCATTTTTCACCGCCTCGTGCACCCCCTCGGCGGCCAGCGGCACCGAAGGCAGGCTCGACGCATCGACCCAACGGCTTTGCAGGGGGGAAGGCAAGGCCTCGGTACGCGCGGGGGTGGGCGACACCAGCCAGTCTGCCACGCGAGGATCACGCCTGGCGGCAGCCATCACGGCAGGCGGCCAGTAATGTGCCTGCCCGTGCAATTGCGGGGCAAACACGCCTGCCTCGATTCCCTCATGCATGGCCACGCGAATATCCGTCAGGCGCGCATCCGACAGCAAGCAGGCGTGATACCGCGCACCGGCGTCAACCGCCATGCGACCGCCATCCGGAACTTCAATCACCACGCCCAGGGTCATCAAGCCGGGGCGGCCCGTTGCATCGGGGGCCGCGTGCAGCAGCGTGTGCAGGCGCTTCAGCACGCCGGCCTGCTCCAGCGGCCCCGCGCCCCAGTCGTCGCTTTCGATCACCAGAACGGGATGGCGCAGTACCGGCTCGCGCCAGCGCGCCAGCAGCGGGCGGGCAAAGACGGCCATCATGCCGCCCCACACCCCGGCCAGCGCCAGCCCCGCAAAAACCCACACGCTCACTGATACCCCATACGTGCGGCCACCCCGGCGACACGCGGCAACACCTGTTCGATGCGTTCGCGGTTGCGGCCGTCTTTCCATTTGTCGAGCCGGATTTCGGAGAAGGCGTTATAAGGCACGTCGAGCACCCTGGCACAGTTCGCCCGCGCAGCCGCATCGAAACGCAGACCGCAGCCTTCGAACAGCCGCCTGAACGTCGACTCGGGGTCGCGCAGAAAATCCTCGTAAAACACCTCGACCCACTGCGCGGGCGGGATGCCTGTCTTCGCATCGAGAATGGCGCGATTCATCGCTTCGTACTGGAAAGCGGAAACCGCTTCCACCGGCGCATGCAGATAGTCGCGCCAGCCTGCGGCAAGAAAAAAGCACCACTGCCTGAGGGTTCCGTTTTCCACCGCCACCGAGGCGGGCAGCGACTGCGACCAGGTCGCAAATTCGTCCGGTTTCTTCCAGCCCTCGATCAGCGAGTTGAGGTTGTCGCCCGGGCTGCGTTTCACATAGACAAACACGGCGTCAGGAAAAAGCGCATGCAGGTAGGGCACGCACAGGCCGTTCTGATTGTTCTTGTCGACCCAGCGATGTTTCCCGGTCCATGCATAGAAGTAACGGCTGGCCGTTTCGCGATCACCCGCGCGTACATCGGCAGCATCGAGCGCATGGGTGTCCCAGTTCTTGTCGGCCGGGGGATGCAGATCGCTCCACCAGTCGTGGGTTTCACGTTGCAGGCTTCCAATCTCGCTCGCTTCTGAAAGCGTTTTGTACACCAGGGTAGTGCCCGCGCGGGAACAGCCGACGACGATGATGGGACGGTCTGCGGGCCGGCCCAGCCAGGCCCAGCCCAGGTGACGTCCCCCTCTCACAAGCCGGGCTCCATGCCAGGCCAGGGTTTTTTTCACCTTGACGGATAATTCGCTCAAATTCATGGCTTGCGTGTCGTTATGTTGTCGACGCCTGAAAGCCTGTTGACCGGCTTTCGAACGGAGCACGACATACAGAATTCGTGCCAGGCACGGTGCTCGCTTATAGTCTCGAACATTATCCTGCATCGTTCAGATACCAAACACTATGGATGGCATTTTTGGCTGGCTGGGGGAACACGGTGCTCACCAGGAACTCCTCCACCACATGCAGCAGGCCGCAGGCCAGGCCCCGAATGCCGAGGTTCAGGCACACAGCACGCAATCCTTCGGGCTGGCCGCCCGGTCGCGGGTCGGCAAAGCCGATATGTTCAGCGATAGCGGTCTGGCCGTTGCCCTGATCGGACGCCCCCGTTTCCCGGATGCAGAACTGGCCGAAGTGGCCCAACAGCGGGGCCCCGCAGCGGCCATTGCCCAGGGCTGGCTGCGCCACGGCGAAGCACTGCCCGCCCGGGTGCAGGGCAATTTTGCCTTTGCGGTACTGGAGCCTGCCAAACGCAAAGCCTGTCTGGTGCTCGACCGCATCGGGGCAGAGCGTCTGTGCTACGCGCAGCGGGCAGGGCAACTGGTTTTCGCCACCAGCGCACGCCAGGTCGGCAGCCACCCGGCCATCGGCCAGAGCATCGACCCGCAGGCCATTTACGATTACCTCTATTTCCACACCATACCCGCGCCTCGCAGTCTGTATCAGGGTGTCCACAAACTGCTGCCGGGCCAGATCGCCGTGCTGAAAAACGGCCAGCTCGACACCCGCTTCTACTGGCAAGCCGACTACACCGCAACCGAAACCCGCTTCGAGCCGCAGCGCGACGCGTTCCGCTCGATTCTCGATCAAGCGGTGCGCGACGCAGATGCGCCGGCCACCGCCGCGTTTCTGTCCGGTGGCACCGACAGTTCCACGGTCGTTGGGGCGCTCACTGCGGCTCGACAGGCCCCGGTCGATACCTTTTCCATCGGTTTCGACGCCGAGGGATTCGACGAAATGGCGTACGCGCGGTGTGCGGCGGAACGCTATGGCAGCCGGGCGCACGAGTACTATCTCAAGCCCGCAGACATCGTGACGGCCATCCCCGTGATTGCCCGCGAATACGACGAGCCGTTTGGTAACGACTCAGCCGTGCCCACGTATTTCTGCGCGCTTGCCGCACGCGAAGCCGGTTTCGAGCGGATGCTGGCCGGGGATGGCGGCGACGAGATTTTCGGGGGCAATGCGCGCTATGCAAAACAGGGGCTGTTTGAACGTTACGAACGTCTCCCGGCTTTTCTGCGCCAGGGTCTGATCGAGCCTATCGCCCATTTACCTGGGCTCTCTTCCCGCTTCCCGCTCTCCAAACTGAACAGCTATGTGCGGCAGGCAAAAATGGGCCTGCCTTTACGCATGGAAAGTTACAACTTCCTGCATCGCACCCCGCTGGACGAAATATTCGAACGGGATTTCATCCATGCCGTCGATCCTTCGACAGCCGACGCAGCCCTGGTCGAGGTCTACGAACGCACCGACTCCGCTCACTATCTGAACCGGATGATGCACCTTGACCTCAAATTCACCCTGGCCGACAACGACCTGCGCAAGGTCAACACCATGACCGAAGCGGCCGGCATCGAGGTGAAATATCCCCTGCTCGACGATCGCATGGTGGCCTTTGCCAACCAGCTCCCGGTCGATTACAAAGTGCGCGGGCAGAAACTGCGCTGGTTCTTCAAGGAAGCCCTGGCCGATCTGCTGCCGGAAAAGATCATCCACAAAAGCAAACATGGTTTCGGCTTGCCCTTTGGGGTCTGGGCAACGCAATACGCCCCGCTGGGCGAACTGGTCGGCGACAGCCTGTCTGATTTCAAGCGGCGCGGCTGGATCCGGCCCGCCTATCTTGACCACATGCTGGCCATGCAGCGCGGGCCGCATGCCCATTATTACGGCGTCATGATCTGGGTGACGATGATGCTGGAACGCTGGCTGGCAGAGCACGCATCCTGATCGACGGCAGCGGATTTCAGCGCAGGCGTTTCTTGTAGGACCAGTAGGCTTTTTTTGCCGTTTGGTGCAGCCAGCTTTCGTCAGAAATGTACTGCCGGAAAATGCCCTCGGCACGCTTTTCGAATGTCCACTTGAGATAGTCGAGTACAGCTCGATCCCGATACTGGCGAAAATACCGGTCGAGTTCGTCGCGCGATTTGGCCAGCCCGTTGTCTGCATACTTGGCAACATAAGGGGTGAAATCCGGGTACAGCCGGGACGCGCCCCAGTCACCGTGCAGGGTCGTTTTCATGAAGTTGGCAATCAGCATGTCGTCGAAGACTTCATAGCGGATTGCCGTCATGAGGCTGTTGCGGGGTGCCTCGAAGGTGACGCCACGGTTATATTTCCGCTCAGACAGCCGGATGGTGTGGTCGACCCCGCCGACCCGCAGCGTGACAAAATCAAGATGCGTCCCGAGATGCTGGACCGCCTGGAAATACCGGGTCGCCAGCGCGCGATCTTCTGCATCCAGCTTGTCGTCCCAGTCATCGCCAAAGGCGGATGCGGGCACGATCTCAACCGGCAACTCGCGGGGTTGAATCGCCTCCCAGGTGTCGTCCATGCAGTCGTAACGCACGTAGGCGGGCAGCATTTCGCATTTTTCGGACGCAAACCCCACGCGATAATCGTCGAGGCTGGTGTGATAGATGTTTGCCCAGGCCGAATCCTCCCGCTGATAGGTGTGCATCGAGCTGAACGGGATGAAGTAACGCGCCCCGACGGTTTCAGTGCGATGCGCGTTGCGTTTGCCTATCGCCGGGGTGACTTCAACGGGCGCGATTCGCGCGCCGTCCTCGTCGACAAAATTGATCATGTCGGCATCGCCATAGCGGCTCGACAATCCCATCATGAATGACACGGGGTAACGTTTGATGATGCTGCGGACATGACTTTCCCAGCCGTGATCGGACGCGTCCGTGCGGTTGAACACGAGCCGGCCATTGATATCCGCCAGCAGCACGGCGTCCTGGTTCAGATCCGAGATGCAGTACACGCGAATGTGCTCGGACAGCGGGTACCAGCGGCGATCCTCCATGACCTTGATGGTATGGCCCTGGCCTGCCAGATCGTCGTGTATCCGTTTGCCGACATGATCCGGCAACAGGATCGTCTTGCCCTGGAATTGCGGCAGGGATTCAGGATTGAGATGGTCCGGGTGGCCATGCGACAACCACACATACTCGGCCCCCTGAATGCCCGCGAGCTGCTGCGGCGGAATCTCGTGAGACTGCCCCCAACTGCCGAAATAGGCCTGCGGGGTAAACCAGGGGTCGGTGACGAGGATAGGCTTGCCGTTGTCGTACAGCGTCAAAATGGCATTGCCGATGGTTTCAAATCCGGTTTGCATGGGGGCTCCAGCGAGTATTCTGGGTATTCGGTGTAGCAACGAAAACTGGGGGGCGATCGCGATCCAGAACGCCCGAGAACTTGGCTGTCAGCAGGATCGTCGCCATCAGGTGGTAGGGCAGATCCCAATACGACAGCCCCAGAAATGCGCCCCCTGTCGCGTAGCCAACCAGGCTGACCTGCACCATGGCGGCAAGGTCCGCAGCCCATTTCCGCTCGGGGTCATTCTTGCAGACACGTATGATCTGGCGTGCACGCAACCAGGTAAAAATGCCCAGCAGCATCCAGAGTGTGAAACCGACGAATCCCTGTTCACCGATCTGTTCGAAATAGATGCTGTGCACGTCGTGCACCCTGAAAGGTTCGGGTGCGTATTCCCGGAAAACCGGTGCCTGGAACATTTCGTAGCCGCCGCCCGTGATGCGCGATTTGGCGACGTTGAATGCGGTATGCCAGGCGTTGATCCGCCCCAGAGCCGAGTTGTCTTCCTGATAGGTTTCGATCGTGTTCATGCGATCACGCCATTCCTGCGGCATGATGGTCACGACGAGGGCGATGCCAATCACACCATAAAACAGCATGGCGAATCGCTTGCGCGATTTCAGGATCAGGAACAAGCCCATCAGCAACATTGCAACGAGCGCCCCACGTGACTGGCTGCCAATGGCCGCAACGCCCGTGAGCACCATCGCTGCTGCCAGACCCAACCGTTCCCAGCCACGGGTCGCCTGTAGATGCAGATAGCGTATCAAAGGCACGAGCATCACCAGTGCCAGCGCCATTTCGTTGTTTCCGCCGATAAAGGTATCTGCCGGCCCCTGCACCCGGAATTGCCCCCCGTGGATGATGGTGAATATGCCGCCCTTGACGCCGTAATAGCCAAGGGAAAGCGCGATGACCCAGACCATCCAGTTGAGCTGCTTCTGGTTCCGGATAAGCATCAGAACCAGAAAGATCATCAGGTGAATCTTCCAGACCTTGTTCCACTGCAAAGCCGCCACGTCGGGATAAAAAGCAAATTTCGAAGTGATGAACATCCAGACGATGAAGAGCACCAGCGTGATCGTCTCGCGCGTCCAGAGCATCTTGTTTTTGTCACGCGTCATCGCAAAAGTCGCGATGGTGACCACGCCCACCAGCATCGAAAACGGAAAATCGTAGGCCGCCCCCCACGCTTGGCGATGCGGATTCATGTAAGCCAGCCAGGTCCACAGCATGATGCCGACCCAGGGGCGTTTGAACACGAAAGGGAGGGCGAAAAACACTATCCCGAAGATGAGCAGATCACGCAGCGCCATGATTAACCTCGTTGAATACAGGAGCCGCAGCGGCAAGGCTTTGCGCATCCACATGGCTCACCACGTAGCGATGCTTGCCCGAGCGTTCAGCCGGGATATGCTCGGTCAGACGCAGCGCAATGCGGCATTGCGGCCCAAGGCGTGCCTGCAATCCAGACACAACGGCCTCACGGCTGACCTCGGCCCAGGCTGAGTCGGCCACGACCCAGACTTCAATCTCGTTGATCGCCTGCTGGACGATCTTGAACTGGGCGACACCGGGCGTGGCGCGCAGCACGTAAATCAGCGCAAGCGCATGCATGATGCGGCCATCCGCCGTCACCACAAAATCCGTCTGCCTGCCCACCACGGCATCCAGCACGCTCAAACCCCGGCCACCCGGATCGGGTTGGCCACGGGTCTTCACCACGTCGCCCGTGCGATAGCGAATGAAAGGCTGTGCCTCGGATACCAGGCTGGTAATGACCGCTTCACCTTCGTCTGCCGGATTCCCCTCGTCGTCCAGCACCTCGATGAGGTGGGTCTCGCTCATCTGCAACAAAACCCCGTCGGGCGATTCGAGCGCCATCAGCCCCGCGTCGCGCGCGCCGTATTCCACCGCCGCCGGTACTCCGAATACGCGTTCGATCAGTTCACGCTGGTGCGGGAACAGCGGCTCGCCCGTGGCCGCCACCACCCGCAGTGCGGGGAGCCTGGGCGACACTCCGCGCGCCTCGGCATGCGCGGCGAGGAGCGCCAGACTGCTGGCGTAGCCGTAGATCGCACAGGGGTTCCAGCGCACCAGCGCCTCCAGATAGTCATCCATGCTGGCGGCCGACATTTCAAACGCATTCAGCAGCAGCTGGTTCACCAGCCGGTCGCGCAAGGTCTTGATGCGGTCGGTTTTCGAGAGTTCGACCGGCGCGCCCCACAAATACACTTCCCGCGCCCCCGGCTCCACTCCCCACCAGCGCCGCGCGCGCAGCCGCCCGGCGGCATCGGCTGCCTGTCGGGCCCGCCCAAAATGAAAAATCAGCGGTTCGCCACTCGACCCCCCCGTCGTATAGGGGAACACGCCGCCGGGCGCGGCGCGCCAGACCAGGCGATCGACGTTGGCCCTCGCGTCTGCCTTGTTCATGGTGGGCAATCTGGAAAGATCGGCCAGCCTTGCCTCGCCGGCCTCCACCATGTCGGCCAGATCCGCTGCACGCAGCCGCTCGGCGTGCCATGGGCTGTGCGCCAACGCGCCCGACAATAAGCGATTCAAGCGCTGCCGCTGGAGTTCGGCCATCTCCGCAGGGCCCAGCCATTGACTGCGCTCCAGTTCGGCCAGCACCTTGAACGTCGGTCGCGACAGCGCCGCCTCCTGCGCCCTGAAAATGCTGCGCGCCAACCACGCCGGCACGCTCATTCCCACACCCATTTCGCTGTGGCTTCGTGGCGATCCAGCACCTCTGCAAACGCCCGCAGCAGCTGCGCCACCCGCTTGTCCCACTGGTTGTCGTGCGCGTAGGCCAGGATCGCTTCGCGGTTCCACGGGTGACCCAGCGCGTCGTCGAGTGCGCGTTCCAGCGCAGGCGCATCGCCAAATGGCACGATGCGGCCGAGTTCAGGGCGGCACACCACTTCGGCGTTGCCGCCGACGTCGGTGCTGACGACCGGCAGGCCGCAGGCCATGGCTTCGAGGAATACGTTGGCCCAGCCTTCGTTGCGCGTCGACAGGACAAAGACATCCGCTGCGGACAAGGGCCACTTGAGTTCGACCGGCGGCAGCGCGCCGAGAAAATGCACACGGTCACGCACCTTCAGCCGGGCCGCCTGCGCTTCGAGTTCGGCCCGCATGTCGCCCTCGGGGCTGGCCCCGCCGACGATGAGGTAATGCAGGTCAGTATGCCGCTTCAACAGCGCCGGCAGCGCCTCGATCACCCGGTGCATGCCCTTGCGCTCGACCAGCCCGCCGACAGAAATCAGTACCTTGGCCTCGTCCGGCAGGCCGAACTTTTGCCGTGCCGCGTGCCGGTCGACAGGATGAAATACACGGGTATCCACCCCGTTGCCGACCACTTCGGTTTTCCCGGGGGATGCCCCCAGTTCCAGCGCCAGGCGGCGCAGCGAATCCGACACGCTGAAGATGCGCGTTGCCGTGGCCAGCACCCGCGCCAGGCGTGGACGCAAAACAGGATTGCGACTGTGCGGCACTTCGGTGCCGCGCAGGGTGATCGTCACCGGCAGCCTCAGCCAGCGCCCCAAGCGGGTGGCGGCCTCGCCGTCGGGGTAGGCAAAATGCGCGTCGATGAGCCGCGCACCGGCGTTGCGCAAGCGCCGCATCAGACAATAGCTCGACAGTGCCATGGCCCAGCCATCGAACCTGCGCAGCAAACCCGGAACGGACAGAAAACGCGGATGGTAGACCGTGATGCCCTGCTGGGTTTCGACCGCCGGGGCCATGGGCCGGTAGCCGGGCCGAAACCGGCGAATCAGCCCCTGCCCCGGAAACCAGGGCTGCGGCGACACCACCACCAGCGGCCGATGCCGCGCCACGCGGAACATGCGCTCGCGGATGAAGAGCCCCGCGCCGGGCCGCGCCGCGCTGGGAAACAGCGAACTGAACACCACCAGTTCAGCCAACGAAAGCCTCCCGGGGCGGCTTCATCAGGCTGCCGTACACACCCTGATAGCGGGCCACGCTCGCCGCCCAGTTGCGTTCGGTTTCGACGAAGCGACGGCCGTTTTTTCGCAGCGCCTCCCAGCCCTGTTCGTATTTCAGCAGGGCCACCACTTTGCTCGCCAGATCGCCCGCCTGCCCGGCGCGGAACAGCACGCCTGTCTTGCCGTCCTGGATCAGTTCCTTGTGACCACCCACATCCGACGCGACCATGAGCCGCCCCTGCGCCATCGCCTCCAATGGCTTTAACGGCGTCACCAGTTCGGTCAGCCGCATAGGGTGACGCGGATACACCAGCACGTCGACCAGATCGTAATAGCGGTTCACGTCGCCGTGCGGCACGCGGCCGGTAAAAATCACCTTGTCCTTGAGATCGAGCGCCATCACCTGCTGCTTCAGCGCCGCGTCCTGCGGGCCGCCGCCTACTAGCAAGAGTTTCACGTCGGGGGCGTGCTTGAGGATCGCGGGCAGCGCCGCCCCCAGCAGATCAAGGCCTTCGTAGGCGTAAAACGAGCCGATGAAGCCGAGCACGCGGCTATTCCCCAGGCCCAGCTTGAGTTTGAGTTCGGGGTCGGCGCGGCCACCCACTTCGAATTTGTCGATATCGACCGCGTTGGGGATCACCGTGATCTTGTTCGGAGCAATGCCACGCGCCACCAGATCGCTGCGCAAGCCTTCGCAGATCACGGTCACCGCGTCGGCGTGTTTCACCGCCCAGGTTTCCAGCGCGCGGGTGAGCTTGTAGCGCAGGCTGCCCTCGCGCGTGGTGCCGTGATCGACCGCCGCGTCTTCCCAGAAGGCGCGGATTTCATAGACCACCGGGATGCCGAGTTTTCTGCCAACACGAATGGCGGGGATACCGTCGAGCACGGGCGAATGCGCGTGAATCACGTCGGGTTGCAGATCGCGCGCCAGTGGCAGCAGGCGTTTTTCGATGGCACCCATCACCGCAAACGGATCGCCGCCGGGCAGCTTTGCCAGCAGGCCCGCCGGCTTCGGCGTGCGATAGAAATGCAGGCCGTCGGCGTCTTCTTCCGCCACGGTGCAGTTCAGCTGCTTGGGGCCGGACAGGTGATGCGTTTCCCAGCCGAGTTTTTTCTGCTCGCGCAGGATGGCCGCGCTGCGGAAGGTGTAGCCGGAGTGCAGCGGCAGGGTGTGGTCGAAGACGTGGAGGATCTTCATGCCGCCTGCCGCTCGTTTTCGTTCAGCCCCAGCACCTGACCCAGGAAGGCGTCGAACATCAGCACCGTCCACAGAATCACCGAGTAATCACGGCGGCCGGACTGGTGCGCTTCGACCACCTCGCGCAGATAGCCCTGGTTGAAAAGCCCGGTGGACGCCAGCCGTTCGCCCAGCACCACCGCGCGGATGGTGGCGGCGAGCGGCCCCCGGAACCAGGCGGCCAGCGGCACGGAAAAGCCCATTTTCTTGCGGTAGAGCACGTCGTGCGGCAGGTAGGGTTCCATTGCTTTTTTGAGCAGGTATTTGCCTTCGGTGCCGTTGAGCTTCAGATCGGTGGGCAGGCCCGACACCCAGCCCATGAGTTCGTGGTCGAGCAGGGGTTCGCGCACTTCGAGCGCGTGCGCCATGCTCGCGCGATCGACCTTGGTGAGGATGTCGCCGACGAGATAGGTTTTCATGTCGAGGTACTGCACCAGCGAAAGCGGGTCGTCGGTGGGGGCCACTGCTGCATGACGGCGCAGCACTTCCACCGCTTCGTAGCCCTGGAGTTCGCGCTTGAACGCGGGCGAGAACAGCGCCTTGCGCTGCGCGTCCGAGAGCAGCGACACGCCGTGAAAATAGCCCTCCACCGTATCGCGCGCAAGCGCCTCGAAGGTGGTTTTGGCGCGGAACACCTTGGGGGCCCAGTCGGCCTTGGGGTAGAGCTTGCCGAGCGCGCCAAAAATGGGCCGGCGCAGCATCAGCGGCAGCGCAGCACGCATGCGTTCTTCGTAACGGAACCAGCGATAGCGCCGGTAGCCGGCAAAGTGCTCGTCGCCGCCGTCGCCGGAGAGCGCCACTTTCACGTGCTTTCTGGCCAGTTCGCAGACGCGGTAGGTCGGCAGCGCGGAAGAATCGGCGTAGGGCTCGTCGTACACGTTGGCGAGTTTGTCGACCAGACTGAAATCGTCGGAGGCGACGGTTTCGACGTGGTGCGCGGTTTTGTAGCGGTCGGCGACCTGCTGCGCGAATTCGATTTCATTGAACGCCGGGTCGTCGAAGCCGATCGAGCAGGTATTCACCGGGGTTTTCGACTGCGTGGCCATCATCGCCACCACGGCGCTGGAATCCACGCCGCCCGAGAGGAACGCGCCCAGCGGCACGTCGGCGATCATGCGGAGCCGAATCGATTCCTGCATCCGCGCGATCAGTTCGGCCTCGGCGTCGGCCTCATTCTTGACCGCCACCGGGGTGAACGGCATGTCCCAATACTGTTTCGGCAGCGCGCGCGGCTCGCCGCGCTTGAGCGTCAGCGTGAACCCGGGCGGCAGCTTGTAGACGCGCTTGAAGATGGTGCGCGGCTCGGGCACGTAGCCGTAGGCAAAATATTCCTCCACCGCCAGCGGGTCGATATCGCGCGCGAGGCCGGGATGCGCCATCAGCGATTTCAGCTCCGAGCCAAACAGGAATTCGCCGGACTCCAGAAACGCGTAATACAGCGGTTTCACGCCGAAACGGTCGCGCACCACAAACAGGGTCTGCTGGTTGCGATCCCACAGCGCAAACGCGAACATGCCGCGAAAGCGCGCGACGCAGGCCTTGCCCCAGGCCTCCCAGGCGTGGACGATGACTTCGGTGTCGGAATGCGTGCGGAAGGTGTGTCCCAGCGCTTCGAGTTCGGGCACCAGTTCCTGGAAATTGTAGATTTCGCCGTTGAACACGACGACGACCGAACCGTCTTCGTTGAACAGCGGCTGCTGGCCGGTCGACAAGTCGATGATCGACAACCGCCGATGACCCAGCCCCACCCCCGGTTCCCGATGCAGGCCACCTTCGTCGGGGCCGCGATGGAACTGGGTTTCGTTCATGCGATGCAGTAATGCCTGCGAGATTTCGCTCGCGTCGCGGGTGTCGAAAATGCCGGTAATGCCGCACATGGTGTTGTCAGGTTCCTGTCGAGTTTTCGCGCGCGTCGGTCGCCTTCCAGCGGCCCAGGGTGTGATCGTAAACCGTGGCATACGCCTCGGCCATGGCCGGGATGCTGAAACGCGCTTCCGCTTCGCCCCGTGCCGCTTCGCCGTGGCTGCGCAGGGTGTCGGGCGCTTCGCAATAATCTAGCAAGGCTTGTGCCATGCTCGCGGCGTCGCCGGCTTTCACCAGCCGCCCGTTGACGCCGTCGTCGACCAGTTCGACGTTACCCCCCACCGCCGTGGCAACGACGGGCAAACCGCTGGCGAGCGCTTCCAGGATGGTATTGGAAATGCCTTCGTTTTTGGACGGCAGCACAAACGCATCGAAACTTTGCATCAGCGCGGCGATGTCGTGGCGCTCCCCCGGCAACCAGGCGTACCCGGCGAGGCCGGCGGCGTCGAACCGACGCTGGCAGTCGGCGCGCGCGGGGCCCTCACCCACAATCACCAGCCGCGTGCCGGCTGCCAACGCGGGGGCGCTCCGATGCAACTGGATATAGGCCTCGACCAGTGTGGGGTAGTCCTTGACTTCGACCATCCGTCCCACCGAGCCGAAGACGAGGCTGTCGTCGCCGGCAAAGCCTTCGGGCAAGACCGGCGGACGCGCGCCGGCGCGCGGCGAAAACTTTGCATGATCGACGCCGTTGTAAATCTGGTGCAGCTTGCGCGGCGGCACGCCGATCGAGAGGCGCAGCCAGGTTTCGAGATCGCGGCTGACGGCAATGTAATTCGACACAAAAGGCCGCGCGGCGCGGCGCAACAGGTTGTATTTCCAGTTCTGGCCGTAGAGATCGAATACGTCGCGCCCGTGTTCGCCGTGCACGGTGGCGCGGATGCCTGCCGCCGCCGCGACGAATTGCGCTTCCAGCGCCGCCAGGTTGCGGGTGTGCAGCAGATCGGGCTTGAGATCGCGCAACAGCCGCCACAGCCGTTTGGTCCAACCCAGGCCACGCCCCGGTGCGCGATGCAGCGCGTGAAAATCGACCGCCTGCGCGTGGATGCGCTGACGGAAATCGCTGTAGTCGGTAAGCGCAATCACGGTGTGGCGAAAGCGCTCGGGCGGCAGGGTGTTGAACAGGTTGACCATGCCGTTTTCCATGCCGCCGGTATCGAAGCGGTGGACGACGTGGACGACGTGTGTCGTCACGGGGCCTCGACCGTGGCCAGCGCGCGGGCGATGACCGGCTGCATGTCGGCAGCAAAACGCGCCAGCGTGGCACGCGCAGCGTCGATCGATTCAGCGTCGTCGTACGGCGTGGCGATCAGCACCGAGGCCCCGTCGTCGCGCGCGCCGCGCACACGGTCGAACGCCAGCACCAGCTTGGCCAGCTGATCGTTCACGGTAGGCCGACCGTTGACCACGTTCCATTGCCACACCAGCAGGCGCTGGCCGTCCGCGCCGCGCATTTTCGCCTGCCGTACCGGGTGGGGCTGTCCGGCAATTTCTGCCGTGGTCAGCGTTTCGCCCACGTTCGACCAGTGCGTATCTTTTTGCTTGATCATGAAATTCTGCGAGTTCACCAGTTCGGCGTCCTGACGCTGGGCGGCGTAGTAATTGATCTCCAGCAGCACCGCTTGTCCGTCCCGCACAAACGACTCGCGCAGTTGCCGGTCGGCCCCGACCCAGTGCGGCACCCAGGGGGTGAACGCGGTGGCGGGCTGCCAGCCGCCGCTAGCCGTCGCCGCCAGGGCCGGCATGGCGGGCAGCGGCCGTGACAACAGCCACCAGGCGTATGCCGGCCCCAGCGCAATCAGCAGCACCGCCAGCGCGGCCGCCGTGCCCACGCCAAGGCGGGGGGCACCGGACGAGCGCAGCGTCCGCGCGGGCGCTACGGGTTCGGGCTGGTCGTCTTCGCGCCAGAAACTGCCGATCCAGAACAGCAGCAGCATGACGAAGCCGAAAAATGCCCAGCCGTAGATGTAATGATCGACACCGAGCGCGAGTTTCATGTCGGACAGGTGGGCGATCATCACGATCATGTAGGCGCGGCCGCTGTTGGCAAAGACCGGCACGATGAGTGCCGCCACCGAAAACAGCACGCGGCGTTGCCACGAGCGGTAGGTGAGGTAGGCGTAGAGCACGCCGAGGGTGACCGAGGCGATGAGGTAACGCAGGCCCGAACACCCCTCGACCACCGACCAATCGCCGCTGGGGATGCTGAAGAACATGCCTTCGCGGTAGACCGGAATGCCGGTGAGCTGGAGCATGGCCACGGTGAAGTCGGCGGTCACGCCCATCAGCGGCTGGATCAGGAATTCGCCCACCGGCACGGCAAAGAACAGGAACATCAGCGGGAAGAACAGCGCCCACACCACGGCCCAGCCCAGTACTGCCCACACCGCCGCAATCAGCATGGCAATGAAGGCGTATTGCGCGACGACATTGACGCTGCCGGCATCGGCCAGCAGCCAGCCCGCTGCGGCGACGCCCAGTGCCAGCAAACCACGCCCGTCAGCCCGGGGCGTGATGTCCGCCAGCACGTCGCGACGACGCCAGATCAGCCACAGGCTGATGGGAAAGATGAGATAGCCGTGCGCAAAGGTTTCCGAGCGCTCCCACACTTCTGCCATCGAGAAAAAGGTGGGCCACAGCAGGCCGAACAATACGGCCAGCACCGCCAGCAGGGCGAAGCCGGCGGGTTTCCAGGCGGTTGCAGGCTTCGGCATCGGCTCAGACAGGGCAGTCATACGGGGCAGGTCTCCAGCGAGGGGCGGAGCTGCGCCTGGGCGCGCAGGGTCGCCTCCACCGCAGCCAGATTGCGCGTCCAGTCATAGCGTTCGAGGATGCAGGCACGCGCATGGGTATTCCGCTGCGGCTGGCGGGCATGGGCAATGACACAGGCCGCGAATTCGGGTGCGTCGTGCGCCAGGGTGAAATCCCGGCCGGCCTCTGCACGGATGCCTTCGGCCGCCTGCGGACTGGTGACCACGGGGCACGCCATCGCCATGGCTTCGAGCACCTTGTTCTGCACGCCGCGCGCAATGCGCAGCGGGGCCACGGCGCAGGCAGCATGTGCCAGGTAGGGGCGCACGTCCGGCACGCTGCCGGTCACGGTCACGCCCGGCTGGCGGGCCAGCGACAACACCGGCTCGCCCGGACGGCTGCCCACGATATAGAAACGCGCACCGGGCAGGGCGTCATGAATGGCCGGAAACATGCGTTCGGCAAACCAGGTAACCGCATCGACGTTGGGCCAGTAGTCCATGGCCCCGGTAAAGACGATGGCCTGCTCGGCGGGGTTGAACGGCGACGCATACCCGCGCCCGGGTGAGAAATATTCGGCATCGACGCCGTTTTCGAACGCGCCCACCCGGTCTGCCACCGCCGGAACCCGGGCCTGCAGCAAGGCGGCCTCCTGGGGCGACACCAGCAGGGTGGCATCGAATGTCCGGGTCACCTGCGCTTCCCACTCGGCCAGCTTGCGGCCTTCGCGCGCATAGACCCAGGACAGCGGCCAGCGCTGGGTGGGCGCGTATTGCGTCCATTTGTCGGAATCGACATCGACCATGTCGAGCACGCGTTTTTGCAACGGCGGCATGAACTGCGCCATGGCGGAAGAAAACGCCAGCCCGTGCGTGACAGTGCCGGCCGCTGCCAGCGCAAACGCCCAGGCCTTGAGCCCGGCGTGGCGGTAATACGGCAGGGTCAGTGCCTCGCCGGTCAGCAAACCGGACACGCTCCCCAGCCTGGCACGACGGGGATGCAGCGGCACCAGTTTCACGGACGCACAATACGGCGCGAGCGCATCGGCGTATTGCCAGTCCTGCGGGTCGTCGACAAACGCGCCCAGATGAATGGCGTAGTGCTGCGACAGATGCCGCAGCAGATGGAACGAACGGATCTTGTCGCCCTTGTTGGGCGGAAACGGAATGCGATGCGCGAGGAACAGCAGGCCCGGCTTCATGTTCACCCGAGCTGTTTGACGAGATGTGGCCCGATCAGGTTGGCCAGCGGCAAAGGCAGCTTTTTCCAGGCCTGGATGAAAAGGCGGTATTTGGGATTGAGCGGATTGATGTCCGGCATGGCCTTGTCGGCCACCAGGAAATATTCGTAATGCAGCGGGGTTGCCTCGAAGCCCCAGTTCTTCTTGAAATCGAAGGAACCGGTGCCCTGCTTGCTGCGCCCGAAATCAAACACCCTGAGCCCGCGCTCGCACGCACGCCGCATCAGCTCCCAGTACATGAAATCGTTGCCGGCGACTGCCCGCGCGGCATCGGTGCCGCCGCCGTAATAAGGCAGAACCTCATCGCGGAAGTAGAACGACATCACGCTGGCAATGAGTTCACCATCGCGCACGATGCTGAGCACTTCACAGTCGTCGCCGAATTCGGCCTTGAGCAGGCGAAAGAACTGACGTGAAAAAACCGGCGTGCCCAGACGATGCACGCTGGCGGAATATGCCTTGAAGAAGCGCTCGGTATCGGTGTCGATCTCGCCTGCCAGACCTGCCTTGATCCCCTTTCTGACCATGGCGCGCTGCTTTCTGGGAATGGCGTTCATGTTGGCTTCGACTTCGGGCTGGATCGCCTGTTTGAACGTGACATACAGCGATTTGGTCGGCCAGTCGGGATGCTGCGCGGTCTGGCTGCGATATTCGAGCGCACCGACTTTCAGCCGAACCGCCAGCGCCTGCGCGGCGCTGTCGAGGGCACGACGCGCTTCAGCGTCGTCGGCGACGATGCCACCGTAGGCACAAAACGGCAGCGACCCCAGGCTATGCCCGAACAGGCGGCTCCTGATTTCGGCCAGCGGCAGCACGCCAACGATCTCGTCGGCGCGTTCTGCAAGCAAGAAATGCGTGCGGTGGCCAAACGCCTTCTGGATGACCGGCTGCCACCCCGACCGATGAAAGAAGCTGGCGTCAGGATGCGCGAGCACGTAATCGTCCCAGCGCGCACGATCCTTATCGGCCAGCACGCGGACACTGACGGCACCCCCGACAGAGGGCGGGGCCAAGGTTTCGACAGGCATGTTCACTGCGGGGTGAGGAAAACGCGATCGACGCGATCCCATTCAAAATCGTTGAACAACTGGCGCAGTCTGCCCGGCATACGTTGCAGATTGACGTAATGCCGGAAGCGCGTCCTGGCCGACAGTCCGGATTGGCGTGGCTGCTCGGCGTCGACTTCCCACGGATGGAAATAGAACATGCACGGGGCGCGGTCCTGTTCGTTGACACGGCGCAGCATCCAGCGCGACATCGAATACGGCAGCAGCCGGAACCAGCCGCCGCCGGCCGCGGGCCAATTGCGGCCCATCATCGGCACAGTGGTCGGCGGCAGTTCGAGGATGCCCGTTTCACCATTGGGCCGATGCGGAAAGCGCGGCGCATCCGGCATGCCGTAGTGGTCGTGTTTGACCGGGTAGATGCTGGAGCTGTACACGTAGCCGGCATTTTCCAGCTCGCTCACCGCCCACCAGTTGCTGTGGTTGATCGAAAAACTCGGCGCACGATAACCCCGCACGCCCACCCCGCCGATGTCTTCCAGTATGCCTTTGGCACGCACGATGTCATCGCGGAATGCAGCGGGGCTGAGATCGTGTGCACGCTGGTGGCCATACCCATGGCTGGCGAGTTCATGGCCATCCGCCACGATGCGGCGCACCACCTGGGGATAACGCTCTGCAATCCAGCCCAGGGTAAAAAAGGTGGCGCGGGCTCCGGCCTCGTCGAGCAAGCCCAGGATCACGTCCATATTGCGTTCGACGCGGCACGGCAGGCTGTCCCAGTCTTCCCGCCGGATGTGCGGCGCAAAGGCGGAGACCTGGAAATAATCCTCGACGTCGATGGACATGGCATTTTTCATTACGCGGCCCTGAGTCCTTTCTGCATCGGCAGCCAATCCTTCAGCGTGTGGGCGATGCGCATGGCGGCACGCCCGTCCCAGTATTCGGGGATGCGGCCGCGCTTGCCGCCGTGGGCCATAACGTCTTCAAACGCTGCCCGGATGGCATCGGGGTGCGGGCCCACCAGGGTGTTGGTGCCCTCGGCGATCGTGATCGGGCGCTCTGTGTTCTCCCGCAGGGTGAGGCAGGGCACGCCCAGTGCGGTGGTTTCCTCCTGCAGGCCGCCGGAATCGGTGAGCACCAGTTTCGCATCGCGCATCAGGCCGAGCATTTCCAGATAACCCACGGGCGGCAACACCCGCAGCCCATCGAGCTTGTCGGTGAGGCCGAATTTTTCGATGTTTGCGCGCGTGCGCGGGTGCAGCGGGGCCACCACCGGAACACGGCGATTGATTTCTGCGATGACACCCAGCAGCGCCGCCAGCGTCTCGGGGTCGTCCACGTTGGACGGGCGATGCAAGGTGAGTACGGCGTATTCCGCCAGCGTCGCGCCCAGCGTGGTCGCTGCGGGCACGGCACGTTCCAGGTTGCGGTGCAGGGTATCGATCATCACGTTGCCAACGAACACTACGCGGCCGGCGTCGATACCTTCGCGCGCAAGGTTGGCGAGCGCGCTTTTTTCGGTGGTGAACAGCAGATCGGAGAGCTGGTCGGTGAGCACCCGGTTGATTTCCTCGGGCATCATTCGGTCGTAGCTGCGCAGACCGGCCTCCACGTGGATCACACGCACTCCGCGCTTGGCTGCCACCAGCGCACAGGCAATGGTGGAATTCACGTCGCCCACCACCAGCACGGCCTGCGGCTGCACACTGTTCAGTACAGGCTCAAAACGCTTCATCACCTCGGCTGTCTGCACGGCGTGGCTGGCCGACCCGACTTCGAGATGATGATCCGGTTGCGGGATGCCCAGATCCGCAAAAAAACTGTCGCTCATCGCCGCGTCATAATGCTGACCCGTGTGCAGCAACTGCGCGGCAATACCGGTTTCAGCAAACGCCGCCATCACCGGGGCGATCTTCATGAAATTGGGCCGGGCCCCGGCAACGCACAAAACCTGGGTCATGATTCAGCCTGGAGTCCGTTCAGTGAGTGAATTCATGCGCGCCGGCATCGCCATCGTCGCCGGCAGCATGACGCTCGCTCACGGTGTAAAGGATTTTGCGCACGATCGGCAGGATGCGGTTCACCGAACGCTCCACCTGCTCGATACGCGTCACCAGCCGCACGATCTCGTCGCTACCGATCGCATCCCCGCCAGCCACCGCACGCGAAGCCACGCCGGTTGCGCCGTGAAAGTCCTGATGCGCCACCTCGTTCTTGAGATCCGCGATCACCTCGTTGACCTCGGCTTCGCTGAAATGGCTTTTTTCTTCGAGAAATCCGAACAGCAGCAGACGGTCGCAGGTGGTGTTGATGCGGCGCGGAATACCGCCGGTAAAGCGGTGCAGCGCGGCAAACGCGCCTTCGTCGAAACTCGGCACCCCCTGCCAGCCCACGGTATGCAGGCGGTGCTCGATATAGCCGCGCGTCTCGTCCGGATCAAGCGGGCCCAGGTGATACGACGCCACCACCCGCTGACGCAGCTGCTGCATGTCGGGGCTTTGCAGAATGCCGCGAAACTCCGGCTGCCCCAGCAAGAAAGTCTGGATCAGCGAGCGTTCATTATTCTGGAAATTGGACAGCATCCGCAGCTCTTCGACGGCGCGCTGGGTCAGATTCTGCGCTTCGTCGACCACCAGCAGCACGCGCTTGCCCTGCCGCGTCGCCGCACCGAGAAAATCTTCCAGATTTTTCAGCAGGGCGGATTTGGAGAGCCCTTCGTGCTGCAAGCCAAATGAGGCCGCTACGCTGCGCAGCGTGTCCTCGGCGTCGAGCTGGGTCGAGACGAGCTGCGCCGCCACCAGGTTGTGCGCTTCCAGCTGACGGAAGAGATTGCGCACCAGCGTGGTCTTGCCGGCCCCCACTTCCCCGGTGATGACGATGAAGCCCTCACCCAGCGACAGTCCGTAATCCAGGTAAGCCATCGCACGCTTGTGCCCTTTCGACCCGAAGAAAAAACGCGGGTCGGGATTCAGTTGAAAAGGCTTGGCACTGAAGCGATAGTAGTCTTCGTACATGGGCAATCCGATCTAGTGGAGCATGTCAGGCAAATGCTGACACACGAAGCAACGGCTATGCCATGGGGATGCCACAGCTCAGAAGCGCATATTCATCGAGGCGGAGATACTGTTCTCGGTGAAATCGGCGTTGGCGGTGTTTGAATCCCGCTGCTGATGACGGAAATTCAACGCGCCGCTCAGGTCTTTGCCAAATTGGTGGCTCATCCCCAGATTCAAGCTGGCGGTGTTGTCGTCTCGCTTTGGCGTTCCCAGCAAAGCGGAAGTCGCGCTGTTACGGATGAAACTCAACGAACCATTGGCACTGGTACGCGGAGTCAGACGATAGCTGAGCGTGCTGTTGACACCACGCGAATGATCTTCCGCATTGCTGATCGCCTGATACAAACGGCGCGTATCGAAAACCGACACCCCCAGACTGGTCCGGGTACTGAGCTGCCACGACCAGCCTGCGCTCAGATTTTTGGTAATGAATATCCCATCGTTGAGCACCAGATCAACAAGGCCCAGTGCAATCAGATCGGATAAAGGTATCCCATACTGGGACAAGCTTTGTGCAATCTGCAAACCGCTCAGTGGCGGACTACAGTTTGTCTGGTTTGGCGGCGGCGTGAAATCGGGCCGCTCAAACAATCTATTGCCGCACACAAAGAAAATCCGCCCGCTGTCCTCAATCAAGCGCTGGGTAATGTCACTTACATCCTCGTAATAACGCACGTTGAAACTGGAGGTACGCCCCCGGTAGGTGCCAGACAGGTTAAACGTGCGGCCAAAATAGCGTTCTCCCGCACTCATTTCCAGACTGATACGCTGATTGGGCACCCAGCCAAATCCTGCACTATATGAACGGCCGTCTACATTCGATGCACTGATGTAGTCGTTCCGGTCTTCGCCATAGGTCGCAAATACGCGGAATTTGCGTGTGAGCGCATAACCGAGCGACAGCGTGGCACGCTCAAAAGTGGAATCGGCGGTGCTTCCGCTGTTGCTGGCCTCGCGGATCGAATAATTCACGCCCCAGCTCAAATCCTTGAAACGGCTCCCGCTAGTTAGTCCGGCCGAGAAGGAATTCGTGGTGGAGTTTGACGCTGCGTCGTCACCAAAGATTGCGCCCCCAGTCGTCAACCGTGCCTGCACACTGGCAAAGGTACCCAACCGTTTGACCAGATACGGACTGAGCGAGTAGACCCCTGTCGTCGCCCGGTTCGTATCGTTAACCGTAGCATCGGCCGGCGAACCAAACAGCGAAATCAGGTTTTGCGAGACGTTAGCCGAGCCCTCGATGAAGAAAAAATCCTCGATGACTTCAACCCTGCCAAGCGCACCCAGTCCATGAAAAACATCGTTACTCTGATCCTCGCCAAAACGGGATACTCCGGTCAGGCTGTAGTACAGGCTCGCCGTCACCCGCTCCGACCCGGTCGAGGTCAGACTGACACTCGGTGTCACACTCAAGCTCAGCGAGTCTTCTGGATTGTTTTCGCTCTGGTTCGCGTTGTCCGTATAGACCGCAGTCGCGCCGAGGCCAGGCGAAATACGCCAGTCCAGCGCGTGTGCCGTCGACGAAAATGCGAACGCCATGAAAACAGAAAAAGCTCCCGCCAGGGGAGCTTGTCCGGTTCGCACCGTTTTCCTGGCCCCTCGGGCCAGGGCTTTACTTACCGTAACTGCCATAGTAACCATAGTAGTAGTCCGCACCCGGCGTGGGCGTGGTCTTGTTCAGCAACATGCCCACCACTTCGCAAGACTGAATGTGCGACAGCGCTTCTCGGACGGCCTCTTGTGAGGTTTTTTCGGCCTCGACCACCATCACGATCTGCCCCATGTGCGTGGCCAGCACGCTGGATTCACTGGTCGCCAACAGCGGCGGAGAGTCAAACAGGATTATACGGTCTGGATAACGGTTCCCGATATCTTCGATCAGCCGGGTCATCGCCGCACTCGCCAGCAGTTCGGTCGCCCGTTTGTAAGTCCGCCCCGCGGGCAACACGGTGAGCTTGGCGATATCGGTTTTGACCAGCACGTCAGAAAGCTTCAGATCCTTGTCCTGGAGCACATCCAGCAAGCCCTTGTCGACGTCGATACCCAGATATTCAGGCACACGGGGTTTGGCCACGTCTGCGTCAATCAACAGCACGGTGCGATCCATTTCCATCGCCATCGAAATAGCCAGATTGATCGCGCAAAAGCTCTTGCCTTCACCCGGCAGGGAGCTGGTCACCATGATGAGGTTACCGTTCTTGACACGCGCAGCTCCCTGGCCGAATGCGTTGGCAATCAGCGGCCGCTTGATGATACGGAACTCTTCTGCAATCTGCGATTTCTCTGCGTCGGGCGCGACCACACCCATGCGGTGCAGACGCGCCAGGTTGATCGACTGCACCCGACTGTTACCCTCTGCTGGCTCGTCGACTTCTGGCGACACAAACATAGGCTCGATGGGCGTGGCCACAAAGGGAGCCTGCCGAGTCTGCTGCTTGGCGAGTGCCTGCTCGATCACGCTGGCGTCGGGCACCTGCCCTGCCGAAGGGGCCGGCGTTGCACGCGGTGCCCCGGTGCCTATCTTGCCTGCTGCCTTTTCGATAATGCTCATGTGTTCTCCTAGCCCGCTCGGGACATGACCAGTTGCAGGATCATCACGCCCCCATAGGCCGCAATCAGGCTACCCAGCGCCGCAAGATAAGTCAGCAAACCTTTGCGTTTGCGGCGCTTGGTTTCGTCGGTTTCAACCCGGGACACCGCGCCCAGCAAGGGCAGGCCCGTGAGCTCCCGCAAAGCACGACGATCCGTCACAGTGCGGCGCAGCTGGCTCAATACAAAAGCCAGTGCCACCCCTGCGAGCAACCCAGCAAGCGTGACCATGGAGAGCAAAAGCGGGCGGTTAGGCCATGCTGGCTGACTGGGTACGAAAGGCGGATCAATCACGCGAAAATCGACTGTATCGGTCTTGCTCTCGACCTCGCCCGACATGGTGACGGACTCGCGGCGCTTGAGCAGCGCATCGTAGTTCTGCCGATAAACATCGTAATCTCGGGTCAGCTGGGTATATTCCTGCTCGACCTGCGGAATCATGTTGGACGCCCCGCGCAGTTCACTCAGGCGGCGCTGGTACTCGCCCACCCGCGCGTTGAGCGAGGCCACCGTGGCATCCGCTTCCGCAATGGCTATGGTGAGTTGCTGGTATACCGGATTCTGGATTTTTGCCCCGACCGGGTCGGCTTTGCGCGCCGCAAGCTCTACCTTTTTCTGCTGTTCAAGTTTGTCGATCAAACGTTTGGTCGCCTGAATATCCGGGTGCAGGTCGGTATATTGCAGACGCAATTGATCCATCTGCTTTTCGAGCGCCTGGATGCGTCCGTCGATTTCTCCATTGGTCGCCACGGCGGCCGCCGCAGCGGTCAACTCGGGCTCCTCGTCTTCCAGCTGACGCTTGAGCTGGTTCCGGCGGTTCACCGCTTCCTGCTGGTCGAGCTGGGCCTGGCGCAACTGGCCCGACGTTTCGGCGAGCTTGGCGTAGTAGTCGCCCCCCTGCCCGGGCATCATGCCGATGTGTTTTTGCTTGAACTCCTTGAGCGCGTTTTCAGCATCGGTCAATTTCTGCTGATACTGCTGAAGCTGCTCTTCGATAAAACGCTGCGAACTCGAAATATCCTGGCGGGTTTTTCCCAGGCTGCTTTCCACGAAAATCGTCAACAACGACTGCACGACCTTCTTCGCCAGCTCTCCGTTTGCGTCCTGGTAACTGATCGTATAAAGATTTTCCTTGCCGGTGTCGGCGATGGAAATCTTTTCCGCCAGGCCGTTCAACATGGCCTCGGTTTGTTCGGGCGTTTTGGCCTTCACATCCAGGTCGGTCATGCGGGCCACTTTTTCAAGCGTGGGGCGGCTGACCAGCTGGCGGGTCATGAGCTTGATCTGTTGCTCAACATTGGGCTCGGCTGCGAGCCCCGACAACAGGGGCTTCAGCAACGTCTGTGTATCGACGTAGACGCGTGCGGTTGCCTGATAGCGATCAGGAATGACCATCACCCAGGTCCAGCCGACAACGCAGACCAGCCAGGCCATCGCCACGCCCCACCAGCGTCGACGCCACGCTGCCTTGGCGTATCCGAGTATTTGTTGCAGCAACTGATCCATGCGGACTACCCATCAAAAAACGCTGCAAACGCAGCGTTCGGTCAAAAAAATCAGAACAGGCTTTCAGGCACGACCAGCACATCGCCGGGGCGCATTTCGACGTTGGCCGAAATGTCGCCAGCTTTCAGCAGGTCTTCGAGACGAACGCCGAATTGCTGGGGTTTGCCGTCGACCACACGCAGGATGTAGGCCTTGTTGCCCGCTGCGAAGTCGGTAATGCCGCCCACCTGGATCATCAGATCGATCAGGCTCATTTTTTCGCGGTAATTGAGCGCCTGCGGTTTGGCGGCTTCACCCAGAACACGAATTTGCTGATCGAACGGCCCCACTCCACCCGCCACAATCACGGTCACGATGGGTTCCTGAATGTATTTGGACAGGGATTTTTCAATGTCACGCGCGAGCTGGGTAGGGGTCTTGCCAGACGCCTGCAAATCCTCCACCAGATTCATGGTCATCTTGCCGTCGGGGCGCACCGGGAAGGCTCCCGACACTTCCGGGTTGCGCCAGACGAAGACCTGAACCGAATCCCCCGGGCCAACCAGGTAGTTCCAGTCGTAGGCGCTGGATTGCGCAGGTGCCGGCGGATAGGTCGGCGTGTTCGAGCAGCCGGCCAGCGCCGCGACGGCTGCCACCAGACCGAAACGTGCAAAATGCTTGTTGATCGTGTACATGCCACACTCCCTTACTTATCCAGTTGATCTGCGGGGCATTATGCCAGAGCAGACCTGAAACCTTGTTGAACACCACGCTATGCAAGCAAGGTATGCGCCACCGCAAACCCCGCGACATTCCAGCCCCGGCGAGCCGGCATCCCCCCGCAGGCGTCGGCGCTTCGACACCGCTGTCGTAAGACTGACGCCCGGCGCGGTATCATGGGGGCCATGTCCTCGCCCACTATCGATTCGCTCGACGCATTGCGCCAGCACATTCGTGCCTTTGCCGAAGCCCGGGCCTGGACGAACTACCACACACCCAAAAACCTGGCGATGGCGCTCGTCGTCGAGGCTGCCGAGTTGCAGGAACCGTTCCAGTGGCTCTCGCCCGAGCAGAGCCTCACACTGGACGCGGAACAGCGCGAAGCCGTCCGCCAGGAAATCGCCGACGTGCTGATCTACCTGACGCGGCTTGCGGATGTGCTCAACATTGACCTGCTCGACGCGGCCGCCGACAAGCTGGAAATCAACGCCCGCAAGTATCCGGTCGAGAAAGCACGCGGCAATGCCCTCAAATACACGGACCTGCCCCAGGATGACTGACCCGTATTTCAAGCACCACGTTTTTTTCTGCACCAACCAGCGCGACGACGGCGCCAAGTGCTGCGGCGCAGCGGGGGGGCAGCGGATGCGCGACTACCTCAAGAAAAAGGTCAAGCAGGCCCACCTCAACGGCGAAGGCAAATGCCGCATCAACAGTGCCGGCTGTCTGGATCGCTGCGATGAAGGCCCGTTGCTGGTCGTCTACCCGGAGGGCACCTGGTACACCTATGTGGACGAGGCCGATATCGATGAAATCTTCGAACAGCATCTCAAACAGGGCCGTATCGTCGAGCGCCTGCGGCTGAAATAAGTGTCGCGCCCCACGCAGCGATGAAGCGTTACAAACTGCGCATCCCGGTGTCTACCGGCAAACTCGAAACCGTGATCGACGACCCTGAGGTCGAGCGGCGCGGCCTGCTGCTGGTCGCCCATCCCCACCCCCTGCACGGCGGCACGATGGACAACAAGGTGGTCACCACGATGGCACGGGCAGCCAACGACGCCGGCTGGGTGAGCGTGCGCCCCAATTTTCGCGGCGTGGGCATGAGCGACGGCAGCTTCGACGCGGGGCGCGGCGAAACCGATGATTTGCTCGCTGTCGCCCGCTTTGTCGAAGCCAGCTACCCCGGCCTGCCGTGGGTGCTGGCGGGATTTTCTTTCGGCGCTTACGTGCAGCACCGGGTACGCCAGCAGCTGGAGGCGCGACGCCTGATTCTCGTGGCACCCGCCGTGACCCTGTACGAATTCGACGCCGTGCCTGCCGACACCGTAGTCATCTTCGGCGACGCCGACGAGCTGATTGCACCTGCCGCGATCCGCGCGTGGGCCGAACAACACAAGCTCGACCTCAGAACCATTCCCGGCGCGGGCCACTTTTTCCACGGCAAACTGAAGGAGCTGCAACAGACCTTCATGGCAACCTGTCCATGCTGAAAGTCACCGGGTTATCCAAACGTTATGGCAACACCGAGGTCGTACGCGGCCTCGATCTCACTGTGCGGCGCGGCGAATGCTTCGGCCTGCTTGGCCCCAACGGCGCTGGAAAGACCACCACCCTGCGCCTGCTGCTCGGGCTGATCGACCCCGACGCCGGCAGCATCGAACTGGCCGGCATCCCGATACCCGCGCAGGCGCGCGAAGCGCGCATGAAAATCGGCGTGGTGCCGCAGATGGACAACCTCGACCCGGATTTTTCGGTGCGCGAGAACCTCGTCGCCTACGGCCGCTACTTCGGCATGAACCGCGCCGCCATCACCGCACGGGTGCCCGAACTGCTCGATTTTGCCGGGCTTGCGCACAAGGCCGACGCGCAGATCGCGCAACTTTCCGGCGGCATGAAACGGCGGCTCACGCTGGCGCGCGCGCTGGTGCACGACCCGGATATTCTTTTCCTCGACGAACCGACCACCGGCCTCGACCCGCAGGCGCGCCACCTCATCTGGCAGGGCCTGCGCCGCCTCATCAACGCCGGCAAGACCATTGTGCTCACCACGCATTTCATGGACGAGGCCGAGCGCCTGGCCGACCGGCTCGCCATTCTCGACCACGGCCGCGTCGTCGTCGAAGGCGCACCGCGTGCGCTGATCGAATCGCATATCGAGCCGGCGGTGGTCGAGGTCTACGGCGAGGGCCTGGCGGACTGGACGCGGGACGTGGCGGGCAACGTTTGCCAGCGCCAGGAAACCGTTGGCGAGACACTCTTCTGCTACACCCAGGATGCCGAACGCGTGATCGCCGCGCTGAAATCTGCGCCCGCGCTGCGTTACCTGCACCGGCCGTCCAACCTGGAAGACGTCTTCCTCAAACTCACCGGGCGGGATCTGCGTGATTAAGCTGCCGCGTCTGTCCTGGCGCTTCGTCCCGGTGTGGCAGCGCAATTATCTGGTGTGGAAGAAGCTCGCCATTCCGTCCATTCTCGGCAACCTCGCCGACCCCATGCTCTACATGCTGGGGCTCGGGTTCGGGCTGGGCAGTCTGCTGCCGGACGTGGACGGCATGTCCTACCTCACCTTCCTGGCCGCCGGTACCGTGGCCTACAGCACCATGAACGCCGCCACCTTCGAAGTGCTGTATTCGAGCTTTTCGCGGATGCACGTGCAGCGCACCTGGGACGCCATTCTCAACGCGCCGATGACGCTCGACGACGTGCTGTTCGGCGAACTCGCCTGGGCGGTGTCGAAGAGCCTGCTGTCGGGGCTGGCGATCCTCGCGGTGATCTGGGGGCTGGGGCTGTACGGCAATTTCTGGCTCACGCTCGCCATCATCCCGGTCGTCGCGCTGGTGGGATTCTGCTTCGGCGGCATGGGGCTGGTGATGAACGCGGTGTCGCCCTCGTACGACTTCTTCCTCTATTACTTCACGCTGGCGATCACGCCGATGGTGCTGCTGTGCGGCGTGTTTTTTCCGGTGTCGCAACTGCCGCCGCTTTTGCAGGCGGTGTCGGCCTGGCTGCCGCTCACCCACGCCATTGATCTGGCGCGGCCGCTGGTGGTGGGAAAAGTGCCCGACGCTATCGCGCTGCACGTCGTTGCGCTACTGGCCTACGGTGGCATCGGCTACACCCTGGCGCTACATCTGACCCGCCGCCGCCTGCTGCGCTGACCCTCTGCGCGTCATCGAACGCGCTGAAAACCCAACACTCTGCGGCCTGAAACCACGGCATCCGAACGGGAAAACGTCGATCCGGACAGGTTTTCCGCGTGCACGCAATTTGCACGAATGCGTTCAAACCACGCACACAGGAAACCGCCATGCCCCGCCCTGCCCCCCGCAAACGCCGTCTCGCCCGTGCCGGTGGCGTGCTCGCCCTTTTCTCCTTGCTGCTCACGCCTGCCGGAATGCTCGGTGCCAGCGCCACCGTGGCGGTGCTCGCCACGGGCGGGGTGCTGATCGGCAAGGAACTGCGAGAACCTGTTACCGCCCCCGCAGCGCACAGCTCTACGCCCATGGCTGCTGCCGTGCCGGGGCGGGCGAAGGCTCCGGAGGCGGAAACGGGAATCGTCATCGAGGTTGAAGGCGCGCCGGTGTTGCTGGCAATCGGCCCCGCGTCGCCTCCGGCGCAGGCAAATCCGGCAGAACTATTTGGCGCACCGGGCGAGCGGTCATCCGGCGGGCTCGCGCCTGGCCCCGGGAGCCGCGCGCCGTCGACGGGCGTGAGTCCGGGTGGTACGGGTGGCCCGGGTGCGGGCGGCCAGCCGCCGCAACTCGCGCTCGCACCGCCCTTCCCGGCAGGCCCCACGGTGCCGACGCACCCCCGGCCCGGCGGCCCGGCAACGCCCCCATCGGGGTCGGGCACGCCCCCCGGTCAAGCAGTCAATCCGCCCACCGGCCCCACCGCCGGGCAGCCGCCCGGCTCATCGGGAATACCGCCAGCGGGCGGGCCGACGCGGCCCTCCAACGCCTCCGGGCCGAACGTCCCGCCCATTGGCATGCCAGTCGTCGGTTCACCGGACTATCTCCCCCCGCCCACACCAATGAGCGGTTTGCCGCCGGATACCTTGCTTCCGGGCGGCGGGACACCTTTCCCCGCCACGCCAGCCGCTCAACCCGCTGCGCTGTCGGCCGCGCCGAACAGCGTGCCCGAGCCCGCGAGTATGGCGCTATTGGGTGTCGGACTGGCCGCAATGGGGTGGTTGCGCCGCCACCACGGACAGTCGGAACGCTCAGCCGGCTGACACCCCCGCAGCCTGCTGATCGGCGTGATAACTGGAACGCACCATCGGCCCGCACGCGGCCTGCTTGAAACCCATCGCCAGCGCTTCCTGTTCAAACTGCGCAAAGCGCTCGGGGGTAACAAAGCGCAGCACCGGCAGATGGTGCTTTGACGGTTGCAGGTACTGCCCCAGGGTGAGCATGTCCACCTCATGCGCGCGCAGGTCGCGCATCACCGCCAGAATCTCGTCGTCTTCCTCACCCAGGCCCAACATCAGCCCGGATTTGGTCGGCACGTCCGGGTGCATCGCCTTGAAATCCTGGAGCAGTTTGAGCGAATGCGCGTAGTCCGCACCGGGTCGCGCGGCCTTGTACAGGCGCGGCACGGTTTCGAGGTTGTGGTTCATCACGTCTGGCGGCGCGGCGTTCAGAATCTGCAAGGCGCGATCGTGCCGGCCGCGAAAATCCGGCGTGAGGATTTCGATTTTCGTCTGCGGAGACGCCGCGCGCACCGCCGCAATGCAGTCGATGAAATGCTGCGCGCCGCCGTCCCTGAGGTCGTCGCGGTCCACGCTGGTAATCACCACGTATTTCAGCGCCATCGCCGCGATGGTCTCGGCCAGATGACGCGGCTCGTCCACGTCCGGCGGCAAAGGCGTGCCGTGGCCCACGTCGCAGAACGGGCAACGCCGGGTGCACAGGTCGCCCAGAATCATGAAGGTTGCGGTGCCGTGGCCGAAGCATTCGCCGAGGTTGGGACACGAGGCTTCCTCGCACACGGTGTGCAGCTTCGCTTCGCGCAGGATGCCTTTCAGGCGCGCCACATTGGGCAGGCTGGGGGCTTTGGCGCGGATCCACGGCGGCAGGCGCATGCGCTCCTGCGGCACGATCTTGATCGGGATGCGCGCGGTTTTTGCCGCGCCTTTGTGCTGGATGGGGTCTGCCATAATGCTCGCCTGCGTGTGAACCCGGATTTTAGCGTATGCGCCTGTTGACTCTGTCCCTGCTGGCAGCATGGCCGTTTGCCGGCTGGGCCGCAGCCCCCACCGTCGATCCCGAAACCGGGCTGGCCACCTGGCAGATCGAAACCAGCGGCGTGCAGGTGCGACTCACGCAGATCAGCCCGGATCAGGCACGTGCCTTCTATCAGGCGCGGGGCTTTTCCGCCCGCGCGGCCGAACGCTACGCACGCGAATGCGTGTTCATGACCGTGGTGCGCAACCTCGGCGACACCCCCATCCACCACCGGCTCGCCGACTGGCGCTATCTGCACCGGGGTCAACGTCACCCCCTCCGCAGCAAAGCCCAATGGGCGGCAATCTGGAAACGGTACGGGGTGAACGAGGCCGCCCGCATCGCCTTCACCTGGGCGCAGTTTCCTGCCACCCAGACCTTTGCGCCGGGCGACTGGAACCAGGGCATGACGACTTACCGTGTCGGGCGTGGCGAACGCTTCGATCTGGAAGTGGTCTGGCGTATAGACGGAAAACCCTTTTCAGCCATTCTCCCCGAGGTGCACTGTGCCCCTGACGCTGCGTAATACCCTTGCCGCCGTCCTTGTCCCTCTGAGCCTGGCGCTCTCGGCCAGCCCGGCCAGCCCGGCCACCGCAGCCGACCTGCCGCCGCTGTCGCATTCGCTCACCGCCCAGGCTGCCAAACCGGCACCCGGCCTGAAACTGAAGGACACCGACGGCAAGCCCCACGATCTTGGTCAGTACCGGGGCAAGGTCGTGCTGGTGAACTTCTGGGCGACCTGGTGCCCGCCGTGCCGCCGTGAAATGCCGTCGATGCAGCGCTTGAAAGATGCCCTCGCCGGCGAACCCTTCGAGGTGCTGGCGGTGGACGTGGGCGAGGACGCCGACACGATACTGGCGTTTACCAGCCAGCTCGACACCGCGCTTGCCTTCCCGATTCTGCTCGACACTCGCAGCCGCGCCATGCGCGATTGGAAAGTGGCCGGTTTGCCAACCACCTATCTCATCGACAAACAGGGACGGATCGTCGCAACCGCCATCGGCGGGCGCGAGTTCGACCACCCGGAGATCGTCGCGGCGATTCGGGCGCTGCTGGTGAAGTAGGCCCCTAGACCCGCACCCAGACCTGCCCGGCCTCGACCTTCACCGGGTAGGTGCGGATCGGCTCATCCGCCGGGTCGCAGGTGGGCTGGCCGGTGGTGAGGTCGAAGTAGCTGCCGTGCAGCGAACACTTGATCTTGCCGTCCTTGATGCAGCCGAGATACAGCGAATAGTCCTCGTGGCTGCACATTTCATCGACGACGTAGTGCGTGCCGTTCGAATTGCACAGCAGCAGTTTCTTGCCGTCGACGACGACGCGTTTCATCTGCGCCGGTTTCAGTTCGTCGGCGGCGGCAATGGCAACAAAATCACTCATCACTGCACCCGTGCGGCGGCCTTGCCGGAATCGAGCACGGCGCGTATCTGGCTGGCGGCGTCGGCAATCGACGCAGCCTTGCCGACGTGGTGCAGGATGATGGCACCCGCCAGCATCAGCGAATCGTAGGTCGCGCCCTTTTCGCCCTTGAGCGCGAGGATGCCGGCCTCGGCGGCGGCGCGCGCGGTGGCGGCAATATCAATGGCGGCGACGATTTCGTCTTCGCCGGGCGCGGCAGCCACCGACCCCGGCAGCGGCACGGCGCGCACCGGCTGGGCTATGCCGAGCGCAATGGGATCGACCTTGGCTTCGACTTCTTCGCCGAGGTCGTGGTAGTGGAAATACTTGCCTTCCTGCCGCAGCGAGGGAATCACGCCGCCTTCCACGCCGCGCACGATGCAGGCGGTGTCGAAGCCGGCCACCCGCGCGAGTTCGGCGTACACCGGCGGGTAGGGCTTATGGACGTAGCCGGTGACGAAGTGGGTTTTCTTTTTGCCCTGGATCGGTTTGGACAGCACTTCGACCGTGGTGAGCACCTGGCGTTTGATCATCTGCGTGCGCAGCGGAATGAGATTGTGCATCCCGGGGTTGGATTGCGCCTGATCGAGATAACTCCAGCCCAGCGCGGGGTCAGCCAGCCGCGCGGCGGCTTCGGCGGGGGAGAGATTGACCGGCACACCGGCGGCTTCGAGCACGTGGCGCACGGTCACACCGTATTTGGGGCCGACCTTGTCGAGCCCGTGCGAGACGACGTGCACGCCGAATTCCGCCAGCAGCGGACCGAGGAAAGGCGCGGCCGGCAGGCAGCGGTTGTAACCGTCGTAGGGGTCGCCAATGTCCACCACCTCATCCACCTCGGCGGTGACGCGGCGGGTGGTTTCGAGCACGGCGTCGAGCACGCCCCGGTTTTCGTCCATCGTCTCGCGCTTCATGCGCAGGGCAATGAAGTAAATGCCTACTTGCACGGGATCAATCTGGCTTTCGATGATTGCTTTCGTGCCGAGATGCGCTTCGGTACGGCTGATGTCCTTGGACAGATCGGGCCCGGTGGCGATGCGCTGGATGATCGAGCGCATCAACAGCTTGGGGTCGGACGGCAGGGTGTCGATGCTCATCAATAACTCCTATGGAAGCGGCAAGGATACTTATATCCTAGTAAATCAGTCAACTATAGCGCGGCCTGCAAGGCGTGGGTGAGTGCCTGCTCCGCCTGGGGTACAGACAGGCTCAGGCCCAGGTCACGGCACTGCGTCACGGCAAGGCCGGCGTAGCCGCAGGGGTTGATCGCCGCAAACGGGGCCAGATCCATGTCCACGTTCAGCGCCAGCCCATGATAGGTGCAGCCGTGCTTCACCCGCAGCCCCAGCGCGGCGATTTTGGCGCCGGCCACGTACACCCCCGGCGCGCCGGGGCGGCGTTGAGCCGCCACGCCCTGTGCCGCGAGCAGGTCGATCACCGCCTGTTCCATGCGCGTGACGAGTTCGCGGATACCGTAGCCGCGCCGCCGCAAATCGACCAGCAGATACGCCACCACCTGCCCCGGGCCGTGATAGGTGATCTGCCCGCCGCGATCTATCGGCACCACCGGAATGTCGGTCGGCGCGATGAGATGCTCGGGCCTGCCCGCCTGCCCCTGGGTGTAGACCGGCGGATGTTCGAGCAGCCACAGTTCGTCGTCGGTATCGGCGTCGCGTTGCGCGGTGAAATCCTGCATCGCGCGCCAGGTGGGGAGGTAGTCGACACGGCCCAGCTGCCGCACGATCAACGCTTGCGTCACCCTGCATTCCCTGCCATCACAGCGCCATCTTGACCCAGGGGTGCGCGGTAATGTCCCGGTACAGCGCATCGAGCTGGGCCTTGGAGGTGGCGCGTATCACGCAGGTCACCGACAGGTAATTGCCGGAGGACGACGCGCGCATTTCTACCGTTTCCGGCCGAAAATCCGGCGCGTGGCGCTGCACCAGGTCGACCATGGCGCGGGCAAAATCGTCGCGCCGCTCGCCCATGATCTTGATCGGAAAATCGGTGGGAAAAACCAGCAGGGTTTCTTCTTCGCTCATGCGCGGGGTCTCCATCGGGTGCCGGGGATCACGTCGCCGCGCCCGGTGCGGCGCGCATGACGTCGTGCTTGAATTGCTGGTACAGCGCGTCCATCTGGCGCGCAAGCGGGCCGGGGTGGCCACTGCCGACCGGCTCGCCATCGAGCAGGACGACGGCCATGATTTCCTTGGTCGACGAGGTCATCCATATTTCGTCCGCCCCGCGCAGTTCGGCTTCGCTCACGCTGCCCACGCGGGTGGGCAAACCCTGCCGGGCGGCGAGTTCAAGCACCACGTCATAGGTAATGCCGGTGAGCATGTGCTGCGAGGGTGCCGGGGTACACAGCACCCCGGCCTGCACCACGAAAATATTGCTCGCCGCCCCCTCGGTCAGATAGCCGTCGCGGATGAGCAGGGTTTCTGCGCACCCGGCTGCCACGGCGCGCTGACGCATCAGCACATTGGCCAGCAGGGAAATCGTCTTCAGGTCGCAATGCTGCCAGCGTGGATCGGGCGCGGTGATCGCGCAGACGCCGGCCGCCTTTTGCGCATCGGTCGGCAAAAGCAAGGGTTGCGCGAACACCAGCACGGTGGGCACAGCCCCCCGGGGAAAGGCGTGGTCACGCAGCGGCTGGTCGGGCAAGGGTGCGCCACGCGTGATCTGGATGACGATCGACTGGTCGGCAAAGGCCGCTTGTGCGATCACGTCGCGCACGATTTGCCGCCAGGTGGCCAGTTCGTTCGGGTTGGCGAGATTGATGCCGTCCAGGCTGTGTTGCAGGCGCGCGAGATGCGCCTCCAGCCGGAACGGCTGGCGCGAATACACCGGCACGACTTCGTAGACGCCGTCACCGAGCAGGAACCCGCGGTCGAAGGCCGAGACCTGCGCGTCGGCGAGCGGCACCAGGCGGCCGTTGAGCCAGACCTCGTTCATTGGAACAGGAGCCGGATCGAATCCCAGCCCCGCCCCAGGATGCCGGCTACCGACACGTCATGCAGTGCCACCAACGGATAGTCGCCGAGCACCTCGCCATCCAGCGTGAGCCGCAGGGTGCCCAGGCGTTGCCCGCGACGGATCGGGGCCACCACGGGTTGCTGGGTGATGACCTCGGCCTTCAGCCGGGGCAGGCTGCCGCGCGGTGCGAGCAGATGAAAATCCTGCAGGAATCCCAGGTTGACTGTCGCCCGGGCACCCCGGTAGACCTCCAGCGTTTTGACGGATTTTTGCGCCCGATAAAGCAGCACACTGTCAAAGTTTTCAAACGCAAAGTTCAGCAGTTTGAGCGCGTCCTGCGTGCGCTGCGCATCGCTGCGCGCGCCCAGCACCACGGCAATGCGGCGTTGCGCCCCGCGCTTGGCCGACGCCGCCATACAGTAACCCGCCTCGGTGGTGCGCCCCACCTTGAGGCCGTCCACCGTGCTGTCTCGCCAGAGCAGACGGTTGGCGTTGTAGTGGGTGAGACCGTTGTAGGCCACCTGCTTCTGGGTGAACCCGTCGAGCCGGTCGGGAAAATCCCGGATCAGGGCGCGCGACAGCAGCGCCAGGTCGCGTGCGCTGGAAACGTGGCCAGGCTCGGTCAGGCCGGTGGCATTCATGAAGCGTGTGCGGGTCATGCCCAGCCGTTTGGCTTCGCGGTTCATGCGTGCAACGAAGTCGGCCTCGCTGCCATCCACCGCCTGCACCAGCGTGAGCACGGCGTCCGTGGCCGAAACCACCAGCATGCCCTGCATCAAAGTGTCGACGCTCGCCGGGTCGCCCGTTTTGAGAAAGAGTCGCGCCCCATCCGCCTGTGTCGCCGCTTCCGGGACGGTGACGGTTTCAGCCAGCGACAGCTTGTTTTTCTTCAGGTCACCCATGAGCACATAGGCGGTCATCAGCTGGGTGAGCGAAGCCGGTGCCAGCGGCAGATCCGACTGCCGGCCGGCCAATTCGCGTCCGCTGGTCATGTCGATCACGGTCCAGGCGCGCGACTGCACCCCGCCGGGTGCCGGTGCCGCCGACAGCGGGGCTGCCAAAAGGAGCATCAGCCCCAACCAGAATGCTTTCATGGACTTCCTCAAAATTCAGTCGCGCCGAACCAGTACGGCGTTCAGGTCGAGGCGCTCACGCACGCGCGCACGGTCGGAATGGGCGGCATCATCGCTGGGGTAAGGGCCGATCTGCACGCGATGCAGCGCCCCGGTGAGCACCAGACGAGTCTGCTCACTGCCCAGTTCCAGCGTGCGCCGCACACGGTCGAGCAGCACGCGGGCGTTGTCCTCGCGGGTAAACGCGCCCAACTGCAGATACAGCCCGCCCGCCAGCGCCTCACCCTGCGTGTCGTAGGTGGCCGGGTCGAGGCTTTCGACACGCACTCGCGTGCTGCCGGTGCCCACGTATCCCAGCTTGTGCGCGGCCGTGTATGACAGGTCGATGACGCGATTACTGTGGAACGGCCCGCGATCGTTGATACGCACGACGACCGACTTGCCTGTGTTGAGTGCGGTGATGCGCGCGTAGCTGGGAATGGGCAGGGTCGGATGCGCGGCCGTCATGGCGTACATGTCGTAGAGTTCGCCGGAGGCCGTTTTCTTGCCGTGAAAACGCCGGCCATACCAGGACGCCAGCCCCTCTTCGGCCCCGGTCGGCCGCTCGGTCTGGGGCGTGTACGTGTTGCCCAGCGCCACATAGGTACGGTTGGCAAAACGATGCAGCGGTTCGGCGCGCGGCACCGCATCCGGTACCGCGTCCAGATTGGCCGGCGGATTCGCGTGCGGGCCGTCATCCAGGTAGTACCCGCCGGGTTTGCTCATCGTGGCAGGGGATCTGGCCTGCGCGGCAGGTTTGGCCGGGGTGGATGTGCCTGGGGCCGGCGGATGGGTACCGCACCCGGCCAGCGTCCACGCGCACACAACAGAAAACACGAAAACTTTCATGCAGTAATTTTATCCGGTCAGGTTTTATTGAGCTGACGATGGGTCGCCACGCTCATCAGGATGCCCATGCCGAGCAGCAGGGTCACCAGTGCCGTGCCGCCATAACTCATCAGCGGCAAAGGCACACCCACCACCGGCAGGATGCCCGACACCATCCCCATGTTGACGAAGACGTAGGTAAAAAGGTTCAGCGACAGCGTGGCCGCCATCAGCCGGCCAAATTGCGTGGGCGCGCGCCCGGCAATGGCCAGCCCGCGCACCACCACCGCCAGGAACAGCAGAACCAGCAGGATCGTCCCCACGTAGCCGAATTCTTCGCCGAACACGGCGTAGACAAAATCGGTGGTGCGCTCGGGAATGAAATCGAGCTGGTTCTGCGTGCCCGCCATCCAGCCCTTGCCGAACAGTCCGCCCGAGCCGATGGCGATGGTCGACTGGATGATGTGGTAGCCGTCGCCCAGCGGATCGGCGGTAGGATCGAGCAGGGTCAGTACGCGGCGCTGCTGGTAATCGTGCATGAAGTGCCACGCCACCGGCAGGCTGGCCGCCCCCAGCACCCCGCCGCCGACGATGATCTTCCACGGCAAGCCGGCAAAGAACAGCAGATAAAAGCCCGACGCGCCGATCATCAGCGCCGTGCCCAGATCGGGTTGCCGCAGGATCAATCCAAACGGAACCAGCAGCAGCACACCCGCCACCACAAAATGCTTTGCGCGCAACACCGCCTCGTTGCGCTGGAAGTACCAGGCCAGCATCAGCGGCAGCGCGAGTTTCAGCAGTTCGGACGGCTGAAAGGCCATGAACCCCAGGTCGAGCCAGCGCCGCGAACCGTTGCGGATTTCGCCGAACAGCGCCACGCCAACCAGCAGGACCACGCCGAGGGCATACAGGGGCGGGCCGACTTTCGACAGCAGATGCGGCGGCACGTTGGCCACCGCCACCATCAGCGTCAACGCGATGCCCATGTTGAGCAAATGTCCGGTGATACGCGCCGGGCTCTGTCCCGACGCGCTGGCCACCACGGCAAGACTGATCCCCAGCAGGGCGAACACGAGGATCAGCAACAGCAGATCGACGTGGCGCAACCTGCGCATCAGCCAGTTCTCAGTCCGCGCCATGGCCGGCCTCCTGCTTCATGTCAGCCGGCCGTTTGCCGGTGAGGTAGAAATCGAACACGGCGCGTGCGATCGGGGCCGCCGTGCCGCTACCCGAACCGCCATTCTCGACCATCACCGCCACCGCAATGGTCGGCTTGTCAGCCGGTGCGTAGGCAATGAACAGTGCGTGATCCCGGTGGTGGCGCGCCAGCCGGTTGGCGTCGTAGCGCGCGCCCTGCTTGATGCCGACCACCTGCGCAGTGCCGGTCTTGCCGGCAATGGCGTAGGGCGCGCCTGCCGCCGATGCGGCCGCCGTGCCACCCGGCCGCGTCACGTCCAGCATCCCCTCGCGCACAACCGCCAGATTGGCCGGGTCGAGCGACACCTGCCCGCGCAGCACCGGTGCCTGCGGCTCCCAGATATGGGTCACCGGATCGCGCACGGCCGCCACCAGACGCGGCTCGATATGCCGCCCGCCGTTGGCGAGCATGGCGCTCATCACCGCCAGTTGCAGCGGGGTGGTGAGGTGATACCCCTGGCCGATGCCGGCGATCACGGTTTCGCCCGGATACCAGGCCTTTTTCCAGCGCCGCTGTTTCCAGTCGCGCGACGGCAGGAGGCCGCTCGATTCGTTGTCGAGGTCGATGCCGGTTTTTTCGCCCAGCCCGAACTGGGCCAGGTAGTCGTGCATGCGGTCGATGCCCATGTCCACCGCCAGCCGGTAGTAATAGACGTCACACGATTGCGAGATCGAACGCCGCAGATCGACCACGCCATGCCCCTGCGGTTTCCAGTCGCGAAAACGGTGACGGCTATTGGGCAGGCTGTAGTAGCCGGGATCGACGAAGCTGTCGCCCGGCTTGCGCAATCCCAGTTCCAGCCCCGCCAGCGCCATCAGCGGCTTGATCGTCGAACCCGGCGGGTAGATGCCGCGCAGCGCCCGATTGACCATGGGACGCTCGGGCGATTCGTTGAGCAGTTTCCAGGTTTCAGGATCAATGCCATCGATGAAGAGATTGGGGTCGAATCCGGGTTTGGACACCAGCGCCAGCACCCCGCCGGTATTCGGGTCCAGCGCCACCAGCCCGCCCAGATAATCGCCAAAGGCGTGTTCCGCCACCGCCTGCAAATCCAGGTCCAGGTAGAGGCGCAGATCCTTGCCCGATACCGGCGGCACCCGCGACAGCATGCGCACCGCCCGCCCCGATGCGTCGGTTTCCATCTGATCGAAGCCGGTGCGCCCGTGCAGCAGGGTTTCGTAGCTCTGCTCCAGCCCGGTCTTGCCGATGTGCACGCTGCCCTTGTAATTGCGCTCGCGGCCCGATTCGCGCAGGGTTTTCAAGTCGCGGTCGTTGATGCGCCCGATGTAGCCGACCACGTGCGCCATGCCCGGCCCTGCCTGATAGTTGCGGAACAGGCGTGCCTTCACCTCGATGCCCGGCAGGCGGTAACGGTTGGCGGCCAGAATGGCGACCTCTTCATCGCTCAGTTTGCTTTTCAGCGGCACCGTCTCGAACTCGTGCGATTCGGCCAGCAGTCGGCGAAACCGCCGCAATTGCCCCGGTGTGATCTCGATCAGCTTGCCCACTTCGGCCAGCGTGGCTTCCAGGCCATGGGTATGGGCGCGCGTCACTTCGAGCGTGTAGGCCGAATAGTTCTCCGCCAGGATGCGGCCCTGCCGGTCGACGATCAGCCCCCGGTTGGGTGCGGTGGGTACCAGTGAGATCCGGTTGCTCTCCGCCTGCTCCACAAAATGGTCGTGGCGCATCACTTGCAGGTAGAAGGCGCGGGCCAGCAGCACCAGCGCAAGCACAGCCACAAAGGCCATCGCCACCCGGGCACGCCCGCTAAAACGCGCCAGTTCGCGGTCGAGATTTTTCAGCGACGCGAGGCTCATTCTGCGCCTCGCATCCCCTTGCCGCGCCAGGCCCGCTGCCACCCGGCCAGCCCCAGCCACAACAATGTGCTGGTCAACACCGGCAGCAGGATTGTCAGTCCGTTGGGCGGCTGCACCGCCAGCCAGCCGACCAGCAGCACCGTCAGTTGCACCACCAGAAAAACCGGAAACATCTGCGCGGCCTGCCGCAAGGGGTCGAACTGCAACAGCCGCAAGCGCAGGAACAACACGCCATAAACCGCGACGACGTAGGCGACGGCATGCTGGCCGAACACGGTACCGTCCTGGAAATCAGCCAGCAAGCCCAGGCAAAACGCCGTGCCAAACCCCATGCGGTCGGGCCGGTGCAGCACCCAGAACAGCACAGCCACCGCCAGAAAATCGGGGCGCAACCACAAGGCCCAGCCCGACCACGGCAGCTGGGTCAGCCCCACGGCCAGTGCCAGCGTGCCGAACATGCGAAGCCCGTGCTGTTCGCGCGGAACGCTCATGGTTGTGGCCCTGCGAGTTGGGTAGCGGCGGGCTGCGCGCCGGCCGCTGGCTTCAGCGGAGGCGTTGCGGCCACCGGCTGCGCGACCAGCACCCGCGCAGCGCGGCTGCGTTCCAACCCGGCCAGCGGCAAACCGTCCACCCGCAGATAGGGGCCGGCCTGCGGTCGGCTGACGCGGATCACGCGCGCCACCGGCAAGGCCGCCGGGTAAACGCGATCGATGCCCGACGTCACCAGGCGGTCGCCCACGCGCACATCGGTTTGCGCCGGCATGTAACGCAATTCCAGCTGGCCATGGCCAACGCCGGCGACCAGACCCCGCTGGCCGGTTCGCTCGACCATCACGGGCGTCAACTGCCCCGGGCTGGTGATTAAAGTGACCTCGCTGGTTCCCGGGTACACCCGGGTCAACTGCCCCAGCAGTCCACTCGCGTCGACCACGGGCAGGCCCGTCCTCAGGCCGGCCGACGCCCCCCGATCGAGCATGATCTTCTGGCCGAACCAGTTTTGCCCCTGGTACAGCAGGCCGGCCCGCACCTGCTGCTGGCCGGGACGCGCCGGCAGGGCGAGCAGGGCACGCAGTTCGTCGTTTTCCTTTTTCAGGTCGCGCGCCGTATTGGCTGTCATGCGCAGGGATTCACGCTCGTCGAGCAGGGCGTCGCGCTCCTGCTGCAACAGGCGATGACGGGTGAAGAAGCCCACCAGATCGCCCGCGACGTCGCCGGGTGCGCGTAGTGCGATACGCAGCGGTTGCAGCGCCGTGGCCAGTCCGCTGCGCAAACCTTCCATGGCCTGATAACGCACA
Source organism: Thiobacillus sp. (assembly GCA_041639395.1). Classification (GTDB taxonomy): domain Bacteria; phylum Pseudomonadota; class Gammaproteobacteria; order Burkholderiales; family Thiobacillaceae; genus Thiobacillus. The sequence continues at coordinate 248,837 of JBEQCG010000002.1, read as the reverse complement.
TCGAGCACCACACACACAATCCCGATGGCGAGCCAGGCCGCCAGCCGGGCCGTCGGCCCCAGCCGGCGAGCAAAAGTGAGTTGACCCGGTACGGCCACAGGACGCTCAGGGCCGGCTCAGACGCGGCTTCACTCGTTGGTGAACACCGTGGCGAGCTTGTCCATTTCTTCCAGCGCGCGCCCGGACCCGCGCACCACGCAGGTAAGCGGATCGTCGGCGACGATCACCGGCAGGCCGGTTTCTTCCATCAGCAGGCGGTCGAGATCGCGTAAGAGCGCGCCGCCGCCGGTGAGCACCATGCCCTTTTCGGCAATATCGGCCCCGAGTTCCGGCGGGGTCTGCTCCAGCGCCTGCTTCACCGCGCTGACAATCGCGTTGAGCGGCTCGGTCAGCGCTTCGAGGATTTCGTTGGACGACACGTTGAACGAGCGCGGCACGCCCTCGGCGAGGCTACGGCCCTTGACCTCCATCTCGCGCACTTCGGCCCCGGGGAAGGCCGAGCCCATCTGCTTCTTGATCTGCTCGGCGGTGGCCTCGCCGATCAACATGCCGTAGTTGCGGCGGATGTAGTTGATGATCGCCTCGTCCATGCGGTCGCCGCCGACGCGCACCGAGTTGGCGTAGACCACGCCGCCCAGCGACACCACGCCCACTTCGGTGGTGCCGCCGCCGATGTCGACGACCATCGAACCCGTGGCGTCCGCAACCGGCATCCCCGCGCCGATGGCCGCCGCCATCGGCTCCTCGATCAAATACACCTGGCGCGCGCCGGCACCAATGGCCGATTCGCGGATCGCCCGGCGCTCCACCTGCGTGGAGCCGCAGGGCACGCAAATGATGATGCGCGGGCTGGGGCGGAACATGCGGGTGTCGTGCACCTTCTTGATGAAGTACTTGAGCATCTGCTCGGTGACGGTGAAGTCGGCGATCACGCCATCCTTCATCGGGCGGATTGCTTGCAGGTTGCCCGGCGTGCGTCCCAGCATCTGCTTGGCTTCGGCCCCCACCGCCTGCACGGTGCGCTTGCCGCCGCCATGCACATCGGTGCGGATCGACACCACCGAAGGTTCGTCCAGCACGATGCCCCGGTCGCGCACGTAGATGAGCGTATTGGCCGTGCCCAGATCGATGGCGAGATCGGTCGAAAAATAACTGCTGAGGAACTTGAACATGGCTGGGCGACGCCCGCGCGGACGGGCGAAAGGGCAGAAAAAACAAGGGGGCCATGATACCCTAACGGGCTTGTTATCCAAGCCATCCGGGTGCTTTCATGTCCCTTTCCCAGGACGACGTCAAACGCATTGCCAAGCTTGCGCGCATCGAAATCGACGACGCGCAGGCGGCCGCCACGCAAGGCCAGCTCAACAACATTTTCGGCCTCATCGCCGCCATGCAGGCGGTGGATACCACCGGCGTCGCGCCGATGGCGCACGCGCAGGAGGTGTACCAGCGCCTGCGCGACGACGCCGTCACCGAAACCGACCGTCGCGCGGCCTTCCAGGCCATCGCGCCCGCCGTGGAAAACGGCCTGTATCTGGTGCCGAAGGTGATCGAATGAACCTCACCGACGCGTCCCTCGCCGCACTGGCCGCAGAACTCGCCCGAAAGCAGCTCTCCAGCCGCGAACTCACGCAGCATTTCCTCGACCGCATCACCGCGCAGAACCCGACGATCAACGCCTTCGTCACCGTCGATGCGGACAAATCGCTGGCCGAGGCCGCCGCCGCCGACACGCTGATCGCCGCAGGCCAGGCCGGGCCGCTCGCCGGCGTGCCCATCGCGCACAAGGACATCTTCTGTACCGACGGCTGGCGCACCACCTGCGGCTCGAAAATGCTGCACAACTTCGTCGCGCCCTACGACGCGCACGTCATCCAGCGCTTCAAGGCGGCGGGTCTGCCGTCGCTCGGCAAGACCAACATGGACGAGTTCGCCATGGGATCTTCCAACGAAACCAGCTACTTCGGCGCGGTGAAAAACCCCTGGGACACGAGCCGCGTGCCCGGCGGCTCGTCGGGCGGTGCGGCGGCCTGCATCGCCGCCCGCATGGCACCCGCCGCCACCGGCACCGACACCGGCGGCTCGATCCGCCAGCCTGCCGCGTTTGCCGGCATCACCGGCCTCAAGCCCACCTACGGCCTGGTGTCGCGCTACGGCATGATCGCGTTTGCCTCCAGCCTCGACCAGGCCGGGCCGATGGCGAAATCCGCCGAAGACTGCGCGCTGCTGCTGAACGTGATGACGGGCTTTGACCCCAACGACTCGACCAGCCTGGAACGCGAGAAGGAAGACTACACGCGCGACCTGAACCTGCCGCTGGCCGGCCTGCGGGTCGGCCTGCCGCGCGAATTCTTTGCCGACGGGCTGAACCAGGACGTCGCCGCTGCGGTGGACGCCGCGGTGGCCGAATTGAAAAAGCTCGGCGCAACCCCCGTCGAAGTCTCGCTCGCCAACGCCGGCCTCGCGATCCCCGTCTACTACGTTCTCGCGCCAGCCGAAGCCTCGTCCAACCTGTCGCGTTTCGACGGTGTGCGCTATGGCTACCGCGCACCCGAGTACACCGACCTCAACGACCTCTACGCCAAGACGCGCGCGCAGGGCTTCGGTGCCGAGGTCAAACGCCGCATCCTCATCGGTGCCTACGTGCTCAGCCACGGCTATTACGACGCCTATTATTTGCAGGCGCAGAAAATCCGCCGCCTCATCGCCGACGACTTCGCCGACGCCTTCAAGGTCTGCGACGTGATCCTCGGCCCCACCGCGCCGGGTACCGCGTTCAAATTGGGTGAAAAATCCGACGACCCGGTGGAGATGTATCTCAACGACCTCTACACCATTCCCGCCAACCTGGCGGGGCTGCCGGGCATGAGCCTGCCGTGCGGCTTTGACTCGCAGGGTTTGCCCATCGGGATGCAACTCGTCGGCAATTATTTTTCCGAGGCGAAGATGCTCAATATCGCCCACCAGTACCAGCGTGCCACCGACTGGCACGCGCGCCGTCCGGAGGGTCTGCTATGAAGTGGGAGACCGTCATCGGGCTGGAAGTCCATACCCAGCTCGCCACGCAATCAAAAATCTTCTCGGGCAGCAGCACCGCCTTCGGGGCCGCGCCCAACACCCAGGCCAGCGCGGTGGACATCGCCCTGCCCGGCGTGCTGCCGGTACTGAACAAGGCTGCGGTGGAATGCGCGATCAAGTTTGGCCTCGCGATCGGGGCGACGCTCAACCGCGTGAATATTTTTGATCGCAAGAATTACTTCTACCCCGACCTGCCCAAGGGCTACCAGATCAGCCAACTGGCCAAGCCCATCGTCGAGGGCGGCGCGCTGAAGATCGTGGTGGACGGAGAGGAAAGAACCATCCATCTCACCCGCGCGCACATGGAAGAAGACGCCGGCAAGTCGCTGCACGAAGACTTTCACGGCATGAGCGGCATTGATCTGAACCGCGCCGGCACGCCGCTGCTGGAAATTGTGTCGGAACCCGAAATGCGTTCGTCGGCGGAGGCGGTGGCGTATGCCAAAGCCCTGCACACGCTGGTGACCTGGATCGGCATCTGTGACGGCAACATGATGGAAGGCTCGTTCCGGGTGGACGCCAACGTGTCGGTGCGCCCGGTGGGACAAACCGAATTCGGCACCCGCCGCGAGATCAAGAACCTCAACTCGTTCAAGTTCCTGCAGCAGGCCATCGACTACGAAATCCGCTGGCAGATCGAAACGCTGGAAGACGGCGGGCGTATCGAACAAGCCACGGTGCTGTTCGACCCCGACAGCGGCGAAACACGCATGATGCGCAGCAAGGAAGACGCGCACGACTACCGCTACTTCCCCGACCCGGATCTGCTGCCGGTGAAGCTCGACGACGCCTGGATCGCGCGCGTGCAGGCTGAACTGCCCGAACTGCCCGAAGCGATGCAGGCGCGCTTCGTCGAGCAGTACGGCGTATCGGCCTACGACGCCACGGTGCTCACCGGCACGCGCGCGCTCGCCGACTACTTCGAGACGGCCGCCAGGGCTTCCGGGCAGGGCAAGCTCACTGCCAACTGGGTGATGGGCGAACTTTCCGCAGCGCTCAACCGCGCCGAATTGCCGGTGGCGCGCAGCCCGGTTTCTGCCGCACAACTCGGCGCGCTGATTACCCGTATCCACGACGGCACGCTCTCCGGCAAACTCGCCAAGCAGGTGTTCGAAGGCCTGTGGGAAGGCGCGGGTGAAGTCGACCAGATCATCGAGGCGCGCGGACTCAAGCAGATGTCGGATTCCGGCGAACTGGAAAAAATCATCGACGACGTGCTGACTGCCAACGCCAGATCGGTCGAGGAATTCCGCGCCGGCAAGGACAAGGCGTTCAACGCGCTGGTGGGCCAGGTGATGAAGGCCTCGAAGGGCAAGGCCAATCCTGCGCAGGTCAACGAGTTGCTGAAAGCCAAGCTGGGCTGAGCCCGTTAACGGGTTGCCCAATAAAAAAACGGGGCCTTTGCCCCGTTTTTGATTTCTGTTCAAGCGGATGATTACGGCTTGGCGGTCAACTCGCGGAACCGCTGCTTGTCGGCCGCGTATTTATCGCGCACCCGCAGCATGGCTTCTTCATTGTTGAGAATCACGCGCTTGAGTTCCAGACTCTCGCGCTCGGACTGCTGCAGGGGCTCCGTCACGCCTGGCCCCGGCTTGCGGCCACTTTTTTCTATCTTTGCAACACGCTCGCGCAATTCGGTCAGCGTGGCATTCACTGCCTCGGCCCGCAGCTGGGCACTCTTGATCGCCAGCTTGTGGTGCTCCAGCGCGCGATCCCGCGCCAGGTCAATTTCGGCTTCGCTGGTGTAGGTCTGGGTCAGCGCACGATCCAGCTGCGCCTGTTTGGCCTGCTCGGCCCTGACGCGGGCGGCCTCGGCCTGACGCTCGGCTTCGGCCTTGCGTTCCGTTTCGGATTGCGTACGCTTGATGACCGTGCCCTGCTTGTTCATCTCTGCCGCGCCGCTCTTCTGGTAGGTGGGCGGCAGGGTGTCGCTGTAGTGCACCCGGCCGTTGCCATCAACCCAGCGGTACATCGCCGCGTGCGCCGAACCAGCCGCGCACAGCGCCGCCAGCAACAGGCTAGACGCCGTACGTTGCACGGTACGCCGCCACGGCAGCAAGTTCGGCTTGTCGGTTTGCATCGCGCTCCAGATACTCCAGCAAATTGTCCAGGGTGACCACCGCCACCACCGGCATTGCGTATTGATCCCGCACTTCCTGCACGGCCGATTGCGCGCCCGTGCCCCGTTCCATCCTGTCCAGCGCAATCACCACGCCGGCCGCTTGGGCACCGGCGGCGCGGATCAGTTCCACCGACTCCCGCACCGATGTGCCGGCCGAGATCACGTCGTCGACGATCAGCACCCGGCCTTCCAGCTTGGCCCCCACCACCGTGCCGCCTTCGCCGTGATCCTTGGCTTCCTTGCGATTGAACGCAAACGGCACGTTGCGGCCCATGCCCGCCAGCGCAATCGCAATGCTCGCCGCCAGCGGAATGCCCTTGTACGCCGGGCCAAACAGCACGTCGAATTCGATCCCCGAGTCGAGTATCGCTTTCGCGTAGAATTCGCCGAGTTTTTTCAGCTTCTCGCCGTCGTTGAACAGACCGGCGTTAAAGAAGTAGGGGCTCATCCGCCCCGCCTTGGTCTTGAACTCGCCAAAACACAACACCTGCGACGCCACGGCAAATTGCACAAAATCGGCTCTGTAATCGGACATTTCTTCACTTTTCTTGAATCGCTACATTTAATTAAACCCGTGATGCGAATTATATCGGCCAACCTCAACGGCATCCGCTCCGCCGCCAGCAAGGGCTTCTTCGACTGGCTGCCCGCGCAGCAGGCCGATTTCGTCTGCGTGCAGGAGCTCAAAGCCCAGGACGCCGACATGCGGCCCGAATTCCGCGCCTGCGACGGGCTGACCGGCCACTTCCACTACGCGGAAAAGAAGGGCTATTCCGGCGTGGGCCTCTACACCCGCCACGCGCCGGACGAGGTCATCGTCGGGCTGGGCAACGCCGAATTCGACGCCGAGGGCCGCTATCTCGAAGTGCGGCGCGGCAATCTCTCGGTGATTTCGCTCTACCAGCCCTCCGGCTCGTCCAGCCCGGAACGGCAGGAAGCCAAGTTCCGCTTTCTGGAAGCCTTTTATCCGCACCTCGACGCGCTGATCCAAACCGGCCGCGAAGTTGTTGTCTGCGGCGACTGGAACATCGCCCATCGCGAAATCGACCTCAAGAACTGGAAATCCAACCAGAAAAACTCCGGCTTTTTGCCCGAGGAACGCGCCTGGATGACGAAACTTTTCGACGCACTCGGCTGGGTCGACGTCTACCGCCGCCTCTACCCCGAACAAGGCCCCGAGGCCTACACCTGGTGGAGCAATCGCGGCCAGGCGTGGGCCAACAATGTGGGCTGGCGCATCGACTACCAGATCGCCACCCCGGGGATAGCCCAAACCGCCCGCGCCGCCAGCGTCTACAAAGACCAGCGCTTTTCCGACCATGCGCCGCTGATCGTGGAGTACGACTACGCTGGCTGAATGTCGTGTCGTGCCTTGGCTTTCTGCGCCCGCCAGCCTAATATAACAACAGTTATAACTCTCCGGAGCCCGCCATGCACGCACTCAAACTCACCCAGATCGGCAATTCGGTCGGCCTCATCCTGCCGAAAGAGGTGCTGACACGGCTGAAGCTGGAAAAGGGCGATACGGTGTTTGTGACGGAGACGCCCGATGGCATGGCCGTTCGCGCCTACGACCCGGCTTTCGAGTCGCAGATGGACGCCGCCCGCGCGATCATGAAAAAACGCCGTGCCGTGCTGCGCGAGCTGGCGAAGTGACCGACTGGGTCTGGCTCGACCGCGCGGTGCTGATCGCCGCACACGACGAGCAACTGGCCGAACACGGGGGCGCAGCGGGATTCCGCGACGAAGGGCTGTTTGATTCCGCGCTGGCGCGCCCGCTTAACCTGGCCGCATATGAATCGCCCGACCTGTGTACGCTGGCGGCGTCGTACGCCGTGGCACTGGCCAAAAATCATCCCTTTATCGACGGCAACAAGCGCACCGCGTTTGTTGCCATGGAAGTCTTTCTGTTGCTGAACGGCCATGATCTGAACGCGAGCGATGCCGAATGCGTGCTCGCCATGCTCGCCGTCGCCGCCAGCGAATGGGACGAAGCCACCCTCGCCGCCTGGCTGCGCGAGCACGTCACGCTCTTCTAACCTCAGCCCCGCACACCAACTCATGCCCCATCCCTGGCTTTCCGCCCTCAAGATCTACGCCCACCCCCGCGTCGTCGGGATGCTGTTCCTCGGCTTTTCCGCCGGGCTGCCGCTGTTGCTGGTGCTGGGCACGCTGTCGTTCTGGCTGTCGGAAGCGGGCATTGCGCGCGCGACCATCGGGCATTTGAGCTGGGTGGGGCTGGCGTACGGCTTCAAGTTTCTGTGGTCGCCGCTGGTCGACCGGATGCCGCTGCCGTTTCTGACCCGCGTGCTGGGGCGGCGGCGGGCGTGGCTGCTGTTGTCGCAGGTGAGCATTGCCGTGGCGCTCCTGGGCATGGCCAACACCGACCCGGTGGTGAGCCTTTCGCACACGGTGTTCTTTGCGCTGGCGGTGGCGTTTGCCTCGGCGACGCAGGACATCGCGCTGGATGCCTACCGCATCGAAGCGGTGGAAACCGAAAAGCAGGGCGCGATGGCGGCCACCTACCAGGCCGGCTACCGCATCGCCATGATTACCGCCGGCGCGGGGGCGCTGTGGATCGCGGCGGCGTACGACCCAAGCGAAGCCACCTACGATTTCCGCCCCTGGCAGGTGGCGTACACGGCGATGGCGGCGTTGATGGGGGTCGGCATCGTCGCCACGCTCGTCATCCGCGAGCCTGAACACCGCGCGCCGCTGACGCGCATTGCCGATCAGGGCGTGCTGCGCTGGCTGGCGACGAGCTTTGTGCAGCCGTTTGTCGATTTCTTCGAGCGCTTCAAGTGGCAGGCGCTGCTGATCCTGGCGCTGATCGCGGTGTACCGCATTTCCGACGTGGTGATGGGCGTGATGAGCAACCCGTTCTATCAGGAAATGGGCTTCACCAAGGACGAGGTCGCCACCGTGTCCAAGGTGTACGGCGTGATCATGACCATCGCCGGCGCGGGTCTCGGCGGCCTGCTGGTGCTGCGCATGGGCGTGATGCGCACGCTGTTTCTCGGCGCGGTGCTGTCGGCGGCAACCAACCTGCTGTTCGTCTGGCTGGCCGGGCGCGGCCACGATGTGTCGGCGCTGGTGTTCACGGTGTCGGCCGACAACCTTTCCGCCGGCATCGCGTCGTCTGCGTTCGTCGCGTATCTGTCGGGGCTGGTGAACCAGAACTTTTCCGCCACGCAGTACGCGCTGTTCACCTCGGTGATGCTGCTCTTGCCCAAGTTCATCGCCGGATTCTCGGGTGAATTCGTCGACGCCTGGGGCTGGGCGAATTTCTTTACCGGCACGGCGGCCATCGGCATTCCCGTGCTGCTGCTGGTGTGGCTGGCGGGGCTGCGTACAAACCCTGAACCGGGAGGACAAGAGGACAGGAGGAGGTAGGGTTACGCCTGTCCTCTTGTCCTCCTTGTAAAAAATTGATCGAACTCTCACTCCTCACCGCGCTCATGGCCGGCCTGTTGGGCGGCGTGCACTGCGTCGGCATGTGTGGCGGCATCGTCGCCGCGTTCTCGTTCCGCGCCGACGGCTCGCGTCCGCCCTTTCGCCTGCATCTGGCCTACAACCTGGGGCGGGTAACGTCCTACGTGATCTTTGGCGCGCTGGCCGGGGCATTGGGCGCGTCGTTGAAACTCGCCGATTTCGTGCCCATGCAGACTGCGCTGTTCGTGCTGGCGCAGGCGGTGATGATTTTGCTGGGGCTGTATCTCGCCGGCTTCAACCAGTGGGTGCTGGTGTTCGAGCGCGCCGGCGGCGTGTTGTGGCGCAAGGTGAAACCGCTGTTCCAGAAGCTGCTGCCGGTGAACACCGTGCCACAGGGCGTACTGGCCGGCATGGCCTGGGGCTGGCTGCCGTGCGGGCTGGTGTATTCGGTGTTGGTCTCGGCGCTGGCGGCGGGCAGCGCCACCTCGGGCGCGGCGCTGATGCTGGCGTTTGGCCTCGGCACGCTACCGAATCTGCTGGGCATGGCCGTGTTCGCGCGGCAGATTCAGCCCTTCATGCAGAACATCTGGGTGCGCCGGGCAGCGGGTTTGACGGTGGCGGGCTTTGGCGTGTGGGGGCTGCTGACGCTGCTAAGGGGCGGATTCTAAGCCGCCTGTTCCCTTGCCGGGGCAGCCTCAAGGTGCGCCCTCGTTCACCAGATAGCGCGTTGTGCCCAGACGCAAATTGTCCCAGCGCCGGGGTTCGGTCGCGTAGTCGCCTGTAGCCAGTTGGGCACGCAAACTGTCCTTCCGGGCACCGGTGCCGTCCGGTTTCAGCCGTCCAACACGCGCCCACTGACCCTGAACAAGGGCATAGACACGCACATCGTAGGTGTCCCGCATTCTCCAGAACACGGCCTCGTCCACGCCGTCGCGATCCAGATCGACCAGCAGCAAGGTGCACAGCATATTGCCGGCGCGCGGTGCGAAACAGCTTTGTTCGCGTTCCCACGGCTGCCAGCGCACCACCTCCTGACCGAGAAAAGCCACCAGTGACGGCGGCATGGCTTTGCGCTGGGGATAGTGCTCCACGCGCGCCACATCGAAACGGATCGTCTGGGTATGCGTGTCCTGATCTTCACCAAGACCACGGGCATAACGCCGGGCCGAGTCGAGGGCATCCTCGGCGCGCAGTGCCAATGCATCGGGCTTGCCGTCAGTGCTGTGCCGCTGTTTGAGCGCGCTCAGTGCTGCATGGCCGGCGCGGCCTTGCTGGGCCAGCGCGTGCACGTCGAAATCCCCGGCTGCGGTCTGCCCGGACGCAAGGCGCGCCATCTGGCTGGCGGTGGCGAGCCGGTTGGCGTCGAGCGCGGGCGACAACAGGAGCACGATACCCAGGCTCATCACCAGCGCCGCCAGCACATTGGCCGGGGCAATGCCCGCCATCCAGTGGCCGCGCGTGCGCAACGACCCGGCGTAACCGACGGCGTAGATAAGCCCCACGCTGACGACCAGCGCGCCCCAGATACGATCCGGCGTCAGACCGTATTGCAGGATGCGCAGGCCCAGCGCCCACGCCGCGAGCCCGACCACGCCGACGAGCGCAAGGCTGGCAAAGGGCAATACCCGACGCAATGCGGGGTGCAGGGCCGGCTCGCTTGCGCCGTCCTGAAACGCGGCGTTGTAGAACTTGATCCAGAAAGCCGCGAACCAGAGCAGGAAAAAAGCCGACAGGCCGCGCTCGAATAGCTTGTCCACGCCGGTCAGACTGGTCAACACAAACGCGGTGCCGATCAGACTGGCCAACGGCAGCAGCCACATCACCAGCGTCAGCCAGTGATTGCGCAGCGTCAATGCAAACGCTTCGCGACGTATGCCCGCACGCAGGCCCAATGCAATGGCAAAAGTTGTGAGAGGAATGGCAAACCAGGTTTCCGTGATCAGGTCCTTGGGCCAGCCGATTCCGATGAGCTGGAAGAGCTGCGCACCCAACAACAACACGATCCACAACAAACCGGTGAGTACGCCGGCCTGCGCGGTAATCACGGCATTGCGCCACGCCACATCGAAAAGTTTAGGGTAGTGCCACGCGCCCAGTACCGCGCCCGGCGTGCCGCGCGCCCAGCCGGACACCAGCGGCACGGCCATGAACGCCAGCATGGCCAGACCAAGAAAGGCCGGCGCGGACGCAATGCGCGGTCGCAATGCATCCGCCAGCGGAAATACGGCCCAACCTTGATACGCCCCGATTCCGGCAAACACAAAAACAGCCAGCCCCAGCAGACGACGCATCGCCGCCCGCGTCAACGTACCCTGGCCCCAATAGACAACAAAGGGCAGCAGAAGCGCCACGAACAGCAGCGCATTGAACAAGGTGGAGAGATCCTGCGGCCAGAGCTTGAACTGGTAGGTTTTGTACAGGCCGTACAACACCACGCCCTGGACAAATCCCAGCCAGGTCGGAAATCGGATCGTCGGGGAGTCTGTCATGTCGTCGGGCAAAACAAAGCCCCGTTGCCGGGGCGTTAAGGGACAAACGCGGGCTTACTTGAAAAACTTCTGGTCGAAGCTGATTTCGTGTTTGGGTTCGCCGGCCACTTCAACCGTGGCGGTGAACTTGAGCGTATCCGGCAGCGACATGCGGAATTCGCCGAGGTAGTAGATCGCGCTGCCGTCCCGAACTTCGCGCATGGTGATGTTACTGATCTGGTTGGCGGGGTTGGCGGCGTAGACCGATATCTTCGCCGGCAGGGGCGTGAGTCCGCCCACGGCATTTTTCTTCAGGATCGACATGGTGACCAGGCCGCGCGTCTTGCTGCGTTCGAGCTTGTACGCACGCGCCACCTCGGGCACCAGTTCGTCGGTGGAAATGGCGTTGTAGTGGATTTCGAGCGCGCCGAATTTCTGCGCGATTTCGGCGTGTGCCGGCAATGACGCAATTCCCAGTCCCAATCCCAATGCAAGCAAGCAGGCTTTCATGGTCGTCTCCTCGTGTGGTGGCTTATGGTCGCAGTGTAGGCGCTGATTGCGCAGACACCAGCCAGGCTGTGAGTGCGTCAAGCGTGTTCGCCGTGGCCTGGTTGGCGGCGCGGGCTGCGCCTTCGGCGTCGTAGCGGGCCAGTGGCACGTTTTCCTCGAAGGTGCGCCGGCTGATGAGGGCCCGGCTGTTGAGGTCGATGAGTTCAGCGCGCAGCACCAGCCGCAGCGTGCCGGGCGAGCTCGACGCGTCGTGATAGAACTCGACGAGTTCGGTATCGAGTAGCCGATCACCGCGCACATAGCCGCCGGCACCGGCGACGCGCCATGCGCCCTGGGCGTCGAGCCGGGCACGCAACAGGTCGGCAAAGCGTTTGCCGGGCCGTTCGGTCCAGCGGGCAAACTGGTATTGGCCGCGCGTACCGGGCACGCGGCTGAAAATGAGCGGGTCGCCGTCGTAAAAACCGCTGGCCGAGGTGTCCAGCACCAGCAGGGTGGGAGCACCTGGGGCGGGCGGCTGTCGTGACGCGGCCGGGCTGGCGTCGTCGAGCACGTAGTAGGTCACCGAGGCGGAATCGGCCTTGTCGTCTAAATTGACGCAGCCGCCGAGGGCAAGCGCGATGGCCGCGAGGACGGGAAGTTTCATGGCAGGGTTTCTCCGGGGCCGAGCTGCTGTTTGGCGGGCCCGAACAGGATGGCGCGCGGGTTGGACAGGCGCTGGCCGGCGTTGGTCAGCGCGTCGGCGCTGGTGCGCACGTCGCGGCTGACGTTGGTGATTTCCAGCGTGCCGGCTTCGGAGAGTTGCTGAATGCGAGCGGTCACTTCGGCGGCGTCCTTTTGCAGCTTGCCGATGGCGGCGACGGCCTCCTTGAGCGCGATATTGGCGTTGTCGCCCACGCCGACAATGCTGCCTTCGGCACGCGTGGCGGCCTGACTGATGCTGGCCCCGGCAAAGCGGAATTCGTCGGAGGCATCGCGGATGCCCTGCACGACGGCGTCGAGGCTGGACTTGTTGGCGGCCAGGTGGGCCGACAGTTCGTTGAGGTTGGCGAGCGTCTGGGTAACGGCGCGCTGGTTGTCGGCCGACAACAGCACGTTCATTTTTTCCAGTACCTCTGCGCCGTTTTCGGCGAGCCGCGACACGGCGGTGGCGACCTTGTCGATGTCGGAACTGCCTTCGGCGATGACGGGGTAACGTTCGCCGCGCGGCGCTTCGTCGAGCAGCGCGCCACTGGTGGGCCCGTTGTCGATTTCCACCGCCGCAATGCCGGTGACCAGATTGCGTTTGATGTACGCCGCTGCACCCTGATGCACCGGCACGCCCTCGTCGACACGCGCGGTGACGCTCACCGCCTCATCGTCGTGTTGCACAAAGCGGTAACTGTCGACGACGCCGACCTTGATGCCGCGCATTTTTACAGAACTGCCCACGGCCAGGCCGTCGAGCGACTGCTGCTTGAAATAGATGGTGTAGGTCTGGTAGGCGATGTGATCGGCCGCGCCCGCCAGCCAGACGATCGCCAGCGTCATGAGTGCAACCACGCCCAGCACCAGGGTACCGACCAGGGTGTAACGGCCTTCAGTTTCCATGCGAGCTTGCCTCCTCCGTACGCGCGGCGAAGTACGCGCCAAGCCAGGGATCGTCGAGTTGTTTGAGTTCGGCCACGCTGCCGCTACCGAGTACGCGGCCGTTCGACAGGACGATGACGCGGTCGATGATGGAAAACAGTGTATCCAAGTCGTGGGTGACGAGGAATACGGTGAGCCCGAGGCTGTCGGCAAGCAGCCGGATCAGCTTGTCGAAGGCGCGCGCGGAAATGGGGTCGAGCCCCGAGGTGGGTTCGTCGAGAAACAGCAGCTCCGGGTCGAGCGCCAGCGCACGCGCCAGCGCCACGCGCTTTCTCATGCCGCCTGAGAGTTCGCTGGGTTTTTTCTTCGCCACGTCGGGCGGCAGGTTGGCAAGGCCCAGTTTCAACCGCGCGAGCTGGCGGCAGGTGGCGTGCGGCAGATCGGTATGTTCGAACAGCGGCGTGGCGACGTTGTCTTCGACGTTGAGCGAAGAGAACAACGCGCCGTCCTGGAACAGCACGCCAAAACGCTGGCGCAGGCCATTGAGCTGCGCGGGCGTGGCGTCCCACACCGACTGCCCAAACAGTTCGATACGCCCGGACTGGGGTTTCAACAAGCCGATGATCTCGCGCAGCAGCACCGACTTGCCGGTGCCCGAGCCGCCGATGAGCGCGACCACCTCGCCGCGCTGCACCGTGAGATCCAGACCACGATGGATACTGTTCCCGCCCAGCGTGGTGTGGACATCGCGGATATCGAGCACGGTCTCGGCCATCAGATATCCAGCTGCACGAAGGCCACTGCAAACATGGCGTTGAGGATGATGATGGCAACCAGACTCTGCACCACGGTAGAGGTGGTATTGGCCCCCACGCTGCGCGAATCGCGGGTGACGGCGAGCCCCATGCGGCAGGCGATGAGCGCGATGAAAATGGCAAATATCGGCGCTTTGAACAAGCCTACCAACAGGGTCTTCAGCAACAGTACGTCGGCCATACGGTCGAGAAACATGTGGCGTGAAATATCGAGCTGTTCCTGCGCCACCAGCATCCCGCCGAGGATGCCGGCAATGTCGCCGATAAACACCAGGAGCGGCATGGCGGTGAGCAGCGCGATCATGCGCGGAATCACCAGCACGGCCAGTGGCGACAGGCCCAGCGTGGCGATGGCGTCGATTTCTTCTGTGACTTTCATCGCCCCCAGCTGCGCGGTGATGGCCGCGCCGGTTCGGCCCGCCACCAGGATGGCGACGATGACCGGCGAAATCTCGCGCAGCACCGCCATCAGGATGCCGTCGACGACAAAGATATTGGCTCCGTACTGCCGCGCTTGATCGCCCAGCAGATAGGTGAACACCACGCCCAGCAGGAACAACATGCCGACGACGATGGGAATCGCCCCGACGAAGATATCGCGCACCTGCGCCGCCAGCTCGCGCCAGCGCCACTGGTCGGGGCGGCCGATGAGCGCCAGGCTCTCCACCGTGAGACGACCGACAAAATCGAGCAGGCCGGCAAGATGCCGCCCCATCGCCACCGCACCGCGCCCGGTGAGGCTGCGCAGGTCTTCGCGCGGCGGCGGCGGCTGCATGGTCGTGGCCGGGCAATGCTGCGCCACCAGTTCCACCAGCGCGCGGTGCGCGGGCGCAAACCCGCGCAGTTCCGGCATGGCGTCGTCAGCATTCGGCCGCGCGGCCGCCAGCAGCAGCCAGGCCCCGTTGGTGTCGAGCCGGGTGAGGCCGGCACCGTCGAGCACACGCACGGGCTGCCCCGCCAGATCAGGCAGCGCACGCGCCGCGCCAGCCTGCCAGTCGCCACTGGCGACCAGCGCACGCTCGGCGGCGTCGTAGCGCGCCTGCGCCGTCATGCGCGCAATCCGAGTGGATCGTCGGGGTCGATGCCCGGCATGAACGGCAGGCCGCGCTCGCGGTGCGTCACCTGGTACACACAACCGATCCAGTTGCCCACCACACCCTCGGCGGTGTCGTGCCAGGTGTTGTCGAGGCGCGGCACCAGATGCGTTTCAGGAAAATCCAGCGTTTCGCCCGCGCGCAGGCGGCGGGTGTACTCGGCGAGCAGGGCCTGTGACTGCGTGTCGAACACACCGGCCGGAAACGGCGGCCAGGCCAGCTTGCCGGCGGCGGCCAGCAGCAGGTCGCGCTTGTACTCTTTCAGCAGCGACACGGTGTCGTATTCGGGATGACCCTGAAAAAACACCGTGCGCAGGCCGTCCGGGCTCACCGCCAGATGCACGCCGGCCGCCGCGCTTTCGGCCAGCACCTTGACGCCGGCCGCCTCGAATTGCGCGCGCGAAATATCGTTCCAGCGCGAATGCGGCACGTCGAAGCGGGTGTTGATGTCGGCCACCAGCGGATGGCGTTTGTCGGTGACGCGGTGTTCGAACACGCCCCAGATTTTTTGTGCCTGCTTCACCCGCGTCTGGCCGTAGCGGAACTGCATCACCGCGTGGGTGGCGAGGCAGGAGCACAGGGTCGAGGTCACGTTGTCCCGCGCCCAGTCGATCACCTCGATCAGCGGTTGCCAGAACGCCTCGTCGGCAAGGTTGGCGTGGCTGACGTTGGCACCGGTGATGATGAGCGCGTCCAGGCCGAGCTCGCGGATCGCCTCGAAGCGCTCGTAATACGCGTCGATGTGCGCACGCGCACGGTCGCCGCGCGGCAGCGTGGGCAACGTGAACGGATGCAGGTAAAACTGCGCAATCGGATTCGATTCGCCGACCAGCCGGTAGAACTGCCGCTCGGTCGCCTCCAGCGCCGCGTCCGGCATCATGTTCAGCAAGCCCACGTGGAGCTCGCGGATGGCCTGGTTGGCCGCGCGTCCGGTCGACAGCACCGTGGTGCCTTCCTGGCGCAGGCGCTCGAAAGTAGGCAGGGCGTTATGCGCGACCAGCGGCATGGCAGCCTCCAGCGAAAACTGGGCCCAGATAGAAAGGCTTGAACAGGGAGGCAAGGGAGGGAAGGGAGGATTGTGGTTTCCCTCCCTTACCTCCCTTGCCTCCCTGTCGAACCCAATACCGCTCGCGTTTGATCGACATGATCATCCCTTGCGCGCAATCGCGGTTTCGATCAGCGCGACGAAATCGCGCTCGTCGCGCACCTGCGCCACTTCCTGCGAGGTGACGGTATAGCCGTGCGGTTTTGCAATGGCCTCGTAGCGCGGCAGGCGCGAGTGGAACAGGCGCGGGAACACCCAGCGCGCAAAGTCGTTCGGCTCGATTTCGGCGACGTATTCCAGACCCTTTTCCTTCAGGTACAGCGGCAGCTGTTCGGCCAGAAAAACCGGGCGGAAATACAGCGGCTTCGGGTCGGACTGCGCGCGGCGGATCAGCGTGTCTTCCTCTTCGCGCGTGGTGGTCTGGATGTAAAGAATAAGCGTGTGTTCGGCCAGGAGTTCGATCACGCCCGGTTCGTCCAGCTCGCACAGGCTACCGCCGACGTCGTTGACGAAATGCGGGTAGCCGTAGATTTCCTGGCCTTTGCGGATGAATTCGGGCACATCCTTCATGGCGGCAATTTCCGCCTCGCGATACGCGGCCTGACGGCGCGAGAATTCGTCGAGGCTCAACCCGCCCCATTCCGGCCCGCCGAGTTTGCCGACGAAGGTGAGCACCGGGCCCAGGTCGTGGATCTTGATGTTGTTCTTGATGTCGATCCAGTCGCGCCGCAACAGCTCGCGCAGGAAGGGCACGGCCATCGCCTGCTGCTTGATGAGGTCGAGGATCGGTTCATCCAGGTAGCGCGTGCCGATGCGGTAGTCGCCGGAAAAGTGGAACCAGTCGTGGCCGCGCAGCATCGACGAGATGTGCGTCTTGCCCACGCCGGACATGCCCAGCAGGGTGATGCGCTTGGTCGGCCAGGCGCGGAAGGATTCGGGGGTGAAGTGCATGATTCGGTTTCTCGGGCCAGCCCGAAGCCTACCGAAAAGCCATGTAATTAAAAAGGGTGACCGATCGGGCGCTTAGGCAGACTTCAAGTACAAGTGCCACATCCCGGGTGACCGCCTCGCAGAGGCGGCCATCGTATTTTCCCCAACCCGCGCGCGCTATCTCCCGGATGCGATCCAGGCCACCCAGCCACCGAATTCAGTAATGTCCCGCGCACCTTCGATGCCGACAGGCTCGCAGATGAAGCCATTCACAGTCGATCCATCGGCAAGCTCCACCTTGCCGATGCCGAGCGGCGCAGGAATACCCGCGACAAAAGAACCAAACTGACTCGCGTGCATTTCCCACACTTCGCAGGCGATGGCCGCGCCACCGTCTTCCACTTTGACCAAGCCTGGACGTTTGCCGTCAGACAACGCGTAGAGTCGATAGACCGGGGCGGTCTGCGTCGCTGTCAGCTGTCGCGCGCCACGCTCGACAAGCTGGTGATTCAGCGGCAAACCAGACAGGTGTGCACCAAAGACCGCGACCCGGATCTGGCCTGAAGTCAACAGGTTCGGCGCTTCGGCCTCAGGCAGCACGTGCTCGGTGGCACCCAGTCTCGCCCCCGGTGTTCGCTGCACACGCGCTGCCAGGTGCAGCAATGGCGCATCCTGGTGGGGCGGCGCAACCAGCGTCACCCCGAAAGGCAGTCCGTTGGACTGGAACCCCGCCGGTACTGCGGTGGCGGCCAGATCGAGCAGATTCACGAAATTGGTGTAATAGCCCAGATTGGAATTGAGCCGGATAGGATCGGCTTCCATTTCGTCGATTCGGTAGACCGTTCCGGCAGTGGGGGTGACGAGCACGTCGATACCGCTCCATGCTGCATCGCAGGTCTGCTTCAATGCACGCAACCTGTAGAGATGGTCAAAGGTGTCAGCGGCGCTGAAGTTGCGGCCACCCGCGATGATCTCGCGCACCGGCGGAAAAACGGCGTCAGCCTGCGCGTCGAAAAAATCACGGATGGCCAGGTAGCGCTCGGCGACCCACGGCCCTCCGTAGAGCAGACGCGCCGTTTCCAGAAACGGGGCCAGGTCGAATTCGACAGGCACACCCCCCAGGGACTGCATTCTCTGTACGGCCTCGGCGAACAGCCGTTCCGTTTCGGCGTTGCCGAAAAATTCCAGATCCTTCGCCCTCGGCACGCCAAAGCGAAAATTCGCCGTGTGGCCGAAATCGTAGCCCGAAGGTGCGAGCGGACGCGAATACGCGTCGTCGGGATCAAGTCCTGCTGCAACCGCCAGCACGCGTTCGGCATCCCCGGCGGTCAACGCAAATATGGACACCGTATCGAGCGAGCGGCAGGCGGGCACGACACCGCGTGTGGAGAGCGCGCCACACGTCGGCTTGTGTCCGATCAGGTTGTTGAACGCCGCCGGCACGCGACCGGAACCGGCGGTGTCGGTACCCAGACTGAAGCTCGCCAGCCCCAGCGCCACCGCGACCGCCGAACCCGAGCTGGAGCCGCCGGAAATGGTGTCCGGATCGAAGGCGTTGCGGCAGGCACCGTAGGGTGAACGCGTGCCATTGAGGCCGGTGGCGAACTGGTCGAGGTTGGTCTTCCCGATGGGAATGGCACCGGCGTTGATGAGGCGTTGCACAACCACAGCATGCCGCTCTGGTGTGTAGGCATAGTCGGGACAGGCTGCCGTGGTCGGCAGGCCGGCCAGGTCGATGTTGTCTTTGATGGCGAAGGGAATGCCGTAGAGCGGCAAGGTGGATACATCCCTGCCTTCGAGCGCGCGGGCGTAGGCATGCAGCGCGTCGGCGTCAAGCTGGCTGATCCAGATGCGGTGCGTGTCCTCGCCGGACAGGCGCGCAAGCAGGTCGTCCACCAGACCCTGCGGCGTGAGCGCGCCGGACGCATACAGCCGACGCAGATTGGCGATGTCGAGCGAAAGGGTCATGCCTGCCTCACTCGCTCACCAACACAAGAAGTTGCTGTCCCGCACTCACCTGCCCGCCTGCACGGCAGAACACCTTGTGGACGCGACCGTCGCATGGGGCCAGCACAGAAAATTCCATCTTCATCGATTCGACGATGACCAGCGGATCGCCCTGTTTCACTTCGGCTCCCTCTGCCACCTCGACTTTCCACACGTTGCCGGCGACGTGGCTGGCGACGGCGAAACCGTGTTCCGGCAGATCGAGTTCGCTGTCGGGCGCGGCGTCGGCGACCAGGGTGTCGCTGGCGTATTCAGCCTGGCCGCTGCCGCGCCAGCGTTCACGCTCGGCGTCAAACGCGGCCTGCTGACGGGTCTTGAACGCGGCAATCGCTTCGGCCTGCCTGGCGAGAAAGTCCTTGTACTCGCGCAGGCTGAAGCGGGTGGCCTCGATTTTGAGCGGCGCGCGACCGAGCGGAAAATCCTCGCGCAGGGTCAGCAACTCGGCTTCACTCACGGGGAAAAAGCGCACCTGATCGAAGAAACGCAGCAGCCACGGCTTGCCGTCGGCGAATTCGGCGGTCTGCCGCCAGCGGTTCCACATCTGCACAGTGCGGCCGACAAACTGGTAGCCGCCGGGGCCTTCCATGCCGTAGACGCACAGGTACGCACCACCGATGCCAACGGCGTTTTCCGGCGTCCAGGTGCGCGCCGGGTTGTATTTGGTGGTGACGAGGCGATGGCGCGGATCGAGCGGGGTGGCGACCGGCGCGCCCAGATAGACGTCGCCCAGCCCCATCACCACGTAGCTCGCCTCGAAGACGAGGTTGAAAACCTCGTCGATCGACTCGAGCCCGTTGATGCGGCGGATGAATTCGATATTGCTCGGGCACCAGGGTGCGCCCGGGTTCACCGACTGCATGTATTTTTCGATGGCGAGCCGGGTGGCGGGGTCGTCCCACGACAGGGGCAGATGCACGATGCGCGAGGGCACGCTCATGTCGTCGAGCGGTGGCAGGTTGTCTTCCAGCGCCACCACGCGTTCGAGCAGCGTGGTCTGATCGACCACACGCGGATCGAAATGCAGTTGCAGCGAGCGGATACCGGGCGTGAGTTCCTGCACGCCGGCAAGATTTGCCGCCCGCACCGCTTCCATCAGCGCCTGGATGCGAAAGCGCAGCGCCATGTCGAGCACCGGCGGCCCGAGTTCGACCAGCAGGTTGGCGTCGCCGGACTGACGCACCACCAGATCGGGTTTCTCGCCCGCCGATTCCAGATGCCGCAGCACCGGCGTGCCGAGCGGCGCGTGGTCGGCGGGTAACAGGGCGAAGGCCGGCTGGTCGAGCGCGGCAATCGCGGCGTCCTGCGCGATCTGCATCGCGTTGGCCGCTTCGCGCGTGAGGCGCTTGAACCGTACGCTGTCCCCCGGTTTCAGCTGTCCCAGTTTCCACAATTCGGCCTGCACGATGGTTGCCGGGCAGACAAAGCCGCCGAGGCTGGGGCCGTCCGGGCCGAGGATCACCGGCATGTCGCCGGTGAAATCGACCGCGCCGATAGCGTAGGCGTTGTCGTGAATGTTGGACGGGTGTAGCCCGGCCTCGCCGCCGTCCTTGCGCGCCCATTCGGGGCGCGGGCCGATCAGGCGGACGCCGGTGCGGCTGGAGTTGTAGTGCACTTCCCAGGCGGTGGCAAAGAAGGTGTCGATGTCGGCGTCGGTAAAAAAATCCGGCGCGCCGTGCGGGCCGTACAACACACCGATTTCCCAGGCGTGGGTGTGCGGCGGAATCCGGTCGGCTGGCAGCACAGGCACTGCACCAGTCTCTTGCGTCGCGCGGAGATGCAGCACGTCGCCGACGCGCAGCGTGCGCCCGGCGTGGCCGCCGAACTGCCCCAGGGTGAAGGTGGCCTTGCTGCCAAGATAGTCCGGCACGTCGAATCCGCCGCGCACGGCGAGAACCGCGCGACAGCCGGTGTCACGGACTGCGCCGAGCGCCAGCACGCTGCCCGCGGGCACGGCGTGCGCCGCCCAGTTGGTGAGCGGCGCGCTGTCCAGCGTCGCGCCCATGTCGGCACCAGCCAGCGCAATCACGGCGTCGCAGTTGAAGCGCAGCGTCGGGCCGGCCACGGTCAGCTCCAGCGCGACCGTGCCTTCTGCGTTGCCGGCCAGCCGGTTGGCCAGCCGCAGCGCCAGCGCGTCCATCGGCCCCGACGGCGGCACGCCGACGTCCCAGTAGCCGGTGCGTCCGGGCCAGTCCTGCAGGCTCGACTGCACGCCGGGCTCCAGCACATCGACCGTCGTTGCGCGATACGGGAACGCACCGAGATAGCGCGTGGTCTGGCGGCCTTCGACAAACACCGCGTCGTGAACAATCTGCGCCAGGTAATCCCGGTTGGTCTCGATGCCGGCGACGCGCGTCTGCGCCAGCGCCTGCTGCATCGCCGCCAGCGCCTCGGCGCGGTCGCGGCCTTTGACGATGAGTTTGGCGAGCATGGGGTCGTAGAACGGCGAGACTTCGCTGCCGCGCTCGACCCAGGTTTCCACGCGCGCAGCAGCGGGAAACTGCACCTCGGTAAGGACGCCGGTGGCAGGCTGGAAATCCTTGCCGGGGTCTTCGGCGTACAGGCGCACCTGCATCGACGCGCCGCGCAGCGCGGGCTGGTAGCCGGCAAGATCGAGCTCGCCCGCCGCCGCCTGCACCATCCACGCGACCAGATCGACACCGCTCACTTCCTCGGTCACGCCGTGCTCCACCTGCAGGCGCGTGTTCACCTCCAGAAAATAAAACGCGCCGCTGGCGGTGTCGTACACGAACTCGACCGTGCCTGCGGAACGGTAGTCCACCGCCATGCCGAGGCGCACGGCGGTGGCGAGCAACCCCGCACGCTGCGCGTCTGTAAGTCCCGGTGCCGGGGTTTCTTCGATCACTTTCTGGTTGCGCCGCTGCACCGAACAGTCGCGTTCGCCGAGCGCCACCACGTGGCCCCGGCCGTCGCCAAAAATCTGCACTTCGATATGGCGCGCGTGCTCGACGTATTTTTCCAGGAAGACGCCAGCCTCCTTGAAGTTGGCGCGCGCCAGACGTTCGACCGATGCGTAGGCTTCGTTCAGTTCGTCTTCGCGCCAGATCAGGCGCATGCCGATGCCGCCGCCGCCGGCGGTGCTTTTCAGCATCACCGGGTAGCCGATGCGTGCGGCTTCCTTCGCTGCGTGCGCGGCGTCGGTCAGCAAGCCCGAACCGGGCAGGAGCGGCACGCCATTGGCTTCGGCCAGCGCGCGCGCGGTGTGCTTGAGCCCGAACGCGCGCATCTGCGCGGGTGTCGGGCCGATGAACGCGATGCCGGCAGCGGCGCAGTCTTCGGCGAAACCGGGGTTTTCGGACAGGAAACCGTAGCCCGGATGAATGGCCTGCGCGCCGGTGGCACGCGCGACCTCCAGCAGCGTTTCCGTGCGCAGATAGCTCTGCGCCGCCGGCGCGGGGCCGATCGCAACCGCCTCGTCGGCCAGCCGCACGTGCAGGCTGTGGCGGTCGGCTTCCGAATACACGGCAACCGACTGCACGCCCATCTGGCGCAGCGTACGGATGATGCGGCAGGCGATGGCCCCGCGATTGGCAATCAGAACCTTGTCGAACATGGCGTGCTTTCTTGCGGGCCGTCCCGCGCGGACACACGGCGCGGCGGGTCGTCCCGCCACGCGCAGGGGCTCACGCCCAGATCAGCACCTGAACCGGGCTCGGGTCGTAGGCGTTGCAGGGATTGTTCAGTTGCGGGCAGTTCGAAATCAGCACCCACACGTCCATTTCGGCGCGCAGTTCGACGTACTTGCCGGGGCCGGACACGCCGTCGGCGAATTCGAGCCCGCCGTCGGGCGTGACCGGCACGTTCATGAAGAAATTGATGTTGGGCACAAGGTCGCGTTTACCGAGCCCGATGTCGGCGTGCTGCAGCGCGATCAGATAGTTGTCGCGGCACGAATGCATATAGCGCTTTTGCAAGGCGTAGCGCACGGTGTTGCTTTCCGCCGCGCAGGCACCGCCCAGGGTGTCGTGGCGGCCACAGGTGTCGGCGACGATACTGAGCATGGGGCGCTGCGCGTTCGACATCAGCACGCTTCCGGTGGTGAGATAAATGCCGCCCTGCGCGAGCAGGGTGTCGGTGGCGCTGTAGTGTTCGGCGGGATCGTCGTGGTTGTAGAAGATCACGTCGGCGGCCTGGTTGCCGTCGAGATCGACGATGCGCAGGGTCTGGCCGCGTTTCACGACATGGAGCCAGGGCTCGCCCGCTGGCAGGGTGGCGTTGTGGACGGTGGCGGCGGGGTCGAGCGCACTCTCGACGATGCGGACAGCACTCATAAAAACCTCACAGGTAGAACTGCGCGCTGTTGTGGAGCGCGCGGGCATTTTCGGGGCGGAAGCGGGCGCAATAATCGTCGGCAGCGGCGGGGGCGTCGCGCCAGGCGACGAGGCCCAATTTGCCGGGCGCGTAGTCGGGACGCGGGTCGAGCGGGTGCGGCGCAGTGCTCCAGGCGACGAGCGTGTCCAGGTCGAAGCGCAATTCGACACTGGCCCCGGCCGCGAGCGGCGTGTCGTCGAATTGAAAGCGGCCTTCGGTGTCCACGCTCACCTTGCTGAAAAAATTGACCGGCGCGACCAGGTCGCGTTTGGCCAGTCCGTATTTGCCGAGCTCGATCAAAAGACCGTCTTCGCCGCTGCGAAACATGGCGTTGCGGTGCGATTGATAACGACGCTCGCCGTACTTGTCGCTCATGCGCTTCGCGTTCAGCAAGCCGCCGAGCGGGTCGTGCCAGCCGACGCTATCCGCCACGATCGACGCGAGCGACCGCCCCATATCGCTCATCAGCACGTGACCGCGCGTGAGGTGTGCGGTGTGCTGAGCTTTGAGCGTGTCGGGCAGGCAGTAGCGCTCGGACAGCAGGCGCGCGTGGTAGCACACCAGGCTGGCGTTGACGTGCGGGTCGAGCGCAACCAGCCGCAGCCGGCTGCCACGCGGCAGGATCGCCGACCAGTGGCCGCCGCCGGGCACAGTGTCAGACCACAGCAACGGCGTGCCGCCCAAATCGGGGGCAAAGCGCCGCCAGTGTTCGACAACATCGACCGGCGCACTGGCCGGCGGGTTATCACGGGTGTGTTCGAGGGTTTGCATGGTTTCAGGTTTCTGCGCCAGAGAGGCGCTGGAGTTGTTCGAGGTCGGTTTTCATGCCCGAGGTTTCGCGGATGCGCGCGAGCAGGGATTTTTTGAGTGCCAGAAATTCCGCCGCGTGCTTCATGTCCTGCTCGCGCGCGTCGGGCAACGGCACGGTGACAATGCTGTCGATGCGGCCCGGGCGCGGAGCCATGACGACGACGCGCTGGCCGAGGTAAATCGCTTCTTCGACATCGTGGGTGACGAAGACGATCGTGCTGCGCTCCAGCCGGTGCACGTGGCGGATCAGGTCGTGCATGACCTCGCGCGTCTGCGCGTCGAGTGCGCCGAAGGGCTCGTCCATCAGCAACACCTGCGGCCGGTTCATCAGCGCGCGCGCAATCGCCACGCGCTGCTGCATCCCACCGGAAAGCTGGTTGGGATAGTAGTCAGCGGCGTGGGTGAGGCCCATCAGCGCGAGCAGCGCGTCGGCGCGGCCCGACGCCGCTTCGACGTCGGATTCGGTGAGGTTCTCGCGCCCGGCCCGCAAGCCGCGCGAAAACCGGATGTTCTCCATCACCGTGAGCCAGGGGTAGAGGCTGTAGTGCTGGAACACCATCGCGCGTTCAGGGCCGGGCGCGTTGATCGGCGCACCGTCGATAGCGAGCGTGCCGCTGTCGTAGGTTTCGAGCCCGCCGATGGCGCGCAACAAGGTCGATTTGCCGCAGCCAGACGCGCCGACCAGACAGACAAATTCATTGGCCCCGATGTCGAGGTCGACGTGGTCGAGCGCCGTGATGGTGTTGCCGCCCGACACGAAGTGTTTGCACAGCGCCGCGATGTGGATTTTGGGTGCGCTCATCGTTGCACCATCCACGGGAATTTCCTGCGGTGCAGCCAGCGGAAACCCTGATCCATCAACAAGCCAATCAGGCCGATCAGCAAAATCCCGGCAAAAATCTTGTCGGTCTGCAAAAAGCGCTGCGCGCGCAGGATCGAGTAGCCCAGGCCCGAGTTCGCCGCCACCAGCTCGGCCACGACCAGATAGGTCCACGCCCAGCCCATGGTCACGCGCAGGGTGTCGAGCAGCGCAGGCCACGCCGACGGCAGGATCACGAATTTCATGATCTCACCGCGCGTCGCGCCCATGGTCTGCGCCGCCTCGATCTGCGGCATCGGTACGCGGCGCACGTCCTCGGCCATCATCAGCGTCATCTGGAAAAACGTGCCGATGAAGATGATCGCAATTTTCGAGCCCTCGTCGATGCCGACCCAGATCATCACCAGCGGAATGAACGCCACCGCCGGCATGTAGCGGATGAAGTCAGTCAGCGGCTCGAAAAACGCCTGCACCGGTTTGTACGTCCCGATCAGCAGCGCCAGTGGCAACGCGATCACCGCCGACAGCAAAAACCCGCCGAGCACGCGGCCGACGCTGACACGGATATCGCCCGCCAGGTCGTCTTCGAGCGCCCAATCGACAAGCCGCGCCAGCACGTCGAGCGGCGACGGCATGAAAACCTTATCGACCGCGCCGCTGGCCGACAGCCACATCCACAACGCCAGCGGCAGCGCAAGGCCGGCCAGCGCAACGGCAAGATAGACGCGCGGTGGCAGCGCCCCGCGCACGCGCCAGTAGCGGGCCTGACGGGATGAGCTTGTTGCGCGCATCCGGGTTTACTTCAGCGCTTCAGCGACCAACGAACCGTCCAGGCCCTTGGCGAAATCGACCTTGCCTTCGAGCAGCTTGTTGGTCGTGAGGAAGCTCGCAACCGTCGGCCCAACACCCAGCAGTGACAGCGGATCCGACGCCGGGCCAAACGCCTGCTGGTTGGCTTTCAGGTCGAAAAACTTCGTGCCGGCCAGATAAACCTGATATTCAGCAGGTTTCAGACCCACGACCTTGGCCATGATCTTGGCAGCTTCGGCGGGCTGGGTGCGGATGAAGGCTTCGGTGTCTTTCCAGGCGCGCACCATGCCGACAAAATCCTTCCGCTTGGCCTTGAGCGCTTTGTCCTGCGCCACCAGCAGGTCCGGCACCAGGCCCGGCATGTCTTTCGACGTGAACAGCGCGCGGCCCTTGCCCGATGCCGCGATCTGGTTCACCCACGGGTTCCACACCACCGCCGCATCGACGCGCCCGGCGATGAAGGCCGCCGCCGCGTCACCCGCCGTGAGGTTGACCACCTGCACGTCTTTCAGGCTCAGCTTGTTTTTGGCCAGCGCGGTGGCGAGCACAAAGTGCGAAATGCTGAATTCTTCGAGCGCGATTTTCTTGCCGCGGAGATCAGCAAAGGATTTGATCTTGGGCGACACCATCAGCGCATCGTTGCCGGCCGAGTTGTCGTTGACCAGAATGACCTTGAGCGGCAGACCCTTGGCAAGCGGGGCCATGGTGTCCGACCAGGTTTGCGAATTGGCATCGAGCTGGCCGGCAGACAAGGCCGAAATCGAATCGGTGTAATTGGGGAACCACACCAGCTTCACGTCCGCGCCGTGCTTTTTGAAATAGCCTTTTTGTTCGGCGACGTACCACGCCACCCAACCCGGCCAGTCGGAGACGCCGACCTTCACTTCGGCGTGCGCGGCATAGGGTTTGGCCAGAAGCATCAGGCCAAGGCTGAACAGGGCAATACGAGTGAGGCGCGCGAAATTCATGAGGGGCTCCTGAGAATGGAAGGAAACGGAGAAGCGTCGCGCGATCGCTATCTCCCGGGCTTTTATCCCTCCGTGGAGCCCCAAGGGGCCGGCTGCTCTCGGACCAGACATCCCTGAAAGGAACCGGAACCCTAGCGGCCATTCGCGGTAATGCAAGCGTCAGACGCTGCCATCCCGTTATCCAGATCACTAGCAAGCGACATGCCTGTCTGACGGAATCCAGGCAATCAATTGAATACACAGGGTTTAAGGAAAACATCCAGCAGCCATGTGCCCGTACGCCCTCCGTGCTGCGCCCTATGCTGGTGCACATACCGCGCCTGCATGCACCATGCGCGGGCAAGCGCGCGCCATAAAAAAGGGGCGCTCTGCAGAGCGCCCCAGTCTTAGGAGAACAGGACTTGCTTGTTACAGCGTGTAGGCCCGCTCGCCGTGGCTCGCCACGTCCAGACCTTCACGTTCCTGCTCTTCGGCCACACGCAGACCCATGGTCATGTCGATCAGCTTGAAGAGAATGAAGCTGACCACACCCGACCAGACCAGCGCCACACCCACACCCCAGGCTTGCGACACAAACTGCGTGCCGATGGAGTAGTCAGGGTTGAACGCGTTGGCGGCGTAGTCCCACACACCGGTACCGCCCATCGAAGGCGAGGCAACGAAGGCCACACCCAGTGCGCCAACGATACCGCCGAGGCCGTGGATACCGAACACGTCCAGCGCATCGTCTACACCGAGCATTTTCTTCAGGCCAGTGACGCCCCACAGGCAGACCGCACCCGCGACTGCGCCCAGGATGATGGAACCCATCGGGCCGGCCCAGCCGCAGGCCGGGGTGATGGCGACCAGACCCGCAATCGCGCCGGAGGCGATACCCAGCATCGAAGCCTTGCCCTTCAGCATCCATTCAGCAAACATCCAGGACAGCGCAGCTGCTGCCGTTGCCAGCAGGGTGTTGATGAAGACCTGGCCAGCCAGACCGTTGGCTTCCAGACCGGAGCCCACGTTAAAGCCGAACCAGCCCACCCACAGCAGACAGGCACCGGTGAGCGTCATGGTCAGGTTGTGCGGGGTCATCGCTTCGCGGCCGAAACCGATGCGCTTGCCCACCACAATGGCTGCCATCAGCGCAGCGATACCGGAGTTGATGTGCACCACAGTGCCGCCTGCGAAGTCGAGTGCGCCCTTGCTGAAAATGAAGCCAGCAGGATCCTGATACGCCGACGGACCGCCCCAGAACCACACCATGTGCGCCATCGGGAAATAGACAATGGTGAGCCACAGCACGGTAAACACGATCAGCGACGAGAACTTGATGCGCTCGGCGAAGGCACCGACGATCAGCGCCGGGGTAATGGCGGCAAACGTCAGTTGGAAGGCAACGAAGACGTACTCGGGAATGACCACGCCTGCGGTAAACGTTTCCAGCGTCGAGTCCATCGTGATGCCCTTGAGGAACATCTTGTCCAGACCACCGATGAAGCTGTTCAGACCGCCGCCGCCAGTGAAGGCCAGGCTGTATCCGTACACGGCCCAGATGATCGCCGCCACGCAGAAAATGGCAAACACGTGCATCAGCACCGACAACACGTTCTTGGAACGCACCAGACCACCGTAGAACAACGCCAGACCGGGAATCGTCATCAGGATAACCAGCACGGTCGCCGTCAGCATCCAGGCGGTATCACCCTTATCCGCCACAGGCGGTGCAGCTTCTGCAGCCGGTTCGGCCGGGGCCGCTTCTGCCGGGGCCGCCGCATCCGCAGCCGGGGCTTCAACGGCCACCGCTTCGGTCGCTTCAACTGCAACCGTTTCTTCAACCGGGGCGGGTGCCGCCGCATCCTGCGCCAGCGTCATGCCGGGAGACAACAGGGCAAACATCAGGCCCATCGAAGCAAATAGCTTTTTCATGTGCAGGCTCCTTAAAGGGCGTCGGGGCCGGATTCACCCGTGCGAATCCGCACGACTTGCTCCAGGCTGGTGACAAAAATCTTGCCGTCGCCGATCTTGCCGGTGTTGGCCGCTTTTTCGATGGCCTCGATCACGCGCTCCAGCAGTTCGGCCTTGATGGCCACTTCGATTTTTACCTTGGGCAGAAAATCGACCACGTATTCCGCGCCGCGATACAGCTCGGTGTGGCCCTTTTGCCGCCCGAAACCCTTCACTTCCGTAACCGTCAGGCCGGTGACGCCGATGGCCGACAAGGCCTCGCGCACTTCGTCCAGCTTGAACGGCTTGATGATTGCCGTTACGAATTTCATGTTCTCTCCCACATCTTCGAGGTTGGGTGAGCGGGCTTGCGCCCGCTCGGTTCTGTTGGCTTAGAGCGCCTTGGAGATCCAGACGTAACCGGTGTCTTCACCCAGGAACTGGTTGTTGACATCAGTCCACTTGGTGCTATCCGCATTGGTGTCGGAATAGGCCACGCCAAGAGTCACGCCCGAGAGTACGCCGGACAACTTGCCCATGTCGTAGGTGGCGCTGACTTTCCAGTCGTCGTAGTCCTGAGCACCGTTGTTTTCAAAGTTGAACGTACCCCAGTGCGCACCCAGGGTCAGGCCGGTTTCGCCCACGGGATAGCTGGCGTTGAATTCCAGGTAGTCCGAACCGTCAGAATTGGCGAAACCGAAGGTTTCGTCGCTGATGCTGTAGGAATATTTGGCGCTGAACCATTTCCAGCCGAGGCCCACGTAAAGCTCAGTGGTGTCACCCGTCGTAACGCCACCTTCATCGCCTGGGTAGAAATACCCAATTACGCCAAGGTCGTAGGAAACCGGGCCAAGCGCGCCACGATAGCCACCATAGAGATCGATTTCCATGTTGCCCGACTTATACCCCTGATAGTCCTCGATCCAGCCCACGTTGGAAGCCCAAGTCCCCACGTAAATCCCGCTGCTGTGCGTGTAATCGAGACCACCCTGGATAGCCGCATCCCCACCCGTTTGCGAAATACCACGGAAGATATAGTCGCTGGTCAGGCTGACGTTGCCGGTCAGGGTATGGGGGCTGTCGCCTGCAACAGCCAGGCTGCTCACGCCCGACAGACCCGCCAGTACCAGTGCAGATACGATTTTGTTCATGCTTGTATTCTCCGACAGTGAAGAGTGCAAAATTGCACCCCCATCTAAGCATGGCTCATGCCAGATTATTTATCTTTTATTATCAACAGATTAGAGTTTTTACTCAAAACCTCCACCCCCTCCATGCACGCATGTGGTGCAAGTTGACCCGGCAACGCACTCTCCTTGTGCGAGCGTTTATCCGGTTTCCATTGCTACACTTCTGCGCTCTACCGGAGCCCACGCATGAAATCCCCCACCCCTTTTCCCGATCCCACTTTTTTGAATCGGGCTGCCGAAAAACTTGCAGCCCTCAGCAGGCAATCCCCCGCTGCGGATATCGAGCAGAACCTGAAAGCGGGGCTGACCGCGATGCTCGGCAAGCTTGATCTGGTGACGCGCGAGGAATTCGACGTGCAGACCGAAGTGCTTTCCCGCACGCGCGAGAAACTGGCGGCGCTGGAAACCCGTCTGGCCGAGCTGGAAAGCCTGGCCAGACCGGAAACACTGCGCGACGAATAAATGGCCGTCGCTGTCGTCAAGAGCCGTGCGCTGGCCGGCATGGCCGCGCCCGAGGTGGTGGTGGAGGCGCATCTGGCCAACGGCCTGCCGGCGTTCACGCTGGTGGGGTTGCCCGAAACCGAGGTGAAAGAAGCCCGCGACCGCGTGCGCGCGGCGATCCAGAACGCGCGCTTCGAATTTCCCGCGCGCCGCATCACGGTCAACCTCGCGCCGGCAGACCTGCCCAAGGAATCCGGGCGTTTCGACCTGCCAATTGCGCTGGCGATTCTTGCCGCATCTGGCCAGATTCCCGCCAACCGGTTCGCCGATACGGAATTTGCCGGTGAGCTAGCGCTCACGGGCGATTTGCGACCGGTGCGCGGCGCGCTGGCGATGGCATTGGCTACGCGCACAGCCGGCCATGCACTGGTATTGCCCGCAGCGTCAGCGGGCGAAGCCGCGCTTGCCTCGGGCGTTAACGTGCACGGTGCCCGGAGTCTGCTCGATGTATGCGCCTGGCTCACCGGGCAGGGCACGCTCGACGCGCCTGCGCCGGCCCCCGCCGCGCACACGCCGGACAGCCCCGACTTCGCCGACGTAAAAGGCCAGACTGCCGCACGCCGCGCGCTGGAGGTGGCGGCGGCGGGTGGGCACTCCGTACTGATGGCGGGCCCGCCGGGCACGGGCAAGTCGATGCTTGCCGCGCGTTTCCCCGGCATTCTGCCCGCCATGAGCGAAGACGAAGCGCTGGAAGCGGCCGCCGTCGCCTCGCTCAACGGCGGTTTCCGCATCGAGCACTGGGGCCGCCGCCCTTTCCGCGCGCCACATCACACGGCGTCGGCGGTGGCGCTGGTGGGCGGCGGCGGCAACCCGCGCCCGGGCGAAATTTCCCTGGCACATCACGGGGTGCTCTTCCTCGACGAACTGCCGGAGTTTTCGCGGCAGGTGCTCGAAGTGCTGCGCGAACCGCTGGAAACCGGGCATATCACCATCTCCCGTGCCGCCCGGCAGGCCGATTTTCCGGCGCGTTTCCAGCTCGTCGCCGCGATGAACCCCTGCCCCTGCGGATACCTTGGGCATCCCACGCAGGCCTGTCGCGACACGCCCGACCAGATCGCGCGTTACCGGGGCCGTATTTCGGGGCCGCTACTCGACCGCATCGACATCCAGATCAGCGTGCCCGCGCTCACCGATGACGAACTCCTGCGCGCCGCACCCGGCGAAGCCAGCGCCGCCATCCGCGCGCGCGTGGAAGCCGCGCGGGCGCGCCAGATGCAGCGCCAGGGCAAACCCAACGCCGCACTGGGCACACAGGAAATCGACGCGCTGTGCACGCTGGATGCCGCCGGCGAGGCACTATTGAAACAGGCCATCGCACGCCTGAATCTGTCGGCACGCGCGTATCACCGCATCCTGCGGCTGGCGCGCAGCATTGCGGATCTGGCCGGCAGTGCTGCCATTCTCACGCCGCACCTCGCCGAGGCCATCCAGTACCGCCGACCCCCAGCCTGACCGGGAGCCCCCCAAGGCGGAAAGCAGGCACAAAAAAACGGGCACCTCGCGGTGCCCGTTTTGCGTGCTGCGAGTTGGCTTACTGCTGCGGCACCAGTTCCACACGGCGGTTCTTGAAACGGCCTTCTGCGGTAGCGTTGTCGGCCACCGGATTGGCTTCACCGTAACCTTTGGCCGTCAGGCGGTCGGCCGCAATACCCTTGTCGATCAGATAGGCACGCACGGTTTCAGCACGACGCTGCGACAGATCGAGGTTGTATTCGTCCGAGCTGACCGAGTCGGTGTGGCCCGCCACTTCGACCTTCACATTCCCCCACTGCTTAAGCGTGTTGGCGGCGTTGTCGAGGATGGCAAAGGACTCGCTACGCAGCTTGGCACTGTCGTTGTCGAAGTTCACGCCGGTCAGCGTCAGCTTGGCAGGCACGGCTACAGCCGCCTTGGGGGGGCAACCGTCGGTCGTACCGGGTGCGGGCACGGTCGGGCAGGCGTCCTGGGCGTCGATCACGCCGTCACCGTCGCCGTCAGCCGGGCAGCCGTCGGCGGTACCGGGGGCCGGCACGCTCGGGCACTTGTCCTTGTAGTCGGCAACGCCGTCGCCGTCGCTGTCAACCGGGCAGCCGTCAGCGTTCACCTTGACGCCAGCCGGGGTGTCCGGGCATTTGTCGAGGCCGTCGAACACGCCGTCGCCGTCGCTGTCGATGGGACAGCCTTTGGTATCGACCTTGGCACCTTTGGGCGTACTCGGGCATTGATCGAGACGGTTCGGAACGCCGTCGCCGTCAGCATCGGCCGGCGCACCCAGACCCCAGGAATAGCCGAGCAGCGCCTGAACATTGGTCAGGCCGGCGTTGGGCAGGCTGTCGTTGCCAAATGACTGGTCGGCACGCACTTCCCAGCGGAAGGCGTCATTGGCACCGACTTCCCAAGCCTGGCCGACGCCGAGAGACGCCATCGGGCGGGTGAAATCGGGGCCTTTGTCGGTGTTGACGTTCATCAGGCCCATGCCGCCAGACAGGAACCAGTTGTAGCGCTGTTGCTTGGAGAACAGCCACTCGACGCCGCCGCGCAGGGTGGTCACGTCGGAGTCGCCCACGCCGGCACGATTGCCGTCGTAAGCGCCGTATACCAGATCACCAAACAGGTTGAAGCTGTTGTTCAACTGCTGGCCATAGCGCAGGCCGAACAGCGGGTTGACGTCGTCGTCCTTGCCGCCGACCAGATCGCTGTCAGCCCAGCCGCCACCGAGCAGCAAGCCCAGTTCGCGCTCGGGCATCTCGGCGGCATTGACTGCCGTGCCGCCCAGTGCCGCCAGCCCTGCCAGCAGCCATACCGCATGTGTACGTTTCATGGTGAAACTCCGTAATTGAATGAAAAAATACCGGGGCAAGAAGCTTGTCCCAAGATGACCGAATTGTACCTGCCCTCCCCAACCCGCCCGGAAGGCGG
This sequence comes from Thiobacillus sp., assembly GCA_041639395.1. Taxonomy (GTDB): domain Bacteria; phylum Pseudomonadota; class Gammaproteobacteria; order Burkholderiales; family Thiobacillaceae; genus Thiobacillus. Next base: position 215,515 of record JBEQCG010000002.1, on the reverse strand, counting down.
CGCAGGGCAGTCTTGTAAAATCTTGTGGGGGTTGCACCTGAGCAACACCCCATGAAGCTTATTTCTTGAGACTGTCGCGAATCTCACGCAGCAGAACGACGTCCTCCGCAGGAGCAGCTGGTGCAGGGGGCGGAGCCTCTTTCTTGAGACGGTTCACCTGCTTGACGAGCATGAACACGATGAACGCCAGAATGATGAAATTGAGCAGTATGGTGAGGAAATTGCCGTAAGCAAACACCGGCACACCGGCTTTTTTCAATTCGACCAGCGTCATCGCCACGCCCTCGGGCACCGAACCAAGTACAACGAAGAGATTGGAGAAATCGAAGCCACCAAAAATCGCGCCGATGACCGGCATGATGAGGTCGTTGACGATGGAATCGACGATCTTGCCGAAGGCCGCCCCGATGATGACGCCCACGGCCAGATCCATCGCGTTGCCCTTGACCGCAAACTCACGGAATTCCGACATCATGCTCATGCTACGCCCTCCCAAGTGGTTATAGATAGCGGGATGGTAATCGTTCGGCGGGTTTACCCCCACCCGTGAATGTAAATTCTCGTGTGCTTGGTGGGGGCAGGGCGCGCGGGTAAAATGCGACCCCTTATGCGTATCGGTTCCCACCCCCTCAAAAACCGGCTGGTCGTCGCGCCCATGGCGGGCGTCACCGACCGGCCGTTCCGCCAGCTGTGCAAGCAGCTGGGCGCGGGCATGGCGGTGTCCGAGATGGTGACATCGAACTCGCTGCTGTATGGCTCGGCGAAGACCGCGCGACGCGCCAATCACGAAGGCGAAGTCGATCCGATCTGCGTGCAGATTGCCGGTGCCGATCCCGCGATGATGGCCGAAGCCGCCCGCCACAACGTGGAGCGCGGCGCGCAGATCATCGACATCAACATGGGCTGCCCGGCCAAGAAGGTGTGCAATGTGATGGCCGGTTCCGCGCTGCTGCAGGACGAAACGCTGGTCGGCCGCATCCTCGACGCAGTCGTCGCCGCCGTGCCCGACGTGCCGGTGACGCTGAAAATCCGCACCGGCTGGGATCGCGAACACAGGAACGCCCTGAACATTCTCCGCATAGCCGAGAACGCAGGCGTGCAGGCACTCGCCATGCACGGCCGCACCCGCGCCTGCGGCTATTCCGGCGACGCCGAATACAACACGATCAAGGCTGTGAAATCGGCAGCCCGGATTCCCATCATCGCCAATGGCGACATCACCAGCCCGGAAAAAGCCCGTTACGTGCTCGACACCACGGGCGCTGACGCCGTGATGATCGGCCGCGCCGCGCAGGGCCGGCCGTGGATCTTCCGCGAGATCGAGCATTACCTCGCCACCGGCACGCACCTGCCACAGCCGGAGGTCGCCGAAATCCACGCCGTGCTGATCGGCCACCTGCATGATCTATATGCGTTTTATGGCGATGTAACCGGCGTGCGCGTCGCGCGCAAGCACATCTCCTGGTACACCAAAGGCCTGGTCGGCAGCAGCGCCTTCCGGCACGCCATGAACCGGCTCGACTCGGTGAGTGAGCAACTCGCCGTGGTCAACGACTACTTTGCACAAGCCGCGCGCGCCGACAACCGGCTGCGCTACGAAACCGACGCCCAACTTCACGCGGAAGAACGCCCGTCCACCACCCGGCTGGCGGCATAACGGTTCCCGGCAACGCACTGGGGAACAAAGGGAGCACGATGATAGAAGAAACCGAAATCGCCGCGTGTATGCGGCGATCACTCAATCGTTATTTCAAGGATCTCGACGGCGAAGCGCCGTGCGACATCTACGGCATGGTGCTGGGTGCCGTCGAAAAACCCTTGCTGCTCTATATCCTCGACCGGGCCGATGGCAACCAGACGCGCGCCGCCGACATGCTTGGCATCAACCGCAACACCCTGCGCAAGAAAATGCGCGAACACGGCCTGTCCGATTAAGCCCCCTTCCCGTCTCACCGCCTACACGCAATGAAAATCCAGCGCGCCCTGCTTTCGGTTTCCGACAAAACCGGCCTCCTCGACTTCGCCCGTGCCTTATCCAGCGCCGGTGTCGAACTGCTGTCCACCGGCGGCACCGCCCGCGCCATCCGCGACGCTGGCCTCCCCGTGATGGACGTATCGGACTACACCGGCTTTCCCGAAATGCTCGACGGCCGGGTCAAAACGCTGCATCCGAAAATCCACGGTGGCATCCTCGGCCGGCGCGACCTTGCGGATCACGTCGCGACGATGGCCCAGCACGGCATCGGCACCATCGATCTGGTGTGCGTGAACCTCTATCCGTTCCGCGAAACCGTCGCCAAGCCGCACACGCTCGACGACGCCATCGAAAACATCGACATCGGCGGCCCGGCGATGGTGCGGTCGTCGGCCAAGAACTACCGCTTCGTCGCCATCGTCACCGACCCGGCGGACTACCCCAAGCTGGTCACCGAGATGCAGGCCAACGGCGGCGCGCTCACCGACGCCACGCGTTTCGGTCTGGCCAAAAAGGCGTTCAGTCACACCGCCGAATACGACAGCGCGATTTCCAACTACCTCACCGCGCTTTCCGACACCGGTGAAAAGGAACAATTCGGCGAGCGCCTGAACCTCAATTTCGTCCGCGCACAAACCTGCCGCTACGGCGAAAACCCGCACCAGGCCGGGGCTTTCTACATCGAGCAGAACGCTCCCGCCGGCACCATCGCCACCGCGCGCCAGTTGCAGGGCAAGGAACTCAGCTACAACAACATCGCCGACACCGACGCCGCGCTCGAATGCGTGAAGCTCTTCGACGCCGCGCCCGCCTGCGTCATCGTCAAACACGCCAACCCCTGCGGCGTCGCCTACGGCACCAGCCTGCTCGACGCCTACGACCGCGCCTACCAGACCGACCCCGAATCGGCCTTCGGCGGCATCATCGCCTTCAACGGCGAGCTCGACGCCGCCACCGCTGCGGCCATCGTCGAACGCCAGTTCGTCGAAGTCATCGTCGCGCCCAAGGTCAGCAAGGAAGCCGTCGCCATCGTCGCCGCCAAAAAGAACGTGCGCCTGCTCGCATGCGGCGAGTGGAACGGCAGCCTCGCGCAAATGGACATGAAACGCGTCGCCGGCGGTCTGCTGATTCAGGACGCCGACGTGCTGCTGAATGCCGAGGCGCGCGTCGTCACCACCCGCGCGCCGTCGGAGGCCGAAATGGCCGACCTGATGTTCGCCTGGCGCGTCGCCAAGTTCGTCAAATCCAACGCCATCGTCTACGCAAAAGACGGCATGACCATCGGCGTCGGCGCGGGCCAGATGAGCCGCGTCAACTCCGCCCGCATCGCCGCGATCAAAGCCGAACACGCCGGCCTCGTCGTCCCCGGCTCGGCCATGGCCAGCGATGCCTTCTTCCCCTTCCGCGACGGCCTCGACAACGCTGCCGCAGCGGGCATCAAGGCGGTCATCCAGCCCGGCGGCTCGATGCGCGACGAAGAAGTCATCGCGGCGGCCAACGAGCACGGCATCGCCATGGTGTTCACCGGCACGCGGCATTTCCGGCATTGAATACGAGGGACAGGGGGTTAGGATTCGGGAGCTAGGGAATGAGCGGCTTCGCCGCAAAAAGCCCTCTAATCCCTAGCTCCTAGCCCCTAACCCCTAACCAGCCCCTCACACATATGAAACTCCTCGTCATCGGCTCCGGCGGACGCGAACACGCCCTCGCGTGGAAGCTCGCGCAATCGCCCAAGGTTTCCCAGGTTTTTGTCGCGCCCGGCAACGGCGGCACGGCTGCGGAAGACGGCCTCGTCAACGTGCCGATCACCGACATCGCCACGCTGGTCGAATTCGTGCGGCGTGACCCCGACATCGCCTTCACCGTCGTCGGCCCCGAAGCGCCGCTGGCGGCGGGGGTGGTCGATGCCTTCCGCGCGGCGGGCCTGCGCATCTTCGGCCCGGCGCAAGCGGCGGCGCAGCTCGAAAGCTCCAAGGATTTTGCCAAGCAGTTCATGGCGCGTCACGGCATTCCCACCGCCGCGTTCGGCACGTTTACCGACGCTGCGGCAGCCCACGCCTATATCAATCAGCAGGGTGCCCCCATCGTGGTGAAGGCCGACGGGCTGGCCGCCGGCAAGGGCGTAGTGGTGGCGACGACCGCCGACGAGGCGCACGCTGCGGTGGACGCCATGCTCGCCGGCAACAGCATGGGCGAGGCCGGGCATCGGGTGGTGATTGAAGAATGTCTGCTCGGCGAGGAAGCCAGTTTCATCGTGCTGGTCGACGGCGAACATGTGCTCGCGCTGGCCTCCAGCCAGGATCACAAACGTCTCGGCGACGGCGACACCGGCCCCAATACCGGCGGTATGGGCGCGTATTCCCCGGCCCCGGTGGTCACGCCGGAACTGCACGCACGCATCATGCGCGAGGTGATCCTGCCCACGGTGGAGGGCATGGCGGCGGACGGGATCCGCTACACCGGGTTTTTATACGCCGGCATCATGGTGGGAGCCGACGGCGCGCCCAGGGTGCTCGAATTCAACTGCCGCATGGGCGACCCGGAAACCCAGCCGATCATGATGCGGCTGAAGTCCGATCTGGTTCCGCTGCTGGATGCCGCCATCGACGGCCGGCTCGACGAGGTCGAAGCCGAATGGGATCGCCGTACCGCACTGGCGGTGGTGCTGGCTGCTGACGGCTATCCGGATGCGCCGAAAAAAGGCGCGGTGGTGGGCACACTCCCCGGGGCCGCCGACGACTTGCACGTATTCCACGCGGGCACCGCCGCCAGCAACGGGCAGACCGTCGTCAGCGGTGGCCGTGTGCTCGCGGTCACCGCGCTCGGCGACAGCGTGCGCATGGCACAAAGCCGCGCCTACGACGCCGTGGCCCGCATCTACTTCGACGGCATGCAATATCGCCGCGACATTGGCTGGCGCGCACTCGACAGGAAAAAGTGAGGCGTGAGACGTGACGCGTAAGGCGGACGGGCTACGCGCGCATCTGGCGCGCGGCGGGCTCATCGCCTACCCCACCGAATCCTGTTACGGACTCGGTTGCGCGCCCACCGACACCCGCGCGCTGAAACGCCTGATCGCCGCCAAGGGCCGCAGCGCCGCCAAGGGGCTGCTGCTGATTGCCGCCGACTGGGCGCAATTGAAGCCTTACGTCGCGCCGCTGCCGCCCGTCGATCTCGCGCGCCTGAAGCGCCGCTGGCCCGGCCCGGTCACCTGGGTGGTACCCGCCTCGCGCCGCTGCCCGGCGCTGCTTACCGGCGGCAGGCCGACCGTCGCCGTGCGCGTCACCGCGCATCCCGACGCCGCCCGCTTGTGCCGCAGCCTCGGCACGGCGCTGGTCTCCACCAGCGCCAACAAAAGCGGGCGCAAAGCCGCCCAAACCGCCGCCGAATGCCGGAGAATATTCGGTGCACGCGTGCACACACTGGATGGCCGCATCGGCACGCGCCGCCGCCCGTCCACCCTGATTGATCTCGCCACCGGAAAAATTCTGCGCCCGTGATGTCTGCCACTTTCGATACCGCCGCCGTCAAGGCTTACCTGCTCGACCTCCAGGCGCGCATCGTCGCCGCACTCGAAACGGCCGACGGCCTGCCCTTCCGCACCGATTCCTGGGATCGCACCCCCACCCCGCCCTCCCCCGGAACGGGAGAGGGGGGCAAGGCCGAGCCTGCCTTGAATGGTGGCGGCGGCATTTCACGGCTCATCGAAGAAGGCCGGGTGCTCGAACGCGGCGGGGTGAATTTCTCCCACGTACTGGGCGACAAACTGCCGCCGTCGGCGAGCGCGCACCGGCCCGAACTCGCCGGCCGCCGCTGGGAAGCGATGGGCGTCTCGCTCGTCATCCACCCGCGCAACCCCTACGCCCCCACCGTGCACATGAACGTGCGCTGCTTCGTCGCATTGAAGGACGACGAAGCGCCGGTGTGGTGGTTCGGCGGCGGCATGGATCTCACGCCCTATTACGGCTTTGCTGACGACGCGCGGCACTTCCACGCCACCTGCAAGGCCGCGCTCGATCCCTTCGGCGCGGATCTGCATCCGCGCTTCAAGGACTGGTGCGACCGCTATTTTTTCCTCAAGCACCGCAACGAACCGCGCGGCATCGGCGGCGTGTTCTTCGACGACTTTGCCGAAGGCAGTTTCGAGCACGCCTTTGCCATGACGCGTGCGGTGGGCGACGCCTTCCTTGCCGCCTACCTGCCGATTCTGGAACGCCGCAAAGACCTGCCCTACGGCGAGCGCGAGCGTGACTTCCAGGCTTACCGGCGCGGCCGCTATGTGGAATTCAATCTGGTGTTCGATCGCGGCACGCTGTTCGGCCTGCAATCGGGCGGACGCACCGAATCCATCCTCATGTCGATGCCGCCCATCGTGAAATGGCGCTACGACTGGCACCCCGAAGCGGGGTCACCCGAGGCCGCGCTTTACACCGATTTTCTCGTCGCAAAAAACTGGGTTTAAGGCTTCCCCATGCACAAGGTTCCGCGCCGTATCCTCATCGCTCTGGGCGTCCTGCTGTTGCTGGTGGGGCTCGTCGCACTCGTCGCCTACGAACTGCTGTCGTCCGCGCTCGAAGCCAAATACCTCGCCAAGACCGCGCAAAAGATGACCTGGCAACTGACGCCCGGCCCGTCGAAGCGCATCGTCTACCCCGGCAACGGGCCGTACGATGTACGGCTGGGCTACAGCAAGCTGCCCGAGTATTTTTCCCGGCTCGACAAGGCGGGCTGGAAGATCGATGCGCAGGCCAAGATCAGCGTACAGATGGAACGGGTGTCGCAACTGGGCCTCTTTCTGCCCTACCGTGAAAAAGACCAGGCCGGCGTCACCCTGCTCGACAGCGACGGCAAGACGCTTTACCAGGGCCGCCATCCCGAACGCGTCTACGACCGCTTCGAGGCGATTCCCAAGGTGCTGGTCAACGCGCTGCTCTACATCGAAAACCGCGAACTACTCACCGAGGAATACCCCAACCGCAATCCGGCGGTGGAATGGGATCGCCTGGCGCAGGCGCTGCTGGAAAAAGGCATCAGCGTCATCGATACCAACCGCAACGTGCCGGGCGGCAGCACGCTGCCGACACAGATCGAGAAATACCGCCACTCGCCCGAAGGCCGCACGTCAGACATGAGCGAAAAGCTGCGCCAGATGGCCACGGCCAGCCTCCGGGCCTACCTCGACGGCCCCAACACGCTGGCCATGCGTCGCGAAACCGTGAAGGCCTATCTCAACACCGTGCCGCTGGCTGCCGCACCGCGCTACGGTGAAGTCAACGGCATCGGTGACGGCCTGTGGGCCTGGTACGGGCTCGACTTTGCCGAGATCAACCGCACCCTCTCCCGCACACCGAAACAGCACGACGCCGACTTTGCCCGCGCGCTGAAGCACGCGCTCTCGCTCATCGTCGCCGAACGCCGGCCGTCGTATTACCTGGCCGCCAACCGCAAGGCGCTCGACGCGCTCACCGACGACCACCTTGGGCTGCTCGCCTCGGCCGGCGTCATTTCCCAAGACTTGGCCGAGCGCGCCAAGCAGGTGAAGCTGCGCAGCACGCGCGAACGCATCGACCCGCCGCCGCCGCGCTTCGTCGACCAGAAAGCCGCCAACGCGCTGCGTATCCGGGTGGCCCAGCTGCTCGGTGAATCGCGTCTGTACGATCTCGACCGACTCGACCTCACGGTCAACACCAGCATCAACCAGCCGGCGCAAAAAATCGTCAGCACCTATCTGCAAAGCCTCTCCAAGCTGGAAGCCGCCACCGCCTCGGGGCTGGTCGGCCACCGTCTGCTCGCGCCCAACAACCCGCTCGACAAGGTGATCTACAGCTTTACGCTGTATGAAAAAACCCCGCGCGGCAACCAATTGCGCATTCAGGCCGACAACCTCAACCAGCCCTTCGACCTCAACAGCCAGGCGCGTCTCGACCTGGGTTCCACGGCCAAGCTGCGCACGCTCGTCACCTATCTGGAAATCGTCGCGCGCCTGGCCGCCGAATACCGCGCGCTCGATCAAAAAGCGCTGGCGCATAAAGCGCAGCCGCAGCGCGACGTGCTGGCGCAATGGGTCGCCGCCACGCTGCAGCGCAATCCGGGCATCGCCCTGCAGGATCTGCTGAACGGCGCAATGAGCCGGCAGTATTCCGCCGCGCCGGAAACCTTCTTCACCGGCGGCGGCCTGCACAACTTTGCCAACTTCGACCCCAAGGACAACGGCCGCGTGATGGACGTGTGGGAGGCGACCAAGAACTCGGTCAACCTCGTCTACATCCGCATGATGCGCGACATCGTGCGCCACTACGCCAGCGCCACGCCGGGCGCAGCGGCACGCATCCTCGACGACGCCGGCAACCCCTTGCGCGAAACCTATCTTGCGCGCTTCGTCGACCAGGAAGGTCGCACCTTCATCCGCCGCTTCTACCAGAAGCACAAGGTCCTGACGCCGGCACAGATGCTGGATGACCTCACCGCGCGTGCGCGCACGCCGCGCCGCTTTGCCGCCGTGTACCGCTACCTCGAACCGCAGGCCGATCTCGCCAGCTTTGAAGCAGCACTGCGCCGCGCTTTCCCCGACAGCACCGCACTCAGCGCCAAAACCGTCGAATCGCTTTATCGCACCCACGCGCCGGATGCCTACGACCTGGCCGACCGGGGCTACGTGGCGCAGATCCACCCGCTGGAACTGTGGGTGGTGAAAAGCCTGCGCGCAACACCCGGCACGACGCTGCAAACGCTCTACGACAGCGGTTCCGGCGTGCGCCTCGAAGTCTACGACTGGCTGTTTAAAACCAGTCGCAAGAACGCGCAGGACATCCGCATCCAGTCGCTGCTCGAAGTGGAAGCCTTCGACAATCTGCTGCGCGATTGGAAGCGTCTGGGCTACCCCTTCGACAACATCACGCCGTCGTACGCCACCTCCATCGGCAGCTCGGGCGACCGCCCGGCTGCACTGGCCGAGCTGATGAGCATTCTCGTCAACGACGGCGTGCGCGTGCCCATGGTCAGCCTCACCGGCCTGCACTTTGCCGCGCAAACCCCGTACGACACCCGCCTGTCGACAAAAACACCGGCTGGCGAACGCCTGATGCCGGTTGAAGTGGCGCGCACCGTGCGCCGTGCGCTGGCCAACGTGGTGCAAGGCGGCACCGCCGGCCGCCTGGCCGGCACGCTCAAGGCCGCCGACGGCACCCCGCTCGTCATCGGCGGTAAAACCGGCACCGGCGACCACCGTTTCGAGCGCTACGGCAAAGGCGGGCAACTACTCGAATCGCGCGTAGTGAACCGCACCGCCACCTTCGCCTTCTATCTGGGTGACCGTTACTTCGGCACGCTCACCGCACTGGTGCCGGGTGAAATTGCCGGTCAGTTCGGCTTCACCAGCTCGCTCACCGCGCAGATACTCAAAACCCTGCTGCCGCAGCTGCAACCGCATCTGTATCCGCAGCCTCCCGCGCCTCCCGCCCCGGTCGCCGTCCCCGGCGAACCCGTGCCAGCGGCCCCTGCGCCCGCTGCCCCGACGCCGGCCCCGGCATCCGCTCCACGCGGCCCGCTCAAGGAAAAACCCGACGGCGCGACCAGCCAGGCTGATCCCGGCCCCAAAGAGCCGCCCCTGCGCGGCGGCTTCCCCGAAGATCTGGAACCCGCCATCTCGGTTCCCGTCCCGCCCGCGCCACCGGCCCCTGCCGCGCCGCCTGCGCCCTGACTTGGGCACACCTTGCAAGCGCGCTATGCTGATGTCTTGAGTTCCCCGACCGCCCATGAAAGACACCATCCATCCGCTGATCCAGCACACGCCGCCCGACTCCGGCAACGTCAGCATCCCGGCGCTGAAAGTGCTGTCCGAAATCACCACCAGCCTGTCGTCCGACGCCAACGTCGAACAGCTGCTGGGGCGGTTTCTCTCGACCATGATCCGGCTCGCCGGTGCGCAGGCCGGCGCGGTGCGGGTGATCACCGACGACCGCACGCATCTCAAGCTCATCGGCTCGCTGGGCCTGCCCGACGAACTGGTGGAACACGAAGCCGTGGTGAGCGTCGATTGCGGGGTGTGCGGCAAGGCCGCGCGCGAAGTCACCGTCAGCAGCTGGAACAACGTCGCCTTCTGCAAGCGCCAGGCCAACGCCGCGTATTTCAGCAACGCGTGCAGCACCGTCGTCGCGGTGCCGCTCATGCACAAGAACCAGGTGATGGGCGTGTACAACCTCTTCCTCGAAGAAGGCAAAACCGTGCCCGAGGACGTGCGCCTGCTGTTCCGCTCGATCAGCGAGCACCTCGGCATTGCGCTGGAAAACGCGCGCCTCACGCGCGAGAACATGCGCATCTCGCTGATGAACGAACGCCAGATGCTGGCCAACCAGATTCACGATTCGCTCGCACAGACGCTGGCGTATTCCAAGATGCGGCTCACCGTGCTGTCTGGCGCAATGAAAGCCGAGGACTATCCCAGAGCCAACCGTTACCTCGCCGACGTGGAAGAAGCGGTTGATCTGGCCTACGCCGACCTGCGCGACCTCATCACCCAGTACCGCGACCGCATCAACCCGCGCGGCCTGGTGCCGGCGATTCAGGAACTCGCCAAGAGCTTTCGCAAGAAGGCCAGCGCCGACGTCGATTTTCTCAATCTGGTGCAGGACGTGAACCTCTCGCCTGACGAGGAAATCCAGGTCTTCCACATCATCCAGGAATCGCTCTACAACATCGCCAAGCACGCGCGTGCGCGCCACGTCGTCATCACCCTCGACCTCGAAGACGGCCAGTATTCGGTCAACGTCGCCGACGACGGCGTGGGCGTGCAGAAAAAGCACGACGAATCCTCGACCATGGGCAAGAGCTTCGGCCTCACCATCATGCGCGAACGCGCAGCAAGGCTCAACGGCAAGCTCTCCGTCGAATCGCGCCCCGCCGGCGGCACCGTCATCCGCCTCGTTTTTCCCCAGCACCAGACCGCCCCCGGCAAATCGGAGCGCGCCGCATGAGCCTCACCCGCATCATCCTCGTCGACGACCACACCCTGTTCCGCAAGGGCCTCACCGAACTGCTCGAACAATCCGGCCTCATCGAAGTCTCCGCCTTCACCGGCATCCCTGACGACGTCGAACGATTGCTGCAAGCCCACCGCCCCGACGTGCTCATGCTCGATCTCAACATGCCCGGCACCGACGGCATCACCCTCATGCAGCAGTTGCGCAGTGACGGCTTTGAGCTGCCCATCCTGCTGCTCACCCTGTCCGAAGCCGAGGACGACCTCGCCCGCGCGCTGCGCAGCGGGGCCAACGGCTATCTCTTGAAGAGCATGGAACCCGACGAAGTCGTCGACGCCATCCTGCGCGCCCAGCGCGGCGAAACCGTCGTCGCCCCCGCCATGACCGCCAAGCTCGTCAACCTCTACGACCGCAAGGACCAGAACACCCGCTCCCTGCTCGACGCGTTGACGCCGCGCGAACGCGAAATTCTCAGCCACCTCTCGCGCGGCGAATCCAACAAGGCCATCGCCCGCACGCTCGACATCAGCCACGACACTGTCAAGCTCCACGTGCGGCACATTCTCGCCAAGCTCAACCTGTCGTCGCGGGTGGAAGCGGCGGTGTTTGCGGTAGAGCACAAGGTGGCACCGGGAAGCGGCAAATAAGATCCAGGCTCCCATTAACTTGCAGCGATTGCCCGGGTCACGCATCTGCGCGTATCCTGGGCGACCCATTCCTGATCAGACAGTTATCCCCTTTTGGGGGTATCTGCTATTGCTGGACAAAAGTGCAAATACCAGAGGCCTGGAACCTCTGCTCACTAAAAGACAAACGCAATCGGGCCACCCGGCATCAGGCTAAATTGGGAAGCTGGCCTCGCGCGTTGCTGCGCCAATTAGACGCGGCAGTCCTGCGCGCAGAGTCTGGCGAAGTCGCCAAAGCAGCGGGTCTTTTTCACGTCAGTGCGCTGCATGCGCGCGGGTAGCCAGCGCGCGGCACGCAGCCAGGCGGTGCGCCGCAGCGCCGTGGCCAGTCCGGCGCGCACGGCGGGGCTTTCGTGCTGCACCCGCCCGCACAGGGCGGCACACAGCACGGGCAGGCGGTCTTCAAAATACAGTACGCTGGAAAACAGGTACGGCAGCCAGTCGCGCACCTGGGCGTCGGCGAGCGGCATGGCAGCGAGCGCGTCGTCCTCGAAGTCGAGCGCGCCGAGGCCGGCCTCGTCCGACCACACGAAGTTGCGCGCAAAGGCCTGACTGAGGTATTGCCCGGCACGGTGCGCCTGGAGTATGTAGTCAGCCCCGCGCTGCCACCACAGCAGGCGCTCCGACGGGCTGGCGTGGCGGATTTTCGATTCCAGCGTGAGCTGGCCGAGGTCGGACAGCAGCAGCCAGTCGTCGGCCTCGCCGAGGATCGCAGGCGTGCGCAGTCCCGCCTTGCCGAGGGCACGGATGCGCTGGATCTCGACGCGCAGTCCACGGGGGCCGCCGTGCGGACGCACCGGCTGCATGGCGGGCTGGCCCAGGGTTTTGGCAGCGGCGGCGAGCAATTGATAACGCCAGGCGGGCGGCTGCGGCACGGCGAGTTTGAGCCAGGCGGCTTCGCCCCGCCAGACCACGGGCGCAATGTGCCGGCCGGCTGCGCGCAGCTGTGCAATGTAGGCCTCGACGCCCTCGCGCGCGTCGAGCGCCGGACGCGACTCAGGCCGGGCCATGTTCAGCGCAGGTGATCGGGCGCTTCGAGCGGCGTGCGATGCGCCTGTTCGCCGTGCGTTTCGGGATGGAACCAGCCGAGTTTTTCGCGCAGCTTGACGACGTTGCCGACGATGATGAGCGTGGGGGCCTTGAGTTTGGCTTCTTCGGCCAGCGCGGTGAGCGTGGAGAGATCGCCGGTGATGACGCGCTGCGTTGGAAGCGTGCCGTGCTGGACAATGGCCGCCGGGGTGTCGGCAGACAGGCCGTGCTTGACCAGCGCGTCACACAAAAGCGGCAGACCTTTCAGGCCCATGTAGATGACGATGGTCTGGTCGTGGCGGGCGATGCCTTCCCAGTTGAGGTTGAAGGTGTTGTCCTTGAGGTGTCCGGTGACGAAGGACACCGATTGCGCGTAGTCGCGGTGGGTGAGCGGGATGCCGGCGTAGGACGCGACCCCCGCCGCTGCGGTAATGCCCGGCACGACCTGGAAGGGCACGCCGTGTTCGACCAGGGTTTCGATTTCCTCGCCGCCGCGGCCGAAGATGAAGGGGTCGCCGCCCTTGAGACGCAGGGTGCGCTTGCCTTCCTTGGCGAGTTTCACCAACAGCAGATTGATCTGGTCCTGCGGCACCGCGTGGTCGTCGCGCTCCTTGCCGACGTAGATGCGCTCGGCGTCGCGGCGACACATGTCGAGGATGGGCTGCGAGACGAGCCGGTCGTGGACGATGACGTCGGCCTGCTGCATGAGCCGCAGCGCGCGGAAGGTGAGGAGATCGGGGTTGCCGGGGCCGGCACCGACCAGATACACCTCGCCCCGGCTGATCTCATGGGTGGCGGCGTCGGCGATCATCGCGGACAGCTGTTTTTCGGCCTCGGCCTCGCGTCCGGAGAACACCATTTCGGCCACTGGCGACAAGAAAACCTTTTCCCAGAAGGCGCGCCGCTGTTCCGGCTTGACGGCGGCACGCACGCGATCCTTGGCGCGCGCGGCGAGCAGGGCAAGCCGGCCGTAGGCTGCGGGTACCAGCGTTTCGAGCCGCGCGCGCAGCATGCGTGCGAGCACCGGCGATTCGCCGCCGGACGACACCGCCACCATGATGGGCGAGCGGTCGATGATGGAAGGCAGGATGAAACTGCACAACGCGGGCTTGTCGGCCACGTTCACCGGAATATGGCGCGCGCGCGCGGCGTCATAAATTGCCTGGGCGATGAGCGTGCTGTCTTCGACGACGATGACTGCGTCCTTGCCGTCGAGCAGCGCGGGGCTGAACTGGTCGGCCACGCGCTGCACGCGGTCGGCGTGCGGGACCCGTGTCCAGCCGGAATGCAGTTCGGGAGCCGCGACATGCACCTGCGCACCCGCGCGCAACAGGAGTTCGGCCTTGCGCGCCGCCGTTTCGCAGCCGCCTACCACCAGGCAGTGGCGGCCCCGCAGATCGAGAAAGATGGGCAGATAATTCATGGCTTATCCTGCGACCGGGGTGTCGCCTTCGGGGCCGTCTTCTTGCGAATAGGGCGGAATGAAAATGAAGCGCATATCACCCGGCGACATTTCCACGAAATCGAGCGTCACACCCTGGAGGTAGGGCGTGGAGGCCGGCGCGATCAACAGCTGGACCTTGTTGACGATGAGATGTTCGTCGTCGGCACGTTCGCTATCGAAACCCATGCCGTAGTTCACGCTGCCGTCCTCTTCCTGATAGGCGGCGATACGCAGGATGAGGTCGAATACGTCGGGGTTGTTGTTGGCGCGCTTGATTTGTTCGGCAGCAGCGTCGGTGATCTTGATCATGGCAGTCCTCTGGTTTGTACGAGTGGAGTCAGGCCGCGGCGCGCGCCTTGCGCGCACGCACCTGATTCAGGAAAGGGGCAATCCAGCCTTGTGCACCACAGCCACGCCGGTGCACGTAGCCCGCCAGCAGGTTATGCGCCTGGTAGCCGTCGTGCGTGCCGTCGATGCCGTGGCCACGCAGCATTTTGTAAGCATAGCGGGCGTCGGCTGGCAGATTGTCGAGACTGGAATAGTGGAATTCGTGGGCGGGAATGTCGGCCGATTCGGCCCAGCGATCCTCGCCCGTGGGTTGCAGCCGTGCGTAACCGCGCCCGACCGGCCGTTCGTGCATCACGGTATCACCGGGAACGACGCCGACCATTTCGCGGCTCCGCCCCTGGTACGCCAGGCTGCGCGAGAGGTACATCAGGCCGCCACACTCGGCGTAGGTGGGCAGGCCGGCTTCGATCTGGCGACGGATGTCGGCACGCAGGCAGGCATTGTCAGACAGCGCGTCGATGAACATTTCAGGAAAACCACCGCCGATGATGAGGCCGTCGGCATCCGGCAATGCCGGGGCACGCAGCGCATCAAACGGCACCAGCTCGGCTTCGGCGGCCAGCGCGTCGAGGTCTTCGCCATAGTAAAAACCGAAGGCGGCATCCTGTGCGATGGCGATGCGCGGCCGCGAGCCGACGTGCACGCTGACTGACGGTGGCCTTGCATGCCACGCCGGGGCCGCATCGGCGATATCCAGCAAGGCATGCAGATCGACCTGCGCGGCAACCGACTCCGCCACCCGGTTGATGCGCTCGCGCGCGGCGTCCGCCTCGTTCGCCGGCACCAATCCCAGGTGGCGTTCAGCAATCTGGAGTGTGCGATCAAACTGCACGGCACCAATGACCCGGGCCTGAGTGTAATGCTCGATCACCGCGCGCAATTTCGATTCGTGGCGGCTGCCGCCCAACTGGTTAAGAATGACGCCGGCAATTTTCACCTCAGGGTCGAAGGCCTGATAGCCCAGTATCAGCGGCGCGACGCCGCGCGTCATGCCGCGCGCGTCGATCACCAGCACCACGGGTGCCTGCAACTGCTTGGCGAGCGCCGCGTTGCTGTTGCTGCCATCCAGATCCAGTCCGTCGTACAGGCCCTTGTTGCCTTCGATGAGGCTGATGCGTGCGTCGGACGCAGCCAGCGAAAAGCGCGCGTCGATTTCGGCTTTCGACATCATGTGAAAGTCGAGGTTGTAGCAGCGCCGCCCGGCGGCCATGCTGTGCCACAGCGGGTCGATGTAGTCCGGGCCTTTCTTGAAGGTTTGCACGATGTGGCCACGCGCAGCCAGGGCCGAGGCCAGGCCGAGCGTCAGCGTGGTTTTGCCAGACGATTTATGGGCTGCGGAAATAAACACGCGGGGCCTTGCGGCCCCGCGTGTTTGTTCTGGATTGGCTTGCTGCGTCATCCCGGCGGCTCACCTGCCGTACATGCCGGCAGATCCGTTCAATGTTCCAGCTTGGCGACGGTGGCGTCGTCCAGGCTTTCGGGCAGCAGGCGCAAAACCTTGATGGCGAACGTGGTTACCAACAGGGCGATGGCTACGCCCCCCAGGCCAAGGAAAATTTCCGGAATGCTGGGGGTGTAATGATGCACCTGACCGTCGTAGAAACTGCTGCTTTCCACCATGCCCGGGAACATCACCAGCGGCCACGCCTGCGCGCCGATGATGGTCACATACATCTGCGCCATCCCCCCCACCACAACCAGCAGGCACGCCAGCATGATCCAGCTCCGGCTCTTGCCCAGGCCGGTGAGCAGGATGAGCAGCGGAATCACGCAACCAATCAGGATCTGCCCGATCCAGAAGAGGGCGGTAATGATGCCGCCATCACGCAGGATGAAGGCTTCCACAGCGTGGAATTTGGTGAAGTAGAGATTGGTCATGTGGTAGGCAACCACAAAGTACAGCACCGCCGCGACAAAAACCGCCAGCAGGTAGCGCAGGCGCTGCATGACGGCATCACCCAGCGCACGACCGCTCCAGCTGTAGGCGGCCGCCAGCACCATCAGGTACACCGCCAGCCCATAGGCGAAGGACATGATGATGAACATCGGCGCGAGCATGGCAGTGCCATAGAGTTCACGCGCGATCAGGAAGCCGAACAGCGAACCGGTACCGGTGGTCAGTACCAGACGCCAGATGAAGGCTGCCGTGCCCGCTGCCTTGGAGTAGGACTTCACCGTGCGATCCAGCATGGTCCACAGGTAAATGCCCACCAGCGCAAAGAAGCCCGAGTACAGGAACACGTTCCAGGTAAACATGGACTTGAAGTTGAAATGCGTCATGGCGACGATCAGGCGGTCAGAACGACCGAGATCAAGCACCAGCACCAGCAGGCCACCGAGCATGAGCGCCAGCGCCAGAATGGCGGACAGCGGTGCCAGCGGCTTGTACATCGGTTTGTTGAATACCGATGCGATCGAGGCGACGTTGAGCGCGCCCGAGGCCGCGACGATCAGGAACACGGCGAACACGTGCGGCAGGCCCCAGACAATCTGGTTGTCCATGCCGGTAACCACGTGGCCGTAGTGGTGCATGTAATTCCAGGCCAGTGCGCCAAACAGCACAAACAGGCCCAGGCCTCCAAACAGCAGCCAGTATTTGAAGCTGCTGCCTTCTACTTCGCGGAAGGTGATGCTTGCCATGATGGGTTAGATTCCGTGATAGCGAACGCCGAGGTTCAGATTGAGATCGGCGCGAACCTGTTTGGTCGGGATTTCGCGCAGCTTGCGGGAAATTTCCGAGTCCGGGTCGTTGAGGTCGCCGAACACCAGGGCGTTGTGACCCGAGGCGGTACAGGCTTCGACGCACGCGGTGGTGCCGTCGCCACGATCCACTTTCTGGACACAGAAGGTGCACGATTCGACACAGCCGATACCGCGCGGGACATCCGGCTTCTGCGTATCGTTCAACTGCTCATGCACCAGCGAGCGCGCCTTGTACGGGCACGCCATCATGCAGTAACGACAGCCGATACAGGTATGCCGGTTGACCAGGACGATGCCGTCAGCGCGCTTGAACGAAGCACCGGTGGGGCAAACATCCACACAGGGCGGCTCGGCGCAATGCTGGCACATCATCGGCAGATTGGTTTCCATCTGCGTCAGCGGATCCTGCAGTTCCAGCTTGCGGATCCATTGCGGTGCCTGCTTGGGATGCTTGCTCTCGGCGACCGGCGTCCAGCCATTTTCGGTGCTGCACGCGGTGACACAGTCGTTGCAGCCGGTGGCGCACTTGGTCGAATCGACCAGCATCCCCCAGCGTACGGCGCTGCTGGCAGGCTGGTCTTCGGGGCGACCGTGTGCGACTTCGATCAGCATCACGCCAGGCGCAATCGCGAGGCCAGCCGCCGCACCTGCTGCACCGATGAAACGGCGGCGTTGCAGGGATTCGACGGTCGGTGCTGTCGGCTCTTGCACCGGGTTAGGGGTCATCTCGCTCATTGTGCAACCTTGGCCATATCGTCCACACTCACCGGCTTTTTCGTACCGGCAACGAGTTTGTGCTTGTAGTGTGCAGTGTCCGCATTCAGCGGGTGCATCGTCATCGGGCCTTGCGGCTTGGTCGAATGACATTCAAAACAGTCGATTTTCACGGCAGCGTAACTATGGCAGCTGACGCAAAAATCATCCTTGGATTTGGCCACGCTACCGGTTTTTTCGCTGGCGTGGCAATTGATGCATTCCTTGAGGCTGTGCTTCTTGGTGCGGATGCCTTCGATCACGGTCTTGTCACGATGGTGGTCGAGCACCACCATGTGATTTTTGCGCATGTATTCGGTGTCTTCGACGCACTGGGTACCCATGCGCGCCTCGGTAATCACCGGACCCAGGCCGTCGGCCTCCTTGACCTTGGTGGGCTTGTCGCCCCCCCCTGCCCAAGCGAACGCCGCCGCGGCGGCCACGGCGACGCCGAGCGCGAGCAGCGCTTTAGTTTTGCCCGCCACGTTCAGTCACCCATACCCATGACGATGTAGCCAGTCGGGCACACGTCAGCACAGATATGGCAGCCGATACACTTGCCGTAGTCAGTGTCGACGTAGCGACCCACGGTGGGGTTGTCCTTTTTCTTCACCTTGAACACGGCGGTCTGCGGGCAGTAGACGACGCAGTTATCGCATTCGAAGCACTGGCCGCAAGACATGCAGCGTTTCGCTTCGTCGACGGTCTGCTTGTCCGACAGGGCATGCAACCGCTCCTCAAAGTTGCCGAGTGCGGCATCCTTGTCCAGCACCGTGACGTCGCGGACATGACGCGCAACATTGGGGAAGTGGCCGAGGAACAGCTCGTTGTGCGGGATGATGTAGCGCGCGGAACGGTCTTCGAAGTTATGCAGGAGATCCTTGCGCTCCGAAGTCCCCATGTCCTGGCCTTTGATCTCGTTGTACTCGTGGCCGGTTTCCAGCCATTTACGGATCTGGTCGAAGTGGTGCACGTCGACCTTGGGGCGCTTGTCCAGCTCTTTGTGCCCCTTCAGGAAAGCGTCAATGCCGTCAGCTGCAATCGAAGCATGACCAATGGCAGTCGTCAGCAAATGCGGACGAATCACGTCACCACCGACAAAGATGTGTTCTTTGCCAGGGTAGCGGTAGTTTTTGTCGGCTTTGATCAGGCCGTTGTTATTGTTGAACTGTTCGATACCGGTGAAATCCACGCCCTGGCCAATAGCCGAAACGATCAGGTCAGCCGGCAGATCACGTTCGGTTCCTGCGGTGATCTTGGTTTCTTTACCTTCCATGGTGAAGTCGGCGACACGCAGTGCAATTGCACGGCCTTTTTCGTCGAGCACACAGGCAATCGGGGTCACACCACCGAGGATTTCGATGCCTTCTTGCTGGGCGTGTTCGATTTCGTGTTTCGACGCGTTCATCTTGTCGATGGTGGCACGCGAAACCAGCACCACTTCTGCGCCGTCACGGGCGGAAATCGACGCAACGTCATGAGCCATATGGCCAGAGATCACGTTTTCGGCTGCGGGACGTTCGTCGGCAGTACCGGTTTTGGTCACGTTACCCAGACGACGCGCCACGGTTACCACGTCAATTGAGGTATCGCCGCCGCCGATTACGACAACTCGACCCCCCACGTGTTGCAGACGGCCTTCGTTAAACGCGCGCAGGAACGCGACAGCGGTCACGACGTTCGGCGCTTCGGCACCGGGCACCGGCAACGGACGGCCTGCCTGAGCGCCCATTGCCATGAAGATTGCATCGAATTCTTTTTCGATGTCATCAAAGCTTACGTCAGAGCCGACGCGCGTTTTGAGGCGGGTTTCCACCCCCATGTCGATGATGCGGCCGATTTCGGAATCGAGCATCTCACGCGGGGTACGGAAACCCGGAATGCCGTAGCGCATCATGCCGCCGAGCTCTTCGTGCTCGTCGAAAATGGTGACGCCATGGCCTTTGAGGCGCAGCTGGTAGGCTGCTGCCAGGCCGGCAGGGCCGGCACCAATAATGGCCACTTTCTTGCCCGTTTCGGTTGCAGCGGGCGTGAAGCCCATTTTGTTTTCAATACCCCAGTCGCCCACAAAATGTTCGACGGAATTGATGCCGACGTGGTCTTCGACCATGTTGCGGTTACAGCCGGATTCGCACGGTGCCGGACACACGCGCCCCATCACGCCGGGGAAGGGGTTGGCTTCGGTGATGCGGCGGAAGGCGTATTCCTGCCAGGTCGTGCCTGCGGGCGGCTTTTCGATACCGCGCACGATGTTCAGGTAGCCGCGGATATCCTCACCCGCCGGGCACGAGCCCTGGCAGGGCGGCGTGGAGAGCATGTATTCCGGGCACTTGTGCGTCCAGCTGGCCTGGAAAATCTTGTCCTGCGCGGAGCGGATGTTGGCCTCGCTCTCGCCGTCCTTATACCGACGCCAAGTCATGCCTTCGGTTTTTTGTCCCTTGTTGGTCGTGACAGCCATGTTGGTTCTCCTAACGCCTACAAAACTAAGTGAATATCAAACGACAGTGATCGTTACTCTGCCGAAGCAGCCTGATCGACCGCTTCGAGTTTGATCGCCTTGCCTACCAGTTGATGCACCCCGCCGACCATGCTCATGTCAAAGCCGTACTTGGGTAAAACTTTTGTGAACTGTGCCTTGCAGATGGCACAGATCGTGGCCATGAAATTGACCTGATATTCCTGCACCACAGCATTCAGCGCAGTCACACGTGGCAACGCGCCTTTGACGCGGACTTCCATGAGGTCATCGGTCAGCAGACCGCCGCCGCCACCGCAACAGAAGGTCGACTCGTAAATCGTATCGTCGGCCATGTTGTGGAAATTGTTCGCAACCGATTTGATCAGTTCGCGCGGAATGATGAACTGCCCGCCCGGCATGTCGCCCATGCGCGAGGCGCGCGCGACGTTGCACGAATCATGGTAGGTCACCACCAGATCATCGTTGGCCGAAGGATCGACCTTGATGGTGCCAGCCTTGATGAGATCGTTGGTCAGCTCACAGATGTGTTGCGGCTGCGGATAGTTGTGATCCAGCTGTTTCTGCAACTCGATCGAGAACGGGTCGTTGCCGCCATAGCCCAGGCCAGTCAGCGTGTTCCAGAAGCTGTAGGCGACGCGCCAGGCGTGGCCGCATTCGCCAACCACAATGCGCTTGACACCCAGCTCCAGCGCAGCGTCACGGATGCGCATCGCAACCTTGCGCATGGTTTCATAGTTGCCGTTGAAGAGACCAAAGTTGCCGGCTTCAGACGCCTTGGACGACAGCGTCCAGCTGATGCCGGCGGCATGGAAAACCTTGGCGTAACCGATCAGCGATTCAACGTGCGGCTCGGAGAAGAAGTCGGCGGAAGGCGTGACGAGCAGGACTTCCGCCCCGACCACGTCCATCGGCATTTTCACCGGCACGCCGGTGTCGGCTTCGATGTCTTCTTCCAGCCCTTCGAGCGTGTCTTCCAGCGCCGGGCCGGGCAGGCCGAGGTTATTTCCGATTTTCTGAACCTTGCCCAGAATCTCGTTGGAGTATTTCTGCCCCATGCCGACATGGTTGAGAATCTCACGGCCCGCCATGGTGATTTCGGCAGTGTCGATGCCGTAAGGGCAGAACACGGAGCAGCGGCGGCACTCGGAACACTGGTGATAGTAGCTGTACCAGTCGTCCAGCACTTCTTTGGTCAGATCCTTGGCACCGACCAGTTTGGGGAACAGCTTGCCAGCGGTTGTAAAGTAGCGGCGATAGACCTGACGCATCAAGTCCTGGCGCGCAACCGGCATGTTTTTCGGATCGGAAGTACCCAGGTAGTAATGGCACTTGTCGGTGCAGGCCCCACAGTGCACGCAAGCATCCAGGAAAACCTTGAGCGAGCGGTACTTGCCAAGCAGATCGCCCATCTTGTCGATGGCGCGCTCTTTCCAGTCTTCGCCCAGTTCATGGGGGTAGCCCATGAAATCCTGCACTGGCTTGGGCGCAATGAAGGACTTGGCGTGAGACATCACGCCTTCGCGCAGCTTCGGAATCTCGATGAATTCCTTGATCTCCGGGATGTCAAATTCTGCAGCAGCCACTTAGCGTCCTCTATCCGTACGGGTTCTATCGTCTATTCGTGCAGACGATCAGTTGTTCTGATCCAGCCTGGCAGCCCAGGCCGCCAAGTGGCGATGTTCGCGCGGGTTGTCAGCCTGATTACGGGTCGGGCTGAAGAACAGGCCCGGCGCATGCAACAACTTGCTGATCGGGAAAATCGCCATCAGCAGGGCAACCATGGCCAAATGAGCCATAATGATCGGGTCTTGCGGCACAGGCTGCACATCAAAGGCCATCAGGCCCATGAAAAACTCTTTGAGCGCAACGATGTCCGTATGCACGACGAAGGTGGTCAGCATGCCGCTGATACCAATTCCGATCAGCAGCACGAGCATCAGATAGTCTGAAGGCGTGGAAATATAGCGCACACGGTCAACCACAAAACGGCGGGCCAGCAAGCCCAGCAGACCGACGACCATCATGTAACTCGCGTACTTGCCAAAGGGCTGAATGAAAACCAGCCACTCAGGAATGGGATTGATGAAGTAGCGCAGATGGCGAATCAATACCAGCAGCAGGCCAAAATGG
This sequence comes from Thiobacillus sp., assembly GCA_041639395.1. GTDB lineage: Bacteria > Pseudomonadota > Gammaproteobacteria > Burkholderiales > Thiobacillaceae > Thiobacillus. The sequence continues at coordinate 192,990 of JBEQCG010000002.1, read as the reverse complement.
AAGAGCCATCCGAACACCCAGATCCATTTGTTGGATTTGAAGAGCGACTCGAACAGGACGACTTCCTTGGCCATGCGGTAGACCACGCCTTTTTGCGTAATAGGCGCAGGCGTGGTCGGAATCTTGAGCGGCGCAGGCGTGCGGCTGTAATCAAAAATCTTGTAGACGAGACCGACTACCAGCAACAGGGTTGCGAGGTAGAAAGCGCCAGCAAAAATCATTGTCGCAATAGACAAAACCAATCCCCCAACAACATCGTGTTTGCGAATCGAACGCCACGACCTGGGTCGCGCGTGCACATTCGATTGGAAAACACCCAGTTTTAAATCGAATCGCCCCGACGATCGGGGCGACCCGAGTTACTCAGCCAGAAATGACTCAGATACAGCCAGTCGGCTTCGGCAGGCCGGCGATCTTACAAGCCTGCTTGGCGGGTCCGTAGGGGAACAGCTCGTACAGGTACTTGTTGTTGCCTTTATCGGGACCGAGCTTCTTGCCGATAGCCTTGGTCAGAACGCGAACCGCAGGAGCGATCTGGTATTCGGCGTAGTACTCGCGCAGGAAGTTGACCACTTCCCAGTGCGATTCCGTCAGGTCGACTTTTTCTTCGACAGCCATGTACTTGGCCACGTCTTCGTTCCACTGCGACAGGTCGATCAAATAGCCTTCTTCGTCGACTTCGTAATCTTTACCAGCGATATCTACCATGGGCATAGCAATACTCCTTGAATTGAATTTAAAGCCAGGACTGGCAAGCCTTGTGTTCTGCAACCAGATCCACAAAACCGCTGTAATCCACGACATTGACACCGTCCAGGACACGCCCGGCCATGCCGCGCGCTGCCAGATCGGGACCGAGTGCGTAAACCTTGAGGCCAGCCGCTGCTGCCTGGATTTTCGCCGCTGCCGTGCTGCCCTTCGTCGCCGCGTAAACCGCGTCTTCGATCAGCAATACCGCAGAACCTTTTGTGGCCATCGCAAGGCAGCTGTCCAGCGAGCCGCGTTCCGTAGCCGATTTGTTCACAATGTGCAGCATCTTGATGTCTCCTTAGAAGCTGATGACGACGTCTTGTTCGTCCATGAGACTGGCCATCTCAGCAACGGACAACACGGTCACGTCAACGATCAGATCGTCTTCGGTCAGACCCCGTGCGTCCATCGAAGCCTGGTCGACATAGAGTTTTTCGATGTCGTAGCCTTCGAGGGCGCGGTAGGTCTTGGAGAAATCCTTGACTTCGATGCCCTTGGAGTCGATGCCCTTCAACAGCTGATACACGCCGTCGTCGGTAAACACCATGCTCACGTCCTGATCGAACGCTGCGGTAATCAGCACAACTTCCAGACCTTCCAGCGCGTACACGGTACCGTGCGGTGCCTTACGGTTCAGGAACATGAATTTCTTGACGATGCCGGAGCCGTCGTCGTCCATATCCATATCGCTCATCGCGTTATTCCTCTATCTCGACAATCAATCGCCGAACGTCACAAGACGGTCGTATTGAATGCCCATTTCCACCAACTGACCCAGACCGGAAATACGGAAACCGGGAGCCAGCACGTCGTCGTTGATGCCACGGCGCTGTGCCGCAGCCACACACACCACCAGATCGACGCCGTGATCGGCAGCGAGCTTGGACCAGCGCGCAGAGACATTGCGGTCATCCTGCGGCGGGGTGGCGAGACGGGTGGAGTTGTTCACACCATCGTGATAGAAGAAAACACGCGGAACGCTGTGGCCTTTTTCGATTGCCGTCCGGGCAAAGAGAAAAGCCGAATCACTGGCCTGATGGGTATAAGGCCCTTCGTTTACAAGAATGCCGAATTGCATGGCTACCCCAACTCCGAAAAACAGTTTTATTATCAAACACCCGCCGCAGACATGCTGCGGCGGGGCTGAGAGCTCACCAAGTAAGCTTAGAAGCGAATGTGCGCCGAAGCATTCAGGTTGTACCGACCACCACGCCAGTTATCGATGTGATACTTGGTGAAAGGCAGACCGGTCTTCTCGAAGAACGCAGGCCAGCCGATACGGTCGATCCAGTCGATCATGCGCTCCCAGGGCTTACCGTCAGCCTTGTAGGTTGCCAGGATCTTCTTGACCACCTCACCAACCTCAGGCCAGCGCGGCGCGTTGTTCGGCAGGCCGGCAGCAACCAACTTGTGGAAGGTGGGCTTCGAACGAGCGTTCGAGTTCTTGCCACCCACCCAGATCGCGATCTTCGAATGCTCGGGATCGTTGATCTGCATCGGCGGGCAGGGCGGGAAGCACGCGCCGCAGCAGATGCATTTCTTCTCGTCCACTTCCAGCGAGGGTTTGCCGTTCACCAGGGCGGGGCGAATCGCCGCAACCGGGCAGCGGGCGACGACCGAGGGACGCTCACACACGTTGGCGACCAGATCATGATTGATCTTCGGCGGCTTGGTGTGCTGAACGATGATGGCGATGTCAGCCTGGCCGCCGCAGTTGATTTCGCAGCAAGAGGTGGACAGCTTGACGCGGTTGGGCATCTCGCACTTGACGAAGTCGTCGTACAGCTCGTCCATCAGCGCCTTCACCACGCCGGAAGCGTCGGTGCCGGGGATGTCGCAGTGCAGCCAGCCCTGGGTGTGAGCGATCATCGACACCGAGTTGGCAGTACCCCCGATGGGGTAGCCCTTGTCGTTCAGCGCCTTGATCAGCGGCTCGACCTTGGTACCGTCGGCCACCATGTATTCGATGTTGGAACGCGCAGTAAAGCGAACAAAACCGTCGCCGTACTGATCCGCAATGTCGGCCAGTTCGCGGATGGTGTAGTGATCCATCTGACGCTGGGTGCCGGCTTTGACGGTCCAGATCTCGTCGCCGTTCTCAGCACGGTGATACAGAACACCCGGCTTCGGATGGCTATGGAAAGCCCACTTGCCATAGTTCTTGACCATGACGGGGTGCATGTAGGGCATCGGATCCGGTGCGCCGGATTCGATAGGCGGACGCAATTCTGCCATTTTTATCTCCAACTGGTTGTTGCACGACCCCCGACATGTGCCGGAGGCCGTCCGATTTAAAACTGATTATCGCAACGGGATTAAGCAGCCGACTGCTTGTACTCGTTCCACTTCTCAACCTGCTCGTCCCAGTCATCCGAACGGAAGTAGGGGTTGGAACGCGGCGAGCTGATCATGTTGGGATCAACCGGGATGTCCAGACCTTCGAGGAAGTTGGTCAGACCGATACGCTCGATCATTTCGCCGGTACGCTCGTGCTCCAGCGCGTTTTCAGCGAAGAAGTCGATGATGTTGCGGGCCAGGTCGTTCAGCTTTTCGAAATCCTCTTCGGACTCGAGCTTCATGAACGGGATCACCACGGTGCCCATGGTGGCACCGATCTTCAGCACGCCCTTACCACCCACCAGGATCGACACACCCTTGTCGACGCCGGGCAGCAGGCCGCCGGGGATGACGTTCAGGCAGTGCATGCAGCGCACGCAGTTTTTGTTGTCGATGCACATGGTCTGGCCGTTGCCCAGGTTGGCAGCCGAGACGTTCTCGGAAGCCTGGAACTTGCCGGTTTCAACCAGGGTAATGGCCTTGGTCGGGCACTTGCTGATCACGTCGTTGACGAGATCGTTCACACCGTGGGCCTTCATGTAGTCCTGAACCTGCGCTTCATTGACACGGATGTTGTCACGCCAGGTGCCGATGGTCGCCATGTCGGAGCGCTGGATCGCGTTCACGCAGTCGTTCGGACAACCCGAGAACTTGAACTTGAACTTGTAGGGCAGCGACGGACGATGCATGTCATCGAGGTTGTTGTTGATGACGGTACGCAGCGCCTTGGCTTCGTCGTAGCACGACATTTCGCAGCGAGCCGCACCGACGCAAGACATCGAGGTACGCAGTGCCGGGCCGGCACCACCCAGATCGAAGCCCATTTCGTTGAATTCGTCGAAGGCACGCTGCACGTCAGCGGTCTTGATGCCCTGGAACATGATGTCGCCGGACTGGCCATGGAAGGCGATCAGGCCGGAGCCGCCATTGTTCGACCAGACGTCGCACATTTTGCGCAACAGGTCGGAGGTGTAGTGCATGCCTGCGGGCGGTTGCACGCGCAGGGTATGGAATTCAGCAGCTTCGGGGAAAAGCGGGTTGTGGTTTTCGTCTTTCAGTTCAGTAAAACGGGGGATAACACCACCGCCGTAACCGAACACACCGACCGTGCCACCCTTCCAGTAACCAAACTTGGTCTTGTAGGACGTTTCCAGCTGACCCATCAGGTCAACCATCATGTCGTTATCTTTTGCCAGGCGCTTCAGGCCGGTCACGAAGCTGGGCCACGGGCCTTTCTCGAGCTCGTCCAGATTGGGCGTATCAATCATTTGCTTTGCCATAATTTTCTCTCCTAGAACATTTCGAAATGCCCGCTTCGCAGACAGCCAAACGGTATCCCTAGCATCGTATTCAGTCACCCCACCCACCACCATCATTCTGATGGGTAAAACAACTAACCCATTCCGGTAGGTTGAAACCTACCCAAAAGGAGTAGGGGGTTTTCCCCAACACGGTAATGCCTGACCCGGTGAATCGGTGCGACAGTATCAGGCGACCACAGGAATCAATAAGAGTATTAAAATATTGTTGTAAACGCAAGCCCCTACTGCTTCCAGGGCTTGAATATTGGGTTGGCACACACATATATAGTTCAAATCCGCCGAAGCGGTTTCCGGGCGGGTATCAATAAAACCTTAAAGCGCCGGATCAGTCATGCCTGAAATCACCCCGCTCGAAAAAATGCGTCTGCCTTTCGGCGGCCAGGAAATCGAATTCCAGCACCTCACGCACGATGCGGGAGGCGTCCCCTTCCTGCGCGTGCGTATTCGAGAAAACAAACGTTTCACTATCTTCGATATCGACCCGGCCAGCGCGCAACAGTGGGCCGAGTTGATGGCCAAGTGGGCACGCGAACACGCAGGTGACCAACCGTGAGTTGGGGCTGGCCCGAAGCCAAACCCGAGGAATACACCGCCCACCAGATCGATCTGCAGTTCGACCTGGTGGGGAACACCATTCCGGCCGACAATGCGCAGATGCTGCTGGACGCTGTCCTCGATGTCCTTCCCTGGCTGGGCGAAGACACGGGCTCGGGCATCCAGCACCTGAAAGGGGCGGAAACCAACAGTGGCGACGCCGCCCTGAATATCAATCGCCGTACCAAGCTCTACATGCGGGTGCCCAAATCCCGGGTGCCGGACACGGAAGCCCTGGTCGGAAAAACGCTCGATCTGTCGGGTCACGCGCTCACCCTCGGCAAATTCAAGACCCGCGCTTTTTCGCCTTTCAGCAACATCTACGCACACCTGGTGGATACCGGAACCGACTCCGAAGAGCAGTTTGTCCAGGATGTGATGCGCGAGCTTGATGGACGATACCAGTTGCGGTGCGGCTTCATCTGCGGCAAGCAGCAAACCATCAGTACGGCACAAGGCCCGGTGCATGGCTATAGTCTGATGCTGCATGACGTTCCGCCGCACAAATCACTGCGTCTTCAAGACGAAGGTCTGGGCCGTAACCGGCTGTTAGGATGCGGCCTGTTCATCCCGCACAAATCCATTGCTCCGGTCGTTCCGGAGATTTTTTAACCTGCCGATCCCGGCTTATATCAACCCTCGAAAGGAGAAAACCATGCCTTATGTTGTGAATGGCGAAGAACTCGAAACCGGCGAAGAAGACTTTTTGCTCGAAGCCAATTTCAGCGACGACGTGCCCCCGGTCATCGCCGCCAACGAAAAAATCACGCTGACCGACGAACACTGGATCGTCATCAACTGGCTGCGTGAAAAATTCAAGGAAGACGGCCAGACCCCGAACTTCCGCAACATGGTCATCCAGCTGGACGAAGACCACCCGGGCACCGACTGGAAGAAGAAGCTGTACGAGCTCTTCCCCAACCAGCCGGCGCGTCAGGGTTGCCGCGTTTCGGGTCTGCCCAAGCCTTACGGCAAAGGCGGCTACTGATTTGTCAGTGAGGTGTGAGGGGTAAGTCTGAGGCGGCAACGCCCTCGATCGCCTTCCCCTCACCCCCTGGTACCTTGCTCCTCACCATGTCTCACACCCTCATCACCCCCGAACAACTCGCCACCCAGTTGGATAACTGGGTGGCCATCGACTGCCGGTTTTCGCTCGCCGACACCGCTTACGGCCGCCGCGTCTACGCCGAAGGCCACATCCCCGGCGCGCGTTACGCGCACCTGGACGAAGACCTGTCGTCGCCCAGGACGCCGACCACCGGCCGCCACCCCCTGCCCGGGCTTGCCACCTTCTGCGCAAAACTCGGCGCGTGGGGCATCACACCTGCCACCCAGGTCGTCGTCTACGACGACAGTTTCGGCTCGGTGGCGGTACGCCTGTGGTGGCTGCTGCGCGGCCTGGGCCACCCGAACGTGGCGCTGCTCGACGGCAATTTCCCCAAGTGGACGCGCGAAAAACGCCCGGTGGAAACGGCTGAACCCGTCGTCACGCCTGTGGTCTACCCTGTCCCCGCGAACGTGGACTGGGGCGTCACCGCGGAGCACGTTGAGCGCATGCGCCAGAGCCCCGCGCACAAACTCATCGACGCCCGACCCGAAATGCGCTTTACCGGCGAAGTCGAAAAGATCGACCCGGTTGCCGGCCACATCCCCGGCGCGGTCAACTGGGTTTACGAAGAAAACCTCGACCTCGACGGCACGTATCTTCCCGCCGACGAACTGCGCGAACAGTACGAACAGCTGCTCGGCGGCGTCGCGCCGAAAAACGTCGTCCACACCTGCGGTTCGGGCGTCACCGCCTGCCACAACGTGCTGGCGATGGAAATCGCCGGCCTGTCCGGCTCGCGCCTCTACCCCGGCTCGTGGAGCGAATGGATCACCGACCCGGCGCGCCCGGTTGCCACCGGCGAAGCCTGAGTTACTGTAGCCAAAGCCTGATTTTTTAGGAGACCGTCATGGTCAAACCCGTCAAAGTCCGCACCGTCTGGTTCAAAAAAGACGGCGAGCGTAGCCCCGAAGAAATCGCCTCCTCGGTCGCCACCACCGCGTGGCGCGTCGCCGACAAGGCCGTGGACAACCTCGGCCGCGAGGATTACGACATCATCACCCCGGCGCGCGGCTTCAAACTGCTGGCCGAATTCACCGCCTTCCTCGCGCATTATTGCGACCGCATGGCCTACGCCACGCTCACGCCCGAGCGCCGCGTCGCCATCCTGCAAGCCGTGTCCAACCGCCTCGGCGAAATCATGGAGCAGAACGTGCGCGAAGTGGTGGGCAAAGACGACCCGCGCAACTTCAAGCAGGAATACATCGACTTTCTGAACCGCCGCTTTGCCGACTACGCCGAATTCGAATTCCCCAACGACGAAAAAGCCAGCTTCCCTGCACTGCGCTTCATGGCGCTGCAAATCCGCGACGAAATGCTCGATTCCGACAAGACCTGGGTGATGGATCAGATCATGGACATCGAAATGCCCGAAATGATGGGCACGGTGCGCAAATCCTTCATGGGCCTGCTTTCCGACGCGCCGGTGAAGCGCGGCTTTGGTTCGCCGGACATGCTGCCGCCGGAGTGATTCCGCCCCCGATTCGGCCAGGGCCTTGTCGCGCTCGCCTTGCCGTACATGAGTACTGTCTTCGGCTCGGCTATGCGCCCTGACCGAATCCGGAACGGAATCCCGCAACCCCCATGCCCAACCCCTTCGACCTCGCCGATGAAACCGCCTACCGCGCCTGGCGCGACGCCAAGCTCGCCGCCTACCCGCGCCGCGTCGACGAGCTCATCGTCCCCGTCGCCGACCCGCGCGCGCTGACAGCCCAGGAAAAACGCGCACTGGAAGACTGCGTCACGCGCGCCAACATGGTGTTCTACAGCGCCCCGCACCTGCCCGCCGCCGACAAAACCCTGCCCAAGAAACTCGGCGAGCAACTCGGCCTGTTCCGCCTCGAAGGCAACTACCTCGCCGACGAAGACGGGCTCTCCAGCATCACCCCCAACGAAGACGAAACCCACGTGCGCGGCGACTACATTCCCTACACGCACAAACCCATCAACTGGCACACCGACGGCTATTACAACGCGCTCGACAAACGCATCCTCGGCATGAGCCTGCACTGCGCGCAGGACGCCGAAGAAGGCGGCGAAAACGCGCTGCTGGATCACGAAATCGCCTACATCCAACTGCGTGATACCCGCCCCGAGTTCGTCTCTGCACTGATGCAAAATGATGCGATGACCATTCCGGCGCGCATGGACGACGACAACATCGCGCGCCCGGAACAATCCGGCCCGGTGTTCTCAGTCGACCCTGACGCAGGTTTCCTGCACATGCGCTACACCGCACGCACCCGTTCGATCCGGTGGCGCGATGACGACCTCACCCAAACCGCAGTGAAGGCACTGGGTGAAATTCTCGCCCACTCCGAATACATTCTCACCGCACGCATGACACTTGGCATGGGATTGATGTGCAACAACATCATCCATACCCGAAGCGCCTTTATAGATTCGCCCGGCAAGCGCCGACTGCTCTATCGCGGCCGCTATTACGACCGTCTGCGTTTCAACTGCCCGCCCGCCTAGGCGAGCAGGTAAAATAGTGCCCTCTTTTCAACGGCACGCGCCGCTATGCACCTCCTCACCCTCGGGGTCAACCACCATACTGCACCGCTCGCGATCCGCGAGCAGGTTGCGTTCGGCCCCGAAAAACTGGCGCTCGGATTGCACGAGCTGACGCAAAGCCAGCGTGCGTCCGAAGCCGCGATCCTCTCCACCTGCAACCGCACCGAGCTTTACTGCAACGCCGCGTCGGCCGAAGCAGTCACCGAATGGCTGGCGAACTTTCACCAGATTGAACGCCGCGAACTCGCACCCTATCTTTACACCCTGCCCCGCGAGCAGGCCGCGCAGCACGCCTTCCGCGTGGCCGCCGGCCTCGATTCCATGGTGCTGGGTGAAACCCAGATTCTGGGTCAGATGAAGCAGGCGGTGGCCACGGCCGAAGAAGCCGGCACGTTGGGCTTGTTGCTCCACAAACTCTTCCAGCGCACGTTCTCCGTCGCCAAGGAGGTCCGCACCAGCACCGAAATCGGGGCCAATTCGGTGTCGATGGCCGCCGCCGCCGTGCGTCTGGCCGAGCGCATTTTCCCCAGTATCAAGGATCAGTCCTGCCTGTTCATCGGGGCGGGCGAGATGATCGAACTGTGCATCACCCATTTTGCCGCGCAGCACCCTCGGAAAATGACGGTGGCCAACCGCACCGCCGAGCGTGCCCGCCCGCTGGCCGAGCGTTTCGGGGCCGGCGTGATTCCGCTCACAGCACTGCCGGAAGAAATCGCCACGCACGATATCGTCATCACCTCCACGGCCAGCCCGCTGCCGATTCTGGGCAAGGGCATGCTGGAGCGTGCTATCAAGCAACGCCGCCATCGCCCGATCTTCATTGTCGATCTGGCCGTGCCGCGCGACGTGGAAGCCGAAGTGGCCGACATGGACGACGTCTTCCTCTACAGCGTGGACGACCTCGGCCAGGTGGTGCAGGAAGGCATGGACAACCGGGTGGCGCAGGTGGCGCAAGCCGAAGCCATCATCGAAACCAGCGTCGAGCAGTTCGTGCATTGGATGGAAGGCCGCGAACTGGTGCCGGTGATCCGTAGCCTGCGCGACACCGCCGAGCGCCACCGCCGCCACGAAATCGAAAAGGCGCAAAAAGCCCTGGCACGCGGCGACGACCCGCACGCCGTGCTCGACGCGCTGTCGCAGACGCTCACCAACAAGCTACTACACGCCCCCACTCACGCGCTCAATCACGCCACGCGCAGCGAGCGCGACCAGTTCGTCCGGCTCATCAGTCAGCTCTACGGCCTGAGCCGGGACAATTGAGCGGGGCCGACACATGAAAGCCTCCCTGGCCGACAAGCTCGACCGCGCCAACGAACGGCTGGAAGAACTCGACGCGCTGCTGGCGCAGCCGGATATTGCCGGCGACATGGACAGCTTCCGCAAACTGTCGCGCGAGCGCGCCGATCTGGACCCGGTGGTAGCGCTCTACCGCCAATACAAGCAGGTCGAAGCGGATCGGCACGCCGCCAATGATTTGCTCGCCGACCCTGACATGCGAGAACTGGCCGAAGCCGAACTCGCCGACAGCACGGCGCGGATCGCCCGGCTGGAAACCGAACTGCAGACCGCGCTGCTGCCCAAAGACCCCAACGACTACCGCAATATCTTTCTGGAAATCCGCGCCGGCACCGGCGGCGACGAATCGGCGCTGTTCGCGGGAAATTTATTGCGCATGTACATACGCCATGCCGAACGACAAGGCTGGAAAACCGAGCTCGTCTCGGCAAACCCCGGCGAAGTCGGCGGCTACAAGGAAGCCATCGTGCGCATCGTCGGCCACGGCGCGTATTCGCGGCTCAAGTTTGAATCCGGCGGCCACCGCGTGCAGCGCGTACCCGAAACCGAATCACAGGGCCGCATCCATACCTCGGCCTGTACCGTGGCCGTCATGCCCGAAGCCGACGAAGTAGGCGAAATCGACATCAACCCCGCCGATCTCAGGATCGACACCTTCCGGGCTTCCGGGGCGGGCGGCCAGCACATCAACAAAACCGACTCGGCCGTGCGCATCACCCACCTGCCGACCGGCCTGGTGGTCGAATGCCAGGACGACCGCTCGCAGCACAAAAACAAGGCCCAAGCGCTATCCGTGCTGGCCGCGCGCCTGAAGGACCGCGAACTCCAGGCCCAGCACGCTGCCGAGGCGAGTACGCGCAAAAGCCTCATCGGCAGCGGCGACCGTTCCGACCGCATCCGCACCTACAACTTCCCGCAGGGCCGCGTCACCGACCATCGCATCAACCTCACGCTCTACAAGATCGACGCGATGATGGACGGCGAGCTTACCGAACTGCTCGACGCGCTGGCGGCCGAACACCAGGCCGAGTTGCTGGCGACGCTATCCGGTGAAGGCTGAGTCTTCCAGCGTCGGAACCTGGCTCGACACGGCCACCACCCGCATCGCCGCCGCCTTGCCTTTGGAAAAGCGCGAGGCCCGGCTGGACGCCCGTGTGCTGGCGGCACACGCCTGGCAGGTCAGCCCCACCTGGCTGATCGCGCACGACACCGACGCGCTCACGCCCGCCCAGACGCACTCGGCCAGCACCCTGCTCGAACAGCGATTAACGGGCGTCCCGGTGGCCTATCTCACCGGCCAACGCGAATTCTTCGGGCGGACGTTTGCCATCACGGCCGACGTGCTGATCCCGCGCCCGGATACCGAATTACTGGTCGAACTGGCGCTGGCGCGCATCCCGCCCGACCGGCCCGTGGACGTGCTCGATCTGGGCACCGGCAGCGGCTGCATCGCCATCACCCTCGCGCTGGAACGCCCGCAAGCCCGCGTCGTGGCAGTCGACCGCGCCGCTGCCGCGCTGACACTTGCCAAGCGAAATGCACGCCAATTCGACGCCCGTGTCGAGTTCCTGAACAGCGACTGGTTCAGCGCACTGTCCGGGCGGCGCTTCCATCTCATCGTCAGCAACCCGCCCTACATCGCTGAGGCCGACCCTCATCTGGCAGAAGGCGACGTCCGATTTGAACCCCGCTCCGCCCTCACCGCCGGCCCCGAAGGCTTCGCCGACCTGCACTACCTGACCGAACACGCCCAGCATCACCTAAAGCCGGCCGGCCAGGTGCTACTGGAACACGGCTACCAGCAAGCCAGCGGGGTTTGCGGCCAGCTAGCCGCGACGGGCTGGACAAACGTACAAAGCTGGCCCGACCTCGCCGGTCACCTGCGTGTTAGCGGCGGCACTCTGTCGGAATAATTTACACTTGTCCGTACAGCGAATCGCATTCGCACGCCGAGCGCCCATTTGACGAGGCTTGGGGCGCACTTGACCCATACTGGTGCGAATTTTGCTGGTATCAGGCAAAATCCTGATATCTCATCGAGGCGTACCATGTCCGACCTTCCAGAAAATACCCAGAACGCGGCACAACCCGCCACCCCGGAGGCACCCGTCGACACCAGCCGCCGCAAGCTCGCAGGGAGCGCGCTCGGCGTTGCTGCGGTCTTCACACTATCGAGCCGGCCAGTCTGGGCAAACCAGTGCAGCGTTTCGGGGATGCAATCCGGTAACCTCTCCAGGCCCGGTGCTACGCCTTGCGGAGGCTGTACACCGGGATACTGGGGGCGTTGCCAGCATTTCGGCTCCTGGAGATATCCCACCACCCAAACTTTCAATTCCGTATTCGGCGTCACCGAATACACGGATTGCAACGGCACACCGTATACCCTCCTGGATGTCTTGTTCTTGCAAGGTGGCATAAAAGCCTGTGGCTTGCCTCAGGCAAACAAAAACAACCTGCCTGCCAACCCCGCCGGCGCCCCAGCCTCGTGCACCAATGGGAATGCATTTGGCAACCTTGGCGGTGACCCTGTCTCAGTCAATCTGGGCTTCCATGCCGTTGCAGCATTACTCAATGCGGCGCACAGCAGCGTCAACTACGGATACGAGCCCGGCGACATCATCAAGATGTTCAAGGACAATTACCTTAGTAATGGCGCAGCATTGAAAGACACCTTCGACAAACTCAACAACCGTGGCTGCCCGCTATAACGCCCCCCACAACAAACATCGGCATTAGGCCATTGTGGATATGCAGCCCCCAGCCCGCTTTTTGTCGAAAATCTGGGGCGATGAAGCGGTCGTCTATGACTGCGATTCCGGCGACACCCACTACCTCAAACCGCTGACGCTCGCGCTTCACACCACGTGTCGCGAGCATCCGGGATACAACGCCGAACAATTGACCACCGCGCTGGCAAACCGGCTCAACGTAGCCGATACGCCGCAGTTCCGTGAACTGGCCAGCGACGTGCTGGATCAGCTCCACCGCATCGGCCTGCTGCAATCACCATGAAGTTGCTGCAACTCTCACCCGGCGACTTGCGTCAGCAACTCGCCACGCCGGGTATCTGGCTGCGCACCGGGCCGTTTTCGGTGCGCCTGCGCTCCGCTCTTCCCGCTGTGGCGGCCGGACTCGCTGATCTGTATGGTCAGTTCGAGGTGCGCAGCCCACGTGAAGCGTTCGCCGATTTCCATGTGGATCTCGACGGTTCAACCGGTGTCCGGCGCTGGGTTCGGCCGCAGGTCCAGTTTTCCTACGACGGCGTGTTGCCGTTCAAGCCGCTGCCCCGTACCCAGGCGTTTCCCATGCTCGAATGGGGGCTGAACTGGTGCGTCTCCACGCAAGCGCACCAGTTTCTGATCATTCACGCCGCCGCCGTGGAAAAGAACGGACGTGTGGCGATCCTGCCCGCTCCGCCCGGTTCGGGCAAAAGTACGCTGGCGGCGGCACTGGTTCTGTCGGGCTGGCGTCTGCTGTCGGATGAACTGACCCTGATCGACCGCGCAACCGGTCTGATTCAACCTCTGCCCCGTCCGGTCAGCCTCAAGAACCAGTCCATCGGCATCATCCGGCAATTCAGCCCCGCTGCTTTCGTGAACCGGGAAACCCACGATACGGTTAAAGGCACGGTGGCGCATATGCGCCCGCCGCGTGACAGCGTGCTGCGTCAGCATGAGGCAGCCCGTCCGGGCTGGGTGATTTTCCCCAAATGGGAAAAGGACGCGACGACGCAACTCACGCCGCGATCGCAGGCGAAAACCTTCATCTTTCTGGCACAGAACGCCTTCAATTACAGCCACCTGGGCGCGGACGGTTTTCGCGTGGCGTCCAGCCTCATCGACCAGGTCGAGTGTTTCGATTTTCGCTACAGCGCACTGCCCGAGGCGATTGCGGCATTTGACGCGTTGGCCGATGCCCACGCGCCCGAGGCAATAACCGATGCCGCGTGATCTTCTCGTCCGTATTCTGCGCACGCCCGAACTCGTCTCCCGCCTGTCGATGGCAGACTGGGACATCGCAGTACGTCAAGCGCGCGCCGCCGGACTGCTGGCCCGCCTGGCACATCGCCTGCGCCGTCTCGATCTGAGCGAGACCATTCCGGCCCCAGCGCGCTGGCACTTTGACGCTGCGGAAACCCTCGCGCAGAAACAACGCCTTGCTGTCCATTGGGAATTGCAGCAGATTCGCCAGGCACTCACCGAAGCCGGGCTGTCTGCCGTGGTTCTGAAAGGCGGCGCGTACGCGGCGGCCAATTTGCCTGCCGCAGAAGGCCGGCTGTTCAACGATATCGACCTGCTGGTTCCGCGTGCCCAGCTTGGCAAAGCGGAAAATGCCCTGATGCTGGCCGGCTGGCATCCCGCACCGCTTTCCAGTTACGACCGCCGCTATTACCGGCGCTGGATGCACGAAATTCCACCGCTACAGCACGCCACGCGCGAAACGGTCATCGACCTGCATCACGCCATCCTGCCGCTGAGCGCGCGCTACCGCCCGGATACCGAGCTGCTGCTGAGCCGCGCCATTCCCCTGCCCAGCCTACCGGGGCTGGCCATCCTTTCGACCGAAGATCGCATCCTGCACTCGGCCACCCACCTGTTCCACGACGGGGATCTGCCGCACGGACTGCGTGACCTGACCGACCTCGACCTGCTGCTGCGCGATGCGGCGTCTGCCGATTTCTGGCCGGCTCTCATCGAGCGCGCGGCAGAATTGCAACTGGCACGCTCGCTGTACTACGCCCTGCACTACACACAGCATTTCCTCGATACGCCGATACCGGATACGGTGTTCGCGCATTTGCGCCAGACTGCGCCGCCCCGGCTCACACAGGCCGCCATGAATGCCGTATTCACGCGCGTGCTGCTGCCCGATCACACCAGCTGCCGGGATGCCTGGACGCCTGCTGCCCGGCTGGCCGCCTACGTCCGCGCCCACTGGTTGCGGATGCCGGCCCATCTGCTGATTCCGCACCTGCTGCACAAGGCCTTTGTCAGCCCTTACCTCGAATCGCGCGAACCGAAAACGGCTTGACGCCGGCAGGGCCGGGCGTATAATTTCCGACTGTTTCACTCAAGTATTCAGGAGCTATCATGACCCCGCTTGATCGCATCCGTGACCAGGTCACGAACAACACCGTCGTTCTCTACATGAAGGGCACACCGCAGTTTCCCCAGTGCGGCTTCTCGTCGCGCGCCGCGCAGGTTCTGCAAGCCTGTGGCGTGAAAGATTTTCTGGCCGTGAACGTGCTGGCCGACCCGGAAATCTTCGAAAACCTGAAGTACTACGCCAACTGGCCGACCTTCCCGCAGCTGTATGTGAAAGGCGAGTTGATCGGCGGGTCCGACATCATGATCGAGATGTACCAGAAAGGCGAAATCCAGAAATTGCTGGAAGAAGCACAAGCCGCCTGACCACGATCCGCCAACAAAAAAGCCGACGGAAATCCGTCGGCTTTTTTGTTGGCACTTATCGCGTTTCAAGCCCTGGATTCATCGGATTCAGCTGCGTCCATGCCCAATTCGTGAATTTTGCGGGTCAGGGTGTTGCGCCCCCAACCGAGCAGATGCGCGGCTTCGATACGGCGTCCTCCGGTATGGCGCAGCGCGACCTCGATAAGCGTTTTTTCATAGGCCTGCGTCAGCTCATCCAGAATCGACGCCTCTCCGCGCGCCAGTCTGGCCCCCGCCTCGGTGGCCAGACCAGCAAGCCAGTCACCTCCGGTGGCTTCAACCGTGCCCTGCATCAGGTCGGCCGGCAGATCGCCCGCTTCGACCACCTGCCCGGGGGCCATCACGGTCAGGTAATGGCTGACGTTTTCCAGCTGGCGCACGTTACCGCTCCAGGACAGACCCACCAGCGTCTTCATCGCGGCGTCAGACACGCCCTTGGCTTCCATCCCCAGTTCACGTGCGCTTTTCTGCATGAAATGTCGCACCAGAAGGGGAATATCCTCGCGCCGTTCGCGCAGGGCCGGCAGGCGCAGCCGGATCACGTTCAGGCGGTGGAACAGGTCTTCGCGAAACAGGTTTTCTCGCACCCGCACTTCCAGATCCTGATGGGTGGCGGCAATCACGCGCACATTCACCTTGATCGGCGTATGCCCGCCGACACGATAGAACTGACCGTCCGCCAGCACGCGCAGCAGGCGCGTTTGCAGTTCAGCCGGCATGTCGCCGATTTCATCGAGGAACAACGTGCCGCCGTCGGCCTGCTCAAAGCGGCCCCGCCGCTGCGCCGCCGCCCCGGTGAACGCCCCACGCTCGTGGCCGAAAAGTTCCGATTCCAGCAGGTCACGCGGAATGGCGGCGGTATTCAACGCGATGAACGGCCCGGCTGCGCGCGGGCTGTGCCGGTGCAGGGCACGCGCGACCAGTTCCTTGCCGCTGCCCGACTCCCCCGTAATGAGCACGGTGGCGTGCGATTGCGCGAGCCGGCCGATGGCGCGAAACACTTCCTGCATGGCGGGAGCCTGGCCGAGGATTTCAGGCACAGGCGCGTCGCTCACCGCTGGCACATCGCGACTGGCATTTTCGGCCAGCGCACGCCGCACCAGCTCCAGCGCCTGATCCACGTCAAACGGCTTGGGCAGATACTCGAAAGCCCCGCCCTGGAAAGCGGCCACCGCGCTGTCGAGGTCGGAGTACGCCGTCATGATGATGACGGGCACCTTGGGCAAGCGCTCTTTCAGCGATTGCAACAGCTCCAGACCCGAAACGCCGGGCATGCGGATGTCGGACAGCACCGCAGTGGGCGTGCTGCGCTCCAGTTCGCGCAGCGCGTCGGTCGCCGAACTGAAGGTCATGCACGGGATGTCTTCCCGCAGCAGCGCTTTTTCCAGCACCCAGCGGATGGAACGGTCATCGTCGATGATCCAGACTACGGTCGATTTCGGCATGGTTAATTCGGAAGCGGAAGAAAAAGAGAGAAAACAGTGCGCCCGGGCTGGCTGTCGCAATCGATGGTGCCGTGGTTCTGCGCGACCAGGGTCTGCGCCACGGCAAGCCCCAGCCCGCTGCCGCCTTCGCGGCCAGACACCAGCGGGTAGAAAATTTGTTCACGAATATCGTCCGGAATCCCCGGACCATCGTCGATGATCTCGACCCGCATCCCCAACGTATGGCGGCGGCTTTCCAGCGTGATCTGGCGCGCCACACGGGTGCGGAACACGATCCTGCCCTGGCCGTGCATGGCCTGAACCGCATTGCGTGCGATGTTGAGTGTGGCCTGGATGAGTTGCTCCACGTCGGCCCGAATGTCTGGCAAGCTGACATCGTAGTCTCGGCGCAGCGTCACGCTCGGTGTTTCGGCCAGTATCAGACTGCGCACGCGCTCCAGTACTTCGTGAATGTTAACCGCACCAAAACGGGGCATCCGGTGCGGTGTCAGCAGCCGCTCCATCAGCGATTGCAGCCGGTCGGATTCCTTGATGATGACCTGGGTGTATTCGCGCAGACTTTCACGCGGCAATTCGTGTTCAAGCAATTGCGCCGCGCCGCGAATGCCGCCCAGGGGGTTTTTGATCTCGTGCGCCAGATTGCGCAGCAATTCCCGATTCGCCTCCTGTTGCATCCGGGCCTGCTCAAGCCGGGCAATCCGCAGATGCGGGTCGACGGCGCGCATCTCCACCAGTATGCCTTGCGGCAAGCGGTCGAGCGGGGAGATGTTGCACCCGACTCGCAGGGGCGGATGGCCGTTCACCGCCACATCGAGTTCGTACTCAATGATGGTTTCCTGATCATTTCTAGAGGTACGGATCGCGTCCAGGAACTCGGGGCTGCGAGCAAACGTATGTTCGGCGGGCTCACCCACCAACACCGCGCCAGAAACGCCCAACAGGGTTTCCAGCGCAGGATTGACGTAACGGATGTTGCCCTGCGCATCCAGAACCAGGGTGGCCGTAGACAGGCTGTCGAGACCGGAAAACTCACTATCGGGAAAAGGCATGGCGCTCATGGAGGCCGATGAAGCACTGATTGTGCCAGAGCGCCTCCGCCCCTTGATGAACCCGCACAAAATGAACAAACGCGCGCGATGCGCGCATCGATTGCACGCAGGTTATTTCAGATTGCCCAGTTCGCGCTGAATGGCACCCACGTTTTGCTCGTGCTGCTGCACTGCGTCGCGCAGCTTTTTGACGCGATTCTGATAGGTGGCATCGCTGACACGCTCACCGGGTTGCGGACGCTCTCCCAGCGCAAGTTGCCGGCGCGCATCGGCCGCATTTCTGCGTTCGGCCTCGACTTCTTCCTGCAACACCTGGCGACGAATGTCATCGCGGCGTTTCTGGGTGCCGGCATCAATCCGTGGAAAGTCGGCCGGGCTGGGGTTGTAGGCAGCCCGCTTGCCAGGCTTGGAAACAGATCCCACGGCAGCAGGCGCGCCCGGGATATCGATTCGTTTACCACCCTTGCGGTACACGTCCGTAAACGTCACCTGGCCGTTTTCATCGACGTATTTGTAGATTTCTGCCTGTGCAGGCAAGGCAAACAACAGACAAAGCAACAGGAAAAGGCGTGTGTGCGGCATGGTGTCGAGTGTATCTTACCCCCACCATAACGGCCAAAAGCCGCCCAGCTTGACCCCGCCCGCACACGCAAAAAAAGGCGGCCCGCAGGCCGCCCTTGCATGCGATTCGCCGGATTACAGCGAGTAGTACATCGCGAACTCCACCGGGTGGGTGGTCATGCGGAACTTGGTCACTTCCTGCATCTTGAGTTCGATGTAGGCGTCGATCATGTCGTTGGTGAACACGCCGCCACGGGTGAGGAACTCGCGATCCTTGTCGAGTTCGGCCAGCGCCATTTCCAGGCTGTGGCAGACCTTGGGGATCTTCGCGTCTTCTTCCGGCGGCAGGTCGTACAAGTCTTTGTCGGCGGGGTCGCCGGGGTGGATCTTGTTCTGGATGCCATCCAGACCCGCCATCATCAGCGCGGCAAAGCACAGGTAGGGGTTGGCCAGCGGATCGGGGAAGCGGGTTTCGATGCGGCGCGCCTTGACCGACGCGGCGATCGGGATGCGGATCGAGGCCGAACGGTTACGCGCCGAGTAGGCGAGCATGACCGGCGCTTCGAAACCGGGAACCAGACGCTTGTACGAGTTGGTGCCCGGGTTGGTAATCGCGTTCAGCGCCTTGGCGTGCTTGATGATGCCGCCGATGTAGTACAGGCACATTTCCGACAGGCCGGCGTAGCCGTCGCCTGCGAACAGGTTCTTGCCGTCTTTCCACAGCGACTGGTGGACGTGCATGCCGGAACCGTTGTCGCCGACGATGGGCTTGGGCATGAAGGTCGCGGTCTTGCCGTAGGCGTGGGCGACGTTCTGCACGATGTATTTCAGCACCTGGGTCCAGTCGGCGCGCTTGGTCAGCGTCGAGAACATAGTGCCGATTTCGCACTGGCCGGCGGTAGCGACTTCGTGGTGGAACACTTCGACCGGCACGCCGGCTTCTTCCAGCGCCAGCACCATCGCGGCGCGGATGTCTTGCAGCGAATCGACCGGCGGCACGGGGAAATAGCCGCCCTTCACGCCCGGACGGTGGCCGGTGTTGCCGTTTTCGAACTTCTCGGCCGACGACCAGGCGGCCTCTTCCGAATTGATCTGCACGCCGCAGCCCGACATGTTGTCGTGCCAGGTGATCGAGTCAAAAATGAAGAACTCGGGCTCGGGGCCGAAGTACGCGGTGTCGGCGATGCCGGTGGACTTGAGGTAAGCCTCGGCGCGCTTGGCAACCGAACGCGGATCGCGCTCGTAGCCCTTGCCGTCGGCGGGCTCGATCACGTCGCAGGTCAGGATGAGCGTGGGTTCGTCAAAGAAGGGATCGACGTAGGCCGAATCCGGGTCGGCCTTCAGCAGCATGTCGGAGGCCTGAATGCCTTTCCAGCCAGCGATCGACGAGCCGTCGAAGGGGTGGCCGTCTTCAAACCAGTCCTCGGTCACGATGCGCGAGGGAATCGAAACGTGCTGCTCCTTGCCCCGGGTGTCGGTGAAACGCAGGTCGACGAATTTGATTTCCTCGTCCTTGATTTTCTTGATGACATCGGCCACAACCATGCTGAATCTCCTAGAGAAAACTGAATGAATGAAATGACGACACTATCCGGCGCTTGAATTGTTGCGCGGAAACGTCACACGGAAAGGCTTTTAGCAGTAACCGTGCCATGCAACAAAACGGATCGAACGGCATTGTGCCACAAGGCCCGGTGCAAGCAAGCCATGCCCACCCCCGCCACATAACGCTCTGGATTGGTGCAATCAGGCACACATACGCTCTAATTTGGTGCACTCGATTGCTTCGGGCTTTGGGCTACATATACTGCAAGCAGCGCTGAGGAGGACATCATGGGACGCATCACCGAACTGCTCGACACCGCACACACCCGCTGCCAGACACTGAATCTCAGTTATGCCGGGGCCTTGCAGCCTCACGAGGCCCATGAACTCGTGCAGATTGCTCCGGGAACACGCCTGGTCGACGTGCGTTCGCACGCCGAACTCGAACTGGTCGGAACGATTCCCGGGGCTGTCCACGTGGAATGGCAATCTTGGCCGGGCTGGGTACTCAACCCGCATTTCCTCACCCAGCTCAACCAGGCCACCGACCCGGAAGCCCTGCTCCTGTTCATTTGCCGCAGCGGACACCGTTCGCATTTTGCTGCCGCCGCCTGCGCCGCCGCCGGGCGAGGGGGCTGTTACAACGTGCTGGAAGGCTTTGAGGGCGATCTCGACAAAACCACCGGCCACCGCGCCCGGCTCAACGGCTGGAAACAACGCGACCTGCCCTGGCAACAGCGATAGGCATTGCAGGGCGCAGGTAGAATCGCGCCCATGACCGACCGTTACGCTGTTTTCGGGCACCCGATCGCCCATTCCAAATCGCCGCTGATTCATGCCGCCTTCGCCCGCCAGACCGGCGAAGCGCTCACCTACGAAGCCATCCTCGCGCCGCTCGACGGATTTGCCGCCAGCGTGGCCGACTTTTCCGGGCACGGTGGGCGCGGGGCCAACGTAACCGTGCCGTTCAAGGAAGAGGCGTTCCGCCTGGCGCTGCACAAAACGCCGCGCGCCGCGCTCGCGGGAGCCGTGAATACGCTGGTTTTTACCGATTCGGGCATCACCGGCGACAACACCGACGGGGCCGGGCTGGTAGCCGACCTCACCCGCAATCTGGGTGTATCGCTCGCTGGCGCGCGCGTCCTTTTGCTGGGTGCCGGCGGCGCGGCGCGCGGCGTGATCGGCCCCCTGCTCGACGCAGGTGTGGCCGAACTCGTCATTGCCAACCGCACGGTCGACAAGGCCGAGGCGCTGGCCGCCTTGTTCGGTGACCGGGTGAGCGGATCTGGCTTCGCCACCCCTGACAGCCCGTTCGACGTGGTCATCAACGCCACCTCCGCCAGTCTTGCGGGCGAATTGCCGCCCGTCTCGCCTGCCGTATTCGGCCCGCACACGCTGGCCTACGACATGATGTACGGCCGCGACACCCCGTTTCTGTCTCTGGCGCGCAAGCACGGCGCTGGCACGGCAGACGGCCTCGGAATGCTGGTCGAACAGGCTGCCGAGGCCTTTTTTGTGTGGCGCGGCGTGCGGCCCGACACCGCGCCCGTCATCGCGAGCCTGCGCACATGATCCGCGCGTTGCTGCGCTGGACGCGCAACGCGCTGCTGGCGCTCATCGCCCTGGTGCTGCTCTACCAAGCCTGGATCTTTGCCCACGTGCTCTGGTGGATAGACCACAACCCGACCTCGACCGCCTTCATGTCGGCGGGCCTTGTGCGCCAACAGGAAAAGAACCCGGACGCCGAACTGCGCCACCGCTGGGTGCCGTACGAAAAAATCTCGGACAACCTGAAACGTGCCATCGTCGCCGCAGAAGACGGCAAGTTTCTCGACCACGAAGGCTTCGACGTCGAGGGCATCGAGGCGGCGGTGAAAAAGAACCTGAAAAAAGGCCGGCTGGTCGCCGGCGGCTCCACCATCAGCCAGCAACTCGCGAAAAACCTGTTCCTGTCGGGAGAACGCAGCTTCCTGCGCAAGGGGCAGGAGGCCGTCATCACGCTCATGATCGAATCAACCTGGAGCAAGCGCCGCATTCTGGAGGTCTACCTCAACGTCATCGAATGGGGCAACGGCATTTACGGGGCCGAGGCCGCCGCCCGCCGCTACTACAAGCAATCCGCCGCCAATCTCTCGCGCGACCAGGCCGCCCGGCTGGCGGCGATGGTGCCGAACCCGCGCTGGTACGAGCACCACCGCAGCTCGCGTGCCTACACAAAACGCGTCGCGCTGATCAAGCGCTACATGGCTTACGCGCGGATTCCGCGCTGATTCGCGCGTTACAATCGCGGGGCTTTCCACCGCCCCGCCCATGACCGACACCCTCGAAAACCAGTCGCAGGACACGCTCGAAGCGCATCTGGCGCAGGTGCAGACCCTGCTCGGCCGCATGCGGCTGGTGGAAGAGCTTGTCCACAAGCAGGGTGGGCCGCGCCAGGATCTGGTGGAAAACCTCGTCCACAAGCAGAACCTGGCCGAGCTGCGCCGCAAGCTGGAACAGCTGCACCCGGCCGACATCGCCTACATTCTCGAAGCCCTGCCGCTCGACGAGCGGCGGCTGGTGTGGGATTTGGTCAAGGCCGAAAACGACGGCGAAATCCTGCTCGAAGTGTCGGACTCGGTGCGCGAGTCGCTCATCGAGACGATGGATCGCGAGGAGCTGCTGGCGGCGGCCGAATCGCTCGACACCGACGAGATCGCCGACATTGCGGCCGATCTGCCGCAGGACGTGATCCAGGAACTGCTGACGACGCTGGACGCGCAAAAGCGCACACGCCTGCAATCGGCGCTGTCGTATCCCGAAGACTCGGTCGGTGCACTGATGGATTTCGAGATGGTGACCATCCGTGCGGATGTCACCATCGAAGTCGCGTTGCGCTACCTGCGCCGGCTGGGCGAATTGCCCGACCAGCTCGACAAGCTTTTCGTCGTGGATCAAGACCGGCTGATCGGTGTACTGCCGCTGAAACGCCTGCTCACCACCGACCCCGAAGCCTCGGTTGCAGCGGTGATGGTGGAAGACTTTGTGCAGTTCCTGCCGGAAGACGAAGCGCATGAAGCCTCGCAGGCGTTTGAGCGCTACGATCTGGTGATGGCACCGGTGGTGGACGCGCGCGGCCGCCTCATCGGCCGCCTCACGGTCGATGCAGTGGTCGATTACATCCGCGAATCGGCCGACGCCGACATGCTCTCCATGGCCGGCCTGAAGGAAGAGGAAGACCTGTTTTCCACCGTGTGGAACGCGGCGAAAAACCGCTGGATGTGGCTGGCAATCAACCTGGGCACGGCATTTGTCGCGTCGCGCGTGATCGGCGCGTTTGAGGGCAGCATCGAAAAACTCGCGGCGCTGGCCGCGCTCATGCCCATCATCGCCGGCATCGGCGGCAACTCGGGCAACCAGACCATCACGCTGATCATTCGCGGGCTAGCGCTGGGGCATATCACGCCGGCAAACGCGCGTCGGCTGGTACTGAAGGAACTGGGTGTAGCCACGCTCAACGGTGTGGTGTGGGGGTCGGTGGTCGGCGTCTTTGCCTGGCTGCTTTACGACAACCCCGCGCTCGGCGGCGTGATGGCACTGGCCATGCTGCTCAACCTGCTGGTCGCCGCGCTGGCCGGCATTTTCATCCCCATGACGCTGGAACGCGTGAAGCGTGACCCGGCCATCGGCTCGTCGGTGCTGCTCACCTTTATCACCGACAGCATGGGCTTCTTCATCTTCCTCGGGCTCGCCACCCTGCTGCTGCTATGAGCCTGCCCACCAGCCGCCAACTTTATGGCCGCCTGCTCGGCTACGTGAAACCGTACTGGCGCATGTTCGCGCTATCCCTCGTCGGGCTTGTGCTCACCGCCGCGACCGAACCGGTGCTGCCGGCGCTGTTCAAGCCGCTGCTCGACGAAGGCTTTGTCGGCAAGAACGAGGATTTCATCCGCTGGATACCGCTGCTGCTGCTGGCGCTGTTTCTGGTGCGCGGCGTTACCAGTTTCATCAGCACCTACTGCATGGCGTGGGTGGGCAGCCGGCTGGTGATGGACCTACGCGCCGCCATGTTCGACAAGCTGATGACGCTGCCGACGCGCTATTTCGACCAGAACCCCAGCGGCCAGCTGATCGCGCATCTGGCGTTCAACGTCACGCAGGTGACGCAATCGGCGACCAGCGCCGTCACCACGCTGGTGCGCGACACGCTTACCGTGCTGGGGCTGCTCGGCTATTTGCTGTGGCTGAACTGGCAGCTCACGCTCATCGTCTTCGGCATGGTGCCGCTCACGCTGTGGGTGGTGCGCATTGCCAGCAAGCGGCTGCGTGGTCTGTCGCGCAAGGCCCAGCAAAACATCGGCGAGCTCACGCAGGTAGTCGACGAAGCCGTCGGCGGACACCGGGTGGTCAAGCTCTACGGCGGCGAAGCCTACGAAGCCGGCCGCTTTCGTCACGCCGCCAACCAGGCACGCACGTATGAAATGAAACGGGTGGCCGCCAACGCCATCTACGAACCCTTCGTGCAGTTTCTCGCGGCGGTGGCGCTCGCCATCATCGTCTACATCGCCGCCGACCAGGCCAGCGACAACGCCACCACGGTAGGCGGATTCGTCGCCTTTTTCATGGCCATGCTGCTGCTGTTTGCGCCGCTGAAACGCCTGACTGCCGTGAACGACCAGATGCAGCGGGGCCTGGCCGCATCGGAAACCATTTTTGCGCTGCTGGATACCGACGCCGAACGCGACACCGGCATCCGCACGCTCGCTCGCGCAGCGGGCGGTCTGGCTTTCCGCGACGTGAGCCTCACCTACCCCGGCAAGGACGTGCCCGCGCTCGATCGCATCGCGCTCGCCATCGCGCCGGGCGAAACCGTTGCGCTGGTGGGGGCGTCGGGCTCCGGCAAAACCACGCTCGCCAATCTGGTGCCGCGTTTTTATGACCCGGACAGCGGCGCGATCCAACTCGACGGCGTCGATACCCGCGACCTGAGCCTGACCAACCTGCGCGCGCAGATCGCGCTGGTGTCGCAGGACGTGGTGCTGTTCAACGACACGCTCGCCAACAACATCGCCTACGGCAGCAAGCGTGACGCCACGCCCGACGACATCCGTGCGGCCTGCGTCGCCGCGCACGCGTGGGACTTCATCCAGGCAATGCCCGACAAGCTCGACACGCTGATCGGCGAAAACGGGATGCGGCTCTCCGGCGGTCAGCGCCAGCGCATCGCCATCGCTCGCGCCATCCTCAAGAACGCGCCGGTGCTCATCCTCGACGAAGCCACCTCGGCACTCGACAACGAATCCGAACGCCACGTGCAGGCCGCGCTCGAAACGCTGATGCAGAACCGCACCACACTCGTCATCGCGCACCGTCTCTCCACTATCGAACGCGCCGATCGCATCGTCGTGCTCGAAGGTGGACGCATCGTCGAAATCGGTTCGCATCGTGACTTGCTCGCAAGGCAGGGCCGCTACGCGCAACTTCACGCCCTGCAATTTTCCGCATGAGTGCTGTCGCCGCCACCGGCTGGGTCAAGCCTTCACGCTCGCTGCTCGCCGACGCTGGCCGCGCCATCGGCGACTGGCGCATGATCCGCGAGGGCGACCGCATCCTCCTGGGCCTGTCGGGCGGCAAGGATTCGCTGGCGCTTTTGCACACCCTGCATCATCTGCAACAGAAAGCGCCGGTCAGATTCGAATTGCTCGCCTGCACCGTCGATCCGCAGACCGACGATTACAGCCCCAGGTCGCTGGTGCCCTATCTCGCCGCGCTCGGCGTGCCGTATTTTCTGGAGGCGCAGCCCATCATGCGCGACGCGCTCCGAACGCTGACCAAGGACACCGATTCTTTCTGCGCCTATGGCTCGCGCATGCGGCGCGGCATTCTCTACCGCATCGCCCGCGAACAGGCTTGCAACGTGCTGGCGCTCGCGCACCACCTCGACGACCTCGCCGAAACGCTGATGATGTCGATGTTCTTCGGCGGCAAACTCAGAACCATGTCGCCGCATTATCTGAACGACGCCGGCGACCTGCGCATCATCCGCCCCTTCGCCACCGCGCGCGAACGCCAGATACGCGCCTTTGCCGTGGATGCCGGGCTGCCGGTGATTTCCGACAACTGCCCCTGCTGCTTCGCCAAACCCCAGCAGCGCCAGACGATGAAGCAGATGCTGGCCGAACAGGAAAAGCTGAACCCGCGCCTGTTCAACAGCCTGCTGACGGCGATGAAACCCTTGATGGGTGAGCCGCCGACAGGCTGACTCGGCCCTTTACCGTTGCGGCTTGCAGCGCTTGCCCTCGTATTCGAAACGATGAAGCGCATACGCCTTGCCGTTCCAGCGTTCCACCGGAAAGCAGAAACCCGGGCCGCCAACGGAAATATCCGGCCAGCCACCCGCGCCTTTGGTCTTGAGGAACTCCGCGATGCCGCTGCCGCCGGTCATCACGCGCCAGCTGCCATTCGCCTGCTTGCTCACAAGCTGGAAACCCGCCCCGGCATGGCCATAACAATAGCTGCCGCCCTCGGTCACCACCGCTTCCGGACGGCCGTCGCCGTTGAGGTCGCGCACCGTCTCGATCGTCGCGCCGCTGGCGTTGGGATCGTCCGCGCAGATGAGCCACCTGCCCTGACGCTGCACCGCGCCGACGGCCTTGAATACCGCCATGGTATCCGCCTCGGAGAGTGCCGCCGTCGTGCCCGCAGCAGCCGTGTATGGCATCGCGCCCGCCAGACCCAGCAGGCTCGCCGTTGTGATGGCTATCCGTTTCATCGCAGTCTCCTTGTTCCGCCCAAACCTCACCATAGTTGCCGTCCGGCGGGACGCAACCAGATAGCCCACGCGCGTGGCCCAGTTTGCCGGCCGGCTGTTTGCCCTTAAAATCAAACCTTTGTTTTAATTGAATTTTCCATACAGAGAGCAAGGTCATGACGGTTTCCTTCATTCCCCCCAAGCGCATTCTCATGGGCCCCGGCCCATCCGACGTGTCGCCGCGCATCCTCGAAGCGATGGCGCGTCCCACCATCGGCCACCTCGACCCCGCCTTCGTCACGCTGATGGAAGAGATCAAATCCATGCTGCGCATGGCGTTCAAAACCGAAAACGCGCTCACCTTCCCGGTGTCCGCGCCCGGTTCGGCCGGCATGGAAATGTGTTTCGTCAATCTGGTGGAACCGGGTGACAAGGCCATCGTCTGCCGCAACGGCGTGTTCGGCGGGCGCATGCTAGAAAACGTCAAACGCACCGGCGGTGTACCGGTGATGGTGGACGACGCGTGGGGCGCGCCGGTGTCACCCGACAAAGTGCGCGACGCGTTCAAAGCCAACCCGGATGCGAAAGTGCTGGCGTTTGTTCACGCCGAAACCTCCACCGGCGCGCAAAGTGACGCCGAAACGCTAGCGAAGATCGCGCAGGAACACGGCGCGCTCACCATCATGGACTGCGTCACCAGCCTCGGCGGCACGCCGATCCATCTGGACGCGTGGGGCATCGACGCCGCGTATTCCGGCAGCCAGAAGTGCCTGTCGTGCACGCCCGGTCTGTCGCCCGTGTCGTTCTCGGAAAAAGCCATCGCCAAGATCAAGGCGCGCTCGACCCCGGTGCAAAGCTGGTTCCTGGATCTGAACCTCGTGCTCGGCTACTGGCAGAGCGCCGGCAAGCGCACCTACCACCACACCGCGCCGATCAACCCCATGTACGGCCTGCATGAAGCGCTGGTGATCCTCGAAGAAGAAGGCCTGGAAAACGCCTGGGCACGCCACCGCGCCATGCACGAAAAACTCAAGGCCGGGCTCGAAGCGCTGGGCCTGAAATACGTGGTCGAAGAGTCGGCCCGTCTGCCGCAGCTAAACAGCGTGTAC
Source organism: Thiobacillus sp. (assembly GCA_041639395.1). Lineage (GTDB taxonomy): Bacteria > Pseudomonadota > Gammaproteobacteria > Burkholderiales > Thiobacillaceae > Thiobacillus. The sequence continues at coordinate 165,180 of JBEQCG010000002.1, read as the reverse complement.
GTGCCCGAGGGCGTGGACGACGCCGCCGTGCGCGCCAAGCTGCTGGCCGACTTCAACCTCGAAATCGGCGCGGGCCTGGGTGACATGGCCGGCAAAATCTGGCGCATCGGCCTGATGGGCTATTCGGCCAAGCAGGAAAACGTCGATTACTGCCTGAACGCCCTCAAATCCAGCCTGTGAGACGCGCCATGAACGCCTATCTCATCGACGCCAACCAAAAGACCGTCTGCGCTGTAGACATCACGGGGCTCAACGACGTGAAAAAACTCATCGGCTACGACTCGGTCGATTCCGATGAAATCGACAATAGCGGTGACCGCCTGTTCTTCGACGAAAGCTGCTTTCTGCGCGATCAGACCGGTAAGGGCCGCTTCAAGCTCGACAACCTCGCGCCGGTGGCCGACAAGGGCGTGGTGACCGGCTCCGATGGCGAAGCGACGAACCTGAAAGACGCCGCCGTCACACTCGCCGCTTTACAGCAGCGGATTACCTGGCTGTAAACCGCTCCCGGCGTCCCTCACAAAGAGGACACAAGGACAAGTGAGTGATTCACCTGTTCTCGTGTCCTCTTTGTCAATCAGCGCTCAGGACAAACCCAGCCGCTGCCACAGAGTCGTGGAAGGGCCCGCCTGGTTCATGGTGTAGAAGTGCAGGCCCGGTGCACCGCCGGCGAGCAGGCGGTCACACAGATCGGTGATTACATCCAGCCCGTAGGCCTTGATCGACGGCAGATCGTCGCCGTAGCTCTCCAGTTTCTTGCGCAGCCAGCGCGGGATTTCTGCACCGCAAGCATCGGAAAACCGTGCGAGCTGGACATAGTTTCCAATCGGCATGATGCCCGGCACGATGGGGAGGGTGACGCCCATCGCCCGCGTCTCCTCTACAAACCGGAAGTAGGCATCGGCGTTGAAAAAATACTGGGTGATGGCCGAATCCGCGCCGGCATCGACCTTGCGCTTGAAGTTGGCCAGATCGTCTTTCCACGAGCGCGCCTGCGGATGGATTTCCGGATAGGCCGCCACCTCGATTTCGAACCAGTCGCCGGTTTCCTCGCGGATGAAGGCCACCAGTTCGTTGGCGTAGTTGAATTCGCCGGCGTCCATGGTGCCGGAGGGCAGGTCGCCGCGCAGCGCGACCAAGTGGCGGATGCCCTGCCCTTTGTAATCAGCCAGGATGTCGCGGATGTTCTCGCGCGTGGAGCCGATGCAGGACAGGTGCGGCGCAGCTTCCGAGCCGCTCGCCTGGATTTCGCGCACGGTGTCGAAGGTGCGGTCACGGGTTGAGCCGCCCGCGCCGAAGGTGACGGAAAAGAACTTGGGCTTGAGCTGGGCGAGTTGCTGCTGCGTGGCACGCAGCTTCTCCGCGCCCTCGGCCGTTTTGGGCGGGAAAAATTCGAAACTGAAAGTTCGGGCAGTCATGTTCAGCCTTTTTTATTGGGAATGAGCGCGGACAGCGCCCAGGCGATCACACCGTACAGGAGCGCGCCCAGCAGCGCCGACACAAACCCGCTGACCTGAAAACCGGGAATGAGGGCACTGGCCAGCCAGAACAGCAGGCCGTTCAGCACCAGATAGAACACGCCCAGCGTGAGCACCGTGATCGGAAGCGTCAGCAAAGCCAGTACCGGCCGCACCAGCGTGTTGATGAACCCCAGCAGCAGCGCGGCCAGCAATGCCGACCCGAAACCGTCTACCTGAATGGACGGCAGCAGGTAAGTGACCGCCAGCAGGGCGACGGCGTTGAGTATCCACAGCAGCAACAGTCGCATGGCGCGCCTTTCGGGTCGGGGCTCGGATCAGTAGCGGTAGTGGTCGGCCTTGTACGGGCCGGCCTTGTCCACGCCGATATAGCCGGCCTGATAGTCGGAAAGCTCGGTGAGTTGCGCGTTCAGCTTTTTGAGTTGCAGACGCGCGACTTTTTCGTCGAGATGTTTGGGCAGGGTGTAGACGCCGATCGGATACTTGCCCGAGTCGCGCTCCTGCCACAACTCGATCTGCGCGATGGTCTGGTTGGCGAACGACGACGACATCACATAGCTCGGATGCCCGGTGGCGCAACCGAGGTTTACCAGACGGCCTTTGGCCAAGAGGATGATGCGCTTTCCATCCGGGAAAATCACATGATCGACCTGCGGCTTGATCTCTTCCCACTGATACTGCTCGATGCCGGCCACGTCGATTTCGTTGTCGAAGTGCCCGATGTTGCAGACGATGGCCTGGTCTTTCATTTTGGCCATGTGGTCGTGGGTGATGACGTGGAAGTTGCCGGTGGCGGTGACGAAGATGTCGGCGTGTTCGCACGCGTAGTCCATGGTCACGACGCGGTAGCCTTCCATTGCGGCTTGCAGCGCGCAGATCGGGTCGATCTCCGTGACCCAAACCTGAGCGGAGAGCGCGCGCAGCGCCTGCGCCGAGCCTTTGCCCACATCGCCGTAGCCTGCGACGACGGCCACTTTGCCAGCGACCATCACGTCGGTCGCGCGCTTGATGCCGTCGACCAGCGATTCGCGGCAGCCGTAGAGGTTGTCGAACTTGGATTTGGTGACTGAATCGTTGACGTTGATCGCCGGGAATTTCAGTTCGCCGCGTGCGTGCATCTGGTACAGGCGATGCACGCCGGTGGTGGTTTCCTCAGTTACGCCGCGAATCGCCAGGAGGCGGCTGGAATACCAGCCGGGTTGTGCGGCGACGCGGGCCTTGATCGCAGCGTAGAGCACGCGCTCTTCTTCGCTGGTGGGGTTGGCGACCACGGAAATATCCTGCTCGGCGCGCGCGCCCAGGTGCAGCAAAAGCGTGGCGTCGCCGCCGTCGTCGAGGATCATGTTCGAGTGGCTGCCGTCGGCCCATTCGAAAATGCGGTGGGTGTAATCCCAGTAGTCTTCGAGCGACTCGCCCTTGACCGCGAACACCGGCGTGCCAGTGGCCACGATCGCGGCGGCGGCGTGATCCTGCGTCGAGAAGATGTTGCACGACGCCCAGCGTACTTCGGCACCCAGCGCTTGCAGGGTTTCGATCAGCACGGCGGTCTGGATCGTCATGTGCAGGCTGCCGGTGATGCGCGCGCCGCGCAGCGGCTTGGCGGCGGCGAATTCCTCGCGGATCGCCATCAGGCCCGGCATTTCGGTTTCGGCAATGCGGATTTCGCGGCGGCCCCAGTCGGCAAGCGACATGTCGGCGACGACGAAATCAGTGAAGTTGGCTGTTTGGGTTACGGCGTTCATCACGCGTCCTTTCTGAAAATAAAAAGAAAACGTGAGCGCCGTTGGGAACGTCCCGAGCCTGGCGGCCTGTCTGGCCGTCGCAACGCTCCTCGGGAGGGCGCATTGTACGCGCGCGACGCACAAACGAAAACAGCCGGCAGGGCCGGCTGTTTTTGGGGATCCGAAAACTCAGGACGCCTTGTTTTTGGAAGGCTTCACACCTTCGAGCATTTTGAAGATGCCTTTGGGCGAGCCCTTGAACAGGCGCTTGAAGCTCTTGGACAGGCAACGACGCTCCAGCGTGTTGCGACGGGTGCGGCTACGTTCGGCCATGGTGGTTTCCTTTACGGGCGAAAATTGTGGAGGTGCATTCTATCAGAGGCCGGCCGCCGCCTTGAGCGCGGCCGCCTTGTCGGTGACTTCCCAGGTGAAATCGGGCTCCTCGCGGCCAAAGTGGCCGTAGCTCGCGGTGCGGGTATAGATCGGCCGCAGCAGGTCGAGCATGGCGACGATGCCCTTGGGCCGCAGGTCGAAATGCTCGCGGATGAGGGCTTCGATCTTCGCTTCCGGAATTTTGTTCGTGCCAAAGGTTTCGACCATGAGCGAGGTGGGTCTGGCGACGCCGATGGCGTAGCTCACCTGGATCTGGCAACGGTCTGCGAGGCCCGCCGCCACGATATTCTTCGCCACGTAACGGCCGGCGTAGGCAGCGCTGCGGTCGACCTTGGACGGGTCCTTGCCCGAGAACGCACCGCCGCCGTGGGGGGCCGCGCCGCCGTAGGTGTCGACGATGATCTTGCGCCCGGTGAGCCCGGCGTCGCCCATCGGGCCGCCAATGACGAAACGCCCGGTGGGGTTGACCAGATAACGCGTCTCGGCGGTGAGCATCTCTTTGGGCAACACGGGTTTGATGATCTCGTCGATCACCGCCTCGGTCAGCATGGCGTGCGAGATATCCGGATTGTGCTGAGTCGAGAGCACCACGGTATCGATGGAATGCGGCTTGCCATTCACATAACGGATCGACACTTGCGATTTGGCGTCGGGGCGCAGCCAGGGCAGGCGACCGTCCTTGCGCAGTTCGGACTGGCGCTCCGTGAGGCGATGCGACAGATAGATCGGCATCGGCATCAGCACAGGTGTTTCATTGCAGGCGTAGCCGAACATCAGGCCCTGGTCGCCCGCGCCCTGATCGAGATTATCGTCATGCGCGCGATCCACGCCCTGCGCGATATCGGGCGACTGTTTGCCTACGGTGACCAGCACCGAACAGGTGTTGTAGTCAAAACCGATTTCCGACGAATCGTAGCCGATGCGCTTGATCGCCTGACGCGCGACCTGGTTGTAATCAATCACCGCCGAGGTGGTGATCTCGCCCGCAATCACGCACACGCCCGTGGTCAGCAGCGTCTCGCACGCCACGCGGGCGTGTTTGTCCTGGGTTAGAATCGCGTCGAGAACTGCGTCCGACACCTGATCCGCCATCTTGTCGGGATGCCCTTCGGACACCGACTCAGACGTGAAAATGAAATCCTTGTGCAAGGCTTGCTGTGACATGGCTACTCCTGTTGTCCCGGTTACTGGCTGCGTAACCGGCTCGCGGGACCCACGGAGCGGCGACGCTTTAGCTGTATTTGTACCCCGCCCGCAAGTTGTCTCGATTAACCCGGCGGCAGGCGCATTCTGCCGTGCACCCTCCCGGCGCGTCAATTCCCCGGGCCGGATGCCGGCAAACCCCTCGTTACCTGTGTGATTGCCTTCTTCAAACTGCTGGCCCGCCTGCCCTTGCCGGTGCTGCATGCACTGGGCGTCGTGCTGGGCTGGATCGTCTACTGGTCGCCCGGCCGCCACGCGGGGCGGATGCGACGCAATATCGAAACCAGCGGGCTGTGTTCGACCGGCAAAGCCTGCCGGCAACTCCGGCGGCATGCCATTGCCGAGTCCGGCAAAGGCATCACCGAACTGATGGCCGTGTGGCTGCGGCCCTACCCCGCCACGTTGCGTCTGGTAAAAGACACGCCGGCATGGGAACGCTTCGAAACCGCGCTGTCGGCGGGGCGCGGCGTCATCCTGATGTCGCCGCACATTGGTTGCTTCGAGATCATCAGCCTCCACATCGCCAGCCGGCACCCCTTCACCGCCATGTACAAACCGCCGCGCCAACCCCTGCTGGCCCGGCTGATGCGCATGGGCCGCGAGCGCGGCCAGGCGCGCCTGGTACCCGCCGATCTCTCGGGCGTACGCGCCCAGTTTGCCGCGCTCAAGCGGGGTGAGGCCATCGGCATTCTGCCCGACCAGGTGGCGAGCAGCGGCGATGGCGTATGGGCACCCTTTTTCGGCCGGCCGGCCTACACCCCCACGCTGGCCGCCAGCCTGCAACGCAAGACCGGGGCCGCGATTTTCTTTGTGGCTGCCGAGCGGCTGGCCTGGGGACAGGGGTTCCGCCTGCATCTGTTTCCCCTCGACGACGGACTGCCTGCCGACAAGCTCGAAGCCGCAACCCGCATCAACCAGATGGTCGAAACCGTCGTGCGGCGCTTTCCGGCGCAGTACATGTGGACGTATAACCGCCATAAGAAGCCCGGCGGGGTCGCCGCCCCGGAGACGCCATGAGCCCGCACAAGACCGGTCTGTATCACCCGTCGCTGTGGGGCGTGTGGCTGAGTATTGCCCTGCTCTGGCTGCTGCACTGGCTGCCGCTGCCCATGCAGGCCGCATTCGGCAACGCCGTCGGCTGGTTGCTGGCGCAGAAACCGGGACGACGGCGCAACATCGTCGCGCGCAATCTCGAACTCTGCTTCCCGGATGCGCCCCCCGCCCAGCATCGCCGCTGGCTGCGGCAAACCTATCAGGCGTCGATGCGCGCGGTACTGGAACACGGTGTGCTGTGGTGGAGTTCCGACGCCCGGCTGCGCCGCCTGATCCGCATCGACAACCCCGAAGCCGCGCGTGGCGACGGCACCCGGCCCGTGATCTGGCTGGCCCCGCATTTTGTCGGGCTCGACATGGGCGGCGTGCGGCTCACCATGGACTGGGAAATCGCCTCGATGTACGCCCCCGCCAAGGATCCGGTCAGCGACCGCTACATGCGGCACGGCAGAACGCGCTTCCGCGACATCGTGCTGATTGCCCGGCACGAAGGCATCAAGGCGACGCTCGGCGCGATCAAATCGGGGCGGCCGTTTTACTACCTGCCCGACCAGGATCACGGGCGGCGCAACGCGGTCTTCGCGCCGTTTTTCGGCGTCCCGGCGGCCACCGTCTCGGCGCTGCCGCGGCTGGCCAAGCTCACCGGCGCGCAGATCGTCCCCGCCATCACCCGGCAATTGCCCTGGGGGCGCGGCTACGCGGTGTGTTTTTATCCGCCCTGGGACAACTATCCCAGCGGCGACCTCGACGCCGACGTGGCGCGCATGAATACCTTCATCGAAGACCGCATCCGCGAAATGCCGGCGCAATACCTGTGGCTGCACCGGCGCTTCAAGACCCGCCCGATGGGCGAGGCCAGCCTGTATGCATGACAGGCCGCGCCGCCTGATGGAACAAGACGTCGAACCCGTGGCGGCGCTGGCCCGCACGGTCTGGCAGGCAACCTACTCCGCCCTCATCAGCCAGGCGCAGATCGACGCCATGCTCGCCGACCGCTACGCCCCGGCGCGTATACATGGCCAGCTCGACGAACCGCATCATGCCTGGTGGGTCATCGGCACGCCGCCCATCGCATTCGCGCACGCCTGCCTCACTGAGCACGCGGTCAAACTCGACAAGCTCTACGTCCACCCCGACCACCAGCGCCAGGGACTGGGGGCGATGTTGCTGGACGAGGTGGCCGACTGGGCACGCACGCACGGCCGGCGAGTGATCCGTTTGCAGGTCAACCGCGGCAACACCCCGGCTCGGCAGGCGTACGAAAAACACGGGTTCCGCGTCGTCGAGTCGCGGGTGTTCGAAATCGGCGGCGGGTTTGTCATGGACGACCATGTCATGGAGCGACAGCTTTAGCCTCCGGCGCGCCGCTATCCCCGAACGGTGCGCAGCGCTAAACTTGGCCCTGCCGCCCGATTCGCCCCGCGCGGCCACGCCCCACTTCCACCACCCAACTTCCATGACCGTACGCTTCACCAAAATGCAGGGCCTCGGCAACGATTTCGTCGTGTTCGACGGCGTGCGCCAACCCGTCACCCTCACACCCGAAACCTGTCGGCGCATTGCCGACCGCCACTTTGGCGTGGGCTGCGACCAGATCCTGCTGGTCGAGGCCGCTACGCAGCCTGATGTTGATTTCCGCTACCGCATCTTCAACGCCGACGGCGGCGAGGTGGAACAGTGCGGCAACGGCGCGCGCTGCTTCGTCCGCTTCGTGCACGACAAGGGACTCACCGGAAAAACCGCCATCCGCGTGGAAACCGCGGCAGGCGTGATCGAGCCGCGCCTGCTCGACAACGGCTTGGTGGTGGTCGACATGGGCGCGCCGCGTTTCGCCCCGGCCGACATTCCCTTCGTCGCCGAAGCCGAAGCGCTCACCTATCCGTTGAAGGTGGGCCAGCACGTGCTCGAAATCGCCGCGCTGTCGATGGGCAACCCCCACGCCGTGCTGCGCGTGAACGACCTCGACAGCGCGCCGGTGGACATACTCGGTGCGGCCATCGAGGCGCACGCGCGGTTTCCGCGCCGCGTCAACGCCGGCTTCATGCAAGTGCTCACACCGCACGACATCCGCCTGCGCGTGTTTGAGCGCGGGGCCGGCGAAACGCTGGCCTGCGGCACCGGTGCCTGCGCAGCGGCGGTGGCCGGCATCCGCCAGGGCTGGCTGCAAAGTCCGGTCAGCGTGCACACGCGTGGCGGCGATCTCGTCATCGCCTGGGCCGGCCCGGGCCAGCCTGTTTTGATGACCGGCCCGGCGGAAACCGTATTCGAAGGAGAACTGGAACTTTAATGGACATACTCGACGCCCCCATGGACAAACAGGCCATCGCCGATTTCCTCACCCGCAACCCGAATTTCTTCAACGAATTCCCCACCCTGCTGGCCGATCTGGCTATTCCGCATCCGCACGGCACCCATGCCGTGTCGATGAGCGAACGCCAGCTCATCGCCATGCGCGACAAGGTGCGGATGCTGGAAAACAAGCTCGCCGAGCTCATACAGTTTGGCGAGGAGAACGACGGCATTTCGGAAAAACTGCACGCGCTCACACTCGCGCTGGTCGCAGCCAACACGCCCGACGAACTCACCGGCGCGCTGGCCCTGCATCTGCGTGAGGGCTTTGCGGTACCTCACCATGCCCTGCGCCTGCTGACCGACAGCACACTGTCGCCCGACGCCGTCACCGGCATCAGCACCCTGTTGCAGCCCGTGTGCGGCGCGCTCGCCGTGCCGCAAGCAAGCAGCTGGTTCGGTGAGCTGTCGCCGCATCTCAAGAGTTTCGCCTGCATCCCCGTGCGCATGGCGGCCGCCAGCCCCTCGCTCGGCTTGCTGGTGCTGGCGTCGGAAGAGGACAAGCGTTTCTACAACGGCATGGGCACGCTTTATTTGGTGCGGCTGGGGCAGGTGCTGGCCGCCGCGCTCACCCGGATGTCGGCTTGACCCCCGCCGTCGTCGAAGCCTATCTGACCCATCTGGCCGCCGAACGGCGGCTGTCGCCGCATACCCTCGCGGCCACTCGCCGCGACCTCGGCAAACTCGCGGCCCACGCCGGCGCTCACGCCCTTGATTCGCTTACCGTCGACGATATCCGCCGTGCCATCGTCGGGCTACGCGCCGCCGGTCTGTCGGCGTCGAGCGTGTCGCGGCATCTGTCGAGCTGGCGCGGGTTTTATGCGTTTGCCTGCCGCCGCCACGGTTTTTCCAGCAACCCCTGCCTCGGCCTGCGGCCTCCCCGGGCGGGCAAGCCCCTGCCCGAGGTGCTCTCGCCCGACGCCTGCGCCCGGCTCCTCGATCGTACGCCGGACGACGCGCTGGAAACCCGCGACCGCGCGCTATTCGAGCTGATCTATTCCAGCGGGCTGCGGCTGGCCGAAGCCGTCAGCCTCGATCTCGCCGATGTCGACTTGGCCGGCGGCGAAGCGCGGGTCACCGGCAAGGGCAGCAAAACCCGCATCGTGCCCATCGGCACGCAGGCGCTGTCCGCACTGGGCAACTGGCTGGGGACACGCGCGCGGCTGGCGAAGCCGGGCGAAACGGCGCTCTTCCTCAACCAGCGCGGCACGCGCATCTCGCCGCGCGGCGTGCAGCTGCGGCTCACACGCTGGGCGATCCGCGCCGGGCTGCCCGAGCATGTGCACCCCCATCTGCTGCGCCACGCGTTTGCCACCCACGTGCTGCAATCGTCGGGCGACCTGCGTGCGGTGCAAGAACTGCTCGGCCACGCCAATATTTCCACCACGCAGGTTTATACCCACCTCGACTGGCAGCATCTCGCCCGAAGCTACGACCAGGCGCACCCGCGCGCGCGGCGCAAACCCTGAGCAGCAAAAACTGGGGGGCGAACCGCCCCATGTAGCTGTTTACGTAGGACATTACGCCGCCTTCAGGTTTGCAGATTCTGGCCGATTCAGCAGGCATGAACGCGCCCGCCCCCCCTCGCGACCCTCTTCTGGCCAGATTCGGCACCCTCGGACGAATTACGGCAGCGGTGACCCTGGTCATGCTTGCGCTATTGACTCTGGCCGCCCAGCAAATCGTTGGCATCGCCCGCCAGGATGCGGATACAGCCTTGCGCGTCCAGGCGCAGGGGCAGTTGGCCGCCCTCGCCCAGCTGGCCATCGACGCGGTCATCGTCGATGACCGCGCCGGGCTACATGAGCGCCTGCTGGCTCCCGTCACCCACGGCAACCTGCGGCTCGTTGAATACGTCGCGTCCGACGGATTCGTCTTGCGCGAAACGATGCAGGAGACGCCCGCCGAGCGCCCGCACTGGTTCGCGCGCCTGGTTGACCTGCGCGCGCCTCGCCTGTCCCGCACCTTGACCGTGGCCGGCTACACCTACGGCACGCTCACCGTACAACCCAGCGCGCATCCTTACGAAGACTTTCTCTGGCATCTGTCCACGCGCCTGCTGGCGGTACTGAGCGTGGCCTTCATCCTGCTGGGGGCGCTGATCCATCTGATCCTGAAACTCAATCTGCGCGGGCTGGCCACGCTACGTGTGGCCGCGCGCCAGGTTGAATCCGGCGACTACAGTCTCCGCGTACCCATCCACCCCCGGATGCCGCCCGAACTGCGCGATGCCCTGCGCGGATTCAACCACATGAACGCGGCGCTGGAACGCTCGGTCGTCACGCTGGGCGAACAGCAGAAAGCGCTCGACTGCGCCGCTGCCGTCGCCGAATCCGATCTCGACGGTACGATCACTTACGTCAACGAGCTCTTCTGTGTGCTGTCCGGCTATACCCGCGAACAACTCATCGGGCAGAACCACCGCATCCTCAATTCCGGCTGGCACGACCCGGCATTTTTCGAGACCCTGTGGCAGACCATCAGCACCGGCCGCACCTGGCAGGGCGAACTGTGCAACCGCAGCCGCGACGGCCGCCCCATCTGGCAGGCCACCACCATCCTGCCTTTATTGGGCGACGACGGCCTGCCTCAGAAATACCTGTCGATCCGCTTCGACATCACCCAGCGCAAGCTCGGCGAAGCCGCCATCGAAGCCGAAAAGGAACGCTGGCAGGTCACACTCCAGTCGATCGACGATGCGGTCATCGTGACCGACGGACGCAATCGCGTCGCCTACCTCAACCCCAGTGCCGAGAGCATGCTGGACGCGCCGCTGGAAGACGCCGAAGGCCGCCCACTGCGCCAACTGATGACGCTCGACCGCGCCAGCAGCGACGACGATCTACCCACCTGCTTCCTCGACGCCGAATCGCCGCGCATGGGCGAGAACGGCTCGGCCCGCCTCTACACCCAGTCCGGCCACATTCTCACCATCAGCTACAGCTGCGCGCCGCTCACCGGCGCAGGCGGCTTCGGTGCGGTGTACGTGCTGCGCGACGAAACCGAGAAAAAACAGCTGCTCGACAATCTGCGCGAGATGGCCTTCCACGACACGCTGACCAAGCTGCCGAACCGCCGCGCAGTGGAGGGGCGGCTTGCGCGCGCCTTGCGCACCGCACGCGAGGAAAGCCAGCAGCACGCCTTCTGCTACATCGACCTCGACCAGTTCAAGCTCGTCAACGACACCTGCGGCCACGCCGTGGGCGACGGCCTGTTGCAGGACATTGCCCAGACCATGCGCAGCGCCCTGCCCAGCCACGCCTACCTCGGCCGGCTGGGTGGCGACGAATTCGGGCTGATCCTGTTCGACACCCCGGCCGACAAAGCGATGCGCCTGTGCCGCACGCTGGTGCAGCGCATCCGCGATTTCCGCTTCGAGCACAAGGGCCGACGCTTCACGCTGGGTGCCTGCGCCGGGATTGCGCTCATCAACCGCGAGTCCAGTTCTTCTGGCGACATCATGGTGCAGGCCGACATGGCCTGCTACCGCGCCAAATCCGAAGGCAGCGGGCGCGTGATGCAGTACGAAGCCGACGAAGTGGGCTTCCGCCGGCTGGAAGCCGAAATGGGCTGGGCGGCCGACTTTGCGCAAGCGCTCGAAGCCAACCAGTTCCTGCCGTACCGCCAGCTCATCCAGCCCACCTCACCGCATGGCCAGCCGCATTACGAAGTGCTCATCCGCTGGCTGCGCAATGGCGTGATCGAAGGCCCGGCCAAGCTGCTGTCGGCGCTCGAACGCTACGGCCAGGCCCCCATTCTCGACCGCTGGATGGTGGAAACGGTGATCGCCTGGCTGGCAGCGCGGCCGGACGACCAGGCGGTGTATTTCATCAATCTGTCGGGCAAGACGGTGGCCGACGAATCCTTCCTCGACGTGGTGTGCGGCCTACTCGACCGGTACGGGTTGGCCGGCGAGCGGATCGGTTTCGAAGTCACCGAAACCGCCGCCGTAGTCAATCTGGAAGACGCCCAGCGGCTGATCCAGGGCCTGCGTCCGCGCGGTTGCCAGTTCGCGCTCGACGACTTCGGCCGCGACGCATCCTCGTTTTTCTACCTCAAGCATCTGCCGGCCGATTACCTCAAGATCGACGGCGCATTCGTGCGCGGGATGCTCGACGACGACCGCGACCAGGCCATCGTGCGCTCCATCGCCCAGCTCGCGCGGGATTTCGGCATGCACTCCATCGCCGAGCAGGTGGAAAACGCCGACATGGCCAATCTGCTCGGCGAAATCGGTGTCGATTACCTCCAGGGCTACCACGTGCACCGGCCCGAGGCGTTTCCGGACTGGCAGGCACAGACCAGCCCGCGTGCCGTGCGTGGCGGGCACCTCTCGGTCGTCAAATAATCACTCGATGCGGATCTTGGCCACGTCTTCGGGCGCGGGTGGGTAGCGCATGTCCAGACTTTCCAGCGCGTCGATGAGGATGCGCGACACGGTGAGATTGCGCGCCAGCTTGCTGTTGGCCGGAATCACGTGCCACGGCGCGTGCGCGGTACTGGTCGCCGACAGTGCGTCTTCGTAGGCGCGCATGTAATCGTCCCACTGCGCCCGCACCGACAGATCGGCCGGCTGGAATTTCCATTGTTTTTCCGGCGTGTCGCGGCGTGCTTCCAGGCGTTTCTTCTGCTCGTCCTTTGAAATGTTCAGATAGAACTTCAGGATCGTGGTGCCGGTCTCCGCCAGCATCCGCTCGAATTCGTTGATGTGGCGGTAGCGCCGCGCGCACTCGTCGTCGTCGATCCAGCCGTTCACCCGGGTGATCAGCACGTCTTCGTAGTGCGAACGGTTGAAGATGACGATCTCGCCCACAGCCGGCACTTTCTGGTGCACCCGCCACAGGTAGTCGTGGGCCAGTTCGTGCGTTGTGGGCGCTTTGAAGTTCGCCACCCGCACGCCCAGCGGATCGACGCCCTGGAAGACGTGGCGGATGGTCGAATCCTTGCCCGCCGTGTCCATCGCCTGCAACACCACCAGCAGCCGGTGTTTGCCTTCGGCGTAGAGCAGTTCCTGCAGGGATTCGAGGCGCGCTCTATCCGCATCAAGTCGTTCACGCGCAGCAGATTTCTTGCCGTCGATGATGTCGTCGTCGTCCGGATTCCATTCGGAGAGGCGGATGCGGCTATCGGGCGGAATGCGGGTGGTGCGGGTTTTCATGGTGCGCTCCGGGGCGGTTGCAGGGTGAGCCAGTCGCCGAGGGCCGACTGGATTTCGGGCACGGTGAGATGACGCATCAGACCGCGGTTGCCGGGTGCCATCTGGTTCCACGCGCAGTGCATCGCGAGCAATTCGGGCTGTGCGGCGTCGTGCAGGGCAAAATCGGTGCGGAAATACAGGAAGCTCGGCGCGTCGTCATGGCCAAAGCCTACCTTGCGCAGGGGCGATGAAACCGTGGCCAGATCGCTCACGCTGCGCGTCACCCGCGTAATGGCAAAGCGGCCCGGCGCGAGCGTCTGCGGCGATTCGCGCACCGTATTCAGTTCCACCACGCAGAACGGATCGGCGTCCTGCACGCCGTTGCGCGGCACGACGCGGCCGTATTGCAGGCGCACCGTGGCGGAATCGGCCGGGATCGTGAGCGGCTGGTGCAGCACCAGCTGCCAGCCGGCGGGGTAGGCGTAATACGGCGACGCCGGGTCGGGCGAGTGCAGGTTCGCGCAGCCGCCGAGCCATACCAATCCAAACATCCAGGCTTTCATGTCGTGCCTCCGGCAGGGGTGGGCCGGGCCTGCACGCGGAACCACGCGGCATACAGGGCCGGCAGGAAAAACAGGGTCAGGAAGGTGGCGGCGATCAGCCCGCCCATCACCGCCACCGCCATCGGGCCCCAGAAGATCGAGCGCGACAGCGGAATCATCGCCAGCACGGCGGCGGCGGCCGTGAGGCTGATCGGCCGCATCCGCCGCACCGTCGATTCGACGATGGCGTCCCACTGCGACAACCCGCGTTCAACATCCTGGCGAATCTGGTCAACCAGGATCACCGAGTTGCGCATGATCATGCCGGCCAGCGAGATGATGCCCAAGAGCGCGACAAAGCCCATCGGCCGGCCGCTGACGAGCAGCGCCAGCGCGACCCCGATCACCCCCAGCGGCGCGGTGAGCACCACCAGCAGGGCGCGCGAGAAGCTGCCGAGTTGCAGCATCAGCAAGCTCAGCGTGACGATGACGATGAGCGGCCACGAGGCGGCGATGGCGGCGTTGGCTTTGGCGCTGCTTTCCACCGGCCCGCCGATTTCCAGCCGGAAGCCGGGCGGCAAAGCTGCCCGGAATTTTTCCACCTGCGGCGCGAGGTCGGCGACGATGGTCGCCGGCTGGGTGGTGCCCACCGGATCGCCGCGCACGGCTATCGTCGGCAGGCGGTCGCGCCGCCAGATCACGCCGTCCTCGAACGCGGGCGTAAAGCGGGCGATCTGCCCCAGCGTCACGCTCTGGCCGTTGAAGCTGCCGATGGGCAGCGCGGCAAGCGCATCGACGTCGCGGTGGTCGGCACGCGGCGTGCGCAGCACCACGTCGATGAGCAGGTCGTCTTCGCGGAACTGCGTCACCGTCGCCCCGGACAATTGCAACGCCACCAGCCGCCCCACCAGATCCGAGCTCAAGCCCAGCGCCTTGATCTTGTCCTGGTCGAGCCGGACTTTGAGCGCCAGCGACTCTTCGTTCCAGTCGAGATTCACCGCCGTCACGCGCGGGTGCGCGACGACGATGCGGCGCAGTTTTTCGGCTTCGGCCTTGAGCCGTGGCACGTCGCTGCCGGACAGGCGGTACTGCACCGGGTAGCCCGACGGCGGGCCGTATTCAAAGCGCACGGCACGGCCACGCACGTTGGGAAACTCGGTTTCGAACAGGCTGCGGATGCGGGCGATGGCGCGATCACGCGCCGGCACGTCCCTGGCAATCACCACCAGCTGCGCGAAGTTGCGATTGGCCAGCCGCTGATCGAGCCCCAGCACGAAACGCGGCGCGCCCTGGCCGATGTAGTTGAGCACGTGCGCCACGTCGGCCTCGTTGCGCAGCAGCGCTTCCAGCCGCACCGCTTCGGCGCGCGTGGCGTCGATGGACGCGCCTTCGGGCAGCCACAGCTCGACGAGGATTTCCAGCCGGTCGGATTGCGGGAAGAACTGCTTTTCCACTTTCTGCATCGCCGCCACGCCCACTGCCAGCGCCAGCACGGTGAGCGCAATGACGGTTTTGCGATGCGTCACGCACCACACCACGGCCGCGCGGAATCGCTGATAAAAGGGCGTGTGATACGCAGCGTCTTCGTCCGCCACCTGCTGCGCGGGCTGTAACAACAGATGGCCGAAGTACGGTGTGACGATCACCGCGACGACCCACGACGACAGCAAGGCAATGCTGGTGACGGCAAAGATCGCAAAGGTGTATTCGCCCACCAGCGACTTGGCGAGCGCGATCGGCAAAAACGCGGCGGCGGTGAGCAGGGTGCCGGTGAGCATGGGAAACGCCGTCGAGTGGAAGGCATAGGTGGCGGCTTCATAGCGGCTCCAGCCGGCTTCGAGCTTGTGCGCCATCATTTCCACGGCAATGATCGCGTCGTCGACCAGGAGCCCCAGCGCAATGATGAGCGCGCCGGTGGAAATGCGGTGCAGGTCGATGCCGAAGAGCCACATGGCGGTGAAGGTGATCGCCAGCACCACCGGAATCGACAGCGCGACGACCAGACCGGCACGCCATTTCAAGGCCAGAAAGCTCACCGCCAGCACGATGGCCAGCGCTTCCAGGAAACTCCGCATGAACAGCGCAACCGCCCCTTCGACGATCTTTGGCTGGTCGTGAATCTGCGCAATCTCCAGCCCCACCGGCAGCGTGCGTTGCAGCTCGGCCATTTTCGCGGACACATCACGGCCCATCGCGAGTACGTCGCCGCCCTCGGCGAGCGACACACCCAACAGCACGGCGGGCTCGCCCTGCGAGCGGATTTCGCTCACGGGCGGGTCTTCCATCCGCCGCGTCACCTCGGCAATGTCGCCCAGCCGCAGGCTGCGCGTACCGACGCGGATGATGGTTTCGCGCAGGCGTTCCACATCGGCATACGGCCCCGACACGCGCACCGGAATCGACAGCGTGGCGTTCTCCACCCGGCCGTTGGCCACCACGCCGTTCTGGTCGGCCACCGCCTGCATGATCTGCTGCGGCGTGACGCCCAGCGTGGCGAGTTTCTGCACCGGCACGTCGATGTAGATTTTTTCCGGCACCACACCAAACAGTTCGACCTTGCCGACGTTGGGCAGGCGGCGCACCTCGCGCTGCGCGTCCTCGGCCACGCGGCGCAGTTCGGCGCGGCTGAAACCGTCGCCGGTAAACGCATAGATCGAACCGAAGGTGTCGCCGAATTCGTCGTTGAAAAACGGCCCCTGCACGCCCGCCGGCAGCTGCGGCTTGAGATCGCCGATTTTCTTCCTGATCTGGTACCAGGCGGCGGCCACGTCGCGCCCGCGCACGGTTTCCTTGATGTTCACGAACAGCGCCGTTTCGCCCGGTTTGGCGTAGCTCTGCACGTAATCCAGCTCGGGCATTTCCTGGAGCTTTTTCTCGATGCGCTCGGTGAGTTGCTCCGACACCTCCTCGGCTGTCGCGCCCGGCCACTGCGCCTGGATCAGCATGGTCTTGAAGGTAAACGGCGGGTCTTCGGCCTGCCCCAGATGGAAATACGAGCGCACCCCCAGGAGCACGATGAGCACGACAAAAAAGCGCAGCAGCGCCGGATGCTCGATGGCCCAGCGCGACAGGTTGCCGCGCCCGGGCACGAAATGCGGGGTAATCATGGCACCCGCCGCACGCGCTGCCCCGGCGCGAGTTTGTGCACGCCGGCTGTCACCACCCACTCACCCGCCTTCAATCCCTGTCGCACCGCCGCGCGTTCGCCGTCGAGCGCGCCGAGTTCCACGGCACGCGCCGCGACCGCGCCGGTTTTTTCGTCCACCACCCACACCTGCGGATGGCCATTCACCTTGAACAGCGCGCTTTGCGGCACCGACAGCGCGGCCGCTGCGCCGGTGGCCAGTTCGACCGTGGCGGTCATGCCGAGCCGGATGGCGGCATCGGGTTGGTCGATCGCCACACGCGCGGCGTAGGTGCGGGTGGCTGCATCCGCCATCGGGGCAAGCTCGCGCAGGCGACCGGTGTACGCCGTGCCGGGCGACGACCACAGGCGCACCGTCAGCGATTTCGCCTGCCGCAGCGCGTCGAGCGCGTTTTCCGGCACGTCGATCTTCACCTCGCGCTCGCCCGCGCGTGCGAGCGTGGCCACGGGCTGCCCGGCGGCCACCACCTGGCCGGCCTCGAACTGCACGGCCGTCACCACCCCCGCGTGCGGCGCGGTGAGCCGCGTGTAATCGGCCTGGTTGCCCTGCCGGGCCGCCTCCGCACGCAAGGCACGCACCTGTGCGTCGGCGGCGTCGGTCGTGGTACGACGGCGTTCCAGTTCGGCTTCGGCGATGAAATTCTGCGCGCGCAATTCGGTGTAGCGTTTCAAGTCGTCGCGCGCGAGCCTGGCCTCGGCCTCGGCGGCGGCCAGCTGCGAACGCGCCGCGCGGGCGGCCAGCGCGTAGTCGCTGGCGTCGAGCGTGGCGAGCGTCTGCCCGGCCGCCACGGCGCTTCCCACCTCGATCTTGCGCGCGTTCACCCGCCCCCCCACGCGAAAGGCCAGATCGGTCTCGTAGCGCGCGCGCACTTCGCCGGCGTAGCGGGTGGTGCGGTCGCCGGGGTGGGCGCTCACCTGCTCGGCACGCACCGTGCGGATGTCGGGGGCAGGCGGCGGCGCGTCGGCACCGCACCCGGCCAGCAGGGCGGCACCCACAACCAGGGCGGCAAGGAAGGCAGTATTCATGCCGCGATTATGGCCCAATCGCGCGCGCCGGCATCGCGGGCTTGCGTCCGGAGCCAAGGACGTTCAGACTCCCGCCTTGGCCAAAAACCGGAACTGCTTCCGGCCTGAAATACGCACGACCCCTTGGAGCCCTAACCATGCCTGCCTCATCCAAGCCCCTGACCGAAGCCGCCCTGCTGAAAATGCCGGATTCGGACTACATGAACAAAGCCCAGCTCGAATTTTTTCGCACCCGTCTCGAAACCCTGCGCGACGAGATGCTGGCCAACGCCGCCGACACCGGCGAGCACCTGAAGGAAAACGAGAACTTTGCCGACCCCAACGACCGCGCCACGGTCGAAGAGGAAAACATGCTGGAACAGCGCGTGCGCGACCGCGAACGCAAGCTGCTGAAAAAAATCAACAAGGCGCTGGCGCGCATCGAAGCCGGCGAATTTGGCTACTGCCTCGAAACCGGCGACCCCATCGGCCTGCCGCGCCTGCTGGCCCGGCCCACCGCCGAATACTCCATCGAGGCGCAGGAACGCCACGAGAAAATGGAAAAACTGCACGCCTGACCGCGCTGACAGCCCCCGACCCCCGGGGGATTTTTTTGCCCGACAAACGCAACACAGTTGCATTTGTCGGCGACCCGCCCTACCATCCCCGCATGAATTCTCACCTTGAAGCCGCCACCCGCCTGATCGAAGCACGCGCGGCCAGCGCCACTGCCGCCCGCGTGCAGGTGCTCGCCATGCTGCTCGACGCGGACAGCGCGCAGTCGCACCACGCGCTGATGGAGGTAGCCACGGCGGCGGGCCGGCCGCTCGACAAGGTGACGCTCTACCGCGTGCTCGACTGGCTGGTGGCACAGCAGCTCGCGCACAGCGTCACCGGGCACGACCGCGTGCGCCGCTTCAGCGTCGCCCACGCCCACGCCGGCCATGCGCATTTCGAATGCGAACAGTGTGGCCGCCTGTTCTGCCTGCCCGAACCCGCCGTGATGCCGGCCACGCCGCCCGGTTTCGAAACCCGCCAGATCGACCTGACCCTGCACGGGCGCTGCGCGGACTGCACCCACTCCCGCTAAGTCCGTTTTTCCATGTTTTTTTCCGCGCCCCGTCACGCAACCCGGTTGCACATCCTGCCATGACCCTCGTCTTCATCCTCGCCGCCAGCGCCGTCGGCGGCCTGCTTTCGGTACTCCTTGCCGCGCTGGTCGCCTGGGGGCTGGTGAAGCCGCGCCTCGACACCTGGCTGGCCTTTGCGGTGGGCGCGCTGCTCGCCGCCGCGCTGTTGGGCATGATGCCCGAGGCGCTCGCGTGCGGGCTCAGCCCGCAGGCGCTGGGCGGCTGGATTGCAGCAGGGCTGGGGGGGTTCTTCCTGCTCGACAAGTTCGCCCGGGGGCGGCACGCGCACGACGGCCCGCTGCGTGCGGTGGTACCCGCCATCGTGCTGGGCGACGGCCTGCACAACTTTGTCGACGGCGTGCTGATCGCTGCGGCCTTTCTTGCCGACCCGCATCTGGGCCTGGCCACCACGGTAGCGGTGGCGCTGCACGAAATCCCGCAGGAACTGGGCGACTTTGCCGTGCTCGTCGCCGCCGGGCTGTCGAAATCGCGCGCCCTGCTGCTGAACCTGCTGTCCGGCCTCGCCACCGTCGCCGGCGGGCTGGCGGGTTACTGGCTGCTCGATTCCGCCCAGGCCGCGCTGCCGGTGGTGCTGGCGCTCGCCGCCGCGAGCTTTCTCTATATCGCCATCGCCAACCTGGTACCGGTGCTGCAAACCCGCCACGGCCTGCAAGCCGGCCTTTGGCAGGGCGCGCTCGTCGTCGCCGGCGGCGGCGCGGTGCTGCTGGGCCACGCCGCGCGTCACGCGCACTGAATCATGTCTGCGCCCATTCCCGTCACCGTCGTCACCGGTTTTCTTGGTAGCGGCAAGACCACGCTCGTCAACCGCATCCTCGCCGGTCGCCCGGCGGAAAAAATCGCCGTGATCGAAAACGAATTCGGTGCGGCTGGCGTCGACGCCGCCCTGCTCGCACGTGACGCCGAAGTGGTCGAACTCAACGACGGCTGTGTGTGTTGCAGCGTGCGCGCCGACCTCATTCGTTTACTCGGCGATTTTGCGCAGCGGATCGACGCCGGCACGCTCGCGCTCGACCGGGTGCTGATCGAAACCACCGGCCTTGCCGACCCCGCGCCGGTGATCCAGACCTTTTTTGCCGACCCGCTGATCCACGCGCGCTTCCGGCTGGATGCGCTCGTCACCGTGCTCGACGCCGAATACGCGCCGTGCCAGCTCGACGCCCACGCCGCCGCGCGGGAACAGGTGGCCTACGCCGACCTGTTACTCATCGGCAAGCGCGACCGCTGCGACGACGCGCGCTTTGCCGAACTGGTGCGCCGGCTCATCCGCATCAACCCGCGCGCGCCCACCTATTCGATGACGCTGGGCGACGTGCCGCTGCACAACGTGCTCGATATCGGCGCGTTCAATCTGTCGTCGCTGCTGGAACTGGAACCGGGCTTTCTCGACGACGCCCACGCGCACCACCACGACGAGATCCGCGCGCTCGTCTACACCCAGACGCGCGCTTTCGACGAAGCCCTGCTGGAAGACTTCATGGCCCGGCTCATCGCCCGGCATCACCCGAACCTGCTGCGCTACAAGGGCGTGCTGCATCTGGCCGGCGAAACGCAGATGACCGCGCTGCAAGGCGTGCACATGACCGTGTACGGCGACCGCGTGCGCCCCTGGCCTGCCGGACAAGCTCCCGCCTCCACCCTCGTGTTCATCGGCCGCGACCTGCCCGAAACCGACATCCGCGCCGGACTCGACGCCTGCCTTGCCTGAACCCGACTCGTCTGAACCTGCCTCGCCTGAACCTGCCTGCCCATGCCCGTCATCACCTCCAGCTTCCACCCCCGCGCCGCGCGCGCAAACCCGCCCGCACGCGAACCGGCCGCGCCCGACGCCGCCCGCCTGTTCGACGACTGGAACGCCGCCTTGCAATCCGCCGAGCCCGACGCCATCACCGCGCTGTACTGCCCGCAGGCGGTGCTGCTGCCCACCGCCGACGACGACGTGCGTGTGGGCCACGCGCGCATCCGCGATTACTTCGTGCATTTCATGGCCGGCGCGCCGCAGGGACGCATCCTCGAACGCCATACCCAAGTGGGCTGGGACATGCTCGTTGACATGGGCAGCTACGCCTTCCGCTTTGCCGATGGCCGCGACGTGGTCGCGCGCTACACCTTCGTCTACCGGCCCGTCGCTGGCCGCTGGCGCATCACCCACCACCATTCTTCCGCCATGCCCGAGCAGTACTGCGGATTCTGAAAGGACACGCCATGCCCACCCCCGACGCCCGCCTCCCGGTCACCGTGCTCTCCGGCTTTCTCGGAGCCGGCAAAACCACGCTCTTGAACCACATTTTGAACAACCGCGAAGGCCGCCGCGTCGCCGTCATTGTCAACGACATGAGCGAGGTCAACATCGACGCCGCGCTGGTCAGGGACGGCGGCGCGGCGCTGTCACGCACCGAAGAAAAGCTGGTCGAAATGAGCAACGGCTGCATCTGCTGCACGCTGCGCGAAGACCTGCTCAAGGAAGTCGCGGCGCTCGCGCGTGATGGCCGCTTCGATACGCTCGTCATCGAATCGACCGGTATCTCGGAGCCGCTGCCGGTCGCCGAAACCTTCACCTTCGAAGACGAAGACGGCGTGTCGTTATCCAAAGTGGCGCGGCTCGACACCCTGGTGACGGTGGTCGACGCGTACAATTTTTTGCGCGACTACGCCTCGTCCGACCTCCTGCAACAACGCGGCGAATCGCTCGGCGACGCCGACGACCGCACCGTCGTCGATCTGCTGGTCGAACAGATCGAATTCTGCGACGTACTCGTCGTCAACAAGGCCGACCTCGTGCCGCAGGCCGATCTTGACCGTCTGATCGCGATGCTGGCTTCGCTCAACCCGCGCGCAAAAATCGAGCTTGCGCGCTTTGGCAAACTGCCGCTCGACCGTGTGCTCGACACCGGCCTGTTCGACTTTGAAGCCGCCTCGCAGGCGCCCGGCTGGCTCGCCGAAATGCGCGGCGAGCATGTCCCGGAAACGCTCGAATACGGCATCACCAGCTTCACCTACCAAGCGCGCAGACCGTTTCATCCCGAGCGTTTCTGGAACCTCATCCACAGCGAATGGGCCGGCGTGGTGCGCAGCAAAGGCTTCTTCTGGCTCGCCAGCCGACCTGAACTCGCGGGCAGCTGGAGCCAGGCCGGCGGCGCGTGCCGCCACGGCCCGGCGGGCTACTGGTGGGACGCCGTGCCGCAGGAACACTGGCCGCAGGATGCCGAGTACCGCGCCCGCATCGAAGCCAAATCCACCGGCGACTGGGGCGACCGGCGGCAGGAACTGGTGTTCATCGGCATGGAGATGGACGAAGCGGCGATTCGCGCGCGGCTCGACGCCTGCCTCTTGACCGACGCCGAAATGGCGGGCGGCCGCGCCGGCTGGATGAAGCTCGCCGACCCCTTCCCGGCGTGGGAACACCAGGCCGACGACGAAACCCGTGAAACCGAACTGGGATGAGCCCGCCATGAAACCGCCCCGTATTGCGCTCTGCCTCGCCTGTCTCGCCCCGCTGCCCGCCGCCGCCGAAGACGGCATCGTCTGGCAGCCCATGCTGTTTTTCGACGCCGTGCTCTACGGCGATAACCAGGACGGCCGGGGCAGTTATCTGGTCGGCGAATCGGTCGGCCTGCACAACGCCCACGCCGGCGGCGGCCACAGCCACGGTAACGATCTGCAACGCGGCCTCAACGCGCGCTACGCCGAAGCGACGCTGGCGATGCGCACGCCGTCCGGCTTCGACGGCCGCGCCAGCGTGCTGTTCGTGCCGGACGAAGGCACGCTCGAACTGCACGAAGCCTGGCTGCGCACTCCGGATCACGCTGGCGTGCGTCTGCGTGCGGGGCGCTTTTTCAGCGCGTTCAGCCCGACCAACGCGCTGCATCCGCACCAATGGGATTTCGTCGACGCGCCGCTGCCGTATCAACTGCTGCTCGACGGCAAACTGGTGCAGGACGGCGTGCAGGCCGTGTGGCACTTGCCAACCGCGTGGCCCGCCCGCGTGGGCGCGGAAATCGCCCGCAGCCGCAACCTCGGCATGGCCAGCCAGTTCGGCGGCCCCACCGTCGCCAGCAACGGTGCCGTGGTGCAATTTGCCGACGCGCACGGCGCACCCAACGTCGGCGTCGCCTACGCCGCTGTTTCGCCGCTGCATTCCCCCGCAGTGCGGCTGGAAATCGGCGCGGCCCACGTCTATTCGGCGCAGCACCAGGAACTCCACGAACCGCACCCCGGCGTGAACAGCGCGCTGCACGGTCTGGAAGGGCAGGCGAGGCTCAACGCGGCACACCTCGACTACTGCCGCTGCGGGCAAAACGGCGTCGGCGAACTGCGGCTGCGCGGTGACTATTTATTCCAGAACAAAGACATGCGGCTGACCTACCACCAGCTCCAGCCGCCGCTGGTGGGCCAGCCGCGCGACCTCTACGAAGACGCCTGGGCCTTGCAGGCGGTGTACGGCTTTGCGCCGCGCTGGAACGCCGGCCTGCGCTACGAGCGCGTAGGCGACCTGCACGATGCGCTACGCACCGGAGCCACGGTCGGCCCCACCCACACCTCGACCCTGCCGAAAACCACCCGCTGGTCGGCGCAGCTCACCCGTCACCTGCCTGCGCAGCAGAAGCTGCGTTTGCAAGTCTCGCTCACCGACAGCCCGCAGGGCGTGGCCACCTTGAGCGGCGGCCAGCTCGAAAAAGTACAGATTGCGCAGGCCTACGTGCAGTATGAAATCGGCTTCGGGCACTGAGACAGCGGGCGGAACCTGGCCGCGCGCGCCCGGGTCTGGCAAAAAAGCCTGCCCGGCCATACTGGAGACGCCATGACCCTGCCGCGTTTTGTTCTGTCGCCCCGCGCGCTCGTCTGCGCCGCGCTGCTGTTCGCCGGTGCCGCGTCCAGCGCGCACGCCCACGTCCACGGTGTCGCCGCACTCGCGGTCGCCATCGACGGTACCACGCTCACGCTACAGCTCGACGCGCCTGCCGAGAGCCTGCTCGGCTTTGAGCACGCGCCGCGTACCGTGCGCGAGCGCGCGGCGGTTGCCGAAACCCGGCGCACGCTGGAAAACGCCGCCGCGCTGTTTTTCCCGCCTGCCGCCGCCGGGTGCAGCGCGGTACGCGCACGCGTCGAATCGCCGTTGTTCGCGGCCACCGCACCGGCCGCACCGGCCGCACAGGTCGCACAGGCGTCCAGCCCCCACGCCGACATCGAGGCGGAATACGTGTTCCGCTGCACCCGGCCCGCGCGTCTGGCCGAACTGCGGGTTGAATTGTTCGCCGCTTTCCCGCGTCTGGCGCGCCTGCACGTCGCCATCGCCGCGCCGGGCAAGCAGACCGCCGTGACCCTCAGCCCGCGCCAGCGCGTGGCGCGCTGGTAATGTCCGCTCCCCTCGTCGCCGCCCGCCAACTGCGTTTCGACTGGGGCCGCACGCCCTGCCTCGATCTGCCCGCCTTCGAGCTGGCTGCGGGCGAACAGGTGTTCCTGCACGGCCCGTCGGGCTCGGGCAAGAGCACGCTGCTCAACCTGCTCGCCGGGGTGCTGGTGCCGCAGCAGGGCACGCTACGCGTGCTCGACGCCGATTTGTCGCGGCTGCCGGGCGCGGCGCGCGACCGCTTCCGCGCCGACCACGTCGGCCTCATCTTCCAGCAGTTCAACCTGATTCCGTATTTGTCGGTGCTCGACAACGTGATGCTGCCGTGCCGGTTTTCCGCGCGCCGGCACGCGCGTGCGGGTGCACCGCGCGAGGCCGCCGGGCGGCTGCTCGGCCAGCTCGATCTCGACTGCGCGCTGTGGGCGCGGCCCGCCCGCGCGCTGTCGGTGGGCCAGCAACAGCGTGTGGCGGCGGCGCGCGCGCTCATCGGCCAGCCGGAGCTGGTGATCGCCGACGAACCCACTTCGGCGCTCGACGCCGCACGCCAGCAGGTGTTTCTCGACCTGCTGGGGCGCGAATGCGCGGCCAGCGGCGCGGCGCTGCTGTTCGTCAGCCACGACGCACGGCTGGCGGCGCGCTTCGACCGCACGCTGGCGCTGGATGCCATCAACCGCGTCGGGGCACCCTGCACGGAGCCCTCCGCATGAGCCCGCTGCTGCGGCTGGCCGCCGCCAGCGCGTGGAACCGCCGCGCGAGCCTTTCGCTGGCGGTAGCGGCGATGGCGCTGGCGGTGATGCTGCTGCTGGGCGTCGAACGCCTGCGCGACCAGGCCAAAAACGGTTTCGAGCAGGCGGTGTCGGGGGCCGACCTCCTCGTCGGCGCGCGCGGCAGCCCGCTGCAACTGCTGCTGTATTCGGTGTTCCGGCTGGGCGACGCGAACCAGGACATGCGCTGGGCCAGCGTGGAACAAGTCGCCGCGCATCCGGCGGTGGACTGGGTGATTCCGCTGTCGCTCGGCGATTCGCACCGGGGCTTTCCGGTGCTGGCCACCACCCAGGCGTATTTCGCGCATTTCCGTACCGGCGCAGAACGCCCGCTGGCGCTGCGCGAAGGCCGGCGTTTCGACGGCGTGTTCGAAACCGTGCTCGGCGCGGAAGTGGCCGAGGCGCTGGGGTACCGGCCGGGCGACCGCATCGCGCTCGCCCACGGCAGCGGCGCATCCGGGCTTGCCGAGCACACCGACAAGCCCTTCACCGTGGTCGGCATCCTCGCGCGTACCGGCACGCCGGTGGACCGCACCGTGCACATCAGCCTCGCCGCGATGGAAGCGATCCACCTCGACTGGCAGGGCGGCGCGCCGATTCCGGGCGTCGCCATCCCCGCCGAATTCGTGCAGAAGTTCGACCTCTCGCCCAAGACCGTCAGCGCCGCCATCGTCGGCCTGAAATCGCGCGCGGCGGTGTTCAACGTGCAGCGCTGGGTCAACCAGAACCGCGACGAAGCGCTGATGGCAGTGCTGCCCGGCGTGGCGCTGGCGCAGCTGTGGGCGATGCTGGCGCAGGTCGAGCGCGTGCTGTTTGCGGTGTCGGCGCTGGTCGTCGCCGTGGGGCTCGCCGGGCTGGTAGCGGTGGTGCTGGCGTCGCTCGACCAGCGCCGGCGCGAGCTGGCGGTGTTGCGCGCGGTCGGCGCGCGCCCGCGCGACGTGCTCGCCCTGCTGATGCTCGAAGGCGGCGGGCTGGTGCTCGCCGGCGCGCTGGCGGGGCTCGCCCTGCTCAACGCCGCGATACTGCTGCTCGGCCCGTGGGCCGAAGCGCACTACGGCTTTGCCCTGAACGTGGCCCTGCCCGGCCCGCGCGAGCGTTATCTGCTCGGCGGCGCGATAATGGCCGGCTTCGGGGCCAGTTTGCTGCCCGCGTGGCGCGCCTACCGCGTCTCGCTCGCCGACGGCCTGACCCCGCGACTGTGAGGATTTTTTGATGCTGCGATGGATACTGCTCCTGGCCCTGGGCTGTGCCCTGCCCGTACACGCGGCGGAGTACAAAGTGGGCGACCGGCTCGCGACCCCCGCTCCGGCAACGGGCAAGGCGCGCGAGATCAACTGGGACGACCTGCTGCCGCCCGGCTGGAACCCGGCCAAAGAACTCGAAGGGCTCAAGCTCGACCAGCTCTCCGACGAGGATCCGCGCGCCATGGAAGCGCTGGAAAAACTGCGTGCCATGTGGAACCACGCGCCGGCCAACCCCGCCATTGCCGGCAAACCCATCCGCATTCCGGGCTTCATGGTGCCGCTGGAATACGGCAAAAAAGAGGTGAAGGAATTCCTGCTGGTGCCGTATTTCGGCGCGTGCATCCACGTGCCGCCACCGCCCGCCAACCAGATCATCCACGTTGTGGCCGACAAACCCGTCAAAACCAAAACCTACATGGACGCGGTGTGGATCGAGGGCGCGCTCGAACTCGCGGTCTCCAGAACCGAGATGGGCGACGCCGGCTACCGGATGCGCGCCGCGCGCGTCGAACCCTACGTCGAGAAAAAGAAAAAATGAACCCAGCCGACACCCCGCTCCCCGTCACCCTGCTCACCGGGTTTCTCGGCAGCGGCAAGACCACCGTGCTGAATCACCTGGTGCGCACGCTGCCGCGCACCGCGATCCTGATGAACGAGTTCGGCGAAGTGGCGCTCGACCACCAGTTGCTCGAAAAAATGGACGGCCCGATGGCGCTGCTCTCGGGCGGCTGCGTGTGCTGCACGATTTCCGGCAGCCTCTCGCCGACGCTGAAAAACCTGTGGATGGCGCGGCAAAAGGGCGACGTGCCAGCATTCGAGCGCGTCATCATCGAAACCACCGGCATCGCCGACCCCGCGCCGGTGCTCGACAACCTTCTCAACGACCGCTGGGTGCGCGCGCGCTTCCGCCTTGACGGCGTGGTGACCACCGTGGACGCCGAATTCGGCATGAGCCAGCTGGACGAACATTTCGAAGCGGTGAAGCAGGTGTCAGTGGCCGACCGGTTACTGCTCACCAAGACCGATCTTGCCTCGGCCGACACGGTGGTGGCGCTCAACACCCGCCTCGCCGCGCTGAATCCTGCCGCCGAAATCATCCCCGTGCGCAACGGCGAAATCGACCCCGCCCGCATCCAGAACCTGGGGCTGTGGAACGCCGAGACAAAATCAGCCGACGTCACCCGCTGGCTGCACGCCAGCCGCTACCGCCCGGCGCGCGCGGGGCTGCCCGGCGCAAAACCCGACAGGGCCGTGCATGACAACCGCATCCGCGCGTTTTCGGTGGTGCTCGACACCCCGCTCGACGCCTACGGCCTGCACGCGGCGCTGTCGATGCTCACCAGTTTTCGTGCGGAAAACCTGCTGCGCTTCAAGGCGCTGGTAAATCTGGCGGGCTCGGACCAACCCGTGGTGCTGCACGGCGTGCAACACGTGCTCTACCCCGAGGTGACGCTGGACGCCTGGCCGGACGACGACCGGCGTAGCCGCTTCGTCTTCATCACCCGCGACCTCGACCCGGCGTTTGTCGAACAATTGCTGACCGATTTTGCCGGCGCGGCGAGCCAGACCGCGCCCACGGGGGTGCCTACATGACGCTGCCGCAGCGCCTGCTCATCGGCGCAATCCGCGTCTATCAGCTGGTGCTGTCGCCCTGGCTGGGGCGGCAATGCCGGTATCTGCCCACCTGCTCGGAATACGGCAAGGAGGCCATCGAAAAACACGGCGCGGTCAAGGGCGCGTGGCTGGCGGCCAAGCGCATCGGCCGCTGCCGGCCGGGCTGCGATCACGGCTACGATCCGGTGCCGCCGGTGGAGCCCCGCCCCAAACCATGAACGCGCGTCGCCGCTTCGCAAACGTACTGCTCGCGCTGGCCCTGCTCTTCGGCCAGACGGCGGCGTTTGCGCATGTACTGTCGCATTTCGACGCGCACGACCCCGATCACGCCCCCGCGCCTGCCTGCGAGCTCTGCGTCGGCCAGCACGCGCTGGGCGCGGGCCTGCCGTCCGCCACGCTGGCCGTACTGCCCACCGTGGCTGCCTACGCGCTGTTCGCCCCTCCACAAACCACAAACCCGCAAACCGCCGCGCTGCGCCCCTGCGCCCGCGCCCCGCCGTCACGCCCTCGCTGAACCTGCTTGCCCCGCCGCGCCCGGCTGATCCGCCTGCGCGGCCGTTCCCCTTCGTTCCGAGGAGTTCCCCATGTTCCGTCCCGCCCTGCTGGTGGCCGCACTCGCGGCTGCCTTTCCCGTGCACGCCGATACCGATCTCGACGCCCTGCGCGCCGAACTCAAAGACATGAAAGCCGCCTACGAGGCGCGCATCCAGGCGCTGGAAACGCGCCTGCAACAAACCGAAGCCAAAACCGAAACCGTCGCCGCGCAAGCCGCGCGCGCGCCCGAACCCGCGCCCGCAGCCGAATCCACCCGGCGCGGCTTCAACCCCGACGTGTCGCTCATCCTGCAAGGCAAGTACGCCCACCTCGAAAAACGCGACGAGCGTTTTGTCAGCGGCTTCATCGGCGCGGGCGAACACGGCCACGGCGGCAGCGAACGCGGTTTTTCCATCGACGGCAGTGAGCTGATTCTGTCGGCGAGCGTCGATCCGTATTTCCGCGGCTACCTCAACGCAGTACTCAACGACGGCGAGGTCGACGTGGAAGAAGCCTGGTTCCAGACCGCCGCGCTGGGCCAGGGCCTGTCGGTGAAAGGCGGCCGCTTCAAGTCGGGCATCGGCTACCAGAACGAGCAGCATCCACATGCCTGGGATTTCGCCACCAACAACCTCGTGTACGAGGTGCTGTTCGGCGAGGGCTACGCGCAGGACGGCGTACAGCTGAAGTGGCTCGCCCCCACCGACACCTTCCTCGAACTCGGGGCCGAACTGGGCAACGGCAATGCCTTCCCGGCCACCAACAATGACAGCAACGGGGCCAACAGCGTGGCGCTGTTCGGCCACGTCGGCGGCGACGTCGGCGCGTCGAACAGCTGGCGCGCCGGGCTGTCCTGGCTGCGCGCCCGCCCGCATGGCCGCGCATTCGAATCGCACGACGTGAACGAGGCCGGCGTGACGGGCAATTTTTCCGGCAAGAGCCGCACCTGGCTGGCGGATTTCGTGTGGAAATGGGCCCCCAACGGCAACCCCACGCAGCAGAATTTCAAGTTTGCGGCGGAAGTCTTCCAGCGCAAGGAATCGGGCGTGCTGGCCTGTGACGACGCCGACATCGCCAACCCCAGCCTGTGCACCGGCGGCCTCAGTGCGCCGTTTGCTGCCGACCAGTCGGGCTTCTACACCCAGGCGGTCTACCAGTTCATGCCGCACTGGCGCGTGGGCTACCGCTACGACCAATTGCTGCGCGGCGACGTCGATTTCAACGGCAGCGACGCCGGCGACACCTTCGAGACGTTAGCCGATTACGACCCGCGCCGGCATAGTTTGATGGTCGATTACAGCCCGTCGGAATTCTCGCGCCTGCGCCTGCAAGTCACACGCGACGAGGCGCAGCAGGGCGTAGCCGAGAACCAGTTCTACGTGCAGTACATCATGAGCCTGGGCAGCCACGGCGCGCACAAGTTCTGAGGAGCCCATCATGAAACCCGTTACATTTCTTCTGCGCCTTGGCCTCGTGCTGGGGCTGGCAGCCAGCGGCGCAGCGCACGCCGCGCTCAAGGTGTTTGCCTGCGAACCCGAATGGGCGGCGCTTGCCACCGCCATCGGCGGCGACAAGGTGAGCGTGTACACCGCCACCACCGCTTTCCAGGATCCGCACCGCATCGAAGCACGGCCTTCGCTGATCGCGCGGGCGCGCAGCGCCGACCTGCTGGTGTGTACCGGGGCCGAGCTGGAGATCGGCTGGCTGCCGGTGATCCTCGCCGAATCCGCCAACCGCGCCATCCAGACCGGCCAGCCGGGGCAGTTCTTCGCCGCCGACTACGTCACGCTGCTGGACAAACCCGCCGTGTTCGACCGCTCGGCGGGTGACGTGCACGCCGCCGGCAACCCGCACATCCAGACCGATCCGCGCAATATCGCCCGCGTCGGCGCGGCGCTGGCGGCGCGCATGGCCCAGCTCGACCCGGCAGACGCCGCGCAGTTTGCGGCCCGCTGGGCGGACTTTTCCGCGCGCTGGCAGGCCGCCATCGCACGCTGGGAAGCCGCCGCCACGCCGCTCCGGGGCACGCCGGTGGTGGTGCAGCACGCCGCGTTTCCGTATCTGGAACGCTGGCTGGGCCTCAGACAGGTGGCGGTACTGGAACCCAAGCCCGGGGTGGAACCCAGCCTGGCGAGCCTTGCCGCCATCAAGGCGAAACTTGCCGCCACGCCGGCAAAAATGGTGATCCGCGCCGCCTACCAGCCGCCGCGCGCCAGCGCCTGGATAGCGGAACAGGCCGGGCTCGCGCAGGTGGTGCTGCCGTTCACCGTGGGCGGCGACGCGCAAAGTACCGATCTCTTCGGCCTGTTCGATTCGACGGTAGCCAGACTGCTGGCCGGGCGCAAACCATGAACCTCGCCGCGCTCGACCCGGCCTTGTTGCTGGCCCCGCTGCTGGCGGGGCTCTTGGTGCTCGCCACCCACATTCCGCTGGGGCGACGGGTGTTGCAGCGCGGCATCGTGTTTCTCGACCTGGCGATTGCGCAGTTTGCCGGGCTCGGCGTGATCGCCGCCCACGCCGCCAGCTGGGAAGCCGGCTGGCAGGTGCAGCTCACGGCGTTTGCCGCCGCGCTGGCGGGGGCCATGCTGCTGGCGGCGTGCGACCGCCGCTGGCCGGCGCGGCAGGAGGCGCTGATCGGTTCGGCCTTCGTGGTGGTGGCAAGCCTCGCCACGCTGTTGCTGGCCAGCGACCCGCACGGCGGCGAAGCCCTGCAAACCCTGCTGGTCGGGCAAATCCTCTGGGTGAGCGACGCCCAGCTCGCCGTCGCCGCCGGGCTTACCGTGCTGATCGGCCTCGTCTGGCGGCCGCTGGTCGCGCGCGGTCAGCCGGGCAGCCTGGGCTTCTACGCGGTGTTTGCGCTGGCCATCACCACCTCGGTGCAACTGGTGGGGATTTATCTGGTGTTCGCCAGCCTCATCCTGCCTGCGCTCGCCACGCTGGCGCGCGACCGGGGTTGGCTGCTGCGGGCTTTTCTGATTGGCGCGACCGGCTACGCGGCCGGTCTGGCGCTGTCCGCGCTCACCGACTGGCCCACCGGCCCCACCATCGTCGTCAGTCTGGCCAGCGTTGCGCTGGTGGCGAGCCTGCTCCGGGTTGTCGCAAGACCACGGGGCGACTAGACTCGATACTCAACTTTTCCGCCAACTGACCGATTCCTCATTCGTGGCCCTCCCGTTTTTCAGAAAAGGCAAAGACAAGGCACCGGCGCACACGCCGTCCAAGCCTGCCGCGCCCGCTCCCATCGACAGCCCGCTGACCCAGACCGTGGTCGGGGTGGGGATCGGGCCGTCCTCCGGCATCGTCGTCGAGGAAACCAGCGGCGCGCCGCAATCCCCGGTTGACGAAGCCGCCATCCTCTACGCCAGCGGCCAGTCCGACATGGCCGAACGCCAGTTGAAAGGCATCCTCGGCAACGCCGACCGCCGCGCCTGGCACATGCTGTTTGATCTGTACGCGGTGCAGAACCGCGAAAAAGAATTCGAGCAACTGGGGCTCGACTACGCGATGCGCTTTGAAACCTCGCCGCCGGTGTGGAAGCCGCAAGGTGGCCCCGCGGCGGCGGCCGCCCCCGTGCCCGCCGCCGGGGCCAGCCTGGAATTGCCCGGCCTGCTCGACCGCAAGGCGGCGCAGGCCCTGAGTCAGGGCATCGCAGAAATCGACAAAAAAGCCACCCTGCGCATCGACTTTTCGCGCATTGAAATGGTCGACGAAGCCGGGGCCGACGACTGCGCCCGCATTCTTGCCCAGGCCCGCAAAATCAAGCGCAAGTTGCAGGTGAGCGGCGTCGATCGCCTGATCGCTCTGTTGCAGGATCTCAACCGCGCCACCCACAGCCGCGCCGTGCACTGGCTGCTGCTGCTGGAGATTTACCAGACGCTGGGGCAGATGGAAGCCTTTGAAGACCTGGCAGTGGACTACGCCGTGCGCTTTGAGGTGTCGCCGCCGTCGTGGAGCGAGGTGCGCGCCGCCGAGGTCGTCCAGGCCCCGCCGCCCGAGCCCGCCGACGACGACGCTTTCCAGCTGGCCGGCGAAATCACCCCGGCCAACGACAGCAGCCTGCAACAGGTCTGCGGCTATGCGGCCAGCCACAGCAGCGTGCTGGTCGATCTGTCGCAGGTCACCCGCGTCGACTACGGCAGCGTGAGCCAGTTCATCAGCGTGCTCATGCAGTGCCTGGGCAACGGCAAGAGCATCACCCTGCGCGGTCACAACGCGCTCATCCACGAGCTCTTCCGCGTCATGGGCATCGACCAGCTCGCCCAGCTGATGCCCCGCCACCCCGTCTAAGCGGCATGTCGGACGCCTTCCTCGCCCAGGCCGCGCTTGCCGCCGCCCTGGCGTGGGGGGCCGGCCTGCGTCTCTACGCCGTGGTATTCGTGCTGGGCCTGCTCGGACGCAGCGGCGGCTTCGACCTGCCGGAATCGCTGGCCGTGCTCTCGCACCCACTGGTTCTCACAGGCAGCGGCCTGCTGGCGCTGGCCGAATTCGTCGGCGACAAGATTCCCCTCGTCGACAGCCTCTCCGACACGGTGCAGACCTTCATCCGGATTCCGGCGGGGGCCGTGCTCGCCGCCGCCGTATTCGGCGACAGCAGCGCCGCGATACAGACCCTGGCCGCGCTGGCTGGCGGCAGCGTGGCTGCCACCAGCCACGTCGCCAAAGCCGGCAGCCGCGCGCTGATCAACACCTCGCCCGAACCGGTGAGTAACGTGGCCGCCTCGTTCGGCGAAGAAACCCTGCTCGGGGGCGGGCTCTGGCTGGCCCTGGCTCATCCGCTGGCCTTTCTTGGCGCGCTCGCTGTTTTCATTCTGCTGACACTCTGGATGCTCCGCCGGCTCTGGCGCTGGCTCACTCATCGACCGGCGCGGCCTTTATAATCCGTCGATGGAACAATATCGCGGCACCACTATTCTTTCCGTCCGCCGGGGCAGCAGCGTTGCCCTCGGCGGCGACGGCCAGGTCACCCTCGGCAACATCGTCATCAAGGCCACTGCGCGCAAGGTGCGCCGGCTGTATCAAGAGCGCGTGCTGGCCGGGTTTGCCGGCGGTACGGCGGATGCCTTCACCCTGTTCGAACGCTTTGAAGCCAAGCTGGAAAAGCACCAGGGGCATTTGCTGCGCAGCGCGGTCGAACTCGCCAAAGACTGGCGCACCGACCGCATGCTGCGCCGGCTCGAAGCCATGCTCGCCGTGGCCGATACCGAACACACGCTCATCATCACCGGCAACGGCGATGTGCTCGAACCCGAGCTTGGCATCGCCGCCATCGGTTCCGGCGGCGCGTTTGCACAATCGGCCGCCGTTGCGTTGTTGCAGAACACCGAACTCGCCCCCGTGGAGATCGTGAAAAAGAGCCTCGCCATTGCTGGCGACATCTGCATTTATTCCAACCAGAATCACGTGATTGAAACCTTGTGAGGCGGTTTCCCGCTCACGGCTCACCGTTCCCCCTCACCCGACATGACCCCTAAAGAAATCGTCCACGAACTCGACAAGCACATCGTCGGCCAGGCCGCCGCCAAGCGCGCGGTCGCCGTCGCGCTGCGCAACCGCTGGCGCCGCCAGCAGGTGGCTGAACCGCTGCGCCACGAGATCACGCCCAAGAACATCCTGATGATCGGCCCCACCGGCGTCGGCAAAACTGAAATTGCACGGCGGCTCGCCCGGCTGGCGAACGCGCCCTTCATCAAGATCGAGGCGACCAAGTTCACCGAAGTGGGCTATGTGGGCCGCGACGTGGACACGATCATCCGCGACCTGATGGAAACCGCGGTCAAGGACCTGCGCGCGCAGGCGACGCAAAAAGTGAAATTCCGCGCCGAAGAAGCGGCCGAAGACCGCATCCTCGACGCGCTGCTGCCGCCCGCGCGCAGCGTGGGGTTCAACGAAGCCGAGACCCCGCGTGAAGACGGCGCGGCGCGGCAGCGCTTCCGCAAAATGCTGCGCGAAGGCCAGCTCGACGACAAGGACGTCGAAATCGACGTTGCGGCGGTGAGCCCCAACATGGAAATCTTCACCCCACCGGGCATGGAAGACCTGTCGCAGCAGTTGCAGGGCATGTTCGCCAACCTCGGGCAGCAACGCCGCCAGACACGCAAGCTGAAAGTGAAGGACGCCTTCAAGCTGCTCACCGAAGAAGAGGCCGCGCGGCTCGTGGGCGACGAGGACATCAAGCAGCAGGCGCTCGAAGCGGTCGAGCAGAACGGCATCGTGTTCCTCGACGAGATCGACAAGATCGCCACCCGCAGCGACGCCCACGGCAGCGACGTGTCGCGCCAGGGCGTGCAGCGCGACCTGTTGCCGCTGATCGAGGGCACCACCGTCAGCACCAAGTACGGCATGGTGAAAACCGACCACATCCTGTTCATCGCCAGCGGCGCGTTCCATCTGGCGAAGCCCTCCGACCTGATCCCCGAACTCCAGGGCCGGCTGCCGATCCGCGTGGAATTGCAGGCGCTGTCCGTGGAAGACTTCGAGCGCATCCTCACCGCCACCGACGCCTGCCTCACGCGCCAGTACGAAGCGTTACTTGCGACGGAGGGCGTGACGCTGACATTCACCGCCGACGGTATCCGCCGCCTTGCGGAAATCGCCTTCGAGGTGAACGAACGCACCGAAAACATCGGCGCGCGGCGGCTGCACACCGTGATGGAAAAACTGCTGGAAGAGATTTCCTTCGACGCCGGCAGCATCGCCGGCGAACATACTGTCGACGCCGACGCCGTCAGCCAGCGACTCGCACCCCTTGCCGCGCGCGAAGACCTCGCCCGCTACGTTCTGTAAGCCCACCCCTTCGCCCTTATCCCCCTTTGCCCCCATGAAAGCACCCCTCACAAACCCTCCCAGCGCCAGCAACAAGCTGCTGTCGTCCATCCTCTTTGGCAGCCGCTGGCTCCAGGTACCGCTCTACCTCGGTCTCATCGCCGCGCAGGTGGTCTATGTTGTCCACTTCATGGTCGAGCTCGAACACCTCGTCATGGGCACCTTCTCTCTCACCGAAGAGAAGATCATGCTCATCGTGCTGGGGCTCATCGACGTGGTGATGATCTCCAACCTGCTCATCATGGTCATCGTCGGCGGCTATGAAACCTTCGTCTCGCGACTCAACCTCGAAGGCCACCCCGACGAACCCGAATGGCTATCACACGTGAACGCCAACGTGCTGAAAGTGAAGCTCGCCACCGCCATCATCGGCATCTCGTCGATCCACCTGCTTAAGACCTTTATCAATGCGCCAAACCTGGACGACAAAGTGCTGCTCTGGCAGACCGTCATCCACATGGCCTTCATCGCCTCGGCCGTTTCCATTGCCTACATCGACAAACTGATGCCGCACCCGGCCAGACACTGAGCCACACGGCGGCATTCGAGACCCATATCAAAACAAGCGGGGAGTCCTCAATGAAATACCAGCACAGCAAAACCGAAAGTTCCGAGTACCTGCGACGTGCACTGCCGCTCA
This sequence comes from Thiobacillus sp., assembly GCA_041639395.1. Classification (GTDB taxonomy): domain Bacteria; phylum Pseudomonadota; class Gammaproteobacteria; order Burkholderiales; family Thiobacillaceae; genus Thiobacillus. The sequence continues at coordinate 129,038 of JBEQCG010000002.1, read as the reverse complement.
TGTCGAACCAGGACGCCGGCCTGCACCCGATCAGTTATGCCGTCTGGTACGAGTACGTGTCCGGCATGAACGTCGCACTCAATGCCGCCGCCGACAAGCTCCTTACCAGCCAGGGAAAGCTCAGCGAACGCGATGTCATCATGCTGTTTGAACGCTACGTAGCCGATGTCAGCGAAGAAGCTGCCAGCACTTTTGCCGCCGGTTTCCAGCGCATACTCGGCGATATTTCTCACTCCACCACCGCCGCCTCGGATGAAGCCGGTGCATTTGGCGACACCCTGCAACGCCTGTCCGACAGCGGCGACATGCAGCGACCGGAAGGCATCGCCGAACTCATGCAGAGTGCGCAATCCATGCGCACCTCCGTCAGCACACTGCAAAACAAACTCGACGACAGCCGCCGTGAAATCGAATCCCTGCGCGTAGAAGTGGCCCGCGCCCGCGAAGCCTCGCGCACCGACGGCCTCACGGGGCTTGTCAACCGCAAGTCATTTGACGAAGTGCTCGCCAGCTGCCTCGCCGACGTCTCGAACCCAGACGCCAGCCCCTGCCTGCTCATGTGCGACATCGACCATTTCAAGAAAATCAACGACACCTACGGCCATGTGTTTGGCGACAAGGTCATCCGCGCCGTCGCCAACGTCATCAAAGAAAACGTCAAGGGCCGCGACACCGCCGCGCGTTACGGCGGAGAAGAATTCGTCATCCTGCTGCCCGAAACCAGCCAGCAGGGCGCGGAAGTCCTCGCCGAACAAATCCGCCACGCCATCGAACGCGGCCGCATCAAGCGCGGCAGCCAGGACGAAACCGTCGCCCGCATCACCCTGTCGCTCGGCGTCGCCCGTTACCAGCCCGGCGAACCCCCCACCCGCTTTATCGAACGCGCCGATCAGGCGCTGTACGCTGCCAAGCAGGGCGGGCGGAATCGGGTGAATGTGGCGGGGGTGTAGTGGTCGGCCGGGGATGTCCGGATATTGAGCGCCCCGACTTGCACTACTGATTGTTGGCCGGGGGTAGCCCGGCGGCAAGTTCCTTTTCTTGCTTGCCCAAGAAAAGGAACCAAAAGAAGGGCACCCCGACAGCCCCGAAACCCCGAAGCCCAAGCGCGTCGGGCGGGCGGCAAAGAACTCGCCCCGCTTTTGCTGGGTTGATTTAATTTTTGTGAGCGGGGCTCAAACACCTTTGCCGCTGATCCGCCCGACACACTTGATCTTCGGCGGGGCTGTAAGGGGAGGAAAGTCAAAACCAGAGCAGAGTTGACTGGGCTTTTGCAGTTACTATTTTGGCTTTATACATCCTGTAGCTGCCCGCATCGGGCAATGTACGCGTGTGAATTTGAAACTAAAGACGTAAGCCAAATAGAGCTGTTCGACTAGGGGAATAACGATGGGTGCTTGTAAATATTGCAGCAAGCCAGCAGGGTTTCTCAGGAACAAACATGCGGAATGCGAAACGCAATATAACCGTGGAGTGCAGAAAATCATTTCAGAGGTTTCTCGCGCAATTAGAGAGTCTGGTGACTATGAAGCGTTAGCCACAATGATTCCGAATATTGAACGATCTGCATTGATCCCAAACGGCAATCGTCAAGCCCTGCTGGTCAAGGGTTGGGAGGGAAGTGTTGAACAATTCTTAGAAGATGGCCTCCTCGACACAGCAGAAGAAGAACGACTGCTTAAATTCAAAAATCATTTCAATCTATCAACCCATGACCTTGATAGAAATGGCGCACTCACAAAAACAACAAAAGCCGCTGTACTGCGTGATGTACTTGGCGGCGTGATATCAAAACGATTGTCTGTAGAAGGAAATCTCCCTATTAATTTTCAAAAAGGGGAGCAGCTTGTCTGGGCTTTCCAGAACTCAAAATATCTTGAAGACAAAACCCGTCGGAGATACGAGGGCAGTTCACAAGGAGCGAGCATTCGCGTAATGAAAGGCGTTTACTATCGAGTCGGCGCTTTCAAAGGGCACGCGGTGAATTACACGGAACGTGTTCATGTGGACACTGGCTGGGTTGCTGTTACCAACAAGAATATTTACTTCGCAGGACCACAAAAAAGTGTCCGCCTTCCGTATGCCAAGATCGTATCTTTTGAGCCGTTTAGTGATGGGCTCGGAGTGATTCGGGACACTGCCACTGCAAAACCCCAAATTTTCGTGACTGGTGATGGCTGGTTTACCTATAACTTAGTCACCAATCTTGCTCAATTGTGATTAGACAACTGTGCTGCTTTAGTAGCATCCAATCCGCCCAGTCATCACCGCCCTGGTTTTGACTTTCCTCCCCTCTCAGCCCCGCCGGAAATCGATTCCGCCGGGCGGATCAGCGGCAAAGGTGTTTGAGCCCCGCCCACAAAAATCAAATTAACAATACCGAAGGCGGGGCGAGTTCTTTGCCGCCCGTCCGGTGGAATCGATTTCCGGGGTTTCGGGGATGAGCGGGGTCGCCTTTTCTTTGGTCACTTTCTTTTGGCGAGACAAAAGAAAGTGACTAGCCGCCGGGCTACCCCCGGCCAACGACCCTCAGTCAGGTAACAACTCCCAGCACAGCGCAAAAAACGCCCCCTCCCCAGCCCTCCCCCGCTTGCGGGAGAGGGGGCTTGAATCAATACATCTTGTACGGCAAAAACTTCCCGTTCAACACAATCTGCACCCGATCCCCCTTCGGATCCGCCACCCGCGAAATATCCATCGAAAAATCAATCGCACTCATGATGCCGTCGCCGAATTCCTCATGGATGAGCGACTTGATGGTGATGCCGTACACCATGATCAGTTCATAGAAGCGGTAGATCAGCGGATCGGTGGGGATCGCACTCGGCAGACTGCCCTTGTACGGCACCACCTGCAATTCGGCGACGGCTTCGGGCGGCAGGCCGAGCAGCTTGCCGACGGTGGTGGCCTGTTTTTTGTCCAGCGTCATCTGGCCGAGCAGGGCAGCGGTTGTCCACTCCTTGCTCTGGCCCACCTTCTTGGCGATGTCGGCCCACTTGAGGCCTTTTTTGTGTTTGGCGGCGAGGATGAGGTCGGTGACTTCGGTGCGGGTCATGGCAAAAAAATCCTTAGGCGTTGACGAGGTGGATGTGTGGCTTGCCGGTCTGCGGCAGGGGCACGACGCTGGCGTCTGCCAGCGCGGCAGGCTCGGCTTCGACGAGGTCTTCGGGGTCGAAGACGCTGGGCGAACTGGGGGCGTCGGGTGCGGCGCGCTGGTTGCCGAACAGTTTGGAACGGCTGACGAGGAAATCGACCAGGTGGGTGCGGATGGGGTAGTAGTGCGGATGCTTGTGGATGGCGCTGCGTTCGCGCGGACGCGGCAGGGTGTTGTTGACGATTTCGGCGATGCGCGCGTGCGGGCCGTTGGACATGAGCATGATCTTGTCGGACAGCAGGATGGCTTCGTCGACGTCGTGGGTGATCATGAACACGGTCTGCTGGGTTTCGGCGCAGATTTTCAGCAATTCTTCCTGGATGACGCCGCGCGTGAGCGCGTCGAGCGCGCCGAAGGGCTCGTCCATCAGGAGCATTTTCGGCTCGATGGAAAATGCACGCGCGATGCCAACGCGCTGTTTCATGCCGCCGGAAAGCTGCGCGGGCTTTTTGTGCTCGGCCCCTTTCAGGCCCACCAGTTCGATGTAACGCAGGGCGTGGTCGCGGATTTGGGCCTTGCTGCGCGCGGGCCAGCGCGACTTCACGGCAAAGGACACGTTCTCCAGCACGGTAAGCCAGGGCATGAGCGCGTGGCTCTGGAAGATCACCCCCCGGTCGAGGCTGGGGCCGGCCACTTCGCGGCCGTCCATGAAGACGTTGCCGGCGCTGGCAGTGTCGAGCCCGGCGAGGATGTTGAGGATGGTCGACTTGCCGCAACCGGAATGGCCGGTGACGCAGATGAATTCGCCCTTGTGGATGCGGAAATTGACGTGGTCGAACACCGTGACGGGATCACCGCCGACGGGGCCGGGGTAGACCCGCGCCAGGTTTTCGACCTGCAGGAAGGGAAGCGAAGCAGACATGCACTTACTCCTGATACGCGACGCGGCGACCAAGCAGGCCGAAGACGCTGTCGAGCGCCATGCCGACGACGCCGATCATGAAAATGGCGAACAGCACGTTGGTGATGGACAGGTTGTTCCACTCGTTCCACACGAAGTAGCCGATGCCGGTGCCACCGACGAGCATTTCCGCGGCGACGATGACCAGCCAGGCAATGCCCATGGAAATGCGCATGCCCGTCAATATCGTCGGCGCGGCGGCGGGCAGCACCACGCGGAAAGCCAGCCGCAGCGGATTCACTTCCAGCGTGCGCGACACGTCGAGCCATTCCTTCTTGACGCTGGCGACGCCGTGCGCGGTGTTGATGAGCATGGGCCACAGCGAGCAGATGAAGATGACGAAGATCGACGAGGCCGACGCGTCCTTGATGGTGTAGAGCGCGAGCGGCATCCACGCCAGCGGCGAGATCGGCTTGAGCAACTGCACGTAGGGATCGAGCGCCTGGTAGAACACGCGCGAATTGCCGATGACAAACCCCAACGGAATCGCCACCGCTGCGGCGAGGAAAAACCCGGCGAGCACGCGCGCAATGGAATACGCGAGCTGGATGCCGATGCCCTTGTCGTTGGGGCCGTTGTCGTAGAAAGGATCCGACAACCGCTCCCAGATGGTTTGGCCCATCTGCGCCGGCGTGGGAAAGCTCGACGCCGAGCTGGCCGCGCCGCCGCCCATGAGCGCGGCGTACTCGGGATCGACACCGGCGGCGACGGTTGGCGTGGCCGGCAGGGTGGCGAGCTGCCACACCAGCAGGAACACGCCAAACAGGGCCACCGACAGCAGGGCGGATTGTTGCCCGAGAGTGAGCGTGAGTTTTTTCATGTGCGTTTGATGGCGAAAGAATTGACGTATTCAGCCGGCTTCGCAGGATCGAAGACCTTGCCCATGATGGTGTGCTTCATGTAGTTGGACGCGGGCGCTTTCAGGCCAATCTCGGCCATGCGTTTGCGCGCGTCGGTCGCGCGGAAGACCTCTTCGGCCACCATCTTGTAATCGACGTCGCCCTTGATGTAGTTCCAGCGCTTCAACTGCGTGAGGATCCACACCGCCATCGACTGCCAGGGGAAGGGGTCGAAGTCCACCCGGTCGGGCACGTTACGCACCTTGCCCAGACCGTCGGCAAAGCGCCCGGTCATCACCTGTTCCAGCACCGGTATCGGCTGGTTGAGGTAATTGGCCGGCGCAATGGCCTCGATGATTTCCTTGCGGTTCTGCGGCTTGTGCGCGTAGTCGGTGGCGCTGGCAATCGCGCGGAACAGCGCGGCGTAGGTGTTGGGGTATTGCTTGTAAAACCCTTCCTGCACACCAAAGGTGCAGCAGGGATGGCCGTCCCACAGATCGCGCGAGAGCGTGTGGATGAAGGCAAAGCCTTCGTACACCGCGCGCTGGTTGAACGGCTCGGGGCCGAGGAAGCCGTCGATGTTGCCGGCGCGCAGGTTCGCCACCATGTCCGGCGGCGGCATCATGCGCAGTTCCACGTCCTTGTCGGGGTCGAGGCCATGCTCGGCCAGGTAGTAGCGCAAGAGCAGGTTGTGAATGGAATAGTCGAAAGGCAGGCCGAACTTCATGCCTTTCCAGTCCTTCGGACTCATCTTGTCCTTGTGATTGAGATGCAAGGTGATCGCCTGGCCGTTGATGTTCTGGATCGACGCCACATCTACCGCCTGCTTGGCTGAACCCAGCCCCAGCGACATCGCCAGCGGCATCGGTGAAAGCATGTGCGAGGCGTCGAATTCCTTGTTCTGTACCTTGTCGCGGATCACCGCCCAGCCGGCGGTTTTTTGCAGCGAGACATTGAGCCCTTCGCGTGCGTAGAAACCCATCGGGCCGGCCATGATGATGGGCGTGGCGCAGGTGATGGGAATGAAGCCAATTTTCAGATCGGTCTTCTCCGGCTTGCCGGCTTCGGCCGCCAGCGCCTTGGCCGCGCCCATGGGGAACAGCGTGGAAATCGCCGCCATCGCCGTGCCACCGCCCACCGCGCGCAGAAAGTTACGGCGCTGCTGATCGTCCGGGAACAGGCCGCGCATCACTGCCGACTCGACCACGCGCGACACCCGGGCGTCGGCATTCTGCATGTCGGCATCGTGGTCGGCCTGGCTGTGGTGGCGACCGCAACTGCAACCGGCGCGGTGCAGTTGGGTGTCGGGGTCAAACGGGTTGTCAAAGCCGGACATGAAGCGCTCCTTGTAATTGAATGTCGGTTCGGAACACGCCAGCCGCACCACGCTGTAGCGTGCCGCGCTGAAATGGTGCGCGGCACACACGCCGCCCTGTTTGCCGTAAACGCCCGGAATGGCTGGGCTGCGTGTAAACCGGGTGTGCTGGTTCGTGTTTCCACTTGGTTCATATTCAGGAAGCGTGCCAGCGCGACCAATTCTGCTAAGCCGCTGGCACACAAGCACTTTTTTTCTGCTGCCCAGAATGGCCACCGGACTGGCCCGCTTCTTGATTACACAGTGTCAACACTTTGTATCTGGAACAGCCATGACTGCCGCCCTTGCTGCCGAACGCCTGCACGACGAAGAATTGCTGGTCATCCGCGAGTCCGCCCGGCTGCTCGGCAAGAGCCTCGACCCCGGCCCGGCGATCCGCGAAATGCTGCATTTGATGTCGGAGTTTCTCGGTCTCAACCGGGGCCGGGTGGTGTTGCGCCAGCCCGGCGAAAGCAGTTATGCGATTCGCTACGCCTACGGGTTGACCCGGGCAGAAATCGCGCGCGGTGTGTACCAGCCCGGCGACGGCGTGACGGGCCGCGTGCTGGAAAGCGGCGAGACCGCGATCATTCAGGACATCGACAACGATCCACACTATCTGGCGCGCGCCGTCGACCGCACGCATCTGCCCAGCGAAACCGTGAGCTTCATCGCCCTGCCCTTGCAGGGAGACGGCGAAATCCTCGGGCTGCTGGGCGTGCACCGCATCCGCCAGCGCACGCGCGCGCTGGCCGACGATCTGCGCATACTCGAAGTGGTGGCCACGCTCATTACCCAGATCCTGCGGCTGCATAGCCGCATGGCGGAACAGACCGCCCGCCTGGAACACGAAAACCGCGAGCTGAAATGGGCGCTGGAGCGCGGTGCGCCGCAACGCGCCACGCTCGGCATCGTCGGCGAATCTGCCCCGCTGCGCCACGCATTGCGCCAGGTGGAGCAGGTGGCGGACACCGAGGCCACGGTGTTGCTGCTCGGCGAATCGGGCACCGGCAAGGAGTTGTTCGCGCGGGCGCTGCATCTTTCCAGCCCGCGCTGCGACGAGCCGTTTGTGAAAGTGAACTGCGGGGCCATTCCCGAAAACCTGTTCGAGTCGGAATTGTTCGGTTACGAGAAAGGCGCGTTCACCGGGGCGTCCACCGCACGCGCGGGCTATTTCGAACAGGCGCACGGCGGCACGCTGTTTCTCGATGAAGTCGGCGAACTGCCGCTGGCGATGCAGGTGAAACTCTTGCGCGTACTCCAGGAAAAAACCCTGCAACGTGTGGGCGGCCGGCGCGAAACCCCCATCGACGTGCGCATCGTCGCGGCGACCAATCTGGATTTGCAGCAGCAGGTGGCGTCCGGCCGCTTCCGGCTCGATCTCTACTACCGGCTCAACATCATCCCCATCCGCCTGCCGGCGCTGCGCGAGCGGCGCGAGGACATCCGCCCGCTGGTGCGCCATCAGCTCAATCTCATCGCCCAGAGTTATCAGCGCAACGTGGGCCTGACGCCCGACGCACTGGATCGTCTCACCGACTACCCCTGGCCGGGCAACATCCGCCAACTGCGCAACGTGCTCGAACGTCTGGCGCTGCTGGCCGAAGGCGCGACGGTGACCGCTGCCGACGTGGAACGCGTGATGCGCAGCGAGGGCCACAGCTCGCCGCTGCCCGCCACCGCCCCCGGCCCGGACGCAGCCAGCGCCAGCGTGCGCCCCTACCTGCCGGCACAGTCGCACGACCGCGCCCAGATCGACGCGGCGCTGGCGCAAACCCACGGCAACAAATCGCGCGCGGCGCAGGTGCTGGGCCTCACGCTGCGGCAGCTCAACTACCGACTCAAGCGGCTGGGCATGAACTGACAAAGGTTGACAATTTGTAAGCGTGCACTTGGACACCTCCTCCAGACTGGCGATTAAATCTCTGTCAAATCAAGCACCTGACATTTAGAAACGGAGCTGGCACGGCGCTCGCAGTAGTGGGGTATCGAAGCGCATTCCCGCGCATCGAACTCATTGCCCAGGAGCCTGCCATGTCCGAAGTCGTCGCCCTCAAACCCCAAGTCGCCATCGAGCCCATTTCCAGCGAAGGCCTCGCCGCGCTCGCCACCAAGGGCAAAGCCAACCCGCAGTCGGTCGTCACGCTCAAGGCCAAAACCGTGTGCGAAAGCAAGTTCCGCAACCTCACCTACGTGCGCAACCTCGAAGCGCACGTGATCGACGAGCCGCCGCACCTGCTGGGTGACGACACTGCGCCGAATCCGTCTGAAGCCGTACTCGCCACCCTGGGCTCCTGCCTGTCGGTGGGCCTGCACGCCAACGCCGTGGCGCGCGGCATCACACTCACCAAGCTCGAACTCGAACTCGAAGGCGACATCAACGTGACCGCCGTGTGGGGCGTGGGCGATCTCGACCCGATGAAGAAGCTGGGCTTTACCGACGTGCGCGTGAAAGTGCATCTGGAAGGCGACGCCACCGAGGCCGAATTGAAAGACCTGGTCGCGCATTCCAACGCCTGGTCGCCGGTGGCCAACACGCTGCGCAACCCGGTGGGTGTCAGCGTCGAGCTGGCCTGATCCGTTCTGTTCGATTGCCGGAGTGACCCATGTCTGCCTTGGCCCTTGCCCCCACCGACGCGCCCGAGTTACTGCCCGGCCTGTCTGCCCTGATTGCGCGCGAACTCGTGCCACACGTGGTCGATATCGACCAGAAAGGTCTGTATCCCGAAACCTTTCTGCGTGAACTCGGCACGCTCGGAGGCCTGGGCAGCCTTACGCCAACCGCGCAGGGCGGGTCGGCGCGCGGACTGTTGCATGCCATCCAGTTGATCGAGGAAGTGTCGAAGGAATGCGTGTCCACCGGCTTTCTGCTGTGGGCCGAATACGCGCTGCAATGGTATGTGGTCAACAGCTCCAACACCGCACTCGCCGCCGACATGCTGCCCAAAATGGCGCGCGGCGAAGTGCTCGGCGGCACCGCGCAATCGAACAGCATGAAATCCTGCGTCGGCATTGAGGACGCGCGGCTCAAGGCCGTGCGCGTGGACGGCGGTTATCGCATCAACGGCGTGCTGCCGTGGGTGTCGAACATCGGCCCCGAACACTACTTCCACATGGGGGCCTCGCTGCCCGACGCCCCCGGCCTCGTGATCGGGCTCATCCACGGCAGCACGCCCGGACTCACGCTCGCGCGCAACGCGCATTTCATCGGCATGGAAGGCACCAACACCTTTGCCTGCCAGTTCCGTGATGTGTTTCTGGCCGACGAACGCGTGGTCTGCCACTCCCATGAATTCGACGCCTTTCGCGCCCGCACCAAATCCGCCTTCATCCTGTTGCAGATGGGTATGGGACTCGGCCTGGTCGACGCCTGCGTCAGCATGATGCGACGCGCCGACCGCCAGTTCGGCCACGTCAACCGCTTTCTGGATGTGCAGGCCGACACGCTCGCCGCCGAACTCGACGCTGCGCGGGCCGCCACCTACGCGCTGGCCGAACGCATCGAACGCGACGGCAGTGCGCCGCACGTGAGGGACACCCTCGCCGTGCGCCTGGCCGGCAGCGAACTCAGCCTCAAGGCCGCCAATGCCGCGATGCTCTCGCTGGGGGCCAAGGGCTATCTCTCCAACAATCCTGCGCAACGGCGGCTGCGCGAGGCCTATTTCATCGCCATCGTCACCCCGGCGATCAAGCATCTGCGCAAGGAGTTGCACGATCTGGAACACGGTTGCGGCTGCGCGCACAGCCAGCCCGACGCGGCCCTTGCCGAACCCGCTGCCATCGAACCCGAGCGGGAGGTCGCGTGATCCGCTTTGCCGTAAACCTCAGCGTCGACGACGCCGCGCAGAAGCTGCTCGCTGCTGTCGCCGTCTACCCCATGGGCCTCGTCGCCCACGCCAACGGCCAGCTCAACTGCGCCAAAAAAGGCATCACCGTACCAGCCGACCAGGTGCTGGAAATTTTTCGTCCCGACTTCGCCATCAAGGTGTGGGCCGCCGACAAAACCGCCGGCATCGACATTCCCCTGCGCATCCACCTCTACGAAGCCGGCGGCATCAGTTGGGTCGCCTATCGCCCCGCTGCCGACGTCTTCCGGCCGTACGCCAATCCTGCGCTCGACGCGATTGCCATCGACCTCGACGCCATCTTCAACCAACTGCTCGCGTCGCTCGACGCCTGGAGGATACCCACGTGACCGCATCCGCCGCCCAAGCAGCCGAATTCGCCCCCGCTTTCCGCAAATGGACCTGCGCCGTCTGCGACTACGTCTACGATGAAGAAACCGGCGACCCCGAGCACGGGCTCGCGCCCGGCACTCGCTTTGATGCCATCCCCGACGACTGGAGCTGCCCCGACTGCGGCGTGACGAAGGCGGATTTCTACTGCTTCGACGATTGAGACTGTGAACACGGCGGCAGCCCGCCGCCCGTTTCGGCAATTCATGGCGCGCCGGTACAATCGCCCGCCATGATCGTCTATCTCCACGGCTTCAATTCCTCCCCCGCGTCCGGCAAGGCCAAACAACTCGGCGACCACATGGCCAGCCTCGGGCGGCTGGCCGACTACTACTGCCCGGCGCTGCCCCACAGCCCGCGCGAGGCCATCGCCAGGGTCGAGGCGCATCTGGCGCGCGCCGGGGCCGCCGACGTGACGCTGGTAGGCAGTTCGCTGGGCGGGTTCTATGCGACCTTTCTTGCCGAAAAGCACGGCTGGAAGGCGGTGCTGGTGAACCCGGCGGTGCGTGCGCACAAGTTGCTGCGCAGCGCCCTCGGCACCCAGACCAACTGGCACACGGGCGAGAAATGGGTGCTGACGGAAGCGCACATTGCGGAACTTGCCGCGCTGGACGTGTCCCACATCACGCAGCCCGAACGCTACCTGCTGCTGGCGCAGACCGGCGACGAGGTGCTCGACTATCGCGACGCGGTCGCCTACTACGCCGGCTGCCGGCAGATCGTGGAAGACGGCGGCGACCACGGCTTTGCCGGTTTCGAGCGCCACTTCCAAACCCTCCTGGATTTCTGAGCACTCGTGCGCGGTCAACCCTTTAACAAAGAGGACAAGAGGACAAGAGGTTTTTCGTTCGCTTTTCCTCTTGTCCTCTTGTCCTCTTTGTAAACTCCCATGCACGTCATTTTCGAAGAAGACGGCCACTTCAAGGCCGGTTCCATCCTGTCCGAGACCGAGGCCACCGCACAGGTGGAAACCGTTTCGGGCAAGCGCAGCAAAATCAAGGCGGCCAATCTGCTGCTGCGCTTTGCCACGCCTGCACCCGGTGAAGTGATGGCGGAAGCCGAGTCGCTGGCCGAAGAACTCGACGCCGACTTTCTGTGGGAGGCGGCGGGCACGGACGAATTCGGCTTTGAGCAGCTGGCGCAGGAGTATTACGGCCACGCGCCGCGCCCGGCCGAATCGGTGGCGCTGCTGCACAAGCTGCACGGCTCGCCGATTTATTTCCACAAAAAAGGCAAGGGCCGCTACCGGCCCGCGCCGGCGGAGACGCTGGCGGCGGCCAAGGCCGGGCTGGAGAAAAAACGCCTCGCGGCGGAAAAACAGGCGCACCTGGCGGCTGAACTCGCCGCCTTCCGCCTGCCGCCGGAATACGCCACGCTGATGCCGCGCATTCTCATTGCACCGGACAAGAACACGCTGGAATACAAGGCGCTGGAAGAAGCGGCGGCGACAACCGGGCTGACGCAGACAAGACTGATGGAGCGCTGCGGCGCGATTCCCTCGACGCTCGATTTCCACCGCATGAGCTTCACGCTGGAGTGGTTTCCGCGCGGCACCGGGTTTGCCCCCGTCACCGAGCCGGTTGACCCGCCGGAACTGCCGAAGAGCCCCGTGCGTGCGTTTTCCATGGACGACGAGGCGACGACCGAAATCGACGACGCGTTGTCAGTGCAATGGCGCGACGACGGCAGCGTGCGCGTGGGCATCCACATTGCAGCACCCGCACTCGGTATCGCGCCGGGTGCCGAACTCGACCGCGTGGCGCGCGAGCGGCTGTCCACCGTGTATTTCCCCGGCGACAAGATCACCATGCTGCCGGACGCACTGATCCACCACTACACGCTGGGCGAAGCGCACGACTGCCCGGCGTTGTCGCTGTATGTGGACGTGGCGTCCGACCTGCGCGTGCTCGGCACCGAAACCAGGCTCGAAATGGTGCACATCGCCGACAACCTGCGCCACGAAACCCTGGAAACGCAGTTCAACGACGCCACGCTGAAAAACCCGGATTTCCCCGACTACCCTTACCGCCGTGAACTCGAATGGCTGCGCGATTTTGCCGCCGTACTGGAAGCCGGGCGCGGCAAGGCCGACACGGTCGACCGCGTGGATTACAACTTCAAGGTCGATGGCGAACACATCCGCATCGAACCGCGCAAACGCGGCAGCCCCATCGACAAGGTGGTGTCGGAGCTGATGATTTTTGCCAACGCGCACTGGGGCGGCTGGCTGGCGGAAAACCGCGTGCCCGGGATCTACCGTGCGCAAGCGGGCGGCAAGACGCGCATGACAACCTCGCCCGATCCGCACGTGGGGCTGGGTGTCGATCAATACGCGTGGTCCACCTCGCCGCTGCGGCGCTTTGTCGATCTGGTGAACCAGCGCCAGCTCATCAGTTTGGTGCAGGGCAGCGAGCCGGTTTACCCGCCAAGGAGCGAGGCGCTGTTTGCCATCGTGCGCGATTTCGAACTGGCCTACGACGCCTACGCCGACTACCAGCGCCGCATGGAACGCTACTGGATGCTGCGCTGGCTGATGCAGGAAAACGTGAGCGAGGTCACCGCCAACGTCATCCGCGAAGACCTGGTGCGCTTTGATGCCCTGCCGATGGTGACGCGTGCACCGTCGGTGATGGGCGTGGCGGCGGGGGCGAAGGTGAAGCTGGCGATTTCCGCCATCGACCTGCTGGATATCAGCTTCCACGCGGAATACGTGGAAACCGTGATCGACGCGCCTGACAGCGCGCCCGTGGTTCCGTAGAATCGTCCGGGCGTTTTACTTCGACCCGACCATGGCGAACGCTACCGCCCCTCTTCCTCTCGCCGAACCCTCGCGCCAGGGCACGCGCATGGCGCTGGCCCTGCTGGCGTCTGCCGCGTTCCACGGCATGGTGCTCTCGACCCAGTTCGTGAAGGTGAACCCGCGCCTGTTCGAGGACCCCAACCTGCCGATGGAAGTGGTGCTGGTCAACGCCAAAACTGCCGAATCGCCGTTGAATCCGGACGCGCTGGCGCAGGTGAACCTGGCCGGCGGCGGCAACACCGACGAAGACCGCCGGCTGAAGAGCCCGCTGCCCGCCAGCCCGCAAAGCCAGTCCGGCGCAGCGGCGGAAGCCGCGCTGAAAGCGCGCGTGGCCGAACTGGAGCAGCAGGCCAAAACGCTGCTTAGCCAGCTGAAGCCCGACGCCCCCGCCCTCGCGCGCCCGCAGCCCGCGCCGACGCCCCCCGCGCCGCCCACCGTGGACGTGAGCCAGCTCAACGCCGACGCCCGCGAAATGGCGCAATTGCAGGCGCGCATCTCGCAGCAGTGGGACGAGTACCAGAAGCGCCCCAAACGCGCCTTCGTCGGGGCCAACGTGCGCGAATACGCCTTTGCACGCTACGTGGAAGACTGGGTCGCCAAGGTGGAACGCGTGGGCAACGTCAACTACCCCGAAGCCGCGCGCCGGCAGGGCATTTACGGCAGCCTCAAGCTCACCGTGTCGATCCATGCCGATGGCCGCATCGAGGCGGTGGAGGTTGATCGTTCGTCGGGCTCGAAAGTGCTCGACGCCGCCGCCATCCGCATCGTCGAACTCGCCGCCCCCTACGCCGCGTTTCCGGACGACATGCGCAAAAAGGCCGACATTCTCTCGATTACCCGAACCTGGACCTTCACCCGATCCGACCAGCTGGTGGGCACCGACTGAGCGCGGCAGATTCAGCCGTTTTATGGCGTGATAGAATATTCGAGTTTACGAATATTCAATTCAATCAACGCTTTCAATCGGGAGTTTTCCATGCACACCGGCACCACCCTCACCCAGTTCATCATTGAAGAACAGCGCCGCACCGCCGGCGCAACCGGCGATTTCACCTCGCTGCTCAACGACGTCGTCACTGCCTGCAAGGCCATTTCCAACGCCGTGAACAAAGGCGCGCTGCTGGGCGTGATGGGCGCGCTGGACAGCGAAAACGTGCAGGGCGAAACGCAGAAAAAGCTCGACGTCATCACCAACGACATCATGATCCGCTCCAACGAGTGGGCGGGCCACCTCGCCGGCATGGCGTCGGAAGAAATGGACGACGTTTACCCCATTCCCAACCAGTACCCGCTGGGCAAATACCTGCTGGTGTTCGACCCGCTCGACGGCTCGTCGAACGTGGACGTGAACATTTCCGTCGGCACCATCTTCTCGATCCTGAAAGCCCCGGTGGCCGGCCGTGCCGCCAAGGCCGAAGACTTCCTCCAACCCGGCACGCAGCAGGTCTGCGCCGGCTACGCCATCTACGGCTCGTCGACCATGCTGGTGCTCACCTTCGGCCACGGCACCAACGGCTTCACGCTGGATCGCGACGTGGGCGAATTCGTGCTGACGAACCCCAACATGCAGATTCCGACCGAAACCAAGGAGTTCGCCATCAACGCCTCCAACCAGCGCTTCTGGGAAGCGCCGGTGCAGCGTTATGTCACCGAATGCCTCGCCGGCAAAACCGGCCCGCGCGGCAAGGACTTCAACATGCGCTGGGTGGCGTCGATGGTGGCCGAAGTGCACCGCATCCTCACCCGGGGCGGCATCTTCATGTACCCCAAGGACACCAAAGACCCCGCCAAGGCCGGCAAGCTGCGCCTGATGTACGAAGCCAACCCCATGGCCTTCATCGTCGAACAGGCCGGCGGCGCAGCCACCACCGGCCGTCAGCGCATCCTTGACCTGGATCCCGAAGGCCTGCACCAGCGCGTGCCCGTGATCCTGGGTTCCAAAACCGAAGTGGATACCGTCACCGGGTATCACATCGAGAAAGCGGCCTGAGCTTCACCGCCGCACAGGAAAAAGCCGGGCGCGTCCCGGCTTTTTTGTCGCCTACGCCGCTGCACGAGGCTAAGGCCTGATTCAGACCCGCTGCGGGTTTCAGTCAAACCCCCGAGTCGTCAAACCGGGTGCCATTCCATGGGGCTACGCTTGCTGCTTGATTTCAATTGTATATGTTCATAATATACGTCCATGATCGACCTGGCACTGCTTGAAGGCTTCGAGTGGGACGAAGGCAATGCCCGCAAGAATGACAAACATGACGTGACCGCATCGGAAGCGGAACAGGTGTTTTTCAATCAGCCGCTGTTGATGCTGGAAGATGCCAAGCACAGTCAGGCCGAGCCGCGCTTTCATGCCCTGGGGGCGACCCACAGGGGGCGAAAGCTGCACATCACGTTTACCGTGCGCGGAGCACGCATCCGGGTGATTTCCGCACGCGACATGCACCGGAAGGAGCGTAGCCTCTATGAACAAACGCCTTAAATCCGTCCCGGCTTTTGCCTCGGAAGCCGAAGAACGCATGTTTTGGGAAACCCACAACAGTGCGGACTATGTCGACTGGTCGAAAGCCCGGCGCATTGTCCTGCCCAACCTGAAACCCACAACCAACACCATTTCGCTGCGCTTGCCCAAGCACCTGCTCGACGCCATCAAGGCGGCGGCCAATGCGCGCGACGTGCCGTATCAGTCGCTGATCAAGGTGTGGTTACAGGAGAAGGTGGAGTAGCAGGACACCGGCACCATTAATTTGGCGCGGTACGAATTCAAGGCTCAAAGGTGGCTGACTGCGGGCGATTCAGCTCCAGCTGGCTTTATTGTTTAGATGAAGCCGGTTGATATGGGCCATTCGGAATCGCGTTTGCTCCCGAGACAAAGACCTCTTGATTCGCTTGCCGGGTAAGGGGCATATAGTTCGGGGCAGCACGAGTTACTGCCGCATTAACTACCGCGACAACAAGCATTGCGATTGGAGAGCCGGAATTATTGTTCTGCGGCTGATATTGCATCCGCTTACTTTCTTTCCATATCTCAGCCCCTTCTTTGCTGACCAGTTGGTAATCAAACTCGACAGTAACGACAGTGGTGATAAGAGCGTATTGAGCATCCCACCTGTTAATCGATACATAGAGCACCGCGTCAGCGCCAAATAGTTTGGCTAAATCAGGGGTTGCCATCTGGTGAATACGCTCACCCTCGTAAAAACCTTCTTGCTCCAACACATACTTGGTTGTGTTTACGGGAAAAACGTAATAGCCCTTGTTTGCGATAGGAACAGGCAAAGCAGCAAGCACATAGTTTGGCGCATCAACGTCCAGCGACTTATTGATGGTTGGCACCACAAGAATTGAGCGGGGAGCGGCCGCATGGAAAGCGCTCATGTCCTGTTTGACAGGTTGCGCAACACACCCCGTCAAAACAGCCAGGATCAAAGCCAAAGAAACTATTCTCATTTTGCTGCCTCCGCTCGAGCTTGCTGGCGGCGTTCGAGGTTCTGAATCATTACAGTCATCAGTCCCTTACTTTCCGGCCATGTATCGCGCTCACGTGAATACATGGCAATTGCCATGTCCGATGAACCAGCCTGGAGATACAGCGTGCCCAATTCGGCATAGAGCCCTGGAGCCACTTTCTGCGCAGACTTTTCCATTTCAGCAATGTGTGCCTCCAGGTTCAGGCGCAAGCCTTCCATTTTGGTCGGGTCTTTGTACCCAGCATAGAGCGCCTCCTCATAGCCACCCCATTGATAAAGCGAGGGAGTAACACAGCCGCCAAGAGTCACCGCGATTGGCAGAATCAATAGAAATCGCACCATATTCCCCTTACTTCACTATGAAAGTGCGACTTGTCCCATCGCCGACGTAAAACCTCTCATCAAGAACAACTTGACTCCCCATAACGATACGGAGGAGGTGTGTCCCAGACAGAATGCGAAGTGAAGCAGAGCCCTCAACGTAATCCCCGACGACTCCCATATCGAGTCCATCCAAAATCACCCTTGCGCTCCGTGCCTGATCATCGGCTGCTTTGAAAGATATCTGCGGGCGCATATCAGAGATGCTTTGCTTCTCTGTTGGCATCTGGGTACACCCTCCGGCGATCAGAGCACCAAACAGGCCACCCGCAATCAAGCCGGCACGAATTGTATTTTTCATTAATTGGCCCCCTCATAACGGATCAACAGTTGTTCCGGCTTATACCCGGCTAGTGAACCCGACACGACAGAAGCGATAGCTCCTTCGTTGAGTTCACTGTCCCCGAACAGGGTCTCAACCCGTACCTGGGCGATCACCTGGCCAGGCAAGGTCATCAATGCGCCCGTTTGGGGAGACTTCACCTGCTCACCTTGAGTTTGGACAGCGAACTGCATCCCCGGCTTGATGCCTTGGCTCTTACCTCCACCCAAGAAAATTCGATTTCCATCAGCTTTCAATATGTAAGTCTGCCAAGGACGCGAACTCATCTCCACCGACAACTTGCCTACCGCACCGGCAACAGCCTGCCGGATCGCCGAATCATTTAGCGTGCCATCGTAGCCGGCCTGCGAACCAAAACCGAAGGTTGAAGCAGTCTCTGTGGAGGCTTCCCCTGCGCCCGAAGTAGCAAATAACACATGGCCTGTGTTCACATCAACGACTCGCACATCAACTTTGGCAAAAGCCACCTGACGCTTACTAGCAGACGCGAAGCCTGTTTCACCCAAGGTCTTGCGGCCGAATTCGGTAAGGGATCCGATAATGAGTGCATCGACTCCAATCAGATTGAGCTTGGAATTGGTAAGGTTGCCCTCAGCTTGGATGCGGCCAATGTCCGGGCGCTCGAAAACAAGATATGCACCAGATTCGGTGAGCGCCTTGCTCATCAGATCCGTGACTTGTTTACCGAGAGGGTCATCGTGCCGATCACGCAGGAGCGATTGGCCATAATTCGTTTCGTTGGTAATTCGCCCCAAGGCAATCTTTCTTTTTAGCGTCGGCGTGGCAGGCGCTTGCGAGGTGATGGCCTGCTGAGCAGATTTTTGCGCAGACAATGGCTGCGCGGACTCTTTTTGTTCAATCGGTGGAGTCTGTATCGCACATCCCGATAGACCTAATACCAAGACCATAAAAACTGGTTTGGTCAAAAAATCAAACTTCCCCATTGAGAGCATTCCAGACATGTATTGATCCCTTGTGCAAAGTGGTCTTCTTCTATCAATTAATTCGGATCATCACTTCGTTGTTGCAGACAATCTGTGTCCGGCGATCAGTGATGAACGTCCCGTAAGTAGTGTCTCATGGAATGCATCCCCCTCATTGTTAGCAGCGGTCAGAAGTAGCGTCTCAGCTCGATTCGCGCTCGGCCGACGGTAGCGGTGCCAGCAAGGCGCGCACATCCTCCTCGCCAAACTTGGTGAGCGCCGCGCCGTCCTCGGCCAGCACGCTTTCGGCCAGCTCGGCTTTTTTCTCTTGCAACGCGAGGATCTTTTCTTCGATGCTGCCGGCCACCACCAGTTTGTAGACGAATACCCGTTTGGTTTGGCCGATGCGGTGCGCGCGGTCGGTGGCTTGGTTTTCTACGGCGGGATTCCACCACGGGTCGTAGTGGATCACGGTGTCGGCGGCGGTGAGGTTGAGGCCCACGCCGCCGGCCTTGAGGCTGATGAGGAAGACCGGCACTTCGCCGTCCTGAAAGCGGCGGATGGGCGTTTCGCGGTCTTGGGTGTCGCCGGTGAGCAGGCTGTATGCCAGCCCGCGTTCGGTCAGTTCGGCTTCGATCAGCGCGAGCATGGAGGTGAACTGGGAGAACACCAGCACGCGCCGGCCTTCTTCGACGAGTTCGGGCAGCATGTCCATCAGGAGATCGAGCTTGGCGCGTTCCTTGACGGTGCGCGCGCCGGTGCTTTTGACCAGGCGCGGGTCGCAGCACACCTGACGCAGCTTCAATAACGCATCCAGAATCACGATCTGGCTGCGGGCAAATCCCTGCGCGCGGATGGCGTCGAGCACGCGCGCGTCCATGGCGCTCCGCACCGTTTCGTACAGGTCACGCTGGCCGCCGACCAGTTCGACGCTGCGCACGATGAGCGTTTTTTCCGGCAGTTCTTTCGCCACGTCTTCCTTGCGCCGGCGCAACACAAACGGCGCGATGCGCTTGGCGAGGAGATCCGCGCGCAGGGCGTCGCCGCGTTTTTCGATGGGGGTGCGAAACGCCTTGTTGAAGGTTTTGGCGTCGCCCAGAAACCCCGGCAGCAGAAAGTCGAACTGCGCCCACAGTTCACCCAGGTGGTTTTCCAGCGGCGTGCCGGTGAGGCAAAGACGATGCCGCGCCGGCAGTTCACGGACGATTTTTGCGGCACGGCTGCCGGCGTTTTTCACCGTCTGCGCTTCGTCGAGTATGAGCAGATGCCATTCGGTCGCGGCGAGTGTTTCGTGGTCACGCCACAACAGCGGATAGGTGGTGAGCACCACGTCGTGATCGGCAATCCCGGCAAAGCGGTTCGCGCGGTCCTTGCCGTGCAGCGGCAGCACGCGCAACCCCGGCGCGAAGCGTTCGGCTTCGCGCGTCCAGTTGAACACCAGTGAGGTGGGGAGCACTACCAGCGCGGGCCGGGTCAGCCGGCCGGCGTGTTTTTCGCACAGAAGATGCGCCAGCGTCTGCGCGGTTTTCCCCAGCCCCATGTCGTCGGCCAGAATGCCGGCCAGATTGTGCGCGCGCAGGTATTGCAGCCAGGCCAGGCCTTCGCGCTGATACGGGCGCAGTTCCATGTCGAATCCCGGCGGGGGGTCGATGGGCACCACGCCGCCCGCGTCCTTGAGCAGCCGGGCAAACGTGTGTACGGCTGCCTGGCCGCTGCGGTTCCAGCTGTCGTTGCCGGCCAGCGCTTCAAGACGCGGCGCGTCGAGGGCCGAGAGTTTGAGCGGGCCGTCGGGGCGCGCGTCGAACAGGTCGATGAGGGTGAGCGCCAGCGGCTTGATCCGCGACGCGGGGGCGTGGATGCGTGCGCCGTCGGGGGTGTGCAGGGCAATGGCTTCGTCGTTGCGCACGGCATGGAGTTTGGCGCGGTCGAGCCAGCGCGGGTCGCGCTGGAAGAGTTCGTACAAGAGCGGTGCCAGCGGCAGCCGCCGGCCTTCGATCACCACGCCCAGATCAAGGGTGAGCCAGCCGTTGCCGGTGTCGTCGAAATCGGCTTCCCAGGCGTCGGCTTCGAGATGGTGGTGACGGAAATCACGGGGCATCTCGACCGTCCAGCCGGCCTCGCGGAGTGCGGGCACAACGCTGCGCACGAACTCGGGCCACGCCGCCTCGTCCGCCAGGCCCAGCACCGGGTCGTCGAACGGCAACGCGCGTGCCGGCACGCGTTTCAGGCCTGCGCGCGCAAGCTGGGCCATCCAGTCCGCTTCGCGTTTGGGGTCGCGTTTGACCTGTGCCGGTTCGCCATCGTCGGCCACCACAAATTCGCTGGGGTCGTCGAGTTCAAAGCGGAATTCGTCGTAGGCAAATTCAACCCGCGCGCAGTCAAACAGGCTGCGCCACCACTGGGTTTTGTAGCCACGATGCCCACGCAGTTCGCGCACGTCCAGGGTGGCCAGATGCAGCACCGGGCGCGGCGCGCATTCCACCCGGCGCAAGCGGGCCGACTCGGGGCGCGGCAGTTCGGGGGCGAGTTCGGCCAGCGCGCCGGCCACCAGCGGCACGTCGGGCGCGGCAAGCGGCGGCAGCGCCAGAAGCTGGGCCAGTTGCGCGGGGGCGAGCGGGGTGTTGAGCGCACCGAGTTCGCCGCAAGTCGTGTCGATATACCAGGCCGACTCCAGCACCCACACGGCATCGGCGGGCGGCTTGGCGGCCAGCGTGACGCGGGTGCGGCGATCGGCTTCGTGCCAGGCCAGACTGGCCTGCCGGGGCGCGCCGGGTGTCAGACGCAGCGGCGGCGTGGTGTCGAGATAAAGACGACCGGTGGCGAGCATTCGCGCCAGCGCAGCCTCGCCCTTTTTGCTGTCCGTCAGCGGGTAGCGTTCGACCCAGGCGTTGCGGTCGCGCATCGACCAGACGAGCGGCAAGATCAGCAGGTCGTCGTCGGTGAGAAAGGCGGGCGGCACCGTGAGCGCGCGTTCCAGTTGCGACCACGACGCGGTGCGCAACAGCTTGCCGGTGTCGTCTGCCTTGCCCTTGAGAAAGCGCAGTTGCAAACCGGTGGGCGCGAGCGTGAGCAGGTAAACCAGGCTGTCTGTTTTGGCCGCTGCCTTGGCGGCAGCGGGTTTCGTCGCTGTGCGCGGCTTGCGTTGCTGGCGAAACGCTTCGATCCATTCCAGCACCTCCGGGTTCACGCGCGTCGGCAGGCGCTGCGCTTCCAGCCAGGCGAGCAGCGTAGCCGCGCCATGCTTGCAGTTCAGGCCCACCGGGCAGGAGCAGAACGCCCTGGGCGCGACCCGTCCGCGTGTGTCGTGCTGGAAATGCACGATGACGCCATACGGCTGCGGCGCGGTGCCGCGCACGCTGGCAAAGAGCACACCGTGTTCGAGCTTGAGGCCGGAGACATGGCGCACATAGGGTTTGGCTTTTTCGACTTCGGCTGCGCCAAACCAGCGGACGACATCGGCTTCGTCGAACTCGGGCGCGGGAAGATGCTGGACTTGCGGCATAGCCGGACATTCTAACCTTGGGTCGAAGCACGCTGCCATCGTGGCAGGGCCGGAGCCGGTATTGCGCAACAATCGGGTGGCCGATGCCACATCGGCGCAGTAGAGTCGTGCCATGCCAGCCGCCCAGCCTGCCACCGATTACGCGCGCGTCGCCGATGCCATAGCCTGGTTGCGTTCGCATCGCCACACCCAGCCAGACCTGCCGGCGCTGGCACAGCACATGAACCTGTCGGAAGCGCATGTGCAACGGCTGTTCACGCGCTGGGCAGGCATCAGCCCCAAGCGCTTTGTGCAGAGCCTGACGCTGGCGTCGGCCCGCGAACGATTGCTGGAGACCGTCGATCTGCTGACGGTCAGCGCAGACCTGGGGCTGTCGGGCAGTAGTCGCCTGCACGATCTCTACGTCACCTTCGAGGCGATGTCACCAGGCGAGGCGCGCAGCGGTGGCAGCGGCGTCGAACTGCTATGGGGCGTCCACCCGTCGCCTTTCGGTGACTTCGTCATTGCCCTGAGTCCGCGCGGCGTCTGCGCCGTGCATTTTCTGGCAGCGCACGACGCACCGCAGGATCGGCTGCGGGCGGACTGGCCGAACGCACGCCTGCATCATGCGCCGGACCGCACTGCCGGCACGGCGGCAACCCTGTTTGATGCAGCGCGCCCCGAGCCGTTGGCGCTGTGGCTCAAGGGCAGCAATTTCCAGTTACAGGTGTGGCGTGCGCTGCTGGCAATCCCGCCCGGCCAGCTGACGAGCTATGGTGCGCTGGCAGCCGCACTGGGCCAGCCGCAAGCCGCACGCGCGGTGGGCAATGCGCTTGCCGCCAATCCGCTGGCCTTTCTCATTCCCTGCCACCGCGTCATCCGCGCCAATGGCGCGCCGAGCGCGTATCGCTGGGGCGACACGCGCAAGGCGGCGATTCAGGCCTGGGAGCTGGGCGGCGACGGGTGATGGGTGGGCAGATGGGCGTTGGTGTCCTGCCCATGACGCGGCACGGCATCGATGTCGGCCTGGTGCGCCTGCAAGCGACGATCCACCACCCAGTGATAGAACAGCGGAATGAAGAACACCGCCAGGAAGGTGGCGGCGAGCATCCCGCCGACCACGCCGGTGCCCACCGCGTGCCGCGCGCCCGCACCGGCACCGGTGGAAATCGCCAGCGGCACCACGCCCAGAATAAAGGCCAGTGAGGTCATCAGGATGGGACGGAATCTGAGCCGCGCGGCTTCAAGCGCCGCCGCCACGCTGGAATAGCCTTCCTCTTTTTTCAGCACGGCGTATTCGACGATGAGGATCGCGTTCTTGGCCGCCAGCCCCAGGAGCGTGACGAGGCCGATCTGGAAATACACGTCGTTGGAAAGCCCGCGCAGCCACACCGCCGCCAGCGCGCCGAAGGTGCCGAACGGCAGCGCCATCAGCACGGCAAACGGCAGCGACCATTTTTCGTACTGTGCGGCGAGGATGAGGAACACCATCAACACCGCCAGCGCGAGCGCAAACCCGGCGGTGCCGCCCGAGCGTTTTTCCTGGAACGACGCCGACGTCCATTCGTAGCTGAAATCGGGCGGCAGGGTTTTCTTCGCGATTTCGTCGATGATCTCCAGCGCCTGTCCCGAACTGATGCCCGGCACGGCGCTGCCCATGATCTTCACCGCCTGGTAATTGTTGTAGCGGTCGAGCGTTTCCGGGCCGGAGGAAAACGACACCCGCGCCAGTGCCGACATCGGCACCATGTCGCCGGCAGCGTTCGGCACGAAGAGCGCCGACACGTCCTGCGGCGTTTTGCGCGCACCGGGTTCAGCGCTCATCAGCACCTGCCAGGTACGGCCGTATTTGTTGAAATCGTTGACGTAGTAGCTGCCGAGCGTGGCCGACAGCGTATTGAACACGTCGTCGATCTTCACGCCGAGCATCTTGGCTTTCTCGCGATCGACATCGACATACAACTGCGGCACGTGCGGCCGCCACAGCGTGAGCACCTGCGCCAGGCGTTTGTCGGCACGCGCGGCGGCGAGGAAGGTGTCGGCCACTTCTGACAGCCGCTTGGGATCGCCCTCGCCCTTGTTCTGGATGTAGAACTCGAAGCCTCCGGCGTTGCCCAGACCGAAAATCGGCGGCGGCGCAAACGCCAGTACCAGGGCTTCCTTGATGTGGGCGGTGGCACCGGAAATCTCGCCGACCATCTGGTCGATGGTTTTGTCGCGCTCGTCCCAGTGCCGCGCAGCGACGAAGATGGTCGCCGCGCTGTTGCGGAAACCGCCACCGAGAAAATCCAGCCCGGCAAACGCCACCACGTGCTCGACCGCCGGATCCTTGCGCGCGATCGCGTCGATCTGTTTCACAACGGCAGTCGTGCGTGCGAGCGTCGCACCGTCGGGCAGGTAGGCGGCGCTGATGTAGTAGCCCTGGTCTTCGTTGGGCACCAGGCTGCCGGGCGTTTTCGTCCACAGCGTGAACGCGGCGGCGATCATCAATCCATAAATCACCAGCGCAATCAGCGAGCGGCGCATGAGGAAGGTGACACCCCCCAGATAGCCGTGCGTGAAGCGCGCGAAGCCGGCGTTGAAGGCGCGGAAGAAGCGCCCCGGCTGATGCGATTTTTCGCCTTTCAACAGCGCCACGCACAGCGCCGGCGTGAGGGTGAGTGCGACGATGCCGGAAATGACGACGGCGATGGAAATGGTGACGGCAAACTGGCGGTACAGCTCGCCGGTGAGCCCGCCCAGAAACGCAATCGGAATGAACACCGCACACAGCACCAGCACGATGGCGATGACCGGGCCGGTGACTTCGCGCATGGCCTTGAGCGCGGCTTCGCGCGGCGATTTCTTTTCTTCGTGGATGATGCGCTCGATGTTTTCCAGCACCACGATGGCGTCGTCGACCACGATGCCGATCGACAACACCATGCCGAAGAGCGTGAGCGTGTTGATCGAGTAGCCAAGGAACAGCAGGCCGACGAAGGTGCCGAGCAAGGACACCGGCACGGCCAGGATCGGGATCAGCGTGGCGCGCCAGTTCTGCAGGAACAGGAATACCACCAGCACCACCAACAGGATGGCTTCGCCCAGCGTCTTCACCACTTCGCGGATCGAGACTTCGACGAAGCGCGTGGTGTCGTACGGAATGGCGTAATCGAGGCCTTCGGGGAAGGACTTTTTCATTTCCTCGACCGTGCGCTTCACTTCGTCGCCGACCTCCAGCGCATTCGCGCCGGGTTGCAGGAAAATGCCAACGAGCGTCGCCGGCTTGCCGTTGTAAAGCCCGTTGAAGTCGTAATCCTTGGAGCCGAGTTCGATACGCGCCACATCCTTCAGGCGCAGCAGCGAACCGTCGGCGTTGGCGCGCACGACGATGGCCTCGAATTCCCTGGGATCAGCGAGCCGGCCCTTGGCGGTGAGCGAATACACCAGCGATTGCCCGTTATCGATGGGCGGCTGGCCGATCTTGCCGGGTGCAAACTGCGCGTTCTGCTCGCCGATGGCGCGCGTGAGATCGGCCACCGTCACGCCCAGCTGCGCCATGCGGTCGGGCTTCAGCCAGATGCGCATGGCGTAATCCTTGGCACCAAAGATCTGCACGTTGGTGGTGCCGGGGATGCGCTTTAACCGATCCAGCACGTTCAACGTGACGTAATTGCTGGTGTAAAGATCGTCGTAGCGGCCGTCCGGCGAGAGAAAGGCCAGCACCTGCAAAAAGGCCGACGAGCCTTTTTCCACCGTGACGCCCTGCCGCCGCACTTCTTCCGGCAGCCGTGCCTCGGCCTGTTTCACGCGGTTGTTCACGTTGAGCGCGGCGCGATCCACATCCGACCCAATTTCAAACGTGACCTGGATTTCCAGCACGCCGTTGGAGGCGGACGTGGACGACATGTACATCATGTCCTCGATGCCGTTGATCGCGTTTTCCAGCGGTGCGGCGACGGTTTGCTCCAGCACGCCGGCCGACGCGCCGGGGTAGATCGCGCGCACGGTGACGACCGGCGGTGCGATTTCGGGATACTGCGCGATCGGCAGCACGCGCATCGCCAGCAAACCGGCGAGCACGACGAGGATGGACAGCACCGTGGAGAAAATCGGCCGGTCGATGAAATAGCGCGAGAGCATGGCGGCGGCCCCGGATTATTGGGCGGCTTGCGCAGGCGGCGCGGCGGGTTTCGTGGGCGTGGGCGCGTCCCCGGCTTCGCTCGCGGCAACGGGCATACCGGGGAAGAAAATGCGCGCCATGCCGTCGACGATGACGCGGTCGCCGGCTTTCAGACCCTGACGAATCACCCAGCGTCCGCTCGACTGGCCAGGCTCGCCGCCCGTCCACGCACCCACCCCCACCGGCCGGGGCAGGGCCACGGTCATGCCTTTTTCGCCGGGCGTGGCGACGTAGACGAACTTGCCCGTGGGCCCATCCTGCACGGCGGACTGCGGCACGGTGATGGCGTCGGTGAGGCTGCCGCCTTCGACGATGACGCGCACGAACTGGCCGGGTTTGAGCGTGCCGTCGGCGTTGGCAAATTCGGCCCGCATGTCGAAGGCACCGGTTTCGGGATTGGCCTTGTAATCGCTGAAATTGAGCTTGCCGCTGCCCTCGGCACGGCTGCCGTCGGCCAGCACCAGCCCAACACGTTGCTTGCCCGCCTGCAACGCGCCTTCGGCGATCTGTTTTTCCAGCGCCAGACGTTCGTCTTCGCCGATGGAAAACCGCGCGTACACCGGACGTATCTGTGCCAGGGTGGTGAGCGCGGGGCCGGTGGGGGCCACCAGCGCGCCTTCGACTTGCAGCGCGCGCCCCATCACCCCGGCAATGGGCGCGCGAATTTCGGCGTAATTGCGGCTGATGCGTGCGTCGGTCAGGCCGGCTTCGGCGGATTTGACGCCGGCACGCGCCACGTCCAGGGCCGCCTGCGTGGCGTCGAGCGCGCGCTGGCTGACAAAGCCTTGTGCGGCCAGCGACTGGTTGCGCGTCTGTTCGATCTGGGCTTCCTTGTAGAGCGCTTTCCGGTTGGTCAACTCGGCTTCGGCGGCACGCACCTGCGCGGCCTGGCTCGCGGCGTCCAGTGTGTACAGCAGCGCGCCGGCTTTGACGGGCGCGCCTTCCTCAAAATGCCGGCGCTCGATCAGGGCCGATATGCGCGGGCGGATTTCCACTTCTCGCGAGGCTTCCAGCCGGCCGACGTATTCGAAGTTCACCGGCACCGTCTGCGGTTGGATTGTCTCGACGGTCACGGCAGCGGGCGGTGGCATGCCGCCCTGTTGTTGCTGCGGCCCCGCGTCGGGCTGGCCGCAGGCGGCCAGGAGCGCGGCCAGGCTGAGGGCGGTGATGATGATTGCGCGTGACATGGCACTCCCCGGTTCGGTATTTGCGCCCCATCATATCAACATACATTCATGAATGTAAATTGATCGCCAGGGGGATTTTGTGGACAATCGGGCCATGGTCAAGAAAACCCGCGAGGACGCCCTCGCTACCCGTGAAGCCCTGCTCACTGCCGCGCTGCAAACCTTCCGCGAACGCGGCGTGGCCCACACCCGGCTGTCTGACGTGGCCGCCCGCGCCGGCGTCACACGCGGCGCGATCTACTGGCATTTCAAGGACAAGGCCGAGCTTTTTGCCGCCGTGTGCGAGCGCGGCACGCTGCCGGTGGAAGCCTTGCTCGCCGAAGCCAGCCGCACGGTGCAACGCGACCCGCTTGCCACGGTGAAGCAGCTGGCGCTGATGGCATTAAAGCAGCTGGCGGGTCACGCCGACACACAGGCCATGTTCGACGTGATCTTTCACAAATGCGAATTCACCGACGAGCTTGCGCCGGTGGTCGCCAAGAACGACGCCGACCGCGCTGCCTGCCTCACCCAGGTGCAGGCGCTGTTCGAACAGGCTGTCGCGGTGGGCCAGTTACCGCCACACACCGACACTTTCCTCGCCACCCAGGGTATGCACGCCTACATGGTGGGGCTGATGCATGAGTGGGTGCTCACCCCGGCGAGCTACGATCTCGCCGCCTGCGCCGAGCCGCTACTCGATACCTACCTGGCCGGCCTCATCCAGCGTCCGCCGCGTTGTCGGTAGACGCGTGCGGGTAGTTTTTTACAGGGAGGCAGGGGAGGTAAGGGAGTAAACCGGTTTCCCCCTACAACTCGTGCCTGATGATCAATAACGGCATTAGGTGGGGCGGCGAAGACACCCCCGCTTTCCCCTCCCCTACCTCCCTGTCGAATGGGTTTACTCACCCGTCAGAATTCAAGTCTGCTGCTTGAACAAGGCCAGTGCCCGCACGCGCTGGGCGGCGTGGTCGACCAGGGGCGCGGGATAGTCGCGGCCGACGACAACCCCGAGACGCGCCTGTTCGGCGGCCGGCAGTGTCCACGGTGCGTGGATGCACTTGTCCGGCAGCGCGGCCAGTTCCGGCACATAGCGACGGATGAATTTACCCTGCGGGTCGAATTTTTCCGACTGGGTGACGGGATTGAAAATGCGGAACCACGGCTGTGCGTCGCAGCCGACCGACGCCGCCCATTGCCAGCCGCCGCTGTTGGCGGCGAGATCATAGTCAATCAGCGTGTCGGCAAAATAGCGCTCGCCACGCCGCCAGTCGACCAGTAGATCCTTGGTCAGAAAACTCGCCGCCACCATGCGCAGGCGGTTGTGCATGTAGCCGGTCTGGTTCAATTGCCGCATGGCCGCGTCGACCAGCGGATAGCCGGTGCGCGCCTCGCACCAAGCCTCAAAGTGATCCGGCGGATTGGGCCAGGGCAGCGCGTCGTACTGCGGCTTGAAGGCCTGCCCCGCCGCCACCCCGGGGCGATGCCAGAGGATCTGGTGGTAGAAATCGCGCCAGATCAATTCCGACAACCAGGTGTCCGCGCCGCGCCCGCCTATGCCATAGGCCGTGGCCGCAAGCTGCCGCACCGATACCGTGCCAAAGCGCAGGTGCACCGACAGATACGACGGCCCCTTGATCGCGGGGAAATCCCGCGCGTCCTTGTACTGCCCGATGCGATCGAGAAAATCGTCGAACAGCCGCGCACCGCCCGACATGCCCGTGGGCAGTTTCAGTGCGGCCAGATTGGTGGTCTCGAAGCCCAGCGCGGCCAGCGACGGCACCGGCTGCGAGTCGGCGGCGAGCCGGTCGGCGTAAGGCTCGACCGGATACGCGGTCAGATAAAAGGGGGCGAGCTTTTTCAGCCAGGCGTTCTTGTAGGGCGTAAACACGGAAAAAGGCGTGCCGGCGGCAGTGAGCACCTCTTCACGCTCGAAGATCGTGCAGTCCTTGCCGTGATGGAAGGCGATGCCGGTGCGCGCGAGTGCGGCCTCGACCGCCGCGTCGCGTGCCATCGCCGCCGGGTCGTCGTCGTGGTTGCAGTACACCGCTTCGGCCCCCAACTCGACCGCCAGCCGGGGAATCGCCGTGCGCGCGTGGTCATGCCGCACCACCAGCCCGCCGCCGCGCGCCTCCAAGGCCTGTTGCAGTTCGGTGACGCTGGCGTGGATGAATTCGACACGCCGGTCGGCCGGGTGCGGCAACGCATCGAGAATCTCGCGGTCGAAAACAAACACGCAGACGACCTCGCGGGCCGACTTGAGTGCGCGGTACAGCGCAGCATGATCGAAGTCGCGCAGGTCACGGCGAAACCAGACCAGTGCACGGGAATATTCAGGCATGGGGAATGCTTGCCGCTATAGTGGAAACGAGTCGCAGATTACAATGAGGGCGTACCCATGGATACCGTCAACCTCACCCACCACTTCCTCATCGCCATGCCGGGCATGGTCGATCCCAATTTCAACGGCACGCTGACCTATATCTGCGACCACAGCGAGCAGGGCGCGCTGGGCGTAGTGGTCAACCGGCCCATCGACCTCGATCTGTCGACGCTGTTCGAGCAGATTGGCTTGGCGCTGCCCGAGCGCCTGCAACGCAAGGCCGTGTACTTTGGCGGCCCGGTGCAAACCGAGCGCGGCTTCGTGCTGCACACCCCGCCGCAAACCTTCAGCTCGACGCTCACGGTCAACAACGCGGTCAGCCTCACCACCTCCAAGGACGTGCTCGAAGCCGTGAGCCAGGGCGCGGGGCCGGACAAATTCATGGTGTCGCTGGGCTACGCCGGCTGGTCACCCGGCCAGATCGAAGAAGAAATGAAGCAGAACGCCTGGCTGTCGGTGGCGGCCGACCCGCAGGTGATTTTCGATCTGGCCCCGGAAGCGCGCCTGCCCGCCGCGATGAAGCTCCTGGGCATCGACTTCGCCAGCCTGTCGGACGAAGCCGGGCACGCGTGACGCGGGCGGACACCCACGGCACGGTGCTCGCCTTCGACCTGGGGTTGAAGCGCACCGGCGTCGCCTCGGGCGAACTCTCGCTCGGCATCGCTCACCCGCTCACCGTCATCCAGGCCGATTCCACCGACGCGCGGCTCGCCGCCATCGACAAGCTGGTGGCCGAATGGCGGCCCGCGCTCCTGGTGCTGGGCCTGCCCACCCACGCCGACGGCGGCGAGCACGAAATGACCCGGGTAGCCAGAAACTTCGCACGCAAACTAGAATCGCGCTTCAAGCTGCCGGTGTTTCTGGTCGACGAGCGCCACACCAGCACGGCGGCCGAATCCGCCCTGCACGCGCAGGGCGTCCACGGCAAAAAAAACAAGGCGCATCTCGACGCCGTGGCTGCGCAACTCATTTTGCAGGGATTTTTCGATGACCGCCTCGTTGCCTGACGCCACTTCGCTGATCGACGCGCTTGCCGCTGCGATCCTGCCCACATTCGATCCCGATACCCGCATCGTCGGCATTCACACCGGCGGCGTGTGGGTGGCCGAGCGCCTGCACGCCCTGCTGGATTCGCCGCACCCCATCGGCCAGCTCGACATTTCGTTTTACCGCGACGATTTCTCGCGCATCGGTCTGCACCCGCAGGTGAAACCGTCCAACCTGCCCTACGACCTGGAAGGCCGCCCGCTGCTGCTGGTCGACGACGTGCTGCACACCGGACGCACCATCCGCGCGGCGATGAACGAGCTCTTCGACTATGGCCGCCCCGCCATGATCCAGCTTGCCGTACTCGTCGACCGGGGTGGTCGCGAGCTGCCGATCCGCCCGGATTTTGCCGGCCTCGTGCTCGACGTACCGGCCCACCAGAACATCAACCTGTCCCGTCTCGACGACGGGCATCTCACCCTCTCCATTGCATGAATCCCCAACTCACGACCGACGGCAGGCTGCGCCACCTGCTCACACTCGACGGCCTGCCGCGCGCCATCCTCACGCAGATACTCGACACCGCCGAATCGTTCATGGACGTGGGCGAGCGCGAGGTGAAAAAGATCCCGCTCTTGCGCGGCAAGTCGATTTTCAATCTCTTCTTCGAACCGTCGACACGCACCCGCACCACGTTTGAAATCGCCGCCAAGCGCTTGAGCGCCGACGTGGTGAATCTCAACATCGCCACCTCCAGCCAGACCAAGGGCGAAGCCATCCTCGACACCGTGGACAATCTGGCTGCGATGCACGCCGACATGTTCATCGTGCGGCATTCGCAATCCGGTGCCGCGCACTTCATCGCGCGCAACGTTGCGCCGCATATTTCGGTGGTCAACGCAGGCGACGGCCGGCACGCGCACCCCACGCAGGGCCTGCTCGACATGTTCACCATCCGCCGCTACAAGGGCGCGTTCCATAACCTCACCGTGGCGGTCGTCGGCGACGTGCTGCATTCGCGCGTCGCACGGTCGCAAATCCATGCACTCACCACGCTGGGCGTACCCGAAGTGCGCGTCATCGGCCCGAAAACCCTGCTGCCCACCGGCGTGGAGCAGATGGGCGTGAAAGTCTTCCACAACATGGAACAGGGGCTCGCCGGCTGCGACGTGGTGATCATGCTGCGCCTGCAAAGCGAGCGGATGCGCGGCGCACTCCTGCCCAGCGCGCAGGAATACTTCAAGTTCTTCGGCCTCACACCGGAGAAACTGGCGCTGGCCAAGCCGGATGCCATTGTGATGCACCCCGGCCCGATGAATCGCGGCGTGGAAATCGACTCCGAAGTGGCCGACGGCCCGCAGTCGGTGATCCTGCCGCAGGTGACCTACGGCATCGCGGTGCGGATGGCGGTGATGGCCATGCTGGCGGGGGGGAGCAACTGATGAAGATGCACATCCGCAACGGCCGCGTCGTCGATCCGCTCAACCAGCACGACGGCATCGCGGACGTCTTCGTCGCCGCCGGCAAGATCGTCGCGGTAGGTACGGCCCCCGCCGACTTCCACGCCAACCGCGTGATCGATGCGACCGGGCTCGTCGTCAGTCCCGGCCTCGTCGATCTCTCGGTACGGCTGCGCGAACCCGGTTTTGAATACAAGGCCACGCTCGAATCGGAAATGCTCGCAGCGGCAGCAGGCGGCGTCACCTCGCTCGCCTGCCCGCCCGACACCGACCCGCCGCTCGACGAACCCGGGCTGGTCGAGATGCTGAAGTTTCGTGCCAAGAACCTGCCCGGCCCGCGCGTCTATCCGATCGGCGCGCTGACGCAAAAACTCGACGGCAAGCTACTCACCGAAATGGCCGAACTGACCGAAGCCGGTTGCCGCGCCTTCACCCAGGCCGACGCGCCGCTCACCGACAACATGGTGCTGCTGCGCGCGATGGAATACGCCGCCACGTTCGGGTTTTCGCTGTGGCTGCGGCCGCAGGATATGTCGCTCGCCAAAGACGGCATCGCGCACGACGGGGCGGTCGCGTCCCGGCTCGGCCTGCCCGGCATTCCCTCGCTGGCGGAAACCGTGGCGCTGGCCACGATCCTGCAACTCGCCCGCGAAACCGGCGCGCGGGTGCATCTCACGCGGCTCTCCACGCGCGAGGGCATTGCCATGGTTCGCGCCGCCAAGGCGCAGGGGCTGGCGGTCACCTGCGACGTGGCCACGCCGCATGTGCATCTGTCGGAAAACGATCTGGTCGGCTTTGATTCGCACCTGCATCTCACGCCGCCGCTGCGCGCCCTGCGTGATCGCGACGCCATCCGCGAGGCTTTACGCGACGGCTCCATCGACGCGCTGTGCTCGGATCACACGCCGGTGGACGAAGACGAAAAGCAGGTGCCCTTCGGCGAATCCTCGCCCGGCGCATCCGGTGTCGAACTGCTGCTGCCGCTGACGCTGAAATGGGCGCGCGAAATGAACGTACCGCTGATGCAGGCCATCGATCTGGTCTCGTGGAAACCGGCGCAGATTCTCGGCGTGCCAGGCGGCCATTTGTCGGTTGGCAGCTGCGCGGATATCTGCATTTTCGACGAACACGCGGAATGGCAGCTCACCCCGCGTGCGCTCATGAGCCAGGGCAAGAACTCCCCCTTCCTCGGGCAGCCGATGCTGGGCCGGGTGCGCTATACGCTCATCGACGGCCATCTCGATTTCGAAACCCCCTGAGCCCATGACGGGCCGCTTGCTACTGCTGACGAACGCGCTCGCGGGCGCGCTTGCCGTTGCCGGCTTCGCGCCGGTGGGTGCGTGGCCGCTGACGTGGGCGGCGCTCGTCGTGCTGTTCGTCTCGCTTGCCCGCACCACCCGCACACGCACAGGGTTTGCGCACGGCTTTGCCTGGGGACTGGGCTTCTTCCTCGCCGGTGTGAGCTGGGTGTATGTGAGCCTGCATGTGTACGGCGGCATGGCCGCCCCGCTGGCAGCAACGGCGACGCTCCTCTTCTGCGCGTTTCTGGCGCTGTTTCCGGCCGCGGCGGGCGCATTCGCCGCCCGTATCGCCTCGCCCGCGATGCGCGTGCTGCTGGCCCTGCCGCTTGCCTGGTCGGTTCTGGAATGGGTGCGCGGCTGGATCTTCACCGGCTTTCCCTGGCTGCAACTCGGCTATTCGCAGATTCCCGACGGACCACTCGCCGGCTTTGCGCCGGTGCTTGGGATCTACGGCGTGAACACGCTGCTGGCGATGTCGGCCGCGCTGGCGGCCTGGGCCTGGATCACCCCCAGCCTGCGCGTCCGACTCGGCACCTTCGCCGCACTGCTGTGCTTCATGGCCGCCGGCTGGAGCCTGCGCACGCTGAACTGGACGCAACCGGCGGGTACGCCCACGAGTGTGGCACTGCTGCAAGGCAATGTGCCGCAAAACCTGAAATGGCGACCCGAAGCCACAACCGAAACGCTGACGTTATATGCCCGGCTGGCGCAGGCCTCGCCCGCACAACTCATCGTGCTGCCGGAAACCGCGCTGCCCATTTTTGAATCCGATCTGCCTGCGGTTTATCGCGAAGGCTTGCAGGCACAGGGCCAGAAGAACGGCGGCGATGTGTTGGTGGGCCTGCCCACCGGCCAGCTCGATGGTGCCTACTACAACAGCGTAATCAGTCTGGGCACCTCGCCCAGCCAGCGCTATCACAAGTCGCATCTGGTGCCGTTTGGCGAATACATCCCGCAAAAGCCGATCTGGGGCTGGGTGCTCGACGTGCTCCACATTCCGCTGTCCGACTTTGCGCGCGGTGCGCCCGACCAGGCACCGCTGGCCGCAGGCGGGCAGCGGGTGGCGGTGAACATCTGCTACGAAGACGCGTTTGGCGAAGAGATCATTCGCGCGCTGCCTGCGGCCACCGTGCTGGCCAATGTCAGCAATCTGGCGTGGTTCGGCGATTCGTTCGCCCCCTGGCAGCACGCGCAGATGTCGCAGGCGCGGGCGCTGGAAACCGGCCGCATGATGCTGCGCGCCACCAACACCGGGCTCACGGCGCTGATCGACAAACAGGGGCGCATCGTCGCTGCGCTGCCCTTGTTTGAAACCGGCACGCTCACCGGCACGGTGCAGGGCTACACCGGATCGACGCCTTACATACGCTGGGGCAATACCCCGGTACTGATCGTCTGGGGCGCGCTCGCGCTGGGGCTTTTTGCGCGCAGTGCCCGGCGGCAGGGTCCGGGCTGACCCGCCATTCAGGCGGCGGCCCGAATCCGGGTGACGTTGCGCCCGCCGCGCTTGGCTTCGAGCAGTGCGGCGTCGGCGCGGGCGAGCGCTTCGTTATCCTGCTTGTCGCTGCGGCTGTATTCGGACAGGCCACCGCTCCAGGACAGCTTCTGCGTCACCCCCGGAATCAACTCAACGCTTTCGGGCATGTTGGTTCGCAGCCGGTCGGCCAGTTCCTGCGCGCGATCCAGCGGGGTGTAGGGAAACAGCACGCAGAATTCGTCGCCGCCCAGGCGCGCGATGAAGTCGCTGTTGCGCAGGGCTTTCTTCAACGCGTCGCCAAACTTGATGATGAGCTGGTCGCCCGCCTCGTGGCCGAAGGTGTCGTTCACCTGCTTGAAATTGTCGATGTCGAGGATGAGCAGGCTGTGCGACCAGCCATCCTTCAGGCTGGCAAAGAGTTCCTTCTGCTTTTCGTCGAAACTGCGGCGGTTGTTGACCTGCGACAGATGATCCACCCGCGCCTGCGTGGTGGCTTCCTTCTGGCGGCCGAGCATCACGCGGCCCAGTTTCATCATGGTTTCCAGCGGGGTCTGGAATTCGGCGAGGTTCACCGGGTAGTCGTTACGCAGACGCTGCTGGCGCAGGTCGTTGGTGAGCTTCACCATCATGCGCAGGTTGTCGGTCACGCGATGCTTCACGGTGAGCACCATGCCCATCACCAGCACGGCCACCACCAGGCTGACCACCAGCCAGCCCAGCACGTACGGGGCGATATTTTCGATGGCGCGTGCATCGTCACGCCAGACGGCAATCGTCCAGGGCGTGCCGGTCAACGCAATCCAGTTGGGCTCGTTGCGCTTTTTGATGGCCTGATTGCCGCGCCGCATCAGCACGCTGACCTGGCCGTTGCCTTCGCTTTGCTGCAATTCGGCGTAGGCCGCCGAGTCAGGCAACGGCAAGGTGTCAAACAGGACCTGTAGCTGGGGCAGACTCTGCTCGACGATGACAAAGCCCAGGCGCTGGCCGGTGGGGTTGGTGACCGCATGGGAAACCGACAGGCTGAAGGTCGCGGCCGCCCCGGAACCGCCCCGGCCGGCGTTGGCAATCAGACGGCGCGTATCCACCGGCAAAAAGCCCGGCAAAAGCTGGCGCTGGCCGTCGGTGACGAACAGCACGGTGGCGTCCTGATTGAGCGCGTGTAGATTGCTGGCCTGCGCCTGGCAGGTTTCCGGCGAAACTGTAGTGAAACACGCCAGGGTTTGCGGATGCGCCGCAATGCGTGCCGCGCTTTTCTGCATGGCGTCGGCCAGAAACTCGATCTGCGCAGCCATCACCGGCTTGTCGAGTTCCTCGGCCGCAGTTTGCGGCTGCGGACGGGTCTGGTAAACCGCGAGCGTGACGAATCCGGCCAGCAGCGTCAGGGCTGCGACCAGAATCAGGCCAAATCGCGATATGGACGTGGGGGACATCTCGAATGCGCCGATGGGCGCCCAACCTCTTTTTCTGTTCTCCGCATGGGCAACCGGGTTGATCCGGCTGCATCGTTTTCAGAGGAACAGCAAAATCCATGCCCCAGCGCCATCAAGCGGCCTATGCCACCAATCCGTCACACGGGTGTAAAAAAAACCGACATCATTGACGCCCCGTGCTGCCGAAGCCGCCGGCACCGCGCTCGCTGGACTGGAATTCGTCCACGAGGTTGAACCGCGCCTGCACCACCGGCACGATGACGAGTTGCGCCAGACGCTCCATCGGCACCAG
The DNA here is from genome assembly GCA_041639395.1 of Thiobacillus sp. Classification (GTDB taxonomy): domain Bacteria; phylum Pseudomonadota; class Gammaproteobacteria; order Burkholderiales; family Thiobacillaceae; genus Thiobacillus. The sequence continues at coordinate 92,508 of JBEQCG010000002.1, read as the reverse complement.
TTCAAACGCGACCTGCCCGCGATTCCAGGCCGAAACCATGAGCTGGCCCTGGTAATCCGAATCGATCAGCCCCACCAGATTGCCCAGCACGATGCCGTGCTTGTGGCCCAAACCGGAGCGCGGCAGGATCATCGCCGCGTAGCCGGGGTCGGCCAGATGGATCGCCATGCCGGTGGGGATCAGCCGCGTTTCGCCCGGTTGCAGCGTAATCGGCGCGTCGATGCAGGCACGCAGGTCGAGTCCGGCGGCACCCGGCGTGGCATACGCCGGCAGTGCGTCGCGCAGGCGGGCGTCGAGAATCTTCACATCCATCTTCATATTCGTCGGGGTTTCGTCAGTTGAGCAGGGTGGCAATGTGGCGCACCAGCGCAGCGGCCTGGGTGATTTTGTCGGCGCGCGGCAGCGGGTGCGTGCCGGCGTCGTCGATGAGAAGCAGTTCGGCACTGTCCTGCCCCAGCGTGTCCTGCGCCAGATTGGCGACGAGCAGCGGCACGCCTTTCTTCTGGCGTTTGGCCACGGCGTGATCGAGCAGCCGCTCGGTTTCGGCGGCAAAGCCCACGCAAAAAGGCGCGTCCGGGTGCGTCGCCACCTCGGCCAGAATATCGGGATTGGGGACGAGATCGAGATGCAAACCGGCCCCGGTTTTCTTGAGTTTGTGCGCGGCTACGGCGTCCACCCGGTAGTCGGCCACCGCCGCGACGGCGATGAACACCTCGGTGGGAAGTTCGGCCAGCACCGCCGCGTGCATCTCGGCTGCGGTTTCCACCTCAACCCGCCGCACGCCTGCCGGCACGTCCAGACAGGTGGGGCCCGACACCAGGCAGACGCTCGCCCCGGCGTCGCGCGCCGCCGCTGCCACGGCATAGCCCATTTTGCCGGAGCTGCGATTGGTCAAGCCGCGCACCGGGTCGATGGGCTCGAAGGTGGGCCCGGCGGTGACCAGCACCCGCTTGCCGGCCAGCACGCCGGGGGCAAATTCCGCCAATACGGCCGCCAGCAAATCCGCCGGTTCCAGCATCCGGCCCAGCCCCACCTCGCCGCAGGCTTGTTCGCCCGCCGCCGGCCCCAGCACACGCACGCCGTCAGTCTGTATCTGCGCCAGATTGCGCTGCGTGGCCGCCGCCGCCCACATGGCCTGGTTCATTGCCGGCGCAACGGCCAGCGGCGCGGTGCGCGCGAGACATAGCGTGGAGAGCAAGTCGTCGGCGCGGCCCTGCGCGAGTTTGGCGAGAAAATCGGCGGTGGCCGGGGCCACCAGCATGAGATCGACCGCGCGCGAGGCGTGGATGTGCGCCATGCCATCGCCGGCTCCGGCCTCCCATAGCGAAGTCAGCACCGGTTTACCGGACAAGCCCTGAAACGTGAGCGGGGTGACGAAGCGGCACGCGGCTTCGGTCATCACCACCTGTACGTCCGCGCCGGCTTTTTTGAGCAGACGGCAGAGTTCTGCGGCCTTGTACGCCGCCACGCCACCGGTTACGCCAAGGAGGATGGTCTTGCCGGAAAGCGGCATCGTTGCGGCTCCGATGAGGCCTATAGAATGGCGACATTCTACGGGAGGGGAGAACAAGGTGGCGATTCGGGACTGGCCGGAAGACGCGCGCCCGCGCGAAAAGCTCCTGCAACAGGGTGCAGCCGCGCTCAGCGACGCCGAACTCGTTGCGGTCTTCCTGCGCACCGGCATCACCGGCAAGAGCGCGGTGGATCTGGGGCGCGAACTGATTCAGCAATTTGGTGGCCTGGGCAGATTGTGTCGTGCCGACCGAAAATCCGCCTGCGCCGCGCCCGGCATCGGTGCGGCCAAATACGCGCAGCTCGCCGCCGTGATGGAAATGGCCCGCCGCACGCTGGCCGAGGACATGCGCACGGGCGACGCGCTGGCGTCCCCCGACGCGGTGCGCGATTACCTGCGCCTGATGCTGCGCGACAAGGAATACGAAGTGTTCTGCTGCGTGTTTCTCGACGCCCAGCATCGCGTGCTCGCCACCGAAGAACTGTTTCGCGGCACCCTCACCCAGACCAGCGTCTACCCGCGCGAAGTCGTCAAGCGGGCGCTGGCGCACAATGCCGCCGCGCTGGTCATCGCCCACAATCACCCCAGCGGCGTCGCCGAACCCAGTCAGGCCGACCACCAGTTGACCCGGCACCTGGCAGAGGCGCTGGCGCTGGTGGACGTGCGGGTGCTCGATCATTTCATCGTCGCCGGCCCGTCGGCCCTGTCTTTCCGGGAAGCCGGGCACCTCTGACTTGCCTCGCCCGCCTGGCCTGTGGTATAAATCGCGGTTCTCGGGTTTCGGCCTTGCCGTTGCCCCCCACTATTTTTTATGTTTCTGGAGCAGCGTCATGGCTCGCGTATGTATCGTTACGGGCAAGAAGCCCATGGTCGGGAACAACGTTTCCCACGCCAACAACAAAACCAAGCGTCGTTTCCTGCCCAACCTGCAATACCGCCGGTTCTGGGTTGAAAGCGAAAACCGCTGGGTGCGTCTGCGCCTGTCCAACGCGGCACTGCGCACCATCGACAAAAACGGTATCGACGCCGTACTGGCCGACCTCCGCGCACGCGGCGAAGCGGTTTAATCAGGAGCACGATCATGGCAAAAGGCGGACGCGAAAAAATCAAGCTGGAGTCCACGGCGGGCACCGGTCATTTCTACACCACCACCAAGAACAAAAAGACGATGCCGGAAAAAATGGCGATCATGAAGTTCGATCCCAAGGCGCGCAAGCACGTGGAATACAAGGAAACCAAGCTCAAGTAAGCTGCGGCTGAAAGACTGGACCGCCCAACAAAAAACCCGCCATTGGCGGGTTTTTTGTTGGGCGGTATGCCGGAGAAGGGTATGCCGGGTTTACGAACCGGCAGCCGCAAGGCCGCCGACAACCCGCTCAGGCGTAGCTGCGCAGGCGCACCGAGAAATCACGCAGCGAGGGAATGCCGCTGTCTTCGGCGCGTTTGCACCAAGCCTGCAACTGCTCCAGCAACTGCTCGCGGCTGGCCGTCGAGCGGCTCCACAGGGCGGCCAGTTCCTGGCGCATCCGGTAGACGGTCTGCAAACGCTCGCTTTTACCCAGCAGACTTTCCAGCTCAGCCTTGTCGGCTGCCGCCAGTTCAGCTGGCTCCTTGTGCAACCAGCGACGGAAACTGGCGAGATTCCACTGCTGCGGCAGCGCCGCGCCGGCCTTCAGTTTGGCGATCTCGGTCGACGCATCGGCCCCCACGCTTTTCACAAACCGCGTCATCACGTCGTAGCGATGGGTGATGATGGCTTGCAGGGTGTCCAGATCGCACAGCGGTTTGGCGGGGCGCCATTTCACCGTGGGGGCCACCTTGCGCACCGTGGCCAGCCCCGCATAGGTCATCAGTTTGATGTACAGCCAGCCGATGTCGAACTCGTACCATTTGTTCGACAGCCGGGCGCTGGTACCGTAAGCGTGGTGGTTGTTGTGCAACTCCTCGCCGCCGATGAGGATGCCCCAGGGCAGGACGTTGGTGCTGGCGTCTTCGCAGGCAAAGTTGCGGTAGCCCCAGTAATGGCCGACGCCGTTGATGATGCCGGCGGCGGTGACCGGAATCCAGGCCATCTGCACGGCCCAGATGGTGAGGCCGATGGGCCCGAACAGCACAAGATTGATCGCCATCATCGACCAGATGCCGGCGGCGGAATGCTTGCTGTAGACGTTGCGCTCCATCCAGTCGTCGGGCGTGCCGTGACCGTATTTGTCGAGCGTTTCCTGATTTTTGGCTTCGGCGCGATACAGCTCCGAACCCTCCCAGAACACTTTTTTGAGGCCGCGCGTCTGCGGGCTGTGGGGGTCTTCCGGGGTTTCACATTTGGCGTGGTGCTTGCGGTGGATGGCGACCCACTGCTTGGTGACCATGCCGGTGGTCATCCACAACCAGAAGCGGAAGAAATGACTGACGATGGGATGCAGGTCGACGGCGCGATGCGCCTGCGAGCGATGCAGAAAGATCGTGACGGCAGCAATGGTGACGTGGGTGAGCGCGAGCGCCACCAGCACATAGCCCCACCAGGGCAGATCGATCAAGCCAAGTTGCATGGACACTTCCTGTAAAAAAGACAAACTAGTCCGCGAATATACGGACAAAACCCATAAAAATCAAGAATTTTCTTTATCCCCAGCAGGCAGATCTGCGGCCATATGTACCACGCGCTGCGGAAAGGGAATCTCGATTTTTGCCGCCTTGAAACGCCGCCAGATCGCCCAGTTGATGTCCGAGCGCAGATTGTTCTGGCCCTCGCTCGCATCGCGTATCCACACCGCCAGTTCCAGAATAACGCCGTTGTCGGCGAATTCCTTGAGGAAAACCTTGGGCTGGCTGTCGGCTTCGTCGTGAACCACCCGGGCGTGATCCTGCGCGGCTTCGAGCATCAGCGCCTGCGCCTGCTCCAGGTCGGTGTCGTACGACACCTGCACGGGCAGCGCTACCCGCACGTTCGGCCGCGAGAGCGAATGGTTGATAACCGTCTGGCTGATCAGCATCTCGTTGGGCACGATGCTCTCGGTGCCGTCCAGCGCCTTCAGCAAGGTATAGCGGGTATTGATCTGGCTGACTTCCCCGTACTTGTTATCCACCGTCACCAGATCGCCGATGCGCACCGAGCGGTCGAGCAGGATGATGAAACCGGAAATGTAGTTGCTCGCCACCTTTTGCAGACCGAAGCCGATACCGACGCCCAGCGCACCGCCAAATACCGACAACACGGTGAGATCGATGCCCACCGCCGGCAGCGCCACCAGCACCGCCAGAATCAGGAAAACGGTGCGCGCGGCCTTTGACAGCGCCATGCGCAACGACAGGTTCATCTGCGTAAAACCCATCAGGCGGTTTTCGACCAGCCGGGCCAGCGCCAATGCCGCCACCACCGCCACAATGACCACGGTGGCTGCCTGGAACAGCAGCCACAGCGAAAAACGGTGATTGCCCGACTCGAACGACAAGGCTTGCATCGCGGCATGGATACGCGGCAGCAGCCCGGTGATGTACAGCGCGAACGCGCCCCAGATCAGCCAGGCCACGCTGCGCTCCCACACCTTGAGCGACTCGCGCGACTCGAAGATATAGCGCAGCGCATGGATCACCAGCCGCACGCCCACCAGCGACAACAGGAGCGGCACCGCCAGATTCAGCAGGTGCGCCTGCGTCACCCAGAGCTCGACCGCCTCGCGCCCCGCCAGCACCACCAGCAACATCAGCAGTGGAAAACTCACCCGCCGCAGGCCTTCCCAGCCCGCCGACCACGCCGCATCGGTCGCTTTCAAATGCGGCTTCAGCCAGCGCATCAGCGTCCAGGCGATCAGCGTCGCCAGCAGCAGGACTGCAAGCTGCCACAACAGATCGACATCCCGGCTGTCACCCAGCAGCCGGGTGATGAGGTTGTCGAAGGGGATGGGCTTGGCCATGCAGGTCAGAAGCTGTGGGTGAGCTGCGCGGAGAGGATGTCGACGGAAGCGTCGTAGGTGCCGATCAGCCGGACGCCGCTACGCAATTCGTTGATCGACGCATCCTTGACGAACAAGTGTGCGTAGCCCACATCAATCAGGCTCTTGGGGCTCAAACGATACTGCACCCCAAACGCGACCCAAGTGCGGTCTTCGTCCGGGATACGCGCCGTGCGGTAAGCATCGGAAACCGGCGTTTCATCAAACGCAACCCCTCCCCGCAGCGTGACCCGTTCATTCAGGCGGTAGTTGGCACCCAATGAGAACCGATAACTGTCGTCCCATTTTTCTTCCGTCAGGGTCAGGGTAGAGCCGTCCGCGCGGCGAATACGCAATTCTTCAAAATCGCTCCAGCCCATCCAGGTGACGTCTGCCAAGACCTCCCACCGGTCGTTCAGTTTGTGGCTAAGCGACATGGCCAGCGAATCCGGCAAGGTGACATCTGCAAAAACAGTCGACAACGCCACTGCGCCATTCAGCCGGAAGTCGCCTTCCAGCGTGTGATCGATTTCTGACCGATAGGCCAATCCCACGCGCGTCCCTTCCTGTATGTGCCAAAGCACGCCAAGGTTGAACCCCCACCCGTAGTCATCGCCCTTGACCTGCCCCACCGGAACCGGGCTGCCCACTCCTGTCGCATTGGACAGCGTGGCCTCGACATACTGCATGCTCAAGCCGGCCCCCAGCGACAGATGATCGTTTGCCCGCCAGGCGATCGAAGGATTGATATTGATCGTTTTTACCTCGGACTCAATCGCGTGGATGCGCCCTTTCCACGAGGTGTCATATTCGGTTTTAAGCCCGAAAGGCGCGAACATCCCCACGCCCAGATGCACATCCGGGGTGAGCCGGAAAGCAAAATAGCCATTGGGGACAAACGCCAGCCCGCCGGCATCGCCGCCGTTTCCACCCCCGATCGGGGCAGACACCGTGCCGTTGAACTCCGCCTGCGGCGCGATCAAATGCCCCGCCACCACCACCTGCCGATCCGGCAGCAGCGTCATGCCGGCTGGGTTGAAGAAGATGGTGCTGGCGTCAGCAGCCACAGCGGCCTGGCCGGCGTAGGCATTGCCCAGCCCGCTGGCATTCTGTTCGATGAGCGCAAATCCGGCTGCTTGGATCGTGCCTGTCAGGCTGGCAAGCGTGAGGCTTGCGGCGAAACGGAGGGGGTGCGACATGGAGTTCTCCCTTTGAATTGGAATTGGAATCAGCTGCGCGCGAAATCGGCGTACAGGGCCTCGACCGCCGCGCGGTAACGATCAAGAACCTGGTTACGTTTGACTTTGAGCGTGGGGGTGAGCAAGCCATTGTCCACCGTCCACGGTTTGAGTTCGGGATGCAGGCGACGGATCTGCGCGTAGCCCGGAAAATGTTTCAGGTGCTCGGCCACGCGACGGTTAAGCGCCTTGAGGACCTTGGGGTCGGTCAGTGCCGAGGGTTGCGCCGGATCGACGTTGAGGCTGGCGGCAAACGCCTGCCAGTGCGCTTCGTTCAGCACGGTAAGCGCGGCCAGATACGGTTTGCCTTCGCCGATCACCATCACCTGCTCGAACAGCGGGTCGAGCAGGATGGCGGATTCCATGTCGGTCGGCGGCACCTTCTCGCCGTTGTTCAGCACAATGATGTCCTTGATGCGGCCGATGATCGTGTAGTGGCCACGCGCGTCGACGCTGCATTGGTCACCGGTGTGCAACCAGCCGTCGGCGTCGATCAGGGCGCGGGTGGCGTCCTCGTTCTTCCAGTAGCCGCGCATCACGCATTGGCTGCGGGTGAGGAGTTCGTCGTTCTCGCCGATTTTCACTTCCACGCCCGGCAGGGGCTGGCCGATGCTCGCCGGCACATTGGAGTCGGGGCGGTTCACGCACACCACGGGGCTGGTTTCGGTGAGTCCGTAGCCCTGGATCACGGGTACGCCCAGGCCGATGAACACACGCGCGATTTCGGGTGACAGCGCCGCACCGCCGGAAATCGCCAGCCTGAGCCGCCCACCCAGTTTTTCGGTGACGTTGCCCGCCACCAGTTTTTTCAACAGCGGCCACAGCAGCAATTCCGGATGCCAGCCTGCCACGCCCTGGGCGCGCTGGAAACGCCGCCAGCCGACGCGTACGGCCAGGTCGAACAGTTTGCGTGCGATGGGTTTCTTCTTCGCCAGGCCATCCTGGATGCGGCCATACACCCGTTCGTAGATGCGCGGCACCGAAATCAGCACGGTGGGACGGATGGTTTGCAAGTCCTGCGCAAGCTGCGCGATGGAACGCGCATAGGCGACTTCGCCGCCCAGCAGCATCGGCAGGTAATAGCCGCCGGTGCGCTCCAGCGTGTGCGAAAGCGGCAGAAACGAGAGAAAGACTTCGGACGCCGCGAAGTCGGCGCACTGCGAGGCAAAATAGGCGTTCCACAAGAAATTGGCGTGGGTGAGCATCACGCCTTTGGGCCGGCCTGTGGTGCCCGAGGTGTAGACAATGCTGGCCAGCAGATCAGCAGCCAGATGCCGCTCGGGCACCGGCGTGTCGGCGGCAGCGGCCAGCCAGTCGGCGGCCACGACGAAACGCGGATTCCAGTCGGCCAGCTGGTTTTCCGGTGCTTCGAGGCTGACGATACGTTGCAATTGCCCGGCCGACCCGACGATTTCGGCGAGTTTTTTGTGCTGGAATCTGCCTTCGACCAGCAACAGTTTCACGTCGGCGTGGTCGAGAATATAGGCGGCGTTTTCGGGCCGGTCGTCCACATACAGCGGCACCGTCACCAGCCCCAGCGACAACGCTGCCTGGTCGAAGATCACCCATTCGACACAGTTCTTCAACATCAGCGCCACGCGGTCGCCGGGTACCAGCCCTTCCTTCACCAGTGCGCGCTGCCAGCGCTCGACTTCGGCAGCCACCTGCGCCCAGGTATGCGCAGTCCAGTCGTCGTTGGCTTCGTCGAATTCACGGTAGGCCACCGCATCGGGCGATGCCGCCACGCGCGCCCGGAACAGGCCGCACAGGGTAACGAGGCGATCAGGATGAAAAGCGGGTGTGCTCATTTGCAAGGGCCTTCAGCCAACGCAACGAAACTGCGCATTGATAACCGCAAAGCCCAACCCGGTCAAGAAGACGACTTGACCAGTGCTGCGGCGAAAAACCCGTCGGTTCCGTGTACGGCGGGTGACAGTTTCAGCGTTGGCCCGGTGTCGAGCGCAATGCGTTCGCGCGCGAGCAATTCGTTTGCCGGTGCCAATTCAAACCCGCCTTCGGCGAGGAAGGTCTCGACGATGGCTTCGTTTTCGTCCACCAACAGGCTGCACGTCGCGTACACCAGCCGCCCGCCCGGTTTCAACAATCTTGCCGCCGCGCGCAGGATGGCCGCCTGCTTGCACGTCAGTTCCGCCACGCTGTCGGGCGACTGGCGGAACTTGAGATCGGGATTGCGGCGCAAGGTACCCAGCCCCGAACACGGCGCATCGACCAGCACGCGGTCGAGCTTGCCGGCCAGCCGCTTCACCCGGGTGTCGCTCTCGGAAGCAATCAACTGCGGCATGACGTTGGACAGCCCCGAGCGTGCCAGACGCGGTTTCAGATTGGCGAGCCGCTTTTCCGCCACGTCGAAGGCGTACAGCCGGCCGGTCGAGGCCATCATCGCGCCGATGGCGAGTGTTTTCCCGCCCGCGCCGGCGCAGAAATCACACACCATTTCGCCGCGTCGCGCCCCCAGCAACAGCGCCAGCAGCTGGCTGCCTTCGTCCTGCACTTCGAGCGTGCCGTCCAGAAACAGCGGGTGCCGGTTGATCGCGGGATGCGCCTTGAAGCGCAGCCCCCAGGGCGAATACGGCGTGGCCTCGACGGCCAGACCTTCGTTCTGGAGTTGCGCCAGAACCGCCTCGCGATTCGCCTTGAATGCATTGACCCGCACGTCCAGCGGCGCGGGCTGCTGCAAGGCGCGACCCAGCGCCAGGATATCGGCGTCCACCAGCGTGGCCTGCAATTTTTCCACCACCCAGTCGGGCAGTTCGGCCGCCACGGCCAGCGGCAGCTCGTCGGTTTTCGCGTGGCGGATGTGCTGGATCAGCTCGGGCTTGGCGAACTGCTCCAGCATCGCCCCGTTCATGCCGCGCGCCTTGATGAGCCAGGCGACGATCAGCGTGCGCGGATTGGCTGCCGGCACCACCACCGATAAATAGCGATAGCGCCGCAGCACGCCGAACACCGCCTCGGCGACAAAGGCGCGGTCACGCGCGCCGAGCTTGCGGTTGTCGCGAAAAAATGCGGACAACACCGCGTCGGCGGGGCGCTTGAAGTCCAGCACCAGATCGAGTGCCTGGGTGGCGGATTGCAATAGGGGTTGGGTGAGTTCCATCGGATGCGCCTGCGCGCGGGATCAGGGTTGAATATCCTGCTTGTCGGGGTGTTCGTCGTAGGGATAGCGCACGTGGCCGTAGCGAATGATCAGCACCGCGCACGCCAGCAACAGCATCGATCCGGCTACCGCCACCATCCGCCAGTCTTCCAGGCTCTTCATGTCGAGCACCAGATAACGGGCCAGCGCCACGATCGCGATGTAAATCGGAAAACGTACCGGCAACTGGCCCGAGCGGAAATACACGCCGACCATGGCCAGAATTTCCAGATACAGAAACAGCAGCAGCAAATCCGCCAGCGTCACCGTGCCGGCATTAATCATCACCCGCACTTCGATCACCCCGGCCACCAGCGTGGCCAGCGTGATCACAATGAGTCCGATGGTCTCGAAGACGCCCAGCAGGTCGAGCGCCAGGCGGGGCAGCTTGCGGTTTCTGGCGGGGTTCATGGCAGCACCGGCACGAAGAATCCCGCGATTCTAGCAGGTCAGCCGCCTGCCCAAGCCCACGCAATTCGCCCTGCACGGCACTGTATGGTGAGCCCTATCCAGGCCTGCCTGGCAGCCCGTTTGATGGCCATGCTGCGGAACTTGACGGGCGCTTGGCGCTCGGTTGAGCATCGGCGTGAAACACCGCCTCATATACCCGGTTTCGGCCTTTTTCGGAGCGGATTTGCCTGCCCTCATTGCCTGTTGGAGCTGCGCTGCCTTGCTGCTGTTTGCCGGCGCGTGGCGGGTTTACCCCGCCAATGCATTCACCCTCTCTCCCTTCGATGCAAACGGGCTCGCCCTCGCCCACGCCATGCGCTCTCCCGAACTTGACTGGCTGATGCAGGCCGTCACCTGGGCTGGCTCACTGTGGTTATTGCTGCCCCTGACCGTGCTTGCCGCCGCCGGACTTGCACGCCAGGGGCGCACCCGGCAGGGCGGGTTCCTGGTGCTGTCGCTGGCCAGCACGTCCGTTTTGTCCCATCTGGTCAAGGTGATTGTAGAAAGGCCGCGCCCTGATCTTTTCTCCTTGCAGGTTTCCATGCCGTTCGACTGGTCTTATCCCAGCGCACACACCATGCAGGCGTTTGCCCTGGCAATCGCCGTCCTGCTGCTCGCCGGTAAACGCGCGCCGCTTCTGGCACTGCCGCTGATTGCGTTGGCGGCCGGGGTGGGTTTCTCCCGCGTCTATCTTCAGGTTCACTACCCCACCGATGTGGTCATCGGTATGCTGGCAGCATGGCTGTGGGTGCTGGGCCTGCATCACGGGATGCTGCGCAAGCCGACAACGATTGCTTCATAACGGACAGACCTTACACCGCATGAGACACAAATTCCTCGGCACAGGCGACCCCGGCTATCACCCGCTGCGCAAGCTACGCACCATCGCGTCGGGGCTGCGCTACGCGGTGCTGTATGACTTCAGCGTCGCCTGGAAACTGGTGTTCTCGCTGGGTGTACTCGTCGCCGCATTGCTGGTGCGCGAGTGGATCGACGTGGTGCTCATCCTCGTCGTCACCGCGCTGGTGCTGGTTGCCGAAATCATGAACAGTGCGATCGAGGCGCTGTGCGATTTTGTCGAAACGCGACACAACGAAAAAATCCGCATCATCAAGGATATCGCCGCTGCCGGCGTGGGCATTGCCATGCTGGCCTGGCTGCTGGTGTTGGGTCTGGAAATCGAGCAAATGCTCGGGCTACTTATTCTGGGGGAACGTTGATGGAATTCGTGCTGGGTCTGATCGCACTGGTGGCCGGGGCTGAGCTGCTGGTACGCGGTGCGTCGAAACTTGCGTTTTCCTTCGGCATTTCGCCTCTGGTGGTCGGGCTCACCGTCGTGGCCCTAGGCACCAGTTCCCCCGAAATGGCGGTATCCGTTCAATCAGCGTGGGCAGGCCAGGTCGATATCGGGTTGGGGAATGTGGTCGGCAGCAACATTTTCAATGTGTTGTTCATACTCGGCCTGTCCGCCCTCATCGTGCCGCTGGTCGTGCATCGTCAACTGGTGCGCCAGGAAGTGCCGGTGATGATCGGTGTTTCCCTGCTTGCATGGGCGCTCGCTGCGGACGGCGGCATCAGCCGGATCGACGGCTTGCTCCTGGTGGGCTTGCTCGTTGCCTACACCGTGTTTCTGATCCGCCAGAGCCGCCGCCAGTCGGCGGCCGACGCCACGTCGAACGAACCCGGGCCGGACGAACCCGGGCCGGGATCGACAAGCCAGTGGGACAGGCATTGGGGCGTACAGGTTCTGCTGGTGATTGGCGGCCTGGGCTTGCTGGTCGTGGGGGCCAATGCCCTGGTGGAAGCCGCCATTGCGCTGGCACGCCAGCTTGGGGTGAGCGAACTGGTGGTAGGGCTCACCATCGTCGCCGCAGGCACCTCGCTGCCCGAAGTTGCCACCTCGATCATTGCGGCGATCCGGGGTCAGCGCGATATCGCCGTCGGCAATGTCATCGGCAGCAACATCTTCAATATTCTGGGCGTGCTCGGCGTTTCGGCCAGCGTTGCGCCCAGCGAGCTGACGGTATCCCCCTCGATGCTGGCCTTCGATCTGCCGGTGATGGTGGCCGTTGCCATCGCCTGCCTGCCCATCTTTTTTACCGGCAACCTCATCGCACGCTGGGAAGGCGCGCTGTTTTTTGCCTACTACCTGGCTTACACGGCGTATCTCATCCTCGACGCCAGCGAACACGATGCACAAGCCGGGTTTTCGGCCACCATGAGCCTGTTCGTTTTGCCGCTCACGGTGGCGACCCTGGCGGTTCTGGCCTGGCGTCATCGTCGCGCCGTGCCCGACGGGAACCGGGGTTGAGCACAGCCGCGCCAAAAGGGCACTCATCGCCCGACATGCTGTGGCTGGCGGCGCTGCCGATCGCGCTATTCAGCCTGCTTGTCTGGGCGCTGGGCGCGTACCCGCTGCCGTGGCAGATCAGCGTGCCCTGGGTGCCGCAGCTCGGCGTTGCCCTGGCCTTCCGTATCGACGGCTTGTCGGCGCTGATGCTGGCGCTCATTTTCGGCATCGGCAGCGGCATTTTCGTCTACGCCAGTGCTTATCTGGTGCACGAGCCGAAGCAGGCGCGCCTGTTGGGGGTGCTCGTGCTCTTCATGCTGGCGATGGCCGGCGCGGTGTCGGCAGACAACATCTTTGTGCTGTTCCTGTTCTGGGAACTCACCAGCATCACGTCCTTCCTGCTGGTGGGGTTCAACCACCGCCACGCCGCCGTGCGCGCCTCGGCCCGCCAGGCGCTGCTGGTCACCATGGGCGGCGGCCTGGCGCTGTTGGGGGGGCTGATTCTGCTGGGACAGATGGCGAACACCTCCACACTGTCGGGCATAGTCGCCGCCGGGCCGATGCTGGTCGACGATCCGCGCCTGCCCTACGCGCTGGTGCTGGTGTTACTCGGCGCGTTCACCAAATCGGCGCAGTTCCCCTTCCATTTCTGGCTGCCCAACGCGATGTCGGCCCCGACGCCGGTTTCGGCCTATCTGCACTCGGCGACGATGGTGAAGCTGGGCATCTACCTGATGGCGCGGCTGGACCCGGCCTTCAACGCGCTGCTGTTCTGGGAGGTGCTGCTGATCGGCACCGGCACGATCACCGCAGTCTGGGCCGCGGTGCTGGCGCTGCGCGAGCGCGACTTGAAACGCATCCTCGCGCGCAGCACGGTATCGGCGCTGGGCACGCTGACCCTGCTGATCGGGCTGCCTTCGCCCGGCGCGGGCCTGGCCGCAGTCGCCTTCCTGTTTGCCCATGCCCTCTACAAGGCCCCCTTGTTCATGGTCGCCGGCAACATCGACCATGCAACCGGCACCCGCATCATCGACCATCTCATGGGCTTGCGCCGCGCCATGCCCTGGACCGCCGCAGTCGCCGTGCTCGCGGGCCTGTCGATGGCGGGCCTGCCGCTGTCGTTCGGCTTTGTCGCCAAGGATGCGGCCACGGTCGCCAAGACGGAGGCCGATATTTTTGCGCTGGTGAGCTACGCGACGGTTTTCGTCAACGCGATCGCCGTTGCCGTCGCCGGGGTGGCGGCGGTGCGTATTTTCTGGGGCCCACCCAAAACGACGCGCAAGACAGCGCACGAAGCCTCCTGGCGGATGTTGCTGCCGCCTTTCCTCATTGTGTTGGTGGGGATGGAAATCGACTTTTTCCCGGCGCTGGCCGATACGCTGCTGCTCTCGGCCGCCCGCGTGGTGTCGCCCGAACTCGGTACTGTGGCACTGACCGCCGGCCTCGATCTGCAGGTGTTGCTCTCGGCCACCGGGGCCACCGTTCTGGTGGGCCTGCTGTTGTTTTTCGCCTGGGATCGATTGCACGCGGGGCTGAACCGGCTGCACTGGCTCGACCGCTACGGGCCGGCGGCCGCGTACGAACGCATCCTCCATGGCGTGGCCGAACTGGCTGCATGGCAAACCCGGCGGGTACAGTCGGGCCGGCTCGGCAGCTATCTTTATCTGACGATTGCAGGATTGCTGATTCTGGGCGCGGCGGCCTGGCTTGCGGGTGGGCCCCTGCCCACGCCGGTCTGGCGATGGGATGCGCACGGCTGGGCCTGGCTCGCGGCGGGCCTGCTCATCGTCGCAGGCGCGCTCGCCGCTGCCGGCCTGCGCGACCGTCTGGCGCTGCTGATGGCGAGCGGGCTCGTCGGCTACGGCTCGGCGGTGCTGTTCCTGTTCGCGGGTGCACCCGACCTTGCGTTTACCCAGTTTCTCGTCGAGACCATTTTCGTCGTCGTGGCGGCGAGCGTGTTGCCGCATTACGCCACGCGTCCGTCCACGCCGCCGGCCTGGCGCAAGCGTGATCTGGCGCTTGCGCTGGCCGCCGGGGCCGGCACCTTCGTGCTGCTGCTTACGCTCACCGGCCTGCCCCTCGACCGCACGCTTGCCGACTGGTTTGGCAGCCACAGCCTGCCGGCGGCACAGGGCTACAACGTGGTCAACGTCATCATTGTCGATTTCCGTGCGCTCGATACACTCGGTGAAATCGCAGTCGTGGCGTTTTCGCTGCTGGCGGCGCTGCCGCTACTCGCCAGCCTGCGCGAAAGGCGTGCGCCATGACCCCGCATTCCTCGCTGCTTGCGGCAGTGGCGCGCCCCATCTTCTGGCTGTTGCTGAGTGCGGCGTTGTGGGTGCTGCTGCGCGGGCACAATGCCCCGGGTGGCGGCTTCATCGGCGGGCTGATCGCAGTGGCCGGCAGCAGCCTCGTCGCGATCGTGCTCGGTGCGCCGGCCGCGCGCCGGCTCCAGCCGCTCGACGCGCTGCCGCTTGCCCTGCTCGGCGTCGGCCTCACGCTGGCAAGCGGGCTGCCCGCGCTTTTCCTCGATCTACCCTATCTCACCCAACTCTGGAGCAGCGTGGGCATATCGACCGTGCTGCTGTTCGACCTGGGCGTGTTTTTCTCGGTGTGGGGCGCGCTGACCGGTTACGTCTACGCGCTCGTCGATGACCCGGAGCCCGCCCCATGAGCCTGCTGCTTGCCCTGGTCATCAGTCTCGTGGTCGTCGCGGGCGTGCTGCTGGTGCTGTCGCGCGACCTCTTCCGCATGGTGGTCGGGCTGGCCGTGCTCGGCGGCGCGGTGAATCTCAGCGTGTTTTTTGCGGGGCGGCCGGGCAGCCTGGTGCCGCCGGTCATCGAATCGGGCGCACAGGCGCTGGCTGCCGACGCGGCCAATCCCCTGCCCCAGGCGCTGGTGCTCACCGCCATCGTCATCGGCTTTGCGCTGCTTGCGTTTTCGCTGGTGCTCGGTGCGCGCCTGTCGCGCCTGTCGGCGAGCGACGACCCCGACACCCTGCGCCAGGCCGAGCCGGTCGACCCCGACCCGGTGAAGCCGAGCGTGCTGGAGCCCTGATGACCCTGCTTGCGCCGGTATTGATCCCGTTACTGACTGCGCTGCTCTGCGCCGCACTCGGCGCGCATCCGCGCTGGCAGAAGTGGGTGAGCCTGGGCGGCGGTTTCACGCTTGTGCTCGCGGCAGGCGCACTCTTCAATGCCGTCACGGTGCACGGGCCGCAGAGCGTGGCGCTGGGCAACTGGCCCCTGCCGTTCGCCATCGAACTGGCGGCTGACGGGCTCAGTGCGCTGCTGGTTCTGGTGGCCTCGATCCTTGCCGCCGGCGTATTGATTTTTGCGCGAGGCTGGCCGGAAAGCGCAGACCTGCCCGGGCTGCATCCCTTGCTGCACGCGCTGCTGGCGGCGTGCTGCGCAGTGTTTCTGGCAGCGGATCTTTTCAACCTGTACGTCTGGTTCGAACTGATGCTGATAGCCACGCTGGGGCTGATGGTGCTGGGCAGGCGTTTGCCTCATCTGGATGCAGCATTCAAGTATTTTGTGCTCAGCATGCTCGGTACGCTGCTGATGCTCGCCGCGATTGGTCTCATCTACGGTGCAACGGGTTACCTGAATTTTTCGGCGTTGCGCAGCGCTGCGTCACAACCCGCGCTTTCCGGCGTACTGCCGGCCTACGTCGCCCTGTTCGCGCTGGCGCTACTGCTCAAGGCCGGGGCGTTTCCGTTCTTTGCCTGGCTGCCGGCGAGCTATCACACGCTGCCCGCGCCGCTGTTAGCGCTGGTGGGGGGACTGCTGACCAAGGTAGCGGCGTACGTGCTGCTGCGGCTCTTCGGCGACGTGTTCGTGAACACACCCGGCGTGATGCTCGATGCATTGGGCTGGCTGGCCGCCGCCACCATGGTGATCGGGGTGCTGGGCGCGGCGTATCACTGGGATATCCGCCGCATCCTTGCGTTTCATATCGTCAGCCAGATCGGTTATCTGCTGTTCGGCATCGCGCTCGCCACGCCGGCGGGCGCGGCGGCAACCGCGTTCTTTCTGGTGCACAACATGCTGGTGAAGGCCAATCTCTTCCTCATCGCCGGACTCGTCTTTGCCAGCGCCGGGCATTACGACCTGCGCCGTATCGGCGGGCTCTACCCGGCCGCGCCGCTGCTCGCGCTGCTGTTTCTCGTCAATGCGTTTTCACTGGTGGGCGTGCCGCCGAGTTCCGGCTTCTGGGGGAAATACCTGCTGGTGAGCGAGGCGTTTGCGCAGGCCCGCTATGCCTGGGGCGGCATCGCCCTCGCGGTCGGCCTGCTGACGCTCTATTCCATGAGCAAGATCTGGGTGGAGGCATTCTGGAAACCGGCCCCCGCAGACACGCCCCTGACCACGCCGCCCCGCTCTGCCTTAGCGGGGGTGATCCTGCTCACGCTGGTCGTCCTTGCGCTGGGGCTCTATCCTGGCCCGGTAATCGAGCATATCGAAACGGCAACGCAGTTTTTCTGGGGGCAGCGATGAAGCGATTCCGGGCGCTGCTGGTGCTGACAGTCAACTTCATGCGCGACATGCTCGGGTCGGGCTGGGCGACGGCGCGCACGATCCTGTTCCACCGCCGCAGCCTGCATCCCGGTTTCATAGAGGTCGGATTCGGCGAGCTGCCGGATCGCGGCGTTCACCTCGTCGCCGCACTCATCACGCTGACACCCGGTACGACGACGGTCGACATCGACCTCAAACGCCGCACCTATCTTCTGCACCTGCTCGACCTCGACACGGCGGAGCAGACGATCGCCGCGATACGCCGCGATTTCATCGACCCCGCGCGGGTACTGTTCGGAGGCACGGCATGACACCCCTCGTATTGTTGATATTGCCCATGCTCGTGGTGGCACTTGCCGGGTTTTATCGCCTGATCGCCGGCCCCAGCCAGACCGACCGCGTCGTCGGACTCGATCTGCTGTTTGCGGTCGCCATCGTGCTGTGCATCCTGGCGGCGTGGTTCAGCCGCAGCACGGTGTATCTGGACGTGGCGATCGGCCTGGCGCTGACCGGCTTCGTTGCCACGCTCGCCTGGGCGCGCCTGATCCAGCGTCTGGCCGACCGAAAGGAGCCGCAATGAGTCTGTTGGGCGGGCTGCTGTGGGCGCTGGGGACGGGGGTGCTGTTGATTGCCGCGCTGGGCGTGCTGCGTCTGCCCGACGCACTGACCCGGCAGCACGCGGCCACCAAGGCGGGCACGCTGGCGGCGTCGCTTTTCGTGCTGGGTGGCGTGCTGCTGGCCATGGACATCGGGGCAGGCGCGGCCTGGACGGGCCGGCTGCTGCTCCTGCTATTGGTTCTGTACGCCACGCTGCCGCTGGCCTCGCACGCGCTCGGCCGCGCCGCCGCCAGCGAAGAGGCAGAACGCTGACCCCGAGTGCTCAGGGCGCGGTTTTGCTGTGCAGCACCTCGGCGAACGCCAATCCGGTCATCGAACGGATGGTTCGCGCAAGCCCATACAGTACGCCCGCCAGCATCAGCATCGACGGCAGCGCAATCACCGGGTAGCTCAACAGGGTGAGCCGCCCCAGCTCCGCATTGAACGCCGGGGTACCGGCCGGGCTGGTCACGACCCAGCTCGCCAGCAGGTAGTTCATCGCCGAGGAAAAGAAAAACGTGCCCGCGATCATGAGGGTGGCCAGTCGCTGCCGGCGTGCAAACGCCTCACTCAGCCCTCGGGCGGCCAGCGCTGCGTCGATGCGTGCGGTGTCGAGGAGGGCCGGGTTGTACAGCAGGGTTTTCACCAGCGGATAACGGGAATACGCCGACAGCAAAACCGCGAGGCCGATCGCCCCGGGCACCGCCGCTTCCTTGATGGCGAGCCATTTCGGGTCGAGCGCCAGAAGGCCGATGCCGCCGGTGAGCAACACGCTGACGAGGCCCAGCGCCGCCATCCACCCCGGTTTGCCGTGACGCCGCAATTCATGCAGCCCCCAGCCGACGGGAAACGCCAGCGCCAGCAAAAGAGCGTTGATCGGCCCGAGCGCGTCGGCGTCGCTGCCGCGCATCAGGATCAGGGCGGGGACGACGATGGTGACCGCCACTTCGAGCAAGGGGTTTTGACTACGCACGTTTCACACTCCAGACACGATGGTTACGGGGCGCGCTTGTGTATCAGCCACTCGCGCCAGATGCCCATCGCAATGGCGAGCAGCACCGGGCCGAGGAACAGCCCGATGAGGCCGAAGGCATGGATTCCGCCGAGCACGCCCAGCAGCACGAGCAGAAAAGGGACTCGTGTCGGCCCGCTGATGACGATGGGACGGATCAGGTTATCGACCCAGCTCACCACCAGCGCGCCCCACAGGAACAGGCCCAGCGCCGCCTGTGTGTCGCCGTGCGCCAGCAGGCTCAGCGACAGTCCGATCCAGACGACCGGCCCCACGAACGGGATCAGGGAGATCAGCGCAGTGATGGCTCCCCAGAGAGCCGGCGCGCTCACCCCGGCCACCCAGTAGCCCAGCCCCGCCAGCACGCCCTGGGCCAGCGCGGTGAGCACAATGCCGAACACCACCGCGCGCACGGTGACGCCGACGGCATGGATATAGCCGCGCGCCGAATCGCCCAGCCAGCGCGTGGCGACGCCACGAAACTGGGTCAATACATCGTCGCCGTGGCGATACAGAAAAAACAGCGCGAGCACCGCGATGCCGAATTTGGCGACGTTGCGCCCCACCCCGCCGGCCAGCATCTTCAGCGTGCCGGCATCGGAAAACCCGAGGGCCGCGAGCTGGGCCTGCACCCAGGCCGGGTCGCCCTGGATTCTGGCGTACTGCGCGGCGATCCAGTCGCCGCCCGGCCACGCCATCACCCCCGCCGGCAGGGGCGGCAGCCCTTCAGCGGCGAGGCGTTTCAACAAGGCAGAGGCCGCCGCCACATCGCCGACGACCGTGAACATCACCCACACCAGGGGCAATAGCAGCGTGGCCGCCACACCCAGCGTCATCACCAGGGCAACGACATTTTCGCGACCCGGGAAGCGACGATCCAGCCGCTGGTGCAGCGGCCAGGTGGCGTAGGCGAGGATGCCCGCCCACGCCAGCGCCGCCAGAAATGGGGACAGCACCACGAGCGTGGCCCCGAAGATGAAAATCAGAAATGCGAAGGCTGCGATGCGGCGGGCGAGGGGGGAATCAATATCAATGGGCATGGCTGTGTCCGGGATCAGGCTGCACGACAGACCGCATACATCGCGCCGAAGCGGTCAGCCTTGAGTGTATGCACAGACCATGCTTGCAGCCAGCCGGGTTCATGTCGCCAAGGCTGTCAGGACGCCCCGGGCTGCTTGCGCGTCACCCACAGGCTGGCAAACATGAAGGTCGCAATGATGAGTCCGACGATGCCCAGCGAGAGGCCAACCGGGATTTTGTACCAATCCGCAACGAGCATTTTGGTGCCGACGAACACCAACACCATGGCGAGACCATATTTCAGCAAATGGAAACGCTCAGCCGCACCCGCGAGCATGAAATACATCGCGCGCAGCCCCAGGATGGCGAAGATGTTCGAAGTGAACACGATGAAGGGATCGGTGGTGATCGCGAAAATGGCCGGGATCGAATCGACCGCGAAGATCAGGTCGGAAATCTCGATCATGACGAGCACGAGAAAAAGCGGCGTGAAGATGCGCACCCCATTTTCGTAGACCCAGAACTTCTCGCCTCGGTAGTCCTGCGTCATCCGCAAGTGGCTTTTGACCCATTTGACCAGCTTGTTGTTGTTAAGGTCGGGCTCGACTTCTGCCGCCATCAGCATCTTGATGCCAGTGAACACGAGGAAGACACCGAACAGATACAGTATCCAGTGGAATTCCTGCACCAGCCAGGAACCGGCCAGAATCATGATTGCGCGCATGACGATGGCCCCGATCACGCCATAGATCAGCACGCGGCGCTGATATTCCGCCGGCACGGCAAAGTAGGTGAAGATCATCAGGAAGACGAAGATGTTATCGACCGCCAACGCTTTCTCGATGAGATAGCCGGTGAGGAATTCGAGTGACTTTGCCTCGGCGACCGCCGCGCCGTATTCGCCTTTCAGATGCCACCACAGACCCAGGTTGAACAGCATGGCAAGCGCAAACCAGACAAACGACCACGCCGCCGCCTCACGGAAACTGACCTTGTGCGCCTTGTTGCCGCCGACCAGAAACAGGTCGATGGCGAGCATGACCAATACAAACGCGATAAAGGCTGCCCACATCCAGGGTTCGCCAATGGAAACCATTTGATTCATGTTATTCACAGTCAGAGTTAGTTAAGCGTAATCAGTGTGGCTTGTGGGACAGGCGATCCATGATGGCAAACAACACGCCAGAGACCACGAACGCCATGTGCAGGCCCACTTTCCAGGCCAGCTGTTCGTTGGTGTACGCCGCCACATCGACAAACGCTTTCAAGAGCTCGATCCCCGAAATGGCGACGATCGAGCCGATCAGCTTGATCTTCAGATCAGAAAAACTGACGTGCCCCATCCAGTCCGGCCGGTCTTCGCTGTCGCCGGTGTTGATCTTGGACACAAAGTTTTCGTAGCCGGCAAAGATGATGATGAGCAGCAGGTTGGCCACCAGCGCAATGTCCACCAGCGTCAGCACGCCCACCAGGATCGTGCTGCCGCTGCCCTCGATGACCTGCGGCAGCAGCACCAGGATTTCCTTGGCAAATTTCACCAGCAGCAGGCCGATGGCCAACACCAGGCCGATATAGAACGGCGCGAGCAGCCAGCGACTGGCGAACATGAAGCGTTCCAGCAGGTGTTCAAAACTCCGCATGATCCTATAAACCGTAGTTGGACGCGCCCGAGGGTGCGTCGGATCGGGTGGCTGCCGCGAAGCAACGATGCCGCAGGCCGGGGCCTGCAAGGAGGCGCGACAAAGGCAGGCGCGCGAGCCGGCGTGCCATCGGGTGCGTAGCGGTCTCACCCATCAGGTGAACGGGATCGGAACGGAAATCGTCAGGTTTCATACAGGATTTTCGAGGGTGGTGAGCGGTCAACTGCGGTTTTTAGGATGATTTCTCCCCCATCAAAAAGGCCGGTCTGAGACCGGCCTTAACACAACACTCGATCTATCAACCCTGGATCGCACGCAGCGCTTCGATGCGCTCTTCCAGCGGCGGGTGCGTCATGAACAGGCGCTTCCAGCCTTGCGGGCTGCCGCCGGCGATGCCGAAGGCGGCCATCTTCTCGGGCAGCGGGCCGCTGTGCGCCATTTGCAGGCGTTGCAGTGCCGCGATCATCGCGCCACGGCCGGCGAGCGAGGCACCGCCCCGGTCGGCGCGGAATTCGCGCTGACGCGAGAACCACATCACGATGATCGAGGCGAGCACGCCAAGGATCAGTTCGGCAACGATCATGGTCACAAAAAACGCCGGGCCGTGGCCGTTTTCATTCTTGAACACCACGCGATCAACGGTGTGGCCGATGACGCGCGAGAGGAACATGACGAAGGTGTTGACCACGCCCTGGATCAGCGCCAGCGTGACCATGTCGCCGTTGGCAACGTGCGCAATTTCGTGGCCGATGACCGCTTCGGCTTCCTGCTTGGTCATCGCGTTCAGCAAACCGGACGACACGGCGACCAGCGCGTTGTTCTTGTTTGCGCCAGTGGCAAAGGCGTTCACCTCGGGCGAATCGAAGATGCCGACTTCGGGCATGCCGATGCCGGCGTCGGCCGCGTATTTTTTCACCGTATCCACCAGCCACAACTCCTGCGAGCTGGAGGGGGAGTCGATGACGCGCACGCCCATCGACTTTTTTGCCATCCACTTGGAAATCGCCAGCGAGATCAGCGAGCCGCCAAAGCCCATCACCGCCGCAAAGATCAGCAACGAAGTGAGATTGAGGCCATTGGCGGTGAGGTAGGGCTCCACGCCCAGGAGGCGCATGGTGACGGACAGCACCAGCACGATGGCCATGTTGGTAGCCAGGAAAAGAAAAATACGTTTCATGTCGGGTCTCCTTGAACAAGGGAACAGCCTTTTCGGACAGCGAGAAGATACAGCCGGGTGTTGAACAATAAAATCCGATTTTTATACTGTCATAGTTCGGTTTTAACGATTCGAGTTCCGTCATGCTCAACTACAAACACCTGCATTACTTTCGCACGGTTGCCAAAACCGGTGCCATCAACCGCGCGGCCGAGAAACTGCATCTCACACCGCAGACCCTGTCCGGCCAGATCAGCGCCTTCGAGGCAAGGCTCGGCATCGCGTTATTCCGTCGCAGCGGCCGCCGGCTGGAACTCACCGACGCCGGACGCACCGCCCTGGGGTACGCCGATGAAATCTTCCACGTGGGGGCCGAACTCGAAGAAGCGCTCAGCAATGGTGCCGCCGCGCCCGTCCATCCCTTCCGCGTCGGCATCGCCGACGCCGTGCCCAAGGCGATTGCCTACCAGCTGCTGGCCCCCGCGCTGACGCTGGCCGAACCGGTGAAACTGGTGTGCCGCGAAGACCGGCTGGAAACCCTGGCGGCCGAGCTGTCGATCCACCGGCTCGACATGGTGCTGGCCGACCGGCCGCTGCCGTCGTCCATGGACATCAAGGGTTACAGCCATCCGCTCGGCGAATGCGGGGTGGCGTTTCTCGCGATCCCGGCTGTCGCCACGAACTTGCCCGGTGAGTTTCCCGCCTGTCTCGACGGCGCACCGCTGCTGATTCCGGGCGAAGACAGTGCCCTGCGCGCACCGCTGTTGCGCTGGCTGGAAAAGCAGGCGGTGACCCCGCGCATCGTCGGCGAATTCGACGACAGTGCCCTGATGAGCGCCTTTGGTCAGGCAGGTGCAGGGGTGTTTCCCGCGCCGCTCACCGTCGCGCCTGCCGTGATGGCGCAATTCGGTGTCATCGAACTCGGCCGCACCCAGGACATACTCGAACGCTTCTTTGCCATCTCGGTGGAGCGTCGTCTCACCCACCCGGCCGTGGTCGCAGTGAGCGAAGCCGCCCGCCGCAGCCTGTCCAGCGAACGTTGAACCTAAAAACCGCAGTTGATCGCTCACCACCCTCGCAAATTCTGCGTGAAACCTGACGATTTCAGTTCCGGTCACGCTCACCGTTTGGGTGAGCGCACTACGCACCCGATGGCACGCCGGCTCGTGCGCCTGCCTTTGTCGCGCCTCCTTGCAGGCCCCGGCCTGCCGCGTCGTTGCTTCGCGGCGGTCACCCGATCCGACGCACCCTCGGGCGCGTCCAACTGCGGTTTTTAGGTTGAACGCGCGTCAGGCGAGTCCAGCCAGCCAGCGCGCAGCCTCAGCCGGGGTAAAAATGCACGGCAATCGCCCGGGCCGGCGTTTCAGTCTGAGCACCGCACGATCCTTGCTCACCAGAGGACGCTGCAAGCCGGCGGCGAGATCGAGAAACTTCTGATCGTCAGGATCGCGGCATTTCGGCACACCCGACACCGCCGGCGGGACAAAGCAATCGCAGCATTCGCGGTATTGCGCCACCCGCTGGTGCTGCTGCGCCGGTGTCAATCCAAAGTAGCGGTAGGTCAGAACACGCTGCCATTCGTCAAAGGTGGCTTCGGAGACGGCTGCACGCAGGCGGCCCGCGTCCAGGGCGCTGCGCAGCGCCCGCACTAAAGGATCCTGGAAGTGGAAGAGATCGAGCACGACATTGGTATCGAGCACGACCAGCGGCCTATTCAGCCAAGGTTCATTCAAGCGCGGTGTGCTCGGCGATGAACTCATGCACCCAGCGTTCCGACTGCGCGCTGGCGAAGCGGCCGACAATTTCGCCTTCCACGAACAGCAGTACCGTAGGGAAACCGCGCAAGCTGTAACGGCCCGCGAGTTTCATATTGGCCCCTTCGTCGACTTCCACCTTGGCCAGCCGGATGCGGCCCGCATGGTGGGCAATCACCCGCTCCAGCACCGGTGTCAGCGCGCGGCACGGCGGGCACCAGTCGGCCCAGAAATCGACCATCACCGGCTGGGCGTGGGACGCCTCGATCACGTCCAGGTCGAACTGTTCGAGGTGGGTATCAAAAATGTCGGCAGTCGCATTCATGGCGCGCATGATACCTGTCGGCTCAGGCTTCGATGCCGAACTTTTTCAGCTTGCGCCACAGCGACACGCGGTCGATCCCGAGCAGTCGCGCGGCTTCGCTCTTGTTGCCGCCGGCGAGCGACAGCGCGTGGCGAATCTGCTCCTGTTCCTGTTCCTTGAGCGTGGCCGGGGTGGCGGCCATCGCGGGGGTGAACACGCGTACCGTCAGCGCGCCCAGGTGCTGCGGCAGGTGCTCGGGCAAGAGCGTGTCGCCCTGCGCCAGCGCCACACCACGTTCAATGAAATTGGCCAGTTCACGCACGTTGCCGGGAAAGTCGTACTCGGCCAGATTCTTCATCGCCTCGGCGTCGATTTCGCGCACGTTCTTGCCGACCAGCGCAGCAAACTTATGCAGGAAGAAATAGGCCAGCAGCGGCACATCGTCGCGTCGTTCGCGCAACGGCGGCAGCGACAACGTGACCACGTTGAGGCGGAAGTACAGATCGTTGCGCAGGTGTCCCGCCTCGACGGCTTCCTTGAGGTCGCGGTTGCTGGCCGCCACCACGCGCACGTCGAGTGCGATCGGCTCCACCGAGCCCACCCGCAGCACCTCGCGTTCCTGCAGCACGCGCAGGAGTTTGATCTGGATCGAATGCGGCAGCTCGGCGACTTCGTCCAGGAACAGCGTGCCGCCCTGCGCCGCTTCAAAGAGACCGATCTTGCGTGACTGCGCGCCGGTGAACGCGCCCTTCTCGTGGCCGAAAAGTTCGCTCGCGGCGAGGTCTTCCGACAGCGCGCCGCAGTTGAACGCCACGAACGCGCCTTCATGGCGGCGGCTGTGCTGATGCAGATACCGCGCGAGCAATTCCTTGCCGGTACCGGATTCGCCGTGGATCACCACGCTGCATTCGGCGTCGGCGATCTGCCGGGCGGTTTCGAGCAGGCGCTGCATGGCGAGGTTCTGCGTGACGATGGTGTGGCGCGTCTGTACGGCATCGACCTGCTTCTTGAGTATGCGGTTTTCGCTTTTCAGCCGCCCCATTTCGAGCGCGGCACGCACCACCTCGCGCGCTTCGGCCAGGCGAAACGGTTTGGCCAGATAGTGATACGCGCCGGCCTTCATCGCTTCCACCGCCGAGTCGAGCGTGGCGTGACCGGTAATCATGATGACCGGGGTATCGGGTGTGTCGACACGCACGCGGCGCAGCACGTCCATGCCGTCGAGCCCCGGCATTTTCAGGTCGGTGAGCACCAGGTCGAAACGCGATTTCAGCAGTTCGGCGAGTGCGTCCTCGCCGTTCTTGCAGGCGATGACGTCGTAGCCTTCCCGCCGCAGCACGTGGGTGAGGTTGGCGAGCGCGATGGCTTCGTCGTCGATAAGGAGAATGCGGGGAGTCGGATTCATGTGGCAGCAGGCATCAGGACAGCAGGAGAGGACGCGGGCGGGTTCAGGGGCAGCCAGACCGAGAAGCACGAGCCGCCCGTCGGCGGTGAAATGAGCACGATGCAACCGGCGTGCTCGGCGACGATTTCCTCGACCAGATACAAGCCGAGGCCGGTGCCTTCACCCGCTGCCCGGGTGGTAAAAAAGGGATTGAAAATCTGGTCGCGCACCGACTCGGGAATACCGGGCCCGTCATCCAGCACGCACAGTCGGAGCGCAAGCGGTGCCGCCGCCACCTGCGCCGGATCGCCGGCAATGAGGGCATTCCCGCTCTCCACCTCGTCCCAGCGCATGGCCTTGGCCGACACGGAAATATGCCGTGCACCGGCGTCGGCGGCGTTCTTCACCAGATTGATGATCACCTGGTGGATGCGTTCACGGTCTGCCACACATTCGAGTTCGGGCGGGGCTTCCACGCAGACGTGCACACCAGCCGGCAATTGCGTGTCGACCAGCCGCAGCGACGACTGCACCAGCTCGGCCACCGAGTGCATGCGCAAGTTGGGTTGCGGCTTGCGCACGCTGTCGAGCAGGCGGCGCACGATGCGCCGCGCCCGTTCGGTTTCGCCGTCGATCTGCGCGAGCCATTGCTGCCTGAGTTCGGCGTCGGCCCCGTCGTCTTCGAGCAGCAATTGCGCGGAAGTCGAAATATTCGACAGCGGGTTGTTGAGCTCGTGCGCCACGCCCGACACCAGTACGCCCAGCGCGGCCACTTTTTCATTGCGCCGGGCCTGGGCCTGCTGCGCGCGCATGTGGGCAAGCATGGCGTTGAACGCATCGACAAAGGAACGCAGTTCTCGGTCATTGGACGGCAACAGCAGCTTGTTGGCCCGGCCTTCGTCGATGGCCACCAGATCGCGTTCCAGCCGAGTCAGCGGCCGCGCCACACTGCGCAAAAGATACAGGCCGCCTGCCAGGCCAATGAGGATGACCGTCACCAGGGCGATCAGCAGCAGATCGCGCGCGTCGTTGGTGGCGCGGGCGAGCTTGGTGCGTTCGCTGGTGAGAATTTCGCGCGTGGTGGTGTAGAGCCGGCTTCCCTGATCGCGGATGTTTTCGCTCGCTTCTGCGTGCTGCGCTGCAGTCAGCCGTGGGTAGGCCTGCACGGCTTTGACGTAGTCGTCGATGAGTTTTTCCAGGGCGCGTACCTCAGCCTCACCCACGATACCGACAAAAGTGGGCCGGAAATCGACCAGCAAACGCCGCGCTTCGGCAGCTTCACGGGAAAAGTGCTTCAGCCCGCTCTGATCGTCGTAGAGAAACAGGTTTTTCTCGTCGCGGCGCATTTCCAGTGCCGCGCGGCGCAGATCGGCGGCCGCCTGGCCAGCTTCGATCTGCCGGTTGAGAAAATGCAGGTCGGCAAACACCACCACCGCAAACCCGAGCAAGGTGAGTTTGGAAATGGCGTAGGCTCCGAGAATTTTGCTGCGCAGGCTAGACATGATCCCAAGTGTTGCAAAAGATGTTGCAGTGTAACGGTTTGCAACAGGTTTGTGTTTCGCCCCGCAACATAATCGGCCATCCACAACCCTGCAAAATAATTTAAGTATATGATTTAAATAAGTTATTTTTCCTGGCACGGACACTGCTTTTAGACAGCCATCCTTCCCCGTTTTCTTCTGGAGACTGCCATGACTCAAACTTCTGCCCTCAAGCGTATGCTCAATGCCTTCTCATTTGCCCACGCTGGCGAATCGCTCTCGTTATCGCAAAAAAGCCGCGCGCTCGCCGGTTCGGGTGTCGCCGCCACGCAGCATGCCGCTGCCTCCCAGGAAACCACGACCTGCGCCGTACCGCGCAGCCAAGTCGGCCTGTATCTCGGCAGCGAATTGCCCGCCAGCGTGATGCAGTACGTGCTGCAAACTTGTGTTCGGCTGCACCACGGGCTGACCGTGTTTTCCTTCCAGAGCGAGCGCGAGATCGACGCCATTCTCGCCCCGCACCACGACGCGCTGGCCGAAGCCAACATTGCCGTGAAGCGCGTGGTGCTCACCGGCGACCCGGTGAAGGTACTGGCCAGTGCGCTCAAGCGCCGCTCCGACGTGGCCTTTCTGGTGTGCAACGAGTCGGGTTTTCTGGGCAACCGCCTGACGCGTGGCGCAATGAGCCCCGACAGCCTGCCGGTGCCGGTGGTGCTGGTTGCAGCGCGCGGCGAAGCGGTGGAACATCGCGGTGCCGTACTGCCCGGAGTAACGCGCGCCGCCTGAGCTGGCGTATCCTGTTACCCGCAACCGGCGCGCAAGCGCCGGTTCGTTTTTTTCACCTTGCACCCGCACGCACTGCGTGCCGCTGAATGATGCTGACCCGATTCCTGCCCTTCCTGAACTGGTTTCCCATGCGCGCCGACACGCTCCGGGGCGACCTCATCGCCGGCGTCACGGTGGCGATGATCCTCATCCCGCAGGCGATGGCCTACGCCGCGCTGGCCGGCCTGCCGGTGGTGTACGGCCTGTATGCCTCCTTCCTGCCGGTGATGGTGGCGTCGATGTGGGGGGCGTCACGTTTCCTGCACACCGGTCCGGTGGCGCTGCTGTCCTTGATGTCAGCGGCGGCGATCGAGCCGCTGGCGGCGCGCGGCAGCGAGGAATTCATCGCGCTGTCGATGACGCTCGCGCTGATGGTGGGCGTGATGCGGCTGGGGCTCGGCGCATTCCGCATGGGCGTGCTCATCAACCTGGCCTCGCACCCGGTGATCAACGGTTTCACCAACGCCGCCGCACTCATCATCGGCCTGTCGCTGCTCAACACCTTCATCAACGTGCCGATGCCGCGTTCGGACATGTTTCTGCGTGATCTTTCGCAGGTGGTGATGCAGTTTCCGCTCGCGCACTGGCAGACCATCGCCTTCGGCCTGGGCACGCTGGCGCTGCTTTCCCTGCTGAAGCGCTTTATGCCCAAGCTGCCGGGCGTGCTCATCGTCGTCATCGTCGGCACGGTGCTGTCGGCCAGCCTCGGCTTCGAGAAAACCACGGTGATCGCGCCCGCCCAGATCGAGAATCAGGCGGCCCGAATCGCCTTTGAGGATTACGCCCGCCTGGAAGCCTCGCTCAAGTCCACCAAGGAGGCGCAACACGCACTCAACCAGCAGTTGCGCACGCTTTCCAAGACTGACCGCCACGATTTCACACTGGAAGCCGAAGCACTGCGACTGGCAGGTGAAGAACAAAGCCTCAAGCAGCAGCTGTACGGCCTGCGCGTGTCGGTACACCGTTTCGCGCTGACCCCGGTGGAAGTCAACGGCGTCACGGTGTACCGCGCGCCCGGCCCCGACGCCGGCTGGTTTGCCGACAGCTGGCGCTTTGCCGGCGTGAAGGACGGCAAGATCAAACTCAACGGCGGCGGCCAGGTGGTGGGGGCCATACCGGCCGGCTTGCCCGCCTTTGCGCTGCCCGGCATGGACCTTGGCGTGATTTCTGGCCTTTTGGGCACCGCCTTCGTGATGGCGCTGATCGGTTTTATGGAAGCGACGTCGATTTCGCGCGCGCTGGCCGCGCAAAGCCGAGAAAAACTCAACCCCAACCAGGAACTGATCGGTCAGGGCCTGGCCAACATGGTCGGCAGCTTCTTCCAGAGCTACACCGTCTCGGGCTCGTTCTCGCGCTCGGCGGTGGCGGCCAAATCCGGGGCACGATCCGGCTTTTACGCGATCATCAGCGCGGTGGGCGTCATCATCACCATGCTGTATCTCACCGAATATTTCTATCACCTGCCGCAGTCGGTACTGGCCGCCATCGTGATGAGCGCGGTGTTCAGCCTCATCGACTTCAAGAGCCTGAGCCACGCCTGGCGCGTGAACAAGAGCGACGGCGTGGTGGGACTGACCACTTTCCTCGCCACGCTGTGGATGGCACCGCAGCTTGCCAACGGCGTACTGGTGGGGGTGGTGCTCACGATCCTGATCTTCCTCTACGGCGTGATGCAGCCGCGCAGCGAGGTGCTGGGCCGCGCCGCCGACGGTAGCCTGGCCGGGGCGATCAGCCACGACCTGCCGCCGATTTCTGACGACTACGTGGTGCTGCGCTTCGACGCCTCGCTGGTGTTCATCAACTCGGCGTTTTTCGAGCAGGCGGTGATGAAAGCGATCAGCCAGTTTCCGGACGCGAAGACCGTGCTGGTCATCGGCAACGGCATCAACCGCATCGACGCCACCGGCGAGGAAAAATTGCGCGCGCTGGCCGGCGACCTGAAACAGGCTGGCATCACGCTCGCGCTGTCGGGCCTGAAAAAGCCGGTGCGCGAGGCGCTCGACCGTGCCGGGCTCGACACCGTCATCGGCCGCGAGAATCTTTTCCCCAACAAGGAAATCGCACTGAACGCCTTGAACGCGCGGTTTGCGGCGTCGGTCTGACACGCCACCGCCAGCCACAAAAAAGCCAGACTGCGGTCTGGCTTTTTTGTGGTTGGCTGCTCGCGCGCGTCTCAGTCTTCGTCCGCGAGTTCGGGATTCCAGCCGCGCCCGGCCGCGCGTTCCATCGCGTCGCGGTAAAGCTGGGTGTGGCGTTCCAGCAGCTCGGGGGGCAGGCGGCTCGGCAGGTTGCCGTATTCGTCCCACCGGGTTTCGACTTCGTTCATCAGGTTCTGCATGCGGCCTAAATCCCAGCCGGTGCAGTCTTGGTCTTCCGGCAGAATGCCGAACACCCAGGCATCAAGCACCACCCGACCCAGCTGGGTGATGCCATGGGTGTCATTGTAAAAACCGGGGTATACGGGTCTTTCCATCGTGTCACTCCACCCATTTTCCGAGATAGGCATTCATCGCTTCAAGCACGGCTTCGGCTTTGATGACAAGCCCGAGGTCGATCATTTCGGAGCCCATGACCTTGCTGTGATTGTTGGCCGGCACCGGCGCGGGGACGAGATGATTTTCTTCCTCGCGGAAGAAAACCGCCGCCACCACGCCGGCAAACTGGATGTGGCTGCCCACGCCCTGCGCCGCCCGCGCGGTCTCCGGCTGGTAAATGAACACCGGGCTGCCGGACGAGCCGGGGTACACCGCCGCGTCGATGAGGAATTCCTTGCGGCCTTCAAAGTCGAGCGCGAGCGGCGTGGCGGTGGTACCGCGCCGCAGGATGGGCATGAGATTGACCTGATCCCACACGCCGCTGGGGTAGCCGACGAAGAGCACATCCTCGAAGGCGTCGAGCGCACGCGATGAGACATCGTTAAGCGCCAGCCGGCTGTCGATGGGATGGTAATAAAGCTCGACCCCGCGTTCGTTGGCCGCCGCTTCCAGCGGGCGCATCGGGATGATGGCGAGATCGACCTCGGGATCGGGATGCAGGAACCACGCCGCCGGGAAGTCTTCGATGTTGAGCTGGAAGCGTTCGCCGATCGCCGGCTGGCCATTGCGCTTCTGGGTGAACACCAGGCCGCCGTTGCGGACACCGTCGACGAGATGGCGGTTGGTGACGATAAAGGTGATGGTGCCGCGCGCGTGGGTGTGGCTGACGACAAACGCGGTACCCGACCCTTCGCTGCCGTCGTCCAGCACGGTATCGACCCGCACGGTGTTGAACAGCAGTTTCTTGGCGATCGAATTGACTTCCATGGCTTACGCGACCCTGGGTTTGACCGGGCAGAACAGGTCGTCCTGCGCCGATTCGCCCAACCGTTCGTAGATGGCGGTAATGGCCTGCGATTCGGTGGCGAAGATGTTGTCTTCGCCGACCAGCTCGATGAGGCCGGTCTGACGCATGACCTCGATGACCTGACGCTTGAGGCCCGAGAACACCAGCATGATGCCGGCGGCGTGCAGCCGCTCGACCACGTGATGGATGATTTCCTCACCCGAGGCGTCGAGCTGGTTGATCGCGTCGCCCACGATGAGCACGGCGCGCGTGCTGGGCCGCTCGGCCAGCGCTTCGAGCACGGCGTCTTCAAAATAGGACACGTTGGCGAAATACAGCGAGCCGTCGAAACGCATCGCCATCACGTGCGGCGAGGTCGGCAGGCCGGGATTTACCTTGATGTCGCGCAGGGTGCCGTCGCTGTAGCGGCCAAGCAGGGCCACACGCGGCTTCATCGTGCGCAGCAGGAACAGCAGGATGGCAAGGCCCGCGCCGACCAGGATGCCAGTGTCCAGATGCGGGGCGAACAGGATGGTGGCGACGAAGGTGACGATGGACGCGATGCCGTCGTGCTTGTGCGCCTTCCAAGCGTGCTTGACCGCCTCGACGTTCACCAGGCCGCCCACCGCCATGATGATGATCGCCGCCAGCACGGCCTGCGGCAGGTGATACAGCAGCGGGGTGAGGAACAGCAGCGCGACCAGCACGATGAGTGCGGTGAACACCGCCGACAGCCCGGAGGTGGCGCCCATGTTCATGTTCACCGCCGTTCGCGAGAACGAGCCCGAGGTGGGATACGACTGCGAGAAGCTGCCGACGATATTGCCCACGCCCTGACCGATCAGTTCCTGGTTCGGGTCGAGCCGCTGCTTGGTCTTGGCCGCTACCGCCTTGGCGATGGAAATGGCCTCCATGAAGCCGACCAGCGCAATCACCAGCGCGGCCGAGAACATGGCCCCGAGCTTGTCGATATCAAAGGTGGGCAGACTGAATTCGGGCAACCCCTCCGGAATCGCACCGACCACTTCGCCGCCGCCTACCAGCTTGAAGCCGTCGCCTTCCACCTTGCGGATGCTGTATCGGGTTTCGTCCAGCGTGGCACCGGCAGCCCCGGTGCCGGCCGGGAAGACGGCGACGGTGTTGCCTTCGGCGTCGAGCTGACGCACAACCTGAATCTTGCGCAGCGCGCGGCGCTTGCCTGCCGACTCTTCTTCAAAACGGGCGAGATCAATGCGCAGCAGCGCGATATCGGCTTCGAGCCGCACGGCGGTGCTGCTCCGGCCCTCGGCTTTCAGGGTCTTGGCGAGTGCGTCATTCTTGGTGGAAATATCGAGATTGATGCGTTTCACGTCGCCGTTGACGCGCGCCACGTCTTCCACCTGCGCCCGCAGCACGGGATCGGCAATCTGCGCAATCTGGCCATTGGCATTGCGCTCAAAGCCGACGGCCCACGAAATCAGGGTGGTGAGCACCACCACAATCAGCACGCCGGGCAGTTTCGGCGCGAAGCGTTTCATCAACCACATCAGTGCAACGGCACCCAAACCCATGGCGAGTGTCGGGAAATGGGTATCGCCTACCTGGCGAAACACCCCGGAAATGTCGCTGATAAAGGACTCACTGCGTGGCATCGACACGCCCAGAATCTTGGATAGCTGCGACAGCGCAATGATGATCGCCGCCGCGTTGGTGAACCCGACAATAACCGGGTGCGACAGGAAATTCACCACCACGCCCAGCTTGAACACGCCCAGCGCCAGTTGGATGACGCCGACCAGCAGGGTGAGCATGATGGCCAGCGCGATGAAGTCGTCGCTGCCCGGTGCGGCCAATGTGGCGATGGACGACGCCGTCAGCAGCGACACCACGGCCACGGGGCCGGTTGCGAGCTGGTTGGACGAACCCCACATCGAGGCAATCGCCACCGGCAGGAAGGCCGCGTACAACCCGTAATACGCCGGCAACCCGGCGAGCTGCGCATACGCCATCGACTGCGGTATCAGAACCAGCGCAACGGTCAGACCGGCAAGCAGGTTGAGCTTGATATCGTTTCCGCTCAGCGGGAACCAGCGAAGAAATGGGAGAAAACGTCTGAGTTTGTCGAATTTCTGCATGGTTGATTCAGTGGACAGTCGGCGCGCCGAACCGATTCGTTTCCAGTTCGGGGAACGGGGCCGTGGGGTGAATAAAATCTTGTTATTATATCAGCCCTTACTGATGTTTTCCCGACATGTTCTCTGATCCCGCCGCAGTGCCCAGTGCACTCGCCAGCTTCCGGCTAGAAGACCGGATGTTCTGCTACAACACCTTCATCCCCAAGCTTTATAACTGGTGCCTGTCGTTGGGCTTCACGCCGGGCAAGATCGTGCCCTCACGCGCCTTCTGCTCGGATGAGTCGCAGGGTTTCCCCATCATCCTCATCACCAAGCATTTCGGCGCGTTTCCGTTCAACCACGGTCGCGTCGGCGGCATCGTCTCCACCGACCGCCACGGCCCGCACGCCGACCACGCCAAGGATCTGGTGCTGGTGCAGGCCAGCCACGTCGGCTACGAACCGGAAACCGGCGAATTCGGCACGTATCGCCGGCTGCATACGGACGATGCCCACCACAGCTGTAGCTGCGGCAAGATCGGCCGCATCATCGAGTGGTACGCCAAGGAATACGATTACGCCAGCGAGAACGTGCGTCTGTTGCGGCACGAGGGCCAGTTGGCCGTACTCATCGACTACATGCTGATCGCGCGCCAGCGCAAGGAAGGCCTGTTCCTGCACGCCCCCCGGCTGGTGGCCGGGGCCGAACATGGTCAGCCACGCCCAGCCGCCACCCGCAGCACCGGTCACATTTTCCTTGCCGCACCTGAGCTCGTCGCCCGGCTGGGCGTGGATGCCTGGCCGACGGAGGGTAGCGTCGCCATCGGCAAGCGGCTCGCCGCCGAGGATTTCTATTTCCGTCACAAGAGCGACAGCCCCGATCCCTTCCAGGACCAGCTCGAATCCAACCTCATCACGCCGATGCCCTGGATACTGTCGTCCAAACACCCTCTGCTCACGGCCGCCTGCGCCAACACGCTCGCCGAATTCGAACGCACCTACCGCAGCCTGGCGCAGGCACCGGCCATGCAGGGGCGCAATCTGGTTTTTCTTGCAGGCCTCAATATCGATATTTCACCCCTGCCCGGCGACGAGTTTCCGCAGACCAAGTTCGTGCCCTGGGCGGCCTTTGTGCAGCGTGCCGATGGCCACCGTGAAATTCTCGAACAGGAAGAACTGTTCGAGCGCCTGGCAAACGCTTCCAGCAGCAATCCCAACCAGATGGATCTGGAGAAAGCGCTTGCCCACATGGGTGAAAAGCGCGACGCCGTCGTCCACTTCTAACCCGCCGGCTGCGTCCGGTCACATTCCCGTCTTCATGGCTTGCCGTCGCCCGACGGCTGCCACGTCACGCCGTGCTGGTCGAGATACTGCCGGATCATCTGTCGCACCACCTGCGACGGGGTCAAATCCTGTTTGGCACATAACTGCTCAAACGCCTGTTTCTTGGCGGGGTCGAGCAGCACCGTGAAGCGTGCGGTTTTGGTTTCCATACCCTGCCTCTCCATGTATCAATAAACCCATATAAACATCATTTGATTATAATCTTATACACATAACTCTTGGCCGGGAGTGCCGCCATGATTGCCCTGATCGAAGCCCGGCGAGCCGGTTTGCTGGCACGCGCCCACTGGCTGCCCAATCTGGCGGCGGGGGTGGTGGTGGGCATCGTGGCCTTGCCGCTGGCGATGGCGTTTGCCATTGCCAGCGGGGCGCGTCCGGAACAGGGCCTCTACACCGCCATCGTTGCGGGGGTGATGGTGTCGCTGCTGGGCGGTACGCGCATGCAGATTGCCGGCCCGACCGGCGCGTTCATTGCCCTGCTGTCCGTGGTTACCGCGCAGCACGGCATCGTCGGCTTGCAGATCGCCACGATCATGGCGGGGCTGATCCTCCTGCTGATGGGCATCGCCCGCATGGGCACGGTGATCCGCTACATTCCGGCGCCTGTCATCGTGGGCTTTACGGCCGGCATTGCGGTGATTATTTTCGTCGGCCAGTGGCGTGATTTTCTCGGCCTGCCCAAGGTGGGTGGCGAACATTTCCACGAAAAAGTCTGGCATCTGCTGGAGGCCCTGCCGCTGCTCGACCCGGCCACCTTGCTGGTCGGGACAGGCACACTGCTGCTGGTGATCTATGCCGCGCGCCTGCCCGGCTTCGCGCGGATACCCGGCCCGCTCACCGCCATGGTGGCGGCCACCGCCGCCGTTGTGCTGCTCGATCTGCAAAGCGTGGCCACCCTGGGCAGTGCGTTCGGCGGCATTCCTGCCACGCTGCCGCTACCCGCGCTGCCCGAGGTGAGCTTTGCCCAGATCGTGACGCTCATCGGGCCTGCGTTCACCATTGCCATGCTGGGTGCCATCGAATCGCTGCTGTCTGCCGTGGTGGCCGACGGCATGGCCGGCACCCGCCACGATGCCAATCAGGAACTGGTCGGTCAGGGGCTCGCAAACGTGGTTGCACCGCTGTTTGGCGGCTTTGCCGCCACCGGAGCCATTGCCCGCACTGCCACCAATATCCGCAACGGCGCAACCGGCCCGCTCGCCGGGCTCGCCCACGCCGGCGTGCTGGTGGCGATCATCCTCTTTCTTGCCCCGCTCGCCGCACATATTCCACTGGCCGCGCTGGCCGCGATCCTGTTCGTGGTGGCGTGGAACATGAGCGAGGCCGGCCATTTTGCGCACATCCTGAAAAAAGCCCCGCGCGCCGACCGGGCCATTCTCCTCATCACCTTTGTGCTGACGGTGTTTGCCGATCTGGTGGTGGCGGTGAACGTGGGCGTGCTGCTGGCGGTGCTACACGTGATTCGCCGCATGACCGAAACCTTCGACGCGCATCCGGCCGACGACAAGCTGCTCGCACGCCACGGTATCGAGGTGCTACCGGCCGACACCCTGGTCTACGACATCGAGGGGCCGCTGTTCTTTGGTGCGGTGGAAAATCTCGAACGCGCCCTGCTCTCCACCCACACCGACCCGAAAACCCTGGTCATCCGCTTACGCTTGGTGCCGTTCATGGATCTCACTGGCATCCAGACACTGGAGAACGTCATTGCCAAACTGGCAAAACGCGGCATCCGGGTGGTGATCTGCGAGGCCAATACCCGCGTGCGGCACAAGCTGGAAAAAGCCGGGGTGCTGGGCGAGGCAGGCAGCGCCGGGTATGCGGACAATCTGGTCGAAGCGGTCAGCGCCAGGCCGGCGGCCTGAATCGCGGGGTCAGTCGTGCCCGTGGCGGGCGCGCAGGTTGAGTTGTTCGATGGCCTTGATGGCGGCAGCCTGCGCAGCTTCGGCTTCGGCTTCGGTACCCATCATCGTCAGCCGCCCGAAGTTGCCGAACGCTTTCACGTCGACCAGCGTGATGTGCGCGCCCTTCTCGGCTTCGTTGGCGGCGTAGACGATGTAACCCGCCGGCTCGACTTCGAGAATGAACATGCTCTTGCCCGGCAGGATCATCGAGCCCTTGCGCATCTGGCGGTTGATGAGCGTGGTGTGATCCGGCGTCATGCCGCGGATGATTTCATTCCACGCGATTTTGCAGGAATGGCGGGTGTCTTCGGTGGTGCCCAGCTGGCGCAGGATGATGTCGCCGGCTTCCATCACCTCGCTCTGGTTGCGATAGTGGATTTCCATCGAGCCGAACGAGCGTTCCACGACCTGCTCGCCAAGGTGCACATTGGTTTCCTTCAAGGCGATGTCGGACAGGCGATGCACCGCCATGCCGGGTGCGACTTCCACCCACAGACAGGCATCGCCCGGCACCGGCAGAAAGCCCTGCGAGGACGTGGCCAAGTAGGAGGCCAGCTGCGGTTGCAGCGAGTCGATGAAAACAAAGGTGCGGAGACTGACCTTCATGGACGTGCAGAAAACCGGGAGGCGCGGCTAACAAAGCGCGCGATGATACCGCAGACACCCTGCCGCGCGCCGCTCATTTGGTCAGCCCCATGTAGAGCATCGGCAATTTTTCCGGCAGACGCTCCAGGTGGTCGATGACGGTGTAGTTCTTGGCCCCGAAGATGCGCGACACATAGTTGTCGGCCTGCGGATCCAGCGACAGCGCATAGACGGTGACGCCTTCGCGCGCCAGTTCCTCGACCGCACGCTTGGTGTCGTGGCGGTGATATTGCGGGTCGCGCGTGTCGTTGTCCGCCGGCTCGCCGTCGGTAATCACAAAGCACACCTTGCGGGTTTTGGCCTGCTGCTTGAGCACGCTGCCGGCGTGGCGCAACGCCGCGCCCATGCGGGTGGAATACGCGCCCTTCATGCCGGCCAGCCGCGCCTTCACCAGGTCGCTGTAGGGCGCGTCAAAATCCTTGAAGCGGTAGTAATGCACGTCGTGCCGGCCGTCGGAGCAGAAACCATGCAGCGCGAAACTGTCGCCGATCCGGTCGAGCGCGTCGGCGAGCAGCACCGTGGCCGAACGCGTGAGGTCGATCACGCTGTAGTCCTGCCCCTTGACCTTGTCGTTGGACGACTCGGACATGTCGAGCAGCACCATCACCGCCAGGTCGCGCACGTTGCGCTTGTAGCGCATCATGATGCGGGTGTCGGGCTGCTGGCCCATGCGAATGTCGATCATGGCCCGCACGGCGGCGTTGATGTCGAGCTCGTCGCCGTCTTCGACGCGGCGGATGCGCTGCATCCCCTGCGGAATCATCGATTCAATAAGGAATTTGAGCCGCGAGATCGTGGGTTTGTTGTCGTCGATGATCTTGTCGATGACGGCAATATCGCCAATCTGCGGATGCCGCTCCAGCACCGTCACCCAGCTTGGGCGTTCCAGCTGGATGGTGTAGTCCCACTCGTGGTAATGCACCGGGTCGGCCATCGGCGGGCGGCCTTCGAGCGAGTTGATCGACACGCCTTCCTGATCCAGGAAAAACTCGGTCTCCAGCACCCAGATTTCCTCGGCGTCGTCGCCGGCGAATTCGTTGTTGACCTCGTTGACCATCTCCATCACGGAGACTTTCTTGCGGATCTGCTTCGGCCCCCAGGTCGCTTCCAGCGCCTCGGCCTCGTCGTACTCTTCCGACTCCCACACCGTGCGGTTGTCGTCGCGGTAGACCGCCACCAGCTTGTCGGTGCGGGCGTTGTATTCGGGCAGGCCCCCGGGCAGGTGATGAACCAGTTCCACGCCCAGATTCCACGCCGTCTGCGCCGTATCGAGCGCACCCGCTTCCGCAGCGGCGGCGCGGAACAGCTCGACGCCCTTTTGCACCCACGGATGCGGGTCGGGCGACACGCTACCGTCGGAAGATTCGAGCAGCGCACGCGCAAGACGGTTGATGAGCTCGCCGATGGTTTTGGGCTCGGCGTAGTCCGTCAGCGGATGCAGCGCAAGCCATGCCGCACGCATATTGGGGAACTGGCGGATCGCCAGCGCTTCCACCCGCGCGTCTTCCATCGCTTCGATCACGCCCATTTGCAGCGTGGAGAGCATCTGCATCGACAGCGGTTCCTTGCTGAAGACGAGGTGCGCGGCGCAATGGTTGGCGGCGGCGCGATAGATCTCCACGCCGGACACGATCTGCGCTTCTGGCGTGGCATCGCCCAGCGGACGATAGTCGTCGTAGGCGTCGGCGATGTGGACGACGAAACGCTCGATATAGGGTTTCAGGCCTTCGCGCGATTCATAGTCGCCCGCAGTCGGGCGCAGGAAGAAGTCCCGCCCCCACATCGCGCGCAAATAGATATTGAGCCGCCGCTGCACGTCGACGAACAGGGTGCCCTTGCGCTCCTGCTGCAAGACCGACAACGCGTCCGGACTTTGCAGCGAGAAGTACTTTTGCTGGCCGTCAAAATCGGCCTTGTAGGCTTGCGCGCCCCACATTACCCAGCGGCGCAAGCCGCCGAGCGTGAGCTGGGTCAGCAGCCGGTCGAGGTTCTCCAGCATCGGCCGCAGGCCGCGCGGCGCGGACGCCAGCATGATCGACAGCACATTGAGGTAATTGCGGAAGACGTTTTCGTCGCCCAGGCGCTCGGCGGCGAGCGGCGCAGTACCGGCGATCAGCGCCAGCACCTGGCCGGAAGTCTTCGACGCCATGCCGAGCAGGAAATTGACGATGTCCGGCAGCACGTCCTCGCCGATGGCGCGTGCAACATCCGGCATGGCCTGCAAATAGGAGACGACGACTTCCTCGCCGCGCCCGAGGTTGTGCAGCGCCACCGCGCCCTTCATGAAGTTGTCCAGCCCGCGTGAAGAAAACGCGCGCGCGGCTTCGTTCCACGACCCACGCAGTACGTCCTGCGCGTCGGTGGGAAGCTCGTCCAGCAGCTCGCTGTACTCTTCGATGTGGATGGCCATGATTCGGTAAGGCGTGAGGGGTCAGGCGTCGGGCGTTGCGGTCATCTCACGATGACCCCACAACACCACCCCGCCCGTGGCCTGTCAGAAGTAGGTGGTAACCGCCGAGTCCAGCGCGTCGCGCATGTCCGGATCGTCGGTGATCGGGCGCACCAGCGCCATGCGGCAGGCACCCAGTGCCGGCACGCCCTTGGCGATGAGGCTACCTGCGTAAATCAGCATCCGGGTGGAGAGACCTTCGTCGAGGCCGTGGCCCTTGAGATTGCGCGCGCGCTCGCCGATGTGAACCAGATTCTTGGCCACGTCGATCGACACACCCGATTCGTGGGCGACGATTTCGGCTTCGACTTCGTGTTCGGGGTAGTTGAAGTCGAGCGCACCGAAACGCTGCTTGGTCGACTGCTTCAAGTCCTTCATCAGCGACTGGTAGCCGGGGTTGTACGAAATGACAATCTGGAAGTCCGGGTGGGCTTCGATCATCTCGCCCTTCTTTTCCAGCGGCAGTTGGCGGCGGGCGTCGGTCAGCGGGTGGATCACCACGGTGGTGTCCTGGCGGGCTTCGACCACTTCGTCCAGATAGCAGATCGCGCCGTGGCGCGCGGCGACGGCCAGCGGGCCGTCCTGCCAGCGGGTGCCGTTGGCGTCGAGCAGAAAGCGACCCACGAGATCCGATGCGGTCATGTCTTCGTTACACGCCACGGTAATGAGCGGCTTGCCCAGTTTCCACGCCATGTATTCGACGAAGCGGGTTTTGCCACAGCCGGTCGGGCCTTTCAGCATCACCGGCATCCGCACGGCGTAGGCGGCTTCGTAGAGTTCGACTTCGTCAGCAACGCTGCGGTAGTAAGGCTCTTTCTTGACGCGATAGGCGTCGAGCAGGGCGCTGCCGGGCTCCGAGGCTGGACGCACGTCGGCGGTCGGACGCTGCTGGGCGCTCGCGCGTGCCAGAGCTTCCTGACGGGGCGAATACGTACGCATGAAGG
Organism: Thiobacillus sp.; assembly: GCA_041639395.1. Taxonomy (GTDB): domain Bacteria; phylum Pseudomonadota; class Gammaproteobacteria; order Burkholderiales; family Thiobacillaceae; genus Thiobacillus. The sequence goes on along the minus strand of JBEQCG010000002.1, from coordinate 51,536 downwards.
GGTCGTTACGCATGGGAGCTTCCTTTACTGTTCAGTCCGGCCAGACGCGCTGCGGATGCAGACTGGTGGCGGAATCCGGAATGCCGCCCGCATGCACACCCGCCGTTGTGGCGCGTTGGGGTGCGGCTGGCTTGGCTGCGGCCGGTTTGGCCGCAGGCGCGGCCTTGGCGGCCGGCGCAGCTTTGGGGGCAGCGGCCTTGGGCGCAGGTTTGGTGGCGGCAACGGGCTTGCTTGCGGCTGCCCGTTTGGCCGCAGGCTGGGCAGCTTTCCTGGCCCCGGATTGCTGGGCCGATTTGGCCTGGCGGACGCTGGCGGTAAGTTTGTCTTTCATCGTGCTCATGCGATCACCTCATTGATTATGGCTTCGATTTCAGCAACGGCAGGTGCACCGCGGCTGCCCAACTGGTAGACCGCCACCCCTTCGAGCGCGGCCGCCCGGTAGATGGCGCGACGACGGATGCCGGCATCGAGTACCGGCAGGCCGAATTCGGCCAGCGCGTCGTGCATGGCCACCGACAGTGCGCTTTTCGGTTCGAGCTGGTTCAACACCAGGTAAGCCTTGAGCCCGGCATTGCGCTTTTTCGCTTCGGCGATTTCCTCGGGCAGCTTGAGGCTGGCCCACAGATCGACCGGCGACGGCAGCACCGGAATCAGCGCCAGGTCGCAGGCCCGCATGGCGGCTTGCGGGCCATGCGCGTCGATCGACGGCGGACAGTCGAGCACCACGTATTGATAGGCCTTGAAGGTCTTTTTCAGTTCCGCCGCGTCCCAGCGGCCATTCAGGGTTTTCACCGTGGCCGGAAACGGGGCAGCACCCGAACTCGCCCACTGCAACGCCGAGCCCTGGGGGTCGAGGTCAACCACCACGGTTTCGCCACGCTGCGCCAGCCCGGCCGCCAGATTCATGGTCAGCGTGGTTTTGCCCGCGCCGCCTTTCTGGTTGATGACCGCAATGATCCGGGTTGCCATGTCAGGTCCCTCCGACCAGGGCATCGACCCGCCGCGCGAACGCCGCATCCGCCTCGGTCAGATGGCCGCCGTCGGCCGCTTCGAGCGTGACGTTGGCATAGGTCGTACCGAAGTTGATGTTCTGCGGATGGACGCCGGTCTCTTCCGACAACGCGGCGAGCGCGTCGAGAAAAGCCCGGGTTTCCCCATAGCTACCAAACGAAAAACGCCGGAACAGCGTGGGGGGCTTGCCCCGCGCTTCCCAGTTTGGGGGCATATCAGCCATGCCGATCTCCCGAGCCCAGTTGGGTCAGCGCGTTCACGTGTTCCATCTCCTCGCGCAGGATGTCGGCAAAAAGCTGTGCGCTCTCGCCGTCACGCATACGCTCGGCATGGGCCAGCGCCTGCTGGTACAGACGCACAGCGTCAACTTCGAGCTGATGGTCGGCCGCCAGCAGCGCGTCCGCCGTGCGCCCGAGGCGCGACGGCGGCAGGTTGCCGGCAGACGGGGCAACGCCTAGCCGGATCAGCGACGCCATCAGCCGTTCGGCGTGGCCCAGTTCCTCGACCGCCTCGTGACGCAATTCGGCCGCGAGTTTTTCGTCGCCCCACAGGCGGGCGAGCACGCTCTGGGCGAGGTACTGCTGCACCGCGCTCATTTCGTGGGTGAGCGCGCGCGCGAGCCAGCCCAGCGTTCGCGGATCGACGCTCATGTCGTCACCGTGTCCCGAGCCGGTCAGCTCTGGGTCATCGTGATTTCAGCATCGCGACCGCCACCCGATGCATCGGGTTTGGTCGGCAGGATGCCTTCGACTTCGCTGTGGACGCGGGCGATGATGTGCGCCGCAACCAGACCGTCACCCACGCGTTCGCACGCATCGGCACCGGCGCGAACCGCTGCGTTCACCGCGCCGGTTTCACCGCGCACCAGAACGGTCACGTAGCCGCCGCCGACAAATTGACGACCGATCAGGCGCACTTCCGCCGCCTTGGTCATCGCGTCCGCCGCTTCAATCGCGGGAACCAGACCACGGGTTTCGATCATGCCCAGGGCAATCCCAGTCACGCTAGCCATTTGCATTTCTCCAATCAACAGTTCGGGACGTGCTGTGCCGCCGTCCACGATTCAAACTCAAGCCGTGGGGGCGGAGGGCAGGATGCCTTCGACTTCGCTGTGGACGCGGGCGATGATGTGCGCCGCAACCAGACCGTCGCCCACGCGCTCGCACGCATCGGCACCGGCGCGAACCGCTGCGTTCACCGCACCGGTTTCGCCGCGAACCAGAACGGTCACGTAGCCACCGCCCACAAATTGACGACCCACCAGACGGACTTCTGCCGCCTTGGTCATCGCGTCCGCCGCTTCGATTGCGGGAACCAGACCACGGGTTTCGATCATGCCGAGTGCAATACCAGTCACGCTTGCCATGTTGTTGCTCCTAATGAAAATTGAAAATCAGGCTCAGGCCTGGGGGGCGGTCGGCAGAATGCCTTCGACTTCGCTGTGGACGCGGGCGATGATGTGCGCTGCCACCAGACCGTCACCCACGCGTTCGCACGCATCGGCACCGGCGCGAACCGCTGCGTTCACCGCACCGGTTTCGCCGCGAACCAGAACGGTCACGTAACCACCGCCCACGAATTGGCGGCCAATCAGACGCACTTCAGCCGCCTTGGTCATCGCGTCCGCCGCTTCGATTGCGGGAACCAGACCACGGGTTTCGATCATGCCGAGTGCAATACCCATACGTTCAGCCATTTCAGTACTCCTTTTCAGTTCGAGTTAATAACGAAATTTGCCTTGCCTTACCGCGCCAGCGCCCGCTGCGCGGCCGCCATGTTGCCCATTAAGAGCGGTGCTTCTTTGCCCGTCTCACGCATCCCAGTCGTCGATGATTCCGCAGATGGTGAGATCGGTCATTACCTTTACATCCGGCATCGCCAGGCGGGCCGCGCTGCCCACGTTGGTGAATACCCATTTGCCTGCCGGCACACCCACCGGATCGGTGGCGACCAGCAGCCCGCCCTTGTTCGTCTCCAGCACGCGCAGCGAGGCGGCCTTCAGGCCCGGCACTCGCCGTGTGCACACCAGATCGCCGCGGACGCGCATGATTTCCATCAGGCGCTCGCTTCCGCGTCCCAGTGGTCGATGATGCCGACGATGGTGAGATCCGACGGAAACTCCCGGCTGCCCGCTGCTTCACGCGCGGCCGACGAGCTGACGCAGATCACCCAGTCACCCGGGATGCAGCCGACTGCGTCAACCGCAACAGCGCGCACACCGCCGATTTTTTCCTGCACGACCAAAAGCGGCTTGTGGCCGAACTGGTCGAGCCGGTTGGTCGATACCAGGGTTTTTTCGACGCGCATGATTCTCATTGAGCACACCTCATCGAACGTTCCTCAATGTCCTGCGTCCGCGACGGCGTCTTCGATCACGGCGCAGCGCTCGCTGCCGTCACGATCGGACACCGCCATGCGGCAATTCAACAAACCCTGTGCGACGAGCGCCGGGTAACGCGCCTCGATGGCAGCCTTGACCCGTTTCGCTCGCAGCACAGCACGGTCGCGCGCGCCCGGCACGCGCGACGAATAATGGAAATGCACCAGCACCGGCACCGGCAGGCCGTGACGGATGTTGAGACCGGTGAAGATCTTGATCCCTACGTCCATGTCGGCCGCGCCCTCCTCGACGGTGTCGAGGTGCGCAAAGTAGAACAGGTTGCGCAGTTGCAACTCGCTCATCGCCTCGCCGGCGCAGATGAATTCTTCGTCGTGGCCGAGCACGGCATAGCGGCCGGCGTGGTGCTGGATCACGTATTCGATCTGCGAGAAATTGGCCTCGGCCAGCGCGAGCACCAGCTTCCACATGCCGTCGGCCATCTTGCCCTGGCCTTCGGCCCAGCCGTCGGCGGCCTCGGCGCTGGCAAGCGCGGCGGCGATCCTGGCGCGCGCGGCTTCGCGGCTCATGCCCAGCGTGTCGCGGTAGAGCACGGCGGTATCAACGTAACGGTAGGCGTTCACCTCGCCATTTGCATCCGGCAGATGAATGCGCAGCGCGTCGATATCGGTATCGAGACCAACCAGCAACACCTCGGGGGCCGCACCCAGGCCGTAGGTGTTTTCCACGGCCTCGCGCAGTTCGTTCAGACGACCCAGCGCCGACTCGACAGCCACTTTGTCGTTGCTGCCGTGCGCGGCACAGCCCTGATCGCAGGGGTGCGAGCTGCTGTAGTGGTAGACCGCAATCTTCAGGTAGTTCTGCGATTCGCCGCCGGGAATGGCACCCGACAGACGTTCGAGTTCGCGGTGACTCCAGTCGATCACATCGGCTTCCACGTCGAACATGACACCGGCATAGGCCTTCACGACCATGTTGCTGCTGGGTGCCATGCGAAACACGAAGGGCAACAGACCCTGCAGGCGGCCATCGGCGCAGGGGCTGATGTCAACCGTGTGGTAGCCACAGTCGGCGAACAACTCAGCGGTGAGCGGCATGCGGTCAAGCCAGGGAGCCTGGTCGCGTTCGGTTTCGCCCACGCTGGTGCGGAAGCTCTCGAAAATGCAGTGCGAGTGCAGCGCCTTCATGTCGAGCCCGGATACCCAGGCATTGTCGAGCAGGCCCTGCGGCAGCGCGTAGCCCAGGCGGTCAAGCGCGATGCGCTGGGCACGGCTGGCGAAATCATGGTCGTGCTGGGTCGCCGAAATATCCTTCAGCGCCGACACAATGCCGCTGAAGCGACCACGCACCGTCTGCTCGTACTCATAAAGACGGCGGTTGAGTTCGGCATCGACCAGCGCATGCTCGCAACGCTGCCCCGCACCCAGGCTGCACGCCGGGTTGGCGAGCCCGCCCACCTCGGCCGCCGCCCGAACCGCGTGCAGGGCACCGGGTCCGGCTTCGCGGGCCTGGATCTGACGCATGGCAACGAGACGTTTACGCGTGTTCATGACGATTCAATCCGCTTAACCGCGCGCCCCACCCGACAGGGTGACGACGGCACCTTTGCCACTGTTGCCGGCCGAGCCGGTGATGCGCGATTCGGGCACTTCGACGCGCTCGATCTCGCGGAACACCTGGGCGTTCACCCCTGCCCCGCGCGGCTGGCCACGCTGCGAGGAATTGCGATTGAGGCTGGACGCGCCTTCGGTACCGGTGACGCGGGTCTGGGCATGCCAGGCGTCGCCGGTGATGCGCGAGCCTTCACGGCCTTCGCCCGTCAAACGACGCGCGGCGGCGACCGCATCGGCTTCTTCGACCGCTGCCGACACGGTGTCACGGTGGCGGAATTCCGGCGTGCCGGTAATCAGACCATCCGCCTTGTTGACCGGGCCGGTGATGCGATCGACCGCGAAGGAATTGCCGGTCACGTCATTGAAGCGTTGGCGCTGCGCATAGCGGGCCGGCGACTCGACGCTGAAATCCAGCGGCGCAGGCACCGCGGACGGCACATCGAAGCCGCGTGCGCGCGAAACGAAACGACCGCTGCTCGCACACTGGCTGGTGGTGTTGTCCACCCCCACGTAGGGCGTGCCGGAAATTACTTCACACGCGCCACGTTCGTCGCCGGTCATCACCGAGCCGCCCGCGCCGGGACGGTCGCCCGTCACCGCAGTGGCCGGGATGACGGCGGACTGGCGCACGCGCGCGGTCTGCGCTGCCAGATCGGGGGCCGGGCAAAATGCCTGGAACTGGCCACGGCCGATGTAGGGCGTGCCCGAAACCGGCGAACACGCGCCCATTTCGTTGCCCGTCACACGACCGGCACGGCCGGGATAGCTGCCCGTCACAGACTGGCCGCGCAAGGTGGCGTCAACGACGACCTTGGCGACAGGCGTAACGGAATTCTGGGTGCCCACATCACACACGGCAGCAAGCTGCTGCGTGCCGATGTAATCGATACCGGTGACGGGTTTGCACCCGTACGACTCGTCACCGGACAATTTTGGGCTGGGTGCCACCTCGGTGCCGGTGACCGAACGGCCACCGAGCGTCGGCATGACGCTGACCTTGCGCGGCCCGGCGCTACCGGCATTGCCGCCGTTACCGGTGTTGCACAGCGGCGCGAAGTCCGACTGCGTGTAGTACTGGCTGCCCGTGATGGCGCGGCACGAACCCGGTTCGTTGCCGGTCACGTTATCGGCACGGTTCACGCTCGTCCCCGAAACGATTTCGCTGTCGCGCGAGGACATCACGCTGACCTTGCGCGGATGCGCAGGCGCTTCGGCCCCGCACACCGACGAATACTGCTCGGCGGCGAGATACTCGGTACCGGTGATGCCACGGCAAGCACCCGGCTCGTCGCCGGTGATCTTGGCGGTGTGGCCCACGGCGGTGCCGGTGACGGTCTTGCCGCCTGCGGTGTGGCTCACGTCCACCTTGTCGGGTGCGGTATCCGCGCCGTTCGACATGTAGCGCGTACCGGTGAGATTACGATCCGATCCGGTTTCGTCGCCGGTCACCTTGTCGGAACGACCGACCATGGTGCCGCTGAGCTTTTCGCCCTTTTGCGTTTCGGTGACACCGACTTTGGCGGGTGCCGCAGTCGGCTTGCTGGCGCAAAATTCCGCGTAGCGCTCGGCCGACAGGTATTCGGTGCCGGTGATACCACGACAGGCACCCGGCTCGTCGCCCGTCACTTTTTGCGAGCGACCCACTTCGGTACCGGACACGCGATGCTCGCGCAGTGTGGTCGACACGCCCACCTTGGCGGGGTTCGGCGACGGACGCTTCGCATCACAGAGTTTGTCAAACTGCTCCGCACCGACGTATTCGGTGCCGGTCACGGGGCGGCAGGAGCCGGGCTCATTGCCGGTCACCTTGCGGCTGCGGTCGGTCATCGTGCCAGTCACGGACTGGCCCAACAGGGTGTGGCCTTCTTCCACCTTGGTCGGCGCGGCGACATTGCGCGCACGCACACGGCCGCTGGGGCGCGACGAATCAGCCTTGCTGGTGCCGGCACGGCCCGCCAGCGCCTGAACCAGACGGCGCTGCATGGCGACCTGACGGCCGGTTGCCCCCTTGGTGATGGCCGCCTGCCAGTCCTGGCCCGGCATCGCGGCAGCAATCTTGGTGGCTTGCGCGACACGCTTCAGACCCGACTTGCCATCCTGCGCGAGCGCAGCACGGCGGGCGCGGGCGAGCGCGCGGCCGGTAGCCTGTTCGGGTGCCTTCGCAACCCGGGTTTCATAAGATTCGCTGCTCACCGCAGCGGCCGGGGCCACCGTGGTGCCGCACGCGGGATTCGTTCCGCCGCAGCCGCAGCCACAACCGGCGGGACGGCTTTCGGCCCCCATCGCGGTCTGGGTGGGACGCACACGACCCGTCGGGCGGGTGGCAGCGGTTTTTTGCAGCGCAGCCTTGCCCGATCTGGACAGGGCTTCGCGGCGTGCACGCGCGGCGTTCACGTTGGAGGCGTTGCGCAGCTGCGCAATCAGCGCCTGCTCATCGGCGTGCGCGGGAGCTGCGTAGGCGGCCTGGGCCGTGCTCGCGACAGGCGCGGGCTCGGACCAGCTGGCCGCCGTCGGGCGCGTCTTCGCGGGGGCGGATTTGCCCGCCCCGTTCTTGCCGTGCAAGGCCATGGCCTGCCGGCGTTGCAGCGCCAGTTCACGACCCGAAAGGGTCGCACCGGCGTGACTTTCTGCGGCGTGTGTCATCACAGTCCTCGAAAGAATCGGTTCGTTGGGGCGACGGTCCTCGCCGGCCGTCGCCGCAACGAACCCGGTTAAACGTTCGTTGCGTGTTACGCACCCGGGATGACTCCCGGGTGTGTCGCTATCGCTTCCAGCCCCGGGCGGCAGCCGCCCGGGAATCCATCAACGGTAGACGACGAAAGCCATGCCCTGGCTTTGCGAGTAGTTGTCATACGCAAGAAAGCGAACCAGATGGTTCGGGAACTCGCGGTGACAGGCTTCGATTTCGGCCAGCACGGTGTCAACCGACTGTTCGCCGAACAGCGGCAGCTTCCACATGTACCAGTAGTTCACGCGAGCGGAAACGCCCTTCTCGCTGTGTTCGACGGCGGGGTTCCAGCCCTGGCTGATCGCGTAGGCGATCTGGCGGCGGATCTGGTCGGCGGTCATGGAAGGCAGGTACGAGAAGGTTTCGTACTTGGTAGCGGCTTTGTAGGCTTGTACGGCCATTTCTATGTCCTTTCAGGTTGAGTCAGGCGAGGTACGCAGACGCACCCCGCCTTTCAATTACTTGTTCGCGATGTCCAGCTTGTCGACGGTGTCGAACTCGAACTTGATCTCTTTCCACGTTTCCATGGCGATCTTCAGTTCGGGCGAGTGCGCAGCCGCAGCGGTGAGCACTTCCTTGCCTTCCTTCTCGATGGCGCGACCTTCGTTGCGCGCCTGGACGCAGGCTTCCAGCGCGACGCGGTTGGCGTGCGCGCCGGCAGCGTTGCCCCAGGGGTGGCCCAGCGTGCCGCCGCCGAATTGCAGCACCGAGTCGTCGCCGAAGATGGTGACCAGTGCGGGCATGTGCCACACGTGGATACCACCCGAAGCCACGGCGAAGCCGCCGGGCATCGAACCCCAGTCCTGGTCGAAGAAGATGCCGCGCGAGCGGTCTTCCGGCACGAAGGACTCACGCAGCAGGTCGATCCAGCCCAGCGTCGAGGCGCGGTCGCCTTCCAGCTTGCCGACGACGGTACCGGTATGCAGGTGGTCGCCACCCGACAGACGCAGGATCTTGGTCAGCACGCGGAAGTGGATACCGTGGTGCGGGTTGCGGTCGAGCACGGCGTGCATGGCGCGGTGGATGTGCAACAGCATGCCGTTGTCACGACACCATTGGGCCAGGCCGGTGTTGGCGCAGAAGCCGCCGGTGATGTAGTCGTGCATGATGATCGGTGCGCCGATTTCCTTGGCGTACTCGGCACGCTTCATCATTTCGTCAGGCGTAGGCGCCGTGACGTTCAGGTAGTGACCCTTGCGCTCGCCGGTTTCCTGCTCGGCCTTGAGGGTGGCTTCCTGTACGAAGTCGAAACGCTGCTTCCAGCGCATGAACGGCTGGGAGTTGATGTTTTCGTCGTCCTTGGTGAAGTCCAGACCGCCGCGCAGACATTCGTACACGGCGCGGCCGTAGTTCTTGCCCGACAGACCCAGCTTCGGCTTGATGGTACAGCCCAGCAGCGGACGGCCGTACTTGTTCATCACGTCGCGCTCGACCTGGATGCCGTTTGGAGGACCGTTACAGGTCTTCACGTAGGCGATCGGGAAGCGGATGTCTTCCAGACGCAGGGCGCGGATCGCCTTGAAGCCGAACACGTTGCCGACCAGCGAGGTGAACACGTTGACGACCGAACCTTCTTCGAACAGGTCGATCGGGTAAGCGATGAAGGCGTAGAAGCAGGTGTCGTCGCCGGGCACGTCTTCGATGCGATAGGCGCGGCCCTTGTAGTAGTCCATGTCGGTCAGGAGGTCAGTCCACACCGTGGTCCACGTACCGGTCGACGACTCAGCGGCGACGGCGGCGGCGGCTTCTTCACGATCGATCCCGGCCTGCGGGGTGATCTTGAAGCAGGCGAGGATGTCGGTATCCAGAGGGGTGTACTCCGGCATCCAGTAGGTCTGCCGGTATTCCTTTACCCCGGCCTGGTAGGTTTTCACTGCCATATGTTTACTCCTTAGCGTGCTGATTCAGAAGACAAGTACTCCAAACCCGAATTTGGCCGACCAATTGCGCCGACCCCAGGAAACCCTGAACAACCATCCCGCGTGCCCGCAGGGCGCTTGTTCAAAGCTTCCCGATGACTTTGCCACGACCCGGGGGCCATGACGCGAACGTAACCCTACGCGCGGAATTGCATAATTGACAATTCATATTGATGATGAAAACCATAACCAAAGGTTATCATTGCCCGCATGCACATCACCTTGCGCCAGCTCCAGGTCTTTGAAGCCGCCGCCCGGCTGGGCGGCTACACCCGCGCCGCCGAGGCGCTCTACATGACGCAGCCGGCCGTCTCCATGCAGATTCGGCAGCTGGAGGAACAGGCCGGAATGCCGCTGTTCGACCAGATCGGCAAGAAAATCCACCTTACCGACGCTGGCCGGGTGCTGCTTCGGCACGCCCAGGCGATTCTGGCCAAGGTGTCCGAAGCCCAGCTCGAACTGGAAGAAATGCGCGGCGTGCGGCGCGGCCAGCTCGACATCACCATCGCCAGTACGGCCAACTACTTCGCGCCCAAGCTCATCGCGGCGTTCTGCCAGCGCCACCCCGAGGTGAAGGTGACGCTCGACGTGTCGAACCGCGAGCACATCCTGGCGCGGCTGGCCGATTCGGAAAAAGACCTCGCCATCATGGGCCGCCCGCCGGAAGAATCGAATCTGGTCGCGCATCCCTTTCTGGAAAACCCGCTGGTCGTCATCGCCGCGCCTAACCATGCGCTGGCCGGCCAGCGCCGGCTGGGTCTGGCGCGGGTGGCGAGCGAGCCCTTCATCACGCGCGAACCCGGTTCCGGCACGCGCATGGCGGCCGAGCGGCACTTCTCCGAGCACGGCGTAGCCTTCGAGGCAGCCATGGAAATGAGCAGCAACGAAGCCATCAAGCAGGCGGTGCAGGCCGGGCTGGGGCTGGGCGTGGTCTCCATCCACACGCTGGAAATGGAACTGGCGCTCGATCGCCTGGCCGTGCTCGACGTGACCGGCTTTCCCCTGCAACGCTATTGGTACGCCGTGCACCGGCAAGGCAAACGCTTTTCGGCGGTGGCCCAGGCTTTTCTCGATTTTGTGATGGAAGAAGCCGAACGCATCGTCGATACCCCCTCCGGCACCCCGCAGCGTCCGCTCAAGGCTTGAACTTCACCAGCCGCGCCACCTGGATATCGGAGACGAACACCACGCCGGAGTGCGCGGCGTAAAACGGCGCAAAGCCGTCCAGAATCGGGGCCACCAATTCTTCGGGCACGGCGGCGATGATCATCACCAGCACGTTGTCCTCGTTGAACATCAGGTGGCCTTCGTGGAAGCCCTGGCTGCCCTTGCCGGAAAGATTGTTGACGATGGTGTAGCCGGTGACGCCGGCGCGGTCGAGCAGGTCGGTGGCAAATTCGCGATGCTCGCCGTCGAGAATGATCTCCAGCTTTTTCAGCGCGCTGAGGTTGAGGCTTTTCATCATGCAGACTCCTTGAAATCGAGGTGAGCGGGCGCGCCGACCGGGCGATCGAGCGTGTGCCACGCCCCGGCTTCGTACAGGTGCGCCCGGCGGGTTTCGGGATCGACCACCAGCAGACGAACCCAGCCGTTGTGCACCAGCCGCTTCACCGCCACCACGCCTTCGACCGCGCGGCGCGCGTGTTCGAACGGCGCTTCGATGGCGGCCACCAGCCGCAACGGTTCATGGTAGGGCGCGCCGTCCTTCAGCACGGTCTGCGCCGGCAGGCCGGTACGCAGGTCGGACAGGTTGCCGGTCATCACGCCAAAGCGGCCCGCGACGTTGTGATACACCTTGCTGCCGCTGCCGAAGCGTTCGTTATCGACCGCCGAAAAATAATGTTCCATGTTGATCCACTGGCCGACCACCAGCGGGCCGGTGAGGATGGTTTCCAGCAGCCGGCGTTTGGGATCGAGCCGCCAGTCGTAGGAATGCAGGAAGGCCCGCCCGTCGAGTGTCGCGTCGCGCGTGAACTGCCGCCGCCCGATGACGAACCAGGCGTTGCGCGACAGGCCCCATTCGGGCCGGGTCTGCGACCAGTCGAGCGCGTTGCGCGCCGCCCGGGCCGCCGCGGTTTGCGGATCGAGCACCGCCGGCGTGGGCTCCAGTTCGGGCAGGCGCTCGGCAGCGGTCAGCCGCGAGGCGGCGGTGAGCCCTTCGCGCAGGCGGTCGAGATAGACCAGGTGCGAACTCGGCAACAGATCCAGATCGTGCAGCGCGATCGTGTCGCGCGTGGTGTCGTGCAGCGCCGGCACAAACCAGGCGTCGCCGGGAATGTCGATGCCCTGCTCGCGCAAGCGGCGGCGCACGCCGGGCTTGTTGGCCATCGCCGCCAGCACACGCGCGCTGACCAGACCGTGATTACCGCCGCAGGCACCGCAATCGAGCGCCGATTCGTAGGGGTTGTTTTCCGAATGACTGCCGTGCCCCACCAGCAACACGAAGCGCGAAAATTGCTGCGTCAGGCCGATGGCGCGCAGCGTCTGCCCGACGTAGCCCACCTGTTCGTCGAGCGTGAAGCCGATGCGGCCGAGCTGTTCCATCTGGGCGTTGGCAAAGTCGTGATTGATGCGGTAGTCATCACGTAGTGCCTGCAAAAACCGGGCGACGCGGGGTGCGTCGAGACGGGCACAGGCGGCAAAGGCCGGGGCTTCGCGCGCGTCGGCCAGGGCGGCTTCACGCAATTCGCGCACCACGTCATCCGTCACGCGCTCGGCTTCGAGCCCGAATTCGCGCCGCACCGCCTTGACGATGAGCGCGCGCTGCACCGCCCGCACGATGGAATCGGCCTGCTCGCGGCTGAATTTGTCGATGAGCAGTCGGGTGGGGTCGCGCCGGGCGTGCATGCGCCGCCGCCACGCCAGATAGCTTCGGGGCGCAACGGTCTTGCCTATCATGTCGAGGCCGAACAGCAGCCCCACCGCTTCCACCGTGGCAAACGGCGAGAACACCGATTCCTTCAGCTCGTGCAGGGTTTTTTCCAGCGCCGACAGCGCGCTGGTGTCGAGCGCGCCGGCCAGCGACAGTTCCGGCACCACGTTTTTCGGCGTGAGGATTACCGGGCACAACGGGGTTTCGCCGCCGTGGCCGAGCGCCATGTGGCTGACCGGCACGCCAAAGAAGCCGGCCAGGCCAAAGGTCTGGTAGTCGCCCGCCGCTTCGAGATGCCGGCGAATGCGCTCCGAGCGTGTGTCGATGCAGAACAGCGCCTGCGCGAACGGCCGCTTGGGGCGCGGCGGCGGATCGTCCTGGCGCGCCGCATCAAGCAGGCGGTGCACCGCCCGCGACTCGGCGGCGTAGAGCCAGATCATGCCTTCGGCGGCTTCAAAGGCCGCCACGCTGTCCAGCAGACTGGCGAGCGCGCCGGCATCGAGCCGGCCGAGCGCGCCGGGCTGGCCGGCGCGCACGGCCAGCGCGCGCAGGGCGGCCGCAGCGGCTTCTGCCGTGTCGGTCTGTCGCTGCGCCGAGGCAACCCGATCCAGCCGCGCCAGCGCCGCCGCATCACCCCGCGCCAGTGCGCGTTCCACCGGCGCGGCCAGCGCCGCCGGCAGGGTGCCGGCGTGAAACGCTGCACGTAGCGCGAATTCGGCCGGGCGCGCGTCGAGCGCCGCCGCCAGTTGGGAACGGCTGGCCGGAATGCGGCCGCCTCGCCCGTGCTGACGCAAGAGTGCGAGACCCAGCGCCAGTCGCACCGCCAGCAGATCGACCAGATCGGCCGGGTACTGCTGCGCCCAGTAGTGGCGCTTGGCCTGCGCGCGCCAGCGGACGAAGCCCGCCCAGCCGTGCAGGCGCGCCAGCTCGCGCGTGATGACCGCCTGCCAGTCGGCTTCGGCGATGCCAAGCTCGCGCATCACGTGCACGATCATCGCTTCGGGGGTTTTCGTGGCGTCGAGCACCTGCTTCAGACGCAGGCCGCGCAGGGCAAAGCGCAGGTTGCGCCGCGCAAGATCGCGCCAGGCGTAATAAAAGCCGCGCGAGCGGCCGGGCATGGCCCAGGCCGACTGGCCTTCGTCGAAAAAATCGAGGCAGCTCTTGATGGTCAACTCGTCGAGCGTTTCGGCAAGCGTGGTGCCGTACAGCGCATCGACCGCCTCCAGCGGCGGGCAGCCGCCGAGAAAACGGGTACGCAGTTCTGCCACCTGTGCCGGGGCGGTCGGCGGGGCCACCTCCGGCGACCGCCCGGCCAGCACCGCCGCCACCGCAGCGGCCGACGGCACGCCATCGGGCAGCAGGGGATGCGGGCAGTCGCGCGCCAGCGTGGTGAGCCAGCGCGCCAGATCGACCCCCGCCACCGGCGGCCGCGCGGCTGCAAAGGCCGTAATGCGCGCCACCAGATCCGAGCCATCGACCTCGCCGCGCGCCAGCGCGTGCTGGCGATCGAGCCGTGTCGGAAACACCCGGGCATGGAACAGCGCGGCCCCTTCCGCCACGGCGTCCTCGAACGGCAGCGGTTCAAAACCATGCAGCGGGTTATGGTGAATGAAGCCGCGCATGGGCCAGAAAAACGGAATCCGTTCGCCCGCCACGTACACCAGCGCGCGCACGCGCAGGCTGTCGCCCAATTCCAGTGTCATATCCGTCCTCCTGCGATCCACAATCCGCCCGCGAGCAACGCCACTAAGGCCAGCGCCGCCAGCCAGACCCCGGCCCGCCCGAGATCAACCGGTCGCGCAGCCTCGGGCAAAGCCTCGCCCACCAGCAGCCCCTGTAGCAGACGAATGGCGGCCCAACTCCACAGCAGCCACACGACGAGGAGCACGACGGCGGCCCCGGGCGTGGCCGTGAGCGCCCACGACAGCCAGACGAAAAAGCTGCTGAGCGGCGGGGTGCCAATCGCGGCCAATACCGCCAGTGCAAATACGCCCGCGAGCCGCGGTGAACGCGCGGCGAGCGCATCGGGATAGCCGGCGAAGGCTGCGCCATAGCGTTTGACGATAGCCCCCAGCACCAGCGCCAGCAGCGCCAGCGGGGCGCTCATCGCCCACGCCAGCGCCGGCTCGGGCTGCACCCACAGCAAGGCCCCGAGCGAGACGGACAGATAGGCCAGCCATTGCCCGGCGTCGCGCAGCGTGAGCGCGCGCAGGGCGTACAGCAATGCCGTGGCCAGCGCCCAGGGGACGATCCAGTCCGGCGGCGTGATGCCGCTGGCCGCCAGCACCCACAGCCCGCTCAACGGCCAGCCCAGCAGCAGCGCCGCGCGCGCCAACGGTGGTCGTATCCACGCAAACACCGCGTTGAAGATCAAGGAAAACGGAAACAGCGGCAGCAGGCACGCGGCCAGGATCAGTTTGGGGTTCATAGCCAGCGCATCCACAGGTTCAGCCGGCCGGACAGCGCGAGCAGCGCACGCGCCGCGCCGGCGTAGAGATCAGCCACATAGAACTCGCGCGACACCAGCGCGTAGAAATCGCGCCACAGCGCGGGTGCCGGCCGCACCCGCCCGGCGAGCAGATCGCGCTCGGCGCGATAGGCGCGTACCCAGCCGGCGACGATGACGGCGGTGAGCACGACCACCAGCAGGTCGAACCAGACGAGGTCGATGCCGGCAGCGGTGGCGATGCGGGCGCGGAACGCCGGGTCGGGATACAGGAACAGGTCGAAGGCGTGGCTGACCAGCACGTAGCCCAGCACCACCAGTACAAACGACACAAGCACCAGCATGAACAGACGCCAGGGCTGTTCGCTTTGCAGCCGGTGGGTGGAAAACACCAGCTGCGCGCCCGCCAGCCAGCCAAAGAACAGGAGCACGATGGCCCCCTGCTGCTGGAACAGATCGGCTTCGACCGCGCCGTGCGCCGCGACCAGCACCGCAATGGGCAGCACCAGGCTCAAGCCCGCCATCACCAGCCAGGATTGCGCGCGCGGCGCGGGTCGGCGCTCGACCACAAAGGTATAGAGATCGTTGGCCGGCACGCCGTCGTTCTTGCGCGCCTCGCCGATCACGCCGCCCGCGCCAAGGAACAGCGTGCCCTTGAAGAAACCGTGGGCGATGAGGTGATACACCGCCAGCGAAAACGCGCCCACCCCCACTTCCATGATCATGAAACCCATCTGCCCCATGGTGGAGTAGCCGAGCGATTTCTTGATGTCGTTCTGCGCCAGCATCAGCACCGAGCCGACCACCGCCGTGACGAGCCCGACGATGAAAATCCCGTGCAGCACCTCGCTGGTATGCACCAGCACCGGCGCAAACCGGTTGAGCAGAAAGCCGCCGGCGTTGACGATGCCGGCGTGCATCAGCGCCGACACCGGCGTGGGGCCGCTCATGGTGTAGGGCAGCCAGGTGTGCAGCAGGAATTGCGCCGAGCGGGCAAACGCCGACAGCGCGACCAGCGCCGCCACCGTATCCACCAGCGGCAGGCCAAACGGGCCGGCGAGGTCGGGGCGCGCGTCGACCGCCGCAAACAGCGCCGTCAGCGACGCGCTGCCGTAGGCCTGATACAGCAGCACGGCGGCCAGCACCAGCGGCAAGTCGCCGACGCGATAAGTGAAAAAAGTCCACAGTGCGTAGCGATGCGCGGGCCGGCTGCCGGTGTCCTGCCCGAGCAGGAAGTACAGCAGCACGCCGACGCCATGCCACGCCGCCAGCAATACAAAGAGATGATCCGCCAGCGCCATCAGCAGCAAGGTGGCGATCATCAAATCGAGCAGCACATAGAAGCGCCGGTAACCGGCCTCTTCCGCCATGTAGCGGCGGGCGTACAGCCGCACCACCAGACCGATGCCGCTGATGAGCGTGGCCATGAGCGTGGCCAGCGGGTCGGCCACCAGGCCAAAGCCTGCGAGCACGCTGCCATTGAATGTGGCCGCCAGCAGGCCCAGCGCCAGCACAAAAGCGGCGAGGCCGAAGCCGATCGACATCCGGGGCGCGCACTGGCCGCGCGGCGATGCCAGAATCTGGATGGCCCCCGCAGACAGCGCGGGCAACGCAGGCAACAACACGATCAGGGCATCCATAGCTCTCCAGGGGATTCGCAAACAGGACGGACGCGGCGGGCCGCGCGTGAGGTTCAGACCATCATAGTCCCGTCTTTCAATAAGAAATAGATTGGATTTCTTATTCAACACATAACCGATCGTTATGTTTTGGGCGCACGATTCCCGGTGACACCGGGCTATTCTTGCCGCGCGGGAAATCCGGCTCCCGCTGGCAGACGGTGTCCCGTCCAAGTCCGGCAGCGCATTGGAGAATCGCCTTGGACACCGCTCGTCCCGCCCCTGTCACGCTCGGCACCGCCTTCAAATACTGGCTCAAACTCGGCTTCATCAGCTTTGGCGGCCCCGCCGGCCAGATCGCGATGATGCATCAGGAACTGGTGGAGAAACGCCGCTGGATTTCCGAGCACCGCTACCTGCACGGCCTCAACTACTGCATGTTGCTGCCCGGGCCCGAGGCCATCCAGCTGGCGATCTACATTTCCTGGCTGATGCACGGCGTCAAAGGCGCGGTGCTTGCGGGCGTGCTGTTCTTCCTGCCCGCCTTTCTGCTGCTGTCGCTGTTGGCCGGGGTGTATCTGGCCTGGGGCGATGTGCCGCTGGTGCAGGGGATTTTCTACGGCATCAAACCGGCGGTGGTCGCCGTGGTGCTGTTCGCCGCCTGGCGGATTGGCGCAAGAGCCTTGAAGAACGAGCTGTTGTGGGGGATTGCCGCGCTGGCCTTCATCGGCATTTTCTTTTTCGACATCGGTTTTCCCTGGATCGTGCTGGCAGCGGGCATCCTCGGTGCCCTCGGCGGCAAGCTCGTGCCGCACAAGTTCAAGGGCGGCGGCGGACACGGCGCGTCGAACAAGGCCTACGGCCCGGCGCTGATCGACGACGACACGCCCACCCCCGCGCACGCAAAATTTTCCTGGGTCAAGCTGGTCGTCACCACGGTCATTTTTGTCGGCATCTGGCTGGGCGCGATGTTCGCCGTCAGCGGCCAGCAAACGCTGACCGACATGGGCGACTTTTTCACCAAGGCCGCGTTTCTCACCATCGGCGGCGCGTATGCCGTGCTGCCCTACGTCTATCAAGGCGGCGTCGAGCAGCACGGCTGGCTCACCGGCGCGCAGATGATGGATGGTCTGGCGCTGGGCGAAACCACGCCGGGGCCGCTGATCATGGTGGTGACCTGGGTAGGCTATCTGGGCGGCGTCGCCAAGGGCGTGTTCGACAACCCGATGGCGGCCGGTCTGGCGGGCGCGGCGGCAGCGACGTTCTTCACCTTTCTGCCGTCGTTCTGGTTCATCCTCGCCGGCGGGCCGCTGGTCGAATCGACGCGCAACGAACTGAAATTCACCGCGCCGCTCACCGGCATTACCGCAGCGGTGGTCGGCGTGATCGTGAATCTGGCGGTATTTTTTGCCTGGCACACCTTCTGGCCGCAGGCGACCGAGGCCGCGCCCTTCGCCGGCCGCTTCGAGTGGTTCCCGGTGGTCGTCGCCCTGGCGGCGTTCGTCGCGCTGTGGAAGTACAAGGCCGACATCATGAAAGTGATCGGTGTGTGCGCACTGCTCGGTCTGGTTTATTCACTGGCTCTCTAAGGAAAACGACATGGAACGCACCCTCAAACCCGAAGCGCTCAACCCCGAGCACACCCTGTTGATTGACGTGCGCCGCGAAGCAGACTATCAGCTCTCTGGCGAAGCCCTTCCCGGTGCCACCTGGAAAAACCCGGAGCACATCGACAGCTGGATAGGCAGCCTGCCGAAGGATCAGGACGTGGTGATCTACTGCGTGCGCGGCGGCGGCGTATCGAACAGCGTGGTCGACCGTCTGCAGGCCGAAGGCGTCAAGGCGCGGTTCATCGAAGGCGGCATCGAAGCCTACAAGGCGGCGGGCGGCAGGGTCGTCGCCAAATGAAGTGGGTAACGCGCGAACGGCCCAAAATCGACCGCATCGCCTGCCCCTGGCTGGTGGCGCGCTTCATCGACCGCGACGCCGAATTTCTCTACGTGCCGGCCAGTGACGTGTTGAAAGTCGCCGGGGAAACCGGCGCGATTCCCTACGACATTCCCGGCGTGGAATACGGCCACGACGGCGCGCTATGCAGCTTCGACGCCTTCCTGCGCATCCACCAGCTGACCGACCCGGCCTTGCAGGATTTGGCTGTGATCGTGCGCGGTGCCGACACCGGCCGCCTCGACCTCGCGCCGCAATGCGCGGGCCTGCTCGCGCAGTCGCTGGGCCTGTCGGCGCTCTACGCCGACGACCAGGAAATGCTCGGCCACGGCATGACGATGTACGACGCGTACTACGCCTGGCTCAAGTCGGCACGCCAGGAAGTGCACCGCTGGCAGCCTACCCGCCCGGGTAGTTGACCAATTTACTTGGTTATTCTATGGTGTCGGCATTGCATTCAATCACCACAGGGCATCAACATGGAACGCGAAATCAACGGCAAGATCGTCGAAACCGACCCCGAAGGTTATCTGGTCAATCTGGAAGACTGGTCGGAAGAACTGGCAGTCGAACTGGCCAAGGAAGACAAGCTGGAACTCCAGGAAAACCACTGGAAAGTCATTCACTACATGCGTGATCAGTTCGCGCAGAACGGCACCGCGCCCAACCTGCGTTTCCTGCAGAAAGGCCTGAAAGAAGAATTCGGCAGCGAATGGGGCGACAAGAAATTCCTCTTCGACCTGTTCCCGTTCGGCCCCGCCAAACAAGCCGGCCGCTACGCCGGCACGCCCAAGCCGACCGGCTGCGTGTAAGTCGTCTCGCATCCTCCAAAGCCCCGCCCAGCGGGGCTTTTTTCATGGCTCGCTCAGGCCGAGCGGAACATGAAATACACGGCGCCCATCAGGCACAGGCCGGCCCAGAGAAAATCCCATCTCAGCTCGGCCTTCATGTAGAACACCGCAAACGGCACAAACACGGTGAGCGTGATCACTTCTTGCAGGATTTTCAGCTGCGGCAGGGTGAACACGGTGTAGCCGATGCGGTTGCCCGGCACCTGGAGCAGATACTCGAACAGCGCGATGCCCCAGCTGGCCAACGCCGCCACGATCCACGGCTGGTTGTTCATCTCCTTGAGATGGGCATACCAGGCAAAGGTCATGAACACGTTCGACAGCGTGAGCAGGATGAGGGTTTGCAGTGAGGCGGGCATGGCAACGCTCCGGTGATGCTGCCGCATTGTAGGGATAAAATGCCGCCTTTCATGCGAGCAAGGATCGAACGATGAGCGCACCGCAGGTGGGCGTGGTGATGGGATCATCCAGCGACTGGGAGGTGATGAAGCACGCAGCGCTGCTGTTGAAGCATCTGGGCGTGCCGTTCGAGGCGCGCGTGGTGTCGGCGCACCGCACACCCGACCTGCTCTACCGCTACGCCGAGGAAGCCGAGGCACGCGGCCTCACGGCGATCATCGCCGGTGCCGGCGGCGCGGCGCACCTGCCCGGAATGCTTGCCGCCAAGACCATCGTGCCGGTGCTGGGCGTGCCGGTACCGTCGAAATATCTGAAAGGCATGGATTCGCTGCTGTCCATCGTGCAGATGCCCAAGGGCATCCCGGTCGCCACCTTTGCCATCGGCGAGGCGGGGGCCGCCAACGCCGCGCTCTTTGCTGCGGCGCTGATCGCGCGCACCGATACGGGCCTGGCCGCGCAACTGCACGAATTCCGGCGTGGCCAGTCCGATTCGGTGCTGGCGATGGATCTGCCGGATGTCGAATAAGTCCCTGCCTGTCTTGCCAGGCCAGACGCTCGGCATCCTGGGCGGCGGCCAGCTCGGACGTATGTTCGTGGTCGCCGCGCGCACGATGGGCTACCAGGTCGCGGTGCTCGACCCCGACCCGATGAGCCCCGCCGGCCGCATCGCCGACCTGCACATTCAGGCCGACTACACCGACGCGGCAGCGCTCGCCCGGCTGACTGAAACCTGCGCGGCGATCACCACCGAATTCGAAAACGTGCCGGCTGCGAGTCTGACCACACTGG
This sequence comes from Thiobacillus sp., assembly GCA_041639395.1. Classification (GTDB taxonomy): domain Bacteria; phylum Pseudomonadota; class Gammaproteobacteria; order Burkholderiales; family Thiobacillaceae; genus Thiobacillus. The sequence continues at coordinate 31,004 of JBEQCG010000002.1, read as the reverse complement.
CGCAAACCTGCCGCGTGGCCCCGGACGCGGCGGCAGTGGGCATTGCGCAGGACCGCGCGCGCGAAAAATCCTGGCTGGCCGAACACGGCTTTGCCACCGCGCCGTTTGCGGTGGTGACCACGGAAGCCGGACTCGACACCGCCCTGCAACAAACCGGCACACCTGCGCTCTTGAAAGTGGCGCGCCTGGGCTACGACGGCAAGGGCCAGGCTCGCATCGACACGCTCGACGAGGCGCGCGCGGCCTTCCGCGCGTTTGGCGGCGTTGCCTGCGTGCTGGAAGGCTTCGTGCGACTCGACCGTGAAGTCTCGGTGGTGCTCGCCCGCAATGATCTGGGCGAAACCGCGCTGTTTCCGGTTGCGGAAAACCGGCATACCGACGGCATCCTCGACGTGTCGCTGGTGCCTGCGCGCGTGTCGCCCGAGCTGGCCGACGCGGCCCGGGAACAGGCGCGCGCCCTTGCCGACGCGCTGGCTTATGTGGGCGTGATGGCGGTCGAGTTCTTTGTGGCCGACGGCAGGCTGCTCGTCAACGAAATCGCCCCGCGCCCGCACAACTCGGGGCATTACACGCTCGAAGCCTGCGTCACCGACCAGTTCGAGCAGCAGGTGCGTGCGCTCGCCGGCCTGCCACTGGGCGATACGCGGCTGCTGTCGCCGGTGGCGATGGTGAATCTGCTGGGCGACCGCTGGCAGCATGGCGACCCGGCCTGGGGCACCCTGTTTGCCCACCCCAACGTCAAGCTGCATCTCTACGGTAAAGCGTCCGCGCGGCCCGGCCGCAAGATGGGGCATTTCAATGTGCTCGACCCGGATGTCGACGCCGCGCTCAAGCTGGCCGAGGCGCTGTCTCGTGCGCTGTAGCCTGCTGCTCGCGCTGGGCCTTGCCGGCGTGGCCCACACCGCTGCGGCGTTGCCGCTGGAGGTGGGCGGACAAACCATCCAGGTCGAAGTCGCTGCCAACCCTGCCGCGCGCCAGCGTGGACTGATGGGACGCACCCATCTGGCCTCCGACACCGGCATGTTGTTCGTGTTCGAATCCCCCGGCCGCCACTGTTTCTGGATGCGCGACACGCCGCTGCCGCTGGCCATTGCCTTCATCGACGCGCAAGGTCGCGTGGTGCATCGCAGCGACATGCAACCGCGCACCGACACCCTGCACTGCCCGCCCACCGAGATCCGCTACGCGCTGGAAATCGCGCAGGGCAGCCACCTGCGCGCACAGCTCACTCCCGGCGCGCAGGTGCGAGGCCTGCCGCGTTAACGCACACCGTCAGGGCGACAGGCCCTGCACCCGCAATTCCATTTCATTGCCCTTGTCGTCGCTTTTGCGCACGCGCACCGGCAGGTAATGCCGGTCGATGGCCAACCAGGCCTCAAAACCTTCGTCGGGGTTGCCCACCCGCACCAGATGCAGCGATCGCAGCAGTCCTATCGCCGTGTCGAGTTCGACTTCGCCGCGTACCGCAAACGCATAGTCGCGCATCTTTTTGCCGTTGAAGACGGCAAAGCGCAGCGTGCCGTCGGGCGGGGGCGCAGTCAGCGCCAGCTGAAGAAAAAGACTCAAGGCATCCTGCATCCCCGCCTGGTAGGGAAAATGCCGCACCTCGCCGCTTGCCGGGGTGGAACTCACCTGCCCGCTGGCGGCGTCGAACCGTGCACTGGCCCGTTTGTCGCCGCGCTGATCCCAGAATTCTTCCGGTTGCAGCCCGCGCGCCGTGATGCGGCCACGGCTGGTCTGCACGAAACGACCACGATAGAACACGCCGGCAAACCCGGTGGCCGCGGCCACGCTGGTCAACGTGTAGTGCTCGCCCTGGCTGACCCAGACCAGCGTCTGCTCACCCGATGCCAGCCCGTAATGCACGCTGAAGCGCATGTCGATGCGGGCGGGCAGGGCATTCAGCGACGGTTCGGGCAAGTCAGCAGATGCAACGGCAGGCACCGCGGCTGCCAGCGGCTGCGGGGCCGATACTGGCGCGCCAGCCTGTTCGGCCGGGGCGGCGTCTGCCGGGATGACGTCTGCCGGCTTGGCGTCCGCCTGATCCGGTGCGACGACGCTCTTCACAGGTTCGGGCGGAGCGGCCTTTGCCGGCAGCGGCTTGGCGGCGGGACGGGGACGCAATGGGGGCGGGGGCGGCACCGCCAACAAACGGGCTTCGAAAACAGACGCCTCCGGCGATGGCGGCACAGCCGATGGCAGTCCACGCAGGCCCAGCAGCAACAGCAGGTGCAGCCCCAACGAAACCAGCAAGGCGAGTGCGGCTGCACGACGCCCGTATCGCATCAGCCGCCCTGCGTGTTGACGCGAGTCAGGCGCTGTTCCAGCGTGACCCCGTCCTCGACCACGCGGATACGCACGGGCAGATTGCCGCGCGCAGGGGCAATCCAGACCGTAACCACCTTGTCGTCGGGATCGCTCACGATGCGTTGATACTGCTGTGTCGCGAAGGTGCCCACAGGCGTGGTGAGCACGCCGCCATCACTGCGGCTGTAACGGTAATCCTTGAGATCACGCCCGCTTACCACCTGCAAGGCGTAATTCACGGGCAGCCTGGGCGCAAACATGAACTGGTAGAGCTGGGACAGCTGATCCTGCGCGCCGGCTTTCAGATCGGGCAAGGTCCATGACTCGCCCTTGTAGCGATAGGCAATATTGCTGGCCGCCCAGTCGAGCCGGGCGGTGGCCAGTTTCTCCGGCGCGTCGCTGCGTGCGTGCTGGAACTGCAGGGGTCGCAACCCCTGCGGTGTCACGCTGCCGGTGCTTTCCAGGCGAATGCTGCCGGGCCAGAGCATCTTCAGCGGGCCGGTCGCACGCATTTCGCTCGTCAGGGTGTATTGCTTGCCGGTTTGCACGTAGGCATCGGTCACCTGGCCGAGTTTCTGGCCGTTGCGGTAGAGGTCGTAAGCCAGTTCCATGCGCTGCGGTGCCGCGTGGGCTGCCGTGGCAAGCAGGCTGACGAACAGCAGGAGGGATTTGAGCATGGTCAACTTTCCGTGGATAACACGGACTGTGACGCCGGATCGTCCTGCAAGTTTACGCAGCCATACTTGTTTACCAGCCGCCCTTCGGCAAACCAGCGAATCGCTTGCGGATAGATGCGGTGTTCCTGCGCCAGCACCCGCGCGGACAGCGACTCGGGTGTGTCATCGGCACGCACGGACACGGCGGCCTGAATGACGATGGGGCCATGGTCGAGCTGGGCGGTAACGAAATGCACCGTGCAGCCGTGGATTTTGACGCCTTCGGCGAGCGCGCGCTCGTGGGTTTTGAGGCCGGGAAACGCGGGCAGAAGCGAAGGGTGAATGTTGAGTAGCCGGCCTTCAAAACGCGCGATGAACGTCGGCGACAGGATGCGCATGTAGCCGGCCAGCACGACGAGATCGGGTTGATGGCGGTCGATTTCGTCGGCCAGTCGTGCATCGAAGGCGTCGCGCTCAGCGAATTCCGTGTGATCGAGTGCTACGGTGAACAGCCCGCGCTCGCGCGCCCAGGCGAGCCCGGGTGCCTGCGGCCGGTTGCTGATGACCGCGACGATGTCGATCGGCAGCGCCGCCCCGGCGATTGCGCGGAAATTGCTGCCGCGTCCCGACAGCAGGACGACGACGCGACAGCTCACGAATACAGAACCTGTTCGGCCCCTTCGGGCCGCGCGACGATCTCGCCGATCTGCCACACGGTTTCGCCGCTGGCCACGAGATGCGCCTTCGCTGCGTCGGCGTCGGCGGCCGAGACGACCACGCACATGCCGATGCCGCAGTTGAAGGTGCGCAGCATTTCGCCGGGTTCGACGTTGCCGGCCTGTTGCAGCCAGTCGAACAGCGGCGGGCGCGTCCAGCTATTGGCGTCGACGCGGGCCGCCACGGTCTCTGGCAAACAGCGCGGCAGGTTGCCGGTGATGCCGCCGCCGGTGATGTGCGCCATGCCTTTTACATTCAGCTTTTCCATCAGCGCAAGCAGCGGTTTCACGTAGATGCGCGTGGGGGCCATCACCGCGTCGGCAAAGGGCTGGCCGTGGAAATCGGATTTGAGGCCGATGTGCGACAGGTCGATCAGCTTGCGGATGAGCGAATAGCCGTTGGAATGCGCACCGGAGGACGCCAGCCCCAGCACCACGTCGCCGGCGGCGATGGTCTGGCCGCCGATGACCTTGCGCTTTTCCACCACACCCACCGCAAAGCCGGCCAGATCGTATTCGCCTTCCGGATACATGCCGGGCATTTCGGCGGTTTCGCCGCCGATCAGCGCACAGCCCGCCTGCTCGCAGCCGGTGGCAATGCCGGCGATCACCGCTTCGGCGGTGTCGAGGCTGAGCTTGCCGGTGGCAAAGTAATCGAGGAAGAACAGCGGTTCGGCACCCTGCACCAGAATGTCGTTGACACTCATCGCCACCAGGTCGATGCCGACGGTGTCGTGGCGGTTGAGTTCGAACGCCAGCTTGAGTTTGGTGCCTACGCCGTCGGTGCCCGAGACCAGCACCGGTTCCTGGTATTTTTTGGAGATCTCGATCAGCGCGCCAAAGCCGCCGATACCGGCCAGCACTTCGGGCCGCATGGTGCGTTTGGCCAGCGGCTTGATGCGCTCGACCAGCGCGTCGCCCGCGTCGATATCGACCCCGGCATCTTTGTAGGAAATGGAAGACACACCCGGCTCCAGAATCAGAAAGTGCGCTATTTTAGCGTTTATGTCTGCCGCCCGCCCTGTCGTTTTCCCCTGGTTTGCCCTCGCCGTGCTGCTCGTCGCCGGCGGCCTGGTGTATCTGCTCGCGCCCGTACTCACGCCTTTTCTGGCCGGGGCCTTGCTGGCCTACATCTTCGACCCGCTGGTCGACCGACTCCAGGCACGCGGGCTCTCGCGCACCGTCGGCACGGTCGTGGTGATCGTGCTGGCGGGCCTCGCCGTGTTCGCACTGATGCTGGTGGCCATGCCGCTGTTCCAGGGACAGTTCGCCGAACTGAGCCAGCGCCTCCCCGCTGCGCTGGAACTGGTGCAGACACGTCTGCTGCCCTGGCTCGCGCAAACCTTCGGCATCCGCATCGAGGCCGACGTGGGCACGCTGAAAACCTGGCTCACCGAAAAAGCCGCGCAGAACGGGGCCGACTGGCTGCCCACCCTGCAAACCGGGGCGCTGGCCATCGTCGGCATCCTCGCCAATCTGCTGCTGATCCCGGTGGTGATGTTCTATCTGCTGCGCGACTGGGACGTGATGGTGGCACGCGTCGCCACGCTGACGCCGCGCCCGTGGATGGACACGGTCACCCGCGTCGCCCGCTCGATGGACGCGGTGGTGGGAGAATTCCTGCGTGGCCAGATGTCGGTGATGCTCGCGCTCTCGGCTTACTACGCCGTCGCGCTCTGGCTCGCGGGCCTGGATTACGCGCTGCCTATCGGCATCCTCACCGGCGTGCTGTCCTTTGTGCCCTTCCTCGGTTTCGGGCTGGGCATGATCCTCGCCCTGCTGGTGGCGCTGCTCCAGTTTGCCGACTGGACAGGCGTGGCCTGGGTGGCGGGGGTCTACCTGCTGGGGCAGTTGCTCGAAAGTTATGTGTTCACGCCGCGCCTGGTGGGCGAGCGCGTCGGCTTGCACCCGGTGGCGGTGATCTTCGCGCTGGCGGCGTTTGGCCAGTTGTTCGGCTTTGTCGGCGTGCTGCTGGCAGTGCCGCTGGCGGCGATTCTGCTGGTGGCGCTGCGCGAATTACGGGCGACGTACACCGCCAGCACCTTCTATCTCGGCGGCTATAATCGGGCACCCACCGGTTTCCCCCTGCCTGCCATGTCCGCCACTCCGTCCGGCCAGCCCCTGCTCGAATCGCACATCACGTCCCTGCCGCTCGTCCACAAGGGCAAGGTGCGCGACATCTACGCCGTCGGTGACGACAAGCTCCTGATCGTGACCACCGACCGGTTGTCCGCCTTTGACGTGGTGATGCCCACGCCGATTCCCGGCAAGGGCGAAGTGCTCACCCGGGTTTCCGCATTCTGGTTCGACAAACTGAAGGCCATCGTACCCAGCCAGGCACTTGCCATCACCCCCGAATCCGTGGTGTCCGACAGCGAACGCGATCAGGTGGCCGGCCGCGCCATCGTGGTGAAGAAACTCAAGGCGCTGCCGGTGGAAGCCATCGTGCGCGGCTATCTGGTGGGCTCGGGCTGGAAGGAATACCAGGTCAGTCAGTCAGTCTGCGGTATCCCTCTGCCCGCCGGCCTGCAACAGGCCGACCGCCTGCCCGAACCCATCTTCACGCCGTCGACCAAGGCGGCCGTCGGCGCGCACGACGAAAACATCGCCTTCGAACAGATGGCGACGCTGATCGGCCCGGCACTGGCCACGCAGGTGCGGGACGTAAGCCTTTCCCTGTATAAAACAGCCGCAGAGTATGCGCTCACACGCGGCATCATCATCGCCGACACCAAGTTTGAATTCGGTCTCGACGAAGCGGGCCAACTGGTGTGGATCGACGAGGCGTTGACGCCGGATTCGTCGCGCTTCTGGCCTGCGGCTCAGTACCGCCCGGGCAGCAACCCACCCAGTTTCGACAAACAATTTGTGCGCGACTGGCTGGAAGCGAGCGGCTGGAACAAGCAGGCCCCCGGCCCCGAACTGCCTGCGGATATCGTCAGCAAAACCGCCGAAAAATACCGCGAGGCGATGAACCGGCTGCTGAAATAAGCCGGCCTATTTAAGGCTGGCGTCCAGAAAGTCAGCCACCGCGCTGACCATGGCATTTTCGTGTCCGGTAAAGAAATGGTCTGTGCGCGGCAAGACTACCTGCCTCGACGCGGGGTTAGAGAAACTGGCCTTGCGCGACCGGGCATTGCTCAATACCGCAGGCAGATCGTGGTCTCCGTAGAAATCCAGAATCGGCTGCTTGACCGCCTGATACCCCGCAAACGACGCGCCGAGGCTTGCCCAGGCCTTCACTGCCGGATCGGGCTTGCCGCTGAAATAGCCGAGCCCCATGCGCGACCCCATGCTGTGCGACACCACGGCGATGTCGGTATACCCCTTGCCTTTCAGGAACGCGACCGCTTCGCCCAGCCGCTCGACCGCTTCAGGAAAAGTGGGCGGGTAGTCTTCCCCTTTCGCATCGGCCGCCAGGATCGGCAACTGGATCGACAGGGTGGTGTAGCCCCGGTCGGCCAATGCGGTACGCAGCGTGCCGACCATGCCCCAGTCAGGATGGATGCCCATGCCGTGCATTACAATCAATGCCTTGCTGCTGCCCGCCACCGGCGTGAACAGTGTCAGGAATTTATGGTGACCGCGCGGCGTCTGCAGATAGACGGGGTCGCCCACCACCAGCCCCGGCACCACTTCATCGGCCCATTTGGCCTCGCGGGCGTAGTCTGGCGTGATCGCAAAGCCTGATAGCGGCCATACGCACAGCAAAGTCGCTCGCAGAGCCCAGGCCAACAAGCCGCTTGTCTTCATGTTTCACCTCGCGCGCGTTAAAGTTGAAAGTGGGTTTTCCCGATAATTGAGCGAATACGGGGTTTTTTCAATTGTTTCCAGGTAGTCAAAAGTGACTGTGAAGCCGCTGCGGGTTGTTTCAGCCTTGCCCAACACACCGACGCGCGACATGCGTCAGCGCGGCGGCGCGCGCGTGGTCATCGTCGACGACCGGGGTACCGCCCGCAGTCTGCTCGAAGGTCTGGCACGCACGCTGGAGCCCGGCGTCATCGTCGAAAGCCACGCCGACCCGAGCGATGCCTTGGCCCAGATGGAAATCGACGTCCCCGACCTTATCATCACCGACTACCGGATGCCCGGCATGGACGGCATCGAATTCACCCGCCGCATCCGCGCCGAACGCCGCCTGGCCGATGTACCCATCATCATCGTCACCGTCGTCGAAGATCGCCAGATACGCTATCAGGCGCTGGAAAACGGCGCGACCGATTTCCTCACCCGGCCGATCGACCCGCAGGAATGCCGGGCGCGCTGCCTCAACCTGCTGGCGCTGCGGCGCAGCCAGAAAACCATCAGCGACCGCGCGCAGTGGCTGGAAGAGCAGGTGATGCAGGCCACCCGCGAGGTGCGCACGCGCGAACGCGAAACCCTGATGAAGCTCGCCAAGGCGGGCGAATATCGCGACCAGGAAACCGGCAACCACATCCTGCGCATGGCGAAATACGCCCGTCTGGTGGCCGAAGAGCTCAAGCTCACCGCCATGGAATGCGACGAAATCGAAGCCGCCGCGCCCATGCACGACATCGGCAAGATCGGTATTCCCGACCAGATCCTGCTCAAACCCGGCCGTCACAACGACGAAGAAACCGCGATCATGCGGCGTCACCCGGTCATCGGCCATGAAATCCTGGCCGACAGCCCCTCGCGCTATCTGCAAATGGGCGCGATCATCGCGCTGGGACATCACGAAAAATTTGACGGTAGCGGCTACCCGCAAGGGCTCGCGGGCGAAGCCATTCCGCTCGCCGCGCGCATCGTCGCCGTGGCCGACGTATTCGATGCGCTCACCTCAAAACGCCCCTACAAAGGGGCCTGGTCGTTTCAGGAATCCCTGAACTACATCCAGACACAAAGCGGCAAGCATTTCGACCCCGACTGCTCGCGCGCTTTTGAACGCCGCATTGATGCAGTCGCCGAGATCATGCGCGATCTGGGGGACCCTGCTGAAACCTGACCCCGCCATGCGCGTCGACACCACACCCACACTCGCTGCCGGCCTGCTGCACCGCATCCGCCGGCGGCCCGACACCGAATTCCAGCAAGCCATCATCCGCCTGCTGATCGTGGTCGGTTTCTATCTCTACTTCCTGGTCAACCCGCAGTTTCACGGCGAGGCGCTGGAAAACCAGGTGCATTACCTGGGCATTTCGCTCAGTCTGATTTCGCTGGGTCTGGTGTTTGGCACGCTTGTCGATCCGGGTATTTCGGTGGTGCGTCGCGTGATTGGCATGGTGCACGATTTCACCGTGGCCACCTACATGCTGTCGATCTCGAACGAGACCGGTGCGGCCATTGTGGCGGTATACCTCTGGGTTACGCTGGGCAATGGATTTCGCTTCGGGATGCCTTATCTCCTAAGCTCTACGCTGGCCTCGGGCGTGGGGTTCGCCGTTGTGTATCAGTTCAACCCCTTCTGGCAGCATCACACACCGCTGTGGTGGGGCATCTGGATCACCCTGATAGTCGTGCCGCTGTATTCGGCCAGCCTGCTCAAACAACTGCATGGCGCAGTAAAACGCGAGCGCGAGGCCAGCCAGGCCAAATCGTCCTTCCTTGCCAACATGAGCCACGAACTACGCACGCCGCTCAACGGCGTGATCGGCGTGTCGGATCTGCTCGCAGAAACCCGGCTCGACAAGGAGCAGAAAGAATTTGCAAGCATCATCCGCGCCTCCGCCCACACCTTGCTCGAATTGATCGACAACGTGCTCGACATCGCACGCATCGAAGCCGGACGTCTTACTACAACCAGCGAAGATTTCGATCTGCATCGCCTCGTCAACGGCACCATCGCCATGATGGAAACCCAGGCGCAGCGCAAGGGTCTGGTTCTCGGCGCGCACATTGCCCCGCAAACGCCATTTCATCTGAACGGCGATGGCCGCCACCTGCGCCAGGTGCTCATCAACCTGGTCGGCAACGCCATCAAGTTCACCGAACACGGCCGCGTCGATGTCTACATCCGCCCGGTGGGGCAGGGGCAACCCCAGCGCCTGCGGTTTGAAGTGGTCGATACCGGCATTGGCATTCCTGAGGAAGCGCAGGCCCGCATCTTTGACAGCTTCACCCAGGCCGATCCGTCGGTGACCCGCCGCTTTGGCGGCAGCGGGCTGGGTACCACCATCGCCAAGCAGCTCATCGAAACCCTGGGTGGGCAAATTGGCCTGCACAGCCGAGAAGGCGAAGGCTCGACGTTCTGGTTCGAGCTCCCGTTTGCGGTGCAGGCCGCGCCCGCAACCGACGAACCCGAGCATTTTGACGCCCCCATGCGCGTGGCCATCCTCGCCGGCAGCGAACTGATGCCCCGGATCGCAACGATGGTGAACGGCTGGGGGGCCAAAGCGCTGCGCGTGAGTAACACCACACGCCTGGCGGCGGAACTGGCTGCTGCACCCGACAACGGCGCGCCGATGGGGGCTGTGGTGGTCGAACGCAGCAGCCTGCCGGGCGACCCCGCCGTCTTCCTGCGCCTGTTGCGCGACGATCCTGAACTCGCAACGCTGCCGGTCATCTTGATCGAGTCCGACGTCAGCACGCCCGTCGCGCGCGACAGCGAGCGGGTGCGCGATGGCTTTGCTTCGGTGCTGCGCACCCCGGTGAATGCCACGCTGTTGTTCAACGCCATCCATGCCGCCACCAGCCGCGACATGCCGGACAACGTGGTGTCGCTCGGCAGCCGTTTCCAGGCGCAAGCCGCGTCAACCGGCAAGCTGCGCATCCTTGTGGCAGAAGACAACCCGGTCAACCAGCGTGTCATCCGTGGCCTGCTAGAACACGGCGGACACCAGACTTTCCTCGCGCGCGATGGCGAAGAAGCGCTGGCCATGCTCGATTCAGACGACTTAGCTTACGACCTCGCCATCATCGACATGCACATGCCGCAGCTGTCCGGCCCCGAGGTGGTGCAACGCTGGCGCTTCATCGAAAAAGGCCATCTGCCCATCATCATGCTGACCGCCGATGCCCGTGAAGAAGCCCACGCGCAATGCAAGGAAGCGGGCGCGGACACCTTCCTCACCAAGCCGGTCAACAGCCGTGAGCTGATCGACGTAATCGCCCGGCTGGCCCGATCCGGTACACCCGCCACAAGCCCGGCGAACGTTGCGCCGCAGATCAGCGAAGCGCGCGTGTTGGACGAATCCGTGTTGAATGAGCTGGCCCAGCTGGTTGGCCCCGCTTTTGTGGACGATCTGCTCGCCAGTTTTGTGGCGGACAGCGCGCGCGCGCTGCGCGATGCCGGGCGCACGTTGCAGACCCAGGATTTCAGTCAGTGGTACGACCAGCTGCACATGCTGAAGGGCGGGGCCAGCGATGTGGGCGCGCACCGTCTGGCGGAAGTCAGCGCCGAAGCGGAACGTATCAAGCCCTACGAACTTGCCGAGCCACTGGCGCGCAGGCATCTCGATACCGTAACCGCTGCGCTCGATGAAGCGCAGGCGGCGCTGGCCGCCTACCAGGCCGGGAAACTACGCGCTGAGCGCGTGTGAGTCGGACTGCGCCGCGCCCGCGCGGCCGGTCTGGCGGCTGACCAGACGTTCCATCATCCGCAGATCCCGCGCTTCCAGACGCAAGGCTGCTTCCACCCAGATTTCCGTGATGCGGATCAGTTCTTCGTAAGAAGCCGGCTGGCTGATTTCGCGGGCGGCGCGCAAGGCCAGCAGGCCGTTACGGGATTTTTCCTCGCGCCGAACGTAGTCGTGAACCGCCGCTTCGCCTTCGCCGCCTTCGGCGAGCACATCGACCACGCCCATCTCATGCAGCTCTTCGGCGAGATACAGCTTGCCGCTACGGATGATTTTTTCTGCCAGATGATGCCCGACCTTGCGGCCCAGGAAGGTCATCGCGCCCATGCCGGGAAACAGGTTGAACAAAATTTCCGGCAGACCCATTTTGCTGCCGCGTTCCGCCACCAGCACATTCGCCGCGAGTGCACTCTCAAAACCGCCGCCGAGTGCCTGCCCTTGCACCAACGCAATGCTGGTGACATTGGGCCGGTTGAGATGGCTGTGCACCGCGTAGGAGCATTCCACGCAGGAAACCGCGTAGTGGTAGAGCGCTTCACGATCCCGCGCTTCGATATGCTGCATGAAGAGATTGAGGTCGCCCCCCAGACTGAAGGTGTCTGCAACTTTGGAAGCGATGACGAAATATTTGACGTCGGATTCGACCGGGTCGTCGATCTGCGCAACCAGTCCGTTTCCCCAGGCCTGAAGTTCGCGCAGCAGCGTCGGCGTGAAACAGGGCCGGGGCTCGGCGTGCATGTAACCCCAGGCAATCTGGCTATGCGGATCGAAATAGGTCGTCAGCTGGGTGTATGCATTGGCCTGCGGTTGCAGGGTGGCCCGAACAGCTTGCAGATGCGCCATATTTCTCTCCACAGTGAACGATTAAAGCCGGTACACGCCGGATGGGCACAGGCTACTCCGGGCACAGCGGCGACTCAAGCCTCTCACGGTGAAATTTTATGCAGCCTTCATCTTGTAGAAGTGTGCCCGTACCTCCCTTTCATCTTGTGGCTTGTGGCGGCGATCAGAAAGTCCAGATCATCCGCAGCGCCAGCACGGCCAGCAACAATGCGAAAACACGCTTCAATCGCCGAACCGGCAGACGGTGGGTTGTGCGCGCGCCCAGCGGCGCGGTTATCACGCTACCCAGCACAATCCCCGCCAGCGCGGGCAGGTAGACAAAGCCCAGGCTGCCTGCAGGCAAGCCCGGGACCGACCAGCCGCCGATCACGTAGCCTGCCGCACCCGCCAGGGCGATGGGAAAACCGATCGCCGACGAGGTGGCAATGGCGCGATGCAAGGGCACGTTGTGCCACGCCATGAACGGCACCGACAGGGTGCCGCCGCCGATGCCGACCCAGCTCGACACCGCGCCGATCACGCCGCCGGCCAGGCTGCTGCGCAAGCGGCCCGGCGCGCCGCGATGCGCGGCCGGCTTGAAATCCAGCCACATCTGGATGGCCGCGTAGACCAGGAAGACCACGAAAAACACCTTCAGTATCTGGCCCGGTACCCGCGCTGCCAACAAAGCACCGACCAGCGTGCCCACCAGTGCGCCAGCCGCGATGCGGCGCACCAGCGACCATTCGACCGCGCCGTGTTGATGGTGTGCGCGCACGCTGGACAGCGAGGTGAAGACGATCACGGCGAGGGACGTGCCCAGCGCAAGTTGCGCCTCGGCCCCGGCGGCGAGACCTGCCGCATGCAACTGCATGATGAGCACCGGCACAATAATCAGCCCGCCGCCCACCCCCAGCAGACCCGCGACAAAGCCGGTTGCCAACCCCAGCGCAAAATAGCCCGCGAGTACGGCGGGTGCCAGGTCAAAAATCAAAGGTGTTTGACGATGAAGTCGTATTCCGCCGGATCGACCGGCGTGATCGACAGACGATTGCCGCGCTGCATGAGGCGCATGTTGGCAAGCTCGGGGTAGCCGCGCATTTCCGACAACGGCATCAGCCGGGTCTTTTTCACCAGTTGCACGTCCACGTTGAGCCAGCGCGGGTTTTCGCGTGTGGCCTTGGGGTCGAAATATTTATGAGCGGGGTCGAACTGGGTTTCGTCCGGGTAGGCGAGCTTGGACACCCGCGCCAGCCCGGCCACGCCCGGCTCGGCACACGACGAGTGGTAGAACAGCACCTTGTCGCCGACCTGCATCTGGTCGCGCATGAAATTGCGCGCCTGGTAGTTGCGGATGCCGTACCAGGCCACGCTCTGATCGGGGAAGCCGGCAAGATCGTCAATGCTGACGTCCGACGGCTCGCTTTTCATCAGCCAGTAGCGCATCAGCCGGCCCGCCGGATCAGCGTGCCCACGCCTTCGGGCGTGAGCACTTCGAGCAGCAGCGCGTGCTCGACGCGGCCGTCGATGATGTGTGCGGTTTTTACGCCGCTGTTCACCGCGTCGACCGCGTAGCCCACCTTGGGGATCATGCCGCCGGAGATGGTGCCGTCGGCGGTGAGCTCCTCGACCTCGCGCGGGGTCAGGCCGGTCAGCAAAGCCCCCTGCTTGTCGAGCACGCCCGGGGTGTTGGTGAGGAAGATCGCTTTTTCGGCCTTGAGCACGCCAGCAATCTTGCCCGCCGCCACGTCGGCGTTGATGTTGTAGGCGTTGCCTTCGGCGTCGGCCCCCAGCGGGGCGATCACCGGAATGAAGTCGCCCGCGTCCAGATGCTGGATGATCTGCGGGTCGATGCCCGTGATTTCGCCGACTTGGCCGATATCGAGCATTTCGTCGGTTTTCTCCTTGCTCTTCACCAGCATTTTCTTGGCGTGAATGAAGTTGCCGTCCTTGCCGGTGAGCCCCACCGCCTTGCCGCCGAACTTGTTGATGAGGGTGACGATGTCCTGGTTGACCAGGCCGCCCAGCACCATTTCGACCACGTCGAGGGTTTCCTCGTCGGTCACGCGCATGCCCTGGATGAAGTCGGACTGCTTGCCGATCTTTTTCAAGAGATCAGCGATCTGCGGCCCGCCGCCGTGCACCACGACCGGGTTCATGCCCACCAGTTTCAGCAGCACCACGTCCTTGGCAAAAGCCTCCATCAGGTGGCGCTCGGTCATGGCGTTGCCACCGTATTTGATCACGATGGTCTTGTCGTAGAAACGCTGGATGTAGGGCAGGGCTTCCGACAGGATATGGGCCTTGTCGGCGGCGGTGTGGGGCGTGGTCATGGCGGCTCCGGATGCGGGACTGCGCGGATTTTACGCCAAGAAAAAGGCGGCACTGGATCCGGCTTGTCCAGGCCGCCTTTTCCGGGTTGGCCGGTTTTACTGGACGGTCAGTCGGCGGGCGGCGGACGCAATTTTTTTCGGCAACGTCAGTTCCAGCACGCCGTCCTGGTAACGCGCCTGCGCGCCGGCTTCGTCCACCTCGTGTTCCAGCGCGAAGCTGCGGCTGACGCGGCCCACGCTGCGTTCACGGCGCAGCACGCGTTCGCCTTCCTTCTGTTCGGTCTGTTTCCTGACCTCGGCGCTGATGGATACGGTATTGCCGTCGAGCGTGACGTGGATGTCGTCCTTGTTTACCCCCGGCATGTCGGCATGCACGGTGTAAGCCTTTTCGTCTTCTTTCACGTCCATGCGGAATTGGGGCAGTTCCTTTTCCATCTGAACCGGGCGGAAGAACCCCCGGAACAGGGTATCAATCGGGTCCGCAGCTTCAAACGGGTCGTGACGCACAATATGAGCCATGAGAATCTCCTTGTAAAAGTGGCGATGACAACAAGGTGGGGCAGGGCAATCCACTTTCAAGGGGGCGATTGCCGTTCAGATGACATGCATCTAAAGTGCGCCCACCTGCGTAATAAAGGCAGACTCAAATGCACTCGCTCGACGCGCACACCTGGCTGGCCGAACACGGCGACTATCTGTTCCGCGTGGCCCGCCGCCAGCTGCATTCGGACGAACTGGCCGAAGACGCGGTGCAGGACACGCTGCTCGCCGCGCTGTCCGCCCGTGAACGCTATGCCGGCGACGCCAGCCCGCGCACCTGGCTCACCGGCATCCTCAAGCACAAGATCGTCGACATCATCCGGCGGCGTGTGCGCGAGGTGGAGCTGCCGCGCGACGCCGATGGCGAGGAGGCCGTTGATGCCCTGTTCGCACAGGACGGGCACTGGGCGGAACCGTTGCGGCCCTGGGGCAATCCGCAGACCGAAGCCGAACTGGGTCAGTTGCGGCGCGTGCTGGACGAATGTGCCGACCGGCTGAAACCGGTGATGGCCCAGGTGTTCAGCCTGCGCGAAGTGGGGGGCATGGAGACTGAGGTCATCTGTAAGGAACTGGGCATCACGCCGACGAACTGCTGGGTACTGCTGCATCGCGCACGTTTGTTCATGCGCCAGTGCCTGGAAATGAACGGGTTCTCGGGGGCGGGCGCATGAAATGGATGACGACGTGCAAGGAAACAACGGAACTCGCCTCGCGCGCCCAGGACGAACACCTGAACTTTGGCGAGCGCCTTGCCCTGCGGATGCATCTTGCCATTTGCACCAACTGCGCGCGGTTTGCGCAGCAGATACAGGATATGCGTAAGGTTTTGCGTAGGGATGCGACAGACGAAGCAGGGCCGGGTCTTTCCGACGACGCTCGTCAGCGCATCGAAACAGAATTGCAGAACAGGCTCGACCGCTGAGCTGTTTGCAGAAAGCCGGGAAACCGGATCGTTTGTAGTGTCCACCATCCATCAGGAGATAGAACCATGTCCAAGAAATCATTGATCGCCGCCGCCGTCGGTACGGCTTTCGTCGCCGGCATGACCGCCGCCCCCATCGCCGCTGCGGCCGAGAATCCCTTTGCCCTGTCCGGCCTGTCTTCGGGCTATCAGGTCGCCGACAATCACAAGGCCAAGGAAGGTAAATGCGGCGAAGGCAAATGTGGCGGCGACAAAGCCAAAATGAAAGACGGCAAGTGCGGCGAAGGCAAATGCGGCGGCGACAAAGCCAAGATGAAAGACGGCAAGTGTGGCGAAGGCAAATGTGGCGGCGACAAAGCCAAAATGAAAGACGGCAAGTGCGGTGAAGGCAAATGCGGCGGCACCAAGGCCAAGGAAGGCACGAAGTAAGCTGACACCATGACTCCCCGCTCCCCCTCGGGTGCGGGGCTCGGGTTTCGCCGCGAGCTTGTGCCCGCGCTGAACACCCGGGTACCCGACGCCATCGAATTCTTCGAGCTTGCGCCAGAAAACTGGATCGAGCTTGGCGGCAGCTATGGCCGCGACCTGCGCCGTTTCACCGAGCGCTACCCGTTTGTCTGCCACGGCCTGTCGCTCTCACTGGGCGGCCCCGCGCCGCTGGACGAACTGCTGCTGACCAAAATCCGCCAGTTCATGGACGCGCACGGCATGGCGCTCTACACCGAGCACCTGTCGTATTGCTCCGACGACGGCCACCTCTACGACCTGCTGCCGATTCCCTTCACCGAAGACGCGGTGAAATACGTTGCAGCGCGCATCCGCCGTGCGCAGGACATTCTCGAACGCCGCATCGCCATCGAAAACGCCTCGTACTACACACCGTCGCCGATTGCCGAAATGGACGAACTCGCGTTCATCCGCGCCGTGCTCACCGAGGCCGACTGCGACCTGCATCTGGACGTGAACAACGTCTACGTCAACAGCGTGAACCATCGCTACGACCCACTCGCGTTCCTGCAGGCGCTGCCCACCGAGCGCATCGTCTACCTGCACATGGCCGGGCACTACAACGAGGCCTGCGACCTCATCGTCGATACCCACGGTGCCGACGTGATCGAACCGGTGTGGTCGCTGCTCGACGCAGCGTATCGCGCCCACGGCGTCGCACCGACCCTGCTCGAACGTGATTTCAACATTCCCCCGCTGGACGAACTGGTGCGCGAAGTCGAGCGCATCGCCAGCGTCCAGCGTCAGCATTGCCACGCCCATGAGCCAATCCGCCGCGCGTCCTGACTTCCAGCGCTACCAGGCCGCGTTCACCGCGCACATCCGCGATCCGCAGGCCAACCCCCGGCCGGCCGGCGTGGAAGTCCGCCGCATGAAAATCTACAACGAGCTGCTCTACAACAACGTCGAAGGCTTTCTGCTCGCCTGTTTTCCGGTGCTGCGCAAAACGCTGGGTACACGCAGGTGGACACGCATGGTGCGCGTGTTCTTTGCCACCCACCGCTGCCACACGCCGTATTTCCGGCAGATTCCCGACGAATTTCTCCAGTTTCTGCAACGCGGATGGCGTGCGCCCGAGACCTACCCCGCCTGGCTGGTGCCGTTGGCGCATTACGAATGGATCGAACTGGTGCTCTCGGTTTCCAACCGCACGCCAGACCACGCAATTAACCCCGCCGGCAACCTGATGGACGGCGTGCCGGTGCTCAACCCCGTGCTGGCCAACCTGCGCTACGACTGGCCGGTGCACCGCATCGCGCCGCGCCGAAAAATTGCGCCGGCCGAAACGTTTTTACTGGTGTACCGCGACGCCGGCGACGCGGTGCGCTTCGACGAAATCAACGCCTTTACCGCGCGTCTGCTGGCGCTACTGGAAGACGGTACGCGAAGCGGACGCGCCGCACTCGACACCCTGGCTATGGAAAGCCGTCACCCAGACCCGGGACTGATTGCGCGCGCCGGGCGAGACGTGCTCGAAGACCTGCGCGCTCGTGGTGCCATTCTTGGAACCTGAGCGGTTTCAGGCGGGCACGCTGCCGCACGCGTGGCCCCGAAGGGAATTCAAAATAAATAACAATTAAAATCAATAGCTTGATAAAAATTCGAGCAAAAAGCAGACGTTTCCGCATCCAAATCTTTTCTTCCTTCGTAAGGCAAGACATCAGGCGAATTGATCGCTATGCCTGATGGTATTAATTTTTTATTGCGATTGCCCAGACGTCAACTGATCGCTGGGCTACTTTCCCACTACTCAAGGAGACTAGTATGTCGATGCAAACTCTGAATCAAGCCGAAATGAACGAAGTGTCTGGTGGTCTGATCCTCGGTATTGGCGGCAATCCGATCCTCAACGGCGCACTGGATTTCACCCCGGGCGGCGTCTTCACCCTGCTGGGTTCGCTTGTTGCCAGCGCCAAAGGCTTCCTGGGCGGCTTGCTCTGAGTCCGGGCAGGCAGAGTAATCACTACTCGCTGCTGAAGTGACAACAGGGCCCACGGTAGTGGGCCCTTTGATATTCAGCGGCCATCACCCTGCAATCTATTGAATGTCGCGCCCCTTATTTCGCAAGGAAGCAGTCGCTGCGCGAACAGTAAGCTGGATGGGCGAGATCGTCCTGATCCAGCCCGCGAGCACAAGATTATTGTCCCTGCTGGCACTGGTCATCGGGCTGGTGTTGATCGCCATCCTGGTGTTTGGCGAGCACACCCGGAGAACGACCGTTTCCGGCAAGCTGCAGCCACAGTCTGGCCTGGTCAGCGTACAAGCCGCTCAGGCTGGCCGGATCGTACACAGACATATTGCCGAGGGCAGTGTCGTCAAGACAGGTCAGCCGTTATTTCATGTACAGGCACCCATGCATTCGGTTGAAGGCGAAAATCTGGGCGAAAGTCTGTCGAACCAGTTCAAGCTACGGGCCGATCTGCATGCCCGTGAGTCAACCCAGCAACAACAGCTTTTTGATTCCGAACGCTCGCGCGTCCGGCGCGAGATCGCGGGGCTAAACCAGGAAAGCCGGCAGATCGGTGCATCCCTGGGCCTTCAGCAGCGCAGGTTGCGCGCAGCAAAAAAACTTGCAGACAGTTATGCAACCCTTGTCGTTGACGGGCATGTTTCGCGCGAGCAGCACGAAATCCGGGTAGCCGATGCCATCGACCAGGAAAACCTTGTGAGCAGCCTGATGCGGGATCTGGCAAGGGTATCCCGGGAAATCAACACGCGCACCGCAGAACTTGAAGTCATGGCGAGACGCCACTCACAATCGATGAGCAGGCTGACACGAGAAACGTCGGATAACGAGCTCAGGCGGCTGGAGACAGAATCGCGCATTGGCACAACGATAGTCGCGCCAGTGCCGGGTGTGGCTACCGCATTGCTGGCCGAGCAGGGGCAACAGGTCACACCTGGCCAGACGCTCATGAGCATTGTTCCCCTGGACACCCCGCTCATTGCGCATCTTTATGCGCCCTCCCGAAGTATCGGCTTCATCCGGATCGGGACGCCAGTGCGTATCCGCCTGCAGGCCTTTCCGTATCAGAAATTCGGGCAACTGGAAGGACGCGTGATCAGTGTGTCTTCCAGCCCGATCGGCGCACAGGACATTCCGCCCAGCGAAGCAAATCGCAGCGAACCGCTATTCCTGATTCGCGCAAGTCTCAGCCGGCAAACTATTTCTGGCAATGGAAAAGATCTTTCGATGCAGGCAGGCATGTTGCTGGAGGCTGACTTGTTGAATGAATCACGGAAGATTTATGAATGGGCACTTGAACCTTTGCTGGGCCTCAAAAAACGGATAAGTGCTCAATGAAATTCCAGCAAGACCTGGTTTTCGGCGGGCGAAAACTGCCACTGATCCTCCAGAACGAAGCCGCCGAGTGCGGATTGGCGTGTCTGGGCATGATCGCCGGCTTCCATGGCCTGTCTGTCGATATGTCTGCGCTCAGACGCGCCTATGGCGTCTCCATGATGGGCATGACGCTGAATCATCTGATACAGACAGCCCAATCGTTATCGCTGGAAACACGCGCCGTCAAACTGGATCTGGATGATCTGGCGAACCTGAAGCGTCCTTGCATCCTGCACTGGAATTTCAATCATTTCGTCGTGCTCAGGGACGTGAAGGCACGATCGATCATCATTCACGATCCGGCATCCGGAATTCGGGAAATCGGCTTTGATGAAGTGTCCCGATGCTTTACGGGGGTGGCGCTGGAGTGCTGGCCAAACGAAGGGTTCAAGACAGGGCGCATCAAGTCGCGAGTAGGTCTTCGTCAATTGATGGGCCGGGTGAGCGGCCTGGCACCGTCGCTCATTCAGGTACTGGTGCTGGCCCTCGTGCTTGAGCTCTTTGTGCTGGTCAGCCCCTTCTACCTTCAATGGGTCATAGACGACGTGGTGGTGGCGGCAGACCATGATCTTCTTGTGACGCTCGCCCTGTCATTCGGGATGCTGGTGGTTTTGCAACACAGCATCAGTCTGCTGCGCGGCTGGGTTCTCCTTTACCTGTCCACAACGCTCAGCCTGCAGTGGCGTAGCAATCTTTTTGCACACATGCTGCGGCTGCCTGTCTCGTTTTTCGAGAATCGCCATCTGGGAGATGTCGTCTCTCGATTCTCGTCTGTGGATGTGATGCAGCGCACCCTGACGACTCAATTCATCGAGGCCATACTCGACGGGATCATGTCGGCGCTGGTGCTTGCCGTGATGTTTGCTTACAGCCCCAAACTCGCGGGTATTGCGCTCTCGGTCATGCTCGGTTACCTGGTTTTGCGCTGGCTTTGGTGGCGTCCATTCAGGAACGCGACGGAAGAACAGATCGTTCATGCTGCCAGACAACAATCGCATTTTCTGGAAACCGTACGCGGGATCAAACCGCTAAAGCTTTTCGAGCGTATCGGCGACCGCAAGAATACCTGGTCTGCCCTGCTGGTCTCCGAACTGAACGCAACCCTGCGTACCCAGAAAATGCAGCTTTACTACCGCCATGCCAACGCATTCATGTTCGGCCTGGAACGCATCGTCATCATCGCATTCGGTGCTGGCATGGTGCTCACCTCCGAATTCACCATCGGTGCACTGATGGCATTTCTGGCGTACAAGGATCAGTTCAGCCAACGTAGCAGCACGCTTGTGGACAGCTTTTTCGAGATCCGGATGTTGCGCCTGCATGGCGAGCGCCTCGCCGAAATCGCACTGGCAGAACCTGAAGCAGGCGGAAGTGCATTGGCAGACCTCCAGCTTGCCGACCCCCTGCCGCCTTCAGCGGGGGTTTGCCTCAAGCTGAAGGAACTCCGCTATCGATACAGTCCGATGTCTCCCTGGGTGCTCGACGGGATCGATCTCGAAATCCGCTCGGGAGAATCCGTGGCTATCGTGGGGGAATCGGGGAGCGGAAAATCAACACTGATGCACGTGCTGCTTGGTTTGCGCACACCTTTTGAAGGACGGATCGATTTTTTTGGCAAAGACATCCACGCATACCCTCCCGGTGTGCTGCGCAAAATGCTTGGCACGGTGACTCAGGACGATATGTTGTTTGCGGGGTCACTCTCCGAAAACATCACTTTCTTCGACCCCGCGCCCGATCTCGAAAAAATGAAATGCTGCGCCCGTATGGCTGCCATTCACGACGACATCGAGAATATGCCCATGGAGTACAACACGCTGGTCGGCGACATGGGCACGGTGTTGTCCGGAGGACAGAAACAACGCATTTTCCTGGCAAGGGCGCTATACCGGGAACCCACCATGCTGGTCCTGGACGAGGCCACCAGCAACCTGGATGTTGTGTCAGAAGAACGTGTAAATGCCGCCATCGCGTCGCTGAAACTCACCCGCATCATCATCGCCCACCGACCGCAAACCATTTCCAGTACCGATCGTGTTCTGGTGATGCGGCATGGAAAAATCGTTGCGGATCTGCCCTCGGGGGATTTTGCAACGATCCGAAAACACATGTCGGGCGAACTAGCGCCGCAACCTGCATGATCACGACGCTCCGGCGCGCTGCTGCACTGGTGCTCTGTGCCTTTTGGCCTGTCTGTACTGCGCAGGCAAACATGGACAACAAGCCGGACGGTCGATTGCTCTCGCCCCCCGGGGATGGCGCATCCTGTGCACCCGAATCTGCATCCGGGCAGATGCGAATTGATGAGCTTGTCGCCCGAGCCTTGTGTCACGACCCACGAACCGCGCGGGCGTGGGCAGAAATTCTGGCTGCAACCGCACAGTCCGGAATCGCGCGTGCCGCGTACTACCCGCAACTGGATGCCAGTCTCGAATATGTCAGAACCCGACAGGACTACCGGGAACGCCTGGGACTTTTGCTCGACAATCGATCTCGCGGGTATGGCTTGCGTGCTGCCTGGTTACTTTTTGATTTTGGACGCCGGCAGGCCCGTCTGTCTGAGACACGAGAAGACCTCCAGGCTAAACGGCATAGATTCGATGCGGTCAGTCTGGATGTATCTCTCGACACCATCGAAGCCTATTTCGATGCACTCGATGCGCACGCTGCACTGTCTGGCCTGGAGCAGATGACCCGCCTCTTGTCCCGTGTTCTGGAATCGGTTCGTATCAGACAGCGCGAGGGTATTGTGGCTGTTGACGAGGTACGCACGATCGAAGCTGAAGTGTTCGAGATGAATATCCGGCTCACGCAGGCCCGCGCAGTGAAAAACAAGACTCAAGGACGACTCGCCGTTTTGACCGGGCTGGAACAGGACACCGGCTGGTCTCTTCCGGGTTTGAATGCGCTGAACACCGCCGATCCCAGCCCACAGGATTTCCAGTATTGGCATGACAAATCGGAAAGCCACCCGCATGTTCTTGAAGCCGATGCCGAACTACGGGTTGCAACGCATCAACTCAAGCAGGCGCGTGCCAAACATGCGCCGACCCTGGCCCTGAACGCACAACACACGGAAACGCCCCCTCCTGACTCGCTGACGCTGTCCCCGGACAGCATCAGCACGGTAGCGCTGCAAGTCAGCATCCCCCTGTTTCGGGGCTTTGATGGACGATACGCCGTGGACGCTGCACGTGCCGGCATGCAGGCAAAACAGGCGGACGTCCGTGCAGCCAAGCAGGCTCGGTTACGCAGGGTTTCTGAATCTCACCAAGACTGGATCGCAAGTCTGGACGTGGAGTCGCTGATGTTGCAAAAACTGCAGAAATCCCGCGAAGCAGTGCTTGGAACCCGCAAGAAATTCGATACCGGCCTAGCCAATCTGTCCGAGTTGCTGAGGACGGAAAACGAGCTACTGGAGAGTTCTCTCGCACATACGCAAGCCATGGTTGCACGGCACAAGGCACGGGTACGGCTAGCCGCTGAGTCGGCCACGTTGGGCGAATGGCTGTCGGGCCCGACCGAAAACCCTGATCAGTGATGATGCCCGTGCGGCATGGCCCCCGTGCCCGGCGCGCGGGCCGTCGCTTCCACGTCCACCGTCTGCCGCTTGCCGCCTGATTCGAAGGTGAGCGTGAGCGGAATGCGCTCGCCCGGCTTGATCGGCTGTTTCAGGTTCATGAGCATGATGTGATAGCCGCCCGGCTCCAGGCTGACCGGTTTGCCTTTGGGCAGGTCGATGGCTTTGACCTCGCGCATCCGCATCACGTCGCCGTCCATTTTCATTTCGTGCACTTCCACGCGCGGCACGGCGGCGCTGGCTGCGGCCACCAGTTTCGCGTCGCTGTCGGAGACGATTTTCATGTACGCGCCGCTGACTTTCTGGCCGGGCATGGTGGCGCGCGCCCATACGTCGGTGATGCTCACGCCGGCGGCGGCGGGCAGGCTCGCGGCGATGAGCGCGGCGGCAAGCAGGGATCGGATCATGGTTTTCTCCTCAGTAGGTCCAGTGCATTTTTACATAGGCGGAACGCCCCATGGCGGGCATCAGCCCACCCACCTGCGCGACGCCGCCGGCGACGCGGTTCACGCCGGCCAGCGGGTCGTAGTAGAACTTGTCGAATACGTTATCGACGCCAGCGGCAAGGTGCAGTTGCTTGCCGAGGGCGTAGCCGGCGCGCAGGTTGAACACGCCGTAGCCCGGCGCTTCGGGTTCGCCGTTGTAGGCGGCCACGTCTTCCTTGCGGGCCGAGAGCAGCCATTCGCCGCCGACCTGCCAGACCGGCTGGCGGTAGTCCAGGGTGAGCCCGCCGCGCAACGGCGCGATGCGGTAGAGGTTGTCGCCGGTGTCGGTGTTCTCGCCGCGCGTGAAACTCGCCCAGGCCCCGAGTTCGAAGGCACCGAGGGGGCGTTTGGTCTCGAGTTCGACGCCCCACAGCCGCGCGTTCACGTTCTGGTATTGCAGCACCGCCAGGCCGTTCGCGTCGAGCCGCGCCACCGGTTGGCCCTGGATGAAGTCGCTGACCTGCTGCCAGTACACGCGGGCCTGGCTGCGATTGTTCGGGTTGCGCGTGCCGATGCCGAGTTCGACGCCGTGCGCCACTTCGGGGTCGAGATCGAGATTGCCCCAGTAGGTGCGGCCATCGGCCTGGCCGGCGCTAGCGCTGGTGGGGGTGTAGAGATAGCGTTCGAGCAGGCTGGGCGAGCGGGTCTTGCGGGTAAGCGCCGCGTGCAGGTCCATCTGCGGACGCAGTGTGTAGACCAGCGCCAGCGTGGCATCCAGATTGGCGTCGCGGCGCGCGTGATCGACCGCGTTGAATGCGGTGCGGTCGGCCACAGCCGGGGCAAAGGCATCGACGATATTGCCCGCGTCCATGCGCACGACCTCCCCGCGCAGGCCGGCGTTCATGCGCAATTCGCCGGTGAGCGGGCCTTCCCATTCGCCGTAGACGCCGAAGCGGTTGCGCTCGGCGTCGCGGAACATGTCCTGTTTCGGCAGCGCGGGGTTGCTCAGGTTTTGCTGGTAGACGTTGAAGTCGTTGAGATGCGTCTCGACGCCCAGTTTCAGCGTGCCCGCGCCGGCGGCGCGCGCCAGCGCCAGCGTCAGCCCCGTGTCGTCGCTGGCGGACGGCGCGACCATGCGCGCCGGCCCCACCAACGGACGCAGCGAGAAATTGTCCATCACGTGGTCGATGGCGTGGCGGTAGAGGCCGGCTTCCAGTCGGCCGAGCGGGGTGTCGCCCCGGAACGCCAGACGCACGCGGTCGGCGTCGTCCTTCACCATGTCCATCGGCAGTACCGGCGTGCCGACGTCGCGCGCGCGATGCGTGCCGGCCTCGAATTCCCACACGCCGCTGCCGTGCCGGTAGGCAGCGGCAAGCGCGTGGCGCTCGCTGGTGTAGCCGGTATCGGCGATCTCGCCGCGCGCCGATTCGATATTGCCGGCATCCAGATACCCACCCAGGTAGCGCAGGTTGAGCACGTCGCTGGCCGCACCCAGCTCGACCCCGGCCTGCCGCGCAGCGTTGCCGCTCGCCGCGCCGAGCTCCACCCGTGCGAGCGGTTTCCAGTGCGCGTCGGCGGCAAATTCCGGTGCGCGTGAGCGCGCTTCCACGCTGCCGGCAATGCTGTCGCCGCCCAGGCTCACCGGCGTGGCCCCCACGATCACGTCGAGCGACTCGAGCGCTTCGAGCCCGGCGTAATGCAGCGGCGGGTCCATGTGGTTGGGGCAGGCCGGGGTGATGGCCATACCGTCCACCCGCACCCGCACGCGTTCGTTGAACAGCCCGCGCAGCTGCACGATGCCGGTCTGCGCGCCGTTGCGCACCACGGCAGCACCGGGCACACGGCTGAGGTACGCGCTCACATCCGCGGGCAGACCAATATCTTCCTGCGCCGCATCCAGCGCCGGCAGCACGTCGGGCACGGCTTCGACCACCACGGGCGGCAGGGCGGTGGCGTCATCGGCCAGCACGGGGGCACACGGCAGGGCGGCTGCCACAAACACGGCGAGCAGACGGGGCGCAAAGGGGGGCAGGGACATGGTCAATATCACGGCGAAATAAACCCTATGATTGTCACGTGTATAGATCGCCTGAGGAATGTGACATATCGCCGCAGCGGCGCGCTCCGCCATGACAAATTGCCGCAGCGGCGCATGAAGAAGCTGCGCATTACAATCCGCCCATGGTCGACCCTGCCGCCACCCATCTCAGCCTGCTGTCCACCTTGCCCGCGCGCGCGCTGCTCGGCCGTCTGCTGACGGTGCGGGTGGCGCTGGTCGCCGGCTGGGGCGCGGGCATCGCCTGGCTGCACTGGGGGCTTGGCATCCCCATGCCGCTTGCGCCCATGGCGGCGGTGCTGGCACTGATGGCGGTGTTTGCGCTGACCACGGCCTGGCGGCTGCGGCGCGCGGTGCCGGCGACCCAACTGGAATTTCTCGCCCATCTGCTGGCCGACCTCACCGCGTTCGCCGTGCTGGTGTTCTTTAGCGGCGGCGCGACCAATCCCTTTGTTTCGCTGATGCTGGTGCCGGTGGTGATCGCGGCGGTGAGCCTGCGCGCGCGCTGGGTGTGGCTCCTGGCAGCGGTCGCCAGCGCGTATTACGCGTTGTTGCTGTTCGTGTACCAGCCGCTGGCGATTGCCGACCCCATCGCCGCCTACGGTATGCATCTGGGCGGCATGTGGTTCAACTTTCTCATCAGTGCCGCGCTGATTGCATTTTTTGTCACCCGCATGCACGCCGCGCTGCGGGCGCGCGACCACACGCTGGCCGACCTGCGCGAAAAGCAGTTACGCGACGAACGCATCCTTGCGCTCGGCACCCAGGCCGCGCTGGCGGCGCACGAACTCGCCACGCCGCTCGCCACCATCCAGACCACTGCGCACGAACTCGCTGCCGAATTCGCCAACGACCCCGACATCGGCCCCGATTGCCGCCTGCTCGAACGCCAGGCGCAGGCCTGCAAGCGCATCCTCACCGACCTGTCGGCCCGCGCGCGCGAAACCCCGGTGGCGGCGCAGGCGCTCGACGCCTGGCTGGCCGATCTGATCGAACGCTGGCAAATCCTGCGCCCCGACGCCCGTGTCGAAACCCGCCTGCCTGCCGATGCGCGGCCCTTCCTCGCCCCCGACGGGCTGGATGCGGCGCTGCTCAACCTGCTCAACAACGCCGCCGACGCCGCCGATGCCGCCGTCGAATTCAGCGCACGCGCCGACGCGGATACGCTCGAAATCCGCATCGCCGATCGCGGCGCCGGGCTCAGTCCCGCGCAGCTGGCGCAGGCCGGGCGCGTGCTGATGCACAGCCCCGACGGGCGCGGCTGGGGGGTCGGGCTCGCCCTCACCCACGCCACCCTCGAACGCGCCGGCGGCCACATCGCCCTCACCGCCCGGGAAGGCGGCGGCACCTGCGCCCGCATCGTCATCCCCTGGAGAACCGCCGCATGACCATCAAGCTTCTCATCGTCGAAGACGACGCCGACTTTGCCGACGCACTCGGCCGTGCCATGGCCCGGCGCGGCATCGAAACCGCGCACGCGGGCGACGCCGCCGAAGCCCGTCAGCTTGCCGCCCTGTTTTGTCCCAGCCACGCGGTGGTCGACCTGAAACTGCCCGGCGACTCCGGGCTCAAGGTGGTGGCCGAGCTCGCCGCCGCATCGCCGCCCCCGGTCATCGTCGTGCTCACCGGCTACGCGAGCATTGCCACGGCGGTGGAAGCCGTGCGGCTGGGCGCGCGCCACTACCTCGCCAAACCCGCCGACGCCGACGAAATCCTCGCCGCGCTCACCCGCGACACCCCCGACGCCAGCCTGGAGGTCAGCCCCGAGCCGCTCTCTGTCGCGCGGCTGGAATGGGAGCACATCCAGAAAGTGCTCGCCGAACACGAAGGCAATATTTCCGCCACCGCGCGCGCGCTGAAAATGCACCGGCGCACGCTGCAACGCAAGCTGGATAAAAACCCGCCCAAAGCAATCTGAAGAGTCGAATGGTCGTACGGCCCCTACGCGCCCTCATCGTGGCGACTCACTGTGCCTGGATAGCTTCAGGCAAGCACAGATACCGCCTTGTGGTCGATTGACAAGAGTCAACGCCCATCCATTTGCATCCGCCAATTGCTTGGCTATGGCCAAGCCCAAGCCGCTACCGCCTGTGGATTGACAACGAGAGGGTTCCAATCTGAAAAAAGGGCGAAAGACAGCCTCCAGTTGATCGTCAGGAATACCCTGGCCCCGGTCCATGAGGCATATTTCTGATTCGTAACACGCCACGTCGATCCCTTGGGCTCCTGCGTATTTCACGGCATTGTCCAAAAGATTGGACAGAATGCGCTTCAAAGCGAGCGGGCGAACTCGCACAGAACAATGTGCCATGCTCGATTCCGTGAACGTGGGCGCCAGACCTGCTGCTGCCGCCGCATTCTTGATCAACGCCACGACATCCACTTCGCTGGTCGCCTCCTCGAATCCGTGGCCAATTTCCAGACAACGCTCAATCAGCAAATTCATTGAATCGACATCGGCTATCAGCCGCTCGGCCAGAACCGGGTCGTGTTTATCCGAAAGCAGAGCCAGCGACAGCCGCATGCGTGCCAGCGGCGTACGCAAATCATGCGAAATTCCTGCCAGCAGGGTTGTACGCGCCGCGAGTAAATCCTGAACTTGCGCGGTCATGCGATTGAACGAGCGAACGCAATGTATGAACTCTTCCGGCCCGTCTTCTGGCAAAGGATCTGGCTGCCTGCCCGACCCCATGCATCGAACCGCGCGCGACAAATTGCGCAGGGGTCTGGTTAGGTTGTCAGCCAGATAGGCCGATACAGCCAGCGCCGCCACTGCGCCACCCCCCAGTATCAGCATGATCGCGATCAACAACGGCGGATACTGAGGGTGTATGGCCCGATCAAACCCCGCACTGACCTTGCCCTGGGGCGTGGGAATGTCTACCCATACCCAGGTTTTTCCACCATGGTCGTCGCTGCTGTAAAGCGGCGACGCAGAATTTGATCTTTGCCTGATAGCCGTTTCCAGAAAATGGTGGATTGGCAACCACTTGGACAAAGGTTCGCCCCCTTCTCCACCCGCGCGCAGCTGAATCGCTTGCGCCTGCCATACCTGGCTGGCATAGCCCGCCTTATCGTCGTCCGCCTGCGCGGCCCAGGCGTTCGCACTGCTCACCATGACACGTGCCAATTGTTCTCCCGCGAATCTCCCCTGAGGCAGTAGCACGAATACGAAAATCGCGGCCACCGCAAAGACCTGGAAAACAAAAGCCACCGTGGCAATCACCAGCGTAATGCGGCCAAACATCGTGCGTGGCCATCTCACGCGCTCGCTCCCTTATTGCCATTCGGTGTGAACTGGTAACCCAGACCTCGCACGGTGCGAATGAATATGGGGCTTATGTGATCCGGCTCGACTTTCCGCCGCAGGCGGGTGACGCGCACATCGACCATGCGGTCGAAAGGCGAGCGCTCAAACCCGCGTAACAATTCGACCAAATGATCGCGAGTCAGAACTTGATTGGGATGCTCGACGAACACTTTGAGCAAGGCGTACTCCGCGCCAGACAAAGCGACAGAGGCCCCATTCCGGGTCAGGCTCCGTGCTTTTGTATCGAGCACACAAGCACCAAATCGAACGACAGTTCTCTCTGGTTTTCCTTGCCCGCCCCTGCGCATCACCGCGCGAATCCTTGCAAGTAATTCGCGATGGTCGAACGGCTTCGGCAGGTAATCGTCCGCACCGATCTCCAAGCCAACGATGCGATCCACGGCCGACCCGCGCGCGGACAAAATAATGACCGGCGGCCCCCCATTGGCCTTGAGTTCCTGTGCCAAGGTAAGCCCGTCTTCGCCCGGCAACATCAAATCCAGCAGGATCAAAGATACGGGATGACGCGACAAGAAATCACGCATCGCAGTTCCATTGCCAACCCCGCTGGCCATCAAGCCATTCTCGGTCAGATATCGCACAAGCAAATCGCACAATCCAGCATCGTCATCGACGATCAGTATCTGCTGCCCGGAATTCGTCATTTGTAGCGCTCCATTTCAGTCTGAAACACGTCTGAAACACGCTGTAACCATACAGCTTCAGGCGAAACGCTCGGGAAAAACGCGCGCGATATAAATCGAACCGTCTTCGCGGAAAACCAAGCGCAGCGATTTAACACCTGCGCAAGCTGAGTGGCAATCAGGCGGCAGCGCCAAACAGCCAACCCCGTTCCGCTGCGACACATTCCCTACACATGCAATCCCTTAATCAAGGAGGAACACCCCAATGAATGCACACAAAATAGTCAAAAATAATTGGACTCGCGCGCACCTGTCGGCAATCGCGATGCTGGGCATTACCGCAATTGTCAGCGCCCCTGCGGCTGCGACGCCCGCGTTTGCGCGTCAAATGAACATGAATTGCCTGAGCTGCCACACGCAGAACGTGCCCATGCTCAATAGCTTCGGTCGCCACTTCAAACTGTCGTCTTTCAGCATGACACCGGGCGACCAGCCCCCTATCAACGGGATGGATTTGCTTAGAACCCTGAATGCGGGGATTGGAATCCGGGGGGCGCATTTAAGCACCAATGCTGCGTCCAAGCCCGACACCATGGCTTTCCCTTCCGGAGCCAGTTTAATGCTCGGGGGTCGGGTGGTGGAAAACGCGGGGGCCAATTTTCTATTCAGTAGCGACGGGGTTGTTCATCTTCAAGCCTCCCTCTCCAAGCCTGTCTCAGCAGGACGCATAGGTCTGGCCCTTTTTGGCACAAACACGCACGGCCCTTTCATCGGCACCGAAAGCTACAACACCGGTTTGCACAAGGAATTGGCCATGTTCGACAACGCAACACGTACGAATGCCGCGCAGGCAACCGGGCTGGGCAGCGGGCCAGCTACCGGGCTGTCGCTCTTTTATGGCGGCCACGGCATTACTGCCAGTGCCGGCATTTGGGGACTGAATTACAACGCCGTGCTACAAGACGGGAAGCAGCCACCCGACGATGGCGGACTCAACACCTTGTACCGCATTGCTTACGACGTTCCGGGCCTTGGCGCATGGGGCCTGTCGGCTGGCGTGTTCGGCATCAAAGGCACCACGACCGGGAAAACGGGGGATTTGTACGAATCGCCAATCCCCGCATTTACAACAGCGCCCTGGTTCGTGGCCACGCGCGCGTATGACCATAAAGTGGATAGCAGAGCGTGTCCTGAATTTTGTGTAAACGGCGTTTCGGTTAGTGCTGAGGCATTCTGTCCCCGAACTGGATCGTAAATCGGTTCAGGGCGGCTTTCCAGTCCCGGATTGGCATTGTCCATTTGGCGCTG
>JBEQCG010000001.1:0-456547 GCA_041639395.1 Thiobacillus sp. | reverse complement strand
CTGCTCGGGTGTAGTACATGGACGCCTCAACGCCATCAGGCGCGGCGCTAACCAACTCGCGCACAAGACCGGCATCGGAGGTTAACAGCATGATTTCATCTGATCGAAGCATGGAAACCTCTAACGTTAATTCAACGGCAAAATTGCCATATAACCCAATCGCTCTTGCAATCTAACGCGGACTTGACCATGCTAACTCCATGATCAGAAAATAAATTAAAAAACAAACATGACAACTGCACCCGGCAAGGACGACACCCCTGAAAAGCCCCGCCTGATGGACGAGGTGCGTGGCCGTATCAGGGTCAAGCATTACAGCCTGCGTACCGAGCAGGCTTACACGCACTGGATTAAACGGTATATCTATTTCCACGGCAAGCGCCATCCAGTTGAAATGGGGGCGGCCGAGGTGGAGGCGTTCTTGTCCTCGCTGGCGGTAGATAGACAAGTGGCGGCGGCGACGCAAAAGCAGGCTTTGGCGGCGCTGCTGTTTTTGTACCGGGAAGTGTTGGGGGTCGACCTGCCGTGGCTGGATGGCATTACGCGGGCCAAACAGCGGGTGCGGGTGCCAGTGGTGCTGACGCAGGCAGAGGTGAAACGGATGCTGGATTGGCTTGAGGGTACGCCGGGACTGATGGCGCGATTGCTGTATGGCAGCGGGATGCGTTTGATGGAGTGCGTGCGGCTGCGGGTGAAGGATATCGATTTCGAGCGGCACGAAATCACGGTGCGCGAGGGCAAAGGCGGCAAGGACAGGCGGACGATGTTGCCGGTGTCGCTGGTCGAACCTTTGCAGGCACATTTGCAACGGGTGCGCGCGCTGTTCGACGGTGATCGGGCGCAGGATTTGCCG
Organism: Thiobacillus sp.; assembly: GCA_041639395.1. Taxonomy (GTDB): domain Bacteria; phylum Pseudomonadota; class Gammaproteobacteria; order Burkholderiales; family Thiobacillaceae; genus Thiobacillus. The sequence continues at coordinate 455,694 of JBEQCG010000001.1, read as the reverse complement.
GGTGTGCAGATGCCGGATGCTCTGGCGCGAAAATATCCCGATGCTGCGACGAGTTGGGGCTGGTTCTGGGTGTTCCCTTCGGCCAGCCTGTCGGTCGATCCACGCACCGATATTCGTCGCCGTCACCACGCGCACGAGCAGGTGTTGCAGCGTGCAATCAAGCGGGCGGCGCGGGCAGCAGGGATAGCCAAGCCGGCTACGACACACACCTTGCGTCATTCGTTTGCGACGCATCTGCTGGAAGGCGGCTATGACATTCGCACGGTGCAGGAACTGCTCGGCCATGCCGACGTGAGCACGACGATGATCTACACCCATGTTCTGAACAAGGGCGGGCGCGGGGTGACCAGCCCGCTGGACAGGTAAGCCCGATCAGGCAGTTTTTGCCTTGTATTTGACGCCTTTGTGGCCTTTGAGGTCGGCATCCTGCGTCCACAACGTGGCTTGGTGGTTGCGCGCGGTGACGAGGATGAGGCTGTCTGCCATGGGTAGCTGGTGCCTGGCTGAGTAAAGTGCGGCGGCCAAAGCGGTGTCGGCATCCAGGCCGACGATTTCGCCCCGGGCCATGAAATCGGCGGCCTGCTGTGCGGCAGTCTCGCCGCGTTGCAGGGCGACGCGCTTGCAGACTTCAAAAACCGACAGGCTGGGGACGATCAGGGCGTCGGTGTCTTCGAGTGCGGGGGCAAAGAATCCGGCATTGGGGCCGTCGGCAAAGTATTCGAGCCAGCCGCACGAATCGACGACATTCATGTGCGGTCTGCCTCGCGTTCGACGTGGGTGTCGAGGCCGGCTAAAAACCCGCGCGCGGCGGTGATGGGCTGCTCGGGAATCAGTTCGATGTGGTCACCCTGAATACGCGCGCGGAGCTTTTGGCCGGGCTGGATGTTGAGCGTGCGCCGCAGGTCGCGTGGAATGACGACCTGAAACTTGGGAGATACGGTAATGGTTGTCATACGAGAATCCTTACATTTTACGTTAATCTAGTGTAATACTTTCAGCCGGAAAATGCCGTGAACGAAGAAAATCATGCTGCGCGCGCCTTCCTCCTGACGGTCTGCCGGAGTCGCGCGCGTTTCCCATGAAATCAAGCTGGATGCTGGTGGCGGCGGCGCTATTCGCGCTGATGAGCGTGCTGGTCAAGCATTTGTCGGTGACGTTTTCCAGCGCGGAGCTGGTGTTTTACCGCTCCATTTTTGGCCTGCTGGCGATCTGGCTGGTGATTGGGCTGACCTCCCGAAAACTGTGGACGCCCTTGCGCACGCCGCACGGGGTGGCGCATGGGTGGCGCGGGCTGTCGGGGTTCACGGCGCTGGTGCTGTTTTTTTACGCGATTGCGCATTTGCCGCTGGCGACGGCGGTGACGCTCAACTACACCGCGCCGCTGTTTCTGGCCGGGCTGTCGGCGTGGTGGCTCAAGGAAAAGCACGGGCGCGGGCTGGTGGCGGCGGTGTGGCTGGGCTTTGTGGGCATTGTGCTGTTGCTGCAACCGCAGGTGGATAGCCAGGCCTGGCTGCCGGCGCTGGCGGGGCTGGTGTCGGGGATGCTGGCGGCGGTGGCGTATGTGAACGTGAAGTCGCTGGGCCGGCTGGGCGAGCCGGAATGGCGGGTGGTGTTCTATTTCACCTTGTTGTCCACGCTGGGCGGGGCGGCGTGGATGGCGGTGGCGGGGTTTCACACGCCGCAGGCGGCCGACTGGCCGTGGCTCGTCGGCATCGGGGTGACAGCCACGCTGGCGCAGCTGGCGCTGACGCGCGCGTATCATCGCGGCCGCACGCTCACGGTGGGGGCACTGGCCTACACCACGGTGGGGTTTTCGGCGATGTATGGCGTGGTGCTGTTCGGCGAACAGTTGCCGGCGCTGGCCTGGGTGGGCATGGCGACGGTGGCCGCCGCCGGGATACTGGCGGTGCGCGCGTCCTCGCCAGCACAGGCCGATTCGCTATAGTGAAACCATCATTCTTCAGGAGGCGTCCATGATCAGTCTTGATATCCAGGGTAACCGGGTGGCGGTGTCGGTGATGGGGCAGTTCACGCTCGACGACTACCGCGAATTCGAGCAGGCGGTGGGGTATGGCGTGCAGTTCCAGGGCGAGGTGAACGTGCTGTTCGACCTGCGTGACATGCTCTCCTACAGCCTGGACGTGGCGTGGGAAGAGTTGCGATTTTCGCGCGAGCACAAGCACGACTTTGGCCGCATTGCCGTGCTGACGGGCGACCAGTGGGTGGCGTGGAGCATGTGGCTGAACCGTTTGTTCATGTCGGCCGATATTCGCCTGTTTGACGACCTGGGCATGGCGCAGGCGTGGCTGGCAGGGGGCGAATTGCCCCTGCTGGCGGAATGAGTCGGTGGCTGTTGCTTCTGCTGGGTGCGTGGCCGCTGTGCGGCTTGGCGGCGTGGCAGGCATTCGGGGAGTCGCCGGAGGGGGTGCGCATGATCGACCTGGTACGGGTGGAGCGACAGGGCGAGCAGATCCGCTTTCACGAGCGCATCAGCGTGCACGCAGGCCAGGTTGACCCCGCCAGCCAGCGCCCGCTGCGTGAGGTGCTGGAACGCCGCGTGATGGATTGCCGTACAGCGCGCGTGGCCACGGTGTCGCGCGCTGTTTTCTCGGATCAGGATGCGTTGATCGAATATCGCGTCAGCCGCGTGCGTGAGGCGGACTGGCAGCCGCTTGCGGCCGACGACGCGCGTCTCAGGCTGTTGTGTCGCCGGCCCTGATGCGGGCGGGGCGGAAGACTTCGGGATTGTCGTAATAGGCGGCGCAGTTGTTGGCCGGATCCCAGCCGGGGATGCCCTGGATGGGCAGCGGGGTAAGTTGGCGCGGGGTGGTCAGGTTGGGGAGCGCGGCGCAGGCAAGAGTCTCGGATTCGGCGTCGGGCGCGTCGCCCAGCCACAGGCATTTGCCGGTCATGGCCGGGTAGGGCGCAAGCGCCTTTTCCAGCAGGGCGTGGCCAACCACCACGAAACGCAGGCGAGTGAGCACGGCGGCACGGTGCTGCCAGAACAGCGTGCGCCAGTCGTGCGCGACGATGCGCTCGAACAGCGTGCCGTCCGGCCCGCTGATCCACACGCCGGATTCATCGAGCACGGTGAGCGCGTCGCGCCGGCGGCCCCGCTGCGTATCGGTTTCCGCCTGCATGGCGCGGCCGTGCGTGGCGTTGAGCTGTGCCTTGAAGCGCGGAAAGCGTAGCCAGACCAGGGCATTGAGCACGTCGTGCCAGGTGTCGATGCGGGTGGGGATGTCGCCGGTGTCAAGAATGTGGGTTTCGTAATCGCGCGCGGCCAGTTTGCCGGCAGGCGCGATGAAGCGCAGCGGCAGCCCGCGCGCCTGGGTCAGTCCGGCGGCTGCGGCGTGCGCGTTGAGCGTCGCCAGCGCGGGCAACCCGTGCGACAGGCCGAGGCGGTCGATGAGTGTGCGGTAAGGCGCGAATACGGGGTGGGAAAAATCCGGGGTCACGCAGGGCCGCTTCAGGCTGTGAATCCGCCGCTGGCGGCAAAGCGGTCGCAGGCGGTGACCAGTTCACGGCAGATGCCCGGCTCGAAGGCCGAGTGCCCGGCACCGGGCACGATCACATAGCGCGCCTCGGGCCAGGCGCGCGCCAGGTCGTCGGCCGAGACGATGGGGCAGACTGCATCGTAGCGGCCCTGCACGATGATCGCCGGTAGGTGGCGGATGCGGTCGATCTGATCCAGAAGACTGTTGTCGGGCAGGAAAATGTGGTTGACGAAGTAATGCGCCTCGATACGCGACAGCGACAGCGCGGTGCGGTCGCTGCCAAAGGCAGCGATGAGTTCGCGGTTGGGCAGCAGCGTGGAACACGAGGCCTCGAACGTGGCCCATTCGTAGGCAGCGGGTTGGTGCACGCGCGGATCGGGGTCGACCAGGCGGCGGTGGTAGGCCGTGAGCAGGTCGTGGCGCTCGTCGGTGGGAATGAATTCGGCCAGCCGGCGCTGGGCTTCGGGAAAGAAAGCGCGGATGCCATAGAGAAACCAGTCGATCTCGCTTTTGCGGCAGAGGAAAATGCCGCGCAGCACCAGCCCCAGGCAGCGTTCCGGGTGGGCTTCGGCATAAGCCAGCGACAGCGTGGAGCCCCACGAGCCGCCGAACACCAGCCACTGTTCGATGCCGAGCGTGCGGCGCAGGGCTTCCATGTCGGCAATCAGATGGGGGGTGGTGTTGTCGGTGAGTTCGCCGTGCGGGATCGATTGCCCGGAACCGCGTTGGTCGAACAACACAATGCGGTAGCGCGCGGGGTCGAAAAAGCGCCGCTGCGTGGGCGAGGTGCCGGAACCCGGGCCACCATGCACAAACAACACCGGTATGCCGTCCGGATTCCCGGAGGTTTCCCAGTAGAGGTGATGGGGCTCGCCCACGGCCAGCAGGCCGCTGGCATGGGGGGTGATGGGAGGGTAGAGGGCAGACATGGGTGGGTGGGCGCGGGGTCAGACTGCATCATAGCGCCCCCGGCGTGGCCGCAGCGCTTTAGCCGTCTGATGGGGCTGGCCATGGGATGCAGCCCTCAAGCATCGGTCGGGCTGGCCGTAGATAGCGGAGTATCCGCTGTCCGGATATGCAAAAAAACCATACGAGGAGAATGTCAATGAGTCATCCCGTCAGAGTGGCCCTGCTGGGTCTGGGCGAAGTGGGCGAGAAATTCGCTGAGCATTTCCTGGAAAAAATCCAGGAAGAGCACGTCAAGGTAGAGATCGTTGCGGTGGCCCACCGCAATCTGGAATCGCCGGTTGCGCTGGGGTTTGCGCACAGCCATGTGCTCGTGTTTGAGAATGCAATGGACGTGGTGTCTCTGGGAGCGGGGGTCGACATTATTTTTGATCTGACCGGAGATCCCGACCTGCGTAGAAAACTTCGCATCGCCTTGCAGGAATCGCATAACCAGCACACCGTGATTGCCCCTGAGGTGGTGGCGCATCTGCTGTGGAATTTTTTTGGTGAGGGCGAGTTGCCACATAGCGACCGTACCGGTTACTGACACATACACCGGGCGATGGCCGTGGCAGAATCGTGCTTCTGAACACCGAGCGAGCGAGCCATGACAGCCCCCTTCAAATTGGCCCACGCCACCCATCCAGACTGGACCGAGGCCGCACGCCTTTGCATGGATCAGCTGGGCCCCACCCCTGCGGCCGCCACGCTGGGGTTTTTGTATGTGGCCGACGATTTCGCCAACGATCTGGATGCGATTCTGACGTTTTTCCGGGTTGCCACCGACGTGCCCCACTGGGTGGGCAGCGTGGGCGTGGGCATCTGCGCAACGGGTACGGAATATCTCGAAGAGCCGGCGATGGCGGTGATGCTGGGCGAATTCCCGCCGGAGGATTTTCGCGTGCTGCCCTCGTCGAGTACGCCGCAGGAAATCGACGCAGCCGACGGCTACCTGGCGCTGGCGCACGGCGACCCCGCCAATCCGCGTATTCAGGAATTGATCGACGCCCTGTCGGCGCAGGTAACCAGCGGTTTTGTCGTCGGCGGGCTGGCCAGCGCGCGGGGCGAGGCAGCGCAAATCAGCGATGGCGTGGTGCGCGGCGGGCTCTCGGGCGTGCTGTTTTCCGAGCGGGTGAAACTGGCCACGCGGCTGTCCCAGGGCATATCGCCGTTGGGCCCGCGGCACATCATCACTGACGCCAAAAAGAACATCATCGGCTCGCTCGACCACCGTCCCGCGCTGGCGGTGATGAAGGCCGAGATCGGCGAGGTTCTGGCGCGCGATCTGCGACGTGCGGCCGGTTTCATCTTTGCCGGGCTGCCGGTACGCGGCTCGGATACGGGCGATTATCTGGTGCGCAACATTCTCGGTGTCGATCCGGAAAACGATCTGGTGGCCATTGGCGAATACGTGCAGCCCGGAGATGAACTTCTGTTCTGCAAACGCGACCAGGAAAGCGCCGAAGCGGATCTGGTGCGGATGCTCGAAGCCTTGCGCGCTCAACTGGACGGGCCGATACGCGGTGGCGTCTATGTGTCCTGCCTCGGGCGTGGGCGTCACATGTTCGGCACGCCGCACCGCGAACTGGGACTGATACGGGACACACTCGGTGTGTTCCCGCTGGTGGGCTTTTTTGCAAACGGTGAAATTTCACACAATCGCCTGTATGGTTACACCGGTGTGCTGACCCTGTTCGGCTGATATTTTTTCCAAGGGAGACCCCATGAGCCTGACCGCCATGAAAGAAGATGAAATCCGCCTGCTACGAGACGAGATTGAAATGCTGATGAGCGAGCGCCGCCAGCTGTTGCAGGTGACCGGCGCGGCGGCGGTGTTTGTCGCCAACCTCGATACCGATACGCTGCCCGACGAAGTCGATACGCTGGACGCTGCCGAAATGCTGGCCGAACAGCTGAACGGTCTGTCCGAGGAAACCCTCAAGGACGCGCTCGAATCGGTGCGCGCCGAACTGGATCCCGTGCAGTAAGCCTTTCAATTTGTTTTAAACCTTCCCTCCCAAGTGGCCGAACTGCGACGCAAGCTGCTCATCGTCGGCCTGATTGCGCTGGCCTACTGGCTGGCGGCGTTTCTCAGTCTCAAGATTTCCACCTACGTGGCAGGTGTTGCTGCGGCCGTGTGGATGGCGGCAGGGATAGGCGTGTTCGCCAGCCTGCGTTTCGGCCTGCCCGGGGTATTGGGCGTGCTGCTGGGCTCGTTTGCCGCCAACAGCGCGCTCATGGCTCCGCAACTGGCGCTGGCCCTGGGTTGCGGTGCAGCGCTCGGGGCCGCGACGATGGCGTGGCTGGCGCATCGTCTGACACCGTTCAGCATGACACTGGACTACGTATCCAGCGTGGCCAAGTTCAGCTTGGTGATCGTGCCGCTGGGTGCAGCGGTGAGCGCGGTGGTGGGTGTGTCGGTTCTCTCGCTGTCCGGTTCGCTGGAGGCGGCGCTGTTTCCACGGGCGCTGTGGGTGTGGTGGCTGGGCGACATGCTCGGCATGCTGCTGCTTGCCCCGCTGCTGCTCACGGCATCGCGCTGGGATCTGCTGCCCACCACCCGCAGCGCACGCATCGAGGGACTGGTGCTGGTGATGGCGATGCTGGTACTGACACGCGTGATGATGGAGTACGCCGTTCCCTTCCGGCCCGCTGAAATCGTTCTGTTCGTCATGCTGCCGGGCGTGCTGTGGGCGGCGCTGCGATTCTCGGTGACCGGGGCCAGCCTGGCCATCTTTCTGGCCGCCCCCATCGTGCTGGGGATGGCGCTGGTGTCCTACGGCGGCATCAATCCCAAAACCCTGCCGCAGGATGTGTTCGGCCTGCAAGTCAGCCTGATGATGATGGCGCTGGGGGGCTTGTTCGTTGCCTCGGCGCTGACCGAACGCCGCTATTCGGAAATGCGGCTCGACATGCTGGCCAACCACGACCCGCTCACCGGCCTGCCCAACCGGTCGTATTTCCAGGATTTTCTCAGCCACACGCTGGCGCGTGCCGCACGCGAAAAGGCGCAGGTGTCGCTGCTGTTCATCGACCTCGACCGTTTCAAACACATCAACGACACGCAGGGCCACGAAGTGGGCGACCAGGTGTTGCGCATCGTCGCCGGCCGTCTCGATGAACAGCTTCGCGCCGAAGATTTTGTGGCCCGGCTGGGCGGCGACGAATTTGCCGTGGTGCTGATGCATCCGCCCACGTCGCGCGCGGCCAGCCGGGTGGCGGCCAAGCTCATCAATGCCCTGTCCGAATCGTTCAAGATCGAGCAACGCCGCTACGCGATTGGTGCCAGTGTGGGCATCAGCGTGTTCCCCGACGACGGGCAGGATGCCAACACGCTGCTGCGCCAGGCCGATCTGGCGATGTATCAGGCCAAGCAGCGGCGCGGGGGGTTCGAGTACTACAGTGACGAACTCAATACCCGGGCACAGCAGCAGCTCATGCTGGAAAACGGTCTGCGGCATGCGCTCGACCGCCGCGAGCTGACGCTGGTTTTCCAGCCCAAGGTGGATCTGATGAGTGGCCGCATGGTCGGACTCGAAGCGCTGATCCGCTGGACGAGCCGCTCGGGCAGCCAGATCGGGCCGGGGCACTTCATTCCCGTAGCCGAAGAAACCGGGCTCATCGTGCCGATGGGTCGCTGGGTGATCCGTGCCGCCTGCGAGCAGTGGCTGGCGTGGCGTAACGCAGGCCTCAATCCGCCGCCGGTGGCGGTGAACCTGTCGCCGCGCCAGTTTGATGACGAACGACTGGCTATGGACATCGACAGCATCGTGCAGGAAACCGGCATGGACGCAGCGTATCTCCAGGTGGAAGTGACCGAGAGCGCTGCGATGGAAAACCCCGAACGTACCTTTGCCACGCTGGACGCGTTGCGCAGCCGCGGGTTACACGTCTATATCGACGATTTTGGTACTGGCTATTCCAATCTTGGCCAGTTAAAGCGTATGCCCATCGATGCGCTCAAGATCGACAAGAGCCTGATCGACGACGTGTTGTCCGGCAGTGATGCGGCAGAAATCGTCACGGCGGTCATCCGCCTGGCCCATGCGCTCAACATGCGCGTGGTGGCTGAAGGGGTCGAAACCTTCGAGCAGATGGGTTTTCTGAAAGCACGCGACTGCGACGAAATCCAGGGGTATGTCGTGGCACGCCCGATGCCGCCAGACAAGATCAGCGCCCTGTTCGGGCAGACCTTCCAGTTGAACTGACGGTGCGAATTCAGGCCGCCGCCGTATCGGGCTGATTGCGCATATGATCGGCCACGCGCGTGAATGCATCGTACAGTTCGCAGCGCAGGACTGCGTCGGCCACGATCTCTTCCAGCGCGAGCTTCATGCAATACAGCCACTGATCGCGCGCCTCGCTGTCGACACGGAACGGAAAATGACGGCGGCGCAGCATGGGTGGGCCGTGTTTTTCGACGTACAGAGCCGGCCCGCCCATCCAGCCCGACAAAAACTCAAACAGCTTGTCGCCCGATTCGGTGAGGTCTGGCGGGTGTTGCGTGCGCAGGCGATAGGCCTCCGGGTGCGTGTCCATGATTTCGTAGAAGCGGCGGGCGAGTTCACGCACCGGCGCTTCGCCGCCGATACGCTGGTAATGTGTGGTGGGGGTCATGGTAGAAAATAGCGTAAATAATAAGCAAGACTGATGATGAAGCCGGCCCACGCCATCCAGGGGCCGAGCGCCACCCGCAGCACACGGTTGTGCGGAATAAAGCCGACGCCGTAGACGAAACCGGCCGATAGTCCCCACATGATCAGCATGAGCACCCCATGACCGATCGGCCCGCCGTCCTCGGTGGCGAGCGCACGCGGGAAGATCGTGATGAGCAGCATCAGGGCAAAGGCACCGAGCAGGGTCAGGGTGCGGAACCCGCTTTGCAGGGAAGTCGTGCGCATCATGCTTTGCGGTAGGGGCGCAGGTACTGCCATTCAAAGTAGCGCTTGGCCCAGTGGAACAGGCGGGTGGGCGGCAGCAGCAGCGCGCGTTTGAGGTTGCGGAAAACGAGTATGCCCGAATCGACGGTATCGACGATGCAGATCAGCTCGGGTTTGGGTTGCGCTACCGGGGCTTTGCCGGCCACCGCAAGCAGCAGGTTTTCGACCGCCGCGCGCGCCTGGAGGTCGGCCATGTGTGCCTGCTTGGGCAGCCAGTCCGGGCCGGGGTAGCTGCCTGCGTCACCGGCGACAAAGACTTTGTCTGCCCCCGTGACCCGGCAGTATTCATCGGCCTGGAAGAAGCCGCCCGACGACAGCGGCAAGCCGCTGTCCGCCGCCCACGCCGGGCCGGTGAGGCCAGGCATGAAGAGGATGAGGTCGGCGTTGATGTGGCCGCCTTCGGTATCCACGCCGGTGGCCGAAAACCCGAGCGGCTTGTGGCCGAGGTGGGTGTCGATGCGACGCCGGGCCATTTCGGCGAGCAGGCCGGAGACGGCTTTTTCGCCGAGGCGCTTGCCGGGTTCGGCGGCGGCGTTGAAGAATGTGAGTTCGATGCGGTCGCGCTTGCCCTGTTCGCGCAGCCAGGTGTCGATGCCGAACAGCAGCTCGAACATGGGGCCGCCGCGCATGGCAGACGGTTCGTTGGGGTTGCCGCCAAAGCCCATTGCAATGCGGCCGCTGTCCATTTTTTCCAGGCGTTCGCGGATCGCTTCGGCAGCGGGAATGCCCTCGCACAGCGTCAGCGCGTGTTCGATGCCCGGCAGCTTCTTGATGAAGCGGCCACCGGTGGCGATGAGCAGCGCGTCGTTGGAAAAGTGACCGTGGTCGGTGAGCACGGTGCGGCCGGCGTCGGCCAGTCCGGTGACGCGGGCGGCGATGAATTCAACCTTGTTCGCGGCCAGAAAACCGGAGACATCGATGCGCAGGTCTTCGCCGCGCCGCCGGCCGGTGGGCACCCAGATGAGACTCGGCAGGTAGACGAATTCGGCGGCGGGCGCGATGAGCGTGATGTGGGCATCGGGCGCGCGACGGCGCAGTTCGCGCACGGCGGTGAGCGCGGCAAAACCGGCCCCGAGGATGACGATACGCGGATTCATGGTGAGTTCCAGTGCGTGGAAGGTCAGTTGCCGGCCGCGGCCAGTGCGGTGGCAATGCTGGTGTCGAGCTTGGCGGCGGAGCGTTGCAGCACTTCGCCCACCTGGGGTTCCATCATGCCGGCCATGGCGGCGGCGTTGATGCGCGAGACGATCACGCGGCCATCGTTCATGGCGTAGACCGACACGCTGCACGGCATGAGGCCGGCGATGTAGCGCGTGGCTTCGTTTTTCAGCAGGGGAATGGTGGCCCCGCCGCTGGCGAGCTCCAGAATGACGAGCCCGCCGGGGAGCTGCGTGCCTTTTTTGGCCACGCGCATGCCGAGGTCGATTTCGGTGAGCAGCGTCCAGCCGTCGGCGGTAAGCTGGCGTTTCAGCGCGCTGACGGTATCGGCAAACGACAGCGGGCTGGCATTTTCGGTGACGATGGCGCGCGGGTTGGCTGCGGCAGATTCAGCCGCAGCCGGGGCGGCGGCGAGTGTGAGCAACAGGGCGGGCAGGGCAAGGCGGGAAAGCAAGTCGATTCTCCAATGGCAAAACAAGCGAAGTGAAAACGTGCTCAGCTTTCAGCGTCGCGTTTGGCGTCTTCGATGGCGCACTCCCTGGCGTCGCACATCATGGCGGCCATCGAAGCGAGCAATACGGCGAGGGTGACACCGAGGATCCAGGCGAAATACCACATGGCGGCTCCTTAAGATCAGTAAGTGAGTTTGAGGGTGGTGCGCGCACCGGTCTCGGGCACCATCACGGCGGCATCCTTGAACGCGGGCTTGCCGGACACCTTGGGATTGTTCGACAGCCCCCAGCCTTCCTTGGGAATCATGCCGAGAAAGCGGTCGAGCTCGCCGTTGGCGTTTTCGTCGTGGTAGGCCAGCACGGCGACAGGGCCGGGCTTGAGATCGACTGCCAGCGTGGACTGGCCGGCGGGCAGCACGTGGCGGCTGCTCGCGCGGCTTTCGCGCGGGAAGCCGTCGGCTTTTTCGAACACCAGCACCACCAGCGGGCCACCGCCGGCTTTGGCTCCTTCGAGGGTGACGTTGAGCGTGGCGGCGTGCGCGAGCGGAGCGGCGCAGCACAGGGCAAGGGAGGTAAGCAGGGCGCGCATGTCAGTACACCGATTTGTCGTTGGCGGCAATGAATTCGGGCGTGACCTTGCCCCACATCACCTTGTACGCCCACGAGGTGTAGACGACGATGAGCGGCAGGAAGATCACGGTGGCCCCGAGCATGATGCCGAGCGTGAGATGCGAGGACACGGCGTCGTAGGCGGTGAGGCTGGAGCGCGGATCGAGCGACGAGGGCATGACGAACGGGAACATCGACACGCCGGCGGTGCCGATGATGCCCGCGCAAGCCAGCGACGACGACCAGAACGCCACGCCGGCCTGTTTGAGACGCGAGAAGAGAAGGCTGGAGAACAGGCCGGCAAAGGCGGCGATGGGCACCCACTTCGCCCAGGGGTAGAGCGCGTAGTTGTTCATCCATGCGCCGGCCTGGATTTCCACGGTCTTGTCGAGCGGGTCGGGCAGCGCGTTGGCGTCGATCGGGCTGGTGATGACAAAGCCCGGCAGGCTGGTGGCGACCCACACGCCGGCGGCGGCAAAGCCCGCGATCGTGATCACGCCGAAGATCAGGCTGGCGGTGCGCACGCGGCGGTAGATGTCGCCTTCGGTGCGCATCATCAGGTAGTTCGCGCCCTGGAGCGCAATCATCGAGAAGCCCACCACGCCGGCCAGCAGCGCAAACGGGTTGAGCAGATCCCAGAAGCTGCCGGTGTAGGTCGACATCAGGTAGTCATTGAACTGGAACGGCACGCCCAGCAGCAGGTTGCCGAAGGCGACGCCAAAGATCAGCGGTGGCACGGCCCCGCCGATGAACAGGCCCCAGTCCCAGGTCGAGCGCCACGCCGGGTGCTTGATCTTGGAGCGGTAGTCAAAGCCCACCGGGCGGAAGAACAGCGCCCACAGCACCGCCATCATGGCCCAGTAAAAGCCGGAAAACGCGGTGGCGTAGACCAGCGGCCAGGCCGCGAAAATGGCCCCGCCGGCGGTGATGAACCATACCTGGTTGCCGTCCCAGTGCGGGGCGACGGTGTTGATGACGGCGCGGCGTTCGAGGTCGTTTTTGCCGACAAAAGGCAGCAGGATGCCCATGCCCATGTCGTGGCCGTCCATGATGGCAAAGCCCACCAGCAGGGCACCCACCAGCAGCCACCAGACGAGTTTGAGAGTTTCGTAATCCATGTCGGCTCCTTAGAGTTTCTGCGCGGGTGCGCCGGCGGGCAGGGCACCGCCGCTGACTTTTTCACCGTGGCCGGTTTCACCAAAATACCGGCCGGTGCCGAGGCTGGTCGGGCCGAGGCGGGCGTATTTCACCATCAGGTACATCTCCACGATGAGCAGCACGGTGTAGAAGCCGATGAAGCCGGCGAGCGAGCCGTAGATGTTGCCGACCGACAGCGTGGACACCGACAGGTGCGTGGGCAGCACGCCGTAGATCGTCCAGGGCTGGCGGCCGTATTCGGCGACGACCCAGCCGAGTTCGGCGGCAACCCAGGGCAAGGGGATGAACCAGAACGCCCAGCGCAGGAGCCATTTTTTCTCGATGAAATTGCCCTTGATCGAGTAGAACAGCGCCAGGGAAAACAGCGCCAGGAACAGGAAACCCAAGCCCACCATGATGCGGAAACTCCAGAACAACGGTGTCACGCGCGGGATGGTGTCGTCCACCGCCTGCTGGACCATCTGCGGCGTGGCCTGCGACACATCCACCACGTATTTCTTCAGCAGCAGGCCAAAGCCGAGGTCGGCACGGTGCAGGTCGAAAGTGGAGCGCGCTTCCCAGTCGTCGCGGTTCTTGCGCAGGCGTTCCAGCGCCACCACCGCTTTCATGCCCGACTCGATGCGGACACGGTTCTTTTCCTTGATTTCCTTGATGCCGGGCATTTCCTGCGTGAGCGAGCGCGTGCCGATCAGCCCCAGCACATAGGGAATGTGCAGCGCGTAATCGTTGGTCATCGTCTTTTCGTTGGGCAGCGCGAACACGGTGAAACCGGCCGGCGCGGGCTCGGTTTCCCACATCGCCTCGATGGCGGCCATCTTGGTCTGCTGCGATTCGCCGACGGTGTAGCCCGATTCGTCGCCGAGCACGATCACCGACAGCGCCGAGGCAAAACCGAAACCGGCGGCAATGCGGAACGAGCGGCGCGCAAATTCGAGGTCGCGCCCCTTCAGCAGATACCAGCTCGAAATCCCCAGCACGAACAGCGACGCGGTGACGTAGCCGGCCGACACGGTGTGCACGAACTTGGCCTGCGCCACCGGGTTGAACACGATGGACCAGAAATCGGTCATCTCCATGCGCATGGTGACGAAGGAGAATTCCGCGCCAACCGGATGCTGCATCCAGCCGTTGGCGATCAGGATCCACAGCGCCGACAGGTTGGAGCCCACCGCCATCAGCACGGTCACCATCAGGTGCTGCCATTTGTTCAGGCGATCCCAGCCGAAGAAGAACAGGCCGATGAAGGTCGATTCGAGGAAGAAGGCCATCAAGCCCTCGATCGCCAGCGGTGCACCGAAAATGTCGCCCACGTAGTGCGAGTAGTATGCCCAGTTCGTGCCGAACTGGAATTCCATGGTGATGCCGGTGGTGACGCCAAGCGCGAAGTTGATGCCGAAGAGCTTGCCCCAGAACCGCGTCATGTCCTTGTAGACCGGACGGTTGGTGACGACGTAGGTCAGCTCCATGATGACCAGGATGAACGCGAGGCCGATGGTCAGCGGCACGAACAGGAAGTGGTACAGCGCCGTGACTGCAAATTGCAGCCGCGACAGATCGACGAGTTCTTCAGTCAGCATGGGCGCTCCTGGGGGCGGTGTATTGGGATTGTTGTGGGTTGGCGAGGCGGTCGGCGAGGGTGTCCGGGTCGACTGTCACGCCGTGGTCGGCAAAGAAGGCGTGGTAGAGCGCAACAATGACGACGAGCTTGATGACGATGGCCAGCGCGATTTCGCGCACCAGTCGGTGATGCAGGCAGTCGGGCAGGTCGAGTTTCATCAGCATGTCCTGATGTTTGCAATCAGCGTGCCAGCGTGGGAGCGGGCGACGGCAAAAATATTGTTCATCTATTCAGTGGCTTGCGCGTTTCAGGGCGGCTGGGCTCGATCTATGTCGTGACAAAAATGACGCAATTGCCTCAGAATTGCTGACGATAATGTCATTGGGCGCAAGTGCATGTCTCCCACCAACGAACTCATCTGTTTTCTCGAAACGCATCCGGACGCGCAGATTGTAATGTCTGCGGATTACCGGATTCTGGCCGCCAACGCGGCATATCGTCGCATCTACGCCGGCGGGCGCGATGTCATCGGCCAGTACTGTTACGGTGTCTCGCATGGCTATGCCCGACCCTGCGACGAATGCGGTGAATCCTGCCCGATGGCCGCCAGCCGCGCCAACGGCGAACCGGCTCGCGTGCTGCATTTGCATCATACGCCGCGTGGCGAGGAACATGTGGACGTGGAACTGACCCCCATCGTGGGGGCCAGTGGCAGCATCGAATATTTCGTCGAGCGCATGTCCACGGTGCGTGAGGCGAGCAGTCTGCCGGCCGAGCGCGGGCTGGTTGGCAAGTCGCCGGCGTTCAACCGCATGCTGGAGCTGGTGCGCCGTGTCGCGCCTGCGCCCACCACCGCGCTGCTGCTGGGCGAATCGGGCACTGGCAAGGAACTGGTGGCGCAGGCCATCCACCAGCAGAGCGGGCGCGAGCATGCGCCCTTTGTGGTGGTGGAATGCTCGGGGCTCACCGAAACCCTGTTCGAGAGCGAGCTGTTCGGCCACGAAAAAGGCGCGTTCACCGGGGCCAACCAGAAGAAGATCGGTCTGGTGGAGGCGGCCTCCGGTGGCACGCTGTTTCTCGACGAAGTGGGCGATATTCCGCTCTCGCTTCAGGTGAAGCTGTTGCGTCTGCTCGAATCCGGTACCTTTCGCCGGGTGGGCGGGCTCGACACCTTGCGTGCCGATTTCCGGCTGGTGGCGGCCACCCACCGGGATTTGAAAGCCATGGTCGAGTCGGGCGAATTCCGCCGCGATCTTTACTATCGCTTGAGCGTGTTTCCGATCGAGTTGCCGGCGCTGCGCGAACGTCCGGAAGATATCGACCTGCTGGCCGATACCCTGCTGACACGATTGGCACCAGGCCGGGCCTATACGCTGGCGGCGTCGACGCGTGCGCGCCTGCGTGCCTATGATTTCCCTGGCAACATCCGCGAACTGCGCAATTTGCTCGAACGTGCCACCCTCATGGCCGACGGCGACATGCTGTTGCCCGAACACCTGCCGCGCGATATTGCCGACAAAGATGGCGGCAACACGCCGCTTGCAGCGGATGGCATCGTGCCGCTCGACGTGGCCGAACGGCGCTATCTGCTGTGGGCGCTGGCACGCAGTGGCGGCGACCGCAAGGCACTGGCGCGCCAGCTCGGCATCAGCGAACGCACGCTGTACCGCAAGCTGGCCTGAATCCGCAGCCCTTTCTCGGGCTGGCGCGGGCGCTTACACGTCGTCGGTGTTGAGCTTGCGCTTGATCACCGGCAGCGCGCCGCCGCATTCCTGAATGTCGTCCGGCAGGGTGTAGAACCACATCTGCCACATCGACACCACCCACTGCACCGTGAACGAAATACCCATCAGCACGCCGCTCAGGATGATGAACCAGGCAAAACCGGGCATCATTTTGGTGAGGTACCACGAGAAGATGTCGGTGAGGATGGTGAGGAAGGGCAGCACGATCACCACGCATTTCAGCCACAGTGGCTTCATGTAGGCGTGCGCGAAGATGCTGCTGACGATGAAGAAGATGAAAGTGATACCGAACAGGTGTATGTGTGAGACGCGCACCAGGGTCGGAATCGTCGCGCCTTCGTCCTTTTGCGTGAGCTTGCCGATTTCCTCAAACGACGTGAGCTTGGGCAGATGCGGGTTGCTGCCGTCGTGGCAGGCCAGGCAGCGGGCCTCCACAATGGGTTTCACCTTTTGCTCGTAGCCGTCCTGTTTCGAGCCGTCTTTCACCCAGCTGAAAATCACGCTGCGCTCTTCCGCCGGCAGCATGTCCGCCATCGGGCCTTTGAGTGCGGTCTCCAGGCGGGTATCGCTTTCACTGCCATGGTAGGCGGTGCGAATGTCCTCGGCCGATACCGAACGGGGGTTGCCGTCCAGCCCCGCGTGGCTGAAGAAAACTTGCAGCATCGCGAAGAGATAACCGGTGCCCAGCACCAAAAGCGTCATGGTGTAGACCATGCGCATCGACAGCGGCAGGGCGCTGAAATGATAGAAGTGGCGGTTGCTCATGCGGGTTCTTTCCGTCGAGGGTTGCGGGTTTTCAGTATTTGGCACCCTGGTCGATCCAGGTGGCGATCAGCTTCACATCGGCTTCCGGCAACGCAGCCTGGCCGTGCGGCATCCGGATCGACGGGTCGGCCTGGCCCGACACCAGACGGTAGAGCGTGCTCGACACGCTCGAGCCCGCCACCACCACCGGGCCGAATTGGGTACCCTTCATCATGGCGTCGTAGCTGTCGAGACGCAGGCCGGATTTTTCGTAGCCTGCGCCGCCTGGCACGTGACAGGACACGCACTTGGCGTCGAGCAGCGGCTTGATGTTCTGCTGGTAGCTAAGCTGGGGATCGCTGCTGCACCCGGACAGTGTCACAAGGGCAAGGGCGGCAAGCGTGAGGGCGGAAGTCGGCAGTTTCATGAGGGGCTCCTGGTAATCCGGTTCGACCGGTTGTTGATAAGAATAAGCAAATGCTAATAGAGCGGAAAATCTAAATCAAGAGTTAAATATCTTATTTATATGCTTTGTGCAAAAAAATGTGGCACCGACCCGTCACCGGGTGGGTGCCACGCTGTGGCAGGCGGAACTGCGCCGTCAGCCGAGCAGCTGTTCCAGCACAAAGGGCAGGATGCCACCCTTGTTGTAGTACTCGACTTCAATCGGCGTGTCGATGCGCAGGGTGAGCGCCACGCGTTCCGATTTGCCGTCGGCGCGACGGATCACCAGCGTCACGTCCTGCTGCGGCGTGATGCCGGTCTCGATGCCTTCGAGGCCGAAGGTTTCGCTGCCGTCGAGCTTGAGCGTGGCGGCGTCCACGCCGTCCTTGAACTGGCAGGGCAGCACGCCCATGCCGGCCAGATTGGCGCGGTGGATGCGCTCGAAGCTCTTGGCGACCACGGCCTTCACGCCGAGCAGAGTGGTGCCCTTGGCAGCCCAGTCGCGGCTGGAGCCGGTGCCGTATTCCTCGCCGGCAAAGATCATCAGCGGCGTGCCTTCCGTCTGGTATTGCATCGCGGCGTCGTAGATCGGCATCTGGGTGTCGCCCTTCAGCGTGATGCCGCCCTCTGAGCCCGGGATCATAAGGTTCTTGATGCGTACGTTGGCGAAGGTGCCGCGCATCATTACTTCGTGGTTGCCGCGCCGCGCGCCGTAGCTGTTGAAGTCAGCCTTCAGCACACCGTGTTCGGTGAGATACAGACCGGCCGGCGAGGTGGGCTTGATGCCGCCCGCCGGGCTGATGTGGTCGGTGGTGACCGAGTCGCCAAAGATCGCGAGCGCACGTGCGCCCCGGATGCCGCTGCCGGCCGCTGCCTGCGCGCCAAAAAACGGCGGTTCCTGGATGTAGGTCGATTTGGCGTCCCATTCATAGACCGCGCCGGCGGGGGCGGGCACCTTGTCCCACAGCGGGTTGTCTGCGCCCACGTTGGCGTAGCTGGCGTAGGCCGAGGCATCCGACGCAAACGGCAGCAGCGCCGCGATTTCTTCGTTGCCGGGCCAGAGGTCCTTGAGGTAGACCGGGCCGTTCTTGCCCGCGCCGATGGGCTCTTTTTCCACGTCGAACGGCACGCGGCCGGCCAGCGCAAACGCCACCACCAGCGGCGGCGACATGAGGAAGTTGGCCTTCACGTTCTGGTGCACACGCGCTTCAAAGTTGCGGTTGCCCGAGAGCACCGAGCAGGCGACCAGGTCGTTGTCGAGGATGGTTTTTTCGATGGCTTCGGGCAGCGGGCCGGAGTTGCCAATGCAGGTGGTGCAGCCGTAGCCCACCACCGAAAAGCCCAGTTGCTCCAGGTAGGGCAGCAGGCCTGCGGCCTTGAGGTATTCGGTCACCGCGCGCGAGCCGGGGCCGAGGCTGGTCTTCACGTGCGACGGCGTGTAGAGGCCCAGCTCGACGGCCTTCTTGGCGAGCAGGCCGGCGGCGATCATCACGCCGGGGTTGGAGGTGTTGGTACACGAGGTGATGGCGGCGATGACCACGTGGCCGTGGCGTAGCTCGCCGCCGCCTTCCACTGCAAAGGTGCGACGCAGTTCCTCGGCGGTCTTGTCGTAGCCGCCGTCGGCTTTGGGCTTTTGCAGCAGCGATTCAAAAGCCGGCTGAATCTGCGACAACGCGATGCGGTCCTGCGGGCGCTTGGGGCCGGCAACGCTGGGTTCTACCGTGGACAAATCGAGTTCCAGCGTCTGCGAGTAGTCGATGTCGCCGGCCTTGGGAATGCCAAACAGATGCTGCGCCTGGTAGTAGGCGCGGATAAGGTCCACCTGCGCATTGGCGCGGCCGGTTGCGGAAAAATACTGGCAGGTGGCTTCGTCGACCGGGAAGAAACCCATGGTCGCCCCGTATTCGGGGGCCATGTTGGCGATGGTCGCGCGGTCGGTCACCGGCAGCGCGGCCGCGCCCTCGCCGAAGAACTCGACGAACTTGCCCACCACTTTGGCGCGACGCAGCATTTCGGTGATCGTCAGCACCACGTCGGTGGCGGTGACGCCGGGCTTGACCGTGCCGAACAGGTTCACGCCCACGACGTCCGGCGTGAGGAAATACACCGGCTGGCCCAGCATGGCGGCTTCGGCCTCGATGCCGCCCACGCCCCAGGCCACCACGCCCAGGCCGTTGATCATGGTGGTGTGGCTGTCGGTGCCCACCAGCGTGTCGGGGTAGGCCATGCCGTCTTTTTCCATGACGCCGCGCGCCAGGTATTCCATGTTCACCTGGTGCACGATGCCGACGCCGGGCGGCACCACCTTGAAGGTGTCAAATGCCTGCATCCCCCATTTCAGGAACTGGTAGCGCTCCAGGTTGCGCTCGAATTCGATCTTCATGTTGAGGTCGAGTGAGTCCTTGCTGCCAAACTTGTCCACTTGGATCGAGTGGTCCACCACCATGTCGACCGGCACCAGCGGCTCGATTTTTTTCGGGTCGCGGCCCTGTTTTTGTGCAGCTGACCGCATGGCCGCCAGATCGGCGAGCAGCGGCACGCCGGTAAAGTCCTGCAGGATCACGCGCGCCACGGTGAAGGGGATTTCCTCGGTGCGCGGCGCGTTGGGCTTCCAGCTGGCGAGCTGCTTCACATGGTCGGCGGTCACTTTCACGCCGTCGCAGTTGCGCAGCACCGATTCGAGCACGATGCGGATCGACACCGGCAGCCGCGAAAGCGATTGCCCCAATGCGGCTTCGAGTTTTTTCAGCGAGGCAAACTGCTTGCCGCCGCCCAGGGTGGGAAAGGTGTCGTGGGTGTGAAAAGAGTCGGTCATGGCGGTCTCGGCTAGGGACAAAACGGGGTCAATCTACAAGCAGCAAGCAACGAGCGTGCGAATCAGGCTTTACACCGCATCCGCGGGCTGTCTTCATGCTTCCCGCTGCATCTGCGGGCTGATTTCATGCTTCCCGCCTCATCTGCGGGAAGAGGATCACATCGCGGATGCTGGGCGAATCGGTGAGCAGCATGACTAATCGATCAATCCCGATACCGCAGCCGCCGGTGGGCGGCAGGCCGTGCTCCAGTGCGCGGATGAAATCGGCGTCGTAGTGCATGGCTTCTTCGTCGCCCGCCTCTTTTTGGCGCACCTGCTCCATGAAACGCTCGGCCTGGTCTTCGGCGTCGTTCAGCTCCGAAAACCCGTTCGCCATTTCGCGGCCGGTGATGAAGAGCTCGAAGCGCTCGGTGATGTCGGGCTGGCTGTCGGACCGGCGCGCCAGCGGCGACACCTCGGCCGGGTAGTCGATGATGAAGGTGGGCTGCATCAGCTGCGCTTCGGTGGTTTCCTCAAAAAAGCTCAATTGCAGGCCGCCGAGGCCGTCAGTGGGGCGGTACTTGGCCTTCATCGCCTGCATTTGCGCCACCAGCCAGTCGCGGTTGTTGAGTTGTTCCACGGTGAATTGCGGGTTGTACTGGCGGATGGCTTCGACGATGGTGAGCCGCGCGAATGGCTTGCCGAGATCAATTTCGTTGCCCTGGTAATTCACCGTGGTCGAGCCGGTGGCGGCAAGCGCTGCGGCGCGGATCAGCGCCTCGGTGGTGTCCATCAGATAGCGGTATTCGCGATACGCCTCGTAGAACTCCATCATCGTGAATTCGGGGTTGTGCCGCGTGGATAAGCCCTCGTTGCGGAAATTGCGGTTGATCTCGAACACCTTTTCGAAGCCGCCGACCACCAGCCGCTTCAGATACAGCTCCGGCGCGATGCGCAGGAACAACTCCATATCCAGCGCGTTATGGTGGGTGGCAAACGGCTTGGCCGCCGCGCCGCCGGGGATGGGATGCATCATCGGCGTTTCCACTTCGAGAAAGTCGCGCTCAACCATGAAGGCGCGGATCGCCTGGATGATCTTGGAGCGGCGCTTGAACGTCTCGCGCGCGTCGTCGTTGGTGATGAGGTCGAGGTAGCGCTGGCGGTATTTCTGTTCCTGGTCGGCCAGGCCATGGAATTTTTCCGGCAGCGGGCGCAGCGCCTTGGATAAAAGACGAATCGACCTCGCCTGGATGGTGAGCTCGCCCTTGTTGGTCTTGAACAGCGTGCCCGTCACACCCAAGAAATCGCCCAGATCCCAGTGCTTGAACGCGTCATGCGATTCGGTGCCGGTGAGATCGTTGGACACATACACCTGGATGCGCCCGCTCATGTCCTGCAGCGTGGCGAAGCTGGCCTTGCCCATCACGCGCTTCAGCATCATGCGGCCGGCGAGCTGCACAGCGACGGCTTCGCCTTCCAGCGCTTCCTTGCTCTTGTCGCCGTGCGCGGCGGCCAGTTTGCCGGCGTAGTCGCGGCGCTCGAAATCGTTGGGGAAGGCGACGCCCGCTTCGCGGATGGCGGCGAGCTTGGCACGGCGCTCGGCAATGATCTGGTTCTCGTCGAGGGCGGGGGCTGTGGTTTCAGTATTCATGGTCAGAAGGGTTCATTCGCCGAAGTAGGCAACATCGAGTTGGAGTTGGTGGGCGGCGCGTCGCATCACATCGTCGGCGGTGGCGATGCGCAACACGCCAGCAGTGCGTGCGGCGGTCAGATGTATGGCGTCGAGCGTACGCAGCGGAACCGGATGGGCGCTGTCGAGCACGCGCAGGGCGTCGTTCAACAGCGGGTCGTCATACGGCACGATGCGGAAATAGTTTTCGGCCAGATGGCGGGTGAATTCGGTGCGCGCCAGGTTCAGGTAATCCGGCGTAATCTGCCCGGTGCGGGCGCGGCGCGCCATGGCGCAATGCCATTCCAGCGTGCTTAGGCGGCTGATGGCGATGCCGTTGGCCTCGCCCACAAAGCGTTCCACTTCAGTGGAAAAGGCCTCGGCCACGTAGAGCTTGATGAGGACGCTGGTGTCGAGATAAACCTCAGCCACGTGCGTCCCGGTCTTCGCGGATCAACACCTCGCTGGGGATTTCCTGAAACGGCAACTGATCCCGCAGCCATTTGAGCGACGGCAGCTTGCGTGCAGGTTCAGCCGGCGTCACCGGCAGTATCCGCGCCACCGGCTCGCCGCGATTCATCACCAGCACCTCGTCGGCGTCGGCAAACATCTGGTCGGGATGCGATAGGCCTTCGCGGGCTTCGCGGATGGTCAGGGTTTTCATGGGGCGTCTCCCGGGGCGGAAAAAGCGCAAAACGTGACACAATTATAGCCAATGTGACACATCGCCTTCCAGTAATTTATTGCCCATGCCCGATACCCCCTTAAGTCTGCTCAACCGCGTGTTCGGCTACGCCGCGTTTCGCGGCGAACAGGCGGCGATTATCGACACCATTATGGGTGGCGGCGACGCGCTGGTGCTCATGCCCACCGGCGGCGGCAAGTCGCTGTGCTTCCAGATTCCGGCTTTACTGCGCGACGGCTGCGCGGTGGTGGTGTCGCCGCTGATCGCGCTGATGCAGGACCAGGTGGCGGCGCTGAAAGAGCTGGGCATCCCGGCGGCCTTTCTCAATTCCAGTCTGGATAGTGCGGCGGCGATGCAGGTCGAACGTGAATTCGTCACCGGCCAGCTCAAGCTGCTCTATGTCGCGCCGGAACGCCTGCTCACGCCACGTTTCCAGAGCCTGCTCGAACAGGCGCAGGTCGCACTGTTCGCCATCGACGAGGCGCACTGCGTGTCGCAGTGGGGCCACGACTTCCGCCCGGAATACTTGGGCCTGTCTGCGCTGCACGAACGCTTTCCCCACGTGCCGCGCATCGCGCTCACCGCCACGGCCGACGCCGCGACGCGTGCCGAAATCCTGCAACGCCTGGATCTGGGGGCCGCGCGCGTCTTCGTCGCCAGCTTCGACCGGCCCAATATCCGTTACCGCATCAGCGAAAAATCCGACCCGCGCCGTCAGCTGCTCGATTTCCTCGGCGAGCACAAAGGCGAAGCGGGCATCGTCTATTGCAGCACGCGCAAGAAGGTCGAGGAAACCGCCGACGCACTCAAGCAATCCGGCCTCGCCGCGCTGCCGTATCACGGCGGCATGGACAACGCTACGCGCGCCCGCCACCAGGAAAAATTCCTGCGCGAGGACGGCGTCGTCATGGTCGCCACGCTGGCGTTCGGCATGGGCATCGACAAGCCCGACGTGCGCTTCGTCGCCCATCTGGACCTGCCGCGCTCGGTCGAAGGCTATTACCAGGAAACCGGCCGCGCCGGGCGCGACGGCGCACCCGCCGAAGCGTGGATGGCCTGGGGCCTGCAGGACGTCGTCACCCAGCGCCGCTTCATCGACGAGGGCGAAGCCGAAGACGCGCACAAGCGCATTGGCCACGCCAAGCTCGACGCGCTGGTCGGCCTGTGCGAAGCGGCCAGCTGCCGCCGTGTCGCGCTCTTGAGCTACTTCGGCGAAGCGAGCGAAGCCTGCGGCAACTGCGACGTCTGCCTGAATCCGCCGACGTTGTGGGACGGCACCGAGGCCGCGCAAAAATTGTTGTCGACCGTCTACCGTACTGGCCAGCGCTTTGGTGCCGGCCATATGCTCGACGTGCTGCTCGGCAAGGCCACCGACAAAGTCGATAAATTCGGCCACAGCCAGCTCTCCGTATTCGGCATCGGCGCGAACCAGACCGACAAAGTGTGGCGTGCCGTGCTGCGGCAACTGGTTGTACGTGGTTTATTGGAAGTCGATCACACCGCCTTCGGCGCGCTCAAGCTCACCGCCGCCGCGCGCCCCGTGCTGAAGGGCGAAGAAACCGTCATGCTGCGCGCCATCGCCGCCGCGCCTGCCCGCCGTAAATCTCGCCTCGCGCCCAGCGGCGGCGCAGGCGTGCACGACGACGAAGACCCGCTCTTCCTCGCCCTGCGCACCTGGCGGCGCGAAACCGCCAACGAAAAAGGCGTGCCCGCCTACGTCATCCTGCACGACGCCACCCTGCGCGAAATCGCCGCCCGTCGGCCAGCCACGCTGGCGGAGCTGGGCAAAATATCCGGGCTGGGGACGAAAAAACTCGAAGCCTACGGCGAGGCGGTGTTGGAAGTGGTGGCGGAGGGTTAACCG
Organism: Thiobacillus sp.; assembly: GCA_041639395.1. Lineage (GTDB taxonomy): Bacteria > Pseudomonadota > Gammaproteobacteria > Burkholderiales > Thiobacillaceae > Thiobacillus. The sequence goes on along the minus strand of JBEQCG010000001.1, from coordinate 431,429 downwards.
GCGCGAGTTCGGTTGCCTTTGTTGACAATGCAGCGCCGCCGGGTTCGTCGAAGGGCCGAGGCACAAGGATATCCAATGATCAAATTTAAAGCCGACGGTGTCGCCAATTCGGGCAGCCCGGTCAATGTCGGCACGCATAACGGCACGTTCCACGCGGACGAAGTGTTCGCTACCGCAATCCTGATGCAGGCGTATGGCGAACTACACGTCACGCGTTCGCGCGACCCGGTTGTGCTTGACCAGCAAGACGCATTGCTCGATGTGGGTGGCGTGTACGACGAAGCCACCAGACGATATGACCATCACCAGAAAGGCGGGGCAGGGGTTCGTGCCAATGGCATGCCTTACGCGACCGCCGGGTTGGTTTGGCGAAGTTTCGGTGAGCGCGTGGTGCGCGCCTTCGATTCCGGCCTGAGCGAATCCGAGGTGACGGAAATCTACGCGCGTATCGATGCCGAATTTTTCCACACTATCGATGCAGTGGATTGTGGGGTGGATGTGCCTGGCCCGGCATCGGTCAGTATTTCAACCATCATTTCCGGATTCAAACCGGGGTGGTACGAAGCGCCTGATTTTGACGCCGGCTTCGAGAAAGCCGTCTGGTTTGCGCTGGAGATTGTTCGCAATTGCATCCGTGACACCTTGGGTGCCGTCAAGGCGCGTGTCGTCGTGGAATCTGCCACGCAGGTGAATGAAGGAAAGGTGCTGGTACTCGACCGCTTCGCCCCCTGGACCGAGACCGTGCGCAAAGACATGCCGGACGTGCTGTATGTCGTCTATCCCGGTGCGACGGGTGACTGGCGGGTTCAGGTAGTTCCAGCTGAACCCGGTAGCTTCAAGGCCCGCAAGAGCCTGCCCGAATCATGGGCGGGTTTGAATGACGCTAAGCTGAGCGAAGCGATTGGCATTCCCGGCTGTGTGTTCTGTCACAACGGCCGATTTATCTGTTCCAACCAGACTAAAGTGGGCGCGCTGGAAATGGCGCGCAAAGCCGTGGCCCATAATTAATGGTGTAGGGTTGGGTGGGGCATCGTAATGGACGCCTGCTGAACACGGGGCAGCGCAGGTTGATGGAGCCGACTGGCGCTTGTTCGGCCACTGCGGCCGTACGAGTTTCCGTGCTTGAAGATCAGTAAAGCGTCGGTTACCTACCGTCGAGCCAGGAATCCTCGCCAATGGTGGGTAACGACTTGGGAGTCCGCAGCTAATCGGGCAATGATCTGTGTGATGTTCCGTGGTGTTCCAAACATGTTGACGGCATCTTTTCTGTCAATATAATCGGAACACCTTGGAACATCGGAGATAAAAAATGGCGCAGAGTTATAAGGCAGCAGCGAAGCAAAACCCCGGTAGAAAATCTTGGTTGGTTGAATTTCGGCATCCGCTTCGGAACGACGCTAACAACAAGCCCGGCAAAAAGGTTCGCAAGGGCCTTGGCACAGACATCGAACAGGAGGCCCAGCGGCTCGTCGAGCAACTGAACCGACTGCTCTCGGACGAGTCGCTCTGGTCTGTCGGCGCTCAATCGGAAGCGCTCAAGTCCTACGACGCGATCGTCGTAGAAATTTTCTACAGTGAAATTGCCCCACGTACTGGGACTTCTCGTGATCTGCGAGACAAGCTATTGCCGCTGCCGGGGCACAACGAAGGCTATGCCCGTATTGCTTTGATGGGCGTACCCGGTGCCGGGAAAACAACTTTGGTTCGCCAGCTCATCGGCACGAATCCGGACACCGAACGTTTTCCCTCCACATCGGTGAACCGGACCACCACGTTCCCGACCGAAGTGGCCCTTCGCGATGGCCCCTACAAAGCCGTGGTGACCTTCATGTCGGAGCATGAGACGCGATTTGAGATTGAAGAATCGGTCTCTGCCGCGATTGTCGAGGCGGTCGAGGGTGACGAACGAATGATCGCACGCGCTCTTTTAGAGAAGAGCGATATGCGCTTCCGACTGAAGTATTTACTCGGCGACTATGTCGTTGGAGCCGAAACAGAGGCTGATCCGTACGACGATGACGCCGGTGATAGCGACAGCGTTGAAGACGTGAGCGCTGCCAATGCCATCGTTTCACAGGAGGAGAAAACTCGGCAATTCCAGGTACTGACGACCTACATCAAAAGAATCGCAGGTCTTACGCAGGGGTTGAAAGTTGAGCTAGAGACCCATCAAGGCGCGATTGCCGAAATGTCTTCGGAGGATCGCAGCGCGGCATTGGACCTGATTGAAGAGCAAGCATCGGCCTCTGACGAATTCGTAGCGCTGGTATCCGATATTCTTGACGAACTACGGATCAAATTCGCTCACGTATCAGGCGGAAAATTCGAGAAAACGACGACTGGATGGCCGAATGCGTGGCACTTGGAGGCGCCAGCCGACGAGCGTAATTCATTCTTGCAGGCGATTCGTTTTTTCTCCGGCATTGCCCATCAACAATGGGGTAGCCTGCTGACGCCGCTGGTCAACGGTATGCGGGTGGTGGGTCCGTTCAAGCCGCAATGGGGCGATCAGGATGCGCGCTTGGTCTTGATTGATACAGAGGGGCTTGGCCACAAAGCGAATGCGACGGCTGACCTACCGGAACAAGTTCTGGAACTGCTGCACGAGGTGGATGTCGTGCTACTGGTTGATAGCGCGAAGAATGGCATGACCAACTTCGCTGCCGGAAAAGCCTTGGAAGGCGTTGTGAATACTGGCCACACCCGCAAGCTTGCCGTCGTGTTCACTCACATGGACGCCGTGAAGGGTGACAATCTGAAAGGGCAAGCCAAGCTTGACCATGTTTTCGGCGGGTTACGCAACGTTGTCGAGAATCAGTTGGCGAAAAATGTCTCTGCCGAAGCCGGTCGATACCTACTGGATCATTTGAGCAACAGCACTTTTTATGTGGGCCGAATCGACGAAGCCGACCCAAAGCCCGCCAAGCCGGAACTCATAAAACTGCTGACCTATCTCGCTGCAGCGCAGCCACCTGTATTTGAACTGGTCGCGTTCCCTGAGTACAGCCACGACAACCTTGTTCTTGCCATTCAAGAAGCCGCACGTGAATTCCGCCAGCAATGGCAGGGAACACTTGGGCTGGCACCGCACCCGGAATTCAAGCCCAAGGCATGGCAGACCATCAAGGCCTTGAGCCGTCGCTACGCCGAAGGATGGGATGATGGATTTGTGCTACGTCCTGCCTCTAATCTCCTTGCTGCGCTGTCGACTGGGATCTCGCGATTCTTAGAGTCACCAATTGGCTGGACCGGCAACCCGACCCCTGAGCAGAAACGGGAAACGATTGACCGCATCAAGACCGCCATCACGAAGAAGTTGCCAGCACTCAGCACCCGCCGCCTGCGCGAACAGCCGCAACCGGTTTGGCACGAAGCCTATTCACTCCGTGGCACGGGTAGCACATTCGAGCGGAAAATGCGGATTGAAAGTATCTACGAACGGTGGGTTCCAGTCCCTGACGCTCGCGGAGATCGGGTTGTGTTCGAGTTTTTGAATGAGGTAAAGAAGGTCGTAATCGACGCTGTTGATGGCATAGAGCAGGAGGTCACGAAGGCGAACTCGGTGAGTTAAGGGATAAAAGCAGTCCACAGGCCGAAAACCTGCCTCCCACATTCACCCGGCATGAGCGACACAGCATTCCCTGCGATCACGCCTTCAACGCATTCCCCACCACTTCCGCCACGTCCTTAGCCAGTCCCTCAACAGCGGCGATACGCTCCAGCGCTGCGCGCGCATGCGCCTGGCGGCCAGCATCAAACTGCCGCCAGCGGTCGAAGCTGCGCGCGATGCGCGAGGCGACTTGCGGGTTGATCGCTTGCAGTTCGCTGATGACGTCGGCGGCCAGCGCGTAGCCGCTGCCGTCTGCGGCGTGGAAGTGGCGCGGGTTGGCACCGCAGAAGCCGCGCACAAGTGAATACACCTGGTTCGGGTTTTTAAGATTGAACGCCGGATGCTGCATGAGCGCACGCACGCGTGCCGCGCCATCGGGCAGGCGCGACGTGGCTTGTACGGACAGCCATTTGTCGACGACCAGCGCTTCGTTTTTCCAGCGCTCATAAAAGGCTGCGAGCGCAGTTTCTCTTTCCGGAACATCGAGGTTGGCCAGCGTGGCGAGGGCAGCGATCTCATCGGTCATGTTGCCGCCGGGAGTTAACTGTCCGATCAGGCGCGGCACGACCTTGGTTTTCAAATACGCGGCGTCGCTTTCGCCGAGATAAGCCAGGCAGGTGTTGCGCAGTGCGCGCCGCCCGACCTGTGCGCCGTCGGGCGCATAGGGTTCGTTCGGCGCGAGTGCGGTCCATACAGACTCAAACTTGTCGCGCAGTTGGGTCGCGAGGTGGCGGCGCAGGCATACGCGCGCAGTGTGGATGGCTTCGGGGTCGATGGTGTCGCCTTGTGCAACCACGGCCTCGGCGAGCACGGCTTCGGCGGGCAGGTTCAGCGCCTCGGCGGCGAGCGCGGGGTCGCCGCTCAGGCCATCGTCGAGCACGCGGCCGCAGGCCGTGACAAAGGCATCCGGAATCCAGTCGCTGCCGCCGCCATTCGCCGCGATGCCAGCCAGTAGGACGCGAGTCGCCAGGCGCTGTCCGGCTTCCCAGCGGTTGAAGGCGTCGCTGTCGTGCGCCATCAGGTGCGCGAGTTCGGCATCGGTCTGCTCAAGCTCAAGCAGCACCGGTGCGGAAAAGTCGCGCAGCAGCGAGGCAACGGGCGCGGCGGGGACGTCTTCGAATACGAAGGTCTGCGTGGTGTCGGTGAGCGAGAGCACGCGCGTGGTGCCGGCCGCTGCGGTTTCTCCGGCGAGCTTCAAGGCCGCATCGCTGCCGTCCGGCAACACCAGCCCGAGCGCGACGGGAATGTGGAGCGGGCCGTCGACCACTGACTGACCCGATTCGGCCAGACGCTTCTCGTAGGCGGTCGGCGCGAGGTGTTGCGTGAGCGTGAGCGTGTAGCGTCGGGTCGTGGCGTCGTAGCTGCCCGATGCGTTCAAACGCGGCGTGCCGGCGCGCGCGTACCAGCGGCGGAACTGGGTCAGATCGACGCCCGAGGCATCCTGCATGGCGGCGACGAAATCGTCGCAGGTCACGGCCTGGCCGTCGTGGCGCTCAAAGTACAGATCCATGCCCCGGCGGAAGCCGTCGCGCCCGAGCAGGGTGTGCATCATGCGGATGACTTCCGCGCCCTTGTTGTAGACGGTGGCGGTGTAGAAGTTGTTGATCTCGGCATACGACGCCGGGCGGATCGGGTGCGCCATGGGGCCGGCGTCCTCGGGAAACTGGCCGGCGCGCAGGGCGCGCACTTCCTGGATGCGAGTGACCGCGCGCGAATGCGTGTCGGCGCCGAATTCCTGGTCGCGGAACACGGTGAGGCCTTCCTTCAGCGACAGCTGGAACCAGTCGCGGCAGGTGACGCGGTTGCCGGTCCAGTTGTGGAAATACTCGTGCGCCACCACGCGATCGATGCCCTGGTAGTCGGCGTCGGTGGCGGTGTCGGGGCGGGCCAGCACGTACTTGGTGTTGAAGATGTTGAGCCCCTTGTTCTCCATCGCGCCCATGTTGAAGTCGCCCACCGCCACGATCATGTAGCGGTCAAGGTCGTATTCCAGGCCAAAGCGCGTTTCGTCCCAGCGCATGGCTTTCTTCAGCGCGGCCATCGCGTGGCCGCACTGGTCGAGCTTGCCGGGTTCGACCAGGATTTCGAGTTTGATCGCGCGGCCCGACGCGGTGGTGAAGCTGTCTGCCAGCACGTCGAGCTTGGCCACCACCAGCGCGAAGAGATACGCCGGCTTGGGGAAGGGGTCGTCCCAACGCACCCAGTGGCGCACAGATTCTTTACTTGTACCGGCGGCGTCGTTCGTGCCAGCAGCGACCGGGTTGCCATTGGCGAGCAGCACCGGGAATTTTTCGCGGTCGGCTTCTACGGTGCAGCTGAATACGGCCATCACGTCCGGCCGGTCGGGGTAGTAGGTGATGCGGCGAAAGCCCTCGGCTTCGCACTGGGTGAAGTAGCCGTCCCTGGAACGGTACAGGCCGGACAGCTGGGTGTTGTGGTCGGGGTCGATGCGCACCACCGTTTCCAGTACGAAGGATTCGGGCAAGGGGCCTGTGATCGTCAGCCTTTCCGGGGTGAGGCTGTAGGCATCGGCGGCCAGCGGTACGCCGTCTAGTGCCACGCTCACCAGTTCCAGGTCTTCGCCCAGCAGCACCAGCGGGCTGGCCAGCACCGCCGGATTGCGGCGACAGGCGAGCCGCGCTCGTACCTCGGCGTGGCCGTCGAAAATCCCCACGTGCAGATCGACCGTGTCGATGAGCCAGGCGGGCGGGGTGTAGTCCTTGAGGTAGAGCGTGACGGGGGTTTCGGTGCGCATGGCTTTGATCCTGTGTGGCGGGGCGAGGCGGGCGGCCTACACCCAGTTTTCGACGATGAGGCCGGGATAATCCTTGAAGTCAGCCTCGTTGTTGGTGACGAGCGTGAGCCCCATGCTGGCGGCGTGCGCGGCGATCAGTCGATCCAGCGCGTCGCGGCGGCGGTCGCGGACGGCGGCACGCTGTACGCCGTAGTGCTCGGCGGCGGCTTCGTCGAAGGGCAGGACGGGAATCTCGCGGGTGAGCAGGTGCAGCGCGCGCTCGTTTTGTGCGCGGGTGGCGGCCAGACTTTCGAGCCCCACCCGCAATTCGGCGTAGCTGATCATCGACATGAGCGCGTCGCCGTGATCGAGCTGCTGCAAGCGCGCCAGCACGGCGGGCGGCTGCGCCTTCATCAGATAGATGCAGATGTTGGTATCCAGCATGTAGCGCATGGCTTACTGACCGGGTTCGTAGTCTGCGGCGGGCTGATGCAGTTGCGTGGCGGTGCCGAAACCGCGCCAGTCGCGTTCCTTCTGTTCGTGGAATTCGCGGCCTTCGGCCATGAAGTCGGGTGTGAACATCGCAAACGCCTCGGCCAGCCCGGTCAGCTTGCGTTTGACGACCGGGCGCAGCACGAGGGTGTCGCCGATTTTTTCGATTTCGACATCCGGGCTGGCCAGGGCGCTGGCGAGTTCCTTGGGAATCCGCACTGCCAGCGAATTGCCACTTTTGAATACGCGTGTGAGCATGGAGGCCTCCTGTGTATATACAGGATATACGTCGAATCAGACAGGCGCAAGCCGGAATTACACGTTCAGAACGCGCCTTCCTGCTCCCCCTTGATGTGGTGCTCTGCCATGTAGTCCAGCAGCGCCGCGAGCGCGGCGGGCAGATCGGGCGCTTGCCGCAATTGATCTATTTGCGCGCTGTCCCAGGTGGTGAGTGCACCGTGGCTGGGTAGACGTTGCAGGGTGGCGATGTCCATGTGCCGGGGCTGCCAGTCGAGGCCGGCGGCCCGCCACAACGCGCCGGCTTGCAGGGCGATGGCGACACCGGCGGGGTCGGGGTCGCAGGCAATGGCGGCGGGCGCGGGGGCTAGCGCCAGCAGCTGCGCGATGGCATCAAGCCACCAGCCGGGCGGAAAACCGGGCAGCCAGATCACGCCCTCGCCGGGTTCGCGGCTACGCGCCGCGCGTTCAAAGCTGGTGCGGTTTTCCACCAGCAGCCAGCGTGCGGGCGCGCCGCTGGCAGCCGTAACAGCGGCCAGCGTGGCGGGGGTGAGCGCGCAGAAATCGGCGCAGGCGGCAAGCGCGATCGCGGCGTGCGGCAGTTGCAGTGTGAACGGCGCGGCAATCAGCAGCAGCGGCGTGTGGCGCTCGATGTTCCAGGCGCCGAGGTCGGAGGCGTCGGCGAGCCAGCCCCATTCCGCAGGGGAGATGGCCTTGGTGCTGCCGCGCGCGAACAGCGCAAAGTCGCGCTGGGTGCCGCTGCGCGCTTCGTTCTGCCAGCGCGCCAGCGCGGCGGCGAGGTCAGCACGTGTCAGCGCGGTTTTCGGCGGCAGCGCGTCAAGCGCGTCGATGAGCGGCGTGTCGGGCGGCAGCGTCGCGCGTAGCGCCAGCCATTGTTCGGCCAGCGTGTCGGCGTCGACGATGCCGAGCGCGGCGCGCAGGGTCGCGGGTTCGCGGAATTGCACGCGGTAAGGCCACCACGCCGCGCGCTCGAATTTTTCGTCGAGCAGAATCCAGCCGTTGTCGAGCAGCCAGTCGAGCAGCGCCTGCGCGCGGGTCTGGCCGCCCACACCGGCGTCCTTGCGCAGGGTTTCCCAGCGGCGGTCGCCGCCGCGCTGAGCCCAGCGTTTGAGCAATTGCCGCCAGTCGTCGGGGAGGGTATCGAGGCCGCGCGGCGGCTGGCTGGATTCGCGCTGCCGCCGGGTTTTGCTGTGGGCGACGACGCGCAGCATGGTCAGGCGGCAGCGGTGTCGCGCACCAGTACTTTCACGCCGGGGGCCCAGGCTTCGCCGGGGCGTTTCTTGAAGGTGACGAGGGTGAGCGTGGCCGGATCGTAGATGTTGACGTTGTGCGTGACCGGCGTGGTGAGCAGGTATTGCGCCTTGGTGGCTTTCAAAAACCCCGACACGCGTTCGATGTTGACGATATCGAGATGCGCGAACGGTTCGTCGATGAAGACGAAGCCGCCGGGGCGCGATTCTTCCATCATCAGCGCCACCAGCAGGATCAGCGATTTCATCACCTGCTGGCCGCCGGAGGCGTCGCCGTCGTTCATGCCCATGAAACCCTTGGCGTCGAAGTCGAAGCGCACCGCCAGCCCGGCTTGCGCCAGCGTCACGTCGTCGTTGCCGAGCGCGACGGGTTCGTGTTCGACCCGCACGCCCGCCACGTCGCCCAGCGCTTTCAGGTTCCGCGCGTAGCGACCCACGGTATGACGCAACACGGCGATGTAGTTCTCGCGCGCGGCACTGGTCTGCGCCTGCGCCAATTCGTTGTCGCGGCGGCGCGCGGCCAGATCGGCTTCCATCTGGCGGAAGTTGTCGGCGAGCTTGTCGCGCAAGGCCACCACGCTGTCGTCGGTTTCCCAGGACTCGTCAGCAAAGCGGGCGTCGATTTCGGCCAGCCGGCGGTCGATGTTGGTGGTGTCGCGCCAGGTGTCGAGAAACTGCTGGTTGGCGGCGGCGTCGCGCCAGGCGGCGGGCATTTGGCGGCGGTCGCGGCGCAGCTTCAGGTGGCGGCGGATTTGTTCGTCGCGTCCGCTGCGGTTTTCGCGCTCGGCGATGTCGCGGTCGAGGCGGGCAAGCTCGGCGTCGAGCCGGGTGCGGCGGCTGCGCGCGGCGGCAACGGCATCGTCAGCGGCTACACGTTCCTGCTGCGCCGCCAGCACGCCGTTGTCGCGCCGGCGCAGCACCAGCGCCTCGTAGTGCGTGCGGGCTTCGGCAAATTCACCTGCGCGCTGGGCCAGTTGCGCGGTCGCCGACTCGCCGCCCAGTTGCGCTTTCATGCCGTTGATCTTGCCGGCCAGATCGGCCTGCTGGGTTTTGAGCGGTGCCAGCTCTTTGTCGACTTGGGCGCGCTCATCACGCAACGCATCGAGCCGGGCGCGGCCAAAGCGTAATTGCTCGGGGGCGGCGTGGCGGCCGCCACGGCGTTCGCGCAGATAACCGCTGCGCGTGATCCAGTCTTCATTGCGCGGCAGTTTGCTGCCTGCGGCCACGTCTTCGACGCGGCGGGTGCGTTCCAGCGTGCGCAGCAACCATTCGGGCACCGGGCTTGCAAAACGCACCACTTCGAGCAGCGAACCTTGCGGCGGCAGACCCGCGTTCACGCATTCGGGCACGATGAAATTGCGGTAGCGCAGCTTTTCGCCGAGCGCCATCGCGCGTTCGGCGTCGCGGCTGTATTTCAGCAAAACGATGTGGGCAAACGGCGCGAGCGCGGCTTCGACCGCAGGCTGCCAGCCCGCATCGACGATTTCGACGACGTCGGTGAGCAGATGATGGGCGATGTCGGCGGCGGCGAGCGCCTGGCGGAAGGCGGCGACATCGGCCGGGTCGGCACGGCGGCCAGCGGCCAGGTTTTCCAGCATCTCGTCGAGCTGGGCCTGGCGCTGTTGCAGGCTGGCGATTTTCACCAGCAAATCGGCGCGCTGCGCTTCGAGCGCTTCGATCTCGCGCGCATCGGCGACCTGCCCGCCGGCGGCCTGCGCCTGTTCTTCCAGCCGTTGTTGCTGTTCGACCAGTTTTTTCCAGCCGCCGAGTTCAAGGTTGATTTCGTTCAAAGCCTGGTTCTGGATCGCCTCGTTCTCGCTTGCCGCCTGTTTGCGCAGCAGCGCTTGCGCAAGCGCGGCGTCGAGCGCGTCCGAATCCAGTTGCAGCGCGGTGCGTTCGCTGCGTTTGGCGCGCCAGTCGCGGCGTTGCGCCAGCAGCGTGCGCGCAGCGTGTTCGGCGGCGCTTTGCAGCAGGCAGTGCTCCAGGCGCGGGCGGGTTTCGCTGACGAGTTCGACGCGCTCCTGGTTGAGCCGCTGCCATTCGCGAAAACGATTCACTTTCTGTTCGTGTTTTTCGAGGCTGTTGCCCAGCGCGTCGAGCTGGTTCTGGCCGGCGTCGAGTTCGCGCGCGGTGTGTTCCTGGTGGTGGCGCGCTTCCAGATAGCGGTCGAGCACCTCCTTGTCGCCGAACACCTGGAACACCAGGTCGAGTAATTCCCGTGGGCTAAGTTCGCACAGCTTGTCGGTCTGCCCCTGTTCGAGCGAGAGCACGCGTGCAATCGCCGGCGACAGCCCCGCGCCGTGGAGCTGGTTCTGGTACTGGCGCACGCCGAATTCCTCGCCCTGCGCTTCGATGTCGGCAAGGCTTACTTCGCCGTCGGCGATCCAGTATTTGCGCGTCCAGTCGCCGCCTTTTTTGTCGATGCGGCAGGCCAGCGTGATGCGGTCGTGGGTGTACGGCAGGCCAAACGGGCGACGGCTGGAACCCGGCGCGCGCTGGTTGTCGATGACGCCGCGCAGCCAGCAGAAGTCTTCGCCGTTGCGGCGCACGTAGCGTTTGTAATCGCGCTTTTTCGAGCAGTCGAGCGCGAGCAGGGTGCGCAGCGCGTCGAGCAGCGTGGTCTTGCCGCTGCCGTTGGGGCCGGAGATGGTGATGAGCGAGGCGTCGAGCGGCAGGCGGAAGCTGCGCCAGAAATCCCAGTGCACGGTTTCGAGTTCGAGCAGGCGGAACATCAGGCGTTGTCCTCGGGGTTCGATTCGCGTTCTTCCAATACGCCGCGTTGTTTGAGCAGGTCGGACAGCGCGCCTTCGAGGATGCGCGGCGCGAATTCGGCGTAGTCGAAGGCCAGATCGAGCAGCGGGCCTTCGTGTATCACCTTGTTGCGGCGTTCGATGAAGCCCAGCCGCGACAACTGCGGCAGCGCAAATTGTTGCAGGCGGGCGCGGCCGCCGAGCAATTTTCCGTAGTCTTCGAGCAGCACGTTTTCGGCGATGCCGCGCGAGGCTTCGCGTGCGGCGGGGGTGAGCTTCACGGTGTCGAACAGCTCGTTCTGCGTGTCGGGCTGGCTGGCTTCGCTGGCGAGCTGGCGTTCACGCTTGGGGAGGATGATGAGCGCCCACAGGATGACCAGCAGCGCGACCGCGTCCTTGGGCAGGCCAAGGTTCGACGCCTGCCAGGCGTCGTTCTGTTCGAACACGGCGGCTTCCTGTTCGCGCGCGAGCGCCACCGCCACGTGCGCGGCAAAGGGATGCGCGAGCAGGCGCAGGCCGGTGGCGGCGAGCCGGGTTTCGACTTCGTCGCGAAAGCCGGTATCGACCAGCAGGCGGCGCACCTCGGCGTCGTCGCGCGGCAAAAAGCGCAGCGCGAGCAGGCGGGCAATCAGGCGGGCGGCGGGGTCGGGGTTCATGCGGGCGTTTCGTTCCGGTTGTTTTGCGGCGTGACGCGGCCGGCGCTGATCGCTGCGACTTCGCCCCGGCCCACGGCGTGCAGCGCGTCGTCCCACTGCACCTCCAGCGGCAGCGCGGCCAGCGGCGCGAGTTCGGGGCCGATATTGGTTTCGCCGATGAGTGCGAGCAGCGACAAGCGATACGAGGCCTGGCCGAAGCTGCCGCCGACGACGGTGTCGGCGACGCTCGCGGCGGTGTCGAGCCCGGCGAGCAGACGCGTGAGTTCGACCAGTTCGCGCGGCGGTTCCAGCGGCACGTCGCGGGTGTATTCGATTTCGGCGGGCGCGGGCATGGCCGAGGTTTTGCGGCCGGGCTGTTCGCGCGCGATGAATTCCTCGGTGTTGTCGAGCATCACGTCGGCGAGCACGAAGCTGCATTCCGGCGTGTGCGCAAGCTGGCCGCAGGCATGGGCGGCCAGTGTGTCGAGCGTGTGCGTTTTCAGCCAGGCTGCGAGTTCGGAGGTGGACACGCCCTGCGCCAGATGCACCTGCTGGCGCGCGATGGCGGCGAGCTCGCGCTGGAACACCGAAGCCATGCGCAACAGCCGCGACTGGCGCTGGCCGATGCTTTGCGCGAGTTTCCAGGTGGTGTCGTCGAGGCCGGCGTCGGCCAGGTTCTTCATGACCGTGTTGGCTTTGTCCAGCCATTGCTGCACCGATTCAAGCCGGGCTTGCGCCGCGCGCAGGCGGAATTCAGAGCCCGAGGCGACGGCCTGGGCGAAGGTTTCTTCGAGTTCGCCCAGCCGCGCCAATAAATGCGCCAGCGCCTCGGGCGCGAGCTTGCCGACCGAGGCCCCCGCCGCCACCTGCGCAGCCAGAAACCCCAGCTCGCCGTCGGCCTCGGCGTTAAACGCCAGCAGGTTGGCCAGCGCCGAGAGCACCATGCGGCCTTCGGTCGAAAGCTGGTAGACGCGGCGCTCGCCCTCCCACAACAGCAAGCCGTGTTCGCGCAGCCGCGCCAGCACGGTATTGAGCTTGGTCTGCGACAGATAAGCAAAATGCGTTTCGAGTTCGCGCGGCGACCATTCCGGCGCGTCGGCCCGCAGGCCGATTTCGCGCAACACCATCAGGCGGATCAGCACTTCGTCGTCGCCGCCGCGAAACAGCGCGATCATCGCGCCAATCAGCGGGCGCGCGGACAGCAGCGGAAACAGCGGCGGAATGTCCTCGGCCACGAGGCCGGGCGCGAGGAATTCGGCCAGGTTCGCGCTGCCGTGCGGGGCGTCCATCACACGCCCTGTTTCAGGCTCGCTTCGATGAAGATATCGAGATCGCCATCCAGCACTTTCTGCGTGGCGGAGGTTTCGACGTTGGTGCGCAGGTCCTTGATGCGCGAGTTGTCCAGCACGTAGGAACGAATCTGGTGGCCCCAGCCGACGTCGGATTTGCCGGCTTCGAGCTTGTCCTGTTCGGCCTGGCGCTTTCTGAGTTCGGCTTCGTAGAGCTTGGACTTCAGCATCGACATGGCTTCGGCCTTGTTCTTGTGCTGCGAGCGGTCGTTCTGGCACTGCACGACGATGCCGCTGGGCAGGTGCGTGATGCGCACCGCAGAGTCGGTCTTGTTGATGTGCTGGCCGCCCGCGCCGGACGCGCGGTAGGTGTCGATGCGCAGATCGGCCGGGTTGATGTCCACTTCGATGGAGTCGTCCACCTCGGGGTAGACGAACACGCTGGCGAAGCTGGTGTGGCGGCCGCCGGAGGAATCGAACGGCGATTTGCGCACCAGCCGGTGCACGCCGGTTTCGGTGCGCAGATACCCGTAGGCGTAGTCGCCTTCGATTTTTATGCTGGCGGACTTGATGCCGGCAACGTCGCCTTCGGATTCTTCCAGCAGCTCCGCCTTGAAGCCCTTGCGTTCGGCGTATTTCAGGTATTGCCGCAGCAGCATCGAGGCCCAGTCGCAGGCTTCGGTGCCGCCCGCGCCGGCCTGGATGTCGAGGAAGCAGTTGGAGGGGTCGGCCGGGTTGGAAAACATGCGGCGGAATTCGAGCCGGGAGACGTCGGCCTCGATGCCTTCGAGGTCGTCTCGCACGGCGACGAGGGTGTCGTCGTCGCCCTCATTCTTGGCCATGTCGAACAGGTCTTTCGAGTCGGCCAGCGCAGCGGCGACGCGGTCGAGCACCAGCACCACGTCTTCCAGCGCGCGGCGCTCGCGGCCCAGCGTCTGGGCTTTTTCAGGGTCGCTCCAGAAGTCCGGCGCTTCGGAAAGTCGAACGACTTCTTCTAAACGATCTTGCTTGTGATCGTAGTCAAAGAAACCCCCTGAGCTGGCCCGAGCGCGCGCCCAGGTCGGCAATGCGGGATTCGATCTGATTGAGGTGTTCGGCTTCCATGGCGGGCAGTTCGATCAGGCGGAAAAGCCGCGCATTATCCTAGAAACGGCTGTTGGACGCACCTGATGGCGCGTTTGGGCAAGTGCCGGGCACGAAGCAACGACGCGGCAGGCTCGTGCCTGCAAGGAGGCGCGACACAGCCCGGTGCTTGTCCGAATGCGTCAGCGGGTGCGTAGCGTCGCAATTCAAACCGGAATCCGAACGGAGAAACCATTCTTCTGAAGCCAAGACGTGGAAAAGCAGGACAAGCGGTCAACAGCCGTTTTTAGGATAGTGCCCAGGCCAAGATGAGGCCGAGGCCCACGGCCCCCATGCCGGCTGCCGCGTGGCGTGCCATGCGGTGCCCGCCGACGACGAACGCCAGCACCGATTTGAACGCCAGGTTGGCCAGCGTGGCGAGCACGATCACATTCACCACGGCGGCCACTGGCAGTGTGTCGAGATTGAACAGGCGCAGGCTCGACAACGTGATCGCGTCCACGTCGGTGAGGCCGGAAACCAGCGCCACCAGATAGAGCGCGCCGGTGCCCAGCCAGTCCGACAGCCAGGCCGCCGTCAGCAGCACAGCGGCGTACATCAGTCCGAAACCCAGCGCGGTGCGCAGTTCGGTGGGGTTGCTCATCGCCAGGTCGGGCAGGTCGCCCGCAGGTTTTAGCCTGCGCACGCCGTAGGCCGCGCCCAGTGCGCCGGCAATGAGTCCGCCTGCCAGCACCGGCAGCAGCGCGGCGAGCACGGGCGGCGCGAGCACCGCCACCAGCACGCCCAGCCGCAGCAGCACCACCAGGTTGGCGAGCACGATCACGATTACCGCCACCGGGGTGATCGCGTTGGACGCGCGCGCATGGCGGCTGAATGCCAGCGTGGTGGCGGTGGACGACACCAGCCCGCCCAAGAGGCCCAGAATCACCGCACCGCGCTGCTGGCCCGCCAGCCGCAGCGCGGCGTAGCCAGCCAGTCCCACCCCGGCGATCAGCACCACCATCCACCAGATTTGATAGGGATTCAGCGCGCCGTAGGGGCCGTAGTTCTGGTTGGGCACCAGCGGCAGGATGATGAGCGAGAGCACCGCGAATTGCAGCACCGAGAGCAGATCGCGACGCGACAGCCGCTCGCTGATGCCGCGCAGTTCCGGCTTGAAATACAGCAGCATGGTCGCGACGATGCCCAGCATCACCGCCAGCTGCGCCTCATCGTGCCACACCAGCACACCAAGCCCGTAGCACAGCATCAGCGCCGCCACTGTCGTCGTGCCAGGGTCGCTGGCACCGGGCGGCTCGCGCAGATAGGCCGCGATCATCATCCCGCCGGTGAGCAGCAGGCCGGCCGGAATCAGCCACACGGAACCCAGCGCCGTGCCCAGATGCGCGCTCAGCACGCCAAACAGCGCCGTCAGCGCAAAGGTGCGCAACCCGGCCTTGGCCGCTGGGTTGCGCTCGCGCTCCAGGCCCATCAACAGGCCTATCGCCAGCGCCACCCCGTAGTGCGGCAGGGCGGCGAGTTCAGGGGGGAGAAAGGCGGTGAGGTCGGTCATGGGGCGTGCGGTCAGGTAATAGTTTCAGTTTGGCACGAGTGTAGTGCGCAGGGAACGCGCAAAAGAAAAGGCCAACCGTTTCCGGTTGGCCTTGGTTTGGGTGGTGGAGCCGGGGTCTCTTTAATACAACACGGCGGGCCTTTCGAACAAAGGGTTTCCGTTTTTTCAGATTCTGTGTTACTGCGTTTGTTACTGCAAACCCTGAATGCTGGCGCTTGATGATCGAGTCAAATATCAAGCGGTGTTCCGCTTGCGAATTCTTTTGCCCGGCGCTGCATCGCTTCGGACAGCTCCATCAAAACATCATGTCCGGCATCGCTGATAAGTGCATGGACTTCTTCCAGCGTGGGCCGCAGGTAGACCAGCGGGGCCAGGCGATCCGGCAGGTTTTCCAGCAGCCCGCGAAGAGTCGCCCCAAGGTCATCCAGTGCGAAGTCGACGGCGCTGCGTTCGATCAGGTTTCCCTCGGCTTGTGCCAGCCGCAATTCGGCCATGCGTGCCAGTGCTGATTCCTTGCGGCCTCTCGCCTCTGCGTAGCTGCCTGCGGCGTGCTTGCGATTGCCGCGAGTGTTCGGGCGGGAGTTGGATAGCCATTGCATTTCAGCTTGTACAGGATCGAACAGCCCATCGTCATCCGGGGTGATCCTTCCACTTTTCACGGCTTTGGAAACGCTGGCGCGTGAAACATTCAGGCGGCGCGCCAGGTCGGCCTGGGTGATGCGGCCGGTAACGTCTTTGGATTCGGGAATCATGCTTGCCTTTCAGTGTTAACCAAATTTCGGGGGACGTACCCTAGAAAAACAACGAGCTCGAATTGACCCGCGTCTAGGAGTGCGGGGGAGTACCTTTGCACGGGGCGACCGGCGTTTCTGTCTGTTGCTGTTGCCGTGCAACGGGTGACAGATGCAGGCGCGGAAGCTTGCCCTCCCCCCCCACCACGCGCGCGCCTGCTTTTTCCGGCCCCCCCTCATTTCAAAACCGGGAAAACCGGGAAACCGGGGAAACCGTATAACCATGCGGGTTTGCAGCCTCCCGGTTTTGAAAATCGGCGTTTTCTGAAACCGGGAAACCGGGAAAACCAGACAGCATCGGACGGCGCTGGAATATGTCACGCATCGCCGCAGATCGCCCACAGATTGCGTCCGATGATGCAATAGCTTCGCGGGTCGCCGCTGGGAAGGGTTTCCTTGAGCGTGGCGGCGTCCGGGTCGCATCGCAGGATTCCACGGGCTTTCAGTACGGCTGCGACCCGCTTGGGTTTGAATCCCGCCTTGGTGGCCAGCTCTTCAGCGAACCGGGCGCGGGTCACATAGAACAGATAGCTTCCGTTCTCCTCGCTGTAATCGCTGGCCTTTTTACGAAAGCCCAGGGTGTCATGCACGGCTGCCATGCGGCTCAAGTCCGCGTTCGCTTCGGAAACCCGGTGCCAGTCGATAAACCGGGCCTGCCAGTTGCGCTCCATCACGGCGCGGACGTGCGACAGAATCTGTGACTCTTCCAGGTTGCCAGCGGTGGGGCGTGCGGTCAGCCATTCTCGGAACAGCAGGCCGGCCGCGTCGAAAGCTGCGCCAGGTTGCCACGGGCAAACCCGCCATTCCGTTGCCAGCTCGCCCGCCGCTGCCACAAGGGCGAATGCGGACGCCACGCGCTTGACCTGCCCGCCCGCATCGCCGGGGACGTGGTGTTCAAAAAACCGCGTTTCCAGCTTGCGAACCAGTGCGGGCACGTCAGCCAGATTCGCCGCCAAGGCTTGCACGAAGGCGCGGCCGGCGGTGCCGTAATGCCGCGCCGCTGCCGTCTTCAGGTGGTCGGTGAAGGTGCGGCCATCCGGCAGGTGATGAAGCGCTGTCCACATGCCCAGCCCGGATCCGGCATCGGCGGGCAGTTCAACAAAGCGGACGGTCTGCCCGGCGTGGGTTTTCTGTCCCGCGCTTGCCAGGTGATCCGCCAAGCCAAGTTCGCCGCTGGATAACATCGCAATGCGCCAGGTGATGGCCTCGCGTAGCCCGCCGGCATGGTGGGCGCGGTTCTTTCCTTTGGCGTTGGAAAGCATGTAGGCGATAGCGCCGGCCTGCTTGGGGTCAACCTCTTTCAGTTCGTCGAGAATCAGCAGGCCGTCATTGTGTTGAGCCGCTACATATTCCAAAGAATTGTCGGTCGACCGCCAGCTATGCACGGTGCCCGCCGGGCTGCCCCATACCGATCCTGCCGCGTGCAGGCTGCCGGACTTGCCCAGGCTGCTATCCCCCGTCCAGTGAAACGCGGTGCTTGCACCGTCGCACGGCTTCAGCAGCGGGCCGACGAAGGCAGCGGACAGGGTGAACAACAGGCGGGCATTGCCCACGGCCAGCGCCGCAATCTGCGCTTGCCAGTCCCCCAGCTTGCCGCGTGAGGCGAAGACGCCCTGTGCACGTTTCGAGCCGCGATAGATCAGCGTTTCCGCCGGGTCTCCGATTTGCCCATCGGGTAGCAGGTACGCGCTTCCGTGCCAGCCGGTGGCATCCATTAGCCGGGCGCGTTGTTCGGGGCGGGCCGATGCGATGAATTGCTTGAGGCCGTCGATTGCATCGCGGCCGGGTTCGATTGCCAGGCCGCAATCGGCAAGCTGTTTCACGCCGTCCGATCCATCGCCCAGGAATTGGCGGAAGGCGATGATTTCCTGTCGCCTCGATCCGTCACGGTCACGGAATTCCAGCACGGGTGCCCAGCCGCCACCCTCTTCGTCGCGTGCCAGCGCGGGCACGCTCAAAGGGTCGGAAAGCCGCACGCTGCGAAAGCTGCCGTCCCGATTCGGCTTCACCATGTAAAGCCCGCCCTTCGTCACGGTGAAGCGTTCCGCCGCCGTAGTGGGTTCGCCCGCGTCCGCTGGGTCTGCGGGTGGGCGTTCCGGTGCGGGTGCGGGCTTCGCTTCCAGCAGGGCATCGGGCCGGGCGATGAATTCGGCCATGCGAACCGCGCCCCAGCCTTCGCCCAACAAGTCCGCCGCGTCGAAGCCTTGGGGCAGCTCGCCCTTGCCGCGTGCGGTTGCCAGCGCCGGCAGACTCAGCCAGCGCACCGAAGCCGCGCCGGCCTGCCGTGCCAGCTTCGCGGCCGCCTGCATCGCCTCGCGGCCGGGCGTGTCCGCGTCCGCCCACAGAATCAGGTCACGGCCCGCGAACGGCGAAAAATCCGCCTTGTCAGCCGCCTTGCCGCCGCCCGGCCAGGTCAGGGCCACGGCGTCCGGCCACAAGTCCCAGGCCGCTTCCGTCGCCTTTTCGCCTTCGCACAAAACCACGGCTGCTGTCGGTCGGTCTGCCAAGGCGTCCAAGCCGTACAGCGGGCGCGGGACGGGGAACCCCTGCCAGCGCCATTGACGCACGCCGTCCGCCTCCGCGAAAACCAGCCAGGCGAATTCCTTTTTGGGGCGCGTGGCGTTCGCTTCGAAGCGGGCCACATAGCCCAGCGTCTGGCCATCCGCTGCCCGGTAGTGATAAAGCCGGTCAGGCTTGCCGTGCTTGGGGTGCGAGGCCGGTGCGGGCGGGGCATCAGCGGGGACGGGCAGAATCGGCCGCCATGCCGGGGCCGCCGGCTTCGCCTTGGGTGCGGGCTGTTTCGCATCGGTGCCCACGGGCAGCGCCAGGAATTCAGCCAGCCGGCGGGCCGCTTCCCCTTGGGATACGCCGTCGATGAACGCCACCAGGGAAACCAGGTCGGAGCCCTTGTCGCCGGTCGAAAAATCCGACCACAAGCCCGCCTTGCTGCCGGACAAGTGAATCTTCAACGACTTGCCAGGGGTGCCGTGGCGGTCTCCGATTTCCCATTCGTGGCCGGTCTTTTTGCCATCGGGCAGCCAGCGCACGCAGACTGTTTCAATATGCGGTAACGCATCAGCGGCCACCCGCTTGATGTCTATCTTGGGCATGGGTGATCCGTCAAAATTCGGAGTTGTCGTAATGGGCCGCTGCCGCAAACAGCGCCGCTGTGTCGGTGAATTTCACGGCCGGCGTGCTTGCGTCGGCTTGCCAGCGCCCGCGCTCAAGCAACACGTCTGCGATGGCCTGGACGCTTGGCCAGTTTGCAGACAAAAGGCAACGTGCGACCTGCTGACACCAGCCATGCGGCGCGCGATTCGGGAACACCATCAAGGCCGCGCGGGCATCATCAAAGTCTTTCGCGGCATAGTTGAGTTCACCAGGCAACACTTGGCCAAAATCGAGCAATTCGGCCTGCACGCCCGCGTGGAAAATGACCGCATTCCACAAACCGCCCAGCGTGGTGCAGCTCGGGTTGATGGCGGGCGGCGTCGAGTCGGACGGCGTTTCAATATCGGCCTGCGTGATATCGGCAAAGGCTTGGCCGTCCGCGCCACAGGGGCGTGTTTTGTCGTACAGAATCGCGCCGACCGTGCCGGGGCCGCCGACCAACAGTGAAACAGCGTGCCCGGCCTCGTGCACCGCCAGTGCACGGCGCGTGTTTTTGGTGCGCCAGGCGTGATGGTCGGGCGGGAGCCAGCACGCGGGCCAAGACGCCCGCAGCAGGTGCTTTGATGGCATCGGCAACGGCTCTCCGTTCCATGGGGTCGCGGTGTCAGCCATTGGCTTGATCCAGCTTGTCGAGATTTTCGAGCGCACCGACTTCAAAGCGAGGCAGGCCAGTGCGAATCCGCAGCGCTTCGACGCGGCCCTGCATTTCATCGTCGGTGGGCCGGGGGAATAGATCGTCCAGGATAGAGTCGACCATGACCGGGCCACCCGTAGCGCCCACCTCGGGTTCGCTTGCCAGTGCCCATGCCGCGATGCAATCCAGCAGAATCGGACGTATCTTTTTGGCAGTCGGCTCAATTTCGGCAAGCAGGCCTTTGTAAATCGAGTCGACCGCCTTGGTCAGATCGCCAGTGGCCGAAAGCTGCGCCAGGTGGATTGAGCCCACCAGCTCGTGTGCACGCACGCGCGCCCTGCGAAGTTTCATTTGCTGGTAAGCGTGTTCCTCTTGCAGCGCCTTGAGTCTGGCGCGCGCGCCGTCTACGTCGTGTTCTAGCGCTGCAATGTGCTTGTCTGTCTCGCGCATGACGGCTTGCTCGGCATCCGCGAGACGCTGCGGCCAGCCGTCAGCAAGGTCGGCTTCAATACTGTATATCGTGTGATTTGTGCGCAGCTGAAACTCTCTCAGGTCAGCGAGTGCTTGATATGCGGCCATCAATTCGGGGAATTTTTTCGACATGGTGTGTTGCTCCTATGGTTTACGGGTGAGTGCACGCGTGCGGCGTGCGCTGGATGCAACGGCGCGATAGATCGCCGTTTGGCTCAGGCCAAACTGCCTGGAAATACCGGCAAGGTCGGCCTTGGTTTTGAAGGCGCTGGCTACGGCCTGCTCCATCGTATGGCGGCGTTTTTGGGCGGCATCCGGGTCATACGAAACAGCGGGGCAGCGCCGTGATAGGGCGGCCGTTAACCCATCCGCCAGCGTGATGGCGAGCGCTTCCGGTAAGTGACAATCCTCGATCAGTGCGGTAAGCACAAAGTCGAAAGCGCTGCCGGGCGCGGCGATGGCGATCAGCTCGCACAAGCTGGGCGGCGCATCATGCGGCTTCATCGCACGCCTTTTCCGCCGTGGGTTGACAGCCAGCATTGCGGCGCGCCGCAAGCAGGCTTTGCACCAGGGTTTTAATCTCGGCCTCGCTCTTGCCGGCGATTCTTGCCGCAGCGATGGCTTCGAGTTCGCTGGCCGGCCAGCCGACTGATCGCCAACTTAGCTTGACGCCTGGGGTCATCAGACCGCGTGCGATCCATTCGTAAAAGCCCGAGTTTGAGATTCCGAATTGCGCGCACGCGGCTTCTCGGCGTTTGATTTGGTAGGCGCTGGCCATGGTTTCCTTTCCTAGCTAATAAATGGGTGTCTACCGGGACATGCCCGGATGACTGGAAATTAGCTGTAGGGCAACACCGTTTTTAGGGGCATCGCGGGAATTTGTGGGGGCTGCCTTGTGTGGCGCGGCCTCCCGCCTGCATGGCGCTTAATTTTTGAGCGTGCGGACGCAGCGGCGCGGACGGCGCGCGCCGGTTGTGAACGGTATTGCTGGGGTGCGGGGGGGGGATTACAGGGGGCGGGGGCTCATTTTTTCGCCGCCCGCTTGGCAATCTTGCGGGCACGATCCGTCTTCGTCTTCGGCTTCGGCTTCGGCTTCGTCTTCGGCTTCGTCTTCGGCTTCGTCGGTTCAGGCGTTGAGTCTGCGGGGGCGTCCAGCAGGCCCATTTCCGCGAACGATGCGGCGCGCGTGCCGGCGATAACGAAGTGATCCAGAATCCGCACGTCAACCATCGCCAGAGCGGTTTTAAGTTGACCCGTCAGCCAGCGGTCGGCTTGGCTTGGCTCTGCCACGCCGGACGGATGATTGTGGGCGAATATCACGCTGGCGGCATTCAGGGCCAGCGCGCGTTTCACTACCTCGCGGGGATAAACGACGGTTTGGGCAATGGTTCCACGGAACAGCTCTTCCGCCATGATGACGCGGTGTTGCGCGTCGAGAAACACGGCCATGAAAACCTCATGCTCCCTCTCGCCCAGCTGCAGCGCCAGGTAATCCCGCACGGCAGCCGGGCTGCTCAGGGCCGCGCCGGGCTGCCTCAGTCGGTTTTCCATGATCCGCAGTGCGCGCCGGATGGTGGCGTCTTCGTACCGGGTACGGTTGCTACAATCTGCCGTAGCCATTGCTTCACCTCCTGTCAGGTGGGGTTATGGTCAGGCGGCCCGGATGCTCGAACATCCGAAGCCGCCGCTTCAATTCGCCCGCCGGGTGTGGGGCCGGCAGGTGGAAAACTCCCGCGCAAAATTTCGGGCTTTCGCATCCGGCGGAATGCCGGGCACGATTCCAGCGCCGTCCGATGCTGTCTGGTTTTCCCGGTTTCCCGGTTTCAGAAAACGCCGATTTTCAAAACCGGGAGGCTGCAAACCCGCATGGTTATGCGGTTTCCCCGGTTTCCCGGTTTTCCCGGTTTTGAAATGGAGGGGAGCCGGAAATGGCGTAGGATTCATGCCGCTTTGGCTTTGAACGGAACCACGTTTTCGGTCTTGATGGCGTCCAGGTAATCAGCCCAGCCCTGCATCATTTCCCGCCGCTTTTCGACGTGGGCCGTCCGGTTGTAGGCGCGGCCGTTGGGGTCGCGGACGGCGTGGGCCAATTGGTGTTCGATCCAGTCCGGCCGGAAGCCCAGGATTTCATCCAGGACGGTGCGCGCCATCGCCCTAAAACCGTGGCCGGTCATTTCTTCCTTGGGTATGCCCATGCGGCGCATGGCGGCCAGCACGGCGTTATCGCTCATGGGCCTGCCGTTGGTGCGTGCGCCGGGGAAGACGAAGCGCCCGCGTCCGGTGACAGCGTGAAGCTCCCTCAGGATTTCCACGGCTTGTCGGGACAGGGGGACAAGGTGGGGCTGCCGCATTTTAATGCGCTCGGCAGGGATGTTCCATTCCGCATTGTCCAGGTCGATTTCCGCCCACTCAGCCTTGCGAAGTTCGCCGGGCCGCACGAATACCAGCGGGGCAATCCGCAGCGCGCACTTGGTCACAAAGTAACCGCTGTATCCGTCAATTGAACGTAGTAGCCCGCCGATGGCCTTGGGGTCGGTGATGGCCGGCAGGTGGGCCTTGCTCTTCGGTGCCAGCGCCCCCCGCAGGTCTGCCGATATGTCGCGTTCGGCCCGCCCGGTGGCGATGGCATAGCGGAAAATCTGCCCGCAGTTTTGCAGGGCGCGGTGGGCGGTGTCGATAGCGCCTCGATCCTCGATCCGCTGCACGGCGGCCAGCAGTTCGGGGGCCTTGATTTCGGTGATGTAGCGCGCGCCCAGCCAGGGGAAAATGTCCCGTTCCAGTCTGCGGATGATTTTGTCGGCGTGGCCGGCTACCCACTTCGCTTCAAACTTTGCGAACCACTCGCGGGCGATGGCTTCGAAGCTGTCCGCCAGCGGGATTCCTTCAGCCAGCCGGCGTTCGATTTCTTGGGTTTCCGCCCGCTGGGCCTTTTGGGCCTTGCGGGCATCGCTCGGGTCAATGCCGGCCGCTACCAGTTCACGGGCCGCCGTGGCCTTTCGACGTGCCAGCGCCAGGCCGGTGTCGGGGTAGGTGCCCAGGGATAGCGTCTTGCGTTTGCCCTCATGGGTGTAGTCAAGCCGCCACCATTTCTTGCCATCGGGACGGATCAGCAGGTAAAGCCCTACGCCATCCTTAAGGCGATAAGGGGCGGCTTTAAGTTCGGCCGTCTTGATGGTGGCGTCCGATTTGATGAGTTCCTTCGCCATGCAGTAACTCTCCGTATGCAGTAACAGGAAAACCGCTGTTACTGCGAAAGTTACTGCATAAAACGCCGGATTTCAATGGATGTTACTGCATGGCTCTGGAAAAGAAAAAGGCCGAAACCCTTGTTTTAATTAGGATTCCGGCCTTTATTGGACTGCTTTGGAACACATGGTGGTGGAGCCGGGGGGGATCGAACCCCCGTCCGCAAGCCCTCTACAGGCAGTTCTACATACTTAGTCCGGTGTTTTTAAGCTTTAAGCGCCATCACGCCCGCCGAACAGGCTGGATCTTGCCGAGTCGCCTTGGATTTAGCACCTGTCCAAGCGACCCGGACAAGCACGATTTCATGAAAATTAACTCACTGCCGGGTTGCCCCGACCCAGCCCATGAACAGGCTAGTGTGAGTCCTGGACCTTAAGCGGCCAGGGCGTAGTTTTCGTCGTTTGCGACTAAAGTTTTTCAGTTGGATTTACGAGGTGCTCTGACCCTCGGTATGCCCTACGCTGCTTTGCGACCCACGTCGAAGCCAGGTCGGCCCCATGGAAAGCGCTGTCAGTGTAACGCATTGAGACGACCCGCACGGCGAAGTTCCGTGCGGACGAAAAATTTTCAGGGCAGGAAGGGCAGGGCGTCGTGCGCGCGGGCCACGGCGACCATGTAGCCGAACACCGCCAGCGCCGCGAGCCAGGCGGCGATGCGCTGGCTGCGCGTCTTGCCGCGTTTGAGGGCGATGGTGCCGAGTCCGATGTAGGCGAAGAGGGCGACGATCTTGGCGGCGAGCCAGCCGTGTTCCAGCGGCGAGAGGCTCAGTGTCCAGGCGAGCGCGATGCCGCTGGCGAGCAGCACGGTGTCGTTGATATGCGGCGCGATGCGCACCCAGCGCGCGTGCAGCCGGGGCGATTCGGCGACCATCCACGCGCCGCGCAGCAAAAAAAGCGCAAGCGTGATGACAATCGTGGTGAGGTGAACCGTTTTGAGCGTGGTGTAATCCATGGCTCAGGCCAGATAATCCAGCGTGTCGAGCGGATGGCGGATTTCGGCGTGTGCGCCCCAGGTATGAGGGGTGTCCGTGGCGTCGAGATAGCCCCAGGCGGCAACCAGCGCCGGCATGCCGGCGGCGCGGGCGGCTTCGATGTCGCGTTCGGCGTCGCCCAGATACAGGCAGGCGGCGGGCGCGGCCGCGCACAGTTCGGCGGCAGCGAACATGGGCGCGGGGTGCGGTTTGGGCTGCGGGCAGGTATCGCCGGAGACGATGCAGGCGGCGCGTTCGGCCAGATCGAGCAGGGACATCAGCGGTTCGGTGAAGCGGGCGGGCTTGTTGGTGACCACGCCCCATTTCAGGCCGCGCGACTCGATGCCATCGAGCAGGTCGAGGACGCCGGGGAAGGGCTGCGAATGGCGGCAGAGGTTGGCGGCGTAGAGTTCGAGGAATTCTTCGCGCATGGCCGCGAATTTTGCGTCATCCGGTTTGACGCCAAACCCCAGGCCGAGCAGGCCGCGCGCACCGTGCGAGGCCTGCGGGCGGATCAGCTCGTCCGGCAGGCGCGCAAGTCCGTGGCGGCTGCGTTGCAGGTTGAGCGCGTAACCGAGGTCGGGCGCGGTGTCGACCAGGGTGCCGTCCAGATCGAACAGCACGGCGCGGATGCCGGCGAGCTGGGTCATCTCAGGTTTCGTCCCGGCGCGTGGCCAGCAGGTAGTTCACGTCGGTGTCGGCTTCCAGCTTGTAGATCTTGGTGAGCGGGTTGTAGGTCATGCCGATGAGCTGCTGCGTGTCGAGCCTGGCTTCGCGCGCCATGCGGGCGAGTTCTGCCGGTTTGATGAATTTGCCCCATTCGTGCGTGCCGCGCGGCAGGAGGTTGAGGATGTACTCCGCGCCGAGGATGGCGAACAGATAGCTCTTGGGGTTGCGGTTGAGCGTGGAAAAAAACACCCAGCCGCCTGGCTTCACCAGCCGCGAACACGCCGCTACCACCGACGCCGGCTCGGGCACGTGTTCGAGCATTTCCATGCAGGTGACCGCGTCGAACTCGCCCGCGTGTTGCGCGGCGAAATCCTCGGCTGAGACGAGCTGGTAATCCACGCTGCGACCGGATTCGTACAGATGCAGTTTGGCGACCTTGAGCGCTTTTTCCGAGAGGTCGATGCCGGTGACCTGTGCCCCCAGCCCGGCCATGGCCTCGGTGAGGATGCCGCCCCCGCAGCCCACGTCGAGCACGCGCTTGCCGGCGAGCGGGAATTGCTGGTCTATCCATTTGAGACGCAGCGGATTGATCTCGTGCAGGGGGCGGAACTCGGAGTTGGGGTCCCACCAGCGGTGGGCGAGTTCGGAAAATTTGGCGATTTCGGCGGCGTCGACGTTGCTCATGGCTGGGGTGTCTTGTAAACAGAAACAGAAAAATTCACAGGGAGGAAGGGGAGGCAAGGGAGGCGGGCAACAAAGATTTCCTCCCTTGCCTCACTTACCTCCTTGTTCATGTGTTTTCAACAACTTTGTACGCCAGTAGAGGGCGCGCGCGGTCAGGTCGTCAGATTCGAATCCGACCAGACGGCGGTTGTCGAGTTTCATCACGCCATCCACCCAGACATGGGTAACGTGCTCGCGGCCGGCGGTGTACACAAGATGTGAGACCGGGTCGAACACGGGCTGGCACGCAGGGCCGGACAAATCCACGGCGATCAGGTCGGCGCGCTTGCCCGGCACGATGCTGCCGATGCGGTCGTCCAGACTCAGGGCACGGGCGGCGTCCAGCGTGGCGGCACGCAGGGCGGCGGCGGCGGGCAGGGCGGCGGCGTTGCCGCTGCTGCCTTTGGCGAGGAGTGCCGCCAGCCGCATTTCGGCGAAAAGATCGAGGCGGTTGTTGCTGGCGGCACCGTCCGTGCCCAGGCCAACATGGACGCCGGCATCGAGCAGGGCCGCTACGGGCGCGACGCCCGACGCCAGCTTGAGGTTGGACGACGGGCAGTGGGCGATGTGGCAGCCGTGGGTGGCGAGCGAGTCGATTTCGGCCTCGGTGAGATGCACGGCGTGCACGCCGATGAAATTGGGCCCCAGCAGGCCCAGCCGCGCCAGACGTTCGAGCGGCCGCACGCCGTATTGCTTCAGGCTGTCGGCGATTTCATCGGCGGTTTCGTGGATGTGGGTGTGGATGGGCACGCCCAGCTGTTCGGCCAGGGTGTTGATGCGGCCGAAGGTGGCGTCGGTAATGGTGTAGGGCGCGTGCGGGGCGAAGGCGAAGGACAGCAGCGGCTCGTCTTTGAGTGTGTCGCGCAGCGCAAGCCCTTTCGCAATGTAGGCATCGGCGTCGACAGCCCAGGCAGACGGGAATTCCAGCACGATCATGCCCAGCACGGCGCGCAAGCCCGCCTGCCGGAAGGATTCGGCGGCGGCATCGGGGAAGAAGTACATGTCGTTCACGGTGGTGACGCCGCCCGCCAGCATCTCGGCAGCAGCAATCAGGCTGCCATCGCGCACGAAAGCCTCGGAGATATGCTGCTTCTCGGCCGGCCAGATGTGGTCGTTGAGCCAGGTCATCAGCGGCCGGTCATCGGCAAAGCCGCGCATCAGCGTCATCGCGGCATGGCAGTGCAGGTTGACGAGGCCGGGCATGAGCGCCTGGCCGGGCAGCTCCAGCACACGGGCGGCAGCGTAGCGTTCGCGTGCCGTGTCGGCCGGCAGCACGTCGAGAATCGCGCCGTCCTTCACGACCACGGCATGATCGGTGAGTGCGCCGGCGGGCTCGACGGGCACGAGCCATTGCGGCAGCAGCAGAAGGTCGGCGGGAACGGGCATGGTGGCCGGGATTCTCGCCGTTTGTGGCCCGATTGGCAAAGGCGGGCGGGCTGGACGAGCATGCTAAAATCCCGGGCTTTGTAGCCAACAATAAAGCCGGTCATGGAACAGTTTGCCAAGGAAACCCTCCCGGTCAGCCTCGAAGAGGAGATGAGGCGCTCTTACCTCGATTACGCCATGAGCGTGATCGTGGGCCGCGCGCTGCCAGACGTGCGCGATGGCTTGAAGCCGGTACATCGCCGCGTGCTGTATGCGATGAACGAGCTTTCCAACGACTGGAACAAGGCGTACAAAAAGTCGGCCCGCGTGGTCGGCGACGTCATCGGTAAATACCACCCGCACGGCGACACGGCGGTGTACGACACCATGGTGCGCATGGCGCAGGATTTTTCGCTGCGCTACCCGCTGATCGACGGCCAGGGCAACTTCGGTTCGGTGGACGGCGACAATGCGGCGGCGATGCGTTACACCGAAGTGCGCATGGCGAAGATCGCGCACGAGCTGCTCGCCGACCTGGACAAGGAAACGGTCGATTTCGGCCCCAACTACGACGGCTCCGAGCAGGAGCCGCTGGTGCTGCCGGCCAAGATTCCCAACCTGCTGATCAATGGCTCGTCCGGCATCGCGGTGGGCATGGCGACCAATATTCCGCCGCATAACCTCACCGACATCTGCGACGCGCTGTTCAGGTTGCTCGATGAACCCGAGACCGATATCGAATCGCTGATCGCGATCGTCAAAGCCCCCGATTTCCCGACCGCCGGCATCATCTACGGCCTCTCCGGCGTGCGCGACGGCTATCGCACCGGCCGGGGTCGTGTGGTGATGCGCGCCACCTGCCACGTCGAAGACCTCGACAAGGCGGGCGGCAAGCAGGCGATCATCATCGACGAGCTGCCGTACCAGGTGAACAAGGCCAATCTGCTCATCAAAATTGGCGAGCTGGTGCGCGAAAAACAGATCGACGGCATTTCGGACCTGCGCGACGAATCCGACAAGTCGGGGATGCGCGTCTACATCGAATTGAAGCGCGGCGAAAACGCCGACGTGATCCTGAACAATCTGTACAAGATGACGCAGATGCAGGACACCTTCGGCATGAACATGGTGGCGCTGATCGACGGGCAACCTCGATTATTGAACCTGAAGGAAATGCTCGACGCCTTCCTGCGCCACCGCCGTGAAGTCGTCACGCGGCGCACCGTGTTCGATTTGCGCAAGGCGCGCGAGCGCGGCCACATCCTTGAAGGCCTGGCGGTCGCGCTCGCCAACGTCGACGAGATCGTCGAACTCATCAAGTCGTCCGAGACACCCGCCATCGCCAAAGAACGCCTGCTCACCAAAGCCTGGAAATCGGCGATGGTCGAGGAAATGCTGGCGCGCATCGACCCTGAGTATTCGCGTCCGGTGAACATGGGGCCGGAATTCGGCCTGCACGCCGACGGCTATCACCTCTCGGAAATCCAGGCGCAGCGCATCCTCGAAATGCAGTTGCAGCGGCTCACCAACCTGGAATCCGACAAGATCATCGGCGAGTACAAGGAGATCATGGCGAAGATTGCCGATCTCTTGGACATCCTCGCCAACCCGTCGCGCATCACCCAGATCATTCGCGACGAGTTGAAGGAAATCCAGGATCAGTTCGGTGACAAGCGTCGCTCGGCCATCGTCGAGAACGCGCAGGACATGTCGATGGAAGACCTCATCAAGCCGGAAGAAATGGTGGTGACGCTCTCGCATGGCGGTTACATGAAGTCGCAGCCGATGGACGACTACCGCGCGCAGAAACGCGGTGGACGCGGCAAGCAGGCGGCAGGCACCAAGGACGAAGACTTCATCGAGAAGATGTTCGTCGCCAATACGCACGATTTCATTCTGTGCTTCTCCAACCGCGGCCGGCTGTACTGGCTCAAGGTCTACAACGTCCCGGCGGGCGGCCGCGCCGCGCGCGGCAAACCCATCGTCAACCTGCTGCCGCTGGAAGAGGGCGAGAAGATCAACGCGCTCTTGCCGGTGAAGACTTTCGACGACGAGCACTACGTGTTCATGGCCACCAGCAACGGCATTGTCAAGAAAACCCCGTTGAGCGAATTCTCGCGGCCACGCACCGCCGGCATCATCGCGGTGGGGCTGGACGACGGCGATTTCCTGATTGGCGCGTCGATCACCGACGGTCGTCACGACGTGATGCTGTTCTCGGACACCGGCAAGGCCGTGCGTTTCGACGAAAACGACGTGCGCCCGATGGGCCGCACCGCGCGCGGTGTCATCGGCATGAAGCTGGCCAAGGGCGGCAAGCTGATCTCGCTGCTGGTCGCCGAAGACGAAAACGACTACGTGCTGACCGCGACCGAGAACGGCTTCGGTAAGCGCACCTCGATCACCGAATACACCCGCCACGCGCGTGCCACGCAGGGCATGATCGCGATCCAGACCAGCGAGCGGAATGGAAAAGTGGTCGCCGCGACGCTGGTGAAGGACGAGGACGAGATCATGCTCATCACCACCGGCGGCGTGCTGATCCGCACCCGGGTAAAGGAAATCCGCGCCATGAGCCGCGCAACGCAAGGCGTGACGCTGATCAACCTGGACAAGGGCGAAAAACTCATCAGCCTGGAAAACGTGGCCGAAACCGACAACGACGCGGAATAAAAGGGAGAACTGCACGATGACGATCTACAACTTCAGCGCCGGCCCCGCCGTGCTGCCCAAAGCCGTATTGCAGCAGGTGCAGGCCGAAATGGTCGATTGGCATGGCAGTGGCATGTCAGTGATGGAGATGAGCCATCGCGGCCGCGAGTTCATGGGCATCGCAGCGGAATGCGAAGCCGATCTGCGCGAGGTGATGGGCATCCCGGCCCATTATAAGGTGTTGTTTTTGCAGGGCGGCGCGTCGAGCCAGTTTGCGATGGTGCCGATGAACCTGTTGCGCGGCAAAGCCAGTGCCGATTACCTGAACACCGGCGAATGGTCGAAGAAAGCCATCAAGGAAGCCAAAAAATATGGCGCGGTGAACGTGGTGGCCAGCAGCGAAGACAAGAACTTCAGCTACGCGCCGGCGTTTTCGGCCTGGCAGCGCGACCCGAACGCGGCGTATCTCCACTACACGCCCAACGAAACCATCGGCGGCGTCGAGATCTTCGATATTCCCGACAGCGGCAGCACGCCGCTGGTCGCCGACATGTCGTCCACTATCCTTTCCCGCCCGATGGACGTGTCGAAGTTCGGCGTGATCTACGCCGGCGCGCAGAAGAACATCGGCCCGGCGGGGCTCACGCTCGTGATCGTGCGCGACGACCTCATCGGCGAAACCGTGGCGGGCACGCCGACGATGTTCGACTACAAGACCCACAGCGAGAACGAGTCGATGTACAACACGCCGCCGACCTTTGCCATGTACACCGCTGGCCTCGTGTTCAAGTGGCTCAAAACCAACGGTGGCCTCGTGGCGATGGAAAAGACCAACCGGGAAAAGGCGGGGATGTTGTACGCCAAGCTGGATTCGACCGATTTCTACAATTCGCCCGTCGCGGCAGGGAACCGCTCGCTGATGAACGTGCCGTTCACGCTGAAAGACGCCGCGCTCGACGACGCTTTCCTCAAGGGCGCTAAAGACGCGGGCCTGCTGCAACTGAAAGGCCACCGCTCGGTGGGCGGGATGCGCGCGTCGATCTACAACGCCATGCCGGTGGAAGGCGTGCGTGCGCTGGTCGACTACATGAACGATTTCGAACGCCGCAACGGCTGAGCCGCCATGGCCAGGTCGATGAAAATACTCACGCTCAACGCCATCTCCGCGCGGGGGCTGGCGCGTTTGCCGCAAAGTTACACCGTGGGTGGCGATGTAAGCGAGCCGGACGCGATCCTGGTTCGTTCGACGGTGATGCACGAGCTGCCGATTCCTGCCAGCGTGCAGGCCATCGGCCGCGCCGGCGCGGGTACCAACAACATTCCGGTCAAGTCCTTGTCCGCACGCGGCATCCCCGTGTTCAACGCACCGGGTGCCAACGCCAACGCGGTGAAGGAGCTGGTGATCGCCGGCCTGTTGATGGGCGCGCGCAAGCTGGTGCCGGCGCTGAAATTCGTCGAGGGGCTCAGCGGTACCGACGAGGACATGCACCGCGCGACCGAAGCCGGCAAAAAAGCCTTCGCCGGCATGGAACTGCCGGGCCGCACGCTGGCGGTGATCGGTCTCGGGGCCATCGGCTGCCACGTGGCCGACGCAGCGATCAAGCTGGGCATGAATGTGGTGGGGTTCGACCCGGCGATCACGGTGGACGCCGCCTGGCGGCTGCCGTCGCAGGTCAAGCGCGCGGAGGGCGTGGAAGACGCGCTGCGCACGGCCGACTTCGTGACGTTGCACGTGCCACTGATCGACCCCACGCGCAATCTCATCAACGCCCAGCGCCTGGGCACGATGCGCGCCGGCGCGGTGCTGCTCAATTTTGCGCGTGAAGGCGTGGTCGACAACGCGGCGGTGATCGAAGCGCTGAACGCGGGCAAGCTCGCGGCCTATGTCTGCGACTTTCCCGCCAACGCATTGAAGGGGCATCCCGGGGTGGTCGCCCTGCCGCATCTGGGTGCCAGCACCGGCGAAGCCGAAGAAAACTGCGCGGTGATGGTGGCCGAGCAGCTGGTCGACTACCTGGAACACGGCAACATCCAGAATTCGGTCAATTTCCCCAACGTGTCGATGGCGCGTGAATCCGGTTTCCGGATCGGCATTGCCAACGCCAACGTGCCCAACATGGTCGGCCAGATTTCCACGGTGCTGGCGGCCGCCGGGCTCAATATCCACAACATGGTCAACAAGTCCAAGGGCGACATGGCGTATACGCTGGTCGACGTGGACAGCGCCGTTTCCGATGTCGTGCTCGCGCAGCTTGCGGGTATTGCTGGCGTGCTGGCCGTCCGCTATCTGCCTGCATGATGGACGACGCACTGAAATCGCTGCGCACGCGCATCGACGCCATCGACGACGCGCTGCTCAAACTGCTGTCCGAGCGGGCCGGCATCGCCCAGGCAGTGGGTCGTGCCAAGAAGGGCGAGAAAATCTATCGCCCCGAGCGCGAGGCGCAGATCGTGCGCCGGCTGCGTGAAACCAACCCTGGCCCGCTGTCGGGCGATGCCGTCGAGCGGCTGATTCGCGAGGTGATGTCGGCCTGCCGTGCGCTGGAGGAGCTCACCCGTGTCGCCTATCTGGGGCCGGCGGGCACGTTCAGCCAGCAAGCGGTAGGCAAGCATTTCGGTCAGGACATCGACGCGCTGGCCGAGGCCGACATCGACGCCTGTTTCCACGCGGTTGAAACCGGCCGCGCGGATTTTGCCGTGGTGCCGGTCGAAAACTCGACCGAGGGCGCGGTCGGCCGCACACTCGACCTCATCGTTTCCAGCCCGCTGCGCATCTGTGGAGAAGTCATCCTGCCCATCCAGCAGACGCTGATGCGCACCACGGCTACGCGCGAAGGCATCAAACGCGTCTACGGCCACGCGCAATCGCTTGCGCAGTGCCAGCAATGGCTGTCGCAGCATCTGCCCCATGCCGAGCGCGTGGCGGTGGTGAGCAATGCGGAAGGCGCGCGCCGCGCGGCCGCAGAAGCCGATGCGGCGACGCTGGGTGCCGAGGCCGCCGCCGGCCTGTATGGTCTGGCCGTGGTCGATCGCGCGGTTCAGGACGAGTCCGGCAACACCACGCGTTTCCTGGTGCTGGCGCGCGCCGACGCACAGCCTTCCGGCTGCGACCGGACGTCCCTGGTCATGGGTGCGAAGAATCAGCCGGGCGCGGTCGTGGAGCTGCTGCAACCGCTCGCCGATGCCGGCATTTCCATGAGCCGGCTCGAATCCCGCCCGGCGCGGGGCGACATCACCGGGGCCGGCTGGGCCTACCTCTTTTTCGTGGTGTGCGATGGCCATCGCCAGGATCCCCGGCTCGCCGCTGCGCTGGCCGAGATCGAATCGCGCGCCGCTTTCCTCAAGATTCTGGGTTCCTACCCCGCTGCCACCTGATGAACTGCTGTGACCTGATTCCGCACTGGGTGCGCGACATTGCGCCTTACCAGCCCGGCAAACCCATCGCCGAACTCGCCCGCGAACTGGGCCTTGCCGAAGCCGGCATCGTCAAGCTCGCCTCGAACGAAAACCCGCTGGGCCCAAGCCCGCGCGCCCTCGCGGCCGCGCAGGATGCACTGCACGACATGGCGCTGTACCCGGACGGGGCCGGTTTCGCACTCAAGGCCAAACTCGCGGAAAAGTTCGGCATTGCCGCCAACCAGATCGTGCTGGGCAACGGCTCCAACGACGTACTGGACATGGTCGCGCGCGCCTTTCTGGCCCCGGGCGATTCGGCGGTGTTTTCGCAACATGCGTTTGCCGTGTATCCCCTTGCCACGCAGACGGTGGGCGCAACCGGTGTGCCTGTCGCCGCCCGCGCCTACGGCCACGATCTGGCCGCCATGCGCCGCGCCATCCGAGAAGACACACGGGTGGTGTGGATCGCCAACCCCAACAACCCGACCGGCACCTTTCTGCCGTGGGCGGATATCGAGGCGTTTCTTGCGGCTGTGCCCGCCGAAGTGGTCGTCGTGCTCGACGAGGCCTACGGCGAATACCTGCCCACCGACGACCGCGCCGATACGCTGGCGTGGATCGAACGGTTTCCCAACCTCGTCATCACCCGTACCTTCTCCAAGGCCTACGGGCTGGCGGGCCTGCGCGTCGGCTACGGCATCGCGCATCCCGACGTGATCGATCTTTTGAACCGGGTGCGGCATCCCTTCAACGTCAACGCGCCGGCGCTTGCCGCAGCCGTTGCCGCGCTCGACGACGTCGAATTCCTGTTGCGCAGCTACGCGCTCAACAGCGCCGGCATGGCGCAACTGGTTGCGGGCCTCAAAGAACTGAACATCGAGACCGTGCCGTCGAAAGGCAATTTCCTGCTCGCCAAAGTGGGTGACGCCGCGCGTATCAACCAGGCACTGTTGAAACAGGGGGTGATCGTGCGTCCGGTGGCCAATTACGGCCTGCCCGAATTCCTGCGCGTGTCGGTGGGGCTGGCCGGACAGAACGCGCGTTTTCTCGACGCCCTGAAAGCCTGTCTGTGATTGTCGAAAAGCTCGCGCTGGTCGGCACCGGCCTGATCGGCGGCTCCTTCGCGTTGGCGCTGAAGCAGGCCGGGGCAGTGGGCGAGGTGCTGGGCGTCGGTCGCACGCCAGCGCGCCTGACCGTGGCGCGTGAGCTGGGCCTGATCGACCGTGCCGTGGACTGGCGCGAAGCGGGGCAGGCCGATTGCATCCTGCTCGCGCTACCCGTGGGCGAAACCGAGACGGTACTGCGTCAGCTCGCACCGCACCTTAAACCCGGTGCCATCGTCACCGACGCCGGCAGCACCAAGGCCAACGTCGTCGCTGCCGCGCGTTCTGTGCTGGGTGCGCGTTTTGCCGATTTTGTGCCGGGCCACCCCATCGCCGGTTCGGAACAGAGCGGCCCCGGTGCAGCGCGTGCCGATCTGTATCGCGGTCGTCGCGTGGTGCTGATGCCGCAGCCTGAAACGCGCCCGGAGGCGGCCGCAACCGTGCGCGCGCTGTGGAAAGCCACCGGTGCCCAGGTTGAGCAACTCGACGCCGGGGAGCACGACCGCATCTTTGCGGCGGTGAGCCATTTGCCGCATCTGGCCGCGTTTGCGCTGGTCGATGAACTTGCCAGCCGGGCCAACGCGGACAGCTACTTTCACTATGCTGCGAGCGGTTTTCGCGATTTCACCCGTATCGCCGGCTCGTCGCCGGAAATGTGGCGGGATATTGCGCTGGCCAATCGCGAGGCCTTGCTCGCTGAACTCGATGCCTACACGGCTGCCCTCCAGACTGCGCGCACGGCGTTGTCGGCCGGCGACGCCGAAACGCTGTTGACGATTTTTTCCCGCGCGCGTGCAGCGCGCGAGACCTGGATTAAAAAGCAGGACATTTGATGGAATTCCTGGATTTACCCGCTGCCCGCCAGGCACATGGCACCGTTCAACTCCCCGGCTCCAAGAGCATTTCCAACCGTGTGCTGCTGCTGTCGGCCTTGTCGACCGGCACCACCCGGGTGCGCGCGCTGCTCGATTCCGACGACACGCGCGTGATGCTCGACGCCCTCGCCACGCTGGGCGTCGGCGTCGAACGGCAGAGCGAATCGGACGACTACGCGATTACCGGCGTCAGCGGCGCGTTTCCCGTGAAGCAGGCAGAACTCTTCCTTGGCAACGCGGGCACGGCGTTCCGTTCGCTCACCGCCGCGTGCGCGCTCTCGGGCGGCGAATACGTGTTGAAAGGCGTGGCGCGGATGCACGAACGGCCCATCGGCGATCTGGTCGATGCGCTCAGACTGCTGGGCGCGAAAATCGATTACCTGGGACAGGAAGGCTATCCGCCGCTGGCGATCCACCCCGGCACCTACACGGGCGAATCGACCCGGGTGCGTGGCAATGTGTCGAGCCAGTACCTCACCGGCCTCTTGATGACGCTGCCTTTGCTTGCCAAAACCACGCGCATCGAGATCGAAGGCGAGCTGATTTCCAAGCCTTACATCGGCATCACGCTGGCGATGTTGCGCCGTTTTGGCATCGCCATCGAGCAAGACGGCTGGTCTTCGTTTACCGTCGATGCGAATGCACGCTACACCAGCCCCGGCGAAATCTGGGTCGAGGGCGACGCGTCGTCGGCGTCGTACTTCATTGCTGCCGGCGCGATCGGCGGCGGGCCGGTGACGGTGGTCGGCGCGGGCTCGGAATCGGTGCAGGGCGACGTACTGTTTGCCGACGCCATGGCACAAATGGGTGCCGTGATCGAAAAGACCGCGAACAGCATCACCGCGCGCGCACCCGCCTCGGGCCGGCTCACCGGCATCACCATCGACTGCAACCCCATCCCCGACGCCGCGATGACGCTGGCGGTGGCCGCGCTTTTCGCCGAGGGGCCGACCACGCTCACCAACATCGCATCGTGGCGGGTGAAAGAAACCGACCGCATTGCCGCGATGGCGACCGAGCTGCGCAAGGTTGGCGCAACCGTCGAGGAGGGCGCGGATTTCATTCGCGTCACGCCGCCTGCGTCGCTTATCCCGAACGCCGTCATCGACACCTACGATGACCACCGCATGGCGATGTGTCTGTCGCTGGTGTCACTCGGTGGCGTCCCCATCCGCATCAACGATCCGGCCTGCGTGAACAAGACCTTCCCGGCCTACTTCAAGGTGTTTGCGGAGGTGGTGCAATGACGCCTGTCCCCGTCATTACCCTCGATGGCCCCTCCGCTTCGGGCAAGGGCACCGTCGCCGAGCGGGTTGCCCGCGCGCTGGGTTTCCACTTTCTCGATAGCGGCGCACTGTACCGGTTGACCGCGCTGTCGGCGATGCAGGCGGGCGTGGCGCTGGACGACGAAGCCGCTGTGGCCGCCGTGGCGGCAGCGCTGCCGGCGACGTTCCGCGACGGTCGGACATGGCTGGCCGACGAAGACGTGACCGACGCCATCCGCGCCGAAACAGTGGGCGAGGGCGCCTCCAAAGTGGCCGCGTTGCCGGCCGTCCGCGCGGCCCTGCTGGCACGCCAGCGCGCCTATCGCCAGGCCCCCGGCCTGGTGGCGGACGGGCGCGACATGGGCACCGTGATCTTCCCCGATGCGCAGGCCAAGGTCTTTCTCACCGCCTCGGCTACCGCACGCGCCGAAAGGCGCTATAAGCAGTTGATCGAAAAGGGGAACTCTGCTAGCCTACCGGCCCTTGTTGCGGATATGCAGGCCCGCGATGCGCGCGACACCACGCGTGCAGTCGCCCCGCTGAAACCTGCGCCGGATGCGCTGTTGCTCGATACCACCGATATGGGTGTCGAAGCGGCGGTGCAGGCCGTGCTGGCGCACTACCGCACGCAACAGGGAATTTGAGTGCCAGCCCCGCGCCTGCGGGATGGCGATGTGCAACCAACCCCGTCCTCACCGACGGACAAGAAGGTTTTTTAATGTCTACTGCTACCGCTACTTCCGCCCCCGCTTCCATGGAAAGCTTTGCCGCCCTGTTCGAGGAGTCGCTCTCGCACCAGGAAATGCGCCAGGGTGAAGTCATCACTGCCGAAATCGTCGGCATCGACAACAACTTCGTGACGGTGAACGCCGGCCTCAAATCCGAGAGCCTGATCCCGGTTGAAGAATTCAAGAACGACGCAGGCGAAATCGAAGCCAACATTGGCGATTTCGTGGCTGTGGCGATCGAATCGATTGAAGACGGCTTTGGTGCCACCAAGCTGTCGCGCGAGCGCGCCAAGAAACTGGCCGCGTGGCTGGATCTGGAAGCCGCCATGAACGAAGGCCGCATCGTCAGCGGCATGGTGCAGGGTAAGGTCAAGGGCGGTCTGACGGTGCTGGTCGCGGGCCTGCGCGCCTTCCTGCCGGGTTCGCTGGTCGACATGCGTCCGGTCAAGGACACCACGCCCTACGAATACAAGGAAATGGAATTCAAGGTCATCAAGCTCGACCGCAAGCGCAACAACGTGGTGGTGTCGCGTCGCGCCGTGCTGGAAGAGACCATGGGTGCCGACCGCGAAGCGCTGATGGAAAACCTGAAGGAAGGCTCCATCGTCAAGGGCGTGGTCAAGAACATCACCGACTACGGCGCGTTCGTCGACCTCGGCGGCATCGATGGCCTGCTGCATATCACCGACATGGCCTGGCGCCGCGTCAAGCACCCGTCGGAAGTTGTCACCGTCGGCATGGAACTCGAAGCCAAGATCCTGCGCTACGACACCGAGAAGAACCGCGTCTCGCTCGGCATCAAGCAGCTGGGTGACGATCCGTGGGTCGGCATCGCCCGCCGCTACCCGCAGGGCACCCGCATGTTCGGCAAGGTCGCCAACCTCACCGACTACGGCGCGTTCGTCGAGATCGAAGAAGGCATCGAAGGTCTGGTGCACGTCTCCGAAATGGACTGGACCAACAAGAACGTCAGCCCCTCGAAGATCGTGCAGCTGGGCGACGAAGTCGAAGTGATGGTGCTCGACATCGACGAAGACAAGCGCCGCATTTCGCTAGGCATGAAGCAGTGCAAGTCCAACCCGTGGGAAGACTTCTCGATGAACCACAAGAAGGGCGACAAGGTTGCCGGCGCGATCAAGTCGATCACCGACTTTGGCGTGTTCATTGGCCTGCCCGGCGGCATCGACGGCCTGGTTCACCTGTCCGACCTGTCGTGGAACGTGGCCGGCGAAGAAGCCGTGCGCAACTTCCGCAAGGGCCAGGACGTGGAAGCCGTGGTGCTCGGTATCGACCTCGAGCGCGAGCGCATTTCGCTCGGCATCAAGCAGCTCGAAGGCGACCCGCTGACCAGCTATGCCTCGGGCCACGAGAAGGGCAGCATCGTCAAGGGCACCATCAAGACCGTGGAAGCCAAGGGTGCCACCGTGCAGCTGGATAGCGACATGGAAGGCTACCTGCGTGCGTCCGAAGTGTCGCGTGACCGCGTCGAAGACATGCGCAGCCACTACAAGGAAGGCGACGAGATCGAAGCCATGATCATCAACGTGGATCGCAAGAACCGCGTGATCAACTTGTCGATCAAGGCCCGCGACATGAACGAACAGGATGCGGCCATGAAGAAAATGGCGTCCGAGTCCGCTGCGTCGTCGGGTTCGACCAACCTGGGCGCGCTGCTCAAGGCCAAGCTCGACAACAAGAACGCCGAGTAAGCCATGACCAAGTCCGAGCTGATCGCGCAGCTGGCCGCCCGGCATTCGCAGTTTTCGATTGCGGATATCGAAATGGCGGTGAAGACGATCCTCGACGCGCTGGCAAAAAACCTGTCGCGTGGGGAGCGGATCGAGATTCGCGGATTCGGCAGTTTCAGCCTTTCTTACCGGCCTGCCCGCGTGGGACGCAATCCCAAGTCGGGCGAGAAGGTACAGGTGCCGGCCAAGCATGTGCCGCACTTCAAGGCCGGCAAGGAACTGCGGGATCGGGTGGATTTTCATCCCTGAGCATCAGCAAGGCATCCTGCTTTAACGAGTAAGTTCGACAAAAAACGGCATCTTCGGATGCCGTTTTTCTTTGGGCTTTGGCTTGGGATAGCCCGTGGGCGCGGGTAGAATGAACGCGTTGACGCGCAATCGCCCATGAAAAACCTTTCACGTTATCTTGGCCTGGCGGCAAAAATCCTGGTCTTCTTGCTGGTGCTCGGTTTTGCCCTGAAAAACAGCCACACGACGATTTTTTATTCGTATCTTGGTTATATCTGGGAGGCCCCGCTCATCGTCATGCTCGGGCTGGCGTTCATGCTGGGCGTGCTGACGGGTGGACTGGCGCTGTTGCCTACGCTGTTCCGCCTGCGGCGTGAACTGGCCCGTAAATCGCCAGCCGCGCCTGCGGACACGGTGACGCTGCCACCCGATCTCCCTGTCGTCTGACCGCTGATGGAATTCGAGCTCTGGTGGTTGCTGGCGTTTCCGCTCTTCTTCGCGCTGGGCTGGCTGGCGGCGCGGGTCGATATCAGACAGGTGGTCACGGAATCACGCGCGCTGCCCAACTCGTATTTTCGCGGGGTCAATTTCCTGCTCAACGACCAACCGGACAAGGCCATCGAAGCCTTTCTGGAAGTCGTCAAGCTCGAACCCGAAACCATCGATCTGCACTTTGCCCTCGGCGGCCTGTTCCGTCGTCGTGGCGAGTTCGACCGCGCGATTCGCATGCACGAAAATCTGCTTGACCGCGAAGGCCTGGCCGAAGAGCAGCGCCTGCGTGCGCTTGCCGAGCTGGGGCAGGATTATCTGAAAGCCGGGCTGCTCGACCGGGCGGAACAGGTGTTTGCCAAATTGCTGGATACCCCCCAGCACGGGGTTGCGCGCACTTTTCTGCTGGAAATCTATGTGCAGGAAAAAGACTGGCACAAGGCCATCGATTCGGCGCGTGTTCTGGAGCGTGACACCCACAAGCCACTGAACGCGGAGATTGCGCATTTCCATTGTGAACTGGCCCTGCTGGCGGCGACTCGCAACGAGCTCGACACCGCGAAGACAGAACTGGAAGCCGCCTTGGTGGCCAATCGGCAGTCGGTACGTGCCAATCTGATGGCGGGCGATCTCGATGCGGCCGCAGGCCAGCATGAAGCTGCGATTGCCGACTGGCGGCTGGTCGAGGCGCAGAGTGCGCCGCACATGGCGCTGGTCGTGGAACGGATGTTGGGCAGTTACCGTCTGTTGGGCCGTCTTGCAGAAGGGGTGCAGTGGTTGCGCGCCCTGTATGCGCGCCAGCCGTCGCAGGATGTGTTCAATGCGCTGTACCTCGCCGTGTCGGAAACCGAGGGCGCAGCGTCTGCGAGCCAACTGGCGCGCGAGGAACTGCGCCGCAATCCCAGTCTGCGCACACTGGATCGCCTGCTCGAAGCGCAATTGATTGAAGCCGAAGGGGGGGAGCGAGAATTGCTCCAGGTGGAGAAGAGCCTGGTCGCTTCGCATAGCCAGCGCATGATGCGGTATCAGTGCGCCAGCTGCGGCTTCAAGGCTAGACAATTCTTCTGGCGATGCCCGGCCTGTGGGCGATGGGACAGTTTTGACCCCGAAAGGCGTGAGGGCGAAGCCTGAATGCAGGATTCCTTTTATCCAACACAAGGAACGCGATGAACGCGACCAAGATCATCGTGGCACTGGATTTTCCCGACGCGGCGTCGGCGCTGGCGCTGGTGTCGCGGCTCGACCCAGCGCTGTGCCGGCTCAAGGTCGGCAAGGAACTCTTCACCGCCGCAGGGCCGGAGCTGGTGCGCGATCTGGCGGCGCACGGTTACGAAGTCTTTCTCGATCTCAAGTTCCACGACATTCCCAACACGGTGGCCGCCGCCTGCCGCGCCGCTGCCGGCTTGGGCGTGTGGATGCTCAACGTGCACGCCTCCGGCGGGCGGCGCATGATGGAAGCGGCGCGGGATGCGCTGGCCGACCTGCCGCACCCGCCGCTCCTGATCGCGGTCACCGTGCTCACCAGCATGAGCAGCGAGGATCTCGCCGAGGTGGGCGTGAACGAGCCGCCTGCCGATCAGGTGCTGCGCCTTGCCCGGCTGACACACGCCTGCCAGCTCGATGGTGTCGTCTGCTCCGCGCAGGAAGCCGGCCTGTTGCGGGCCAGTCTGGGCAGCGATTTCCGGCTCGTGACGCCCGGCATCCGCCCGGCCGGCACTGACAGCGGCGACCAGCGGCGCGTGATGACGCCCGCCGAAGCGCTCAGGGCCGGGGCAACCGACCTCGTCATCGGCCGGCCGATCACCGCTGCCATCGACCCGCTGGCTGCACTGCATCAGATCCGATCCGACATAAACAACGCTTAGGGAGACAACACTTGAAAATCACGGTTATTGGCACGGGTTACGTGGGCCTGGTGACGGGCACCTGTCTGGCGGAAGTGGGCAATGAGGTTTTGTGCCTCGACGTCGATCCGAAAAAAATCGACACGCTGAAGGCGGGCGGCATACCCATCTACGAGCCGGGGCTCGAAGACATGGTGCGCCGCAACGTCGCGGCGGGACGCCTGTCGTTCACCACCGATATCGCTGAATCTGTAGCGTATGGCCAGATCCAGTTCATCGCCGTCGGCACGCCGCCCGATGAAGACGGGTCGGCCGACCTCCAATACGTGGTGGCGGCAGCGCGCAACATTGGCCGCCACATGCAGGACTACAAGCTGGTGGTCGACAAATCGACCGTGCCGGTCGGCACCGCCGACAAGGTACGTGCGGCGTTGGCTGAAGAACTGGCCAAACGCGGCGTGGCGCTCGAATTCAACGTGGCGTCGAATCCCGAATTCCTCAAGGAAGGCGCGGCGGTCGACGACTTCATGAAACCCGATCGCATTGTGGTGGGCACCGACGCGGAGAAGGCCACCGCCCTGCTGCGCCAGCTCTATGCGCCTTTCCAGCGTAACCATGATCGCCTCACCGTGATGGATATCCGCTCGGCCGAGCTCACCAAGTACGCGGCCAACGCCATGCTGGCGACGCGCATCTCGTTCATGAACGAACTGGCCGTGCTGGCCGAAAAACTGGGTGCCGACATCGAACAGGTGCGCCACGGTATTGGTTCCGATCCGCGTATTGGCTATCACTTCCTGTACGCCGGCTGCGGCTACGGTGGCTCGTGCTTTCCCAAGGACGTGCAGGCGCTGCGCCGCACCGCGCAGGAAAACGGCATCCCGGTGCGCGTGCTCGACGCGGTGGAAGAGGCCAACGAGGCGCAGAAGCACATCCTGGTCAATAAACTGACTGCGCGTTTCGGCAAGGATCTCAAGGGCAAGCGTTTCGCCATGTGGGGCCTGGCGTTCAAACCCAACACCGACGACATGCGCGAAGCCCCCAGCCGCACCATGCTCGAAGCCCTGTGGGCGATGGGTGCGAGCGTATCGGCCTACGATCCGGCGTCGATGGAGGAAACCCGCCGCATCTACGGCGAGCGTGCCGATCTGCTGCTGGTTGACAGCCCCATGGATGCACTGAAAGGGGCCGACGCGCTGCTCATCGTCACGGAATGGAAGGTCTTCCGCAGCCCCAACTTCGACACCCTGAAATCCTTGCTCAAAATGCCGGTGATTTTCGACGGCCGCAATCTCTACGAGCCGCGCGCCATGCGCGAACTCGGGTTCGAATATTTCCCGATCGGTCGTCCGTAATGTCTCTGCGCGCTGCCATCCGTCAGGCCCGTATTCTGGTGGCGGGCGATGTGATGCTCGACCGCTATTGGTTTGGCGATGTGTCACGCATCTCGCCGGAAGCGCCGGTACCCGTGGTGCATGTGAATCGCCGCGAAGATCGTGTGGGCGGCGCGGGCAACGTGGCGCGCAACGCGGCGGCGTTGGGTGCGCAGGTCACGCTGCTATCGGTGGTGGGAGCCGACGAAGCGGGGCAGGCCTTGCGTGGTCTGCTGGATGCGGAGGTCTTTGCCGTGCAATTACACGAGGATCCGGATTTTTCGACGATCACCAAACTGCGCGTTATCGGGCGACAGCAGCAACTTCTGCGTGTCGATTTTGAAACCCAGCCCGGGCACGAAGTGCTGGCGGCCAAGCTGAGTGCCTATGAATCCCTGTTGGCCGATTGTGATGTGGTGATCCTTTCCGATTACGGCAAGGGTGGGCTCACCCATGTGGAACGCATGATCGACATTGCGCGCGCCGCCGGCAAACCCATTCTGGTCGATCCCAAGGGCGACGACTGGCACCGCTATCGGGGGGCTACGCTGATCACCCCCAACCGTGCCGAGTTCCGGCAGGTTGCCGGCGGCTGGAAGGACGAAGCGGAACTGGGCGACAAGGCCGCCCGTGTGCGCGAACAGTTTGTGCTCGACGCCTTGCTGGTCACACGCAGCGAAGAAGGCATGAGCCTGTTCGACGCGCGCGGCGCGCATCATGAGGCCACGCGCGCGCGCGAGGTGTTCGATGTATCGGGTGCCGGGGACACCGTGATTGCCGCCATGGCGGCGGCACTGGCCGCCGGTGCCGACGGCATCGAGGCCATGCGGTTGGCCAACCGGGCTGCCGGCATTGTGGTGGGCAAGTTCGGCACCGCCATTGCCACCGCTGAAGAAGTTTTTGGAGAAATGCAATGAGTCAGTACATCGTGGTCACCGGCGCGGCCGGCTTTATCGGCGCAAATATCGTCAAGGCATTGAACGAACGCGGGGAAACCAACATCCTCGCGGTCGACAATCTCAGCCGCGCCGACAAGTTCAGGAATCTGGTCGATTGCGAGATCGCCGATTATCTCGACAAGGCCGAGTTT
The DNA here is from genome assembly GCA_041639395.1 of Thiobacillus sp. GTDB lineage: Bacteria > Pseudomonadota > Gammaproteobacteria > Burkholderiales > Thiobacillaceae > Thiobacillus. The sequence continues at coordinate 386,945 of JBEQCG010000001.1, read as the reverse complement.
CTCGACCTGGTCGAGGAGGGCGTGCTCGACGGCAGCGTGGCGGCCATCTTTCATGAAGGGGCCTGTTCCGACACCATGGAAACCGACGGCCGCTACATGATGGAAAACAACTACCGCTACAGCGGTGCGCTGCTCAAGTTCTGCCAGGACGAAGGCGCGCAGTTCCTCTACGCCTCGTCGGCCAGCGTGTACGGCGCGGGCCACGTGTTTTCCGAATCGCGCGAATTCGAATCGCCGCTCAACGTCTACGGCTACTCCAAGTTCCTGTTCGACCAGAGCGTGCGCCGCCTGTGGAACGAGCGCACGGCGCAGATTGCCGGTTTTCGCTACTTCAACGTCTACGGCCCGCGCGAACAGCACAAGGGCCGCATGGCGTCGGTCGCGTTCCACTTTTCCAACCAGTATCGTGCGTCCGGCCAGGTGAAACTGTTCGAAGGCTGTGACGGCTACCCCAACGGCGAACAGCGGCGCGATTTTGTGTCGGTGGAAGACGTGGTGCGCGTAAACCTGTGGTTCCTCGACCATCCCGAGGTGTCGGGCATCTACAACGTGGGCACCGGCCGTTGCCAGAGCTTCAATGACGTGGCGGTGGCGGCGGTGAACACCTGCCGCGCGGCGGAAGGCCAGCCAGCGCTGAGTTTGGCCGACATGCAGGCGCAGGGTATCGTGAGCTATATTGCCTTTCCCGAGGCGCTCAAAGGCAAGTACCAGAGCCATACCGAGGCGGACATCTCCGCGTTGCGCGCAGCGGGCTACGACGCGCCGTTCTATGATGTGCAGACCGGCACGGCGCGCTATATCGAGCATCTCCTGCAAGCATGAGCGAGTACAAATCCATCGAAGACACCGTCGGCAACACCCCGCTGGTACGGCTCAAGCGGATGCCGGGGCTCACCAGCAATATCGTGCTGGTCAAGCTCGAAGGCAACAACCCGGCCGGCTCGGTGAAAGACCGCCCCGCGCTGTCGATGATCGACGCGGCGCAGGCGCGCGGCGACATCCAGCCCGGCGATACGCTCATCGAAGCCACCAGTGGCAACACCGGCATTGCGCTGGCCATGGCGGCGGCCATGCGTGGCTACAAGCTCATTCTGCTCATGCCGGAAAACGCCTCGGTCGAACGCCAGCAGACCATGCGGGCCTTTGGTGCGGAATTGCAGCTCGTCAGCAAGGAAGCCGGCATGGAAGGCGCGCGCGATCTGGCGCTGGCGATGGAAAAGCAGGGCATCGGCAAAATCCTCGACCAGTTCGCCAACCCCGATAACCCGGAGGCGCACTACCGCACCACCGGCCCCGAAATCTGGCGCGACACCCAGGGCAAGATCACCCATTTCGTCTCCAGCATGGGCACCACCGGAACCATCATGGGCTGTTCACGGTATCTCAAGGAGCGCAATCCGGCCATCCAGATCGTCGGCGTGCAGCCGGTGGAAGGCGCGCAGATTCCCGGCATCCGCAAGTGGCCCGAGGAATATGTGCCCGAAATCTGCGACTACGACCGGGTCGATCGCATGATCTACGTCACCCAGTTCGACGCCGAGGAAACCACCCGGCGGCTGGCGCGCGAGGAGGGCATCTTCGCCGGTATTTCCTCGGGCGGAGCGCTGTGGTCGGCGCTGCAACTGTCGAAGGAAGTCGAGAACGCGGTGATCGTGTCCATCGTCTGCGACCGGGGAGACAGGTATCTGTCCACGGGCGTATTCCCGGCCTGATCCCTTGGCCAAAGCGAAGACCGTCTACACCTGCACCGAATGCGGCGGCCAGTCGCCGAAGTGGCAGGGCCAGTGCCCGGCTTGCCACGCCTGGAACACCCTGGTTGAAACGGTGGCCGAGTCCGCCAAACCCCGCTTCGCCGCACTGGCCGCAACCAGCACGGTGCAGCGCCTGCACGAGGTCGAAGCCTCGGAAGAAAGCCGCATCGCCACCGATATCGGCGAACTCGACCGCGTACTGGGCGGCGGCCTGGTGCCCGGCGGCGTGGTGCTGATCGGAGGCGACCCCGGTATCGGCAAATCCACGCTGCTGTTGCAGGCGCTGGCGGGCCTGTCCGGCAGCCGCAAAACGCTCTATGTGAGCGGCGAGGAATCCGCGCGGCAGGTGGCGCTGCGCGCGCGGCGGCTCTCGCTGCCGGAAACCGATTTGCCGGTGCTGCCCGAGATTCGCCTCGAAGCCATCCTCGCGCAGCTGGATGCGATCAAGCCTGACGTCGCGGTCATCGATTCGATCCAGACGGTGTATTCCGAAGCGCTCACCTCGGCTCCCGGATCGGTGGCGCAGGTGCGCGAATGCGCGGCGCAGCTCACGCGCACCGCCAAGCAGACCGGCTGCGCCACCATCCTCGTCGGCCACGTCACCAAGGAAGGTGCGATCGCCGGGCCGCGCGTGCTCGAGCACATCGTCGATACCGTGCTGTATTTCGAGGGCGACACCGGGTCGAGTTTCCGGCTGGTGCGCGCGTTCAAGAACCGCTTCGGCGCGGTCAACGAAATCGGCGTGTTCGCCATGACCGAGAAGGGTCTGAAGGGCGTGTCCAACCCGTCGGCTATTTTCCTGTCGCGCCACGGCGAACCCGTGCCCGGATCGTGTGTGCTGGTCACCCAGGAGGGCACGCGGCCGCTGCTGGTCGAAATCCAGGCGCTGGTCGACGCCAGCCACGCGCCCAGCCCGCGCCGTTTGAGTGTCGGCCTGGAGCAGAACCGTCTTGCCATGCTGCTGGCCGTGCTGCACCGTCACGCCGGCATCGCGTGTTTTGATCAGGACGTGTTCGTCAATGCTGTCGGTGGCGTGAAAATCAGCGAGCCGGCCGCCGACCTCGCCGTGCTCGCCGCCATCGTCTCGTCGCTGCGCAGCCAGCCCTTGCCCGACAAGCTGGTGATGTTTGGCGAAGTGGGGCTGGCCGGCGAAATCCGCCCGGTGCAGCGCGGCCAGGAACGTTTGAAAGAAGCCGCCAAGCTCGGTTTCACCCAGGCCATCGTGCCGGCAGCCAACCAGCCCAAGCAGAAAATCGCCGGCATGACTGTCCATGCGGTGCAGCGTCTGGACGAGGCGATCAGCCTCTTCCGCGAGCGCTGAATCCTCGCCTGCCGGAAATTTCATTCAGGAAGCCTCCATGACCCCACCCAAGCATTCCCCCAATTTCTGGATAGGCAATGGCATCCTGGCCGTGGCCATGCTGATGCTGTTTTTCATGGGGCCGCTGTCGGACGCGCTGGGCATCTGGGCGGTGGCCTTGTGGATGGTGCTGGCGGCGGTGGGTATGGGGTTTCTGATGTCCGACAAGTCGGAGCCGCCGGCCCCCGATTGAATCTAGCCGGCGGGCGACTCAGCGCGCCGGCAGCGTGATGCGCAGGCCGGGCTGAATGGCCGCCGACTTGCGCAAGCCAGGGTTCTCTGCCTTGAGATCAGCCAGTTGAATGCCGAACTGGCGCGCGATGGCGTGCAGGGTGTCGCCGCGCTTGACCGTGTAATGGCGAGGGGATTTCGCAGGCCGGGACACGAGGCTGGCAGGCTGAATGCGTGCCACAACGGGGCCGGCCTGGCTGCCTGCGGGCAAGCTCAGGCTCTGCCCCGGCCGCAGGGTTTCGCTGGAGAGCGCCGGGTTGGCAGCGAGGAGGTCGGCCACGGCGACGCCGTGCGCGCGCGCAATGCCAAACAGCGTGTCGCCGCGTTGCACGGAATACGCACCGGATGGCGTGGTCTGCGCTTCGACAGGCGGAGGAGCGGTGCCTTTCACCGGAACCAGGATGGTCTGGGCGTGCGTGAATTTGCCGTGCTTGAGGTGGAACTGGTTGTGTGCCTGCAAACGATCGAGGCTGACGCCCAAACGCCTGGCAATGGCTTCGGGGTGCTCGCCCCGCTGGACGGTATGGGGCTGCCAGCTATCCCAGTCGCCTGCGCGCAGGTTGCGCTCGAAGGCATCGGCGCGACCGGCCGGAACCAGCAGGCTGACCGGGGTGTCGGAGCGGATCACTTTTTTGGGGAAAGCGGCGTTCAGCGCCACGAATTCGTCGTGGCTCACCCCGGCCAGCCGTGCCGCCGACTGGACGTCCAGGCTGGCGTGCACGGTGACCTGGTCGAAGTAGGGCTCGTTGGGTAACGGTGCCAGCGTCACGCCGAAGTTTTCGGGCGAGCGCACCATCTGCCGCACGGCCAGGAGCTTGGGCACGTAGTGCCGGGTTTCGTTAGGCAGCGACAGGCTGGCGTAGTCGGTCGGCAGGCCCAGCGCGACGTTTTTCTGGATCGCGCGGGCAACGCAGCCCTCGCCGCAGTTGTAGGCCGCCAGCGCCAGTTGCCAGTCACCAAAATCGAGATAGAGCTTGCCCAGGTAATCGAGCGCGGCGCGGGTGGCTTCGGTGAAGTCGCGCCGGCCGTCGTACCAGGTGTCCTGTTTCAGGCCATAGAGGCGGCCGGTCGAGGGGATGAACTGCCAGATGCCGGAGGCCGCCGAGGGTGACAACGCGGTGGGGTTGAATGCGCTCTCGATCATGGGCAGGAGCGCGATTTCCATCGGCATGGCGCGACGGTCGACTTCCTGCACGATGTGGTAGAGGTAGCGGCGCGAGCGCTCGGTCATGCGGCGCAGGTAGTCGGGGCGTGCGGTGTACCAGGCCACGTGCGTGGCCACCAGCGGGTTTGCGTCGGCCGCATCGTCGATCTTGAAACCGTCGCGGATGCGCGACCAGACATCCCCTGCGAGGGGCGTGTCCTGATCGGAGACGGCAGCGCTGTCCGGACGCCACTGTAACGACTGGATGCCTGCGAGTGAATCTGTGGCCAGCGCGGCCTGCGTGATGCCGGCCAGACAGAGGGCCAGGCCCAGGCGGGCAAGGGGTGAGCAAAGCAAAACGTGCTCCCGAACTCGACAAGGCTGCATCGTAAGGGCGCGCGCGCAGTGCGGTCAACCCTGGGGGCAGGGGCATCAGGGCTGGGTGGCGTCCCAGGCATCCTTGGCCGCGCGCACGGCCCCGAAGACTTCGTGCGGGGCGGGATTCGCGCGGCGCAGATACTGCGCGGCGAAACGCCGCATGTCGTCGTCATGAAAGCGCAGGAAAGGATTGGTGGCCTTTTCCAGCGCCAGCGTGCTGGGCAGGGTGGGGCGTTGTGCGGCGCGCGCTGCCCGGTCGCGCTGCTCGCGCGCGATCAGCGCCGGGTTGTCGCCATCGATGGTGCGCGCGAAGGCCAGATTGCTGAGCGTATATTCGTGCGCGCAGCACACCCGTGTGTCGTCGGGCAGGGCAAGAATGGCGTCGAGGCTGGCGGCCATCGTGGCGGCGTCGCCTTCGAACAGGCGGCCACAGCCGCAGCCGAAGACGGTGTCGCCACAGAAAAGGCAGCCATGGCCGATATAGCTGACATGATCCAGCGTGTGTCCGGGCGTGGGCAGTACATCGAAGCGAAGGCCGAGCTGATCGAAGTCCACGCAGTCACCGCCGCGCACAATGTGCGTGGTGGCGGGGATGCGGGGATTGTCCGGCGCATGGATGGAACATGCGTATCGGTCACGCAGGGAGCGGTTGCCGCCTGTATGATCGCGGTGATGATGCGTGATGAGAATCGCATCGAGTGTCAGGCCGTGTGCGTCGAGGTAGCGGACCAGGGCGTCGGCGTCGCCCGGATCGACGGCAATGGCGTGGCAATCGTCGTGCCAGACCCAGATGTAGTTGTCGTCGAACGCGGGCAGGGGAAGTAGGGTCAACATGGCACCGGGTCTGAAATCGGGTCAAAAAAGGATAACGCTATGTTAGCCAGTGAAATCGCCGAATGGTTCGAGTCGCCGCTGGGACAGCATCTGCTGTTTCGCGAGCAGCGCTATTTCGATCAGGCCGTGTCCGATGTTTTCGGCTTCCATGCCGTGCAGGTGGGCCTGCCGCACCTGGATTACCTGCGCAACAGCCGGATTCCCCTGCGCGTACGCTGCGCGGTGTCCGACGCGGACGTGCTGGCCGACCCCATGTTTTTGCCGTTCGAGAACCAGTCGCTCGACCTCCTGTTGATGCCGCACGTGCTCGAATACAGCGCCAACCCGCATCAGGTGTTGCGTGAGGCGGGGCGCGTGCTGCGCCCCGAGGGCCGGCTGGTGCTTGCGGGGTTCAACCCGCGCAGCCTGTGGGGCCTGGCGCGGGCGATGAAGGGGAGCGAACGGGGGTTTCCGTGGAATGGCAGCTTCCTCAATATCTCGCGCGTGAAGGACTGGATGGCCTTGCTCGGCCTGGAAGTGGCGGCCGGCAGCATGTGCTGTTATCGTCCGCCCATCAATCGCGACAACTGGCTGCGCCGCCTGCGCTTCATGGAGCCGGCCGGCGACCGCTGGTGGGCGATGGGCGGCGGCGTGTATTTCCTGCAGGCGGTGAAACGCGTGCAGGGCATGAACATCATCCAGCCGCAGTGGACGACGCCGGTGGCGCAGCGTTTGCTGTCGCCGGCCGCCAAAGTCATCAACCTCAAGCATTACCGGATGCGTCGTGAGCGCTGACAACACCATACACATCTACAGCGACGGCGCGTGCAAGGGCAACCCCGGCCTGGGCGGCTGGGGGGCGCTGCTGGTGACCGGCGAGCACCGCAAGGAAATCTGCGGCGGCGAGGCCGACACCACCAACAACCGCATGGAAATGACCGCCGTGATCCGCGCGCTGGAATTATTGAAACGGCCGTCGAAGGTGGCCGTGCACACCGACTCGCAATACGTGCAAAAAGGCATCAGCGAATGGATGCCCGGCTGGAAGCGCCGCAACTGGCGCACCAGCGACGGCAGGCCGGTGAAGAACCAGGATTTATGGCAGCGGCTCGACCAGCTCGCCCAGCAGCACAGCATCGAATGGAACTGGGTGCGCGGCCACGCCGGCCACCCGGAGAACGAGCGCGCCGACGCGCTCGCCAACCAGGGTGTGTCGCAAGCCTGCCCCCACTGAATGCGATAAGCATGCGCCAGATCATTCTCGATACCGAAACCACCGGCCTCGATCCCAACCAGGGCCACCGCATCATCGAAATCGCGGCGGTGGAAATGGTCAACCGCCGGCTCACCGGGGTGAACCTGCACCGCTACGTGCAGCCCGACCGCGAAATCGACCCCGGTGCCATGCAGGTGCACGGCATCAGCAACGAATTCCTGCTCGACAAGCCGCGCTTTGCCGATGTGGCCGACGAGTTCATGGAGTTCGTGCAGGGTGCCGAGCTCATCATCCATAACGCGCCGTTCGACGTGGGCTTTCTCAACATGGAGTTGAAGCTGGCCGAGCGTGCGCCGCTCGCCGACCTGGTCGCCGGGGTGACCGACACGCTTGCGATGGCCAAGGCCCTGCACCCCGGCCAGCGCAACAACCTGGATGCCTTGTGCAAACGCTACGGGGTGGACAATTCCGCGCGCACCCTGCACGGCGCGCTGGTCGACTGCGAGCTGCTCGCAGCGGTGTATCTGGCGCTCACACGCGGTCAGGAGAGCCTGTCGATCGGGCTGGATGATCACACACGCGACGAACCCGGCGCGGTGCGTCGTGAGCGTCCCCGTCCGCTCAAGCAACTGGCAACCGGAACGGAGTGCGAGGCCCACGCCGCAACGTTGGCGGCGATTGTCAAAGAAAGCAAGGGGGCCTGCCTGTGGCTGGACGAACCGGCCGCAGGCGAGGCGGGCGGGAGCGCGGTTTGACGTTTTTGTCTGTGCATTGGCAGCAGGCCTTCATCCGCGTTGCATTGGCGGGACTTTGTCTGCTCGTGACCTGGCCGGCCTTTGCGGCCCGTGCGGTGGTGGTGCTCTCCAGTGACGCGGCCCCGTATCAGGAGGTGTACCAGGCCATGCGCGCCGCATTCGACGATAGCGGCCACGATCTGGTGCGCGTTTACGCCGATGCATTGCCGGCAGCCATACCTGCCGATGCGCGCATGCTGGTGGCTGTGGGTACCACAGCGGCCGAGGCGCTGGCCGTGGTTCCCGGCCGCCAGCCCGTGCTGGCGGTGCTGGTGCCGCGTGCCTGGTATGCGAGAACGGGACAAGCACGCCTCAGCGATGGCCGGCGGGCGGTGTCGGCCATTTTTCTCGATCAACCCTTCGAGCGTCAGGCGCAACTGATCCGGCTGGCTCTGCCCGAGGTCAAGCGCGTGGGTGTGCTGCTCAGCGCCGGGCAGAGTGGCCTGGTTGACGACATTGAATCTGCGCTCCGCAGTTACAAGCTCCAGCTGGTGCACGTGTCGCACGATCCCGACGAGCGGCTGGCCATGTCGCTGGACACCGTATTTTCTGAATCGGACATGCTGCTCGCTGTGCCCGATCCGCAGATACTCAATTCGAACACCGCGCAAAGCCTGTTTCTGACGTCATACCGCTTCCGCGTTCCGGTCATGGGCTATTCACGTTCGCTCACCCGGGCAGGTGCCCTGCTCTCGCTCTATTCCAGCCCGGCGCAGGTCGGCCGGCAGGCTGCCGAATGGCTGAACGGCGCGTTGTCGGGGGCTTTGTCACGCCTGCCGCCGGCGAGTTATCCGGTGTATTTCAGCGTATCGGTCAACGAGCAGGTGGCGCGTTCGCTCGGCTTCGTGCTGCTGCCCGCAAGCGAGCTGGAAAAACGTCTGGGAGGCGCACGCTGATGACGTTAACACTCGGCATTCGGGGGCGCGTGATCGGTCTGGCGATGGTGCCGGTGGCGATCATCGGCGTGCTACTGCTGTTCCAGCTCATCACCGGCAAGATCGACGACCTCGACGAATCCCTGCGCACCCGGGCAGTGGCAATCGCCCGCCAGCTGGCCCCGGCGGCGGAGTATGGCGTGGCCTCGGGCAATATCGACGTGTTGCAGACCCTGCTCGAAAAGGCGGCCATCGAACCGGACATTCGCGGCGTCGCGGTGTTTGCCGAAAACGGTGCATGGCTAGCCCAGGTTGGGCTGGGCGCGTGGGCCAACCCCCGGCGCGATGGCCTGCCGGCTGACCGCATTCACGAAACCGATTTCGATGACCGCATCGTCTACTACGCGCCGATCACCCGCACCGAAGTCACGATCGACGATTATCAGACCGAACCCGGCGCGCCCCCCGGTACGCAAACCCGACTGATTGGCTGGGTGGGCCTGGATGTATCGCGCGACGCCACGGTTCGCAGCCAGCGAGACGCCATTTTCAGGAGCCTCGCCATCCTGCTGGTGGGCTTGATTGTGAGCCTGTATCTGGCCTGGCGCATCGGTCGCCAGATCACCCGGCCCATACTTGCGCTGTTGCATACCGTCAGCCGCATCGGTGAAGGTCATCTCGATGAGCGCGTGGCACAAACCGGGCAAGCCGAGCTGGGCCGCCTGCAACACGGCGTCAACCACATGGCGACGCACCTTCAGGCGGCGCAGGACCAGATGCAGGAGAGGATCGACCTGGCAACGGCCCGGCTGGTGTATCAGGCCAGTCACGATGCGCTCACGGGGCTCATCAACCGGCGCGAATTCGAGCTGAGGCTGGAGCGCCTATGCCAGTCGGCAATACAGCAAGGGCGTGAACACGCGCTGTGTTACATGGATCTCGACCAGTTCAAGATCATCAACGATTCCTGTGGCCACGCCGCAGGCGACGAATTGCTGCGCCAGCTGGCGATCCTGCTGAAATCGAAGTTGCGCGAGCGCGACACACTCGCCCGGCTGGGCGGCGACGAATTCGCGCTGCTGCTGGAAAATTGCGCGCTCGAAGACGCCATCCAGGTAGCCGATCTCTTCCGTGCCGAAGTTCAGCGCTTCCGTTTCAAGTGGGGCGACCGGATATTCGGCGTCGGGATCAGCGTGGGCATGGTCGCAATCAATTGCGACAGCGGGACGGCCGCCAACCTGCTGTCGGCCGCCGACGCCGCCTGTTATGTGGCCAAGGATCGCGGGCGCAACCAGATTCACGTCTACGAGCATCGCGATCTCGATCTGGCGCGGCATCGTGGCGAGATGCAGTGGGTCGCTCGCATCCATCGTGCCATCGAGGATGGCCGCCTTCGCCTTGCCTGGCAGGAGATTCGTCGTACCGACGGGGTACCCGAGCGAACCCGACACATCGAACTCCTGTTGCGCATGGTGGGAGAAGACGGCGAGATGATCCTGCCCATGGCCTTCATTCCTGCAGCCGAGCGCTATTTCGTCATGCCCTCGCTCGATGCTTGGGTCATCGGCGAAACCCTGCAACTGTGCCAGACTCATCTGGCAAGCAAGGATGCCAAGCCCTGCCTGTTCGGGGTGAACCTTTCCGGGGCGTCGCTCAAGGACCCCGCTTTCCGGGACATGTTACTCACCCGGCTGCAGAATGAGCCGGCGGTGGGGCCGCACCTGTGCTTTGAAATCACTGAAACCGCCGCCATCGGCAACCTCAGCGTGGTGAATGGCTTCATCGAAGCACTGCGGGGTTTTGGATGCAGCTTCGCGCTCGACGATTTTGGCAGCGGTCTGTCCTCGTTCAATTACCTCAAGAACCTGTCGGTCGACTATCTCAAGATCGACGGTGCGTTCGTTCGCGACATCGTAATCAATCCAGTCGACCGGGCCATGGTCGAGGCCGTGCATCGCATCGGCCATTTGCTGGGGCTGAAAACCGTGGCGGAATACGTCGAATCCGACGCCACGCTGGCCCTGCTGCGCCAACTGGGCGTGGACTATGTGCAAGGCAACGGGGTACACGCGCCGGAAGGTATCGAAACCTTCCGTAATTGATCAGGCGGGTCGGGCGGTAAAACCAGCTGCGCTGACGGCCTGCGCCAACGTGTCCGGGGTGGAGCGGGCAGGGTCGAATTGTATGCGGGCGGTGCCAGCGGCAAGATCCACCTCGACCCGGTTCACGCCGGGTTGCGCGGTCAATACCGCCTCTACGCTGCTGACACAGCCGCCGCAGCTCATGCCGGTGATGTTGAGTACGATTTCGTTCATGACAGATCCTCGTGAATATCTGACGAGGCCCGATTGTAGGACTACTTCTTGCGTGGGCGCTTGCGCAGGCTTTCCTTGGTGTGGTCGATGAGGCGGTCGGCGACCACTTCGGCGTCGACGGTGAAACTGCCGTCGGCCAGCGCGGCTTTCACCGATTCCACCTTGCCCGCATCCGCCACGTCGACCGACGCCAGCTGCGATTCCAGCGAACGGATGCGGGTGCTCGATTCGGTCAGGGTGAGCGAGTCGCTGCCGGCGCTTGAAGCCGGTGCCTTGCCGGTCGATTTGCCCTTGGCGGAAGACACCTTGGTGGCGGTGGTCGGGGTGATGCGTTTGTCGATTTTCACGGGAATTTCCTGTTGCGTACCTTGGCGTCGGGTCGACGCCTACGGGACAAATAACGGAACGCAGCGGGCTTTCTTTAACCGCCCAGAAGGGCGATTGCACCGTCCAGTCCGACGTGGCTGATCGCATGGCTGGCCTGTGCGCGCACCACGGGTTTGGCGTGGAAGGCGATACCCACGCCGGCGGCATGGAGCATTTTCAGGTCGTTGGCCCCGTCGCCCATGGCCACGGTGGCGGTCGGGGCCAGCCCGCGTTCTTCGCGTACCCGCAGCAGCCAGTCCGCCTTGACTCGGGCGTCGACAATGTCGCCCAGCACGCGGCCGGTGAGCTTGCCAGCGTGGATTTCCAGGGTATTGGCCTGGGCGTAATCCAGGCCCAGGCGGGCTTTCAGGCGTTCGCTGAAAAACGTGAAGCCGCCGGAGACGAGCAGGGTGGCGAGCCCGGCTGCGCGGGCTGCCGCCAGTAGCGTTTCCGCGCCGGGGGTCAGGCGCAGGCGCTCGTCGTACACGCGTTGCAGCGCCGATTCGTCGAGTCCGGCCAAGAGCGCCACGCGCCGGCGCAGGCTCTCGGCAAAATCGAGTTCGCCGCGCATCGCGGCTTCGGTGATTTCGGCCACCTGGGGCTTCAGGCCCTGCATGTCGGCGATTTCGTCGATGCACTCGATGGTGATGAGGGTGGAATCCATGTCCATCGCCAGCAGGCCGAAATCGGCCAGCCGGCGGTCGGCGGGAATCCACGCGCAGTCGATGGGGCGCTCGGCGCACCACGCCGTAACCGCTTCGTGTGTGGCAGGGTCGGCGTCGGCGAGCCGAAAGGCGATGGCCGAGCGCGCCTCGATGGCGCGTGCGCCAGACAGTTTGGCCAGCGCCTTGAGGTCGGGGGTGGGCAGGTCGATGCCCTGGACGATGAGATGCATGGGGTCAGCGTAGCAGGTCGAAGAAAGCGAGCACCGTGCTGGTGCGGGTGTCGGGTGTGGACGCGGTCTGCCAGCGCAGGCGGTTTTCGCCGGCGAGTTTGATATCGCGCCGGCTCTGGATGAGCTGAATGATGCGGGCGGGGTCGATGGGCGGCTGGGCGACGAAATTCAGCGTCACCGCATCGCTGTCGGCATCGACCTTGGTAATGCCCAGCATTTTCGACGCCAGCCGCAGGCGGTGGATGTCGAACAGCACACGCGCAGGGTCGGGCAGGCTGCCGAAGCGGTCGATCAGTTCTTCCTGCATGGCAACGAGATCGTCCACGATCGAGCAGCTGGCGAGGCGCTTGTACAGCACCAGGCGCTCGTGCACGTCGGGGCAGTAGTCGGTGGGCAGGAGCGCCGGCAGGTGCAGGTTGATTTCCGACACCACGCCCAGCGGCTGGCTCATGTCGGGTTCCTGGCCGGCCTTGAGGCTGGCGACGGCGCTAGTGAGCATGTCGTTGTAGAGCGAAAACCCCACTTCGAGGATGTCGCCGCTTTGCTTGTCGCCGAGCACTTCGCCCATGCCGCGGATTTCCATGTCCTGCATCGCCAGATGGAAGCCCGAACCCAGCTCTTCCATGAGCTGGATGGCTTCGAGGCGCTTTTTGGCTTGCGGCGTGAGATTGCGGTCTTCTTCCACCAGCAGGTAGGCAAACGCCTGGTGGTGCGAGCGGCCGACGCGGCCGCGCAGCTGATGCAGCTGGGCGAGGCCGAAGCGATCAGCCCGGTTGATGAGAATGGTGTTGGCGGTGGGGATGTCGATGCCGGTTTCGATGATGGTGGTACACAGCAGAATGTCGTAGCGCTGCTGGTAAAAGTCGCGGACGACTTGCTCCAGCTCGCGCTCGCCCATCTGGCCGTGACCGACGCGGATGCGTGCTTCGGGCAGCAGTTTTTCCAGGCTCTCGCGCATGGCTTCGATGGTGCTGACTTCGTTGTGCAGGAAATACACCTGGCCGCCGCGTTTCAGTTCACGCAGCACGGCCTCGCGGATCAGCCCGCCGGAAAACGGCTGGACGAAGGTCTTGATCGACAGCCGTTTTTGCGGCGCGGTGGCAATCACCGAAAAATCGCGGATGCCTTCGAGCGACATCGCCAGCGTGCGCGGAATCGGCGTGGCGGTCAGCGTGAGCACATCGACTTCGGCGCGCAGCGCCTTCAATTGTTCTTTCTGCCGCACGCCGAAGCGGTGTTCCTCGTCGAGGATCACTAGGCCCAGGCGGGCGAACTGCACGTCTTTCTGGATGAGCCGGTGGGTGCCGATGACGATGTCGAGCGCGCCGGATTTGAGCGCGTCGAGCGCGGCGGCCTGCTCTTTTGCCGTGCGAAAGCGCGACAGTTCGGCGACCTTCACCGGCCAGGCCGAAAAGCGGTCGGCGAAGTTCTGGTAATGCTGTTCGGCGAGCAGGGTGGTCGGCACCAGCACCGCCACCTGCCTGCCACCCATCACCGCCATGAACGCGGCGCGCAGCGCGACCTCGGTCTTGCCAAAGCCCACGTCGCCGCAGACCAGGCGATCCATGGGTTTGCCGGACTGCATGTCCTGCATGACGGCGGCGATGGCGGCGGCCTGATCGGGCGTTTCCTCGTAGCCAAAGCCTTCGGCAAAGGCTTCGTAATCGTGCGGCGAAAACTGGAACGCGTAGCCTTCGCGCGCCGCGCGCAGGGCATACAGATTCAGCAGTTCGGCGGCGGTATCGCGCGCCGCCTGCATGGCGCGCCGGCGCGCCTTCTCCCACTGGTCGGTGCCCAGTTTGTGCAGCGGTACCTCGCCTTCGCCCGCGCCGCTGTAGCGCGAGATCAAATGCAGGTTGGCCACCGGCACGTAGAGCTTGTCGCCCTTGGCGTATTCCAGATGCAGGAATTCGGTGTCACCGTCCCCCAGATCCATGCTGACGAGGCCGAGGTACTGCCCGACACCGTATTGCGCGTGCACCACCGGGTCGCCGGGCTTCAGTTCGGACAGGTCGCGCAGCAGATTGTCGATCTGCGTGGCGCGGGCTTCGCGCGCGCGCCGCGTTTTCGGCGGGATCGCGTAGAGCTCGGTTTCGGTGATGACGGCGAGCGCGCCGTCAGTGGTGACAAAGCCTTCGGCCAGCGGGCCGTGGGTGAGCAGGACGCGTGCGCCGCTGGCGAGGCAGGCCGCCCAGTCATCGCACAGGCTGGCGGGGACGTCGTGCTCGGCCAGGTACTCGTGCAGGGTTTCGCGGCGCCCAGCCGAGGGCGCGACGATCAGCGTCTTGCCGTCGAAGCCGTCTATGAAGTGCTTGAGTCGCGCGACCGGGTGCGCTTCGCGGCGGTCGACCGACACCGGCGGAACGGCCTCTGCGGGGCCGGTACCAGCCTGTGCCAGATGCAATTGCGGCCAGTTTTTGGCGCGCGCAAAAAAAGTATCCACTGGCAGAAACAGGTCGGCGGGCGGCAACAGCGGCCGGTCGCGGTCGCCCGAGAGCAGGCGGTGACGGCCCTGCGCGTCGGCCCAGAACGCCTGGCCGGCGTCGTCGAGCGCGCCGTGCAGCACCAGCGTGGCCGACGCGGGCAGGTAGTCGAACAGCGTCGCCGTGGCCTCGAAGAACAGCGGCAGCGCGTATTCGATACCCGCCGGGGCAAGCCGGTTCGACACATCCTTGTAGAGCTTGGATTTGGACGGATCGCCCTCGAATTTTTCACGGAACTGCTGGCGAAAGCGGGTGACGCCCGCGTCGTCGAGCGGGAATTCGCGCGCGGGCAGCAGGCGGATTTCCGGCACCGGGTAGAGGCTGCGCTGGCTGTCCACGTCAAACGCGCGTAGCGTCTCGATCTCGTCGTCGAACAGGTCGATGCGGTAGGGCAGCACGCTGCCCATGGGGAAGAGGTCGATCAGGCCGCCGCGAACGGAAAATTCCCCCGGCGCGTAGACCTGATTGACATGGGTATAGCCGCCCAGCGTCATCTGCGCGCGGAAGGCGGCTTCGTCGAGGCGGTCTTTCTGCTTGAGAAAGAAGGTGTGGGCGGCGAGAAAAGCCGGCGGGGCCAGCCGCACCAGCGCCGTGGTCATCGCCACCACCAGCACGTCGAACTCGCTGCGCGACACCTGGTACAGCGTCGCCAGCCGCTCCGAAATCAGGTCGGGGTGAGGCGAAAAATTGTCGTAGGGCAGGGTTTCCCAGTCGGGGAAAATGCACACCCGCAAGCCGGGATCGAACCAACGCAGTTCTTCCGTCAGCCGTTGCGCGTCCCAGGCGCTCGCGCACACGACCACCAGCGGTGCACCATGCCGGGCGCGTTCGGCCAGCCACAGTGCGTCGGCGGCACCCGGCAGGCCAGACGGGCGGGAAGAGGGAGCGGCGGGCGAAAACAGCATGAAAAAGTTGGCCATTATACGGGCGGGAAAACCGTGCGCGCGGCCGGTATAATCGCGGCTTTCCGTTTTCTGCTCCGAAATCACCATGAGTCTCGACCGCGTCAGCTCCGGCCGCAATCTGCCCGACGACTTCAATGTCGTCATCGAAATTCCCGCCCACGGCGAGCCGATCAAATACGAAGTGGACAAGGCATCCGGCGCGATGTTTGTCGACCGCTTCATGTCCACCGCCATGCACTACCCGTGCAACTACGGCTACATTCCCCACACCCTGTCGGAAGACGGCGACCCGGTCGACGTGCTGGTGGTGACGCCGATCCCGCTGATTACCGGCGTGGTCGTGCGCTGCCGCCCGATCGGCATGCTGAAGATGACCGACGAGGCTGGCGTGGACGCCAAACTGCTGGCCGTGCCGGTCGACAAACTCTGTGGCCTGTACAAGGGCGTGGAGAAACCCGAAGACCTGCAACCGCTGCTGCTGGCGCAGATTTCCCATTTCTTCGAGCACTACAAAGACCTTGAAAAAGGCAAATGGGTGAAGGTGGAAGGTTGGGTGGGCGTGGACGACGCGCGGGCCGAAATCCTCGCCGGCGTGGAGCGCTACCGCAATTCCGAAGAAAAGCCGGCGTTCTGAGATGCACGAGCAGGAACCAGGCTGCAATCGGTAACTCGCTGCCTGGATCCCGTCCTTCAACAACCCCAAACTCGCCCGACATGAAAATCTGCATCGTCTCCGACTCCCACGACAACCGTCGCCTGCTGGGCGCGGCGGTCGAACACGCCAAGGCGCACGGTGCAGAGGCCGTTCTGCACTGCGGCGACGTGGTCGCACCGACCACGCTGCGTGTGCTGCAGAAATACGAATTGCCGGTGCACGTGATCTACGGCAACAACACCGGCGATCTTTTCAACATGTCGCGGCTGGCCGCCGAACCCAACACGGTGATCCGGTACCACGGTCAGGACGCCGCGATCACGCTGGCGGACCGCAGGCTTTTCATGGTGCATTACCCGCATTACGCACACGCCCTGGCGTGCACGGGGGATTACGACCTGGTGTGCTGCGGCCACGACCATATTTCCAGCGTGGCGCAGGTCGATCACGTCAAAGGCGGCAAGACCTGGCTGGTGAATCCCGGCACGGTGGGCGGGGTGGGCGCGCCACCCACCTACGTCATGGCGGATCTGGCGGCCATGACCTTCGAGGTGGTCACCATCGAGGCGGCACCCGCTTCGGTCTTTACTTCGGTGACGCCGCACGCCTGATTGTTCGGGCGCTGCATCCAGCGTGCGGCTTTTTGCGTAGTATCGGCATCAATCCAAAAATCCCGCCTGCCGCCATGCTTGTTTACGAAGACGATTTCGATTACGAATCCGCGCTCGTTGCCTGTGCGCGCGGCGAAGTGTTTGCGCTCGAATCGCTTTACCGCCGCGAACACAAATGGCTCGGCGGTGTGGCCTACCGCATTCTGCGCGACCGTGCGTTGGCAGAAGAAGCACTGCACGACGCCTTTCTGCAAATCTGGCAAAAAGCCCATACCTTTGATCGCAACCTGGGCTCGGGGCGGGGCTGGATTTACACCGTGGTGCGCCACCGTGCCCTGGGTATGGTGAGAACCCTGGGCCGGGAAGTGGCCGTCGACGACATCGCTGCGCTGGCCGACGCCCGTAGCGAGCCGGTTCGGGCCGCTGACGGACGCGACGACGCGGCCGATATCGACAAATGCCTCGAAGGACTCGCCCCTGAACGGCGCGAATCGATCCTGCTGGCCTTTCTGGATGGGTATTCCCACGAACAGATTTCGCGTGCGCTGGAAACGCCGTTGGGCACCATCAAGTCCTGGATCAAGCGCGGGCTCGCCAGCCTGAAGGAGTGCCTCTCGTGAGCACACACGACACCGCCCCCGGTCAGCCTGACGCGGAGGATCTGGCAGCCCAATACGTGCTGGGCATGCTCGATACCGACGGCCATGCCGCCGCCGAAAAACGCATGGTGCACGACCGTGCCTTTGCGCACGAAGTCTACCGCTGGCAGGACCGGCTGCTGCCGCTGGGCCGGCGGGTCAGCCCCCATCCGCTGCCGGCCAGCATACTGGTCCGTCTGCTCGAACGCATTGGAACCTCGCCCCGCCGTGCCATGGCCTGGTGGCAGCGTGCCGGCCTGTGGCAGGCGGTCAGCGCGTTTTCGATCGTGCTCGCCGTGGGCCTGGCCCTGCGTGCGCCGATCGAGGCCCCCGTGGCCGACGCGCCGCGCTACCTGGCGGTACTCAATTCACCCGAAGGCCACGAGGTGGTCTGGGTGGTCGAGGTGGCGTCCGGAGAAACCCTCAGGCTCAAGCCCGTCGGAGCCCTGCCTGCCATTCCCGGGGCCAAGTCCCTACAGTTCTGGACCAAGCCCAAGGGTGCGGATCGCCCGACTTCGCTGGGCCTGGTCAAGACCGGGCAGGCACTGGAGGTGCCGCGCAGCAGCCTGCCGGCAGTGGAGCGCGAGCAACTGTTCGAGGTGACGCTGGAACCCGAATATGGCTCACCCACCGGACGCCCCACCGGGCCCATCCTCGCCATTGGCCGCATGATCGCCCTGTAGCATCGAGGCCGGTCCCGCAGGGCCGGACGAGGGGAGTCCGTCTGGTTCTTTACAGCCATAAAACAAACGGGCAGCCCTTGCGGACTGCCCGTTTGCATGGCGCACTGCCCGCCATCCCGGCGGGACGGCCGGGGGAGATCAGACCGGCTTGCGACGACGCGCCATCCAGCCCACTAGACCCAGTCCGGCGAGCATCATGGCGTAGGTTTCGGGTTCGGGCACAGGCGCGGCGGTCATACCGGCCAGCAGGGGCGTGGCGGCCCCAAATTCACCGATCAGCGTGGCTGCTCCGGTCATCAGGTTGATGTCGTACAGGCCGCTTTGTCCGGTGATTCCGCTGGTAAGCGTGGCAAAAGCCCGGCCATCGGCAAGGATGTCAAAGCCGTAGACCCCGATGGTGTCGAGTCCCAGGCTGCCGACTTCCAGGATGGTCGGCGCGTTAAAGGCCGAGTTCGCGACGAACAGCTTGTCACTGGTGAAATCGATGTAGTACAGCGCAGTCGAAGCCGGTGCGGGCGTCTTCACCGAGTTGGTGTAGGCGACGCCGCCATGACCCATGGGAATGATCGAGGCGGTGTTGCCGATGACACCGGTATTGGCATTGACGGCGTAATTGTTGCCGGCAGACGTGACCAGACGCAGCGACGCCCCATTGGCTGCGTCAGCCACCGGGTTGAAATCGATGCCATAGGACAGCATGGGGTCGATCGTTGCGCCGGTCAGCGTGGAATGCACGCTGGCGGCACCGGTGGTGATGTCGATGGTGTAGAGCGTATTGTCGGTGCCCACGCCATAGACCTGGTTGTCACCCGGGCGGGTGCCGATGCCCACGAGCGCGCCCCTGCCGTCACCCCGGTGAGGGCGACGAACGGGCTCAACATCGACGGCGAGGCACTATCGAACACGGTCAGGCGGTTATCGGTGGTGGGGGCAACCAGGCTGACGGCCTGGGCACCGCTGGCGGCAAAGTGACCGGCAGCGAGCGCTGCGACCAGGGCGGCGTTGCTTTGTGACGTGGTTATCCTCCTCAGGAATCCAGCGTAACGAAAGTGGCATTTCGGGCAGCAACTTGATTGCTTTCCCACCCTTACTACACCGGGTTCCGGAAAGCGGATGCGCGACAGACAAGTTTTTTGGGTTGGCGGGTGCCAGACAAAATGCGAGGACGGGGATGGGCCGCGCGCGCGTGCCGGCGCAGCCCGGCCAAGACTCACTCCGCCCGCAAGGCCTCCACCGGATTGAGCCGCGCCGCACGCAGCGCCGGCACCACGCCCGCCGCCAGCCCGATCAGCACCGACACGATCAATGCGCCGATCGCGTAGTCCCACGGCACGTTCACCGGCAGGCCGCTGACGGCAGCTTTCAGCAAAGCTGCGAGACCGGCACCGAGAGCCAGTCCGGCAAGGCCCCCCAGCGTGGCAAGCAGGGTGGATTCCATCAAAAACAGCGTGCGGATGCGCGCGCGGGTGGCCCCCAGCGCGGTCAGCAGGCCGATTTCGGCGACGCGTTCGGCGACTGCGATGTGCATCAGCGTGACCATGCCGACCGCGCCGACCAGCAGAGAAATGCCGCCCAGCGCGGCGACGGCGAAGGTGAGCACGTCCAGCACCGTGGAGAGGGTGTCGAGCATCTGCTGCTGCGGGGTGATCGTGAAGTCCTCGCGGCCGTGGCGGGCGAGCAGGATGCGTTTGGCGTCGGCGACGACGGCGTCGACCGGCGCGTCGGGGCGATAGGCGAGGTGGATTTCCATCACGCCTTCGCGGTTGAAGACTTCGAGCGCGCGCGCGGTGGGGATGTAGACGGTGTCGTCGAGGTCGAAGCCGAGCACCTGGCCCTTGGACGCCATGACGCCGATGATGCGAAAGCGCTGGCTGCCGACCTGCAGGGTCGCGCCGAGCGGGTTGGTGCTGCCGAAGAGTTCGCTGCGTACCTTGGAACCCAGCACGGCGTAGGCGCGCGGGTTGCGCGGATCGTCGGCGGGCAGGAAACGGCCGCTGGCGACGTGCATGTTGAAGGCGCGCGAGAAGTCCGGGCCTTCGCCGTACACGGTCACGCGCCGGCTGCGGCCCTGCGCGCGTACTTCGGCATTGCCCATCACACCGGGGTTGGCGTAGCGCACCAGGCCCGAACGGCCGAGCGCGAGCGCATCGTCGAGTGTGAGCAGGCGTGCGCTGCCGATGGCCCCGACCGAAGTGCCGTGGGTACTCGTCTTGCCCGGCGTGACGGTGAGGATGTGCGTGCCGAACTGGGTGAATTCGGCCAGCACGAAGCGATGGATGCCCTCGCCGATGGCAGTGAGCAGGATCACCGCGGCGATGCCGACCGCGATGCCCGAAGCCGACAGCAGCGTGCGCAGCCGGTGCGCGGTGAGCGCGGTACGGGAAAAGCGCAGGGTGTCGGCGAGTTTCATTTTCCGGACAGCGCCCGCACCGGGTCGAGCCGCGCCGCGCGTGCCGCCGGCAGCAGGCTGGCGACAACGCCGGTGACGAGCGCGGTGGCCACACCGGCGACACTGGCCCAGGCGGGCGGCCAGGCGGGCAGGGCGGGGTAGGCGAGGCGTATGGCCCAGCTGCCGAGATGGCCAACGGCGAAGCCGAGCGCGCCGCCGGCCAGCGACAGCCACAGCGCCTCGGCGAAGAAGAGCCGGCGCACCGCGGCCGACGACGCGCCGAGGGCTTTCAGCAAACCGATCTCCGACGTGCGCTGCGTCACCGACACCAGCATCACGTTCATCACCAGGATGCCGGCCACCGCCAGACTGATCGCGGCGATGCCGGCGACCGCCAGCGTCAGCGCGCCGAGAATGCGGTCGAAGGTGGCGAGCACCGCGTCCTGCGTAATCACGGTCACGTCCTCCTCGCCGTCGTGGCGCAGCTTGAGCAGGTGTGTCGTGGCCTGCTTCACCGGTTCGATGGCGGCGCGGCTGTTGGCTTCGATCAGGATGCGGAACAGCGTCTCGGTGTTGAACAGGGCCTGCGCATCGGCCACCGCCACGATCACGATTTCGTCGGTGTTGAAGCCCATCGATTCGCCTTGCGTCGCCAGCACGCCGGCCACGCGGAAACGGCGGTCGCCCAGGCGCACGCGCTGACCGACCGCGCTGCCGTCGGGAAAGAATTCGTGCGCGATCACCTGGCCGAGCACCACCTGCGCCGGCGCGGCGTCGAATCGCCCCTGCGCCAGGCTCATGTGGCGGATCGGCAGCAGCTCGGCGTTGCCGCCGAGCACGGTGACTTCGCGCAGGCGTCCGCCCGAGGCGAGTTCCGCGATGCCGACGTTGAGCGGCGCGTAGCGGCGTACGCCCGGCAACTGGCCGACCGCGCGCGCGTCGTCCAGCGTGAGGTCGCGCGGCGTCTGCCCCAGCGCCGCGCCGACAAAGCCACCGGTGGTTTCGGCGCGGCCCGGCAGCACAATCACGAGGTGGGTGCCCAGCGCCGAAAACTGCCCCACCACGTAGCGCCGCGCGCCGTCACCCAGCGCCGTCAGCACCACCACCGCGCCCACCCCCAGCGCCATTGCCAGCACGATCAGCAGCGAACGCGTACGCGTGCTGGCGATGCTGGCGAGTGAGAGGGCGAGGGTGTCGGCGAGCGTCATCGGTCGTCTTCGACGATGCGCCCGTCGCGCATGGCGATGTGCCGTTTCGCGCGCGCACCCAGCTCGCGGTCGTGGGTGACGACGACGAGCGTGGTGCCGCGCTGGTGCAGCGATTCGAGCAGGGCGACGACTTCGGCACCGATGCGATGGTCGAGGTTGCCGGTGGGTTCGTCGGCCAGCAGCACGGCGGGTTGCAAGATGGTGGCGCGGGCGATGGCGACGCGCTGGCGCTGGCCGCCGGAGAGTTCGTTGGGCTTGTGGTGGGCTCGGTCGGCGAGGTCGAAGGCGTCGAGCGCGGCGGCGACGCGCGTCTGGCGCTCGGCCGGCGCGATGCCTTCCAGCGTCAGCGGCAGCTCGATGTTCTGGGCGGCGGTCAGGCGCGGCACCAGGTGAAAGGACTGGAACACAAAGCCGATCTTGTTGCGCCGCACCGCTGCCTGTTCGGGTTCGGTGAGCGCGGCGACGTCGGTGCCGTCGAGCAGGTAGCGGCCGGCGTCGGGCCGGTCGAGCAGGCCCAGCACGTTGAGCAGGGTGGACTTTCCGGAGCCGGAAGGCCCCATGATCGAGAGGTATTCGCCGGCACCGATGGCCAGATCGATGCCGTCGAGCGCGCGCACTTCCTGGTCGCCCATGCGAAAGCAGCGGGTGATGCCTTCGAGCTGGATCATGCGCTATTTCGCCGGCTTCGCCACGGCGCGCGCGCCGGCGACGATGGCTTCGTCGTCAAAGGCGGTGACCACGCGGTCGCCGGCCTGCAAGCCGTCCAGCACTTCGGTGTATGCCCAGTTGGCGAGGCCGGCCTTGAACGGGCGCTTGGCCAGCACGCCGTCGGTGCCGAGCACGAGCACGCTGCCGTCCTGGCGGATGGCCTGTGTGGGCACGCGCAGCACGTCGTCGCGGCGTTCGATGATCACTTCGGCGTCGGCGCTGTAGCCGACCCGTAGCGGACGTTTCTCCGTGTTGGCGAAATCGACTTCGACGTCGACCGTGCGCGCCTGTTTTTCGACTTCGGTGACGGTGGGCGCGATACGGCGCACGCGGCCGGGGAAGGTCTGGCCGGGCAGGGCGTCGAGGGTGATGCGCGCGGGCTGGCCGGGTGCGAGGCGCGGCGCATCCACTTCGTCCATGGGCGCGGTCACGTACACGCAGCTGTCGTCGATGAGATCGACCGCCGGCGGGGTGGGAATGCCGGGCGGCGAGGGGGTGGCGTATTCGCCGACCTCGCCGGTGATCTGCGCGACGATGCCGGCGAAGGGCGCAGTCAACACGGTGCGATCGAGACCGGCACGGGTGACGTCGATCTGCGCCTGCGCGCGCTTCACGTCGGCGGCGAGCGCGTCGCAGTTGGCCTGGCGCGCGCGGGCGTTGGCGCGGCTGGCATCAAGGCGCTGCGGGCTGACGAAACCCTGCGCCGCCAGTTGTTCGTCGCGCGCCGCGTCCTGCCGCGCGTTCCCGGCGAGGATGCAGGCCTCGCGGCGGCGTTCCTCGCTGGTGGCAAGCTGGCGCTGCGCGAGTTCGCGCTGCGCGGCGAGGTCGCGGTTCCACAGTTCCAGCAATGGCTGGCCTGCCTTCACGCGCTCGCCTTCCTTGACGAAGCGCTTGACGATCTGGCCGCCGGCTGCCGGCGCGAGTTTGGCGCGCCGGCAGGCGGTGACGCTGCCGGCGCGGGTGTTAACCACCGTGGCCTCGACCGCGCCGCGCGCCAGCGTCGCCACTTCGACTTCCACGGGTTGTGAGCGGCTCAGGTACCAGCCGGCGTAGGCCAGCGCGGCGATGACGAGCAGGAGGATGGGGTAGCGCAGCGGTATCCTGGGGAATGCCATGGTCGGTGGGGAACGGCGGGATGTCGGGCCAATGTACCATCCGGCCATGCTGAAAACCATTGCTCCGGCCGCGCTCGAATTCCGCGACGGCGTGCCGTATTCCGTCGCCTACGATGACGTCTATCACTCCGCCGATGGCGCTGTCGGGCAGGCGCGCCATGTATTCCTCGCCGGCTGCGGCCTGCCGGCGGCCTGGGCGGAGCGGGATCATTTCACGGTGCTCGAAACCGGCTTTGGCACCGGCCTCAATTTTCTCGCGACCTGGGCGGCCTGGCGCGATGATCCCTCGCGCTGCCAGCGCCTGCATTTCGTGTCAGTCGAAAAGCATCCGTTTTGTGCCGGGGATCTGGCACGACTGCACGCGGCCTGGCCGGCATTGGCCGGATTGTCGGCCGAACTGGTCGCGGCCTGGCCGCCTGCGCTGCCCGGTTTCCATCGCCTGGCACTCGACGGCGGGCGCGTGCAGCTCACCCTGCTGCTGGGCGACGCCCGGGATTGCCTGCCCAATCTGGACGCGCGTGTCGATGCCTTTTATCTCGATGGTTTTGCGCCCGACCGCAACGCCGACCTGTGGCAAGCCTGGCTATTTGCCGAACTCGCGCGGCTGGCCCGGCCAGGTGCCACGGCGGCCACCTACACCGTGGCCGCCCCGGTGCGACAGGGGTTGTCCGCTGTCGGCTTTGCCTGCGCCAAACGAGCGGGGTACGGACGCAAGCGACATTGCCTGTCGGCGCGTTTTGGCGGTGTGTCGACTCTGCCAGTGGCGGGGCCGCGCCACAGTATCGTCATCGGGGCCGGGGTTGCGGGTGCAGCGGTCGCGTATGCCCTGGCACAGCGCGGGCAGGCCGTGACGGTGCTGGAACGCGCGCCGGCCCCCGCGCAGGGCGCATCGGGCAACCCTGTCGCGGTATTCCGTCCGGTGGTGTCGCGCGACGACAACCGCGCCACCCGCCTCACCCGCGCCGCTTTTCTGCACGATCTGCGGGCTTGGTCGATGCTCCCCGGCGTCGAATGGGCGCGCTGCGGCGTGCTGCATCTGGCGAAGGACGCTGTTGCCGAAACCCGGTCGCGGCAGGCGCTGGCTGCCGCCGCGCCGCCCCCCGAGTACGCGCGCTGGGTTGATGCGGACGAGGCGCGTGCGCTGGCAAACTGGCCGGTCGCCGCGGCCGGCGTGTACTACCCGACGGCCGGCTGGGTGAACCCCGCCAGCCTCTGTGCGGCCTGGCTCGCCCACCCGGGCATTGCCCTGCACTGCGGGGTGAGCGTGGCCAAACTGGACCGTGTCAACGGCCGCTGGCGAGTGCTGGGTGCGGCGGGCGAGGTGCTGGCCGAAGCCGACACGGTGGTGCTGGCCAACGCACGCGAGGCCGCCGCCCTGGCCCCGGAACCGGCCTGGCCGATCCACAGTGTGCGCGGGCAGATCACCCGTCTGCCCCCGGGCAGCCTGCCGCAGATCGAACGGGTGATCGCACGCGAAGGCTATCTTGCACCCGGCACCCGGCCGCTGGTAGGGGCCACCTACGAGCACGACGATCTCGACACCGCACCGCGCGTCGCCAGCGATCTTGCCAATCTGGCGCGGCTGGAATCCATTCTGCCGGGCGCAGCGGCAACCATCGACGGGACACGGCTCGAAGGCCGCGCCGCCCTGCGCGCGACCCTGCCCGACCGGCTGCCGTTGCTGGGTGCGGTCGACGGGCAGGCGGGCTTGTATGTCGCGGCGGGCTACGCCTCGCGCGGGGTGGTATGGGCGGGGTTGTTGGGCGAGGCGCTGGCCAGCGGGATGACGGGCGAGCCCCTGCCGCTGGAGCGGGATCTGATGGCGGCGATTGCGCCCGGACGCTGGGGGCTGCGGTGAGCGGACACAGGGGCTAAGCCCCGCCCCGCTCAGGCAGCGGTGAGCGGCTTGCTGCTGCGTGCGGCGACCGCCTGGCCGGCCTGGTCATACAGGCCGTTGCGGCCGGTGGCGGCGTGCATCAGCACATTCAGCGACTGGCGGGTGGCGGCCAGACGCATGTCGATGAGTTTGCCGACGCGCTGGTTGCAGGCACGCGCTTCGTTTTCCAGCGTGCACAGGCTTAGCCAGTCTGACCGGGCGGCTGGGCTGCCGTGGCGGGCAAGCCAGGTGTCCATGCCGGCGGCGTCGGGGCTGAACCCTGCGGTGCGCAGGGTGTCGAGGCGGCTGCGGGTGAGTTCACTGGTGGCATGCAGCCGTTCCAGCTTGGTGACGTTGAGGCGGGCCAGCTGGTCGGCGTCACCCGCGATCAGGGCATTTTCCTCGTCGGCCAGGGTGCCCAGCAGGGCCAGCCAGGCGGCGTTTTCGGCCGTGAGCTGATCCGCCGGGCCGTGTACCGGGGCGGGATTAACGGGGTTTGGCGACATGCAGCATCTCCTTCACCGAATCCACCAGCCCCTGCGCCACATTGTCGGCGTTGACGCTGTACTGGCCGGAGGCGATGGCGGCCTTGATGCTGTCGACCCGGGCGCGGTCGACCATCGGAATCGCCGCGAGCTGGCTTTCCAGCGCCTGCATCTGGGCCGCGCGTGCGCTCACCTGTACTTCGGTCTGTTCGGCGTTGGGCCGGGCACCGGCACGGGCCTGAGCGGGGCGGTTATCGACAGCGGAGGGCAGGGTGACCTGTTTGACGCCGGGATCGATTTTCATGGCAATGTCCTGTGGGCAGACGGGGGAATCCATCCAATCTGATTCTTAATCGGCGCGCGGGTTCGTTTCTGTAGGGTTGCCCGGGAAATTTTTTAAACACAGGGTAAATAGACAGGGGTGAAACATGCGTCGATGTTCCTCCGTGGCCTCTGCTCGCTCTGCGTGAAAAGCCGCCATGAATTCGGCGATGGCTCCCGGCATGTCCTGCCGGGCAGGCTGTCAAAAAGTCAGATCAACCTGCTGGCCGTCACGGGCAATGCCGCTCACCACCTGTCCCGATGCCGTTTTCACCCTTACCCGATCGCCGCGCCCGGCGTTGGCCAGCGCCTGTCCTTCGCTGTGCAGCAAAAACCCCGGCCCCGACAGCACCAGCCGGGTGGGCTGCCCTTGCTGCACCACCAGCGGCGCGCGTAACACGCCCGTGCGCAGGGGCGCGCCCGCAGCCACGCCCGACACCGTGCGGTAGCCCGCCAGCGCCAGCGGGTCGCTGGCCACGTCGGCGGGCAACAACCCGAGGTCGCCTTCCCGCAGAACCAGATCGGCCTCGCTCAGCATGTGGTTGGCCGGCAGGGCGCGTGCGGTGGCCACATAACGGCCTACCGACTTGACCTCTGCGGGCAGATACACCGTCCAGTTCTGGGGGGCGACACAGCGCACGCCCACCGTGAGCTTGCCGACAGTGCGGCTGCCCGGCATCGAAAAAGCTTCCAGCGCGGCGCAGGCGGGCAGCGTGGCGCGGGGCGGTTTGACCACAACGCTGACCTGGCTGCCCGTTCCGCTGGCCTGGCTCAGCAGAAAGCGTTCTGCGGTGGCCTGGATGCGGTCGGGGGGCTGGCTGCCCGCGAGCGCAGGCGGCGCGGCAAAGGCCAGCAAACAAAGGAGGAGGCGTCGCTTCATGTCGAATCCCGGTTCGATCAGTCTGGCCTCAGTCTAGCCACGCGCAGGTAAAGGCTAAACGTCGAAATGCGGCGTAAACCTGCCTTTTCTCTTTCGATTGAATGGACAGAGGCCTGCCTAGGATGCAGTCATCGAAAAAGGTCTTGGAGGTCGTTTGAAATCGATCATGACTTTGTCGCTCTCGCCTTACCCGCAAGGGGTAGGCCGTGGTTGTAATGCCAGCAAGCTGGCAACAACCACGCTCTGCCGTACTGGTTTGTACTGTCTGCGGCTCGGCTTCGCGTCCTGCTCGATTTCAAACGACCTCCTTTACAAAAGGTGACCGACCATGCTGAACCGGCTCGACGACATGCTGAATTTCCATGCGCAGGCGCTGCGCCTGCGCGACCAGCGCCAGCAGGTGCTGGCGTCCAACATCGCCAACGCCGACACGCCCAATTACAAGGCGCGCGACTTTGATTTCAGGACCGCGCTGACCAGCGCGATGGGCGGTCAGCCCGCGCAGGGCGGGACGGCGCTGGCCACCACCGCGCCCGGGCATCTGAACGGCTCGCCCGAGTTGTCGACCAGCAGCTTCCTGCAATACCGCAATCCGTCGCAGGGCAACGTCGACGGCAACACCGTGGACGTGGATGCCGAGCGCGCCGCGTTTGCCGAAAACGCCGTGCAGTACGAATTCAACCTCACCCGCGTCAGCTCGCAGATCAAGAGCATGTTGGCGGTGATCCAGGGTTAAGGAGACTCGTCATGTCGCTGTTCAATATTTTCAACGTCGCCGGCTCGGCGATGAACGCGCAGTCGCAGCGGCTCAACACCGTGGCCAGCAATCTCGCCAACGCCGACAGCGCCACCAGCGCCAACGGCACGCCCTACAAGGCCAAGCAGGTGGTGTTTGCCGCCGCACCGGTGGGCGAGAACGGTGCGACCGGCGTCAACGTTGCGGCGGTGATCGAAGACCCGTCGCCGATGAAAACGGTGTACGACCCCAAAAATCCGCTGGCGGACGACAAGGGCTACGTCACCCTGCCGAATGTGAATGTGGTGGAAGAGATGGTCAACATGATTTCCGCCTCGCGTTCCTACCAGTCGAACGTGGAAATGATGAGCACCACCAAGACCCTGTTGTTGAAAACCCTCAACCTGGGTCAGTAAGGCGCGGCCCAGTAAACAAGGAGCATCGATGAGCACCGTACAAGACACGCGTTCCGTCACCCAGCTGTTCGGGGCTGCCGCTGCCGGCAGCAAGAAAAGCGAAGCGGAAGAAATCCAGGATCGCTTCCTCAGCCTGCTGGTGGCGCAGATGAAGAACCAGGATCCGCTCAACCCGCTCGATAACGCCCAGGTCACCAGCCAGATGGCGCAGTTGTCGACCACGCAAGGCATCGAGAGCATGCGCGCCAGCATGGAAGGCCTGGTCGCCAGCCTCGGCAGCAACCAGATGTCGCAGGCCGCCAATCTCATCGGCCGGGGCGTGTTGGTGCCGGGCAACAGCATCGGCCCCACGCAGGAAAACGCCGTCGTTGGCTTCGAGCTCGACGGCCCGGCCGACAGCGTGAAGCTCACCATCGAAAACGCGGCCGGTGCCACCGTGCGCACCATTGATCTTGGCGCACGCGCCGTCGGCACCCACGTCACCGCCTGGGACGGGCTGGCCGACGACGGCAGCACCGCGCCGGACGGCAACTACAAATTCAAGGTCAACGCCTCGTCAGGCGGCACGGCAGTGACCAGCGAATCCTTGTTTCTCGGTGCGGTCAGCAGCGTGTCGCAGGGCGCGCAGGGCGTACAGCTTAATCTGACCGGTCGCGGCCAGGTGGGCTACGGCGATATCCGCCAGATTTACTGAGTCGTGATTCAACCCGGCACGTCGCAATCATTCATTTAGGAGAGCACCATGAGTTTTCAGCAAGGTTTGAGCGGTCTGAACGCAGCGGCGAAGAATCTCGACGTCATCGGCAACAACGTGGCTAACTCGGGCACCGTCGGCTTCAAGCAGTCGCAGGCGCAGTTTGCCGACGTGTACGCCAATTCGCTCACGGGGGCGGGCGGCTCGCAGATCGGCATTGGCGTGCAGCTCGCCACCGTGGCGCAGCAGTTCACCCAGGGCAACATCACCTCGACCAACAACCCGCTCGATATCGCCATCAACGGCGGCGGGTTCTTCCGCATGGACAACGGCGGCGAGATCAACTACCAGCGCAACGGCCAGTTCCAGCTCGACCGCAGCGGCTTCATTGTCAGTTCCGGCGGCGCGTATCTCACCGGCTACACCGCCAATGCCAATGGTGTGCTGTCGACCGGCGCACCGGCGCGGCTGTTCATCAACACGGCCGATATTCCGCCACAGATCACCACCGGCGTGAATTCGGTGCTGAACCTCGATTCGAGCAAATCGGCGCTGCCGGCGGCCGGTTTCAACCAGAACGATCCCACCACCTTTCACAATTCCACGTCGGTGTCGATCTACGACAGCCTGGGCAACGCCCACACCCTGCAAACCTATTACGTGAAAACCGCGCCCGGTGCCTGGAGCGTATTTGCGTCCACCAATGGCACACCTGCTTCGGCAGTGGGTACGCTCAACTTCGGCCCGACCGGCGCGCTCACCACCGCCATGCCGATGACCACCTCGGTGGCGGTGACGACGGGCGCAACCACGCCGTTTGCCGTCAATATCGACTACACCGGAACCACCCAGTTCGGTTCGGCGTTCAGTGTGAACAAACTCACCCAGGACGGCTTCACTTCGGGTCGTCTGGCCGGCTTCAACGTGGCTGAAGACGGCATGATCATGGGCCGCTACACCAACGGCCAGTCGAACGTGCTGGGACAGGTGGTATTGGCCAGCTTTTCCAACCCCAACGGCCTGCAACCGCTGGGCAACAACCTGTGGTCGGAAACCGCTACCTCCGGCGCGCCGTTGGTCAGTACGCCCGATTCCGGCAGCCTCGGCGTGCTGCAATCGTCGGCGGTGGAAGATTCCAACGTCGATCTCACCGCCGAGCTGGTCAACATGATCACCGCGCAGCGGGTGTACCAGGCCAACGCGCAGACCATCAAGGCGCAGGACGCGGTGTTGCAGACGCTGGTCAACCTGCGTTGATGCGCTGATCTGAACCATAGAGGGGGCCGACATGGACCGCATGATCTACACCGCGATGACCGGCGCGAAGCACACGCTGGAACAGCAGGCCACGGTCTCGCACAACCTGGCCAACGCCACCACCACCGGTTTCCGCGCGCAGCTCGACGAGTTTCGCGCGGTGCCGGTGGAGGGGGCACCGCTGGCCACGCGTGCGTTCGTCATCGACGCCACTGTCGGCACCGATTTCCGCGCCGGTTCCATCCAGCACACCGGCCGCGAGCTCGACGTGGCGGTGCAGGGCCAGGGCTGGCTGGCGGTGGAAGCGCCGGACGGCAGCGAGGCCTACACCCGCAACGGCAGCCTGCACATCGACGAAAACGGCCAGCTGCGCACCGCCAGCGGCCTGTCGGTGCTGAGCGACGGCGGCCAGCTGGCGATTCCGCCCGGCAGCCGGCTGGCGGTGGCAAAAGACGGCACGATTTCCCTCCTGCCCGACGGCTCCGCTGCCACCGGGCTCACCACCATCGGCCGGTTGAAACTGGTGAACCCGCCGACCAGCGAGCTCAAACGTGGCGACGACGGCCTCTTCCGCACGAAAGACGGCAGCGCCGCCAACGCCGATCCCAAGGTCAATGTGGTGTCCGGCGCGCTGGAATCGTCCAACGTCAACGTCGTCGACGCGATGGTCGACATGATCTCGCTCGCACGCCAGTTCGAAATGCAGATGAAGCTCTTGCAGAACGCCGAGAGCAACGACGCCAAAGCCGCCCAGCTATTGGGCATGAGCTGATAGAAACCCCCTCAAGGAGCCGACATGATTCGCTCGCTATGGATTGCCAAAACCGGTCTCGATGCGCAACAGACGCAGATGGACGTGATTTCCAACAACCTCGCCAACGTCAGCACCAGCGGCTTCAAGCGCGCGCGTGCGGTGTTCGAGGATCTGCTCTACCAGACCATCCGCCAGCCCGGCGCGCAGTCGTCCGAGCAGACGCAGTTGCCGTCGGGGTTGCAGATCGGCACCGGCGTGAAGCCGGTGGCCACCGAGCGCATCTTCACCCAGGGTAATTTGCAGCAGACCGGCAACGCCAAGGACGTGGCGATCCAGGGCAACGGCTTTTTCCAGGTGCTGATGCCCGACGGCACCACCTCGTACACCCGCGACGGCTCCTTCCAGACCGACGCCAACGGCCAGCTCGTTACCGCCAGCGGCTACCCGGTGCAGCCCGCCATCACCATTCCCGCCAATGCACAGACGCTCACCATCGCGCGCGACGGCACGGTGTCCGTCACCCAGCCTGGTTCGGCCGCCGCCACTACCATCGGCACCCTGCAACTGGCCATGTTCATCAACCCGGCCGGCCTGCAAAGTCTGGGCGAAAACCTCTACGCCGAAACCGCCTCGTCGGGCACGCCCAGTTCCAGCGCGCCGGGCAGCAACGGGGCCGGTGTGCTGAATCAGGCCTACGTCGAAACCTCCAACGTCAACGTGGTGGAAGAACTGGTCAACATGATCCAGACCCAGCGCGCCTACGAGATCAACAGCAAGGCCATTTCCACCTCCGACCAGATGCTGCAACGTCTGACGCAGCTGTAAACACCATGAACGCGCGCCTGATCCGCCTCGTCCTCTTTGCCATTCCGGCAGCTTTGCTGGCGGCCTGCGGCACCACGCCCTCGACCATCACCCAGGGGCCGAACACGGCCCGGCCCGTTGCGCCGCTTGCCCAGACAGCCAGCAACGGCACCATCTATCAGGCCGCGTCCCACAAGCCGCTGTTTGAAGACCGGCGCGCCCGCCATGTCGGCGACATCCTCACCATCGCCATCAACGAGCGCACGCAGGCCGGCAAGCAGGCGTCGTCCTCCGGCAGCAAGACCGGCTCGGCCGACGCCTCGATCAGCGCGCTGCTCGGGCTGTCAGCCACCACGCTCAACCGCGCTACCGCCAGCGCAGCGTCGTCCAATGAATACGAAGATGCGGCCGCGCTGAATTCCAGCAACAGCTTTACCGGCAACCTCAGCGTGACCGTGATCGACGTGCTGCCCAACGGCAACCTCGTCGTCGCCGGCGAAAAACAGATCGGCTTCGACAAGGGCATCGAATACGTCCGGCTCTCCGGCGTGGTGCAGCCCGACACCATCCTGGCCGGCAACACCGTGCCGTCGGCCAAGGTGGCCGACGCCCGCATCGAATACCGCACCAGCGCCAAACTCGACACCGCCGAAGTGATGGGCTGGCTGGCGCGCTTTTTCCTGAGCGTTGCGCCGCTCTGAAAGGCCTGACCATGAAACTTGCCAAGCTGCTGCTGATCGCCGCGCTGTCCGCCTCCACAATGGCGCACGCCGAACGCGCCTTAGCCGAACGGATCAAGGACATCGCCTCGGTGCAGGGCGTGCGTGCCAACCAGCTCGCCGGTTACGGCCTGGTGGTGGGGCTGGACGGCACCGGCGACCAGACCACGCAGACGCCGTTCACCACGCAGAGCATCGCCAGCATGCTGACGCAGATGGGCATCAATCTCCCTCCCGGCGTGAACATGCAATTGAAGAACGTTGCCGCCGTGATGGTGACCGCCGACCTGCCGCCGTTTTCCCAGCCGGGTCAGACGCTCGACATCACCGTGTCGTCCATCGGCAACGCCAAGAGCCTGCGCGGCGGCACCCTGGTGATGACGCCGCTCAAAGGCGCGGACGGCCAGGTCTACGCCATGGCGCAGGGCAGCCTGGTGGTCAGCGGCGCGGGTGCGTCGGCCAACGGCAGCAAGGCGCAGATCAATCACCTGGCGGTCGGGCTGATTCCAGCAGGAGCGACGGTCGAACGCAGCGTGGCCACCGCGCTGGGTGAATCCGGCAGCATCAATCTCGAACTCCGGCAGAGCGATTTTTCCACCGCCGCCCGCATGGTCGATGCCGTCAATGCGCGTTTCGGCGCGAACACCGCCCACGCGCTGAACGGCCGCGTGGTGCAGATCAAAACCCCGGTCGGCGCGAGTGAGCGCGTGGCGTTTCTGGGCGCAATCGAAAGCCTGGAAGTCAAACCCGCCGTCGGCATGGCGCGCGTCATCATCAACGCCCGCACCGGCTCGGTGGTGATGAACCAGAAAGTGATGCTCGACCCCAGCGCCGTGTCGCACGGCAATCTGTCGGTCGTCATCAACACCGACCCCATCATCAGCCAGCCCGCGCCGTTCTCGCGCGGCGAAACCGTGGTGGCCGCGCAATCGCAGATCGAAATCCGCCAGCAGCCCGGTGAAGTGATGCTCTTGAAGGGCGGCGCGTCGCTCGCCGACGTGGTGAAAGCGCTCAACGCCATCGGTGCCACGCCGCAGGATTTGCTCGCCATCCTTCAGGCACTGAAGGCCTCCGGGGCGCTGCGCGCCGAGCTGGAGGTGATCTGATGGCTATCGGCAACGACCTCGCCGCGCGCTTTGCCCTGGACGTGCAGGGTGTCGACAACCTCAAGCTCCATGCCAAGCAGTCCTCGCCCGAGGCGCTCAAGGCTGCCGCGCAGCAGTTTGAAGCCGTGTTCATGAACATGCTGTTGAAAAGCATGCGCGAGACGACCTCGCAGGACGGCATGTTCGACAACGAGCAGACCCGCATGTACACCTCCATGCTCGACCAGCAGCTGGCGCAGAGCATGGCCAGCCGGGGCGTGGGCCTGGCCGACGTGATGGTGCGCCAGCTCACTGCCGCACAGACGGCGGCGATGCAGGCGGCAGCCGGACAGGGCGTAGCCGAATCCACTGGTTTGCCGCTGAACCCGGTGCAGGCGATGGCGCTGCAACTGGAGCAGGCGCGTGGACTGCCACTGGGCACGCCAGCCGGCCAGCCCATGCCGCTGTCCCCCAGTACCGCACCTGTGGCGCCGGCTTCGGGTGAGGTGCCCGCGCACGTCGGCGACTTCGTGCAGCGCCTGTTACCGCATGCCCGGTCGGCCAGTGAGGCCAGCGGCATTCCCGCCCACTTCATGGTGGGGCAGGCCGCACTCGAAACTGGCTGGGGCCGGCAGGCGATACGCGGGGCAGACGGCAGCGACAGCCACAATCTCTTCGGCATCAAGGCGGGCGGCAGCTGGAAAGGCCGCACGGTCGATATCACCACCACCGAATACGTGGGGGGCAAGCCAGTGAAAATGGTCGATACCTTCCGCGCCTACGATTCCTACGCCGACGCCTTCAGGGATTACGCCAACCTGCTCTCCGGCAACGCCCGTTACCAGAACGTGATCGCGCAGGGCGGCGACGCCGCCGGCTTTGCCCTGGGCCTGCAACAGGCCGGCTATGCCACCGACCCAGCCTACGCCCGCAAGCTCACCGGCGCGATCCGGCT
Source organism: Thiobacillus sp. (assembly GCA_041639395.1). GTDB lineage: Bacteria > Pseudomonadota > Gammaproteobacteria > Burkholderiales > Thiobacillaceae > Thiobacillus. The sequence goes on along the minus strand of JBEQCG010000001.1, from coordinate 352,430 downwards.
GGTGGAGAAGGCCTGATGAAATCATCCATTCAAGAAATGAGCATTGCCGCCGATTCAACCTCTGAACGGGTGGATTGCCTGCCCGAAACCCGACTCTGATCCCTCATGGCGACCAACATCCTCAGCATCGGCCAAAGTGCGCTCACCGCCGCGCAAGTCGGGATCAACACGACCGGGCACAACATCGCCAACGCTTCCACGCCGGGCTATAACCGCCAGGTGGTGATCCAGGGCGCGGCGCTGGCGCAGAACTTCGGCTTCGGGTTTCTGGGGCAGGGCACCGAAATCTCCACCGTGCAACGGGTCTACAGCGAGCACCTCGCCACCCAGGTGCAAACCGCACAAAGCGGCAAGAGCGGGCTGGAGTCCTATTACGCGCAAATCCGTCAGATCAACGACATGCTGGCCGACCCCACCGCCGGCGTTTCGCCCGCCTTGCAGGGGTTCTTTGCCAGCGTGCAGAACCTCTCGAACAACCCGGCCTCGGTGCCGGCGCGCCAGAGCGTGATCTCCACCGCCGACGCGCTCGCCGCGCGGGTGCAGGGCATGGACAGCCGGCTGGCCGAAATCGAGCAGGGCATCAACAGCCAGGTGGTGTCGAGCGTGGCGGTCATCAACACCTACGCGCAGCAAATCGCCACCCTCAACGACGCTATTGGCAAGGCCCTGCGTTCCACCGGTCAGCCGCCCAACGACCTGCTCGACCAGCGCGACCAGCTGGTGCTCGAACTCAACAAGGAAGTGAAAGCCACCGTCGTCAAGCAGGGCGACGGCGACTACAACGTGTTCGTCGGCAATGGTCAGCCGCTGGTGGTGGGGGCACGTACTTCGCCGCTGGTCGCCGTGGCGTCGCCGACCAACTCGCAGCGCGTCGAAGTGGGGTACCTCGCGTCCAATGGCAGTTTGGTCATCGTGGGCGATAACGGATTCGTCGGCGGCAAGCTCGGTGGCCTGCTCCAGTTCCGCAGCGAAACCCTCACCGCCACCCAGAATGCGCTGGGCCGTGTGGCCATTGGCCTCGCCACCACCTTCAACACCCAGCACCAGGCCGGTTTCGACCTTGCCGGGGCGGCCGGTGGCGCGTTCTTCAACCAGGGTGGGCCGTTCATCGGCGCGAACAGCGGCAACACCGGCACCGCCACCCTGGGGGCCAGCATCACCAACGTGGGCGCGCTTACCACCAGCGATTACCACCTGAGCTACGACGGCAGCAACTACACCGTCACCCGGCTCTCGGACAACACCGCCAGCACCTACGCCAGCCTGCCGCAAACGGTCGATGGCGTGCAGATCAGTCTGGCCAGCGGCATCCCTGCCGCCGGTGACTATTTCCTGATCCGTCCCACCGCCAAGGGCGCAACCGGTTTTTCCGTGGCGCTCACCGACCCTGCGGACATTGCGGCGGCCAGCGCGCCGGGTGCCGTGGGCAACAACACCAACGCGCTGGCGCTGGCCGCGCTGCAAACCGCCAACACCCTGGCCGGCGGCAGCGTCACCTACCAGGGGGCCTACGGCCAGATGGTGAGCCAGGTCGGCAACAAGACGCGCGAACTCGAAGTCACCAGCGCCGCTGCGACCAACCTGCTGGAGCAGTCGACCGTGGCGATGCAATCCGAATCCGGCGTGAACCTGGATGAGGAAGCCACCAACCTGCTGCGCTACCAGCAGGCTTACCAGGCTGCTGCCAAGCTCATGCAGATCGCACAGGACATGTTCAACGCCCTGCTGACGATAGGCCGATAAAGGATCCACACCATGCGTATCAGCACCCTGCAACTCTTCGACACCGGTGCCGCCCGTATCGGCGACGTGCAGTCCGCGCTCGCCAAGACGCAGCAGCAGATCGCCACCGGCCGCAAGATGCTGTCGCCGTCCGACGACCCGGTGGCGGCTTCGCGTGCCCTCGAAGTGGCGCAGACCCAGTCGATCAACCAGCAGTACGCAGCCAATCGTGTGCAGGTTAAAAACAGCCTGGGGCAGGTTGACGGCACACTGGCGAGCGTGAGCGACACGCTGCTCGGCATTCGCGACGCCCTGGTGTCGGTGGGCAATCCCGGCCTCACCGACAACGAACGCGGTTTCATTGCCACCGAGCTTTCCAGCCGCTTCCAGGCCCTGCTCGGGCTCGCCAACACCCGAGACGCGCAGGGCAACTACCTGTTTTCCGGATTTCAGAGCAACACCGTGCCCTTTGTGGAAACGCCCGCCGGTGCCACCTACCAGGGTGACAGCGGCCAGCAACTGGTGCAGGTGGACAGCACCCGCCGCATGGCCGTGAGCGATACCGGCCAGAACATTTTCCAGGGCGGCGGCCAGGACGTATTCCAGACCATCAAGGACATGGTCACGCTGTTGCAGACGCCCGTCGTCACGCCCGCTAACCGCGCTGCACTCAGCGCCGGTACTGCCACCGGCCTGGCCGACATCGACAAGGCCATCAACGCGGTGCTCACCACGCGGGCCTCGGTCGGCACGCGGATGCAGGAAATTGATTCCCTTGACGACGCCGGTGCAACCCGCGACGTGCAGTACAAGGCCATCCTCTCCGAAATCCAGGATCTGGACTACACCGAAGCGCTCACCCGGCAGTCACGCCAGCAGCTCACGCTTGAGGCCGCGCAGCAGTCCTTCGTCAAGATGGCCTCGCTGTCGCTGTTCAATTTCCTGCGCTAAGAAACCCGCTTCACCCAGGGCCGGAAACGGCAGTCAGGCCAGCCAGTGGATTTCCCCCAAGGGAATGCTGCGCGGCGTGATTGCAGAACTTCCAGAGTGCAACTCATCCGGGTCGTCCAGCGACATCCGCTGGAATCATGATTGCCCAGAATTGCCAGAATCCTTGATGGGCCGGTGTTCTGCATGGTTCACGGTCTGGTGCAGGAAGGACTCATGTGCAGAGGCATGGCTGCCGACACTGGACTGCCGGTTGGCTATGATGCAAAGCGTTCCGTTCTCTTAAGGAGCTTGCCATGAATCCGCTGCCGTTCATTCTCTTCGGTGCCATGTTGTTCACACCGCTGGCACGCGCCACCGACGGCCTCGTTGCGGTGCCCTGTGCGCAAACTGCCAAAGTCTGTCTCGATCGCCTGGAAACCCTGGCGCAGTCGCGCGGACTCAAAGTGTTTTCCCGTATCGACCATGCGGCGGGCGCGGCCAGCATCGGCGAAACCCTGCGCCCCACCGAACTGCTGATTTTTGGCCACCCCAAAGGCGGCACGCCGCTGCTGAAATGTTCGCAGGCCTACGGCATCAGCCTGCCGCTGCACGTGCTGGCCTGGGAAGACGCCAAGGGTAGGCGCTGGATCGGCTACCGCGATCCGGCCGGGGTGGCGCAGTCGCATCCCGACGCCGCCTGCAATGCCATCCTCAAACAGGTGACGCAAAACCTCGATGCCATGGTGCGCTCGGTGGCCCGCCAACCGTGAAGGCAGCCGCGGCCCGGTTCAGGGCCGCAGCGCGGTGAGGATGTCGGCACCCGCTTTCAGTGCCAGGCGGATCACGCCCTCCATCTGCGGCGCGAAATAGGGCATGGAGAAATCCAGCACGATGAGCCCCACGCCGAGCGTGATGGGAAAACCGATGGCGAAGATGTTGAGCTGCGGGGCCGAGCGGGTGAGGATGCCGAGCGCGAGGTTGGTCATCAGCAGCACGGCAATCAGCGGCAGGGCGATCTGCAGGCCGACGACGAAGATGGTCGAGCCAAACGCCGCCACGCCGCGAAAGCCTTCGGCCGCCAGCGGCGCGGCAGAAATCGGCAGAATGCTGAAGCTCTCGGCCAACAGGCCCAGCACCAGCAGATGCGCGTTTACCGCCAGAAACACCAGCATGGCGAGCAGGTTGAAAAACCGCGACAACACCAGCGTCTGACCGGCTGACTGCGGGTCAAAAAAACTGGCAAAGCCCAGGCCCATCTGCAGGCCGATGATTTCTCCTGCCAGTTCCACCGAGGCAAACACCACCCGCATGGTGAATCCGATGGCAAGCCCAATGAGGAACTGCTGCACCAGAATGAACAGCCCCTGCCACGAACCCAACGCCACGTCGGGCGGTGGCGGCAGGGTGGGCGACACGATCAGCGCGATGAACACCCCGAGCCCGATCTTCACCTGCGCCGGCACGCTGCGATGGCCGAACACCGGGGCCACCATCACCAGCCCGAGGATGCGCGTGAGCGGCCAGACAAAGGCCACCAGCCAGGTGTTGAGCTGGGCGTCGGTGAAACTCAGCATGGAAGGGGGAAAATTCTCACAAGGAGGACAAGAGGACAGGAGGGACAAGGGATGGGCTTACTCATGTCCTCCTGTCCTCTTTGTGAAAAATCACCCGGAGCAGGGCCGCGCTAGCCGATGATGCCGGGGAGGTTGGTCAAGGCCCGCCGCATGTAATCGGTCATCACCGTGAGCATCCAGGGCCCTGCGATGGCAAAGGTGGCGAGCACGGCGACGACCTTGGGGATGAACGACAGGCTGGCGTCGTTGATCTGGGTGGCGGCCTGGAACACGCTGACGATGAGGCCGACGACGAGGGTGACGATGAGCACCGGGGCCGACACCAGCAGGGTCATTTCGAGGGCGCTGCGGCCCAGGGTCATCACGCTTTCGGGAGTCATCGCGGTGTCCTTGTCAGTAGAAGCTCTGGGCGAGCGAGCCGAGCAGCAGGTTCCAGCCGTCGACCAGCACGAACAGGATGATCTTGAACGGCAGCGCTACCAGCGCGGGCGACACCATCATCATGCCCATGGCCATGAGCACGCTGGCGACGACCATGTCGATGATGAGGAAGGGAATGAACACGGCAAAGCCGATCTGGAACGCGGTCTTGAGTTCGCTGGTGATATAGGCCGGGATCAGCACGCGCATCGGGATGTCGGCGGCGGTTTTGGGTGCGGGTGACTTGGACAGGCGGACGAACAGCGCCAGGTCGGATTCGCGGGTTTGCTTCAACATGAAGGCGCGCAACGGCACGGCGGCCTTGTCGACGGCTTCGCCCAGCTGGATGCGGTTTTCGGACAGCGGCTGGTAGGCCTCGACGTAGATTTTGTCGAGCACCGGGCTCATCACGAACAGGGTTAGGAAGAGCGCCAGCCCGATCAGCACCTGGTTGGGCGGCGAGCCCTGGGTGCCGAGCGCCTGCCGCAGCAGGGAGAGCACGATGATGATGCGAGTGAAGCTCGTCATCATCAACAGCGCCGCCGGCAGGAAGGACAGCGAGGTCAGCAGCAGCAGGGTTTGCAGGCTGAGTGTGTAGGTCTGGCCGCCGCCGCCCGAAGGCGTGCTGGTGAAGGCAGGGAGGCCGGCAGCCTGCGCGAACGCAAGACCGGGGAGTGCGGCCAGCCCGAAGAGGGCGGCCGCGCGGAAGCAGGATTTAGCGTGTGCCACGATTCTTGTCGAGTAGGGTTTGCAAGCGGGCGGCAAAAGGCGGCAGCGGCACGGCGGGGCTGGCAGGCAGCTCCCCTTTGGGCAGGGTGGCCAGTGCGCTGACGTTGCCCGCGCCCACCCCGACGACCAGCCAGGATTCGCCGATTTCCAGCACCACCACGCGTTCGCGGGTGCCGACCGAGGCACTACCCACCACGTTGAGCAGCGCCGAGGAACCGACGCGGGCCAGCCCCATGCGGCGCGCCATCCAGGCCAGTCCGGCGATGAGGCCCAACACCGCAACGAGGCCGACGAACACCTGGAGCAGGCTGCCGGCAGCGGCCGGGGCCGCGTCCGCCGCGTGCGTCAGCGTGGGCAGTGTCAGCGCCAGTAGCAGGATGGAGTTGAACTTCATTTGTTGAGTTTCCGGATGCGCTCGGCGGGGGTGATGATGTCGGTGAGGCGCACGCCGAATTTGTCGTTCACCACCACCACTTCGCCTTGCGCGATGAGTGTGCCGTTGACCAGCACGTCCATCGGCTCGCCGGCCAGGCCGTCGAGCTCGACCACGGAACCCTGCGCCAGCTGGAGCAGGTTCTTGATCGCGATCTTGGTGCGCCCGAGTTCCACCGTGAGCAGCACGGGAATGTCGAGGATCATGTCGATATCGCTGGCGAATCCATTCCCGGCTGGCTTTCCCGACAAATCGGGAAACAGCGACGTGGCGGGAGCCGCAGCGGTTTCGGTGGGGATGGTGACGTCGGCCTGCTCCGCCGTGGCGGTGGTCCAGTCGTCTTCGGCAAGCGCCTGGTTGCTGTTGTCAGACATGCTGTTCTCCTGTGGGGATATCACTGGCGCTGGTGGCCAGCATGCGCTCGACGCGCAGGGTGTACTGGCCGTTGAACTTGCCGTAGGCGCATTCCATCACCGGCACGCCGTCGACCTTGGCTTCGACGGTGGGCGGGATAGTCAGCGGAATCACGTCGCCGGCCTTGAGGTTGACGATGTCGCGCAGACTGACCTGCGCGGTGCCGAGCTCGGCCACCAGCTGCACCTCGGCGAGCTGCACCTGCTGGCGCATCAGATGCAGCCAGCGTTTGTCGACTTCAAGGCTTTCGCCCTGAAGCGAGCCGGTGAGCAGATCCTTGATCGGCTCGATCATCGAGTAGGGCAGGCAGAAATGCATTTCGCCGCTGTTCTGCCCGAGCTCGATCGAGAAAGTGATGTGCACTACCACCTCGTTGGGCGTGGCGATGCTGGCGAATTGCGTGTTCATTTCCGAGCGCACGAACTCGAATTCCAGCGGGTAGATCGGTTCCCACGACTTGGCGTAGGACTCGAACACAATGGCGAGCATGCGCTGGATGATGCGGTGCTCGGTCTGGGTGAAATCGCGGCCTTCGATGCGGGTATGAAAACGACCGTCGCCGCCGAACAGATTGTCCACCACCAGAAACACCAGATCGGGGTTGAAGATCATCAAGCCCGTGCCGCGCAGCGGCTTGAGCTGCACCAGGTTGAGATTGGTGGGCACCACCAGGTTGCGGATGAATTCGCTGTACTTGGATACGCGCACCGGGCCGACCGAAATTTCGACGTTACGACGCAGGAAGTTGTAAAGCCCGATGCGGATCAGCCGCGCAAAGCGTTCGTTGATGATTTCGAGCGTGGGCATCCGCCCGCGCACGATGCGCTCCTGCGTGGCGAGGTTATAGCTGCGCACCGCCTTGGGATCGACTTCCTCGGCGGGGGCGTCGTCGATTTCCCCGGTGACGCCATTCAGGAGGGCATCGACTTCATCCTGCGAGAGAAAAGCATCGGCCATGGCAGGCGTCCGGGTTACTGGATGACGAAAGAGGTAAACAGCACGTCACTGGCTTCCTGCGGCTTGCCCTTGGGCTCCAGCGGCTCGTTCACCGCCGCCAGGATCGCCTTCACGAGCTTTTGCTTGTCTTCTTCGGTTTGCAGGGTTTCCGCCGCCTGGCTCGCCAGCAGCGTGAGCAGACGGCTGCGCACGCGCGGCATGTGCAGTTTGATCAGATCGACTTGGGCCGGGTCGTAGAACTGGAGCGTGATATCGGTCTGGAGGTATTGCTCGCCGCCCATGAGGTTGACGGTGAAGGTTTCCAGCGGCATGAAAATCGGCGTTTTGGGTGGCTCTTCCTTTTTCTCGGCGTGCGCCTCACCACTGGGTTTCAGCGCGAACCAAGCCCCGGCACCGCCACCCGCCATCGCCACGACGAGGCCGATGATGATGAACAGCAGCTTCTTGGATTTTTTGGGTGCGGCGTCCGCAGGCGCAGCTTCAGCGGGTTTGGACATCGGTTCGGTTCCTTTGCGAACGTTTCAGGTTGGCGTGTAGACATTATTGCTATCGGCCAAGCCCCGCGATGTCTTGAAAAGAGGGGGAAAAGGGCGGGAATTCGTGGTTTGTGAGGGAACGGATGCTGTGTCGGCTGCGGGCGTTTGATTTACAAAGAGGACAGGAGGACAGGAGGGGTTACGGTTGGGTGCGTGCCGAAGCTCTCGTTTTTCCCGGGCAGATGCTTTTTCTCTTGTCCTCCTGTCCTCTTTGTTCAAAAGAAAGAGGGTGTGCTGTGCTTGCCAGATGTGCCCGGCAACCTGCGGTCAGGCAAACGTATCCACCAGCCCGCGCCCGGTGCGGGTGGGGGGGGGCAGGGCCATGCCGGCGAGGTCCTCCGCCCCATCGCGGTTGCCAAAGGCCGTGGGCGCACCCGAGGCAGTGCGGTCTTGCGTGTCCTGCTGGCGTGGGGTATCGGCGCTGACGTTGGCCTGGCCCAACTGGATGCCGGCGTCCTGCATCATTTCGCGCAGGCGGGGCAGGGCGGCTTCGAGCGCCTGCCGTACTTCGGGCTGCGCGGCCATGAAGTGGGCGCTGGCCTGGTCGTTGCTGACGTTCAGCACCACCTGGAGCGGGCCGAGGTCGGGCGGGTTGAGGGTGAGCGTGGCCGACTGCTGGGCCCCGGCGGCCATCCACACGATCTTGTCGCCGAGTGCCTGGTTCCAGGCGGTGGTGCCGACGTTGGGGCTCAAGCGGTCGCTGGTTTGCAGCTGCGCGGTGGCGAGGCTGGCGGCCTGGGTGGACTGTGCCTGGATCACCTGTGCCTGGCCGGCCTGCACCTGGGCCAATGCGCTGGTGAAATCGGGCTGGCGTTCGGCGACGCGCGCGCTGTCGGTGCGGGCGGCAAGGGCCGCAGCGTCGCTGCCTGCGCGGGCGGCGCTTTGGGTGACGGCGTCGGCGGCCAGGCTGGCTGCGTCGGCTCGGGCACGGCGGGCGTCACCGGGCAGGTCACGCGCTGCGCCGCGCGACAGGGGATCGCCGCGCGGTGCGAAGGTCTCTGTGCTGTCGTCCCCGGCAGACTGGGTGGGGGCTGCCTGGGGCTTCAACAGGTCGGGGTTCAGCGCCAGCGCCAGCAGCGCGTCGGCAGCGGGCGTGGCGGTATCGGTGGCGGCAGCCAGCGCGGCCGCGTCCGGCAACACGGCAGCGGATGCGCTGCTTGTTGCGTCGGCCGGCGTGTCTTCGCGGGTCGAGGTGTCACGGGTGGTAGGGGCTGCCTCGGCTTGCTGGGCGTGGCCGGTTTTTTCGGACGAGCGGGCTTTTTCCGTCTGGCTGGTTTTTCTGGTCTCGTGCGTGTGGCTGCCCTGATCGGCGGCGCGGTTGCGCTGCTGGGCCACTTCGCCGGACAGTACCTGGCTGAACGGCACCTCGGCACGATTGTCGGCAGACGGCGAGGCCGACGAAGCAGAGGGCGTGCTGGCGGGCTGGACGGGCGGCAGGGAAGCGGTCATGGCGGCGGTCTCGACTGGATTCTGGATTGGAGGTTCGGGATCAGAGGATGGGGAGTTTGCCCAGCGTGGCGCGCGCGGCAAATTCGTCGTTGGTCTTCTGGTCGCGTTTGTTTTCGCGCTGCAACAGCTGGTGCGCGGCGCGTTCGCCGAGGGTGCTGTAACTGAGTTTTTTCTGTTCACAGGCCATCCACACCACGCGTGCCTGGTCGGCGCGGCGGGCGAAATCGTCGACGACCTGGCGCTGGCCGGTAATCGCCTGATCGAGTTTGCCCATGAACACCCGGAAATTATTGAACTGCGCCGCGCCTATGCCGCTGGCCATGTCGGCCTGGCCACGCGCTGCGTAGTCGTCGCGGTATTGCGTGAGCAGGGCGAGCTTTTGCGTGGCTTCTTCGCGCTGGCGCACGCAGGCCCCGAGTTTTTTCGCCGCGTCTTCGGCGTCGCGGGTGGCGAGTTCGACGAGGGTGGTGAGGGCGGAGAGGCTGGCCATGAGGTGCAATCTCAGTTGAACAGGGTTTCGAGCTGGGCGAGGCTGTCCGGCACGCCGGCGCGTTCGTGGATAGCCTGCTGCAAAAAGCCGTCCATGCCGGTGCGCAGGCGGATGGCTTCGTCGAGCACGGGGTCGGTGCCGGGCGCGTAGGCCCCCACGCTGATGAGGTCGCGGCTGCGTTCGTAACGCGAGTAGAGTTTTTTGAGGTGGCGCGCGAGGTGTTGCTGTTCGGGCGGCGTAATGGTGTGCATGGCGCGGCTGATCGACTGTTCGATGTCGATGGCCGGGTAGTGGCCCGATTCGGCGAGCGTGCGCGAGAGCACGATGTGGCCGTCGAGAATCGCGCGGGCGGCGTCGGCGATGGGATCCTGCTGGTCGTCGCCTTCGGTCAGCACGGTGTAGAACGCGGTGATCGAGCCGCCGCCCGGGCGGCCGTTGCCGGCGCGTTCGACCAGCGCCGGCAGCTTGGCGAAGACCGAAGGCGGATAGCCCTTGGTGGCGGGCGGCTCGCCGATGGCGAGCGCAATCTCGCGCTGCGCCATGGCGTAGCGGGTGAGCGAATCCATGATGAGCAACACGTTTTTGCCCTGGTCGCGGAAATGTTCGGCAATGGCGGTGGCGTAGGCCGCCCCTTGCATGCGCATGAGAGGCGGCGTGTCGGCCGGGGCGGCGACGACGACGGCGCGTGCGAGACCTTCTTCGCCGAGGATTTGTTCGATGAATTCCTTCACTTCGCGGCCGCGTTCGCCGATGAGGCCGACGACGATCACGTCTGCACTGGTGTAGCGCGCCATCATGCCGAGCAGCACGCTTTTGCCGACGCCGGAGCCGGCGAAGAGGCCCATGCGCTGGCCGCGCCCCACGGTGAGCAGGGTGTTGATCGCGCGCACGCCGACGTCGAGCACTTCATTGATGGGCGCGCGTGAGAGCGGGTTGGCGACGCGGCGCGACAGTGGGGCGCTGGCCTCCGCGTGCACCGGGCCGAGGCTGTCGAGCGCGCGGCCGTTGCTGTCGAGCACGCGGCCGAGCAGACCCTCGCCGACTGGCAGGTGGCGGGTGCGGTCGCTGGGGCGGCGGCGCGGGTGGTTGACCTGGCCCACGCCGGGCAGCGTGGGGATGACTTCGGCGGGGAATACCTGTGCGCCGGGTACCAGGCCTTCGATGTCGCTTTGCGGCATGAGGAAAATCCGGTCGCCGGAAAACCCCACCACCTCGGCCTCGATCACCGAGCCGTTGGGCAGCGGCACGGTGCAGGCGCTGCCCACCGCCAGCTTCAGCCCCACGGCTTCCATCACCAACCCGGCGACGCGGGTGACGCGGCCGGACATCCGCATGGGCTCGGCAATTGCCACCAGCTCGCGGCAGTCCGAAAGATAGGCCTGCCAGCGAGCGGCGTGGCGCAGCGGGGCGGTGGGTTGGGCGGCGGGGGTCATGCCAGCCAGTCCGTCTCTTTGCCCAGCGCGGCCACCAGCCGCTGCCACCGCGTGGGAAGCGTGGCGTCGATCTGGTTGCTGGCGGTATCGACGCGGCAGCCGCCGGGTTCCAGGCTGGCGTCTTCGGCGAGCTGCCAGCCGGTTTTTTCGAGTTCGACACCGATGCGCGTTTGTACCAGCGCCAGATCGGCGGGGTGTAGATACAGCAGCGCGGGTTGCTGCACGGCGGGGAGGGCGCGCACGCTTTCCCGCACCAGCGGAATCACGAGTTCGGGTTTGATCGCCAGCGCCGATTTGAGCAGGGCGCGCGCCAGATCAATGGCCAGATCGAGCACCTGCTGCGCGATCAGTTCGTCGGCCTGGCGAGTCTGGGCGTCGAACCCGGTGGCGAGGCCAGCCAGACGGGCGGCTTCTGCGTCGGCTTGCTGCCGGCCTTCGGCCAAGCCAGCGGCCAGCCCCTCGGCGTGGCCGGCGGCATAGCCTTCCTGTTCGGCCTGCGCCTCGATGGCGGCAATCTGTTCCAGCGTGGGCAGGTTCACGTCGGCCCGGCGCAGGTTCACGTCGCGCGGGGTGCTGTCGAAGTTCGCGGGCTCCCAGGGCGGATAGTCGGCGGGGTCTTCGCTGCGGATGACGGCGCTGGCGGCGTTAGACATAGGCTTCCTCGCCCTTTGCGCCCAGCGTCAGCTGGCCTTCGTCGGCGAGCCGGCGGACGACGGTGAGAATTTCGCGCTGCTGCGCTTCCACTTCGGAGAGTTTGACCGGGCCTTTGGATTCGAGGTCTTCACGCATCATTTCGGCGGCGCGCTGCGACATGTTCTTGAAGACCTTTTCGCGCAGTTCTTCGTTGGCCCCTTTCAGCGCCACGATCAGCGAATCGGACTGCACTTCGCGCAGGATGAGCTGGATGCCGCGATCGTCGATTTCCATGAGGTTATCGAACACGAACATCTCGTCCATGATCTTCTGCGCCATGTCGGCATCGTAGTTCTTGAAGTAGTCCATGGCCGCCGATTCGTTGTTGCCGCTCATGTAGTTGAGGATATCGGCGGCAGCGCGGGTGCCGCCCATGCTCTGTTTCTTGGCCGCGCCGCCACCCGAAAGCAGCTTGGCGAGCACGTCGTTCAATTCGCGCAACGCCGCAGGCTGTACGCCGTTCAGGGTGGCGATGCGCAGCAGCGCATCGTTGCGCAGGCGCTCGGTGAAAAATCCGAGGATTTCACTGGCCTGATCGGGTTCCAGGTGCACCAGAATGGTGGCGAGGGTTTGCGGGTGTTCGTTCTGGATGAGCTCGGCGACTGATTCGGCATCCATCCATTTCAGGTTTTCGATGCCGCTGGCGTCACCCGTGTTGCCGAGGATGCGGTTGAGCAGCGACGAGGCCTTGTCGTCGCCCAGCGCCTTGGTGAGTACCGAACGGATATATTCGTCCGAATCCAGGCCCAGGGTGGAGCTGGACGCCGCCACATCGTTGAATTCGGTGAGCACCTGTTCCACCCGCTCCTGCGGGATGGCTTTCATGCTGGTCATGGCTTCGCCGAGTTTCTGCACTTCGCGCGGGCCGAGAAATTTCATCACTTCGGCCGCGCCTTCCTCGCCCAGGGCGAGCATCAGCACGGCGGCGTTCTGGATGCCTTGGTTGTCACTCATTGCCGCCTACCCAGGTTTTGACGATGTTGGCCACCACGCGCGGGTCGTCCTTGGCGAGTTGCTGCGCGCGGGTGAGGTTGTCCTGATAATGGTTGGCCCCGGGCGGCAGGGCCATCATGCCGTCGGTTCCGGCGGCAGCGCCCGCCAGCTGGGGGTGTCCGGCAGCATCCATGGCCGCTGGCGCGGGCAGCGCCAGCGGCTCGGACAGTTTCTTCAATAGCGGCTTGAGCACGCGCAGATACAGCAGCAGCAAGGCAATGCCCATCAGCAGGTATTTGCCGGTGTCTTTGGCCATCTGGATCGTGCCGGGCTCTTTCCACATCGGCGTTTCGGGGATGGCTTCCACCTCGGGCTGGGCGAAGGGGCTGTTGACCACGTTGAGCGTGTCGCCGCGGGCCTGGTTAAAGCCCATGGCTTCTTTGACCAGATTGGTGATCTGGGTCATTTCGGCGGCGGAAAGTGGCTTGTAGCTCACCTTGCCGTCCTTGGCCACGCTCTTGCGGTGGTTGACCACCACCGCCACCGACAGCCGCTTGAGCCCGCCGCCGCTTTGCTGCACGTACTGGATGGTCTTGTCGACTTCGTAGTTGACGGTCGAATCCTTGCGCGTGGCGACCGGCGCGGCCCCCGGCGCGGCGGCCGCAGCCGGGGCGGGCGCGGTCACCGGGGCAGTGGCCGGGGCCGGCGGCTGGTTCGACAGCGCGCCTGGCACACCGCCCGCTGCGCCGCCGCCGTTGGCCGATTCGCTGGATTGCTGGCTGCGGATCGCCATCGCGTCGGGCGTCTGGTTGGGTTTGTAGGATTCCACCGCCTGCTCGCTGCGCGAAAAATCCACGTCGGCGGTGGCTTCGGCGCGCACATTTTCCGCGCCGACGATGGGGCTGATGATGGATTCGATGCGGCGCGCCACGCTGGTCTGGAGATCCTGCACGTATTTCATCTTGGCCGGATCGAGTGCGTTGTTGGTGGGCTTGCCGGCATCCGAGAGCAGGTTGCCGTTCTGATCGATGAGCGTGACGTTCTTGGGCGACAGCTCCGGCACGCTGCTCGCCACCAGGTGCACGATGGCGCTCACCTGCTGCGCGTCGAGCGTGCGGCCGGGGTGCAGGTTCAGCAGCACTGACGCGGTGGGCATTTTCTGCTCGGTGACAAAGACCGAATCCTTGGGCATCGCCAGGTGAACCCGCGCGGCCTGCACGGCCGAAACTGACTCGATCGAGCGCGCCAGTTCGCCTTCCATGGCGCGCTGGAAATTGATCTGTTCGATGAACTGCGAGGAGCCCAGGCGCTGGTTTTCCATCAGCTCGAAACCGACGTTGCCGCCCTTGGGCAGGCCTTGCGAGGCGAGTTTCAGGCGGGCGTCGTGCACGTTGGCCGCCGGCACCATCACCGCGCCGCCGCCTTCGGCATATTTATAGGGGATGCCCATTTTTTCCAGCTCAGCCACGATGGCCCCGCCGTCGCGGTCGCTGAAATTGGAGAACAGCACCTTGTAGTCGGGCTGCTGGCCCCACATCCACACCCCCGCCATCGCCGCGACGACCGCTGCCGCACCGATGGCCAGAATGAGCTTGCGTCCGCCCGGGGTCTGGGTGAAATCCATCATCCCGCCGGGTACCACGATTTCGCCTGCTGCTGCCATGGAATCTTTTCCTTGCCGGTTGCTGCCGTGTCGGTGCACGGACTCGTGAGGGAATTATCGGCAGTGCGCAGGTTTTCAATTGCCCGAATAAGCGCGAATTTTCCGCCTTGTTCGTGCCTTTGGCTTGTAGCGGAGCGGGCTAGAGTGCGAACGTGGAAAACCGCCCGAACGGTCCTCGCGAATCGACGCCTCAACCCATGCAGCGATGTTTCGCCATGACCGTTCCCCTCACCCCGGCCCTCTCCCGCTTGCGGGAGAGGGGGACGCAGCCAACGCTTCGCGTAGTTCACCTTGAAGGGGATGCCAAATGAGTATTGGAGCCATCGACACCAGCCGTATCGAAGCCATGGTCGCGCAGTTGCGCGCGGCCAGCACCCAGGCCACGCCGCCCGGTGGCGCAGTAGGCAAGATCGCCGACGCTGCGCCGGCGGTAAACCAGACCGATTTTTCGAACGTGCTCAAATCCTCGCTCGATCAGGTCAACAGGATGCAGCAGGATTCGTCGCAACTGGCCCAGCGCTTCGCCTTGGGGGATAACTCGGTGAGTTTGTCCGACGCGATGATTTCCCTGCAAAAGTCGGGCATTGCCCTGCAACAGACCATCCAGGTACGCAACAAGATGGTCGAGGCGTATCAAACGATCATGAATATGGGGGTCTAGGGACTCGCGCAAGCCTGCGTACTGCGTGTGTATTCGGTGATGAACAGGTTCCGGCGACCCTTGTCCGGATGGTTCTACGGGGGATTCAGAGAGTGTTGCGCCGGTCGCGCTCGATCTTCATGATGAAGCGCTGAAGCATGGCGGCGGCGTCGTTCGGCAGGTTCACAAAACGGCAGCCGAGGCGGGTCTGGAAGTTGCCGTTGGCGCGGCGGATCTGGGCGGCGTTGCGGATTTCGAGGTCTGTCGTCACGGGGTCGAGTTCGGGCAGGAGCAGGCGGCAGCGCTCGAGCACGCGTCCGGTGACGGTGCCGAGGCGGCCGGCCACGTCGGCCAGGGCGACACCGCCACAACTGACGTCGATGATGTGGGTCTGGATGGGCTCGGGGTCGTCGTTGCCCTGCGCCAGCACGATGCATTTGACGGGCCGCGCAATCGGTAGTGTCACGCGGAAATGCTCGCGCCGCTGGAGCCGGATGACCGAGGCGGGCACGGCAATCGACAAAGCCGGTAGCTTTTCGTAGTCGATCAGGCTGACCGGGCCGGTAGCAAACGAGATCGACACACCATCCAGCTGGGTGATGAATTCGGCACCCTTGCCCGAGAGCAGTTCGCGGTTCAATGCGTCGCCCCGCGCCACGTCGAGGATGACCCGGTTGGCGGTGGCTTCGACCGCGATGACCGAAGTGACGACGATGTGCCGGCTACCGGGCAAATCCAGATTGACCAGCAGTTTCCTTTGCATGATCGCACGCATGAGCGCGAGGATTTCCGAGCGCGAATGCACCGCAAAGCGGGATTGGGCCGATTCGCGATCGGCCGCTGGGGTGGGGTCGTCAAGCATGGCAGACTGCATGGTTTCAGGGGGTGGGTCGCTTCCCTGTTTCTAACGGCAGTTTTGCAGAATTCTCAAGGTGATAGAGCCACGCCAGCAGTTCGGCCACGGCGACGTAGAGCTGCGGCGGAATGTGGCTGTCGAGGTCGATCTGCATCAGCAGCGCCAGCAGCTCACGCGATTCGTGCACATAGACCCCGGAGGCGCGTGCCTTGTCGATGATGGCGTCGGCGACGAGGCCGCGCCCTCTGGCGACGAGGCGGGGGGCGCTGTCGCCTTCACGGTAGGCCAGGGCCGCCGCCTGTCTTTGCGGGTCAGGCGGGGCCATCGGTGGCTAACTCCAGGGCATCAAGCGCGATCCCGGCGTCAGCGAGCCGCTGCGCCAGCTGTTTTTGCCCATCGCGCAGGGGCGGCAGGCTGTCGGCGTCACCCGGCACGACACGGACGCCCAGATGATGATGGGCGTCGAGCCGCAGTTCGATGTCGATTTCGCCGAGCGTGGGCAGGCTGACGCGCAGCCGGGAGATCCAGTGCTCGCCGGCGGGCTGGTCAGTGCCGCCGGTGGGTGTATTTTGGGATTCGGGTTCGCCGCGTTGCAGTTGCCATTCCAGTGTCTGGCCGGGCCAGAGTTCTCCCCGCCACGCGAACTGCGGATTTTCCAGCACCTGCAATTGCTGGGTGAGCAGGGTGTGCAGCGGCTGTTGGGCTTTCTGGCCGGGGTCGCCCGCCGGCAGCGCGGCAAGTTCGTTCGACAGTCGGTTCTGCGGTTCTCGCATCAGGCCGTCGAGCGTGTCCCGACCGGCAGCCCAGTTGGCCAGGTGCGATTCGTAGAAGAGCCCACTGCGCATTACGGTATTGCGCAGCGCCATGGCCAGTTCAACCGGGGCGGTGGGCGGGCTGTCGAAGAGCGGGGTGGCGGAAACCAGCACGGGCAGGGTGCGCTCGGGCACGCGCTGCATCATGTCGGACAACATGCGGGCAGTCTGGCTTAGCTGCGCCATGCTGCTGGTCTGGGCGTCGGCGGCTTCGAGTACGAACACCGGCTGCGGCAGGTGGCCGGCGAAACTGAGCTTGAGGGTTTCGCCCTGGACGGCGGGGCGCGGCAGGCGCATCGCCACAGTGTGGTTGTCGATGCGTACCAGGGTCAGGTCACGATTGTGGCCCACCACCTTGCCGGTGACGAGTTGCCCGACCAGGAGCTGGGCAAAGGCGGCGCGGGGTTCCGCCTGATCGCGCTCGACCGCGTCGAGCAGGGGCTGGACGGCGACAACGCGGGACAGCGCCTGGGAAAGCATGGCTGGCCTGGACTATCCAGTTTCAGAGGCGATGCGCGTGGTAGGCCTTCATGCCGCGCTGGCCCTGGCGGGTCTGGGCCAGGCGTTCCTGCAGTTCGTGCAGGCGCGGTTCGGCCAGCGCGCGGATGCGCGCGTCGTTTTGCAGGATGGCGCGCACGATGGCGACCTTGGCGCGCTGCTCGCGCTCATCCATGGCAACGGGGCCGGTTTGCTGCAGACTGCCGATGTGGTCGCGGCAGCGGGCTTCGAGCGTGGCGACTTCGTCCCATTCGCCCTGGCGGGCGGCGGCGAGCATGGTGCCGGTGAGTGCGGAGAGCGCTTCGTAGGTGCTGAGCATTTCAGTGCTGGTCATGGCTGGGGTGGTCATGTTGGCGCTCCGGGTCAGGCGGCAATGGATTGGCGGGCTTGCAGCGGGGCAGAACGGGTGCTGGTGCCGATCTGCTGCCAGGCTACGCGCAGTTCGCGCATGAGGCCGAGCACTTCGTGCAGCGGGGCAGGGTCGTTCTTCAGGTGGGCCAGCGTGATGCGCTGATCCATATAAACGTACAGGGCGTCGAGCTGCGCAGCCAGATCACCGCCCTTACTCGTGTCGAGTGCGGCGCGCAGGCCTTCCTGGATGATGCTGCCGGCTTTGGAAATGGCCGCACCCTTCTTCATCATGTCGCCTTCCTGCATGTGGCGCAGAGCCATGCGGACGGCGAGTTCGGCACCTTCATACAGCAACACGATGAGTTGATGCGGGCTGGCGGCGATGACGTCGGATTCGAGTCCGACTCTGGCGTAGGCATTCGCGGCGAGGCTGGCGGGGCTATACACGGCGTCTCCCTTTATTCGGATTTGGGCTGGGCGAGCAGCTGCTGGCTGAGGAAGGTGCTGGTCGTGTTCATGCGGGCGAGCAGCAGATTCAGATTGGTGTACTCACGGGTGTATTTCTGTTCTAGAACGGTCATGCGCAGTTCCAGCCGGTCGACTTCGGCGTTGCGATCCTTGACGAAGTCGCGCAGGCTTTGCGTACGCGATTCGATGACGCCGCCGGCCGACAGCGACGTGCGTGCCCAGTCCTCCAGCCGGGTGGCAAAACCGGTGGGCGAGCCGATCAGGTTGACGACGTCGTCGAAGTCTGCGGCCAGTGCGTTATTGAAGGTGGCGCTGTCGAACTGGAGCTGGCCGCCATTCTTGAAAGCGATACCGACCTGCGCTAACGAGCTGAGCGTGCCGGTAACAACTGGGCTGGTGAAGATGTCGGAAAGCTGGCTCTGCATCTGGCGTAGCCCACTGTCGCCAGCGAGCACGCCGGCAGCGTTGCCGCCGCTGGCAAATGCCGAGCGCGACTTGAGCTGGCTGGCGAGCGCATTGTAGGCGTCGACAAATGTGTTGACTGCCGCATTGATGGCGGTGGTGTCGCGCGCCACGGCCAGATTGGCAGGTGCGGTCGTCACGTTCTTTAGCGTAATCGAGGCCCCCTGGATTGCTTCGGTCAACGTGTTCGACGCACTGGTGATGGGAATACCGTTGACGGATAGATCGGCATTCTGTGCAGCGCGCGTCTGGGTGAGATTCTGGGTACCGGCCGGGTCATAGCCCAGCAGGTTGTCGATGCTGCCATCGCCACCGCTCACGCTGATCTTGAGGCTGTTGGCAAGACCCGAATTGGCGCTGGAAAGCGCCAGCCGATACGGGGTGCCGCTGCCGTCGTTGACGATGGTGGCCCCAATGCCCAGGTTGGCCGCGTTGATTGCGTCGCGAATGCCTTCCAGGGTGTTGTTGGTGCTGTCGATCACCACGCTGGCGGTGCCGTTGCCATTCGAGGTGAACGTGGCCCCGCTGTAGGTGCCGCTGGTAAGCGTGCCGCCGCTGATGGTGCCGAAATCGAAGGTGATGGTGGTGGCGGTGCCGTTGCCGATGGCAGCGGTCTTGCTGGTCTGGCCCGCCGCCACCAGGCTTTGCGACTGCGCCAGCTGGCTGACGCTGACGCTGTAGTTACCGGGCACACCCGTGCCGTTGGGGGTGGCAGCAAACGCCAGCGGGTCGGACGGCGTAGTGGTTAGTTTCTGCAGCCCGGTTCTGAGGCCGAGCGCGGCGGACTGAAACGTGGAAACCAGGCCGCTTAATGTGCCGAACGAGGAAATCTTGGCCTGGGTATCGCTGATGCGGGTGTTGAGCGTGTCGATCGGCCGGCGTTCCACCGCCATCAGCTGCGAGACCAGCGTGGTGACATCGAATGCGGTATTGGTGGACGAGGAAATGCTGGCCATGAGGGTCGCTCCTTACGCCTGCTGTTTCAGCAGCAGGCCCTGCTGCGCGGTTTCAATATCGCGCGAAATGGCCAGCGTGGTTTCCGAGGGGAACTGGCGGATCAGCTCGCCGGTGCTGGTATCGACCATTTTGACCACGGTGCGTGAGGTGTCATTGTCCACGCTGAATTCCAGCGCGCGATTGGCCTGTTGCATGGCCTGGTTGATGACGCTCACGGCCTGTTGTACGGCTTCGGCTGTGGCAGCTTGTGCCCCAGCCGGAGATGGGGGGGCAGCCACGGGCGCGCTGGGCTGCACGGGGGCAACGCCGTGTGCGCGCGTATCGGGCTGCAGAGCCTGATGAGCGGGGAGGGAAGTCTGTTGGACGTTCATCTCGTTCTCCTTCGTGCCGAGCCCCCGGCGTGCCAGGCACGCCGGGGGGGGCGTTCAACGTGCGTTTGCCGGCATCAACGCAGCAGCGACAGCACGGTGTTGGGGTTCTGGTTGGCCTGCGCCAGAACCGCTGTGCCCGCCTGTTGCAGAATGTTGTTGCGAGCCTGCGAAGCGGTTTCTGCGGCGTAGTCGGTATCCATGATGCGACTGAAGGACGCTGAGAGGTTGACCGAGGTAGTCTGCATGGTGGCAACCGCAGAACCGAAGGCGACCATGTCGGCACCGTAGTTGGCCCGTGCGCCGGTCACCGTGTTGATGTCAGCGGTGAAGTTGGCAATCGTGCGGTTGGCCCCTGCGCCTTCGGAAGCCAGTGCACCGATACCCAGGCTGGCCCCGGTTGCAAGCGTGCCGTTGCCGTCTACAGTGGTGGCGACAGCAGCGGTGGTGAGCCCGCGGATACGGGTGTTTTCCAGAATCAGAGCATCGGATTCCGCGCCGGAGGCCGTACCGCCCAGCTGCACGGCGATTTCATACAGGCGCTTCAGGTTTTCGTGAATCTGCGCCGCATAGCCGTCGTTGGTCTGCGCCTTGGAAATGGCGTCGTTGGCGTTATTGATGGCGATGCGGGTGCCGCGAATCTGCTTGTCGTAGTTGGTGGCGATGCCCAGGCCCGTGGCGTCGTCTTTGGCGCTGTTGATGCGCAGGCCGGAAGACAGACGCTCCTGGGCGGTTTGCAGGCCGATGGCCGACTTGTTCAGCGCTGCGCCGGCAAACAGGGCGGCGACGTTGGTATTGATGACTTGTGCCATGGTGTAACTCCTTTATCCGTTCAGCTTGGTGTGATTAACGCAGCAGTGACAGCACGGTGTTGGGGTTCTGGTTGGCCTGCGCCAGAACCGCCGTGCCCGCTTGTTGCAGAATGTTGTTGCGAGCCTGCGAAGCGGTTTCTGCGGCGTAGTCGGTATCCATGATGCGGCTGAAGGACGCTGAGAGGTTGACCGAGGTGGTCTGCATGGTGGCAACCGCAGAGCCGAACTTAACCATGTCGGCACCGTAGTTGGCGCGCGAAGCCGTCACGTTGTTGATGTCGGTGGTGATGTTAGCGAGTGTGACCCCGGTCGGCACGGCGATGACTGCGCTGGCCCCGGTTGCAAGCGTGCCGTTACCATCCACGGTGGTGGGCGTGGCAGCGGTGGTCAAGCCCGCGATACGTGCGTTTTCAGCAAGCAGCGCGGTGGTCTCGGCACCTGAGGCGGTACCACCCAGCTGCACGGCGATTTCATACAGGCGCTTCAGGTTTTCGTGGATCTGTGCACCATAGCCGTCGTTGGTTTGCGCCTTGGACACGGCGTCGTTGGCGTTATTGATGGCGATGCGGGTGCCGCGAATCTGCTTGTCGTAGTTGGTGGCGATGCCCAGGCCCGTGGCGTCGTCTTTGGCGCTGTTGATGCGCAGACCGGAAGACAGACGCTCCTGGGCGGTTTGCAGGCCGATGGCCGACTTGTTCAGCGCTGCGCCGGCAAACAGGGCGGCGACGTTGGTGTTGATAACTTGTGCCATGGTAATTCTCCTAAGTGTGGGTCGAAGATTCCGGCTTCTGTTCCCCACGGGGAGCGCTGCCGTTGACGTGGATCAGGTTGCTCTTGCAGCATGAACCGCCGTTGTGGGAGGAATCGTCGGGGGTGGGAGAAAGTTAAGTGGCATGTTGTAAAAATCTTCGACCAGGTCGGAGTGATGTCAGCCGGCAGGGGTATCGGTAGCGAGGCAGACGCGGTTTTTACCACTGCGCTTGGCTTCATACATGGCCGCATCGGCGCGGGCGATGAGGGCCTCCTGCGATTCGCCGGGCAGGCGTTCGGCCACGCCGGCGCTGAAAGTGATCAGCACGTGGTCGTTCTTGTCGAGAAAGTATTTCTTGGTGAGGCTGCGCTGCAGGCGGGTGATGATTCTTTCCGCTTCGTCACGCGGCGTGTTGGGCAGCATGATGAGGAATTCCTCCCCGCCCAGCCGCGCCACCTGGTCGGTGATGCGCAGCGCGTCCTTTGCCACCTGAACCAGGTGCACCAGCGCGTCGTCGCCGGCCTGGTGGCCGCGTTCGTCGTTGAGTTTCTTGAAATTGTCGATGTCGAGCACGGCCACGGTGAACGCCGTCTTGTAGCGTTCGGCGCGCGAGAGTTCGCGGGCGAACTCATCGTCCATGCCGCGCCGGTTGAGGCTGTGGGTAAGCGGATCTTCGCGCACCAGGGCGCTCATTTCGGCGACCTGCTTTTCCAGTGCCAGGATGCGGTCTTCCGCGGCAAGCGCGGCATCGCGCTCGGCAAGCAGTTCCTGATGGACCGCGCGGGTGCCGGACTGCACGGCGCGGGTTTCGTCCAGCAGGGTTTCCAGAATGCGGTTGAGCTCCAGTACGTCTTCGGTCTGGCTGATGCGCTCGACGTGGGTGACGAGCTTCTGGTGGTAATCGTCCGAGACGGCCACCACATCACCCATACGGTTCACAAAGGCCGTCATCGCGGCCTTGAGCGTGGCGGTGGCCTCGCGCAGGCCGTGCTTCACCAGGCTTTGCTTGTAGATCACGTCTTTCAGACGGCGTTCTGACTCCTGCAGGTCCTTGATCTTGAGCGGGCCGGCGATCACGTCCTGCACCATGTCGAGTTGGCCGCGCAGCCAGGTGTCGTCGTCGAGCAGCTCGCCGATGTTTTCCACCAGCAGCAGCAAAATGCGTTTCAGCGTTTCCTGCTGATCGTGCCCCTGCGAGCTGTTGAGGTCGATGTCGATCCACAGGCTTTTCAGGCCCGAGGCGGCGTCGCGCAGGGTGTTGGCCGTATGGGCCTCGCGCACCAATGCGGCGAGTTTCTGGGCTTTATCGGACAGTGACGGCGTGTGCGAAAGCTGCACCATCACGCCGAACTCCAGGGTTTTAGCGAGCAGATCGCGCAGCAGCGATACGGCCTCGCTGCCCTGCGCCGGAGTGGCCGAATGTTTCAATTGCCGCACGATCAACCCGAGTTGCTTGCGGCAGCCGCTCCAGTCGTTGCGGCGTATCGCATCGTCGAGCACGTTCACGGGTGCGGCAAGCTCGGGGTGATGCAGGTTGAGATCCATCACGAGCCCTGACAGCACGCTGCCTGCGTTACTCCCCACGGCCGGCTGGGTTGGGGCGGCGGGCTTGCTTACTCCGGTAATTTCCTCGTACAGCGCCTGGTAGTTGTCGGGGGTGGGCGCAATCCGGCGCAGCGCCAGGCGGCGCAGGGTTTCCCTGGCCACCTCGGAGGGGCTGGCGGTGTCGAGTTTGGCAGTGGGTTCAGCCATGCGGAGCATCCCGGCCCGACGGGGCCTTTCGTGATGCTTGGCATGGTAGGACGGGGAGGGGCGGCCGGAAGGCCGGATTAAGGGGGGGAAAGCCCTGCAATTCGGGGGTTAGGATCGCCGCCCTAGTCCACCAGCCCGTGCCTGATCGCGTAGTGCGTCAACTCGGCGTTGTTCTTCAGCTGCATTTTTTGCAGCAGGCGGGCGCGGTACATGCTGATGGTCTTGACCGAGAGTTTGAGCTGCTCGGCGATGGCGGAGACGGGCAGCCCGGAGGCGATGAGGCAGAGCGTCTGGTATTCGCGGTTGGAGAGGGTTTCGTGCGGCAGCGATTCGCGTTCGCCGCTGACGGTGCTGGCGAGCTCCTGGGCGACTTCGGGGCTGATGTATTTTTTGCCGGCGGCGACCAGGCGAATGGCGTCGACGAGCTGGTCGGGCGCGCTTTGCTTGTTGAGGTAGCCGGCGGCACCGGATTTGAGGGCGCGCACAGCGTACAGCGTTTCGCGGTGCATGGAGAGCATCAGCACCTTGATGCCGGGGTGTTCTTTTTTCAGTAGTTCCAGCGTTTCCAGCCCGCTGCGGTCGGGCATGGAGATGTCCATCAGCACCAGATCCCACGGGCCTTTGCGCGCCATTTGCAGGGCTTTGCTGGAGTTTTCGGCTTCGCCGCCGACGACGATGTCGTCGGTGTCGGCGAGGATCTGCTTGAGACCTTCGCGCACGATGGCGTGGTCGTCGACGATGAGGATGCGGGTGGGCATGGCCAGATTATGACGCGCTTTGCCCGCCGGCGAGCGGCACCCGCAGCTGCACCCGGGTACCGCGCCGGGGGGCGGGGGCCACGCTGAGTTCGCCACCGAGGGCGGCGGCGCGTTCGGTCATGCCGAGCACGCCAAAGCCGTGGCCGTTGGGGCGCGGGGCGTCGGGCGGCATGCCCTGGCCGTTGTCGGTGACGCTGGCGACGAAATCAGCGCCCTCGATGCCGAGCGCGATTTTCACCCGGCGGGCATGGGCGTGCTTGGCGACGTTGGTCAACGCCTCCTGCACGATGCGGAACACGGCGATGGCGGCGTCCGCCCCCAGCGGAACGGGGTCGGCGGGCGCGTCGAGCGTGCACGCGATGCCGGTGGTTCGGGTGAAGCGCTCGATCTGCCATTCCAGCGCCGAGACGATGCCGAAGTCGAGCACCGGCGGCCGGAGGCTCGCGGCGATGCGGCGGGCGGCGTCAAAGGTCTGGTCGAGCACGTCGACCAGATAGGTGGTGCGTTTGTGCAGCTCGGCGTCGTCGGGCGGCAGCCGGCGCAGCAAACCGGCGAGTCCGATCTTGATGGCGGTGAGGTTGCCGCCGAGGTCGTCGTGGACTTCGCGTGCCAGGTGCAGGCGTTCTTCTTCCTTGGCGGCCTCGACGTGTGCCGCCAGCGCTGCCAGTTGCGCACGCTGGCGGCGGATTTCGGCTTCGGCCTCGCGGCTCTGGGTGACGTTGAGCATGATGCCGTCCCACAGCGTGCCATCCGGTGTGTCGCGCCGGCGCACGCGCAGGTTGACCCATTTCACGTCTTTCCAGGCGCGCACGCGGATGCGGCCTTCCCAGTTGAAGCTCATGGGCACGTCGCCGGCGTCACGCAGGCGCGCGAGGTAGTCGGGCTTGTCGGCGTCGAGGATCAGATCGGCAAAGCGCTCGGGGCGGGCGCGCAGGCTTCTGGCCTGGATGCCGAGCAACTGCGCGGCCTGCGCGCTGACATAGGGCAGGGTCACGCTGCCGTCGGGCGACTGGAGCACCTGGTAGGCCATGCCGGGAAGGTGGGCAAATACGTTATGCAGATCGTCGCTGCCCGGTTGCGCGTTGGCGGGCGGGCTGGGGCGGGCAAGCAGCCAGAGCGCCCGGGCAGGCTGACCGGCTACACGTACCAGCGTGCCTTCGAGTGCAATCTGTCCACCTTGCGCCAGGCGGCAGGACGCACGAAAAGCCAGCCGGCGCTTGGCGGGCGACGCTTTCAGCCAGGCGAGCAGGCGACGTGCGTCTGCCGGCAGAAAAAAATCCGTGAGCGGCATCTGGATCAGCGTCTGCGGTCGGGTGCCCAGTAGGCGGGCCATGTCGGGGCTGGCGTCGAGCACGCGCCGGGTTTCGGCGTCGATCACGAGCACGGGAGCCGGGTGCTCGCGGACGAGTGCGCGGGGGAGGGCGACGGCGCTGGCTGGGAGAGCGTCAGGGTGCATCAGAACCGGTTCCGGAAGAATCAGAACCCGATTATGGCGCGGTTGGGCGCAGCTCGGGCAGGGGGGCGACGGCACCCGGCATACTCAAAACGCGACATCGGCTGCGTGGCGAAGTGGGCGAGGGTGCAGTGCCGTGGCCCGGTTCGCTGGCCGTCGTGTCGGCGTTCCGCATCGTGTCTGGCCGCTATAATGGCGGCCCGATTCTGTTTTGACCTTATATATGTCCACCCTTGCAGTCATTCTGATCGCCACGGCTGCAGGCAGTGTGCTGAGTCTGGTGCTGGCCGCGCTGCTGGCGCTCTCCGCCCGCCCGAGCTGGGTGCCGGTGCTGGTGAGTTACGCCATCGGTGCGCTGCTGGGGGCGTCGTTGCTGGAGGTGCTGCCCGAGGCGGTGGAAATGGGCGGCGATATCGACGTGGTGGCGCAGGCGCTGCTGGGCGGCATCCTGCTGTTTTTCCTGCTGGAAAAACTGGTGCTGTGGCGGCATTGCCACGAAGAAGTCTGCGAGGCGCACGGCACGCCCGGCGCGCCGCAGGCGCATGGCCATCACCACGACCATGGCCGCTCCGGCCTGATGATCACGGTGGGCGATACCTTCCACAATTTTGTCGACGGCATCATCATCGCCGGCGCGTTTCTGGTGGATTTTCGCCTGGGCGTGGTCACGGCGCTGGCGATCATCGCGCACGAAATTCCGCAGGAAATCGGCGACTTTCTCATCCTGCTGCACTCGGGCTACACCCGTACCCAGGCGCTGCTGCTGAATTTTGTGACCGGGGTGGCCACACTGCTGGGCGCGCTGGCCGGCTACTTCGCGCTGTCTTCGCTAAAGGACTGGACGCCGGCACTGCTGGGGGTGGCGGGCGCGAGCATGTTGTATGTGGCGCTGTCGGATTTGATTCCCGGCCTGCACAAGCGCGCGAATATCGGGGCCACGGTGCAGCAGATGGTGTTAATCGGGCTTGGTATCGGTACAGTCGGCCTGGTCGGCCACCTCATCGGCCACAGCCACTGAGCGGCGTTTGCGCCCGCCGACTGCGTACGCAAACACCATGATCGGCAGCACGCCCAGAAACAGCACGATGGCAAGCGCCTTCCCCAGGCTGCTGGACGTGACGGCCATCATCAGGATGACGTACGCCCAGCCAATCGCAATGATGTACATGTAAAACTTTCACGAAGAGTCTGCCCGCATGGTAACCAAAGCCCGCGCCGCGCGCGTCCCCACTGTCGGTTTTGTCTCGCTTGGCTGCCCCAAGGCCACCGTCGATTCCGAACGCATCCTTACCCAGCTCCGCGCCGAAGGCTACGGCATCGTCGGCAGCTACAACGACGCCGACGTGGTGGTGGTGAACACCTGCGGCTTCATCGACGCGGCGGTGGAAGAATCGCTCGACGCCATCGGCGAAGCGCTAGCGGAAAACGGCCGCGTCATCGTCACCGGATGCCTGGGGGCCAAATCCGAACTCATCCGCGAAGCCCACCCCAAGGTGCTGGCAGTCTCCGGCCCGCACGCGCTCGACGAGGTGATGTCGGCGGTGCACACCGCGCTGCCCAAGCCGCACGACCCGTTCGAAGACCTGATTCCGCCCGGCGGCGTGAAGCTCACCCCGCGCCACTACGCCTACCTGAAGATTTCCGAAGGCTGCAACCACCGCTGCACCTTCTGCATCATTCCCTCGATGCGTGGCGATCTGGTGAGCCGCGATGTGGGCGAGGTGATGCGCGAGGCCGAGGCGCTGGTGGGCGCGGGCGTGCAGGAACTGCTGGTGGTGTCGCAGGACACCTCGGCCTACGGCGTGGACCTGAAATACCGCCCCGGCTTCTGGAACGGCCGCCCACTCAAAACCCGCATGACCGAACTCGCCGGTGCGCTGGGCAGCCTCGGTGCGTGGGTGCGACTGCATTACGTGTACCCGTATCCCAGCGTGGACGACGTGATTCCGCTGATGGCCGACGGCACCATCCTGCCGTATCTCGACATTCCTTTTCAGCACGCCAGCCCGCGCATCCTCAAGCTGATGAAACGCCCCGGCGCGGTGGAAAAAACCCTCGACCGGATTCAGGCCTGGCGTGCCGCCGTGCCGGATTTGACGCTGCGCTCCACCTTCATCGTCGGCTTTCCCGGCGAGACCGACGCCGAATTCGAAGAGCTGCTGGCATTCCTGAAAGTCGCGCAGCTCGATCGCGTCGGCTGCTTCAAGTATTCGCCCGTCGAAGGGGCCGTGGCCAACAGCCTGTCCGACCCGGTGCCGGAAGACCTCAAGGAAGAACGCCTGGAACGTTTCATGGAAGTGCAGGCCGAAATTTCCGCCGCGCGGCTCGACGCCAAGATCGGCCGCACCCTCGAGGTCATTGTCGACGAAGAAGACGAAGTCGGCACGCTCGCCCGCAGCCACGCCGACGCGCCGGAAATCGACGGCGTGGTGTATCTCGAAGGGGTGTTTGGCCTCAAACCCGGCACCCGGCTGACCGTGACTGTGGACGGTGCCGACGAACACGACCTCTGGGCAACGCCGCTGGCGTGACCCAGATTGGTACGGGCTGCACTATCTGGGTGCAGCATTTTGCGCCGGTCACCGTGGAAACCCCCTGAATTCGGCCCGCAAGCCGTGGCACGACTGCTGCTTGTTGTCATGCGGGTTTCATGTTGATGCGCCAGCATCGCGTGTAATCGGGAGAGAGCCATGAAAACCTTGTCGAGCGTGTTTGCCATCCTTTTGCTGCCGGTTGGGGTTCAGGTGCAGGCTGCCCCGGATGACCGGGCCCTGTGTCAGGGCGACTATCCGGTAGTGCTGATGACAGAGCGGGAATGCAGCCAATACGTGAGCCGGTTGCGCGCGGCACAGCAGGGTGGCGACACCCGGGCGCAGTCGGCGCTGGTCGTCGAGCATGATGCACTGCTGAGCGAGCGCGCGACCGCGTGCCGATGCGTCGTGGCGGCGGCGGGCGACTGCTGAGCCGGATGTTTTTGCGAATCGACTATCGCTGTCGATTTGCTGCGACCCGGAGCGCGGCTTCAGCCCAGCACTGACGCCAGCTTGACCGGACGACGCCAGAATTTCCAGGCGTCGCGCCGTTGCAGGTGCAGACCCCGCCCGGCAATCGGGTCGACCATCGAGAAGCCCGCCGCCTCCAGCCGCCCCAGCGTGCCCGCCAGCGGCGCAAACCACGCCGTGTCCAGTTCCCGCAGGGCTTCGCGCCAGCCGAGGGCGTCGTGCTGCAACGCGGCTGTTTCCAGCGTGTCGAGCACGAACAGGCCGGACATCGCGCCGCCCCGGAATGGCCGCGCAGCAGACAAGGCCAGGGGGGGGCAGCCAAACGCCCGGGCCAGCTCTGCCGCCCCGCCGGCTGCAAAAACCGGCTGTCCCGTCGGGGCCGCAGGCACGTATCGGCCCCCGCCCCAGAGCCAAATCCCGTTCACCGGCCACGCCCCGCGGGCTTCGCGTGCCTGATTCACCGGGTGGGTGTGCAGGAGCATCTGCGCCTCGTTGAGCTGCGCCCGCCACTGCGCAGCCCCGTCGCCTGCGGGCAGAATGCGGTCAAGCGCACGCCCGTATGCCAGCGACGGCGGCGTGGTGATGAATTGCGGCGGCAGGGTGAAGCGCAGATACCAGCGTTGCGGATGCAGGGCCTGGGGGGCAAACGCCTCGCCAAAATGGGCGGCAAGCGAAGCCGTCAGGCTCGCGGCTTCGTCGGCGCTGAGATCGTCGAACCCTACATTCGTATACACCACCCGGTCGCGCAGGAGGGCGAAATGCGCCGGGTCGGCGCGCAGCCAGACGTGCTCGTCGGGCATCCCGCCGTCGGCCAGCCGGGTATGGGGGGCGACCGGCCAGTCGCGCTGGCAGACAATGCCGCAGGCCCGGGCCAGCGCCGCTTCGGTTCCAATCGGCGCGTCGTGCAAGGGCCGGCCGCGCGCGAACAGGGTCGCCAGGCCTGGCAGGTGCAGCCCGGGCAGGGCGGCTTCGAGCAAGCGGGGGTCGGCAAAAAGGTGGGGAACCAGCCATAACATGCGTCGAGTCTAGCAGGCGGCTGCGGCCCGGTACGGCCCGGCACGAACCGGCCGGAGCGCTGTGGCATACTCGCGGCTCTTTGTCTGCGAGCCGTATCTTGCTGCCTTTCGAACTGCTGGTTGGCCTGCGCTACACCCACGCCAAACGCCGCAATCACTTCATTTCGTTCATTTCCATCGTCTCCATGGCGGGCATTGCGCTCGGCGTGATGGCGCTGATCGTGGTGCTGTCGGTGATGAACGGATTCCAGGAAGAACTGCGGTCGCGCATTCTGGGCGTGGCGTCGCACGTCGAGATCAGCGGGCCGGGAGATCGCTTGTCCGATTGGCGGGGCGTGCTGGCACAGGCCCGGGGTAACGCCGACGTGGTGGCGGGTGCGCCGTATGTGAACGCGCAGGGCATGCTGGCCAACGGCGACAGCGTGCGCGGCGCGATCATTCGCGGGGTGTTGCCGGAGATGGAGGCCGGCGTGGCCGATTTTGCGCGCTACATGAAAGCGGGCCGGCTCACCGATCTCAAGCCGGGCGAGTTCGGCATTGTGCTCGGTGCCGAGCTGGCACGGGTGCTCAATGTGTACCCCGGCGACAAGGTGGTGCTGCTGACGCCGCAGGGCAATATCACGCCCGCCGGGGTGATGCCGCGCGTGAAGCAGTTCACCGTCACCGGCATCTTCGAGGCCGGCATGTTCGAGTACGACTCGGGGCTGGCGCTGATCCACCTGCAAGACGCGCAGAAGCTGCTGCGCCTGGGCGACGACGTGTCGGGGGTGCGGCTGAAACTCGACGATCTGTTCCGCGCGCCGTTTGTGACGCGCGCGCTGGCAAAGAGTCTGACGGGGGATTACTACCTCACCGACTGGACGCAGAGCCACGCCAATTTCTTTCGCGCCGTCGCGATCGAAAAACGCATGATGTTCCTGATCCTGCTGCTGATCGTGGCGGTGGCGGCGTTCAACATCGTCTCCACGCTGGTGATGGCGGTGACCGACAAACAGGCCGATATCGCCATCCTGCGCACGCTGGGCGCGCGGCCGGGGTCGATCATGGCGATCTTCATGGTGCAGGGGGCGTTCATCGGCGTGCTCGGCACCCTGCTGGGGGTGACGAGCGGGGTGCTGCTCGCGCTCAACCTGGAAACCGTGGTGCCGTTCATCGAGCGGCTGGCAGGCATGGACCTGTTCCCGGCGGACGTGTACTACATCAACGAGTTGCCGTCGAAGCTGGACTGGAGCGATGTGGGCGTCATCGGCGGCGTGTCCCTGCTCATCAGCCTGGTGGCGACGCTGTATCCGAGCTGGCGCGCGTCGCGCATCCAGCCGGCGGAGGCGCTGCGCTATGAGTAAACCCGTGCTCAGGGCGAGCGGCCTCGCCAAATCGTTCCAGCAGGGCCGCAACACGGTGACGGTGCTGACCGGTATCGACATCGAGGTGGCCGCTGGCGAATCGCTCGCCATCGTGGGGGCCTCCGGCTCGGGCAAAAGCACCCTGCTGCATCTCCTGGGCGGGCTCGACGCGCCGAGTGCCGGGCAGGTCGAACTGCTGGGGCAGGATCCTTTCGCGCTGTCGGAGACGGCGCGCTGTGCGCTGCGCAATTCGGCACTGGGGTTTGTCTACCAGTTCCATCACCTGTTGCAGGAATTCACGGCGGTGGAGAACGCGGCCATGCCGCTTTTGGTACGCCGCATGGATCGCCCCCAGGCGCTGGCGCGCGCGGCGGCGGTATTGGAAAGCGTGGGGCTGGGGCATCGCCTCGCGCATCGTCCTGGCGAGTTGTCGGGCGGCGAGCGCCAGCGCGTGGCGATTGCCCGTGCGCTGGTCACGCAGCCGGCGTGCATTCTGGCCGACGAACCGACGGGGAACCTCGACCGTCACACCGCCGACGCGGTGTTTGATCTGATGCGCACGCTCAATCGCCAGCAGGGCGCGAGCCTGATTGTGGTTACCCACGATCTGGAGCTGGCCGCCCGCATGGATCGCCGGGCCAGGCTGGTCGACGGAGTGTTGACGCCCTACTGACCCCGGCACGATGCGGTTCACCCTGATCGCGTTTTGCTTCGGTGTCGTTCTGCTGCAATTCCAGCCTGTCCTGCCGCCGGCCCGGGCAGTGGCGCTGTTGCCGCTGCTCACACTGGTGTGGCTGCTGCCGGACGCGGCGGGCTGGCGGCGTTGGCTGCGCCGCCTGGGCGTGGGGGTACTCGCGGCTGCCCTGGGCGTTGCCTGGGCCGCGTGGCGGGCAGACGGGCGGCTGGCGGAGCGTTTGCCGCTGCACTGGCAGGGCGTGGATATCGAACTCGTCGGCGTGGTGGTCGATCTGCCGCAACGCCTCGCCCGCAATGAGCGGGTGCTGTTGCGTGTCGAGCGCATGCTCACGCCGGGTGTACCGAATCCATCGCAGGTGCAGCTCACGCGGTATTTCGCCCGTGAGGGGATACAGCCGCAGGCGATGCGTGCGGGCGAACGCTGGCAGCTTACGGTGCGTCTCAAGCGCCCCGCCGGCACGCACAATCCGCACGGGTTCGATCTCGAAGCCTGGATGCTGGAACGCGGCATCGGGGCGAGCGGCTATGTGCGCGAAACCCCGCGTCCCGTGCGACTCGACGCCCGCGCGGCGACGCCGGCGGCGTGGATCGCCTCGGCCCGCCAGACGATCCGCGATCGCATTTTTGCCGAGCTGGGCGATGCGCCCTACGCCGGGGTGATTGTGGCGCTGGTGGTGGGCGACCAGCAGAGCATCCCGCACGAACAGTGGCGTGCGTTCACCCGCACCGGCGTCAACCACCTGCTGAGCATTTCGGGCTTGCACGTCACCATGATCGCTGCGCTGGCGGGATGGGGCGTGATGTTTGCCTGGCGTCGCTGGCCGCGTGCGGTGGCACGCTGGCCCGCGCGCCAGGCGGGCCTCGTGGCGGCGGTGACGGCCGCCACGCTGTACGCGCTGCTGGCGGGGTTTCAGGTGCCGGCGCAGCGCACCCTGTTCATGCTGACGGTGCTGGCCGTCGCGTTCTGGGGACGCCGCGAAGCGCAGCCCTTCACGGCGCTGATCGTTGCGATGACGATCGTGCTGCTGATCGATCCCTGGGCGGGGGTGTCGGCCGGGTTCTGGCTGTCGTTCGGTGCCATGGTGGCAATTTTGTGGGTGACGCTGGGCCGCGTCGCCGCGCCGCAAAAACTGCGCGGCTGGGTGACGGTGCAGGCGGCGGTGACGCTGGCGCTGGCACCGGTGCTGTGGCTGCTGTTCCAGCAGGTTTCGCTGATTTCGCCATTGGCGAATGCGGTGGCGATTCCGCTGGTGAGCTGGGGCGTGACGCCGCTGGCCCTGCTGGGCGTGCTGCTGCCGTGGCTGTGGCATCCGGCTGCGTGGCTGATGGGTTGGCTGGGCGAGGCGCTGCACTGGGCGGGCAGCCTGGGCTGGGCCACCTGGGCGAGGCCGGCCCCCGACGCACTGGCAATGGCTCTGGCCTTGATCGGCGTGGTCTGGTGGCTCATGCCACGGGGGTTTCCCCTGCGCGGATTGGCCTGGCTGCTGTGGTTGCCGCTGCTGTGGCCGTCACAGACGCCCATTGCGCCGGGCGAATTTGTCGCCGAGGTGATCGACGTGGGGCAGGGCACCTCGATACTGGTGCGAACTGCACGCCATGCGCTGCTCTACGACACCGGGCCGGCCTTTGCCGAGTCGGACGCGGGCGAACGTACGGTGCTGCCTTTTATGCGTGCGTCCGGGGTGACGCGGCTCGATACGGTGATCGTCTCGCACGATGACAACGACCATAGCGGCGGACTGGCCTCGGTGCTGCGCGATGTGCCGGTCGGGCAACTGCTGCACGCACTGCCCGCCGGCAGTCCGCTGCTTGCCGGGGCACCGGGCCCGGTTCGATGTGTACGTGGGCAGGCCTGGGCCTGGGATGGGGTGCGCTTCGAGGTGCTCAACCCGCCAGCCCGCGCCTGGCAGGGCGCTGCGCGCCGCGACAATGACGCCAGCTGCGTGCTCAGGGTCAGCCGGGGGCGCGAGTCTTTGCTGATCACCGGAGACGCCGAGCGGCTGGGCGAGATGGAACTGCTGGAATCCGGCCTGCCTCTCGCGGCGACGGTGCTGGTGGCCGGGCATCACGGCAGCCGCACGTCGTCGATGGCGGACTTTGTCAGCCAGGTTGCGCCGCACTGGGTGGTGTACACCGTCGGCTATCGCAACCGTTTCGGCCATCCGCACCCCGAGGTGATGGCGCGATTCGGCCAACTGGGCAGCGTGCAGCTGCGCAGCGACCGCGATGGACTGGTTCGTTTCCGGTTTGGCGAAGCCGGGGTCGAAGCCGCACAATACCGCTCTGTTCAACGCCGCTACTGGCACACCGTTTACGCCCATGAATGACGCCGCCCGTCCCCGCTGCAACGAGCAGGTCGACTACGATGCGGCCCGCCAGCTGCTGGCGCGCGCACTGCCCGTCGCCGAAAACGACGCGCCCTGGCGTGCGCTCGACTGGGCACACGACCGGCTCGGGGCCACCCCGGTTTTTGCCCACGCGATCGGCACCGCGCTCATCGTTGCCGAGCTGCGCGCGGGTGCCGATGCGGTAGCTGCCGCGTTATTGCTCGACTGCCTCGACGACGATCCCGGCTTCGAGGTGCGCTTTGGGGCAGCCGCCCGGCTGGCGCGCGGCGTGGCGGCAATGGCGCGCATCGAATCGCTGGCCGCCAGCGCCACCGACCGCCGGGTCGATCCGCACGCGCAGCTCGAAGCGCTGCGCCAGATGGTGCTGGCCATGGTCGAAGATATCCGGGTGGTGCTGGTGAAACTCGCCGAGCGCACGCACGCCCTGCGCTGTGCCGTGCAGCACGACGAGGCCACCCGCAGTTTTCTGGGTCAGCAGGCGCGCGAACTCTTCGCCCCGCTGGCCAACCGCCTGGGCGTGTGGCAGATCAAATGGGAAATGGAAGACTGGGCGTTCCGCTATCTGGAACCCGATACCTACAAGCGCATCGCCGCGCAGCTCGACGAAAAGCGGGCTGACCGCCAGGCCTACATCCTCGGCATCATCGAGCGTTTGCAGGCGGAACTGGCACTGCACGGCATCAAGGGCGAAGTCAGCGGCCGGCCCAAGCACATCGCCAGCATCGTCAACAAGATGCGCAGAAAGCGCCTGAGCTTCGAGCAGCTCTACGACATCCGCGCCGTGCGCGTGCTGGTCAGGCACGAGATCGACTGCTACACCGTGCTCGGCATCGTGCACAACCTGTGGCAGCCGATCCCGGGCGAATTCGACGACTACATTTCCAAGCCCAAGAGCAACGACTACCGTTCGCTGCATACCGCCGTGATCGGGCCGGAAGACCGCGCGCTCGAAGTGCAGATCCGCACTTTCGACATGCATCGCCACGCCGAGCTCGGCGTCGCCGCGCACTGGCGCTACAAGGAAGGCGGCAAGAACGACGCGCAGTACGAAGAGAAAATCGCCTGGCTGCGGCGCATCCTGGAATGGAAGGACGACGTTGCCGATAGCAGCGAATTTTCCGAGCAGTTCAAGACCGAACTGTTCCACGACCAGGTCTATGTGCTGACCCCGCAAGGCCGCGTGGTGGCGCTGGATCGCGGGGCAACGCCGGTGGATTTTGCCTACGCCGTGCACACCGATCTGGGCCATCGTTGCCGGGGTGCGCGGGTTGACGGCGTGATGGTGCCGCTGAATACCCCGCTGGACAACGGTCAGCGCGTGGAGATCATCACCGCCAAGGAGGGCGAACCCAGCCGCGACTGGCTCAATGGCGCGCTGGGTTACCTGATCACCCATCGCGCCCGCTCCAAGGTGCGGGCCTGGTTCCGCCAGCGCGACGTGGGCGAGCAGGTGGCGCTGGGGCGCACCCTGCTCGAAAAGGAGATCAAGCGCCTGGGCGCGGTCGAGCCCAATCTGGAAAAACTGGCCCAGCGTCTCAAGTTCACCCGCCTGGAAGAGTTTCTCGCCGCGCTCGGTCGTGGCGACGTAGGCCAGCGCGACCTCGTCAACGCCCTGCAGGATGCCGGCAAGCTCGCCCCGGCGGTGCTGTTGCCCACGAGCAAGCCGCGTGTGAAGCCCAAATCCGGCAATCCGGTGCTGATCCCCGGGCTGGGCGATGTGCCGCTGGTGCTGGCGCGCTGCTGCAAACCCGCGCCGCCGGATGCCATCGTCGCCTATACCACCGTGGGGCGCGGCGTGACCGTGCATCGTGCCGATTGTGCCGCGCTCAGACGCGCCAACCCCGCGCGGATGCTGCCTGCCGAATGGGCCATCGAGGCCGGAGCCGCGTTCGAGGTCGACGTCCACGTGAAAGCCTTCGACCGCCAGGGTCTGCTGCGTGATATTTCCGACGTGATCGCCAAGGACAAGCTCGACGTGCTGCGCGTGAATACCGAAAGCCGGGGCGAATACGCCACCATGCAACTGACCGTGCGCGTGCGCGAACTGGCGCAGCTCTCGCGCCTGCTCGTGCGCCTGCAACACGTGCAGAATGTCATCGAGGCACGCCGCGCCTGAACTGTTTCCTGGATACGCCGAACCCGGATACGCTGAACCCGAGCCGCTTCTGCCTGTTTTTCACTGCCCCGATTTTTTCCGCTGACCGAGACCCATGACTGCCGCTCCCGCCATATTCGAACCGATTGCCGCTCACGCCCGTCACCTGTTCTTCGACCTTGCCCCGGGCGCGGATCCGCGCGCCGCACTGGCGGCTCTGGCCGCCGAATGCGATGGCGCGCGTGTCGTGCTGGGCGTGGGCGAACCGGTCGCGCAGGCCCTGGGCGTGAGCGTGCCGGGCTTGCGTGGTTTTCCGATTCTGCCCGGGGCCAGGCCGCCGATTCCAGCCACCCAGAACGCCCTGTGGCTGTGGCTGCGCGGTAACGCACCGGGTGAGCTGCTGCGGCGCGGCCACCGGCTCTCGGCGCTGATTGCACCGGCGTTTGAATTGCAGCAGGCCATCGTGAGTTTTTGTCACGAGGACTACCGTGATCTCACCGGCTTTGAGGACGGTACCGAGAACCCGCAGGGTGCTGCGGCAAGCGATGCCGCCATTGCCACCGGCTTGGGGGCCGGGCTGGATGGATCGAGCTATGCCGCCGTGCAGCAATGGCTGCATGACTTTGGCAGCTTTGACGCCATGACGGCTACCGAGCAGAACGACTGCTTTGGTCGCGATCGGGTGAGCAACGAAGAACTCGACGACGCCCCCGAGTCGGCACACGTCAAGCGCACTGCGCAGGAAGATTTCGACCCCGAAGCCTTTGTCGTTCGGCGTTCCATGCCCTGGGTGGACGGGGCTGATGCGGGGCTCGTGTTCCTTGCCTTCGGCAAATCTTTCGCTGCCTACGAGGCGCAGTTACGGCGCATGACCGGGCACGACGACGGTGTCAGCGATGCGCTGTTCCGCTTTACCCGCCCGCTCACCGGCGGCTACTACTGGTGCCCGCCGATCTGCGCAGGCCAGACCGATCTGACCGCGCTGGGCTGATACCCCGACAGGTTGACGCGCCGAACGTGGCAAAGCCGCTGCTTGCCGTGGACTCGGCGGGCGTCGGTGCAGCGTGACAAGCAGGCCGCTTGGCAGCAATTGCGTGTCGTCAGCTCGCGCCGGCGCTGCCGGGAGACAGGAGCACGGCGGCCAGTTGCCGCAGGCTGGCGGCCGAGAGATCCGGCACACGCAGGGTGACATCGTCGGGCCCCGGCGCGTAGTTGTGTGCAAGCGATTTCCGGTAGGCGGGATCGTAATGCTCCGTCAACAGGGCCGCGACCAGTGCAGGCCAGGTGCCGCTCGTGGCGAGGCCCTGCCAGGTGGCCACCGTGTCCCTGCCACGCAATTCGACAAGGTGCGCCAGCCGCGTGTTGAGCGTGTCGGGGCTGGCCAGAAAATGCGCGTAATCTTCGGTCAGCAACTGAACGCGGGCGGCCAGCGGCGCATCGAGCCAAACGCAGGGACTGGCACGCATCGCTGCGATCAGGGCATCGGGAACGGTGAGCGCGCCAATACGCTTGCTTTCCGATTCCACATACACCGGCCGTGCAGGGTCGAAGCGGATCAGCGTGGAGCAGATTGCCGTCTCGAAACCTTTCTGCACCGGTTGCGGGGCACCCGGCAGCGCCCCCAGCAGCGAGCCGCGATGCGCGGCAAGCCCTTCCAGATCGAGCACCTGCGCCCCGGCTTCGTGCAGCACGCCGAGCAGGCGGCTCTTGCCGCTGCCGGTGGGGCCGCAGACGACGCGGTAGCGCAGCGTGCCGGGCAGCCGCGCCAGTTCATCGACCACATGACGGCGGTAGGCCTTGTAACCGCCCTCGAGCTGGGCAGCGGCAAAGCCGATCCGCTGCAGGATATGCGTCATCGCCCCGCTGCGGTTGCCGCCGCGCCAGCAGTACACCAGCGGGCGGTAATGCTTGGGCTTGTCCGAGAAATGGGTATCCAGGTGCTGGGCGATGTTTCGGGCGATGAGTGCAGCCCCGACTTTTTTGGCTTCAAATGGCGACACCTGCTTGTAGAGTGTACCGACGCGTACGCGCTCCTCATTGCTGAGCACCGGCAGATTGATCGCGCCGGGGGCGTGATCTTCCGCAAACTCAGCGGGCGTACGAACGTCGATGACCTCGTCAAAGCGGGTCAAGTCTGCTACGGTGGCGGCGCGCAAAATCAGGCTTCTCTCATCATGGACACAATCAAACTCACGCAATTTTCCCACGGCGGCGGATGCGGCTGCAAAATCGCCCCGGCGGTGCTGAAGGACATTCTCTCCCAGTCCGCTCCCATGAGCGGGTTCGCCGACCTGCTGGTCGGCACCGAAACCTCGGATGACGCAGCGGTCTATCGGCTCAATGACACGCAGGCCATCGTCGCCACCACCGATTTCTTCATGCCGATTGTCGACGATGCCTTCGACTTTGGCCGTATCGCGGCAACCAACGCGCTGTCGGACATCTACGCCATGGGCGGCAAACCGCTATTCGCCCTGGCGATTGTGGGCATGCCGGTGGGCAAGCTGCCGGTCGAAACCATACGCGGGATTCTGGCAGGAGGCGAAGCCGTATGCCGCGCCGCAGGTATTCCCGTTGCGGGCGGACATTCCATCGACGCCCCCGAACCGATCTATGGCCTGGTCGGCATCGGCGTGGTGCACCCGGAGCGGGTGAAACGCAACAGCGCCGCGCATGCGGGAGACGTGCTGATCCTGGGCAAGCCGCTGGGCGTGGGCGTGCTATCGGCGGCGTTGAAAAAAGGCACGCTGTCGGACGCCGGCTATCGCCAGATGGTCGAGACCACCACCCAGCTCAACGCCGTGGGTACGGAACTCGGTGCGCTCGAAGGCGTACACGCCATGACCGACGTGACCGGTTTTGCCCTGCTGGGGCATCTGCTGGAAATCGCTCGTGGCTCGGGGCTCGCCGCGCGGGTCGAATGGTCGCGGGTGCCCAAAATTCCCGAAGCGGTGACGCTGGCGGAATCCGGCGTCGCCACGGGGGCGGCGGCGCGCAACTGGGCGAGTTACGGCCATGAGGTGGATACTGGTTCTGGGGTGGCGGAATGGCAGCGCACGTTCCTGTGCGATCCGCAAACCAGCGGTGGCCTGCTGGTGGCGTGCGCGCCGGCGGCGGCTGAAGGTGTTCTGGCGGTGTTCCGGCAGGCCGGTTTTTCCCAAGCCGCGCGCATCGGCGAATTCGCCGCAGGCGCAGCGGGGGTGGGGATCGTTTAGACGATTTTCAGGGGAGCGGTTTTGCGATCCTCGCTGCGGCGGCCAGTGGGCGCACCGCGGCGGTCGACCGTAACGCCTTCCGGCAGTGCCGCGCCGCGCGGGGCGATACGCCGATCGCCCAGACGCCGCTCCAGCGGAATGAATTCAACCTGATAGATGGGTAAGGCAGCCATGGGGATTTCCCCTCTGTCGAGATGTTGACAAGTTTAGTCGGGATTTCAACAAATTTACAATTGGGTTGACCACCGGCTGGTAGAAAAATTCCACCGTTTGTCAGGGGCAATGTGCAAAAGAATCAACGCTGGGCCGTACGCACCAGCCGTTGCTTTTCGCGCTGCCACTCGCGTTCTTTTTCTGCGGCGCGTTTGTCGTGCTGTTTTTTGCCCTTGGCGAGGCCCACCGTCAGCTTGATGCGCCCCCGTGAATAGTGCAGATCGAGCGGCATCAGCGTGTAGCCGGCGCGTTCGGTGCGGCCGATCAGCTTGTCGATTTCGGCGGCGTGCAGCAGCAGCTTGCGCGTGCGGGTAGGGTCGGGCAGCACGTGGCTGGAAGCCGAGGCAAGCGGGCTGATGTGGCAGCCGATCAGCCAGATTGCGCCGTTTTTCACCACCACGTAGGCTTCCTTGAGGTTGGCGCGTCCGGCGCGGATCGACTTGACTTCCCAGCCTTCAAGAACGAGGCCGGCCTCGTATTTTTCCTCGATGAAGTAATCGTGGAAGGCTTTTTTGTTATCGACGATGCTCATGGATGACCGGCTTGCGTACAATTCTTGATTTTACAAGCCTTTGGGTCGAGATGGCGCGCGTGGAAAAGAGTGTGCTGGTGGCGCACACCCCGGAACGCATGTTCGAACTGGTGGATCGGGTGGAAGACTACCCGGCGTTCCTGCCCTGGTGCGGCGGCACCGAATTGCAACTGCGCGACAACACACTCACCGTGGCGACGATCCATATCGCCTATCTGGGAATACACCAGAGTTTCACCACCGAGAACGCCAAAACCCATCCGCACGAAATGCGCATCAAGCTGCGCGATGGCCCCTTTACCCATCTGGAAGGGGATTGGCTGTTCAAGCCGCTGGGCGATGACGCCTGCAAGATCGAATTTCGTCTGGAATACCTGTTTTCCAGCCGCATGCTCGAAACCGTCCTTGCGCCCGTGTTCAGTCATATCACCAACACCTTTGTCGACGCCTTCGTGAAACGCGCGGACGAGGTGTACGCGGCATGACAGGCGGTGTAATCGAGGTCGAGGTGGTCTATGCCTTGCCAGCTGCGCAATCCCTGCTGCGGGTCGCGCTTGCCGAGGGTGCCACGGTGGAAGACGCGATTCGTGCTTCGGGCGTGCTGGAGGCGTTTCCCGAGATCGACCTCGCCAAAAACAAGGTGGGGATTTTCAGCAAGCTGGTCAAGCTGACCGAGACGGTGCGCGACCGCGATCGCGTGGAAATCTACCGTCCCCTGATTGCCGACCCGAAAGAAGTGCGCCGCAAGCGTGCGGAAGAGGGCAAGGTCACCAAAAAGGGGGGAGGCGATGCCCCTGACAAGGCGGCGGAGGATGCCGTGCCGTCTCCCTGACGACGACGCCTATTTGCAGTTTTCCGAAATGGCTTTCTGGCTATTGGCCAGGGCGTCGGCGCGTGCGCGGTCATCCATGTAGACGCGTTGGCCTGCGGCGTTGGTCGTGTAGACGCTGGGCTTGTTCTGCAGGGTGGACAGGTTGCGGCGGGCCTTGTCGCAGTTTTCCCGTTTGATGCGGGCCTGTTCCTCAGTCTTGTCTGCCTTGGCTTTGGCCTCGTCGGCCTCTTTGCGGCGTTTCTGGTAATCCTGCTCGCGCGCACCCAGTGTGCGGGTGGCTTCCTGCGTGATGGCCCCCTGGCCGGATGAGGAGGCGCGCACGCTCTGGGCATCGACGCTGGGCGGCTGGTCGGAGTAGTGCACCTTGCCGTTCCCGTCGACCCATTTGTACACCCCGGCCTGTACCGGAGCGGACACGGCAAGGACAAGCAAAAACAAAAGCCCCCCGGCTGCGCGCCGGGAGGCTTGTTGTGGGTTGCGGTAGGCCGGATCAGTCACCGACTTTGAGCATCGGGTAGTTGAGCTGGGCCAGACCTTTTTGTACCTGATCGTTCACGATTTTGGTCTGTTTCATCACGGTGTCGCTGTCGCCCTTGGTTGCAGCATCTTCGGCGGCCTTGAGCGCATTTTCAGCGGTGGTCCAGAGTGCACCTTTGGCCTTGGCATCTTTGGCAGCATTCTGGGCGGCAGTCAGGGCAGCCTTGGCATCGGCACTGATTTCGGCTTTGGCCGGCTCGGCCGTCGCGGCAGCAGCAGGCTTGGCCGGCTGGTTGATGTAGAGGTCGGCGCAGCCAGTCAGGCCCAGCAGGGTGGCGGAAGTCAGTGCGACAAGAATTTTGGACATGTGCGGGGTCTCCTCGAATTTTATGGCGTTCAACGATTGCATGGCTGTTAGATCAAGCAAGCGTTCCAGCAGCAGTTGCAATGCTGCTGCAAAGTTAGCCGCATCACCGGCGTGAGTCAACAACTCTGCGGGGTTTTGGCTTGGTAGTTTCCAACCAAGGGCGCGGGGGCGCGGTTTGTACGGGAATGGGCGGCCGCGTATAATCCGGCTTTGCGTTAAGGAAAGCCCATGCGTGTTCTGCAAAAAGCGCTGACGTTCGACGACGTTCTGCTCGTTCCCGCCCATTCCGCCATCCTCCCCCGCGAAGTCAGCCTGTCCACGCAGTTGACGCGCACCATTACCCTGAACCTGCCCCTGCTGTCGGCCGCCATGGACACGGTGACCGAAGCCCGCCTCGCCATTGCGCTGGCGCAGGAAGGCGGTATTGGCATCATCCACAAGAACATGAACGCCGAGATGCAGGCGGCGCAGGTATCGGCGGTCAAGCGTTTCGAGTCCGGGGTGGTCAAGGATCCCATCACCATCGCGCCGCAGATGACGGTGCGCCAGGTGCTGGAAATCACCCGCGCCAAAAAGATTTCCGGCCTGCCGGTGATCGAGGGCGGCAAGGTGGTCGGCATCGTCACCAACCGCGATTTGCGCTTTGAAACCCAGCTTGACCAGACCATCGCCAACATCATGACGCCCAAAGAGCGGCTGGTGACGGTGAAGGAAGGCGCGAGCCGCGACGAGGCGATGGCCTTGCTGCACAAGCATCGCCTAGAGCGCGTGCTGGTCGTAAACGACGCGTTCGAACTGCGCGGCCTGATTACCGTAAAAGATATCCAGAAATCCAGCGAACACCCGCTGGCGTGCAAGGACGCAATGGGCCGGCTGCGTGCCGGCGCGGCAGTGGGCACCGGCGAGGGCACCGAGGAGCGTGTCGCTGCGCTGGTGGAAGCCGGCGTGGACGTGGTCGTGGTCGATACCGCGCACGGTCATTCCAAAGGCGTGCTGGAGCGCGTGAAGTGGGTCAAACAAACCTTCCCCGACGTGCAGGTGATCGGCGGCAACATCGCCACCGCCAGCGCCGCCAAGGCGCTAGTCGATCACGGCGCGGATGCGGTCAAGGTCGGCATCGGCCCCGGCTCGATCTGCACCACCCGCATGGTCGCCGGCGTCGGCGTGCCGCAGATCAGCGCGGTCGCCAACGTGTCGGATGCGCTGAAGGGCAGCGGCGTGGGCGTGATCGCCGACGGCGGCATCCGCTATTCCGGCGACATCGCCAAGGCGCTGGCGGCGGGTGCCAGTTGCGTCATGCTCGGCGGTCTGTTGGCGGGCACCGAAGAAGCCCCGGGTGAAGTCGAACTGTTCCAGGGGCGTTCGTACAAATCCTACCGTGGCATGGGCTCGCTGGGCGCGATGCAACAGGGCTCGTCGGATCGTTATTTTCAGGACAACGAAAAAAGCGCCGAAAAACTGGTGCCTGAAGGCATCGAAGGCCGCGTGCCCTACAAGGGCAGCGTGCTGGGCGTCATCCACCAGATGATGGGTGGCCTGCGCTCGTCGATGGGTTACCTCGGCGTGGCCTCGATCACCGACATGCACGCCAAGGCCGAGTTCGTCGAGATCACCGGCGCAGGCATCCGCGAATCGCATGTGCACGATGTGCAGATCACCAAGGAAGCGCCGAACTATCGCGTTGAATAAGATTCGAGGATCGTTCCTCGAACAACAAGAGAAGTCACGCAGCGCGTGGCTTTCTTTTTTTAGCCCCAGCCCCCCTAGCGCCATGCACCAGAAAATCCTCATCCTCGACTTCGGTTCGCAAACCACCCAGCTCATCGCCCGTCGCGTGCGCGAGGCCGGCGTCTATTGCGAGCTGCATCCCAACGACGTGACCGACGCTTTTGTGCGTGAATTCAATCCCGCAGGCGTGATTTTGTCGGGCGGGCCGAACTCGGTGTACGAGGACGAAACGCCGCGCGCGCCGCAGGGGGTGTTTGAACTCGGCGTGCCAGTGCTCGGTATCTGCTACGGGATGCAGACGATGGCGGCGCAGTTGGGCGGCAAGGTTGAAAACGCCGCCAAGCGCGAATTCGGCTACGCAGAAATCCGCGCGCGCGGGCACACGGCGCTTTTGAATGACATCCAGGATCGCGGCAACGATCTCGGCCACGGCTTGCTTGACGTGTGGATGAGCCACGGCGACAAGGTCACGCAGCTCCCCGAAGGCTTCAAGGTGATGGCGAGCAACGATGCGACGCCAATTGCTGGCATGGCCGACGAGGCGCGGCGCTTCTACGGCGTGCAGTTCCACCCCGAAGTCACCCACACTGTGCAGGGCAAGGCTTTGCTCAACCGCTTCGTGCGCGACATTTGCGGCTGTGCGGGCGACTGGAACATGCCGGATTATGTCAGTGAGGCCATCGCAAAAGTGAAGGCGCAGGTTGGCGACGAAGAGGTGATTCTGGGCTTGTCCGGCGGCGTCGATTCGTCGGTCGTCGCGGCCTTGCTGCATCAGGCCATCGGCGACCAGCTCACCTGCGTGTTCGTCGATAACGGCTTGCTGCGTTTGAACGAAGGCGAGCAAGTGATGGCGACCTTCGCGCAGAATCTGGGCGTAAAAGTCATCCACGTCGACGCGCGCGAGCGTTTCATGAACGAACTCGCCGGCGTTTCCGACCCCGAGCAGAAACGCAAGATCATCGGCCGCGAGTTCGTTCACGTCTTCCAGGAAGAAGCCGAGAAATTGCCCAAGGCGAAATGGCTCGCGCAGGGCACGATCTACCCCGACGTGATCGAATCGGCCAGCGCCAAAACCAAAAAAGCGCACACGATCAAGAGCCACCACAACGTCGGCGGCCTGCCCGATACACTGCACCTCAAACTGCTCGAACCGCTGCGCGAACTGTTCAAGGACGAAGTGCGCGAACTCGGCGTGGCGCTGGGTCTGCCGCACGACATGGTCTACCGCCACCCCTTCCCCGGCCCGGGGCTGGGCGTGCGCATTCTCGGCGAAGTCAAAGCCGAATACGCCGAGCTGCTACGCCGCGCGGATGCGATCTTCATCGACGAGCTGCGCGCCACGATGGATGGGAACACATCCTGGTACGAGAAAACCTCGCAGGCGTTCGCCGTGTTCCTGCCGGTGAAGTCGGTCGGCGTGATGGGCGACGGCCGCACCTACGACTACGTGGTTGCCCTGCGCGCCGTCGTCACCAGCGACTTCATGACCGCGCACTGGGCCGAGTTGCCGTATGCGCTGCTGGGCAAGGTGTCGAACCGTATCATCAACGAAGTGCGGGGCTTGAATCGCGTCGTCTACGACGTGTCGGGCAAACCGCCTGCGACGATCGAGTGGGAATGAGCTAGGCATGGATGCCGTTGCCGTCGTCGGGGGCGGCCCGGCAGGGTTGATCGCAGCAGAAACGCTTGCACGGGGCGGTGTTCAGGTCGATCTCTACGACGCGATGCCTTCAGTAGGCCGCAAATTCCTGCTCGCGGGCATAGGCGGCCTGAACATTACGC
Source organism: Thiobacillus sp. (assembly GCA_041639395.1). Lineage (GTDB taxonomy): Bacteria > Pseudomonadota > Gammaproteobacteria > Burkholderiales > Thiobacillaceae > Thiobacillus. Next base: position 307,470 of record JBEQCG010000001.1, on the reverse strand, counting down.
ACGCCGAGCCATTCGAGACCTTGGTGACGCGCTATGCTGCGCGCGCACCGGCCCTGCGTCCGCTGCTCGATGCGTTTTCCCCGGATACGCTGCGCGCGTGGATGCAGAGCCTGGGCATCGAACCCTTCGTCGGCTCATCTGGCCGTGTGTTTCCGCACGAAATGAAAGCGGCCCCGCTGCTGCGCGCCTGGCTGCATCGACTGCGTGGGCTTGGCGTGCGCTTTCATGTGCGGCACCGCTGGCTGGGCTGGACGGAGGAGGGCGCGTTGCTTTTTGCGACCCCGGCGAGTGAGATCGAGGCCAGGGCTGACGCGGTGGTGCTCGCGCTAGGCGGTGCCAGCTGGCCGAAATTCGGCTCGACCGGTGCCTGGGTGCCGCTGCTGGCGTCTGTTGGGGTGGATGTCGCACCGCTCTTGCCGGCGAACTGTGGTTTCGACGTGGCGGGCGGCTGGAGTGAACACCTGAAGTCGCGTTTCGCGGGACAGCCGCTGAAGACTGTGGCCTTGCGCTTTGTCGATGCCGCAGGCCACCTGCACGAACGCCAGGGCGAACTGATGCTGTCTGATAGCGGCATCGAAGGCAGCCTGGTCTACGCACTGTCGGCACCACTGCGCGACACGATCGCCTTGCAGGGCAAAGTCACGCTGCAACTCGATCTACTGCCCGACAAATCGCCGGATCGCGTGTACGCCGAGATCGCTCACCCGCGCGGATCGCGTTCGCTCGCCAGCCACCTGCAAAGCCGCGCCGGGCTCAAGGGCGCGAAGGTGGCGTTGCTGCACGAATGTTTGCCGAAAGACGCGCTGAACGACCCGGAGAAATTGGCGCAGGCGATAAAATCGCTGCCGCTGACGCTGGTTGCACCGCGCCCCATCGCCGAGGCGATCAGTAGCGCCGGCGGCGTTCGCTTCAAGGCGCTCGACGACGCCCTGATGCTGCGTGCGCTGCCCGGCGTGTTCTGCGCGGGAGAGATGCTCGACTGGGAAGCGCCCACCGGTGGCTATCTGCTGACCGCCTGCTTCGCCAGCGGGCGCGCGGCGGGGCAGGGCGCACTCCATTATTTGAAGACCCGACATGCTGCGACTGACTGAACTCAAACTGCCGCTCGATCATCCACCGGACGCGCTGCGTGCGGCCATACTCGCGCGCCTGGCGATTCGCGATGAAGACCTGGCAGGCTTCAGTATCTTCAAGCGCAGTTACGACGCGCGCAAGAAGCACGCGCTGCTGCTGGTATACGCCGTCGATGTCGATGTCCGCAACGAGGCGGCGCTGCTGAAAAAATTCCGCAACGACCGCCATCTTTCGACCACGCCCGATATGGCCTACCGCTTCGTCGGGCGTGCGCCAGACTCGCTCGAAGAACGCCCGCTGGTCGTCGGCTTCGGCCCCTGCGGCATCTTTGCGGCGCTGCTGCTGGCGCAAATGGGCTTCAGGCCCATCGTGCTCGAACGGGGCCGCGCGGTGCGCGAACGCACCAAAGACACCTGGGGCCTGTGGCGCAAGCACGTGCTCAACCCCGAATCCAACGTGCAGTTCGGCGAGGGCGGCGCAGGCACGTTTTCCGACGGCAAGCTCTACAGCCAGATCAAGGACCCGCGTCATCTCGGACGCAAGGTGTTGACCGAGTTCGTCAAGGCTGGCGCGCCGGAGGAAATCCTCTACGTGTCCAAGCCGCACATCGGCACCTTCCGATTGGTGGCCATGGTCGAAGCCATGCGTGAGGAGATCGAAGCGCTGGGCGGCGAGATCCGCTTCGGGCAGCGTGTGACCGACGTGGTGATCGAAGACGGCAGAATCGCGGGTGTGCAGCTTGCCAGCAGCGAAACACTCGCCAGCCGCCACGTCGTGCTTGCGCTCGGCCACAGCGCGCGCGACACCTTCGAAATGCTGCACGCGCGCGGCGTGTTCATGGAGGCCAAGCCGTTTTCCGTCGGCTTTCGCATCGAGCATCCACAGTCGCTCATCGACCGTGCGCGGCTGGGGCCGAACGCGGGCAACCCCCTGCTCGGCGCGGCCGACTACAAGCTGGTGCACCACGCGAAGAACGGCCGTGCGGTCTACAGCTTCTGCATGTGCCCTGGCGGCACCGTGGTTGCCGCTGCATCCGAACCGAACCGGGTCGTCACCAACGGCATGAGCCAGTATTCGCGCAACGAGCGCAACGCCAACGCCGGCATCGTCGTCGGCATCACACCCGAGGATTTTCCCGGCGGGGCCGCACAGGTGCTGGGCGGTATCGAACTGCAACGCCAACTCGAATCGCGCGCCTTTGAACTCGGCGGCGGCACCTACGACGCGCCGGCGCAGCGCGTCGGCGACTTCCTCGCCGGGCGACCTTCCACCCAGCTCGGCAGCGTCGAGCCTTCGTACCAGCCCGGCGTGCGTCTCACCGACCTGGCGAGCGCATTGCCGGATTACGCCATCGAAGCGATCCGCGAAGCGCTGCCCGCGTTCGACAAGCAGATCAAGGGCTACGCCATGGACGACGCCGTGCTCACCGGCGTCGAAACGCGCACCTCGTCGCCCGTGCGCATCACGCGCGGTGACGACTTCCAGAGCCGCAATGTGAAAGGCCTGTACCCGGCCGGCGAAGGTGCGGGCTACGCCGGCGGCATTCTTTCCGCCGGTGTCGACGGCATCAAGGTCGCCGAGGCGGTGGCGCGGGACATGCTGGGGCTGCCAGCAGCAGACTCGGGCGCGCGGCCCAATCCGGGCTGTGACTATTGAGTCTGAGGAACGGGAGCGGGGTCACCCTATCTGCTTGTGCGTGAGTAACTGGGCAGACACGCTAATGAGCCGATGGTGGGTGTGCGTCAAGGGCGTACTTACCGATTTTTCGCCGCCTTGCGCAGGGGGCGCGATGCTAGAATCGGCACATGTTTAAAGCCTTCCGTCTGTGCCCGCCCGGCAGCCCCCGCTAGATGCGCATCCTGCTCTCCAACGACGATGGTTACTTTGCCCCCGGGCTGGCTGCACTGGCCGGGGCGCTATCCCCGCTGGCCGATGTGACCGTGGTTGCGCCCGAACGCGACCGCAGCGGCGCGTCGAATTCGCTTACGCTCGACCGGCCGCTGATGCTGCGTCAGGCCCCCAGCGGTTTTTATTACGTCAACGGCACGCCGACCGATTGTGTGCATCTGGCGGTAACCGGCATGCTGGAACACCTGCCCGATGTGGTGATTTCCGGCATCAACCACGGTGCCAACATGGGCGACGACACCATTTACTCCGGCACGGTGGCGGCCGCCACCGAAGGTTACCTGCTGGGCATACCCTCTATTGCGGTTTCGCTCGCCAGCCACAATGCAAAACATTTCGCCACCGCTGCGCGTGTGGTGGCCGATCTGGTGCAGCGCATACAGGCCCAGCCGCCCACCGAACCCATGCTGTTGAATGTGAATGTGCCGGATGCGCCGTATGAGGAAATCGATGCGCCCGTGGTTACCCGTCTCGGCAAGCGGCACAAGGCCGAATCGGTGGTGAAGACGACCAACCCGCGCGGCCAGACGGTCTACTGGGTGGGTGCGGCCGGGCCGGCACAGGACGCCGGTGAAGGCACCGATTTCTTTGCGGTGGCGAATGGCCGTGTATCGATCACGCCGCTACAGATGGATCTCACCCGTTACAGCCAGATGGACAGTGTGCAGACATGGCTGAAACCCTGAACCCGCGCGCCGGCATCGGCATGACCTCGGCACGCACGCGCGGCCGCATGGTCGAGCGTCTGCGCGAGCAGGGGATCCGTGATGAAACCGTGCTCGCGGCCATGGGCGCGGTGCCGCGTCACCTGTTCGTCGATCAGGCACTGGAATCCCGGGCCTACGAAGACACGGCATTGCCGATCGGGTTCGGACAAACCATTTCCAGCCCCTACATCGTCGCGCGCATGGCCGAGCTCGCACGCCACGGTGAGGCAGGGCAGGGACGCGCGCTCAACCGTGTGCTGGAAATCGGGCTCGGCTGCGGTTACCAGGCGAGCGTGCTGGCCCGGCTGGCGCGCGAGGTGGTGTCGATGGAGCGCATTGCGGCGCTGGTCGGCAAAACCCGTGTGCGCCTGCGCGAACTGCGCATCAATAATGTCAAACCCAAACATGGCGACGGTCTCTACGGGGCAAGGGATTTTTCCCCCTTCGACGCCATCGTCATTGCGGCCGCCTTCGCCGAGGTGCCGCAGGCCTTGCTGGAACAACTGGCCGACGGTGGGCGGCTGGTCATGCCGCGCGGCACGGCCACCCAGACGCTGTGCATGGTGGAGCGTCAGGGCGAAACCTTTGTCGAAAGTCTGCTCGAAGACGTGAAGTTCGTGCCGCTGCTGCCGGGGGTGGCGTGACTCGCCTGCTGGTGGCCGGGCTGGTGGGCTGGCTGGCCGGCTGCGCTGCGCCCGGGCCCGCGCCGGTTCGTGATGCCCAGGGCCGGCCACCCAGTCAGCCGCCGGCAGTTGTGCGCGAAGAACCCAGGATCGAACCTGCCCGCCCGGCCACACCGCAGATCAGCCCTTCGACCAACGGGCTGCACACGGTATCGCGCGGCGACACGCTGTACGCCATCGCCTTCGCAAACAATCAGGATCATCGCGATCTGGCGTTGTGGAACCGGCTGGAATCGCCGGACCGTATTCTTGTCGGCCAAGTGTTGCGCCTGACGCCGCCCCCGGGCATGGCGGAAACCCGCCCGCTGGACGATGCGCCGCAGCCCGCGGCCAAAGCCATCGCCGAGATTCCCCTGTTGCGCGCACCGCAAGGGGTGCTGCTCAGCTATAGCGAGGCCAACTGGGCGCAGGTGTCTGGCAGCACGCCCGCAACCGCCGCAGCGGCGGAGCCGACCGGGCCAGCTGCCCCGGCGCAGCCTGTGCCTTCACCGGCTGCGTCCAGACCCGCTGTCGATGCCCCCGCTCAGGACACCGCCGTTGCGGCGTCCCGCGTAGACAGCTGGCTGTGGCCGGCCGAAGGCACGCTGATCGGCCGTTTTGGCGCAGCGGGGGGAAAGGGGATCGACCTGGTGGGCGCGCGCAACACCCCGATCAAGGCCGTGGCTCCCGGCAAAGTGGTATACAGCGGCAGTGGCCTGCGCGGTTACGGTCAGCTCATCATCGTCAAGCACGCGGGCGAATTCCTCTCGGCCTACGCGCACAACGAAGCCATTCTGGTCAAGGAAGGCGAGGCGGTGGCTGCTGGCCAGAAAATCGCCCTCATGGGTGACAGCGGCGCGGATCGCGTCAAACTGCACTTTGAAATACGCCGTTATGGCAAACCGCTTGACCCCCTGGCCTATTTACCGGAGCGCTCATGAGCCGAGAACGCGACGACGATCACGAAGCATCCCCAGCCGACGCCCCCTTGCAGGAAGAGATCGAACACACCGAGGCAGCCGCGCACGACAGTGCCGAAACCCTGGCCTCCGCCATCCTTCACGAACCGCAGGTCGACGTTACCCAGCTCTACCTGAACGAAATCGGCCAGGCCCCGCTGCTCAACGCCGAAGAGGAAGCCGCGCTGGCGCGCCGCGTGGTGAAAGGCGACTTCGACGCGCGCCAGACCATGATCGAGCGCAACCTGCGGTTGGTCGTCAACATCGCCAAGCATTACGCCAACCGGGGGCTCGCCCTGCTCGACCTGGTGGAGGAGGGCAACCTCGGCCTCATCCACGCGCTGGAAAAGTTCGACCCCGAGCGGGGCTTCCGTTTTTCCACCTACGCCACCTGGTGGATCCGCCAGAACATCGAGCGCGCGATCATGAACCAGTCGCGCACCATCCGCCTGCCGGTGCACGTCATCAAGGAACTCAATATCTACCTGCGTGCGCAGCGTCATCTGGAAACGCACGGCGTCACCGACGCCACCGCCGACGATATTGCCGCGCTTACCGACCATCCGGTGGAAGACGTGCGCCGCATCATGCAGCTGAACGAACGCGTCGCCTCGCTCGACGCCCCGCTGGATGTCGATCCCACGCTGTCGCTCGGCGAGGCCATCGCCGACGACAACGCCCACCTGCCCGACGAAATGCTCCAGCTCGAAGAAATCGAGCACCACGTCCACGAATGGCTGAAGCAGCTCAACGACAAACAGCGCTGGGTGATCGAACGCCGTTTCGGCCTGAACAATTTTGAAGCGTGCACGCTGGAAGACCTGGCGCACGAACTCCAGGTCACCCGCGAACGCGTGCGCCAGATCCAGATGGAATCGCTGCGCGTGCTGCGGCAGATGCTGCGCCGGCGCGGCGTGTCCAAGGATCAGTTGTTCTGAGCCATGCCGCGCGTCGCCTACCTGACGCACGCCGACTGCGCAAAACACGACGTCGGCCCCTGGCATCCTGAATCGCCCAGACGCGTTGAGGCCGTGGATGCCGCCCTGCGCGCCGCCCCCGGGTTTGCCGAATTGCTGGAAATCACGCCGCCACACGCCACGCTCGAACACCTGGCGCGCGCCCACACCCGGGCGCATATCGACAGCGTGCGCGACGCCACGCCGAGGAGCGGCGTGGCGTGGCTCGATCCTGACACCGGGCTCAATCTTTTTAGCTGGAACGCCGCGCTCGCCGCCGCCGGCGCGGTGGTGCGGGCCGTAGACGCGGTGATGGCAGGCGAAGCGCAGCGTGCGTTCTGCAACGTGCGCCCGCCCGGCCACCACGCCGAAGCCGACCGCGCGATGGGATTTTGCCTCTTCAACAATGTCGCCGTCGGCATCCATCATGCGCTCGCCGCACACGGCCTGAAGCGCGTTGCGCTGGTCGATTTTGACGTGCATCACGGCAATGGCAGCGAGGATATTTTCCGCAACGAGCCCCGCGTCATGCTGTTTTCCAGCTTTCGACATCCTTTCTATCCCTACAGCGGATCGCTGCCGCACAGCGGTTTTGTGCCGGTTCCTTTGCAGGCCGGTGCGGATGGCGGCACTTTCCGGGCCGCCGTCGAGCGCGACGTACTGCCCGCGCTCGACGCCTTCAAACCCGAGCTGATCTGCGTGTCCGCCGGTTTCGACGCGCACCGCGACGATCCGCTGGGCGGCCTCAATCTACTGGAGGACGACTACGCCTGGATTACCCGCGAACTCTGCGCACTGGCCGACCGCCATGCACAAGGCCGCGTCGTCTCCGTACTCGAAGGCGGGTACGACCTGGGTACGCTGGGGCGCAGCGCCGTTGCCCACGTGGGGGCGATGCAATGATTGACTGGCAACAGATTGATACCGTCTTCCTCGACATGGACGGCACGCTGCTCGACCTGCATTTCGACAACCATTTCTGGCGCGAGCACATGCCGCGCCGCTACGCCGAGTACCACGGGCTGGACGAAGCCATCGCGCGCGAACGGCTACACCTGCATTACGAACGCCACGCCGGCACGCTCAACTGGTACTGCCTCGATTTCTGGTCGAGTGAACTCGCGCTCGACATCGTGCAGATGAAGGAAGAAGTCGTTCACCTGATCGCGGTGCGCCCCGACGTGCCCGCGTTTCTGAACGCCCTGCGCGATTCCGGCCGCCGCGTCGTCATGGTCACCAACGCCCACCCCAAATCGCTCGGCCTGAAAATGCGCGAAACCCGCATCGACACTTGGTTTGACGCGCTGATTTCCTCGCACCAGATCGGCCTGCCGAAGGAACATCCGGATTTCTGGCAGGCGCTACAGGGCGTTGAGCCTTACGACAAATCCCGCACCCTGTTCGTCGACGACAGCCTGCCGGTGCTGGAAAGCGCCCGCGCGTATGGCATTGCGCATCTGCTGGCGGTGTGCAACCCGGATTCAAAATTGCCGCACAAGGATTGCGGAGATTTTCAGGGAATTGCGAGTTTTGGGGAGGTGATGCCGGGGTAGTTGTAGGCCTTTCCGGACTACGAGGCGTTGGCCGGGGGTAGCCCGGCGGCTAGTTACTTTCTTTTGCTTCGCCAAAAGAAAGTAACCAAAGAAAAGGCGACCCTGCTCATTCCCGAAACCCCGGAAATCGCTTCTGCCGGGCGGGCGGCAAAGAACTCGCCCCGCTTTGTTTGGTTTTTTGTAAGTGAGCGGGGCTCAGACACCTTTGCCGATGATCCGCCCGGCAGAAGCGATTTCCGGTGGGACTGAGAAGGGATGCAAGTCAAAACCAGTTGACGATGCACAACCGGCTCGACTGGGCCGGGAGCAACTTACCCAGATGCATAAACCGCCCAGTCATCACCACCCTGGTTTTGACTTTCCTCCCCTTACAGCCTCGCCGAAGATCAAGTGCGGCGGGCGGATCAGCAGCAAAGGTGTTTGAGCCCCGCTTACAAAAAACAAAATCAAAATAGCAAGGCGTGGCGAGTTCTTTGCTGCCCGTCCGGCGCGCTTGAGCTTCGGGGTTTCGGGGCTGTCGGGGTCGCCTTCTTTTGGTTACTTTTCTTGGCGAGACAAGAAAAGTGACTAGCCGCCGGGCTACCCCGGCCAACGGTCGGTCGTTCGACGAAGGTTCTGGTAAACAGAACCGCAAGCGACCACCCCCAGCTCAACCCGGTTCGATCAACAGCGCCGCGCCCACGTTGCGGCCCTCGGCCACGAGGATGTTGTAGGTGCGGCACAGCGCGCCTATATCCATCACCTCCAGCCCGATGCCGGCGTTGACCAGCGGGTGGGTGAGCGAGGGGTGCGGAAAGCGCAGCCGGGTGCCGGTGCCGAGCAGCACAATGTCGAGTTCGCGCAACGCCAGCCACTCAAAGTGGCCTGCCGTCAGTGCATGAAACGCCTGCCCCGCCCAGGGGGCGATTTCGACCCCCCGGGTGCTGAGCAAAAGGCTGGTGTCATGGCGCTGGCCGTCGATGAGAACGTGGTCAGGGCCGTAGCCGGTAAACAGCAGCTGGCTGCCGCCGGAGTGCAGATGGAGTTTCATGACGAAACCATAGCAGAGCCGTTTGGCCCGCGCGAGACAGGCTGCATCGGGTTTGCCGGAGCAGGGCGGCTCCGGTAAAATCCGGCGTTTTCAAGATTTCTCCAAGGCATTGTTTTGTCTTGGATTTCGACTTCGGGACTCCATCGTGACGGCTGACAACAGGCCACCCCTGCGTACCATCCACAAATCGACCAAGCTCGACAACGTCTGCTACGACATTCGCGGGCCGGTAATGGCGCGCGCCCGGCAGATGGAGGAAGAAGGCCAGCGCATCATCAAGCTGAACATCGGCAACCCCGCGCCCTTCGGCTTTGCGGCGCCGGAAGAGATCGTGCAGGACGTGATCCTGAACCTGCCGAACGCCTCGGGCTACAGCGATTCCAAGGGCCTGTTCTCGGCGCGCAAGGCGATCATGCACGAGACGCAACGCAAAGGCATCGCGGGTGTCACCATCGACGACATCTTCGTCGGCAACGGCGTGTCGGAACTCATCGTGATGTCGATGCAGGCGCTCTTGAACAACGGCGACGAGGTACTGGTGCCGGCCCCGGACTACCCGCTGTGGACGGCGGCGGTGAGCCTGGGCGGCGGCAAGCCACGCCACTACCTGTGCGACGAAGGCGCGGGCTGGCTGCCGGATCTTGCCGACATCCGCGCCAAGATCACGCCCAACACCCGCGCCATCGTCGTCATCAACCCCAACAATCCCACCGGCGCGCTGTACCCGGTGGAACTGCTGCGCGAGATCGTCGAAATCGCGCGCGAGCACCAGCTCATCGTCTACGCCGACGAAATCTACGACAAGGTGCTGTACGACGGGGCGACGCACACCTCGCTGGCTTCGCTGGCCGACGATGTGCTCATCGTCACCTTCAACGGCCTGTCCAAAAACTATCGCGCTTGCGGCTACCGCGCCGGCTGGCTGATCGTCTCGGGCGACAAACGCCACGCGCGCGATTACCTCGAAGGCCTGAACATGCTGGCGTCGATGCGCCTGTGCTCAAACGTGCCGGGGCAGTATGCGATCCAGACCGCGCTCGGCGGCTACCAGAGCATCAACGACCTGGTCGCGCCGGGCGGGCGGCTCGCGCGCCAGCGCGATCTGGCGCATGGCTTGCTGACTGCGCTGCCCGGCGTCTCGTGCGTCAAGCCGAAGGCGGCGATGTACCTGTTTCCGAAGCTCGACCCGAAGATATATCCCATCAACAACGACCAGAAATTCATCCTCAACCTGCTGGAAGAGGAGCGCGTGCTGGTGGTGCAGGGCAGCGGCTTCAACTGGCCGCACCCCGACCACATCCGCGTGGTGTTCCTGCCGCACGAAGAAGACCTGACCGAGGCCATCGGCCGCGTCGGGCGCTTCCTCGACCGCAACCGGGCGCATCGCTGAGTTGCCGATAATGCAGAGTCTCTAGTTTTTAACAGGGAAGGATGGGAGGCGAGGGAGGTTCTTGATTTCCCTTCCCACCCTCTCTTTCCTCCCTGTTAACCCTTATTTGAAACATCGAGAAACCTCATGAAACCTATCCACGTCGGCCTGCTGGGCCTGGGCACTGTTGGGGGCGGCACACTCACCGTGTTGCGCCGCAACGCCGAAGAAATCACCCGCCGTGCCGGCCGCGAAATCCGCGTTGTGCGTGCCGCCGTGCGCAATCTCGACCGCGCGAAGCAACTCGCCGGCGACCTGCCGCTGACCACCAACCCCTTCGACGTGGTCGACGACCCCGCGATCGACATCGTGGTCGAACTGATCGGCGGCCTGGAACCCGCGCGCGAACTGGTGATGCAGGCGATTGCCAACGGCAAGCACGTGGTCACCGCCAACAAGCACTTGGTGGCGAAATACGGCAACGAAATCTTCGCCGCCGCGCAGGCCAAGGGCGTGATGGTGGCCTTCGAGGCGGCAGTGGCGGGCGGCATTCCCATCATCAAGGCGCTGCGCGAAGGGCTTACCGCCAACCGCATCGAGTGGCTGGCCGGGATCATCAACGGCACCAGCAACTTCATCCTCAGCGAAATGCGCGACAAGGGCGCGGCTTTTGCCGACGTGCTGAAGCAAGCGCAGGAGCTGGGCTACGCCGAGGCCGACCCGACGTTTGATATCGAGGGCATCGACGCCGCGCACAAGCTCACCATCCTGTCGGCGATTGCCTTCGGCATTCCCATGCAGTTCGACAAGGCTTATACCGAAGGCATCTCGCAGCTCACGCGCGAAGACGTGAAATACGCTGAGGAACTGGGTTACCGCATCAAATTGCTGGGCATCGCGCGCCGGGCGGATAACGGCATCGAGCTGCGCGTGCATCCCACGCTCATCCCCGAGCGCCGCCTCATCGCCAACGTCGACGGCGCGATGAACGCCGTGCTGGTGAAGGGCGATGCCGTCGGCCCCACGCTCTACTACGGCGCGGGCGCGGGCAGCGAGCCTACCGCATCGGCCGTCGTTGCCGACCTAGTCGACGTCACCCGGCTGCACACCGCCGACCCGCACCACCGCGTGCCGCATCTGGCGTTCCAGCCCGACCAGCTCGCCGCCACGCCGATTCTGCCGATGGACGAGGTGCGCACCGCGTATTACCTGCGTCTCGCCGCGTTTGATCGCCCCGGCGTGCTGGCCGATATCACCCGCATCCTGGCCGACGGCGATATTTCCATCGACGCCATGGTGCAGAAGGAGCCGGCCGAAGGCGAAGAACAGGTCACCATCATCCTGCTCACGCATGTGACGGTGGAGAAGAACGTCAACGCGGCAATCGCCAAGATCGAAGCACTCGACACCGTGGCGGGCAAGGTGATGCGCATTCGCCTCGAAGAGCTGGCTGCAAAATAAGTGAAGGACAGCGAATGAAGTACCAGAGCACGCGCGGGCAGGCCCCGCAACTCCGCTTCTCCGACATCCTGCTCGGTGGGCTGGCCAGCGACGGCGGCCTGTACGTACCGGACAGCTACCCGCGTTTCACGCCCGCCGAACTCGAAGCGATGCGCGGCATGAACTACCGCGAGCTGGCCTTTGCGGTGCTGTCGCGCCTGATCGACGATATTCCCGCCGACGATCTGCGTGTACTGATCGACAAGACCTACACGGCTGACGTGTATCGCTACGTCACCGACCAGGAAAACGCCGAAGACATCACGCCGCTGAAAACCCTGGAGCCGGGCCTGCACATCCTCGCGCTGTCGAACGGCCCGACGCTGGCGTTCAAGGACATGGCGATGCAGCTCCTGGGCAACCTGTTCGAGTACGCGCTCGCGCATGCCGAATCCGGCAAGGCGACCGGTGGCAAGCTGAACATCCTCGGCGCAACCTCGGGCGATACCGGCTCGGCCGCCGAATACGCCATGCGCGGCAAGCACGGCGTGAACGTGTTCATGCTCTCGCCCGAGCACGGCATGACACGCTTCCAGCAGGCGCAGATGTATGCGCTGCAAGATGGAAATATTCACAACCTGGTGATCCGGGGCGTGTTCGACCAGTGCCAGGACATCGTCAAGGCCGTCTCGAACGATCTCGAATTCAAGACGCGCCACCACATCGGCGCGGTCAATTCGATCAACTGGGCGCGCGTCGCGGCGCAGAGCGTGTATTACTTCAAGGCGTATTTCGCCGCCACGCATTCCAACGAGCAGGACGTGTCGTTCTCGGTGCCGTCGGGCAACTTCGGCAACGTCTGCGCCGGCCACATTGCGCGGCAGATGGGCCTGCCGATCAAGAAATTGATCGTGGCCACCAACGAGAACGACGTGCTCGACGAGTTTTTCCGCACCGGCGTGTATCGCCCGCGTCCGGAAACGAAGCACACCTCCAGCCCGAGCATGGATATTTCCAAGGCGTCCAACTTCGAACGTTTCATCTTCGATTTGTCGGGTCGCGATGCCGCGAAGATCCGCAGCCTGTGGGGCGCTGTCGAGTCCGGCGGCAGTTTCGACCTGAAAGCGCATACCGATTCGAATGGAAACACCCTGTTCGACAAGGTGGCGAGCTTCGGCATGGTCTCCGGCGCCAGCAACCACGCCAACCGCCTCGACACCATCCGCACGGTGTACGAGGTGTACGGCACCCTGATCGACCCGCACACCGCCGATGGTTTGAAGGTGGGTCTGGAACACCGCGAGCCCGGCGTGCCGCTCATCTGCATGGAAACCGCCCAGCCGGCCAAGTTCGAAGACGCCATCCGCGAAGCGCTGGGTATTGAACCGATGCGTCCGGCCGAACTGGCCAATCTGGAAACGCTGCCGCAGAACAAGTCCGTGCTCGATGCCAACGTTGACGCGATCAAGCGGTACATCGTCGAACACAGCTGAAGTACATGATTGGGCGGCATGGCTGCGTTTCCCCAGCGTGCGATCGGGTTGGACGACGACTGACGGCAGGCGATAATGCGCCCACAAACAATAATTTCTCAGGGGCCGCATGAAACTTGTTACTTCACTCACCAGCCCTTACGGTCGTAAGGCCCGCGTGGTACTGCTGGAAAAAAAGCTGCCCTTTCAACTCCAGGCGGAAAATCCCTGGCTCCCGGATAGCCCCGTGCCCGCGCTCAACCCGCTCGGCAAGGTACCCGTGCTGGTGCTGGAAGACGGCGTGTCCGTCTTCGATTCGCGCGTCATCGTCGAATACCTCGACCCGCTCTCGCCTGTCGCCCACCTCATCCCCAGCGAGCCAAAAAGCCGCATGGTCGTGCGCGGCGTCGAGGCGCTGGCCGACGGGGTGACCGACGCCGCCGTCGCTGTCTATCTCGAAAAGAAACGCCCCGCCAACCAGCAAAGCGCCGACTGGCTCACCCTGCAGGAAACAACCCTGTTCCGTGGCCTGGAAGCGCTGGCCGAAGCGCTCGGCGAAAAGCCCTGGTACCACGGCAACGGCATGACGCTGGCCGACATTGCCTGCGGCTGCATGCTGGGTTATCTCGATCTGCGCTTTGCGGATATCGATTGGCGAGGTGCACACCCCAACCTCGCGAAACTTTTCGACAAACTGATGGCCCGACCTTCATTCAGGGAAACCGTGCCGGTTGTGTGAGGCATTGACCCGCCAAGGGGCAGAGGCGGGAAACTCGTGGGTCACCCAGCAAGGAGCGCCACCATGTCCACCCAAACCGCAACGCTCGCCGGCGGCTGTTTCTGGTGCATCGAAACCGTGTTCAACCGCCTGCGCGGTGTCGAGTCGGCCGTCTCTGGCTACATGGGCGGCCACACGGCCAACCCCACCTACCGCGACATCTGCAATGGCGACACCGGCCACGCGGAAGTCGTGCAGATTGCCTACGACGCTGACGTGATTACTTTTCGCGACCTGCTCGACGTCTACTTCACGATTCACGACCCCACGCAACGCAACCGCCAGGGCAACGACGTCGGCACACAATACCGTTCCGCCATCTTCTGGCACACGCCCGAACAGAAGGCCGAGGCCGAAGCCGTCATCGCCGACCTCAAGGCCTTGGGACAATGGGCCGCGCCCATCGTCACCGAAGTCGCCGAAGCCAGCGTGTTCTACCCCGCCGAGGATTACCATCAGCGCTACTACGAACAGAACCCCCACCAGCCTTACTGCCAGCTCGTCGTCGCACCCAAGGTGGCCAAGGCGGAAGGCAAGTTCGGCGGACGGCTCAAGTAGCAGCAGCTGAAACGGCCCCTGCTCTCCGTCGGACGCGCGCAGTCCTTCGCCGGACTACCAGCCCCAGCGGTTGCGTTCCATCTGGCGCTTCAACTCCGTTTCTTCTTCCTCGAACGTACTGGTGACATCGCCGGGATGGCAGTCGGGGTCGCGTTCCGCCCGGGCCGGTGTCGGCGTGTTGGGCTGGGGGCCCGGCGCGCCGTTCCAGGCGAAGGGGTTCTTGAACTGGGGCGGATCCGGCAGGCAATCGTATTTGTACGACGGCGGCCAGCCCGTTTCGTAAGGCATGAACGAGATGGTTTTCTCGAACACCAGCGGCTGGCCCGTGGGCGTGGGCGGCAGCGGCGGCAGGCTCTGGATCGCTTTTTTCGCTAGCGCCGTAACCTGCTCCGACGTAGACCACAGTTCCTCAATCCGGGCGAGCGTGCCGTCCGGATTGATCGTGATCCGGAAGCGCACCTGACCCTGATTCACGCCTTCCACCACCGCGCCCATCATGCTGCGCACCTGCTGGCCCCAGGTATGGCGATAGCGCTTGCTGTTCTTGAGCGTGTAGGTCGATGCAAGCTGCCAGTCTTCTGCCGTTGGCGCGGGCGGCGCGGCCATCATCGCCGGCGGTTTCGCTGGAGCGGGCAGAGTATCCGGCACGTGTGGCTGTTTTTCCCTGCGCTGCGGCGTGGCTGGCCGCACGGGTTTCACTTCGGGCGGGGGCGGCAGCGTGAGCGAAACCCGCAGGACTTCAGGTTCTTCCGGCAGGGCCGACGGTTGAACCGCCCACAGCATCAGACTCGCGTGCACCCCGAGCGACAGCGCAAGGGCCAGCGGCATGCGGAGTCGGATGGCGGGCATGGAATCGAGAGGCGGAGCGTAAAACCGGCCTATCTTGGCATGCCGGGGATAGGGGTGTCACTGGTAACTTAGGGATGAAGCGCTGCCGTTCAGGCCGCTGGCTATAGAAGTTGCTCTGACAAAAGCTCATTGGTTTTGAATCCGGGCGGCTCTGTCAATTGACCTTCCCCCGAAATTTCGTCTTCCAAGGGTGACGTAGTATTGACGTTAACTTGGGAAGAGGAAATTTCGGGGGAAGGTCAAAGTGCGGCCCACAAGCTGTTAATAATGATGTTATGCGTGGCGCCATTTATTGGGCTGAACTCCAAACTCTTCAAGAGCCGCCTGTCTAGCCTCATTTTCGGACAGGTGCCAAGAGTCACCGTACAACAAGGCATCTTCTGATGAATAGCAGAGCAGGTAGCCAGAGCCATCAAATTGGATCTCGAAATTAAGCAGTATTGCTCGAACAGGCTCAGTTTGTTCTCCAGTTACGGTCCACCAACCAGACTGTTGATTCCCTGCAACAAGAACTTTTTTCTGAGCGCTAGCAATTGGCGCAGCGGTACTCATAGAAACGCATAACGTGCAGCTTGAGGGGCGCGGAGACAGCAAGCGAAGCTTGCTGGCGGAGCGTCCCTCTCGAAGCGTTTGTTAGGCGCCACTGCCACCAGCAACGCGGCTGGGAAACGACACCTCCAACACAACGCACCCCGCATCAGTCTTGAACGGACCATGAAGTTCTCCCGGGGGGCGGCTCGCATAGTCTCCGGCTTCAAGCCACCGGCCAAACGCCTGATCGTACAGGCGGCCACTGACGACGAATATTTCCTCCGGGTATGCATGGGTCTTTCCTCCGAAAGGCGACGTATCCACACCCGGCAAGAAGCGGGTTAGCCTTGTGTACTCACGCGTAATAGGGTCGATGCTCAAGGTTAGTTCTTCAGCCATTCCCTCCAGCCCTTGAATGGGTGTCCAGCGGTCACGGTTCTCTGGAGCCAACGTGTTCCAATAAGCTGTCGTTGTTTTTGCCATCTGTTCCTCCAACATGCCAGGTGGTAGGCACCCAATGCTATTTGCGTCATGACAGCCAGTGCAAGACGACCGAGCAAAGCGCAATCCCAAAGAAGTGATACGCACCAACGACAGCCGCATACAGTCCGGGCTTGCGCATGTTCGGCGCAATCGCATTGACGGCAGTGACGGTAGCTCCATAGCCAAGACCCGCTGTGAGTCCGACACGCAAGAACTCGGCGAACGACTGCGCATGAGCGAGTTGTGCGAGGTACGCCGTAGCGAGAGCCGCAACCAAGCACCCGGCCAACGGCCCGATGTAGTACACAGGCGCAGGCCGCCACTTCGGCGGTCGCTCAAAGCCCACCGCAGCGTCCCAATGCCTGCCAAAGAGCGGCGTGAACCAAAGGCCGCCCAGCGCGAAGTAAGCGAAGCCTGCGACTAAGACCGGGAGTAGTTTCATGTGGGGTGATCTGTTTTTATGGAGGTATAAGGTGCAGGGCCGCTCATGGGATGTGTTCCGCATCCGATGGCGGCACGACCCATTTGTGCATTCGTGACTCGTAAACAGAGACAAGCGGGGCAGGAAAGCTTGGATCAGCGAATGCCCCAACAGGGATTGCCAAGAATGCTTCAAGACCCTCCGGCTCGTAGTAGACGGTTGATCCGCAGGTGGGGCAGAAGTGGAACTTGATCCGCGAGCCTTCATCGCCTACACGGACATATTCAGTTGAGACACCAGAGATCGAGACGTTTTCGCGCGGGAACCTGGCTTGCTCCCCGAACACGCTGCCAGTCCGGCGCTGACAGGCCAAGCAGTGACAAATGGAGACGCGCACAGGCTCGCCGGTGGCTTGAACCGTAAGCTGACCACAACTGCATGAGGCAAGACGATTCGGCATGTGGGCTCTCCTAGGGTGCCTAACGTTTAAGGTAAGGGGCTGGCCGCCACGAGGGCGGCGAAGCCTGCACCCCGGAACACCCAGCCGAAGCCGCTTTCGGCCAGTCCCGCTTGACTGATGGGATGGACTCCCCCGTCTTTTTGCGGCCATAGTTGGCGTCACTGGTCTTCATGGGATGGGGATCAGATGTCTTCAACGAAAGGAGTCCGAGATGAAGTCTACTACCGTAGCCGTTGACCTTGCCAAGTCCGTTTTCCAGCTTGCCGTTGCCGATGCTTCCTGGAAAGTTGTCGAAACTCACCGTCTCACCCGCAGCCAGTTCGAGCGCTGGTTCCACAACCGCGACGTCACCCTCGTCGTCATGGAAGCCTGTGGCTCGGCCCATCACTGGGCGCGCCATCTTTCCGGTCTTGGCATCGAAGTGAAGCTGCTGCCCGCCAAGTATGTGCGTGCCTATGTGAAGCGCAACAAGACCGATGCCGCCGACGCGGCGGCTCTGCTCGAAGCGCTGCGCGCCTCCGACATCGAGCCGGTGCGAATCAAGTCGGTCGAACAGCAGGCCCTGCAGGGTCTGCACCGCACCCGCTCGCTGTGGATGGGTACCCGCACCAGCCGCATCAATGCTCTGCGCGGCTTCTGCCGGGAATTCGGCCTGGTCATTCCGCAAGGCTCGCGCACCGGCGTTGAAGCCATCGCCCGCGTGCTGGCCGATCCCGGCAGCGCCATCCCTGAGTTGATCCGCAGCGCGATGAAACTGCTGGTCGAGGAAATCCGTCTGCTCGAAGCGCGTATCGCCCAACTGGAACGCGAACTCACCGAGTTGGCAAAACTGAGCCCTGCCTGCAAACACCTGCTCACCATTCCCGGCATCGGATTGCTTACCGCCACCGCGATGGTTGCCGCCACCAGCGGCGAGGTAAACCACTACCGCGATGCCCGCCACTTCGCCAGTTGGTTCGGTTTGACGCCCAAGGAACATTCCTCCGGCAGCACCCGGCATTTGGGACGCATCTCCAAGCGCGGGGATCGTTATCTACGCATGCTGCTGACTCACGGCGCGCGTGCTGTGCTCAGGGCCGCCACGGTAGCCCGATAGGCGGGGAGGGAGATCGATGGCCTGAAGGACTGGGCGCTCAAGGTGCAGGGGCGCACCAACCACAACAAGGCGGCCTGCGCCCTGGCCAACAAACTGGCGCGTATCTGTTATGCCGTGCTCAGAAACCATGAACCCTACGGCACGCCGACACAACGTGAAGCGAGCAAGAAGCTCAACCGCACGGCGTATGCCGTGGCGGCTTGAGCGTGGAACCGTCGAACTGAAAAGGAGACGCCTTGAACCCCCCATTACCCACCGAGCGTAAGCGCAGAGACTGATCGCCCATCATGGCTCAAAGGATTGCATCATCACGGACTGACGCCGGTAACTCTGCCGGCACCCAAGCTGCCGCTTGTAACGATTGGCGCGCCGTGAGCAGATTCCATGTCGGCACGGGTCACACAGAACCCACAACAGATGCCGGATATACGACTGCACGCATTTCCAAACAGCCAAACCTATCGATCAGGTTTCTTGCTTTTAGGGGGAGTCCATATACGAGGGGTTAGGTCGTATGGCGGCCGCGACCTTACTGCTCAACGCGAACAACATGATAACTATATTGTTCATTTTGTTGCTCAGCCCGGATTACGACGAACGCCTGAGATTTGGTACCGCTCACACCAAAAGAATACTCGCGATATGGGGCCTCCCGCTTGGGGGCACCCTCGTAATAGAGGCTCTTTTTCAAAGAGACGTTTTTTATCTCACCTACGGCGCTATGCACTTGGGGTGCTGCCCGCATGAACATCTCAGCACCAGGAAGCACTGTGTCTCGCGCCTCAATGAACCGGCCGAAGAGTTCCATGGCAACGACTGCCGCCACAAAAACAAGACCAAACTTGAGAAGACTTCTCCGGTTCAGGCTGCGCATTGAAAGAAGACCTAACGTGCAATATGCACCTGTGCAGGTGCATATATCGGCAACGAAACGGTGCCTAATCCAGATCGAATACGCATAACCGTTGGATCCCTATAGGGTGTCCTGAAATTAGAGGCGCTGCGTGAAAGCACAGACACACCTTCCTGCATTCCAGCCACGTTACCGCGGGGCCTGCCAGCAATTGTTGTTCACCTGCCAGCTCATCGAGAGCTGTTCGCCCGCCGGGAACAGCACATATTTCAAGCCGATGTAGTCCGAGCCGCGCCGCCAGAACATGGCGAGCAGGTTCTTTTCCCCATTGGCGACGACGCTGGTATAGGGGATGACCTTGAGCGGGTTGCCGTAGAGGTTGGCGTAGTTGGACGCGATGATGACGAAGTGGCGGAAGGCGGGTTCGACTTCCTGGTCGAAGCCGACGAGTTTGTCGTTGCAGAAGGTGAAGAGGAAGCGCCGGCCGGCGGGGTTGTTGGGGAGGTCGTAGGCAAAGAGGCCGTCGCTGCCGACGGGCAGGGTTTTGTCGAAGTTCCAGGTCTTAAGGGCCTGGTCGACTTCGGTGCGGGTCATGCCGTTTTTGAATTCGCCGACTTCCCAGGCGTGGGCGGGGAGGGCGAACGCGAGGCTGGCGAACAGGGCCAGGGTGGCGGTTTTGATTGTCATGGTGTGCCGTTGGCGGGTTGCGTAGTGGCAAGCATACCGCAAGGCACGGCCACGGCGGATGACCGCCGGGCGCGCGGTTTTCAGGATCGTTTATTTGCCGGTGACGGCGCTGAAGACCTTTTTCAGCAGGTCGCTGCCGGCGGCAACCGGATTGGCGCGGATGGCGGCTTCTTTCTCGCCGATGAGGGTGTAGAGCCGGTCGAGCGATTGTTGGGTGACGTACTGCTCGACGTTGGCCTGGCTCTTGTCGACGAGGTTGAACTGGGCGGCCATGCCGGCGTAGCGGTTGTATTGCTGGGCCAGCCCCACCTTGTCGGTGGTGGTTTTGACGATGGGGCCGAAGCGCTCGGTGAGCTGGGTTTCGGTCTTCTTGCGGAAGAAATCGGTGGCGGAGGTCTTGCCACCGGTGAGGATGCCCTTGGCATCTTCCAGCGTCATCTGCTTCACAGCATCGACGAGCAGGGTTTTGGCTTGGGGCACGGCGGCTTCGGCGGCGCGGTTCATGGCCAGCACGAGGTCGTCGGCTTGCTGGCCCATGCCGAACATGCGCATGGCCTTTTCGGCTTTTTGCAGGTTCTTGGGCAACGGAATTTTCAGCTGAGGGTTGCCGAAGAAACCGTCCTTGACGCCGAGCTGGGCGACGGCAGCGTCGGCCCCGCGCGTGAGCGCTTCTTTCAGGGCGGCATTGATGTCGGTGCCGGAGAGTGCATCGACGCCGGTGGCGGCGGGGGTGGTCTGGCTGGCGGGCTTGTTCAGCACGCCTTTCAGCATGTCGTTCCAGTCGAGTGCGTAGGCGGGGGCGACAAGCAGCAGAGCGGTGGCGAGGACGAGGGGGCGTTTCATGGCAGTCTCCAGAGGTTTTATGCCCCCGCCCCGGCGGGGGAAAGGTGGCGTTACAGCACTTCGGCCGCGTAATCGGCCAGGCGCGAACGCTCGCCGCGTTGCAGGGTGACGTGGCCGTTGTGCGGCCAGCCCTTGAAGTGATCGACGACATAGGTGAGACCGGAACTGCCCTCGGTGAGGTAGGGCGTGTCGATCTGCGAAATGTTGCCGAGGCAGACCACCTTGGTGCCGGGGCCGGCGCGGGTGATCAGCGTCTTCATCTGCTTGGGCGTGAGGTTCTGCGCTTCGTCGATGATAAGAAACTTGTTGAGGAAGGTGCGGCCACGCATGAAATTTAACGATTTCACCTTGATGCGCGAACGGATCAGGTCCTGCGTGGCGGCGCGGCCCCAGTCGCCGGCTTCGTCGTCGCTCTTGTTCAGCACGTCGAGGTTGTCTTCCAGCGCGCCCATCCACGGCGTCATCTTTTCTTCTTCGGTGCCAGGCAAAAAGCCGATGTCTTCGCCCACCGGAACCGTCACGCGGGTCATGATGATTTCGGAATAGATTTTTTTATCCAGCACCTGGGCGAGCGCGGCGGCGAGCGTGAGGAGCGTCTTGCCGGTGCCGGCTTGTCCCAGCAGGGTGACGAAGTCGATCTCGGGGTCCATCAGCACGTTGAGCGCGAAGTTCTGCTCGCGGTTGCGCGCGGTAATGCCCCACACCGCGTTTTTCTGGTGGCTGTAATCCTTGACGGTGATCACTTCCGCCGTTTTTCCTTCGACCTTGAGCACCTGGGCGTAAAGCGGGTTGGGGCCTTCCTGGAAGACGAATTCGTTGGGCAGCAGGTTGGGGACGAGCGGGCCCTTGATGCGGTAGTGGGTGTGGCCGTTGGCCTGCCAGGATTCCATGCCGCGGCCGTGCGTGTCCCAGAAGTCCGCAGGCAGTTCGCGCAGGCCCGCGTAGAGCAGGTCGGTGTCTTCCAGCACCTTGTCGTTGAAATAGTCTTCGGCGGGCAGGCCCAGCGCACGCGCCTTGATGCGCATGTTGATGTCCTTGGACACCAGGATGACCTGCCGCTTGGGGTAGTGGCGCGAGAGGAAGAGCACCACCCCGAGAATCTGGTTGTCGACCTTGCTCGTCGGCAGGCTGACCGGGATGTCGCCGGTAATCGCCTGGGTTTGCAGGAAGAGTTTGCCGGTGGCGGCGTTGTGGCTGTGCGGGGCGAGCGGCACGCCGTCTTCGATGGTGTCGAGCTTGCTCACCATCTCGTCGATGAAGCGGCTGGCCTGGCGCGCGTTGCGCGAGACTTCGGTCATGCCTTTCTTGTGCAGGTCGAGCTCTTCCAGCGTGGCGATGGGCACGTAGACGTCGTGTTCTTCAAAGCGGTAGAGGCTGGTGGGGTCGTGCATCAACACGTTGGTGTCAAGGACGAAGAGCTTGGTTGGCGCAGCGGCTTTTCTCGGCATGTCGGCAAGTCACCCGTGTGTGGAAGATGGCTGCATCGTACTCCATCGGGATGGCGGCTTGTCCAGCGAAAAAAATGCGTGGCGACGGGGTGTCGGCCGCGAAAAACCGTCAGGGTTTGTCAGTAGAATGGAGCGCTTCCCCGCACGTTTTGCAAACCCGATGATCAGGTTTCCCGGCATCGTCTGGTTGTGGCTGTTGATCCTCGCAACGGGGAGCGCACACGCCCAGGGCACGGCACACATTCTGGTGCAGGATTCTCCGCTGGCGGGCTTCCAGTACCACGCTGGCAAGTCGGTGTGGCCCGAACTCAAGGTGGGCGACCCGCTCACACTGACGCGTGAACCGGACAATCCCCACGATGCCCGCGCGGTGCGGGTGGACTGGCGCGGGCAGAAACTGGGCTATGTGCCGCGCCGCGAAAACGCCGACGTAGCGCGCCTGCTCGACAACGGCCAGCCGCTGACGGCCCTTATTTCCCGGCTGGCCGAAGGACGTGACCCCTGGTCGCGCGTGCGCTTTGAGGTGGTGCTGCCCGTGCAGTCGAACCTGAAAGGAACCCCACAGTGAACTGGATGCGACAGACGCTTGTAGTGCTGGGATGGCTGCCCGGCATGGGCCTGGCGGCACTGCCGCTGGATAGCCTCAAACTGCCCCCCGGTTTCAGCATCGAGGTCTTTGCCGAGGTGCCCAACGCGCGGCAGATGGCGCTCGGCAAACAGCATCTTTTTGTGGGCAGCATGCGCGCCGGCAAGGTTTACGCTGTGCCGCTGGCGGGGCCGAAGAAACCGGTGGTGCTGGCGGAAGGGCTGAACATGCCGGTGGGCGTGGCGCTCGCCAACGGCGATCTGTACGTGTCGGCGGTGAACCGCATCCTGCGCGTGCGCGACGTGGAAAAAAATCTCGAACGCGCCCGCACCGAAGTCGTCACTGACGCCTATCCGCGCGACACCCACCACGGCTGGAAATTCATCGCCTTTGGCCCCGATGGCCGGCTGTATGTGCCGGTGGGCGCGCCGTGCAATATCTGCGATCCCGATCCGGCGCGCTACGCCAACATCACGGCGCTGGATCTGAAAACGAAGGCCATCGAAGTCGTCGCGCGCGGCGTGCGCAACACCGTCGGCTTCGACTGGCAGCCGGGCACGAACGAACTCTGGTTCACCGACAACGGCCGCGACTGGCTGGGCGACGATGCGCCGCCGGACGAACTGAACCGGCTGACACAGCCCGGCCAGCATTTCGGCTATCCCTACTGCCACGGTGGCCGCATTGCCGACCCCGAATTTGGCGGCAAACGGCGTTGTGCCGAATTCGTGCCGCCGGTGCAGAACCTGGGGGCACACGTCGCCGCGCTGGGCATGCGCTTTTATACCGGCGCGGCGTTCCCGGCACGGTATCGCGGCGCGGTGTTCATCGCCGAGCACGGCTCGTGGAACCGCAGCAGCCAATCCGGCTACCGCGTGAGCGTGGTGCGGCTGGCGCAGGGGCGGGCGGTGTCTTACGAGCCCTTTGTGGAGGGCTGGACGAAAAACGAATCGGCCTGGGGGCGGCCGGCCGATGTGCTGGTGATGCCCGACGGCAGCCTACTGATCTCGGATGACTTGGCCGGCGTGATTTACCGCGTGCGTTACGCCGCAAGCCGGTAAAATCCCGCTTCCCATGAAATACCTGATTCTCGATACCTCGACCGAATGGTGTTCCGCCGCGCTATGGCTGGACGGCACTATCCATGCACGCCGCGAACTGGCCGAGCAGCGCCATAGCTCGCTGATCCTGCCCATGGTCGACGCCCTGCTCAACGAGGCGGGTATCGCGCTGGGCGTGCTCGACGGCATCGGCTACGGGGCCGGCCCGGGTTCGTTCACCGGGCTGCGCATTGCCTGCGCGGTGACGCAGGGACTGGCGCTGGGGGCGGATCTGCCGGCCGTGGGCGTATCGACGCTGGAATCGCTGGCCGCACAGGCACAAGCGGATCGTGTCCTTACCCTGCTCGACGCCCGCATGGCGGAGGTGTACTGGGCGGCTTACGAGCGCGAAGCTGAAGGCTGGCGAGCTGTGGTCGAGCCACGTCTGGCGCTGCCGGACTCGGTCTTTGTGCCCGAGGGTGACGGCTGGGTGGGCGCGGGCAATGGTTACGCGGTACTCGCCGCCGCACAGCGCGAGATCGTTGTGCGTGATCTGGTGCGCCTCGACGAAACCCTGATGCCGGACGCCGCCGCGATGGCCCCGCTGGTCGCACGTGCCTTTGCGCGCGGCGAGGGCCGGGATGCTGCACAAGCCGCGCCGATTTACCTGCGCGACAAGGTGGCGCTCACGGTGGACGAACGCCGCGCGAGAAAATCGGCATGAGCGCGGTATTCGAGGTGCATCACCGCCTGCGGCCGATGCTGGAATCCGATCTGCCGCGCATCCACCGCATCGAACTCGCGAGCTACGACTATCCCTGGAGCCTGGGCAACTTCACCGACTCGCTGCGCACCGGCTACAGCATGTGGGTGCGCGAGGCCGAAGGCGAGGTGATCGGCTATTACGCCTTGATGGCGGCGGCGGGCGAAGCGCATCTGCTCAACCTCACCATTGCGCCGTCGTGGCGTCGGCACGGCCTGGGGCGCGACCTGCTCGACCATAGTCTTGAACGTGCGCGCGATCACAAGGCCGAGAGCGTGTTCCTGGAAGTGCGCACGTCGAACACGGCCGCCATCGGGCTGTATCACAGCAGTGGCTTCGTCGATCTGGCTGTGCGGCGCGGCTACTACCCCGCGCGCGCAGGCCGCGAAGACGCGCTCATCATGAAGAAAGACCTGGCGTGCTGAGCCGCGACGACATCTTCGAGGAGCTCGGCATCGGCCCGGCCTGGCGGTTGCGCGAAAGAACGCCCGACGTCCCCGCGTCCGGGTCTCCCGATGCCTCGCCGCCCGCCACCTGGGAACAGCTCGCCGACGCCGTCGCGCACTGCACCCGCTGCAAGCTGCATACGACCCGTACGCAGGGCGTGCTCGGCGTGGGCGACCGCAACGCCGACTGGCTCTTCATCGGCGAGGCACCGGGTGCCGACGAGGATCGCGCGGGCGAACCCTTCGTCGGCCAGGCCGGCAAACTGCTCGACGCCATGCTTGCGGCCATCGACCTCGAGCGGGGCGCAAATATCTACATTACCAACGTGCTGAAGTCGCGCCCGCCCGGCAACCGCAATCCCGAGCCCGACGAGGTCGCCGCTTGCCGGCCGTATCTGCTGGCGCAGATCGAACTGATCCAGCCAAAACTCATCGTCGCACTCGGCCGCTATGCCGCGCAAAGCCTGCTGGAAACGGACGAGGCCATCGGCCGTCTGCGCGGCCGCGTCCACCGTTTCCAGACTGTGCCGCTGGTGGTGACTTATCATCCGGCCTACCTGTTGCGTAACCTGCCCGACAAGGCGCGCGCCTGGGAAGACCTCTGCCTCGCGCGTCGCACGATGCAATCCCTGACTCCTGACCCCCGAACCCTGCCATGAAGTTGCTCCATCCCGCCCTGCGTTTCCGCGTCAACTATTTCTCCGATCTCGGCCGCCATCAGGTGGTGGTATGGATGCCGGGCGATACGCCGCCGGTCGACGCGCAGATGGACGTGGGGCCGAAACTCGAGCATGAGGTGCCGAACGAAGTCTTCCGCAGCGACATCGCGCCGCTGAAGCAGGGACGCTTCTATCCTTCGCAACTGCTGCACGCCGATGATGCGCCGGCCCCCATGTTCCGTGTGAAGCAGGTGAACGGCGCGAACTTTGTCGCCAATTTCAGCCACCCCCTGCAAGACCGCATCTTCAGCATCGACAGCGGCCGCGCCGACATTGCCACCGAACCCATCGGCCAGGTGACGCAGCTGCTCGAATGGAGCGGCATGGAAACGCAATACCCGACGCTGACCGATTTTGAATCGGCGGACAGTTTTGCGCGTGAAGACGAAACCCCGGATGCCGAGTTTTACACCGAGCCGCGCAAGCTGATTCACGTTGATGCCGTATGCGCGCGGCGCATCCAGGCGCTGTACCGCACCGTGCTGCCGGAAAACGCGCGGGTACTCGACCTGATGGCCGGCTGGCGCTCGCATCTGCCGGATACCGTGCAGTCCGCCGTAGGCCTGGGCATGAACGCCGAGGAAATGGCCGACAACCCGCAGCTTGCCGAACGCGTGGTGCACGATCTCAACGCAGAGCCCAGGCTGCCGTTTGCCGACGCCAGCTTCGATGCCGTGGTCTGCACCGTATCGTTCGAATACCTGACCCGGCCGCGCGCCGTGGTGGATGAAATCCGCCGCGTGCTGAAGCCCGGCGGCATGTTTGTCGTCACGCTGTCGCACCGCTATTTTCCGCCCAAGGTGATCCGGCTGTGGGCGCAGCTGCATCCCATGGAGCGCATGGCCTGGATCGGTATGCTCATCAAGAATGCTGGCTTCAAGAAGGTGGAAACCTACGTCGAGCGCGGCCTCAAGCGGCCGAAGGACGACCGCTACGCGGATCGTCTCGCCGAATCCGATCCACTGTTTGCGACCTGGGGCGTGGCACCCTGAAGATCGGGCTCATCTCCGACACCCACGGTCTGTTGCGGCCGGAGGCGCTGGCTGCGCTGGCGGGGAGCGACCATCTCATCCATGCGGGCGACATCGGCTCGCGATCCGATCGGCACAATGGCGTGCTCGAGTCGCTGGCGACACTCGCCCCGCTCACGGTGGTGCGCGGCAACAACGACCGTGCCGACTGGGCTGCGGCCATTCCGTATACCGCTGACCTCGAATTCGACGGCGTGCGCATCCATGTGCTGCATATCGGGGACGAGCTTGCCCTCGATCCCGTGGCGGCGGGCGTGCAGGTAGTGATTTCTGGGCATTCGCACAAGCCCTGCATCGAAACCCGGGACGGCGTGCTGTATGTCAACCCGGGCAGTGCAGGGCCAAGGCGTTTCAAATTGCCGGTGACGGTGGCACATCTTTACCTGAAGGCCGGCCGGGCCAGAGCGGAACTCGTGGCGCTTTTGGAGTAAGGTTCATCCGCATTCGGATCAATGAGGAGAGCAAGATGCTGAGATGGCTGTGGGTTTCCTTACTGGCGCTGGCCCTGTCGGGCTGCGGCTACAACACCTTCCAGACCGCCGACGAGGACATCAAGGCGAGCTGGGCCGAGGTGCTGAACCAGTATCAGCGGCGCGCCGACCTGGTGCCCAATCTGGTCAACGTGGTGAAGGGCTACGCCGCGCACGAGAAGGACGTGTTCACCGCCGTGACCGAGGCGCGTGCACGCGTGGGTGCGATCCAGGCGACACCGGAGCTCGTCAACGACGAGGCGGCGTTCCAGAAATTCATCGCCGCGCAGGGCGAACTCACCGGCGCGATTTCGCGGCTGCTGCTGGTGGCGGAAAACTACCCGCAGTTGAAGGCCGACGGCCTGTTCCGCGATCTGCAGGCGCAGCTCGAAGGCACCGAGAACCGCATCACCGTGGCGCGTAACCGTTACATCGAAGCGGTGAAAACTTACAACGTCACCGTGCGCAGCTTTCCGTCCAATCTCACTGCCATGCTCTTTGGCTACAACGTGAAGCCGAGCTTTACGGTGGAAAACGAAAAAGCCATTGCCACGCCGCCCAAGGTCGATTTTGCCACCCCTGCGCCGGCCCCTGCCGCACCGGCGGGTGGCGGCGACGCGTCGGGTCGCCTGTCGCCCGGCTACTGATTGCCGCATGAGCCGCTTGTTCGGCACCCGCTTGCGCCTCGGCCTCTTGCTGGTGCTTTGTGCTGGCTGGGTGTGGGCGCAAGTGGCGGTGCCGGAGTTGACACGTCGCGTCACTGATCTGACCCGGACCCTCACCACGGCGCAGATCGAAACACTGGCGTCACGTCTTGCGCAGTTCGAGGCGCAAAAAGGCAGCCAGATTGCCGTGCTGATCGTGCCGACCACGCAGCCAGAAGACATGGCGCAGTTTGGCATTCGCGTTGCCGACGCCTGGAAGCTGGGCCGCGATAAGGTCGACGATGGCGTCATCCTTCTGGTGGCCAAAAACGACCGCGCAGTACGCATCGAGGTGGGCTACGGGCTTGAGGGTGCCATTCCCGATGCCGTGGCCAAACGGGTGGTCGCCGAAACCATCGCGCCGCATTTCGCGGCGGGAGATTTTGCGGGCGGTATAGACGCCGGGGTGACGCAGTTGATGAAGCTGATCGAAGGCGAACCCCTACCCGGGCCGGGCCGGAACGATACCCGCACCGATGACGAAGGCGTGTTTGTGCTGCTGGTGGCGGGGGGCGTGGTCGCCGGTGTCCTGATGTCCCTGATGATGAACCGTCCCGCCGCCGCCGGGCTGGCAGCCGTGGGGAGCGGCGTCGCAGGTGCGCTGATCGTGGGTTTGACTCCCTTGCTGTTGTTTGCCGCCGTGTTTGTCTTTGCCATCGTGGCCGGAGGGTTCAGGGGCGGTGGCGGCGGCTGGTCGAGCGGCGGAGGCAGTCTGGGTGGGGGCGGCGGTTCCTGGGGCGGGGGCGGCGGTGGATTTGGCGGGGGAGGGGCATCCGGATCATGGTGAAGCTCAAACGCTGGCTGAAGCATGTGTTCATGCCGCCCTGGGCCTGGCGGCGTGCGTTCGCGCAGGCGACACTCGATGCCATCGAAACTGCGGTGCGTGAGTCCGAGCGGCGGCACGGCGGCGAAATCCGTTTCGTCATCGAAAACAGTCTGGCCCCTCTCCAGGTCTGGCAAGGCATGACCGGGCGCGCGCGGGCGATCGAGGTGTTTTCGCAGCTGCGCGTGTGGGACACCGAACACAACAGCGGCGTGCTGATCTACCTGTTGCTGGCCGATCGCGATATCGAGATCGTGGCCGATCGGGGCATCGCCGCGCAGGTGCCGCAGGCGGCCTGGGACGCGGTGGCGAGTGCGATGGAAGCCCATTTCGGCGCGGGCCGCTTTGCCGCAGGGGCGCTGGAGGGAATCGATAAAATCAGTGCGCTCCTGGCGCAGCATTGCCCGCCGTCGGGCGATAATCCGGACGAACTGGCCAACCGGCCGGTGATTCTGAGGGGCTGAGATGCAGGCTGATATCGTGTGGTGGATAGTCGCGGCAGCGCTGGTGGGACTGGAGCTTGCCACTGGAACGTTCTATTTGCTCGTCTACGGCATCGCGGCGGCAGCGGCGGGCATAGCCGCCTGGTTGGGGCTGGGCTCGGGCGCGCAATTCATCGTGGCAGCCGCGATAGCCGCACTGGGCACGCTGGCCCTGAGACACTGGAAACGCGATAGCGGGCATCCCGAATCGACCGCGCAGGATATGGACATCGGCCAGTTGGTGCAGGTGGAGACCTGGCAGGCCGGACGCGGCCAGGTGAAATATCGCGGCGCGCTGTGGGATGCGGAAGCCGAGTCACCCGATACGGATATCAGCCGGCCGTTGCGCATCCGTGCCGTGAAAGGCACGCTGCTGGTACTGGGTAACTGAGCCTGTTTCACTACAAGGATTACACATGGACATCGTTGCACTCGTCATCCTCATTGTCATTCTCATCGTCGTCGCCAAGGGCGTGCGCGTGGTGCCGCAGCAGAACGCCTGGGTAGTCGAGCGCCTGGGCAAGTTCCACGCCGTGCTGGTGCCCGGCCTCAACCTCGTCATCCCCTTCGTCGACAACGTCGCCTACAAGCATTCGCTGAAAGAGATTCCGCTCGACGTGCCGAGCCAGGTCTGCATCACCCGCGACAACACCCAGCTTGCGGTCGACGGCATCCTGTATTTCCAGGTCACTGACGCCAAGATGGCGTCGTATGGCTCCAGCGACTACATCGCCGCGATCTCGCAACTGGCGCAGACCACGCTGCGCTCGCTGATCGGCCGCATGGAACTCGACCGTACCTTCGAGGAGCGCGAGGAAATCAATCGTGGCGTGGTGATGGCGCTGAACGAGGCCTCGACCAACTGGGGCGTGAAAGTGCTGCGCTACGAAATCAAGGACCTGACGCCGCCGAAGGAAATCCTCCACGCGATGCAGCGGCAGATTACCGCCGAGCGCGAAAAGCGCGCGCTGATCGCATCCAGCGAAGGGCGGATGCAGGAACAGATCAACATCGCCACCGGCGAACGCAACGCCGCGATCCAGCAGTCGGAAGGCGAAATGCAGGCGGCGATCAACGTCGCCCAGGGCGAAGCCGAGGCGATCAAGGCGATTGCAGTTGCCAATGCCGAAGCCATCGCGC
Source organism: Thiobacillus sp. (assembly GCA_041639395.1). GTDB lineage: Bacteria > Pseudomonadota > Gammaproteobacteria > Burkholderiales > Thiobacillaceae > Thiobacillus. The sequence goes on along the minus strand of JBEQCG010000001.1, from coordinate 277,129 downwards.
GGGTGGCGATGGCGATCGAAAAACCCGGTGGCTTGCAGGCGGTGAACCTGAAAGTGGCAGAAAAATACGTCGAGGCCTTCTCCGGCATCGCCAAAACCGGCAACACGCTGATCGTGCCGTCGAACATGGCCGATCTCTCCACGCTGATCGCTGGCGCGATGAGCGTGGTGAAATCGCAGACTTCCGCAAGCGGTACGCCGGGTGCTTAATGCACCACGTCGTTGCGGTGCTTGAGCCAGATGGCCGTCATCACCGTGCTGATGAACAGGCCGAATACCCAGATGATGGTGTGGATGTGCCAGTCGGATCGCACCATCAGCGCGTAGGCACCTGACAGGACGAGAATGCTGATGTTCTCGTTGAAATTCTGCTGGGCGATGGAGTGCCCGGCCCCCATCAGCAAGTGGCCACGATGCTGGAGGAGGGCGTTCATCGGCACGACAAAATAGCCAGCCAGTGCGCCGGCCAGGGTCAGCAGCAGGACGGCGGGCCAGAGACTTTCCACCCAGATCAGCGCGATGGGCACGAACCCCAGCACGATGCCGGCCGGCAGCACGCTCACAGCGTTATTCAACTGCACGAACCGGCCTGCGAGGATCGAGCCGATGGCAATGCCGAAGGCGCTGGCGGCGGTGAGCTGGGTGGCCTGGTCGAGCCCGTATTTGAGGTTGAGTGCGGCCCACGCGATGATCAGCAAGCGCAGGGTGGCACCGACGCCCCAGAACAGGGTGGTGACGGCGAGTGAAACCTGGCCCAGCGGGTCACGCCACAGCAGCGCAAAGCTGTGCCAGAAATCGTGCAGGATATACCGCGGCGATTTGCTGGGCAGGCGGTGATCGATCGGCAACCTGGGAATGAACAGGTTGACGAAGGCGGCGGCGAAATACAGGCTGGTGATGGCGACGATGGCGAACTTGGGCGCGATGAGCACGCCTGCCATGCCCAGGCTGGACAGAATGTTTTCGGCCAATTGCGGATTGATGAGCGCGCCGCCGATGATGGCTCCGAGCACGATGGCGGCGACCGTCGCGCCTTCGACCCAACTGTTGGCCACCACGAGTTTTTCGGGCGGCAGCAGCTCGGTGAGAATGCCGTACTTGGCAGGCGAATACATCGCCGCCCCCACCCCCACGATGGCGTAGGCCCATAACGGCCCCAGGCCGGCGAGCATGGCGAGACAGCCGGCGAATTTCACGGTGTTGGCGATGAACATCACGCGGCCTTTGGGCAGCGCGTCGGCAAACGGCCCGACCAGGGGCGCGAGCACGATGTAGGCAATGACGAAAACGGTTTGCAGCAGCGGCGAATGCCATTCTGGCGCAGCCTGAAAGATCAGCAGACCGATGGCGGCGAACAGCAGGGCGTTGTCCGCGAGGGCCGACAGGAACTGTGCCAGCAATATGGTGTAGAACCCGCGATTCAAGACTGACAGGCCAAAAATTGAGCCCGGATCAGGCGGGGAGCAGGGCGTTTCACAGCATGGAAATGCGCAATGCTCGGAGAGGTTTGTCTGACGGGTGTTTTCAACACGGGCGGGTTTGTGGTTGAATAAAATTCTTTATTGACCCGGGGGCATAGTTTTATGGCCGACCGCAGACTCCAAGTATTCTACACCGTCGCCAAACAGCTGAGTTTCACCAAAGCCGCCGATATCCTCTACATGACCCAGCCTGCCGTGACTTTTCAGGTCAAGCAGTTGGAAGAGCATTTCAATACCCGCTTGTTCGAACGCAGCCATGGCAAGATTTCCCTCACGCCGGCAGGTGAACTGGTGCTGGGGTACGCCGAGCGCATTCTGGCGCTGACCGGCGAAATGGAAGCGCGCGTGGGCGAGTTGACCGGGCAGGTGACCGGCCCGTTGATGATCGGCGCTTCCACCACCATTGCCGAGTATCAGCTGCCGCGCATACTCGGCGAATTCAAGGAGCGTTTCCCGCAAGTGCAGGCCCGTCTGACTGTGGCGAACTCGGAAACCATCGTGCTGAAAATTGCCGACCATTCGCTGGACGTCGGCCTGATCGAAGCCCCCTCGCACAATCCCAACCTCACCACGCTGGCCTGTTGCGAGGACGAACTGGTGATGATCTGTTCACCGAATCATCCGCTGGCCAGCCGTACCAGCGTGGGCGCGCGTGAAATTGCCGATCAACCTTATGTTTCGCGAGAACACGGTTCGGGCACGCGCGAAGTGGTGGACGATTTCTTCAAGCACAACGGCGTCAACCCGGACGATCTGCACATCGAGATGGAGCTGGGCAGCCGCGAGGCGATCAAGGGCGCGGTCGAGGCCGGGCTGGGTGTCGCCATCATGTCGGCTTCCACGGTGACCAAGGAAATCCAGCTGGGCTCCCTGGTGGCGGTGCCCTTGACTCCCCGCCTGACGCGCGAACTGTCGATGGTCTACGCGCCGGAAAAATTCCGCAGCAAACTGCTGGATGCCTTCATCAGTTTTGTCGAGAACAAGTTCCAGCAGTGCAATGTGGACGTTGTACCTTTGAAGCGTCCGGCCAAGGGGCGCGGTCGCTGATGCGGGACAGCAAGCGTCTGCTGATGGTGTTTCGGGGCTTGTCCGAAGCCCGGCAGCAGGCCTTGCTCGATTACGCGGAGTTTCTGGCGGGCAAGGAAGCGCTAGATATGGCCGCTACTCCACCCGCCGATCCCCTGCCGATTCCCCGGCCCGAGCAGGAAAACGTCGTCAAGGCCATCCAGCGTCTGATGCAGACCTATCCGATGCTGGAACGCAACCAGATTTTCCACGAGGCGTCTGCCCAGATGACGCGCCATCTCATTCATGGTGTGGCGGCCGGCGAGGCCATCGACGAACTCGAGCGGATTTTTGCCCGGCATTACCAACTGCACAGCGAAACCCGCAGCGACCAGACTTCAGGCTGAATCAGCCGGCAGGGCACCGCCACAGTGCCAGCAACTCAGGAAATGGGCCGGATTGGCCTCTGCGCAGTGCGGACAGTTGCGCTCGCCCTTGTTGCGGGTTTTGGCCACGTTCGCCAGCACCTCGCGAGCACGCGAGGCCTGGGCGTCGTCTTGAACCCAGAGTTCGGGCTGGGCGTTCATGAAGGGCACTTCGCCCAGAGCCCCAGCGGCATTGACGTTGAAAATATGCGTGGGGATACCCAGGCTATCCAGCAAATCGGCGGCGAGCTGCGCGTCGATCAGGCTGGGGGCAATGTGGATCCGTTGCACGAAGGCGGCCCCATAACTGCGTGGTCAGTCTGCGCGACGGATCCGGACTATGAGGTCGATCCCCTCGGTGACCATGCCGGCGGGCAGGGCGGGCAAGCCGGAGATATGCACCTGGCTGGCGTCGATATCCGTCAATTCCCCCGTGTCGACTTCATACAGGTGATGGTGGGCCGAGGTGTTGGGATCGTAAAACACCTTGCTGGGGTTGACGATCACTTCCCGGATCAGGCCTTTTTCCAGAAACAGCTTCAGGGTGTTGTATACCGTGGCTTTGGAGGTTTCTGAATGGCGCGTATTGACCAAGGCCATAACCTGATCAGCCGACAGGTGTGACTGGTGCGAAAACAGGGCGTGCGCAATCTCGATCCGCTGATGGGTCGGATTGATGTCGTGGCTGCGGAGCAGGCCAGCCATGTTGTCGCGGGAATAGTCCATGGGCGCATCATATTCAGCAATCTGGACTTTGTCTAATTCCCGGAATGGGTATGGCTATCAATTGCAAGCTGGCCAGAAGCGGGCTGCGGACAAAAAAACGGTACAATTTCAGCCTGTTTGCGAATGCTGATTCAGCCGTGCCTACCCTCACCCGACTCGATAGTACCCAGCCTGATTTTCAGGCCCGCCTTGCCCGCCTGCTTCAGTTTGATGACGCGACCGACGCGTCGATCGAAACCACGGTGGCTGCCATCCTGCAGGATGTGAAGTCGCGTGGCGATGCGGCCGTGCTCGACTATACCGAACGCTTTGACCGATTGAGTGCGGTTTCCCTGGCGGCACTTGAACTGGGTCAGGCCGAGCTCGAGGCTGCCTTGCATGCCTTGCCGGCCGACACGCGTGCAGCACTTGAGGCGGCGGCCGAACGGGTGCGCCGTTATCACGAAAAGCAGATCCAGACCTCCTGGACCTATACCGAGGATGACGGCACGGTGCTGGGCCAGCAGATTACCCCGCTGGATCGGGTGGGGCTGTACGTGCCTGGCGGCAAGGCGGCGTACCCTTCATCGGTTCTGATGAATGCCATTCCGGCCAAGGTGGCGGGTGTGGGCGAGCTGGTCATGGTGGTGCCGACACCGGGCGGCGAGAAGAATCCGCTGGTGCTGGCAGCGGCAGCCATTGCAGGCGTCGACCGGGTCTTCACGATAGGTGGTGCGCAAGCTGTTGCCGCGCTGGCTTACGGGACTGAAACGGTGCCGCAGGTGGACAAGATCGTGGGGCCGGGCAATGCCTATGTAGCCGCTGCCAAACGCCGCGTGTTCGGCACGGTCGGTATCGACATGATCGCGGGGCCCTCTGAAATTCTGGTGATTGCCGATGGCACCACGCCGCCGGACTGGGTGGCGATGGATCTGTTCTCGCAGGCCGAGCACGACGAACTCGCGCAATCCATCCTGCTCTCGCCCGACGCGGCCTATCTGGATGCGGTTGCCGAGTCGATCAACCGGCTGATCAAGGACATGCCGCGCAGCGAGGTGATCCGTACCTCGCTCACCAACCGGGGCGCGCTGATCAAGACGCGCGACCTGGGCGACGCGGCAGCCATCTGCAACACCATCGCCCCCGAGCACCTCGAAGTATCGGTGGCCGACCCACAGGCGCTGTTGCCCAAGCTGCGTCACGCCGGGGCCATCTTTCTGGGCAAGCACACTTGCGAAGCGCTGGGCGATTACTGCGCCGGCCCCAACCACGTGCTGCCCACCTCGCGCACTGCACGGTTCTCGTCCCCGCTGGGGGTGTACGACTTCCAGAAGCGATCCAGCCTGATCCAGGTATCGCAGGCGGGTGCCCAGACTCTGGGACGGGTTGCGGCCACATTGGCTTACGGTGAAGGACTACAGGCCCACGCCCGCTCTGCCGAGTACCGCCTGGTTTCGCAGTGAGTCCGCAGCCATGAGTCGTTACTGGAGCAGCGTGGTGCACGGGCTCACGCCCTATGTGCCGGGCGAGCAGCCCAAGCTCGCCAATCTGGTCAAGCTCAATACCAACGAAAACCCCTACGGGCCCAGCCCGAAGGTGCTCGAAGCCGTACGCGCCGAGGCCGCAGAGTCACTGCGCCTGTATCCCGATCCCAATTCGGATCGTCTGCGCGCCGGGATCGCCGCCTACCATGGCGTGACACCCGAGCAGGTCTTCGTCGGCAATGGCTCGGATGAAGTGTTGGCACATGCCTTCCTCGCCCTGTTGAAGCACGACCGGCCGATACGGTTTCCCGATATCACCTACAGTTTTTATCCGGTGTATTGCGGGCTGTACGAGATTGCTTATCAGACCGTGCCGCTGGATGACGCCTTCGCGATCCGGGTGGATGACTACCTCGTGCCCAACGGCGGCATTATCTTCCCCAACCCGAACGCGCCTACGGGGCGTTTGCTGGCGGTTGCCGATATCGACCGGCTGCTGGCGGGAAATCCCGATTCGGTGGTGGTGATCGACGAGGCCTACATCGACTTTGGCGGCGAATCGGCGATTGCTCTGGTCGCGCGCTACCCGCAGTTGCTGGTGACGCGCACGCTGTCGAAGTCCCACGCACTGGCCGGCTTGCGCGTGGGCTACGCAATTGGACAGCCGCATCTGATCGAAGCGCTCAACCGGGTGAAAGACAGCTTCAACTCCTATCCGCTTGATCGTTTTGCCCAGGCCGGTGCGCTGGCGTCGATGCAAGACCGGGCCTATTTCGAGTCAATTTGTGCGCGGGTGGTGCAGACACGCGAACGGCTGGTTGCGGAAATGACCCGCCTGGGCTTCGAGGTATTGCCCTCTGCCGCCAATTTCATCTTTGCACGGCATCCTGCGCACGAAGGGGCCGCGCTGGCCGCTGCCCTGCGCGAGCGCAGCATCATCGTGCGCCATTTCCGGCAACCGGCACGCATTGCGCCCTTTCTCCGCATAACCGTCGGAACAGACGCCCAGTGCGATGCACTGGTCGCCGCGCTGAAAGCCCTGTGCTGAAAACCGGCACGGCCTGCTAGAATCCCTCAAAGCCTTGCAAATCGTCGCCATGCGCACCGCACACGTCACTCGTAACACCCTCGAAACCCAGATCACGGTCAGTCTCAATCTCGACGGCACAGGGGTGAGCAAACTCGCCACCGGCGTCCCGTTCCTCGACCACATGCTCGATCAGATTGCCCGCCATGGCCTCATCGATCTCGAGATTCAGGCGAAAGGCGATCTGCACATCGACGCCCATCACACCGTCGAGGATGCGGGTATCACCTTCGGTCAGGCCTTTGCCCAGGCGCTCGGCGACAAGAAGGGCATCCGGCGCTATGGCCATGCCTATGTCCCGCTGGACGAAGCGCTGTCGCGTGTGGTGGTTGATCTGTCGGGGCGCCCCGGTATCGAGTATCACGTCGATTACACGCGGGCGCGCATAGGCGATTTTGACGTTGATCTCTTTCTGGAATTTTTTCGCGGCTTTATCAACCATGCGGCTGTCACGCTGCACATCGACAATCTGCGCGGCATCAATGCGCACCATCAGGCCGAGACGATTTTCAAGGCCTTTGGACGTGCACTGCGCATGGCGGTGGAAGCCGACCCGCGCATGGGTGACATACTGCCGTCGACCAAGGGCGCATTGTGAAAGCGGATATTGCCGTCGTCGATTACGGCATGGGCAATCTGCGTTCGGTGTCCAAGGCGATCGAACACGTCGCGCCGGCCATGCGGGTGGTTGTGACATCCGATCCCGCAACCATTGCCGCAGCGGGTCGCGTGGTGTTTCCCGGGCAGGGTGCCGCACGCGACTGCATGCGCGAGATCGATGCGCGTGGATTGCGCAAGGTCATCATCGAGGCGGCCCGGAGCAAACCCTTTCTGGGCATCTGCATGGGTATGCAGGTGTTGTTCGAACACAGTGAGGAAGGCGACACCCCCTGTCTGGGGATTTTTCCGGGTGAGGTGCTGCGTTTTCCCGACGAGGCCATGCATGACGAAGCGGGCAACCGGCTGAAAGTGCCGCACATGGGCTGGAACAATGTGCATCACGCCATGCCGCACCCACTCTGGCGCGGCATCGAAGAGGGCGAGCGCTTCTACTTCGTGCACAGCTATTTCACCCAGCCGACCAACCCCGATCTGATCGCCGGCTTCGCGCATTATCCCTTTCCGTTTACCTGCGCCGTGGCGGCCGACAATATCTTTGCCGTGCAATTCCATCCGGAAAAAAGCCAGAATGTCGGCCTGACCCTGCTGGGCAATTTTGCAACCTGGAACCCGCAAGGCGAAGCCTCTGCCTGCGACATGACCGGCGCAGCCTGCGCCTGATTTTTTCTCTACGTACGACCATGCTGATCATTCCCGCGATCGACCTCAAAGACGGCCACTGTGTACGCCTTGAACAAGGTGAAATGGACCGCGCCACCGTGTTTTCCGAAGACCCGGCAGCCACCGCCCTGCACTGGAAGGCGCAGGGCGCGCGGCGCCTGCATCTGGTTGACCTCAATGGTGCTTTTGCCGGCAAACCGGTCAATGACGAGGCGATCCGCGCCATCGTCAACGCCGTGGGCGACGACATGCCGGTGCAACTGGGCGGCGGTATTCGTGACCTTGCCACCATAGAGCGCTATCTCGACGACGGCGTACGCTACGTCATCATCGGTACTGCCGCGGTCAAGACCCCGGGGTTTCTGCACGAGGCCTGCGACGCCTTTCCCGGCCATGTCATGGTGGGACTGGACGCCAGGGACGGCAAGGTGGCGGTCGAAGGCTGGTCGAAAATCACCGGCCATGATGTGATCGATCTCGCCAAGCGTTTTGAGGGTTACGGCGTCGAGGCTGTGATCTATACGGATATCGGCCGCGACGGCATGTTGACCGGGGTCAACGTGGAAGCCACCCAGCGGCTCGCGCAGGCGCTCTCGATCCCCGTCATTGCCAGCGGCGGTGTGACCAATATCGACGATGTGAAGGCGCTGTCTGCCGTGGCCCGGGACGGCATCGTCGGGGCGATTACCGGCCGCGCCATTTATCAGGGCACGCTGGATTTCGCCCAGGCGCAGACGCTTGCCGACGAGCTGGCTGGCCGCATTTTCGGCCAGTAAACATGCTTGCCAAACGCATCATCCCCTGCCTGGACGTGACCGACGGTCGGGTCGTCAAAGGCGTCAACTTCGTCGAACTGAAGGACGCCGGCGATCCGGTCGAAATCGCGCGTCGCTACAACGAGGCTGGCGCGGACGAGCTGACCTTTCTGGACATTACCGCGACGTCGGACAACCGCGATTTGATCCTCCATATCATCGAGGCGGTTGCGAGCGAGGTTTTCATTCCCCTGACGGTGGGAGGCGGCGTGCGCGCCGTGGCCGACGTTCAGCGCCTGCTCAATGCGGGGGCCGACAAGATCAGCATCAATACCTCGGCTGTGGTGAATCCCCAGTTGGTCAAGGAAGCCGCTGACCGTTATGGCAGTCAATGCATCGTCGTGGCCATCGACGCAAAGCGCACCGGCGAAGGCTGGGAGGTGTTTACTCACGGAGGACGCAAAGCGACCGGGTTGAACGCGGTCGAGTGGGCGCAAAAAATGCAGGCACTGGGGGCAGGCGAACTCCTGCTCACCTCGATGGATCGGGACGGCACCAAAAGCGGTTTTGACCTGGGGCTCACGCGAGCCATTGCCGATGCGGTTTCGATCCCCATCATTGCCAGCGGCGGCGTCGGCACGCTTCAGCATCTGGTGGACGGTGTCCGCGAGGGCCATGCCGACGCAGTTTTGGCAGCAAGCATCTTCCACTTCGGTGAATTCACGGTCGACGAAGCCAAGCGTTACATGAAGCAGTATGGCATCGAGGTGCGGTTGTGAACGGGGTATCCGATACAGCCTGGCTCGACACGGTGAAGTGGGATGCCAACGGCTTGGTGCCAGCCATTGCCCAGGATGCGGCAACCCAGGAAATCCTCATGGTTGCCTGGATGAACCGCGAGGCTCTGGCTGAGACCGCGCGCACCCGGCGCGGCGTGTATTTTTCGCGCTCGCGACATCGCCTCTGGCGCAAAGGCGAGGAATCCGGTCATGTGCAACATGTCAGCGAGATCCGCCTTGATTGCGACAACGATGTGGTGCTGCTGAAAATCGAACAGGTGGGGGGGATTGCCTGTCACACCGGTCGACGCTCGTGCTTTTTTCAAAAGCTCGCCCATACCGAAGCAGGGGATACCTGGGTGACGACCGAGCCAGTGCTGAAAAACCCTGACGAGATCTACAAATGAGCGATATTCTCGACCGGCTGGCCGACACGCTGGAAGCCCGCAAACAGGCTGCCCCGGACAGTTCCTACGTGGCGAAACTTTACGCCAAGGGGACGGACGCGATTCTGAAAAAGATCGGCGAAGAGGCCACCGAGACGGTGATGGCAGCCAAGGATGGGCAAGCCGAAAAGATCATCTACGAAGTTGCCGATTTGTGGTTTCATACCCTGGTTCTGTTAGCGCACAAGGATTTGAAACCTTCCGACGTTCTCAACGAACTGGCACGCCGGGAAGGCTTGTCTGGACTGGTCGAAAAAGCGAATCGAGATGAGTGACTGCATTTTCTGCAAGATCGTCGCGGGGCAGCTGCCATGCAGCAAGGTCTACGAAGACGATGAAGTGCTGGCATTCCATGACATCCACCCGTTCGCCCGGGTACATTTCCTGATCATTCCCAAAGCGCACATCGCCACCCTGGCCGATGCAGGGCCGGAACACGAGCGGCTGTTGGGCAAGATGCTGCTGCTGGCACCCCAGCTGGCGAAGGAACTGGGGCTCGGTACCGGGTTCAAAACCCTGATCAACACCGGGCGTGGCGGCGGTCAGGAAGTGTTTCATATCCACGTTCACGTATTTGGCGGCGGTGACCCCGTCAGCCGAGCTTGATATAAACCAGGCTTAATTCAAAAGGAGAATTTTCATGGGTAGCTTCAGCATCTGGCATTGGCTGATCGTTCTGGTTGTGGTGTTGCTGATTTTCGGCACCAAGAAACTGCGCAATATTGGTAGCGACCTCGGCGGTGCGGTTAAAGGTTTCAAGGACGGCATGAAGGATGACGCTGCAAAGATCACGGAAAACAACGACAAAGGTGGTCACACCATTGATGCCGAGGTCAAGGACAAGCACCAGAGCTAAGGCAGGCGAGACATGGCCCAAGAGATAAGCAGCTTGTGCCCTGAATCCTGTCATTGACCCATGTTTGATATCGGCTTCACAGAACTCATCGTCATCGGCGTGGTGGCGCTGATCGTCATCGGCCCCGAGCGCCTGCCCAAGGTGGCGCGCACCGCAGGACATCTTTATGGCCGGATGCAGCGCTATGTCTCTACAGTGAAATCCGATATCAGCCGCGAAATGCAGACCGAAGAATTGCGTCGGGTGGGTGAGGAATTCCGAAGCTCGGTCGAATCCGTTGCGAGTAATGCTGAGCAACAAGCCACCGTGGTTGACGACTTTTTGCGTAATGAAACCAGCTCGGTGAGCAAGGTGCTGACCGCCATGGGGGCAACGGAAGGCGAGCGCCAGGTCACGGCGGCGGCCGTCAGGGAAATCAGCACAGACCCTCAGGCCCAACAAAGTCTCCCGCTTGATGAGCCCGATCAGAACCCGGTGTCCACTCAAGCCGCGTCCGCTGAATCCACGTTGCCGAAATCCGCATGAGTGACCCGCAAGATTCCTTCATCTCGCATTTGATCGAAATGCGGGATCGCCTGCTGCGAGCAGTGCTGGGCGTTGTCATCCTGTTTGTGGTGTTGTTCCCCTGGGCGCAGGATCTTTACGCCTTGCTGGCCAAGCCCATGCTGGCTTCGCTGCCCCAGGGCGGGCAGATGATTGCGACCGAAGTGACTACGCCATTCTTTGTGCCGATGAAGGTCACATTGATGACGGCCTTTCTGCTGGCTTTGCCCTGGGTGTTTTACCAGGCCTGGGCGTTTGTTGCGCCGGGTTTGTACAAACACGAAAAGCGTCTGGGTGTGCCCTTGGTCATCGCCAGTGTGATTCTCTTTCTGCTGGGTATGGCGTTTGCGTATTTCCTGGTCTTCCCCGTGGTGTTTGGCTTCATCGTAGGCGTGGCCCCCGAGGGTGTCGCAGTGATGACCGACATCGGGAAATATCTTGATTTCGTGATGACACTTTTCATGGCGTTTGGCATCACCTTCGAGGTGCCGGTTGCAGTGGTGCTGCTGGTCAAGATGGGCATGGTCTCGGTTGCAAAGTTGCGCGAAATTCGCCCTTACGTGATTGTTGGGGCGTTTGTCGTTGGCGCGATTTTTACCCCGCCAGACATCATTTCCCAGTTCATGCTGGCGATTCCGCTCTGGGTGCTTTACGAACTCGGCATTGTGATTGCGGCGCTGATTACCAAACCCGGTTCCAAGCCGGATCCAGATTTTGTGCCGATGTCCGAGTCGGATATGGATGCGGAACTGGATCGCATCGAGGCTGAATCGCGCGACAAACCGTAAACGCATTTTATTGGTGCGCTAGAGTCTTGTTTGCACCATAAATGTGCATTTATTCGTGCCGATTGAGTGTTGGTCTTATTTAAATCAATAACTTAAAAACCTGGTTTGTTTTTTGCTGAAAGCTGCCGCACAACACTGCGAGGGAGCGTTCTGCATGGAAGCCTTGAAATCGGGTAGCGATGTTCTGTTTGTGCTGCTGGGCGGCATCATGGTGCTGGCGATGCACGCCGGCTTTGCCTTCCTGGAACTGGGAACGGTACGCAAGAAAAATCAGGTCAATGCGCTGGTCAAAATTCTGACGGATTTTTCTGTTTCAACGATTGCGTATTTTTTCATTGGCTACAGCGTCGCCTACGGGGTCAGTTTCTTTTCTGGCGCGGAGACGCTGACAGCCAAAAACGGCTATGACCTGGTCAAATTCTTTTTCCTGCTGACCTTTGCTGCCGCGATACCGGCCATTGTCTCGGGAGGCATTGCTGAACGGGCGCGCTTCAACCCCCAGCTTGCCGCAACCTTCGCCTTGGTAGGGCTGGTCTACCCGTTTTACGAAGGCATTGTCTGGAATGGCAATTACGGCTTGCAAGACTGGCTCGAAGCCGCCACGGGGGCACGCTTCCATGACTTTGCCGGCTCGGTCGTCGTCCATGCCGTGGGCGGCTGGATTGCGCTTCCGGCTGTGCTGCTGCTCGGCGCACGGCGTGGACGCTACACCAAGGACGGTCTGGTGTCGGCCCATCCGCCGTCGAATATTCCGTTCCTTGCCCTGGGGGCATGGATACTCACGGTGGGCTGGTTCGGCTTCAACGTGATGTCAGCGCAATTGATCGAATCCGTATCCGGGCTGGTGGCGGTGAATTCCCTGATGGCGATGGTGGGGGGGACACTCGCTGCCCTGTTTCTCGGAAAAAACGACCCTGGCTTCATTCATAACGGGCCGCTCGCTGGCCTGGTGGCGGTGTGCGCGGGGTCGGATTTGATGCATCCGCTGGGGGCGTTGGTGACCGGCGCGATAGCGGGTGCCTTGTTTGTGTGGATGTTCATGGTCACGCAAAACAAATGGAAAATCGACGATGTGCTGGGCGTGTGGCCGCTGCACGGACTCTGCGGAGCGTGGGGCGGGATTGCTGCCGGTATTTTCGGGATGCAGGCGCTGGGCGGAATTGGCGGCGTGAGTCTGTCGGCGCAGGTCATCGGCACACTGGGCGGCATTGTTGTTGCCCTGATCGGCAGTTTTGTCGTCTACGGCGTGCTGAAAAAGACTATGGGCTTGCGGCTTGACGCAGAAGCGGAATTCAATGGTGCCGACCTCAGCATTCACAAGGTGTCAGCAACGGCCGAACGCGAAACCAACTGGTAAGGCGGGGCGTGCAGGCGGCTAGTTGTTTTGCTGTTTTTGCAGGAGGCGCACATGCCGCTTGCGTTCCTGCGCGAGTTGTTCGAGCTGGCGGTCGATCTGGAGCACATCCGGATGCTGTTCGGTATAGCGCAGTAGCAATTCGGTGCGCTGGATCCGCAATTCGGTTCGGGTCCCATCCAGCTTCCGCAGATAGTCGTCCGCCACGATGACGGGTCTGGCAGGTTGCCGGCGCTGGGAGGAGGGGGCTTGCCCGGACGTCGCGGGGGCACTCTGCGCTACCGAATCGGGTGGGCGCTGTCCGGCAGACGGTATGCCGGTGGACGTAGGCGGTGTGGCCTGGAGGGCGGGCGGTACAGTCTCGGGCATCGCGACCGGGGCTGGAGCGGGCAGAAAATGCTCGATGACGATCAGGCCCAGCCCGATCAGTAGCAAGGCCGCCAGCGGCGTGGCAAACGCCAGGAATGCCAGGCGTCGCGAAATGCGCAATCGCGGTGGGATGGACGACTGGGCGGGTGCTATTGAATCGATAAGGGCGGTGAGCGACAGCGCAACTTCCCGCGCGTCGGGACGCTGCTTGGGCTGCTTGTGCAACATGCGTGCGAGCAAATCCGACAGCGCGGGTGGCAGCCGGCCAGACGCCCCCAGTTGTGCCGGCGCATCGTTGACCACGCGATAGATGATGGTGGGCAGGCTATCGCCGTCGAACGCATACTCGCCGGTGAGCATTTCGTAGAGCACAGCGCCGAGCGAGAAAATATCGGATCGCCCGTCGATTTCCCGGCCCATCGCCTGCTCGGGCGACATATAGCGCGGTGAGCCCAGCATCTGGCCCGTCTGCGTCTGGTTGCTATTGAGCACATGGGCAATGCCGAAATCGGTGAGTTTGACGCGTCCACGCTGACCGGTGACCACCACATTGCCGGGCTTGATATCGCGGTGAACCACGCCATGCTCGTGGGCAAACGCCAGGGCTTCCGCCATTTGATAAGCCGTATCAAGCGCCAGACCAAGCGGCAGGGGGTGTCGATCCATCAGCTCGCGCAGGGTGGGCCCCTGGAGGTATTCCATCGCGATGTAGGCGAGCGACTCGGTTTCGCCCACGTCGTAGATGGTCACGATGTTTGGGTGCGATAGCCGCCCTGCGCTCCGTGCCTCCCGCAGAAACCGGGCCTCGGCGTCGGTTCCTTCTTCCTGCAAATGTCGGATGGAAACCGACTTGATCGCCACTTCGCGTTCGATCAGGGGGTCGCGTGCACGGTAGACGGTGCCCATGGCACCCTGGCCGATTTCGCCGATGACTTCGTAGCGGCCGATTTTCATGCCGGGCTGATTCTCAAGTCGAGCACTCTATGATGCGGCCCCGTACGGCCAGGCTGTCGTCGCCCATCAGGTAAAGGTACGCAGGCATGAGATCGTCGGGCTGGGGCAGCCGCTCGGGTGGCAGCCCGGGATGCGTGCGGGCGCGCAGGGTGGTGGCAACCTGCCCGGGAATCAGGGTGTTGATGCGCAGCTGCGGTTCGCTGGTCAGTTCATCGGCCCAGATGCGCGTGAGCGTTTCCAGGCCGGCCTTGGCAACGGCGTAACCGCCCCAGAATGCAGCCGGCTGGTGACCATGGGTTTCCCCTGTGAAAATGACCGACGCACTCGGGGCGGCACGCAAGCCAGGAAGACAAGCCCGTGTCAGCGCAAACGGCGCGATGAGATTGACTCGCATCAGGCTCTGCCACTGATCGAGGGTTTGCAGCGCAAGCGGCGTCAGGCTATGGAACAAATGCGCGCTATGCAGGATGCCGTCGAGACGCTTGAGATGATGCATGATCGCCCCGGCCAGGGTTTCAAGCCCCCGGTCATCGGCAACGCCGAGATCAAAGGGAAACATGGCCGGTTCGGCCCCGCCGGCGGCGAGAATTTCATCGTAGACGGCTTCCAGCCGGCGCTCGTCGCGTCCCAGCAGTGCCAGCGTGGCACCGTGTCGGGCGTAGGCCAGACTGGCCGCGCGTCCCAGCCCGGAACCCGCGCCCGTAACGAGGATGACGCGGCCGGCGAGCAGATCGGGGCGGGGGGAATAATCTTTCATAGGCGGTGAAGCAGGGCGTGAGCGGATTGTACGCCGCTCGTCGTGGCGGTTTCGAGCGTGGCGGGGTAGGGGCCGGCAGTGTAATCGCCAGCCAGGAAAATATGCGGATGCGGCGTGACGACGTCAGGCCGCGGCATCGCCGGCACACAGGCGTAGGTGGCGTGTTTTTCGACGATGGCGCGCCGCCAGAGCACGGTTCCAGGCGCGGCGAAATGCCGCAATTGTGCTTCAGCCCGTGCCATCCAGTCGACGGCTAAATCACTTGCCGCACTGGCAACCAGTGCCAGCAGACCAGGCTGGCCGTGGCTTTGCCCCCGGTCAAAAACAAACTGTGCGGGCCCTCCGGTCAGCGCCAGAACCGGCTGCGGCAGGACAAACCCGGGATCGAACTGCATGTAGGCGGTGGCAATCGGCAGGTAGCGATAACCCGCCAGCATTTGCCGCACGGCGTCGAGTTCGCGCACGTATTCGGTCAGGGCATTGAGATGCTGCGGTGCGACTGCAAGGATGGCATGGGTAAATTCTGACGCACGGTCGTCGAAACGCAGCGTTACCGCGCGCGCAGCCGCCTCGATGCTGCGTACGCGGCGACCGGTGTGTAGCTTCCCCCCAAGCATTTGGATGCGTTCAGCAGCCGGTGCCGGGAACAGGGCCGTGAGGTCGCGACGCGGCAACAGAAAATCGCTGTGGCTGCGCTGTCCGCCGAACGCGGCCCGCAGCACGGCAATGAATGTCTGTGCGGAAGCCACGTCGGGCGCAGTGTTGAGCGCGGCGATACAGAGCGGGTACCATAACAGGCGGTTGATGCGTTCGGATTGCGGGCGCGTCAGTTCCGCGACGGTGGCGGTATCTGGTGGCAGGGGGCCGTGCAATACACGACGCATCCATTGCGCGATCGTCCACTTTTCACGCCAGTCGAGCCCGTGAGCGGTGACAAGGCCAGCCAGAAAATTCAGGGGGGCAGGCCAGGCCGGGCAGGACAGGCGGAATGCGGGTGGAGCATCAAGCCGCAGGGGGCGTCGCCATAGGCTGTCCGCTTCGATGCCGCCAAGCCGGTGGATCAGATCCAGCGTGGTGCTATAAGCCCCGAGCAGCAGGTGCTGGCCGTTATCGAGTCGACGGCCATCGAGATCGGCCGCGCGCGCACGGCCGCCCAGCATTCGACCGGCTTCAAACACCGTGACGGCCACCCCGGCCTCGGCCAGTGTCAGCGCAGCAGCGCAGCCTGCCCAGCCGCCTCCGATCACCGCCACCGAGGGTTTCATGGAAACAGCCAGGTTTTGCTGGCCAGCCACAACTTCCGTAACGGCGTCAGCGACACCCGTGCGCGCAATACAGGAAAGTCTGCGCGGCGGATTTCGTCGAGCAGGGTGCGGTAGATTGCCGCCATCACCAGGCCGGGGCGCTGTTCGCGCCGGGCGGTGTCGGGCAGCGCGGCAAGCGCGGCGTTGTAATGGCTGAGTGCGCGGTCGTACTGGAATTGCATGAGCGCCCGGAACCCCGCAGATTCGCGGCCCTGAAGCAGCTCGGATTCGGTCACGCCGAAGCGTGCCAGTTCGTCCTGGGGTAGATAAATTCGGCCGCGCCGGGCGTCTTCACCCACGTCGCGAATGATATTGGTGAGCTGGAATGCCAATCCCAGCTCGTGCGCGTAGCGGCGGAGTTCGCGATCGTCTCCCCCGCGCGCGCCACTGAAAATCGAGGCCGCCACTTCGCCCACCACGCCGGCAACGCGGTGGCAGTACAGCTTGAGCGAGTTGAAATCCGGATAGCGCGCATGATCCAGATCCATGGCCATGCCATCGACGATTTCCAGTAACAGGGCGGGGGCAATGTCTTTCCCCCGCTCGGTGGCGGCAAGCGCGAGGGTGGCGGGATGTTCGGGCTGGCCATGACCAAAACGTGCGATCTCGGCTCGCCACCAGTCGAGTTTGGCGACAGCAACCTGCCGCTCGTGGCATTCGTCCACCACGTCGTCGAGTTCGCGGCACAGCGCGTAGAACGCGGTAATCGCCCGCCGCGTATCCGATGGCAGAAAAACAAAGCTGTAGTAAAAGCTGGAACCGCTTGCCGCTGCGCGTTCCTGGCAATACTGATGGGCGTCCATGTCAGCGCAGGCCTCGTGCCAGCATCATGATCCAGTCGCGTCGGGTCAGAACCGGACGGCGTGTGAAAACACCGTCAGGATCAGCGTGCAGCTTGCGCAGGATGGTCTCGCCGCCCCGGATGGTGACGCGAATTTCCAGTCCGATGCGGCCCTTGAGTATGCGGCCAAGGGGGGCACCGGCCTGGAGCAGTTTTCGTGTGCGCTCGATCTGCTTCAGCATCAGCGCACGCCATAGCCCGCGCGTGTCACCCGTGGCGATCTGGGATTCGCTGATGTAGTGGGCAGCCATTTCGTCCTGCGGCAGGTAGATACGATCCTTGCGATAATCGACAGCAATATCCTGTAGAAAATTGGTGAGTTGCAGACTGCTGCAGATAGCGTCTGAATAAGCGAGATGGCGCGGATCCTGATCCCCGTACAAATGCATCATCAACCGACCGACGGGATTGGCGGAACGCCTGCAGTAATCCATCACCTCGCCGAAATTGGCATAGCGTGCCTTGGTCACGTCCTGTTTGAATGCCGACAGCAGATCGTGAAAAGGCGCGAGTGGGATGCGGTGTTCGTGGATGGACTCTGCCAGGGGGCCAAAAACAGGGTCGAAAGGGGTTTCGCCGGCTTCGATACGGGCAAGCTCGTGGCCATAGCGAGAGAGCGCATCCAGTCGTTCGTTGGCAGAGGCATCCCCCTCGTCGGCGATGTCGTCCGCACAGCGCGCAAAACGGTAGATGGACTCGACCGGCCGGCGCAGCCGTTTGGGCAGCAGCCAGGACGCGACGGGGAAATTTTCGTAGTGATCGACCGGCACCGGCAATAAAAAACGGAATGAGAATAAAGACTTAAGACGAGGCCGGGCTGCCTTGGGTGACAGCATCGCCTTGATTATATTACACTTCTTGGTTGAAGGTTTTGCGGTTAAGCCGCGAGAGTGGCGGAATTGGTAGACGCACTGGATTTAGGTTCCAGCGCCGCAAGGCGTGGGGGTTCGAGTCCCCCCTTTCGCACCATCGGCTCGACGCCGTTCACCTGTTTCAACGTCAGATGATCACACCTAAATCATTGCACCTTATTCATTTCACCCAGGACGTATTGTGATGCAAGCAAATCTTGAAGTGCTCGAAGGGCTGGTTCGCCGACTGGATATCAGCGTGCCCATGGACCAACTGGAAAACGAAGTGCAGAGCCGCCTCAAGCGCCTTGCACGCAACGTCAAGATGGATGGTTTTCGTCCGGGCAAGGCCCCGCTGTCTGCGGTGATGCGTCAGCATGGGGCCGGCGTGCGGCAAGAAGTTCTGGGCGAAACCCTGCAAACCCGCTTCGGCGAAGCCGTACAAACGCACCAGTTGAAGATTGCCGGTTACCCGCGTTTCGAACCCAAGGCAGGCCAGGCCGCCGCGGCAGAAATGACCTTCAGCGCCAGCTTCGAGGTCTACCCCGAGGTGAAGATCGACAGCCTTGCTGACGGCAAGATCAACCGGCCCAATGTCAACCTGGGCGATGCCGACGTAGCGAAAACACTGGAGGTTCTGCAAAAACAGCGTCGCACTTTTGAACCTGCCACCCGTTCGGCTGCCGAAGGGGATCTGGTCAAGTTCGACTACCAGGGCACGGTGGATGGTGTCGCATTCGAGGGCGGCAAAGGTGAAGACTTTTCTGCCGTGGTGGGCGAAGGCCGCCTGCTGAAAGATTTCGAACAAGCACTTGTGGGTCTCAAGGCCGGAAACGGAAAAGGCTTCGAACTGACATTTCCTGCCGATTACGCCGCCAAGGAACTGGCTGGCAAGGCCGCGCATTTCGAAGTGCAGGTCAAAGACGTGCAAATGCCGGCGCTGCCAGCGATTGACGCTGACTTCGCCCGGGCGCTGGGCGTGGAAGACGGGGACGTTGAAAAACTCAAGGCCGAAGTAAAAACCAATCTGGAACGCGAAGTGAAGCGTCGCGTTCAGGGCAAGCTCAAGGAGCAAGCGATGGAACTGCTCTTGCAGAAGAGCACGCTGGATTTGCCGCAGAGCCTGGTTGCGATGGAAGCCGACCGGCTGATGAAAATGACCGAAGCCGACATGCAGGCGCGCGGGGTTCAGAGTGTGAAGCTGTCTGCCGATATGTTTACAGGTCAGGCCGAGCGGCGAGTACGCCTTGGCTTGATACTTGCGGAGATTGTGCAGGCCAACAAACTCGTGGCCCAACCCGACCAGATTCGCAGCCTGATCCAGGAGCAAGCCCAGAGTTACGAGGAACCGGAACAAGTGATCCAGTGGTACTACCAGAACCCCGAGCGGATGCAGGAAATCGAGTCCCTGGCCCTGGAGGAGAATGTGGTAGCATGGGTTGCAGGTCAGGCCCAGGTGGAAGACGTGACAACCTCTTTTGAAGAACTGATGGGACGTGCCTGATGCACATTGAATACGAACGCAAAACCTTCGAGCCCCAAGGTTTGGGGCTGGTTCCCATGGTGGTGGAGCAGAGTGGTCGGGGTGAGCGTGCCTACGACATCTACTCCCGACTGCTCAAGGAACGGGTGATCTTTCTGGTCGGGCCGGTCAACGATGCCACCGCCAACCTTGTCGTGGCCCAGATGCTGTTCCTGGAATCGGAAAACCCCGACAAGGACATCTACTTCTATATCAACTCGCCCGGCGGCTCCGTGTCCGCCGGTCTGGCGATTTATGACACCATGCAGTTCATCAAGCCGGATGTATCGACGCTGTGCATCGGTCAGGCGGCGAGCATGGGCGCTTTTCTGCTGACGGCAGGTGCCAAGGGCAAGCGCTACTGTCTGCCTAATTCGCGCGTCATGATTCATCAACCTCTGGGTGGATTCCAGGGGCAGGCTTCGGATATTGAAATTCACGCCAAGGAAATTCTTTACCTGAAAGCCCGTCTCAACGACATGCTGGCCAAGCACACCGGTCAGAGCATCGAAGCCATCGAGCGTGATACGGATCGTGACAACTTCATGAGCGCGGAAGACTCGATGAAATACGGCCTGGTTGACAAGGTTCTCACCAGCCGCATCGAAGCATAAGCGGGATTCAAGCAAGGAAAAGCAATGGCAGACAAAGGCTCCGGCGACAAACTTCTCTACTGCTCCTTCTGCGGCAAAAGCCAGCACGAGGTTCGCAAGCTGATTGCCGGCCCGTCGGTATTCATTTGCGACGAATGTGTCGAGTTGTGCAATGACATCATTCGCGAGGAAATCCAGCAGGCCGACAGCCAGAAATCCTCCGGGTCGGAATTGCCGACGCCGCATGAAATCAGCGGCATTCTCGATCAGTACGTGATCGGTCAAGGGCAGGCCAAGAAGGCACTCGCAGTGGCGGTGTACAACCACTACAAGCGCCTGCGGAGCAATTCAGGCTCTGGCGAGGTGGAGCTCGCCAAGTCCAATATTCTGCTGATTGGACCGACAGGTTCCGGCAAAACCCTGTTGGCGCAGACCCTTGCGCGACTCCTGAACGTGCCCTTCGTGATCGCAGACGCCACCACGCTGACCGAAGCCGGATACGTTGGCGAAGACGTCGAAAACATCATCCAGAAGCTGCTCCAAAAATGCGACTACGATGTGGACAAGGCCAAGCAAGGCATCGTCTATATCGATGAAATCGACAAGATTTCGCGCAAATCCGACAATCCTTCGATTACTCGTGATGTGTCTGGCGAAGGCGTGCAGCAGGCCCTGCTGAAACTCATCGAAGGCACCACCGCATCCGTTCCGCCGCAAGGCGGGCGCAAACACCCGAATCAGGAATTCGTGCAGGTCGACACCAGCAATATCCTGTTTGTCTGTGGTGGCGCATTCAGCGGTCTGGAAAAAGTCATTCGTGGCCGGACGGAAAAAGGCGGGATCGGATTTGGCGCGCAGGTCAAGAATGTTGACGAAACCAAACGCGATGCCGAACTGTTGCACCAGGTCGAACCCGAAGATCTGATCAAGTACGGGCTGATTCCCGAATTTGTTGGCCGTTTGCCGGTTGTGGCGACCCTGGATGAACTCGATGAAGCTGCCTTGGTGCAGATCCTCACCGAGCCGAAAAATGCGCTCACCAAGCAGTTCGCTAAATTGTTCAAGATGGAAGGCGTTGAGCTCGAGTTCCGTGATGATGCGCTGGGTGCCATTGCCAAGCGCGCCCTGGCTCGCCGTACCGGCGCGCGTGGCTTGCGTTCCATCATCGAGCATGCCTTGCTCGATACCATGTATGACCTACCCTCACTCAAGGGGGTCAGCAAAGTTGTGGTTGACAACAATCTCATCACCGGTGAAGGCAAGCCCTTGCTGATCTATTCGGAACAGGGTGACCAGCCGCTGGCCGCTGGCGCCTGACACAGGGTGGCGCTGCTGCGCCGCCCCTTGAATTTCGATACCAGGCCCCCGATATGCGGATGTGCGTGGTTCATCCCGCGCATCCTTTCCTTAACCAGACCAGGAAAACATGATGAGCGACAACACATCCAAGGAACAGATTGATCTGCCGCTGTTGCCGCTTCGCGACGTGGTGGTCTTCCCCCACATGGTGATCCCGCTCTTTGTCGGGCGGCCCAAATCGATCAAGGCGCTGGAAACCTCGATGGAGTCCGGCAAGAGCATCTTGCTGGTTGCGCAGAAAACGGCGGCGCAGGATGACCCCACACCGGAAGATCTCTACGACACCGGCAGTGTCGCCACCGTGCTGCAGATGCTCAAGCTGCCCGATGGCACCGTCAAGGTTCTGGTGGAAGGCAACCAGCGCGCACGCGTCATCGATGTTGCTGATGCCGGCACGCATCTCTCCGCACGTGCGGAAATTCTTCCACCCGAAGGCGAGGAGCTGGTTGAAGTCGAAGCAATGCGCCGTGCACTGCTTACCCAGTTCGATCAGTACGTCAAACTCAACAAGAAGATTCCACCCGAAATTCTTACCTCCCTCTCCGGCATCGATGAGGGGGGCCGTCTGGCCGATACCATCGTTGCGCATCTGCCCCTGAAGCTGGAACAAAAGCAGGAAGTGCTGGAGATGATCGGCGTCAACAAACGCCTGGAGCATCTGCTTGGCCTGCTTGAGGGAGAACTCGATATCCTGCAGGTGGAAAAGCGCATCCGGGGCCGCGTGAAGCGGCAGATGGAGAAAAGCCAGCGCGAGTATTACCTCAACGAACAGGTCAAGGCGATCCAGAAAGAGCTGGGCGATATCGAGGAAGGTGCCGAACTCGAAGAAC
Source organism: Thiobacillus sp. (assembly GCA_041639395.1). GTDB lineage: Bacteria > Pseudomonadota > Gammaproteobacteria > Burkholderiales > Thiobacillaceae > Thiobacillus. The sequence continues at coordinate 254,761 of JBEQCG010000001.1, read as the reverse complement.
TGGAAAAGCGCGTCAAGGCCGCCAGCATGACCAAGGAAGCCGAAGCCAAGGCGATGGGCGAGCTGAAGAAGCTGCGCATGATGTCGCCGATGTCGGCCGAAGCCACGGTGATCCGCAGCTACATCGAAGCCATGGTGGGCTTGCCCTGGAAAAAGAAAACCAAGATCAGCAAGGATCTGGCCAAGGCCGAGAAGGTGCTCGACCAGGATCACTACGGCCTCGACAAGGTCAAGGAACGCATCCTGGAATACCTTGCCGTGCAGCAGCGCGTCGACAAGGTGAAGGCACCGATTCTTTGCCTGGTTGGGCCGCCCGGCGTGGGTAAAACCTCGCTCGGCCAGTCGATCGCGCGCGCGACCAATCGCAAGTTCGTGCGCATGGCGTTGGGGGGCGTGCGCGACGAATCCGAGATTCGCGGCCATCGCCGCACTTACATCGGTTCGATGCCGGGGAAAATCCTGCAAAGCCTGACCAAGATCGGCGTGAGGAATCCGCTCTTCCTGCTCGACGAGGTCGACAAGATGGGCCAGGACTTCCGGGGCGACCCGGCGTCTGCGTTGCTCGAAGTGCTCGACCCAGAGCAGAACCACACCTTCCAGGATCATTACATCGAAGTCGAGTATGACCTGTCGGACGTGATGTTCGTGGCGACAGCCAACTCGCTCAACCTGCCGGCTCCTCTGCTCGACCGCATGGAGGTGATACGCCTGTCGGGTTACACCGAAGATGAAAAGGTCAATATCGCTGAACGTTATCTGGTGCCCAAGCAGTTGAAAGTCAACGGCATCAAGGAAGACGAACTGGCTATTGCCGAATCGGCGGTGCGTGATGTGGTGCGTTACTACACACGTGAAGCGGGGGTGCGTAGTCTTGAACGTGAAATTTCCAAGATCTGTCGCAAGGCGGTCAAGGCCCTGCTTCTCAAAAAGCAGAAAACCAAGATCTCCGTGACCGCCCGCAACCTCGACAAATACCTGGGCGTGCGTCGTTTCAGCTTTGGTATCGCTGAACTGAACAACCAGGTGGGGCAGGTCACGGGCCTGGCCTGGACCGAAGTGGGCGGCGAGCTACTGACCATCGAAGCCGTTTCGTTGCCAGGACGCGGCAAGATGACAACCACCGGCAAGCTCGGCGAGGTCATGCAGGAATCGATCCAGGCTGCTCTGTCAGTAGTCCGGGCGCGCTCGCGCAAACTGGGCATCCAGGAAGATTTCTACCAGAAGCGTGATATCCACATCCACCTCCCCGAGGGGGCGACCCCCAAGGATGGTCCGTCAGCGGGCATTGCAATCTGTACATCGATGGTATCGATCCTTACCGGGATTCCGGTGAGGGCGGATGTCGCGATGACTGGCGAGATCACTTTGCGGGGTGAAGTGCTGCCTATCGGTGGCCTCAAGGAAAAGCTGCTCGCGGCCCATAGAGGTGGTATCAAGACCGTGTTGATACCGCATGAAAACGTCAAGGATCTCACCGACATCCCGGACAACATCAAGAACAAACTGGATATTCATCCGGTGAAATGGATTGACGAAGTTCTGGTGCTCGCTCTGGAACGCAGCCCCGAACCGCTGCCTGAAGAAGTGGAGTCAGAAGTCAAACCCATTGCTGTGCCGGAAGACGAAGATTCCTCCTCGGCTGCGCTCAAGCATTGAGCACATTTTGACCACCCCCTCCGAATCCCGCGCCAGACGCGGGATTTTTTTGGCCATCGCCCGGAAAACCGCTTGACACAAGGTTTTGCGGGTTGCTATAAAAGCGCCCACAGGGTTTTCCTGTGCCACTTGAGTGAAGGGGACAACACGTGAACAAATCCGAATTGATTGATGCCATTGCCGACTCAGCAGATATTTCCAAAGCTGCTGCGGGTCGTGCACTGGATGCTGCCGTCGAAGCAGTCAAGAAAGCGCTGAAAAAAGGCGACATGGTGACGCTGGTGGGTTTTGGCAGCTTCTATGTGGGCAAGCGCGCCGCACGCACTGGCCGTAATCCGCGCACGGGCGCTTCGATCAAAATCAAAGCCGCCAAGGTGCCCAAGTTCCGCGCCGGTAAAGGTCTGAAAGACGCCATCAACTAAACAAAAAGTCATTTTGCATTTGGCAAGGCCCAGAAAAATATTGTAGAATCTTGGTCTTTGTCGGGTGCTTAGCTCAGCTGGTAGAGCGTCGCCCTTACAAGGCGAATGTCGGGGGTTCGAACCCCTCAGCACCCACCAGCTCAGTGCAAAAAGACAAACGCAGTTGCAGTATCTGGAGTGGTAGTTCAGTTGGTTAGAATACCGGCCTGTCACGCCGGGGGTCGCGGGTTCGAGTCCCGTCCACTCCGCCAACACCAAAAAAGGCGAACGCAAGTTCGCCTTTTTTCATTTGTGCGTTCGGCAACTTCCCGGAAGCGAGACGTAAACTCCAAAGTGCGCGAAAATGCGCGATTCGGAATAAATGGAGTGAGCTGTGCTCGAAGCGATTCGCAACCATGCGCAAGGCTGGCTGGCCAAGGTCATCCTTGGCTTGATAGCAGTGACTTTTGCCCTGTTCGGTCTTGATACCTATATGCAGGGAGACCGCAGCGGCGGTGCGATCGCCGAGGTCGGGGAAATGAAGATTTCGCGCGAGACCCTGGCTGAAGAAGTTCGCTCGCAGACCGACAGGATGCGCGAGGCGATGGGGCCGGCTTTCGATCCTGCTGTGGCCGAGACGCAAGACTTCAGGCAGAAAGTGCTGGATAGTCTGGTCGAACGTTTCGCGCTGCTTCAGGAAGCCCAGAAGCTCAAACTTGCGGCCCCGGATAGTCATCTGGCCATGACCCTGGCCCAGATTCCTGCGTTTCAGCAGGACGGCAAGTTCTCGCGTGAGCGCTACGAAGCCGTGCTGAAGCAGAACGGCCGCACACCCGCACAATTCGAGAATGAATTGCGTCAGGCGTTCATGCTGGAAACCATGACCAGTCCGGTGGCGCTGGCTTCGTTTCCCTCGCGTGAAAGTCTGGCCAGCCTGGTCAAGCTGGTGGCGCAGCAGCGAGAAATTGCCTGGGCTGACCTCACGCCGGCTTCTGTAAACAACGACATCAAGATCACGCAGACAGATATCGATCGTTACTATCAGGCGAACAAGGCTGCATTTACGGAGCCCGAACAGATTCAGGCGGAGTATGTGGTGTTTGATCTGCCTGCGGTTGCCGCAGGCATCAACATCAGCGAGCAGCAGATTGCCGACTACTACGGCAGCCAGGCGGGGCAATTCGGTCAGCCCGAGCAGCGTAGCGCCAGCCACATCCTGATTGCGGCCGACAAATCTGCGCCTGCGGCCGAACGGGCCAAAGCCAAGGCAAAGGCCGAGGCGCTTTACCAGACCCTGCAAGCAACGCCGGCACGCTTTGCCGAGATCGCCCGTGCGCAGTCACAGGACCCGGGGTCGGCGCAGCAGGGCGGAAGCCTCGGCAGTTTCGGGCGCGGCATGATGGTGAAACCCTTTGAAGATGCCGTTTTTGCCATGAAACCCGGCGAGATTCGCGGGCCTGTCGAATCCGATTTCGGATACCACGTCATTCGACTCGACGGCATACAGCCAGCGCAAACTGCACCACTTGCCGAGGTGCGCGCGAGCATCGTCGATACCTTGCGCAAGCAGCAGGCGCAAAAACAGTTTGCGGAGATGGCCGAAACCTTTGGCAATCTGGTCTATGAAAATCCGAATTCGCTGAAAGCGGCTTCCGATGCGGTCAAATCGCCCATTCGCAGAACCGGCTGGATCAGTGCTGGATCGTCACCCCCCCCATTCGACAAGACATTGATGGAAGCTCTGTTCAGCGCGGACAGCATCAAGAATCGGCAGAACACCGAAGCCCTCGAAGTGCAACCGGGAACGCTGGTCGCTGCGCGCGTGGCCGACCACCGCGCAGCTCGCCTGAAACCGCTGACAGAAGTGAACGCGCTTATCGAGGCGCGTCTGCGTAGCGAACAGCTGACCAGCCTGTTGGCCGAGAAGGGCAAGGCCGCCATTTCAGCGTTGCAAAAAGGTGAAGAACCCGCGCTCAAGTGGTCTGCATTCAGCGTGGTGGGTCGTCAACCCAGTGAGGCGCTGGATGCACCCGGTGCCAAGGCCGTGTTCCGCACGCGCACCGACAAGCTGCCTGCCTATGCGGGATTTGCGCGTCCGGACGGCAGTTACCGTATTGTGCGCATTACACGCGTCATCGAAGCGGCCAATGTGGATCCCATGCTGGCAGGGTCGATTGAGTCAGGTGTCGTCCAGGCGCAGCAACGCACCGATCTGCAGGCCATGGCTGAGCTGGCCAAGGCAGCACAGAAGGTGGTGATCAAGGCGGGCGCTGTTGAAGGGCGCTAAGCTGAGCGTGCAGGAATAAAAAACGCGCCTCGTGGCGCGTTTTTTTGTGCGTCGTGACGCTCAGTCCGAGCCGCCGGCCGTGGTGTTGAAACCGGCGTCGACGTAGGTGATTTCGCCGGTAATCCCGGACGCCAGGTCAGAGAGAAGGAAAGCGGCGGCATTGCCGACTTCTTCGATGGTGACGTTGCGGCGCAGCGGGGCGTTCTTGGCCACCATGTCCATTTTTTCACCGAAGTTGGCGATGCCCGCCGCGGCAAGCGTCTTGATCGGGCCAGCCGACACGGCATTGACGCGTATTCCCTTGGGGCCAAGGCTTTGCGCCATGTAATACACGTTGGATTCCAGGCTGGCCTTGGCCAGACCCATCACGTTGTAATTCGGTGCGGAACGGATCGCACCAAGGTAGGACAAAGTGAGCAATGCGGCGGGGCGTCCCTCCATCATCGGCAAAGCCGCCTTGGCCAGTGCGGCAAAGCTGTAGGAGCTGATGTCGTGTGCGATGCGGAAATTCTCACGGGTGACGGCGGACAGATAATCACCCGCCAGGGCCTCACGCGGTGCGAAGGCGATCGAATGCACGAGGCCATCAAGGCCATCCCAGTGCTGCCCCAGTTGGGCGAAGAGATCGGTGATCTGCTCGTCGCTCGACACATCGCAAGGGAAGACCAGCGAGGAGCCAAACTCGGCCGCGAACTCGGTGACGCGATCCTTGATCCGGTCGCCCTGGTAAGTAAAGGCGAGCTCGGCCCCTTCGCGCTTGCAGACCGATGCGATGCCATAGGCGATGGAGCGATTGGAAATAACGCCGGTAATCAGGATGCGTTTGCCCGCGAGGAAGCCCATGACGATGCTTTCGTGTGAATTGGAGTGGGGCAGATTATAACGGCTGACGATGGCAGCGTGCTTGGGTACACTTGCCGCATGATGCGGATTGGAGCCATGTTGCTGTGTGTCGGGGTGAGCCTGCTGGCGGGCTGTTCCGACGGCGACTGGAACAACCCCTACCCGGGGCGTGACGCAGAAGCCAACGCGGTTTACAGCGCGTTTGGCGAGCGCCCCAAGCATCTCGATCCCGCGCGCTCCTATAGCGCCAACGAAGCTGAATTCACGGGCCAGATCTACGAACCGCCGCTGCAATACCACTTTCTCAAGCGCCCCTACGAGCTGATTCCGCTTACAGCGGCATCCGTGCCCAAGCCGCGCTACTTTGATGCTGCGGGAAATGCCCTGCCGGATACGGCCCCCTCTGCGTTGATCGCCACCAGCGTTTACGACATCCACATTCGCCCCGGCATCCGCTACCAGCCCCACCCCGCCTTTGCGAAGGATGCGGCGGGGCGTTATCGCTACCACGCCCTGCAGGCTGCCGATCTCGCGGGCAAAACACAGATCCGCGATTTCGAGCACAGCGGCACGCGCGAACTCGTCGCGGCGGATTACGTGTACCAGATCAAGCGGCTCGCGCATCCCGCGCTCAGCTCACCCATTTTCGGCTTGATGAGCGAGCACATCGTCGGGCTCAAGGCGCTGGGCGAGGCGCTCGAAAAGGCGGCCAGGGCGCAGCCCGTGCAAGCGCTCGATCTCGATGCGTTTCCGCTCGCCGGGGCCGAAGCCATTGACGCTCACACCTACCGCATCAGGGTGAAGGGCAAGTACCCGCAGTTCCTCTATTGGCTGGCGATGCCGTTCTTTGCGCCCATTCCGAGGGAGGCCGAGGTGTTCTACAGCCAGCCCGGCATGGCCGACCGCAACTTCACGCTCGACTGGCAACCCGTCGGCACCGGACCGTTCTACCTGGCGGAAAACGACCCCAACCGCCGCATGGTGCTGAAAAAGAACCCCAATTTTCATGGCGAAACCTACCCGGCCGATGGTGATGCGGCGGACCGCGAGGCAGGCCTGCTCAACGACGCGGGCAAGCCCCTGCCACTGGTCGACGAAGCCGTGTTCAGTCTGGAAAAGGAAACGATTCCCTACTGGAGCAAATTCCTGCAGGGCTATTACGACAGCTCGGGCATCAGCTCCGACAGCTTCGACCAGGCCGTGCAGTTTTCTGCCGGCGGCGACCCGCAGCTCACCGACGCCATGCGCGACAAGGACATCCGGCTCATCACCACCGTGCAGACGTCGATCTGGTATGTCGGCTTCAACATGCTCGACCCGGTGATCGGCGGGCTCGCGCCGGAACGACAGAAACTGCGCCAGGCCATCTCGATTGCGCTCGACTACGACGAATTCATTGCCATCTTTCTCAATGGGCGCGGCATCCCCGCACAGGGGCCGATTCCTCCCGGGATATTTGGCCATGTGGAGGGCGTGGCCGGCCTCAATCCGTATGTCTACCGCGCCGAGGGCCAGCGCATCGTGCGCCGCCCGGTCGAAGACGCCAAACGCCTGCTGATCGAGGCCGGGTATCCCAACGGACGCAATGCCCGCACCGGCGAGCCACTGGTGCTCTATTTCGACACCATGGCCAGCGGCCCCGACGCCAAGTCGCGGCTCGACTGGATCAAGAAACAGCTCGACCGCATCAACGTGCAACTGGTGGTGCGCGGCACCGACTACAACCGCTTCCAGGACAAAATCCGCAAGGGCAACGCGCAGATCTTCGAGTGGGGCTGGAACGCCGACTATCCCGACCCCGAGAATTTCCTTTTCCTGCTCTACGGCCCGCACAAGAAAGTGGGTACCGGCGGCGAGAACGCGGCCAACTACGACAACCCGGAATTCAACCGCCTGTTCGAACGCATGAAAGACATGGACAACGGCCAAGAACGCCAGGCCGTCATCGACCAGATGCTGGAGATCGTGCGTCGCGACGCACCGTGGATTTTTGCCTACTATCCCAAATCCTTCGGCCTGCGCCACGACTGGGTGAAGAACGTGAAACCCAACCTCATGGCCAACAACACGCTCAAATACCGCCGCGTCGATCCTGTCCTGCGCGCGGAGAAGCGCGCCGAATGGAACCGGCCGGTGCTGTGGCCCATCGCTGCGGGCGGATTGGCGATCATCGCGCTGATTGCGCCGGCGTTTATTGCCTGGCGACGGCATGAGAGAAAGGCCGCCTGATGTTTAGCTACCTCCTGCGCCGCATCCTCTACGCCATCCCCATCCTCATCGGGGTGAATCTGCTGACCTTCACGCTGTTTTTCGTGGTCAACACCCCGGACGACATGGCGCGGCTGCAACTCGGGGCCAAGCACGTGACGCCGGAGGCGATCGAGCGCTGGAAGGTAGAGCATGGTTACGACAAGCCCCTGCTCTTCAATGCCGCTGTGCAGGGCAGGGCGCAGTTCACCGACACCATTTTCTTCCAGCATTCCGCCGCCATGTTTGCTTTCGAGTTTGGCAAGGCCGACGACGGCCGTGACATTGGCAACGAGATCAAGACGCGGATGTGGCCGAGTCTGGCGATTGCCTTGCCGGTGTTCGTCATCGGTTTGCTGGTCAACATCAGCTTTGCCTTGCTGATGGTGTTTTTCCGCAGCAGCTATCTCGATGTGTGGGGGGTGGTGCTGTGCGTGGTGCTGATGTCGATCTCGGGCTTGTTCTACATCATTGCGGGCCAGTATTTCGTCGCCAAGCTGTGGAATCTGCTGCCGATTTCGGGCTTTGCCGACGGGCTGGACGCGTGGAAATTCGTGCTGCTACCGGTGCTGGTGGGCGTGGTGTCGGGGATCGGTAGCGGCTCGCGCTGGTACCGCACCATTTTTCTGGAAGAGATCGGCAAGGATTACGTGCGTACCGCGCGCGCCAAGGGATTGAGTGAAGTGCGCGTGCTGTTCCGCCACGTGCTGAAGAACGGCATGATCCCGATCCTCACCGGCGCGGTGGTGGTGCTGCCGCTGCTTTTCATGGGCAGCCTCATCGTCGAATCCTTCTTCGGCATTCCCGGCCTGGGCAGTTACACCATCGACGCCATTCAGGCGCAGGATTTCTCGGTGGTGCGGGCGATGGTGTTCCTGGGCGCGGTGCTTTATATCGTCGGCCTCATGCTCACCGATCTTTCCTACGCCTGGGCCGACCCCCGGGTGCGCTTGCAATGATTAGCGTGCAGCCTGTCGTCCTGTGGACCGATGCGCTGGTGTTCGCGCTGGTGGCGGCGGTTGCGGGGCTGGTGCTGTTTGTCCGCCGCCACGAGCATTTGCGCGCGCCCTGGGGCGGGGTGGCCAGGCAGCCCATGGCGATGGGCGCAGCGCTGGTGTTGGCCGTCTTCGTCGTCATCGGGCTTGCCGATTCGCTGCACTACCGCGAGCGCTTGCCCGACAGCCCGCCTGACGCGCCGCAGTATTCGGTCGACGTGCTGTCGGTGTTTGACGCGCTGGTGGGCAAGTTGCGCACGCAGCAGGAAAAGACCTATTCCGCGCCGCTGGCCATGCACCTTTACGCCAAGGAATTTGTCGACCACAACGGTGTGGCGGTACGCGAGTATCCGCGCCTCAAGTATGGCGGCGCGCACCTGGCGGATCCGCAAGCCCGCAACGCCGACATTGCGCGCCGTGTGCTGGCAGGGTCGGCACAAGGCCTGTCGGTTGCGTTACTCGCGCTGGGCTTGCTGGCGGCGTGGCAGGCACGCCGCAGCCGGCAGACCTACGGCGAGTGGTTGATGGCGTTTGGAACAGGCCGGCTCGGCTGGCCCGCGCGCACCGTCGCGGTCGTGCTGACGCTCCTCGCCATCGTGTTTGCGGTGGGGGGGCACCTGGCAGCGGGCTACCACGTGCTGGGCACCGACAAGGTGGGGCAGGACGTGCTCTACATCAGCCTGAAAAGCATCCGCACCGGGCTGGTCATCGGCACGCTCACCACCCTCGTCACCCTGCCGCTGGCGGTGATCCTCGGCATTGCCGCAGGCTATTTCCGGGGCTGGGTTGACGACGTGATCCAGTACGTCTACACCGTGCTCAATTCGATTCCGGGCGTGCTGCTCATCGCGGCTGCCGTGCTCATCGTGCAGGTTTACATCGAATCGAATCCGGAACTCTTTGACACCGCTGCGGCGCGCGCCGACATCCGGCTGCTGGCGCTGTGCGTCATCATGGGCGTGACGAGCTGGACCGGTCTTGCCCGCTTGCTGCGCGGTGAATCACTCAAGCTGCGCACGCTCGATTACGTCGAGGCCGCACGCGCCTTCGGGGTGTCGCATACCCGCATCCTCGGCCGGCATATTTTCCCTAACGTGTTTCATCTGGTGCTCATCGCCATCGTGCTCGATTTTTCCGGGCTGGTGCTCGCCGAGGCGGTGCTGTCGTATGTGGGCGTGGGGGTCGATCCCAGCACCTACAGCTGGGGCAACATGATCAACGGCGCGCGGCTCGAACTCGCGCGCGAGCCGGTGGTGTGGTGGCAGCTGGGCGCGGCCTTTGCCTTCATGTTCACGCTGGTGCTTGCCGCCAACCTGTTTGCCGATGGCGTGCGCGACGCTTTCGATCCGCGCATGGGAGGACGCCGGTGAGCTGTCTGCTGAAGATCGAGACACTCGTCACCGAAATCGGTGGCGCGCGCGTGGTCGATGGCCTGAGTTTTGAGGTGGCTGCGGGAGAAACCTACGCGTTGCTGGGTGAGTCCGGCTGTGGCAAATCCATGACGGCGCTGTCGCTGATGCGGTTGCTGCCCGACGGCGGACGTATTGCCTCGGGCGCGGTGCAACTGGGGGAGACCGACGTGCGCGCCCTGCCGGAGCGCGACATGCGCAACATCCGCGGCGGTCGCATGGCCATGATCTTCCAGGAGCCGATGCTGGCCCTGAACCCGGTGATGAAAGTGGGCGAGCAGATCGCCGAGGCGCTGACCCTGCATCGCGGCCTCGCCGGGCAGGCGGCACAGGATGCCGCGCGCAGCCTGCTCGACGCGGTGGGTGTGCCCGACCCACAGCGCCGCCTCGACAGCTACCCGTTTGAACTGTCCGGCGGCCTGCGCCAGCGCATGGTGATTGCCATGGCCTTGGCCGGCGAACCCGAACTGTTGATCGCCGACGAACCCACCACGGCGCTGGATGTCACCATCCAGGCGCAGGTGCTCGACGTGTTACGCAAGCTCAAAACCGAGCGTGGCATGGGCATGCTGCTCATCACCCACGACCTCGGCGTGGTGGCCGAAAATGCCGACCGCGTGGGTGTGATGTACGCCGGCGAGCTGGTGGAAGAGGGCGAGCGCAGCGAGTTCTTCGCCGCGCCGCAGCACCCCTACAGCCGCATGTTGTTCCGGGCCCTGCCACGACCGGGGGAAAGTGGCCGGCTCGCCACCATTCCCGGCCAGGTGCCCAGGCTTGGCGATCCCCTCACCGGCTGCCGCTTTGCGCCGCGTTGCCCGCACGCCGCCCTGCGTTGCCGGCAGGAATCGCCGGGCTGGCAACAGATGGGCGCGCAGCGCGTGCGCTGTCACTTTGCCGGCCAGCTGGGCGAAACGGGCGGGGGCGCAGCGCCCGCCACACCGGCACCTGAGGCACCCGCACCGCCCCCCTTGCTGCGCGTTGACGCGCTCGAAGTTCATTTTCCCATCCGGCGCGGCGTGTTCCAGCGCACCATCGGCCATGTGCGCGCGGTGGACGGTGTGAGCCTTGCCATCCCCGCCGGGCGTACGCTCGCGCTGGTGGGGGAGTCCGGCTGCGGCAAGACGACCGTCGGCAAGGCCCTGTTGCGGCTGATCGAACCAACGGCAGGCACGGTCAGGCTCGATGCCGAAACTCTCACCCGGCACACTCTGGCCAGCCTGCGGACGCAGGCGCAGATGGTGTTCCAGGATCCCTTCAGCTCGCTCAACCCGCGTATGCGCGTGGCCGACATCCTGCTCGAAGGCATGGACGCGCTCGACGTGGGCGCGGCCAGCGACCGCCGCGAAGCTGTCGCGCGTCTGCTGCAACAGGTGGGCTTGCCGGACGACGCCGGCGGCCGCTATCCGCATGCGTTTTCCGGCGGGCAGCGCCAGCGCATCGCCATCGCGCGCGCACTGGCCGTATCGCCCCGGCTGGTGATTTGCGACGAGCCCACCAGCGCACTGGATGTGTCGGTGCAGGCGCAGATTCTCAATCTGCTGAAAGACTTGCAATCGGAACTGGGATTGGCATACCTGTTCATCACGCACAACCTCGCCGTGGTCGAATACCTGGCCCATGAAGTGGCTGTGATGTACCTCGGCCGCATCGTCGAATCCGGGCCCGCTACCGAAGTGTTGCGTGTGCCGCGTCATCCCTACACCCAGGCGCTGATAGCTGCGGTACCGCGTCTGGATGGCCCCGAGGCGTCGCCTACCCGTCTTGCTGGCGATCAGCCTTCGCCACTCGATCCCCCCAGCGGCTGTCACTTTCATCCGCGCTGCCCGCACGCCAGCGAGATTTGCCGCACGCAGTACCCGGCTAAAACGCATGTGAATGACGCGCACTGGGTGCATTGCCATTGGGTGGCAAGTACAGGATGACGCAGCGGCCTGGGCTGAGGCCCATTCAGCCTTGAGTTGCTTGGGCAAACGCGGCTTCATGTCTGAATCGTGCAGAGGGAAACGCTGCCGCGATGCGAGTAGGGCGGGGCCGCTGTCCCGTTGTATGCGAGGCGTCATCCGGACGAGGTAGCGAAGAAATCGGTTTTGCGGCTAGTCTTCGTGGGCAGAATCCCCAACCCCGACAGGACGCTGAATATGGCCAGATCTCCCGCGGACGACTATCTCGAAAAAGTCGCCAAGCTCCCCAAGATTCAAGTTGATCGCTTGCTTTCCCGATCACGCAATAAACTCATGCGGCGCATGCTGGACAAGGAGTTGACCCCGCTTGAAGTGGCTGCCATCCAGATGCAGATAGAAGACGAAGATCTGGCCGAGTGGCGCGCCCGCATGGCGGAAATCCACAACAAAGAAGCCGAAAAAGCCGCGAAGACAGCTACCAAGGCAGAAAAAAAGCACAGACCAGACAAGTAGATGATCCCGGGCCGGAGCGACCGTTTCGGCCCCCTCCACTGCGTTGCGTTCGCGGTGCCTCTTAGCCCCACTCCCAGCGGGCTTGATAATTCCCTCCATGCCCTCAAAATAAGGCCTGTAATTCAGGCTTATTCCGGCTATGGCAACCAAGCGAGAGAGCACTACCCTACTGGAACCGGTTGCAACCCGGACGAAACCGCCGCCGCTGTACAAGGTGCTGCTGCTGAATGACGACTACACGCCGATGGAATTCGTCGTGCATGTCCTCAAAAAGTTTTTCGGCATCGACCAAGAACGGGCGACGCAGATCATGCTCAAAGTGCATACTGAGGGTGTGGGGGTGTGTGGGGTGTATCCCCGTGACATTGCACACACCAAGGTCGAGCAGGTGGTGGATTTCGCGCGGCAGCATCAGCATCCGCTGCAATGTACGATGGAGGAGAGTTAGATGATTGCCCAGGAACTCGAAGTCACGCTGCACATGGCGTTCATGGACGCCCGGCAGAAGCGCCACGAATTCATTTCGGTGGAGCACCTGCTGCTGGCCATGCTGGACAACCCCTCCGCCGCCGAAGTGCTGCGCGCCTGCGGGGCCAACCTCGACGCCATGCGCGAGCAGATCGGCAGCTTCATCGAAGAACACACCCCTAAAGTGGGCGGCGAGGACGAGGTGGACACCCAGCCCACCCTCGGCTTCCAGCGCGTGATCCAGCGTGCCATCCTGCACGTGCAGTCCTCGGGCAAGAAGGAAGTGACCGGGGCCAACGTGCTGGTGGCGGTGTTCGGTGAAAAGGACTCGCACGCGGTGTATTTCCTGTCTCAGCAGGGCGTGACGCGGCTCGATATCGTCAACTTCATCTCCCACGGCATCACCAAGACGCCGCAGGGCGAACCTTCGCCGCGTTCCGACGAGCCGGTAGCCGAACCGGCGGCGGAGCCCGGCCAGGCTTCGCCGCTGGACAGCTTCGCGCAGAACCTCAATTCGCAGGCGCTGGCCGGCAAGATTGACCCGTTGATCGGCCGCGACCACGAGCTGGAGCGGGTGATCCAGACGCTGTGCCGCCGCCGCAAGAACAATCCGCTGCTGGTGGGCGAGGCGGGCGTGGGCAAGACCGCCATCGCCGAAGGTCTGGCGCGCCGCATTATCGAAGGCTCGGTGCCCGAAATTCTGGCGCAGAGCACAGTCTATGCGCTCGACATGGGCGCGCTGCTGGCGGGCACCAAATATCGCGGGGATTTTGAACAACGCCTGAAAGGTGTGCTGAAGCAGCTGGCCGACAACCAGCGCGCCATTCTGTTCATCGACGAAATCCATACCCTGATCGGGGCCGGTGCCGCCTCGGGCGGTACGCTGGACGCGTCCAATCTGCTGAAACCGGCCTTGTCTTCCGGCCAGCTGCGTTGCATCGGGGCCACCACCTATACGGAATATCGCGGCATCTTTGAAAAAGACCACGCGCTGTCGCGGCGTTTCCAGAAAATCGACGTGCCCGAGCCCTCGGTCAACGAAACCGTCGCCATCCTGCGCGGCCTGAAATCGCGCTTTGAAGACCACCACGGTGTGAAGTACACCTCGGCGGCACTGACCACGGCGGCCCAGTTGGCGGCGCGCTACATCAACGACCGCCACCTGCCCGACAAGGCCATCGACGTGATTGACGAAGCCGGCGCAGCGCAGCGTATCCTGCCCAAATCCAGGCAGAAGCGCGTGATTACGCCGAAGGAAATCGAAGATATCATCGCCAAGATCGCGCGCATTCCGCCCAAGAGCGTGTCGTCCGACGACAAGTCCTCGCTGGCCAAGCTCGACCGTGACCTGAAAACCACCGTGTTCGGTCAGGACGCAGCCATCGACGCGCTGGCTGCGGCCATCAAGATGTCGCGCTCCGGTCTGGGCAATCCGCAGAAACCCATCGGCAGCTTTTTGTTTTCCGGCCCCACCGGCGTCGGCAAAACCGAGGTCGCGCGCCAGCTTGCCTACGTGCTTGGCGTCGAATTGATCCGTTTCGACATGTCCGAGTACATGGAGCGTCATGCTGTGTCCCGCCTCATCGGTGCACCGCCCGGTTATGTGGGTTTCGACCAGGGCGGCCTGCTCACCGAACAGATCAACAAGCATCCCTATGCCGTTGTTCTTCTGGACGAAATAGAGAAAGCCCACCCGGACATCTTCAACGTGCTGTTGCAGGTGATGGATCACGGCACGCTCACGGACACCAACGGCCGCAAGGCCGATTTCCGCAACGTGGTGCTCATCATGACCACCAACGCCGGTGCCGAAACGCTCAACAAATCCACCATCGGCTTCTCCAACGCGCGCGAGCGCGGCGACGAGATGGAAGACATCAAGCGTCTGTTCACGCCGGAATTCCGCAACCGGCTGGACGCCATCATTCCGTTTGCGCCGCTGGACGAGCCCATCATCCTGCAGGTGGTGGACAAGTTCCTCATGCAGCTGGAAGAGCAACTACACGAGAAGAAGGTCGAGGCGGTCTTCACCGACGCGCTCAAATCCTATCTCGGCAAACACGGCTTTGACCCGAAAATGGGCGCGCGTCCCATGGCGCGGCTCATCCAGGACACCATCCGCCGCGCGCTGGCCGACGAACTCCTGTTCGGTCGTCTGGCCAACGGCGGCAAGGTCGTCATCGACCTGGATGCCGACGGCCAGGTGAAACTCGATTTCGAGGAAGCCGTGCCGGCATAAACGCACCCTTCAGTCAGTTGCCCCACTGACCGTTATCCCTGGATAACCGTACGGTCGCCATCGGGTGGCCGCACGCTTGTCATGAACGAAAAGGGGATGTATTCATGCAGCATCAACTGCGCCTGACCGCGCTGGCGGCCTTGATCACACTCATACCCACCCTGACTGTGGCTGCGGAGCGCGCCTCGCCGCCGGGTGCCGATCTCGCCAGTGTCGGCGAGCGTATTCGTCAGACCGGCGAACAACTGCGCACTGACCTCAAAGAGGCGCGTGCACGTCTGGAAGCCCAGAAGGTGCGCGAAGCCGAGGCACGCAAGCGTGAACTGGCAGAGCAGCGCGCCCATGCCGAAGCCCGGCAGCGCGAAGCCGAAGCTGCACGGGAGGCCAAGGCGGCACGTGCCGAGCAGTTGGCGTTGCGGGAAAGACAGATCGAGACCGCCCGTCTTGAACGCGAACGCGAAGCCGCGCTTATCGCCCAGGCACAACGTGAGGAACAGGCGGCGCGTGATCGCGCTGCCGCAGCGCTGGCTGACATCCGGAAGTCCCGGAAAATCAGCGCCTTTGACGAAAACGATTCCGCTATCGCCGCCGTGGCAACGACCGCCCCGTCCGGCGACAACAGTGCCCGCCAGCGTGTGACACCTGCGCCGGAAGATGCGCGACGGCAGGCCACCACACGCGCGCTGGCGGAGGGAAGAGGGCAGTAGTAACCCTGCACACGTTGACCTCGTTGAGCAGGACGGCCAGTGGGGCAACCTTGGTTTCGGCCGGCAATAAAAAAGCGGCGCCACCGAGCGCCGCTGAAACCCGGTGTGGCAGGAGGAGGAGCGCCTGGGGAAAACCCCGTACCGGGAAAATCTACAAGGGAAACCTACCTGCCTCGCCCGGCCCACCGAGGCCGTCATGAATCAGGTATTGAGTGAAATTACGACGCCGCAGAAAAAATCTTTAGCACCGCACACCTGATACAAGCGTACTGCTTCGGGCGGCTTTGCACCGCAACAAAATCGTCCCGGTAAACGTGGCACAATCGTGCCACACGGCCCTCTGGCGCTGCATGGAATGCAGTGCCAAGGGACACCAGACCCCAACCCAAACACTTGCGACCATGACCTCGATCCATCCCGTGATTCTCTCCGGCGGCTCCGGCACCCGCCTGTGGCCTCTGTCCCGTGCGGCGCTGCCGAAGCAGCTTTTGCCGCTGGCCAGTGACCGCAGCCTCTTGCAGGACACTGTCGACCGTTTGACGAACATGCCGGAAATTACCGCGCCGCTGATGGTGTGCAACGTCGAACACCGCTTCATGATCGCCGAGCAGATGCGCGCTATCGGCGTTACCCCGCGCGCCATCGTGCTCGAACCGGTCGGGCGCAACACTGCACCGGCGATTGCCGTGGCGGCACTGATGCTGAGCCGCGACGATCCCGACGCCCTGATGCTGGTACTGCCGGCCGATCATCTGATCGGTGACATTCCAGCCTTCCATGCGGCTATCCGCGTGGCGGCCGACGCAGCCAGACATGGCCATCTCACCACTTTCGGCATCGTTGCCGCCATGCCGGAAACCGGCTACGGCTACATCCGCAAGGGCGCGGCGCTCGCCGACACGCCCGGTGCCAGCCAGGTCGCCGCCTTCGTCGAAAAACCCAACCTGGCGATCGCGCAGGGCTATGTCGCGGCCGGCGATTACTACTGGAACAGCGGCATGTTCCTGTTCCGCGCGGGCGATTTCCTTGCCGAACTCGGCAAGCTGCGTCCCGACATTCTCGACGCCAGCAGGGCCGCGCTGGAGGCAGCCAGAAACGACCTCGATTTTGTCCGCCTCGACCCGGCGGCTTTCGAAGCCTGTCCCTCGGAGTCCATCGACTATGCCGTGATGGAAAAAACCCAGTGTGCCGCCGTGGTGCCGGCCGACATTGCCTGGAACGACATCGGTGCCTGGTCGGCGCTGTGGGACGTGGCCGAAAAGGACGCAGCCGGCAACGCCGCGCGTGGCGACGTGATGCTGGAAAACGCCCGCAACAACTTCATCCGCGCCGAAACCCGCATGGTTGCCGCGCTGGGCGTGGACGACCTGGTCATCGTCGAAACCGCCGACGTGGTGCTGGTGGCGAAAAAGGATCAGGTGCAGGACGTGAAAAAGCTGGTCGACCGCCTGAAGGCGGAAAACCGCTGCGAGCACCTCATCCACAAGCAGGTCTATCGCCCCTGGGGCTGGTACGAAGGCATCGACGACGGCGAGCGTTTCCAGGTCAAGCGCATCATGGTGAAACCGGGCGAAAAACTCAGCCTGCAGATGCACCACCACCGCGCCGAGCACTGGATCGTGGTTTCCGGTACCGCCCGCGTCACCTGTGGTGAAAGCGTTTCGCTGCTCTCCGAAAACCAGTCAACCTATATTCCCCTCGGTACGTCGCACCGACTAGAGAACCCCGGCAAGATCGACCTGCACATGATAGAAGTGCAATCGGGTACCTATCTGGGCGAGGACGACATCGTGCGCTTCGAGGACATCTATCAGCGCAGTTGAAGGGCCAGGATTCAGGGCTTAGGGGGTTTGTGCGGCTGCGCCGCGTTTCATGAATCCATGGAGCGCGGCGCAGCCGCAGTCTTTTCCGGTCTCCCGCCCGCACTCCCCGCCTGTAAGACAAACACCGACAAAATTCCCGGAAACTTTCTGTCCCTCTAAACAGCGTCGCGCCACGTTAACTTTCCCGGACTGCCGCCGAAAACGATACATCCGGGCAGGGTTTAGCCCGCCGATGAAAAAAACTCTTTCGGGAAGGACGGATCATGAAACTCGACGAAATGCTGGCCGAAATGCGCGAAGTCAACCTCAGCTACCTCATGCTGGCGCAGAGCATGATCCGCCACGACAAGACCACCGCCGTGTTTCGGCTGGGCATCAGCCAGGACGTGGCCGAGCTGATCGAAGCGCTGACGCCGGCCCAGGTGTTGAAGCTCGCCGATTCCGGCATGTTGATGTCGCGCTTCCGCTTCGACGACGGCGCGGTGCTCAACATGCTCACCAACTACACCAAGGACCGCACGCTGGCGCAGTCGCACGCCGCCATCCTCATGGCCGGCCAACAGGCAGCCGCATTCGCATAAACCACTTTCAAACGCATCGTAGGGGAGGGCAGCATGAGCAAAAAAAGCCTGTTGAACGAAATGCGCGACACCCAGCTGGCCATCGAACTGATCGAACTCGGTGCCCGCCCGCAGGTGCTGGAATGTGAAACCTCGCTGTCACGCGAGCGCCTGTTGAAGCTCTACAAGGAAGTGAAAGGCGTGTCGCCGCCCAAGGGCATGCTGCCGTTCTCGACCGACTGGTTCCTCACCTGGCTGCCCAATGTGCACGCCTCGCTGTTCGTCAACATCCACCGCTATCTCACCAAGAACAGCGACGCCACCGGCATCGAAGCCCTGCTGAAGAGCTACCGCCTGTATCAGGAATACGTCCACACCAACCAGATCGAGCCAGTGCTGAGCTTTACCCGCGCCTGGACGCTCAACCGTTTCTTTGACAGCAAGATGCTGGAAACCGCCGTGTGCAAGGAATGCGGCGGCCACTTCGTGGTGCATCCCGACGACCTGCATCACGACTACGT
This sequence comes from Thiobacillus sp., assembly GCA_041639395.1. GTDB lineage: Bacteria > Pseudomonadota > Gammaproteobacteria > Burkholderiales > Thiobacillaceae > Thiobacillus. The sequence continues at coordinate 236,192 of JBEQCG010000001.1, read as the reverse complement.
CTGCGGCCTGTGCAACATGCCGGCACGCGCGGGCAAAACCCGCAAGGCGCGCGCCGAGCACGACGCTCACGCCAGCCTGCACGCTGCCTGACCCCGCAGTCCCCGGCGATGCAGCGCCTGCCGGTCAGTCTGCAATCCCTGCTGGTTCAATGCGCCGCCGCCGTTCTGGCGGCGCTGCTGTTTTGGGTGCTCGCGCGTTTCGCAGCGTTTACCCTGCCGGTCGGAGGGTTCGTCCTGCTGCAGGGCGGACTTGCTGCGGCGCTGAGTCACCGCCTGGGGCAGCCCGCCTGGTGGTGGGCACTGCACCTGGGATTCCTGCCTGCCGTCTGGCTGGCCCTGCATCTGGCCCTGCCGGCCTGGCTGTATTTCATCGCGTTTGCGCTACTCCTGGTTTTTTTCTGGAGCACGGCCCGCACCCGCGTGCCGCTCTATCTATCCGATCGCAAAGCCTGGCAGGCGCTGACCCCGCTGTTGCCGACTGACCGGCCTTTCCGTTTCATTGATGTGGGCAGCGGGCTGGGGGACGTGCTGTTCTATCTGGAGCCGCGTTTTCCGCTGGGGCGTTTCGAGGGTACCGAAATCGCGCCTGCGCCCTGGCTTATCAGCCGGGTGCGCGCGCTCTGGCGGCGTAGCCGGGTGGTTCTTCAACGGCGCGACTATGCCCGTTTTGATCTGGGCGAATACGACGTGGTCTTCGCCTTCCTCTCGCCCGCTGCCATGCCGGCGTTGTGGACGCAGGCACAGGCGCAGATGCGTGCAGAAAGCTGGTTCGTCAGCCTGTCGTTTGACGTGGCCGGTCAGCCGCCTGATCAAACGATTGCGCTGGCCGAGGGTGCGCGTCACACCCTCTATGCGTGGCGCATGCCCCCGAGAAAATAAACAGGCCATGCCATCAAGTTTTTTCGCCCACGGTCGAATTCCAAGCATGTCGGCGCAACCGCTTGTGCCACGGAATAAGCCGGGCTGGCACGCCAGGCTAGCGTTACATAAGGGAAAAATATCGTGTTAGTCATCGTCGGCTGGGTAGTTGTGCTTTTGTGCGTTTTTGGTGGCTTTGCCCTGGCGGGTGGCCACCTGGCGACGCTTTGGCATCCCATTGAACTGATCATCATTGGCGGCGGGGCCATCGGCGCGTTCATCGTGTCGAACAACAACAAGGCACTCAAGGCCACGATGAAAGCACTGCCCACCCTGTTCAAGGGGTCCAAGTACAACCAGGCGCTGTACATGGACCTGCTGGCGCTCATGTACGAACTGCTCACCAAGATCCGCAAGGAAGGTCTGATGTCGGTGGAAGGCGACGTTGAAAACCCTGAGAGCAGCCCGCTGTTTTCCAAGTACCCCAACATTCTGGCCGACCATCATCTGATCGAGTTCCTGACCGACTACTTGCGTCTGATGGTGTCAGGCAGCATGAACGCCTTCGAGATCGAAAACCTGATGGACAACGAGATCGAAACCCACCATCACGAGGGCGAAGTGCCGGTACACAGCATCACCAAACTGGGCGACGGCCTGCCGGCCTTCGGCATCGTTGCGGCGGTGATGGGCGTGGTGAAAACCATGGGCTCGGTGCATCTGCCACCCGCAGAGCTGGGCATCTTGATCGGTGCGGCGTTGACCGGCACCTTCCTCGGCATTTTGCTGGCCTATGGCTTTGTCAGCCCGCTGGGCAACCTGCTGGAACAGAAACTCAACGAATCGACCAAGGTATATCAGACCGTGAAAGTCACGTTACTGGCGAGCATCAACGGCTACGCACCGGCGATTGCCGTCGAATTCGGCCGCAAGGTGCTGTACTCGACCGAGCGTCCCTCGTTCAGCCAGCTTGAAGAACACGTCAAGGGCGCGAAGTCGCGCTGAGCGCTTACTGTATTTGAGCCGGTTGCATTCCTATGAGCGAACAAAAAGCGCCCATCATCGTCAAGCGCATCAAGAAAGGCGGCGGCGGCCACCACGGCGGCGCGTGGAAAATCGCGTACGCCGACTTCGTGACGGCGATGATGGCCTTCTTCCTGCTGATGTGGCTGCTCGGTTCCACCGCCAAGGGCGACCTTGAAGGCATTGCCGAGTATTTCAAGAACCCGCTCAAGGTGTCGATGCAGGGCGGCTCCGGCAGCGGCGACAGCTCCAGCGTCATCAAGGGCGGCGGGCAGGACATCACGCGCCAGGCCGGGCAGGTAAAAAAGGGGGAAACCGAGGCCGAGAAAAAGGCCTACAACCTCAAGGCGGCCAAGGCCGAGCTGGAAAAGCTGGAAGCGCAGCGCCTCAACATCCTGAAGAAAAAACTCGAAACCGCCATCGATTCCAATCCCACGTTGAAGCAGTTCAAGCGTCAGTTGCTGCTCGACATCACCGCCGAAGGCCTGCGCATCCAGATCGTCGACGAGCAGAACCGGCCGATGTTCAACCTCGCCAGCGCCGATTTGCAGTCCTACACCAAGATCATTCTGCGCGAAATCGGCGGGGTGCTGAACGACGTGCCGAACCGGGTGAGCCTGTCGGGCCATACCGACGCCAGCCAGTACGCCAACAGCGGGCGCGGCTACAGCAACTGGGAATTGTCGGCCGACCGCGCCAACGCCTCGCGCCGCGAGCTGATTTCGGGCGGCATGGACGAGGCCAAGATGCTGCGCGTGGTGGGACTGGGATCGTCGGTACCCTTTGGCGACGCCGCGCCCACCGATCCGGTGAACCGCCGCATCAGCATCATCGTGATGAACAAGCGCACCGAAGACGCCATCACCAAGGAAGCCTCGGGCGTGCAGGTCGAAGACAAGGCGGGTGTCGAAGCCGAACTCGACCGCTTCGGCCCGGCAGCACAGTCTGCTGCTGCGAGCCGTGCCTCGGCCGCTGCCGTCGCCGTGATTCCGGCGAAGTAACCCCGGGCAGCAAATCTGCCGCTGCATTTTCCGTCATGCCCTGACACGTCCTCATCCGGCCCGGAGGTCGGAAATGCATGCTTTGCGCCTTCGCGGTTGATCTGCATTTTTGAGTATCAGGGGAAGTACCCCTGAAAACCCCGTCTATTCCCGCGATTGGTCGCGTCCGCGACTGCCGATAATCCATCCTAAGAAATCCCGTTTCGCATGGTGCGAGGCGGGCCTCTCCACCAGCGAGACCCGGGATGGCAGAAGAAAGCGATCAGGAACGGACAGAAGCCCCATCGCAACAGCGACTGGAAAAGGCGCGCGAAGAAGGGCAGGTGCCCCAGTCGCGTGAACTGGCCACGTTCGTGGTGCTGATGACCGGCGGCGCTGCGTTGTGGATGACGGCCAGCCAGATGGGGCAGTCGCTTTCCGGGATCGTAAAGAGCGGGCTGGCGTTTGAGCCCGCCGTGGGGCGCGACAGTCACTATGCGTTCGACAAGCTCTCCGGCCAGGTGTTTGACGCCGCACTGGCACTCGCGCCTTTCCTGCTGTTGGTGGTGATTGCCACGCTGGCGGGCCCGCTGCTGATGCGCGGCTGGCTGTTCAGCACCCAGGCACTGGCCCCCAAATTTTCGCGCCTGAATCCGCTGTCGGGGATCAAGCGCATGTTCTCGCAGCAAAGCGTGGTCGAACTGGTGAAATCCATTGCCAAGGTAGCCTTGCTCGGCATCATCGCCACCTGGCTGGTGTGGAGCAATCTGGACGCCGCGTTTTCGCTGGGCATCGAAAGCCCCGAGCGCGCCGTTTCACACATGGGCGATATGGTCGGTCGCATGTTCCTGCTGGCCACCGGGGCGATGATCTTCATTGTGGTGCTCGACGTGCCCTACCAGCTCTGGAGCCATCTCGACAAGCTGAAGATGACGAAGGAGCAGCTCAAACAGGAAGCCAAGGAGAGCGAAGGCGACCCCTACCTGAAGGCCCGCGTGCGCGCCACCCAGCGCGAAATGGCCCGTCGCCGCATGATGGCCGAGATTCCCACCGCCGACGTGGTGGTGACCAACCCCACCCACTACGCCGTGGCGCTGAAATACAGCGAAGGCAAGATGGGCGCGCCGCGCGTGGTGGCCAAGGGGGCCGATGCCGTGGCTGCGAAAATCCGCGAGCTCGCCGCCGAACACCGCGTGCCGCTGCTCGAAGCGCCGCCGCTGGCCCGTGCGCTGTATCGCCACACTGATCTGGGCGACGAAATCCCCGCCACGCTGTACGCGGCGGTGGCCGAAGTGCTGGCCTATGTGTTCCAGCTGCGCCACTTCCAGAAAGTGGGCGGTGCCTACCCCGACGTGCCGGTCGATCTGCCGGTACCGCCCGAACTCGATCCGCTGCAAGCGGCTGACGCCGGAGCCCGCGCATGAACGGCGCGCTGAACCTCGGCAATCTCTTCAACAGCGCCAATCTGCGTGCGCTGGCCGCGCCGATATTCATCATCCTCATCCTGGCGATGCTGGTGCTGCCGCTGCCGCCGCTGGCGCTCGATATGCTGTTCACCTTCAACATCGCGCTCTCCATCATGGTGCTGCTGGTGAGCCTGTCGACCAAGAAGGCGCTCGACTTCGCCGCCTTCCCCACGGTGCTGCTGCTGTCCACCCTGCTGCGCCTATCGCTCAACGTGGCCTCCACCCGGGTGGTGCTGCTCGAAGGCCACACCGGCCCGGATGCCGCCGGCAAGGTGATCGAAGCCTTCGGTCATTTCCTCGTGGGTGGCAACTACGCGGTCGGCATCATCGTCTTCGTCATCCTGGTGGTCATCAACTTCATCGTCATCACCAAGGGGGCAGGGCGCATCGCCGAAGTGTCCGCGCGGTTTACGCTGGACGCCATGCCCGGCAAGCAGATGGCCATCGACGCGGATCTGAACGCCGGCCTCATCGACGAGAACGAGGCACGTCGCCGCCGCGCCGAAATTTCGCAGGAAGCCGACTTTTACGGATCCATGGACGGTGCCTCGAAATTCGTACGCGGCGATGCCATCGCCGGCATCCTCATCCTGCTCATCAACATCCTCGGCGGCTTTGTCGTCGGCGTGATGCAGCACGATCTGTCCATGTCCGATGCGGCGTCGAACTACACGCTGCTCGCCATCGGCGACGGCCTGGTCGCGCAGATTCCCGCACTGGTGATTTCGATTGCCGCCGGCATCATCGTCAGCCGCGTGTCCACCGAGGAAGACATCGCCGGGCAGATGCTCTCCAACGTGTTCAGCAAGACGCAGGCGCTCTACATCACCGCCGCCATCCTCGGCCTCATGGGCATGATCCCCGGCATGCCGAACTTTGCCTTCCTGCTGCTGGCCGGCGGCATGGCCTGGCTGGCCTGGCGCGGCAGCCACAAGCCCGCCACACCCGAACCCGAAGTGGCCGCTGCGCCGGTGGCCGCCGTGGAAGCCCAGGAAGCGAGCTGGGAAGACGTCGCTCCCATCGACACCCTGGGTCTGGAAGTCGGCTACCGCCTGATTCCGCTGGTGGATGCCGCCGCCGACGGTGAACTGGTGCGCCGCATCAAGGGCATCCGCAAAAAATTCGCGCGTGACGTCGGCTTCCTGCCGCCCGCCGTGCACATCCGCGACAACCTCGAAATCAATCCCAACAGCTACCGCATCACGCTCAAGGGTGTGGAAATTGGCAACGGTGAAGTGCGTACCGGTGCCTTCCTCGCCATCGATCCGGGCAGCGTGGTGGCCCCGCTGCCGGGCACCCAGACCAAGGATCCCGCCTTTGGCCTGCCGGCCGTGTGGATCGAGGCCGACATGCGCGAGCAGGCGCAGGCCATGGGCTATACCGTGGTCGACGCCGGCACGGTCGTCGCCACCCACCTCAACCATCTGGTCACCCAGCATGCCGCCGAGCTGCTGGGCCGCCAGGAAACGCAGGCGCTGCTCGACCATCTGGGCAAGAGCGCACCCAAGCTGGTGGAAGACCTGGTGCCCAAGCTCCTGCCGGTGTCGGTGCTGCAAAAGGTGCTGCAAAACCTGCTCATCGAAGGCGTGGCCATCCGCGACATGCGCAGCATCCTCGACACCCTGCTCGAACACGCTACCCGCGTGCAGGATCCCAACGAACTCACCGCGCTGGTGCGCGTGGCGCTGGGCCGCTCCATCGTGCAGCAGATTTATGGTGCCTCCGGCGAACTGCCGGTGATGGCGCTGGACCAGAACCTGGAGCGCCTGCTGATGCAAAGCCTGCAAGCCGGCAGCGAAGGCGCAGCCATGGAGCCGGGGCTGGCCGACAGCCTGCTGGCCCGCACCCACGCCACCGCGCAGCGCCAGGAAGCGCTGGGTCATCCCGCCGTGCTGCTGACGCCCGCCGTGCTGCGTCCGCTGCTCGCCCGTTTTCTGCGGCGCACCGTGCCGCAACTCAAAGTGCTTTCGCACGCTGAAGTGCCCGAAGGCAAACAGATCAAAGTGACATCCCTGGTAGGAGGAGCAGCATGAACGTGAAACGCATCGTCGCCAAAACATCCCGTGAAGCCATGCGCCAGTTGCGCGAGGTACTCGGGCCCGACGCCGTCATCCTCTCCAATCGCGCGGTGGAGGGTGGGGTGGAGGTGCTGGCCATGCCGGCCGAAGCAATTGCCTCGATGGCCCCGCCGGTGGAAGACACGCCGCCGCCGGCGCGCGCAGCGGCGGATGATTTCCGCGCCCGAACCCAGGACGCCGCGCCGCGCCTGCGCGACAGACCGGCGCACGAAGCCGACCCCTTTGAGTACGACGATTTCCCCCGCGCCGCGCCTGCCGCCGCCGAGCCCCGTCGCCGCGAAGTCGAGCCTGCCGTCAGCTTCAAGCGCCGCCTGGTCGAACGCGTCGCCGTGCCCAGCCCGGAAAGCGCCGAAATGACGCAAAGCATCCTCGCCGAACTCAAGGCCATGCGCACCCGCCTCGAAACCCGCATCGACGATCTCGCCTGGCGCGAACTGCCGGGCCGCGACCCCGCCGGGGCCGGTGTGATGCGCGACCTGCTGTCCGCCGGTTTTTCGGCGACGCTGGCGCGCGACCTGCTCGACGAGCTTCCGCACGACGAAGCCGACGCTCAGGTGTGGATGCGCAACACCCTGATGAAGCGCCTGAACGTGATGCAGCACGAAACCGACCTGCTCGACGATGGCGGCGTATTTGCGCTGATGGGCCCGACCGGGGCCGGCAAAACCACCACCACCGCCAAACTCGCCGCGCGCTTTGTGGTGCGCCACGGGGCCGACAAGTTGGCGCTCCTGACCACCGACAGCTACCGGATCGGCGGCCATGAACAGCTGCGCATCTACGGCAAGATCCTCGGCGTGACCGTGCACGCCGTGCGCGACGCCGCCGACCTAAAGCTCGCGCTGGCCGAACTGCGCAACAAGCACACCGTGCTGATCGACACCGTGGGCATGAGCCAGCGCGACCAGGCGGTGGCCGAGCAGGTGGAAATGCTCAGTCAGGCCGGCCAGCCGATCAAGCGCCTGTTGATGCTCAACGCCACCAGCCACGGCGACACCTTGAATGAAGTGGTCGAGGCCTACCGCCGTCGCGGGCTCGACGGCTGCATCCTCACCAAGATCGACGAAGCCGCGAGCCTCGGCCCCGCGCTCGATTGCGCGATCCGCCACGACCTGATGGTGCATTACCTCGCCACCGGCCAGCGCGTGCCCGAAGACCTGCATCTCGCCAACCGCCAGTACCTCATCCACCGCGCGTTCAAAACGCGCACGCTGTCGTCGCCGTGGCAGCTCGACGATCACGAACTCGCCTATGCGATGAGCGGCCATTCGGTTCATGCAGAAAGCGCGGTGGCCCATGGATAAGCTCAAAACCGACCAGGCCGCCGGCCTGCGCCGCCTGCTCGGCCAGACCGATGGCGGCCTGCGCGGCAACACGCTCCAGGTCATTACCGTGATGAGCGGGCAGAAGGGCGCGGGCAAAACCGTAGCCACGGCCAACCTCGCCGCCGCGCTCGCCCGCGCCGGCCGCGACGTGCTCATCATCGACCAGGCCCGCCACGGACGCGGTGCCGCCGCCGCACTGGGGCTGGTGCCGCTGCACGACGTGTCTGATGTGCTGGCCGGCCGCTGTGCGCTGGAAGACCTGATCCTCACCGGCCCCGACAACGTGCAGGTGCTGCCCATCGGCGGCGGCTTTACGCGGCTGGGTCGCTTGTCGGATCGCGATCAGGACTGGCTCGCCGCCCGTTTCGACCAACTGCAATGCGGTGTGGACGTGGTGCTGGTGGACATGGAAGACGCCACCGATCCCGACGCGCTGCCGCTGGGGCTGGCCGCCTCCGAAATCCTCATCGTGCTGCCGCCGGGCCAGGCGGCGCTCACCGACTGCTACACGCTGGTGAAGCGGCTGGCGATGAACTTTGGCAAACGCCAGTTCCGCCTTCTGCTCAACCGCGCCACGTCAGCCGAACAGGCGCGTGCCGTGACGCACAACTTTGCCGACACCGCGAGCCGCTATCTGGGCGTGACGATCGACACCCTGGGCTATCTGCCGCACGACGAAAAACTCGACCGCGCCAACCGCCTGCGCACCTCCGTGATCGAGGCGTTTCCCGTTTCACCCTCCACCTCGCAGTTCCGCCAGCTCGCCGACACCCTGTTGCGCTGGCCGCAGTCGTCCGGGCTGGGCGGGGTAGGGGGCTTCATGCAGCGGGTGATGCAGGGCGGCCGCCTGGTCGAGGCCTGCCGGCACTGAGGACTCCGCGATCATGTACACGGCAACCGGCAAGGCACAGCGCGATGAAAAGGGCGAACTGCTCACGCAGTACATGCCCATGGTGAAGCGGCTGGCGCACCACATGATGGGCCGCCTGCCGCCGAGCGTCGAAGAGGACGACCTGGTGCAGGCCGGCATGATCGGCCTGATTGACGCCATCAGCCGCTACGACGAAGCACAGAGCGCACAGTTCGAGGCCTACGCCATCCAGCGCATACGCGGCTCGATGATCGACGAACTGCGCCATCTCGACTGGATGCCGAGGAGCGCGCGCCAGTCGATGCGCAAGATCGAAGACGTCATCAGCAAACTCCAGCACCGTCTGGGCCGCCAGCCCAACGAAGCGGAAATCGCCGCCGAGATGAAACTGCCCATCGCCGAATACCAGGACATGCTGGGCGACGCGCGCGGCCACCAGCTGCTGTACTTTGAAGATTTCGGCAACGCCGACGAAGACGATTCCTTTCTCGACAAGCAATCGGCCGACGAGGCCTCGATGCCGCTGCCGCAGTTGCTCGACGCCAACCTGCGCGCCTGCATCATCGCCGGCATCGAAAACCTGCCCGAACGCGAGCAACTTCTGATGTCGCTGTACTACGAACAGGAACTCAACCTGCGCGAAATCGCCGAGGTCTTCGGGGTGTCCGAATCACGCATCTGTCAGCTGCACGGCCAGGCCATCGCGCGGCTGCGCGCCAAACTCAAGGAAGACGCATGGATCGCGCAAGCCTGATCGGGCTGGTTCTCGGCGTCGCCGCCATCGTCGGCGGCCAGGCCATCGAAGGCGGGCAGCTCGGCATCCTCATGCAACCGGCGGCGTTTGTCATCGTGGTGGTGGGCACGCTGGCGGCGGTGCTGTTGCATCACCCGCTGCCGGTGTTTCTCAAGGGCCTGCGCATGGCGCGCTGGGCGTTTCGCCCACCCGAATCCGACGCGCAAGGGCTGATTCGCCGCATCGTCATGTGGTCGCACACCGCGCGCAGCGAAGGCCCGCTGGCGCTGGAAAAATATATGGGCATGACGCGCGACCCCTTCCAGAAAACCGGCCTGCAACTGCTCATCGACGGGGCCGACGCCACCAAGCTGCGCGACACGCTGGATGTGCAGATCGTCAACTTTGAAACCCACGAACGCCAGGCCGCGCGAGTGTGGGAAATCGCCGGCGGCTACGCGCCCACGCTCGGCATTCTGGGTGCGGTGCTGGGGCTGATTCATGTGATGGAAAATCTCTCCGATCCCAGCAAGCTCGGCGCGGGCATTGCCGTGGCCTTTGTCGCCACCATCTACGGCGTGGGCCTGGCCAACCTGGTGTTCCTGCCGATTGCCAACAAGATCAAGTTCAGCATTGCGCGGCGCGTGGCCGAACACGAAATCCTCTGCGACGGCCTGATGGGCATCGCCCAGGGCGACAACCCGCGCATTATCGAAGCCAAGCTCAAGGGTTATCTATAAACCATGCGCCGTCGCCGCCGCATCGTCTTCGAGCACGAAAACGCCGATCGCTGGCTGATTTCCTACGCCGATTTCATCACTCTGCTGTTCGCGTTTTTTGTGGTGATGTACGCCGTGTCGGCGGTGAACGAAAGCAAATATCGCGTGTTATCTGACGCGCTGGGCGACGCGTTTGGCAAAACGCCGTCGCCGGTGGATGCGCCCGTGCCCAACCTGCAACCCGCCAAGCCCCTGCCGCCCGAGGTAAAACAGCGCACGCTCAAGCAGCAGCAGGCGCACGAGGAACGCGAACACATGAAGGCCGTGGCCAACAATCTGCTGGAATCCATGGGCCCGCTGGTGAAGGAAGGCAAGGTGCGCGTCACGCAAAGCCGGCGCGGCGTCACCATCGAAATCAACGCCAACGTGCTGTTCAAACCGGGCGAAGCCGTGCTGCAAGCCGATTCGCTGGGTGTGCTGCGCGCGGTGGCCACCACGCTGGCACGCGAGCCTTTCAACCTGGAAATCACCGGCCATACCGACGACGTGCCGATTCAGAGCGCGCAATTTCCGTCCAACTGGGAGCTTTCGGCGGTGCGCGCCAGCAGCGTGGTGCGCCTGTTTGCCGACAGCGGCATCGACCCCGCGCGGCTCTACGCCATTGGCCGCGAAGCCAGCCAGCCGGTGGCCGCCAACACCACGCCGGAGGGCCGCGCGCGCAACCGCCGGGTGGAGCTGATGATCCTGTCCAGCCTGCCCGACGTGGCCGAGGAAATTCCGGTCAGCCAGCCAATATCCGCGCCCCGGCCTTGAAAACCCGGCGGCAACCCCGATACTTCGTGAATACCCAAACCAACACGACGATCGGATCATGCCCCGCAACGCCAAACCCGAAGCCCCCGGGCCAGACGAACACCCTGACACCGCCATCGAAGGCGAAATCCTGCCCGAGAACCGCCAGCTTCCCGCGCCACCGCCGTTGCCGGATGAGCTGCACCTGCTGCCACTGACGGAAAAACCCTTCTTCCCCGCGCAGACCCTGCCGCTCCTGATGAACGAAGCGCCGTGGTTCCCCACCATGGAAGCCGTGGCGCGCGTGCCGCACCACATGGTCGGCCTGGTGGTGGTGAAACCCGACGACACCGACGACGTGAAACGCGCCGACTTCAAATCGGTCGGCACCATGGTGCGCATCCATCATCCGGTGCGCGGCGACGGCAAGATGCAGTTCATCGCCGAAGGCGTGCGCCGCTTCCGCATCGTTGAATGGTTGTCCGACGTGCCGCCGTACCGGGTGCGCGTGGACTACCCCAACGAGCCGGGCAAACCCGATTCCGACGAAATCCGCGCCTATTCGATGGCGATCATCAACACCATCAAGGAGTTGCTGCCGCTCAATCCGCTGTATTCCGAAGAGCTCAAGTTTTTTCTCAACCGCTTTGGCCCCAACGAACCTTCGCAGCTCACCGACTTTGCCGCCAGCCTCACCACCGCGTCCAAAACCGAATTGCAGGAGGTGCTGGAAGCCCTGGCGCTGAAGAAGCGCATGGAAAAAGTGCTGGTGCTGCTGAAAAAAGAACTCGACGTGGCGCGCATCCAGTCGCAAATCCGCGAACGCGTCGACGAAAAAATGAGCGAGCAGCAGCGCGAATTCTTCCTGCACCAGCAGTTGAAAGCCATCCAGAAGGAACTGGGCATTGCCAAGGACGACAAGACCGCCGAACTCGACACCTTTCGCGAACGGCTGGCCAAACTCACCGTGCCGCCGCACGCGCAGAAACGCATCGACGAGGAAATGCACAAGCTGTCGCTGCTGGAAACCGGTTCGGCCGAATACACCGTCACCCGCAACTACCTCGACTGGCTGACCGTGCTGCCCTGGGGCATCACCACGCAGGACAGCTTCGACCTTGACCGCGCGCGCACCATCCTCGACCGCGACCACGATGGTCTCGCCGACGTGAAAGACCGCATCCTCGAATTTCTGGCCGTGGGCGCGATGAAAGGCCGCATGTCGGGCTCCATCCTGCTCTTGATCGGCCCGCCCGGCGTGGGCAAAACCTCCATCGGCAAATCCATCGCCGAGGCGCTGGGGCGCAAGTTCTATCGCTTTTCTGTCGGCGGCATGCGCGACGAAGCCGAGATCAAGGGCCACCGCCGCACCTACATCGGGGCCATGCCGGGCAAGTTCTTGCAGGCGCTGAAGGAAGTGGAATCGTCCAATCCCGTCATCATGCTCGACGAAGTCGACAAGATCGGCGCGAGCTTCCAGGGCGACCCCGCGAGCGCGCTGCTCGAAGTGCTGGACCCCGAGCAGAACGCCGAATTCCTCGACCACTATCTGGACGTGCGTTTTGATCTGTCCAAAACGCTGTTCATCTGCACCGCCAACGATTTTTCCATCCCGTCCGCGCTGCTCGACCGCATGGAAGTCATCCGGCTCTCCGGCTACATCACCGAAGAAAAACTCGCCATCGCCCGGCACCACCTGTGGCCGCGCGTGCTGGAAAAATCCGGACTGAAGAAGAGCCAGCTCACCCTCACCGAAAGCGCTATCCGCCACGTTATCGAGGGCTACGCCCGAGAGGCCGGCGTGCGCAATCTGGAAAAGCAGCTCGGCCGCGTCGCCCGCAAGGCCGTCGTCAAAATCCTCGGCGGCGCGCACACGCCCATCAAGATCGGCACCAAAGAAATCGAGACCTACCTCGACAAACCCGTGTTCAGCAAAGAAAAACCCATTACCGGCGTCGGCGTCGTCACGGGCCTGGCGTGGACCTCCATGGGCGGAGCCACCCTGCCGGTCGAAGCCAGCCGCGTGCATACCCTCAACCGAGGCTTCAAGCTCACCGGCAAACTCGGCGACGTGATGAAGGAATCCGCCGAAATCGCCTACAGCTACGTCGCCTCGCACCTCAAGGCCTACGGCGCGGATGAAACCTTCTTCGACAAGAGTTTCGTCCACCTGCACGTGCCCGAAGGTGCCACTCCCAAAGACGGCCCCAGCGCCGGCGTCACCATGGCCACCGCGCTTTTGTCGCTGGCAAAGAACAAAAAGATTCCGCGCCCGCTCGCCATGACCGGCGAACTCACCCTCACCGGCCAGATCCTGCCCGTCGGCGGCATCCGCGAGAAAGTCATCGCCGCCCGCCGCATCGGCCTGCACGAACTCATCCTCCCCGAAGCCAACCGCCGCGATTTTGACAAACTGCCCGACCACATCCGGGCAGGGATGACGGTGCATTTCGCGAAGCGGTATCAGGATGTGGCGGAGGTGGTGTTCGGGTGAACGGCTCAGCAGGAGGGGCGGTCTGAGCGAACCGTTACTGGGAACGCCGTGAGAGTTTGCTTCAGGGGCATGAACCGACGCCAACAACCGTTCGGGGAATATGATTGTGAAAGCCCCGCCCTGGGTGTCATCCACGTCGGTGTCGTCTATCCTAGGGTATCGGCCCGCTCACGCTAGCGGGCTACCGCCGCGCTGTGCTGGTCGCCGATTTTGCCTGAACGGAGTTAAAACGGCGGGAGACCCCGCCGACAGGAGGAATGTCATGCTGCTGGACCGTGTGCTCATCAACCAGGTGAAATATTCCCTTGAACGCAGCGGCCTGCCGCTGTCGGTGGAACTGTGGAATGGCGAACGCCTGGGGGTTCCAGGTGACACCGCGCGCGTGGGCTTGAGGATTGCCGCGCCAGCAGCGCTGAAAACGCTGGCCAACCCCAGCCTCGGCGAAATTGCCCGTGCTTACGTGCAGGGTGCAATCGACCTCGAAGGCGACATCCACGACATTCTGGCGCTGGGCGGCCAACTCTGTGACGCCGACCACAGTACGCCCAAACAGGGCGACGCTGCGTGGAAGTGGTGGCGGCACACCCGCAGCCGCGACCGCCAGAACATTCAGTATCACTACGACGTTTCCAACGATTTTTACGGCCTATGGCTGGATGCCGAGCGGGCCTATTCCTGCGCCTATTTCCGCGCCGACGGCGTCTGCCTCGACGGCGCGCAGGTCGCCAAGTTTGACCACATTTGTCGCAAGCTTGCGCTGCAACCGGGAGAACGGTTTCTCGACATCGGCTGCGGCTGGGGCGGCCTTGTTCGCCATGCTGTGCAGCACTATGGCGTGCACGCCGCAGGGATCACCCTGTCGCAAGACCAGCACGCCTATGCGACTGCGCGAGCGCGCGAGCTGGGCCTGGCCGACCGCATCGACATCCGCCGCCTGGATTACCGCGACGTGCCCGAGCACGGCAGCTACGACAAAATTGCCAGCGTGGGCATGTTCGAACACGTCGGACGCGCTCACCTGGCCGATTACTTCCGCAAGATTCACGCCCTGCTCAAGCCCGGCGGCCTCGTCCTCAACCACGGCATCACCGCTGCCGCCCTCAAGTCTCAAGGCCTGGGCGGCGGCATAGCCGAATTCGTCGACGACTACGTCTTTCCCGGCGGCGAACTCGTTCATGTGTCCGACGTGCTCGCCGCCGCCAGCAGCGGCCCCCTGGAATGCCTGGACGCCGAAAACCTGCGTCCCCATTACGCCCGCACCCTGTGGCACTGGGTACACCGCCTGGAAGCCCAGGCCGGCCGCGCCATCGAACTCATCGGCCAGGAAAAATACCGCATCTGGCGCATCTACATGGCCGGTTCCGCCCACGCCTTTGATCGCGGCTGGCTGGAACTGTGGCAAGTGCTCGCCGGCAAGGCCATCGACGCCACGCAGCCGAACTACCCGTTCAGGCGGGACTATATGTACGGCTGAGGTGGGGGGGCGTGCTGACGCGGACGGACCTTATGGGGTCGTTTAGTAAGCCGGGTTTTACAACGGTGCTTTCAGCGCGCTGGACTTCACAACTGCGTTTTCAGCGTGCCAAATTTCATAAATGCGCTTTCAGCGCGCTACACATTTATAAATGCGCTTTCAGCGCGCCAAATTTCATAAATGCGCTTTCAGCGCATACAGCATATCCAGCGCCGCTTTCGGCGTGAGCGCGTCGGGGTCGAGCTCGCGCAACTGATCCAGCGCGGGGTGCGGCGGTGGCGTGTCGTTGGGCAGGTGGGCGGCGAACAAGTCGCCCTGAGGGCCGGGTTGAAGTTGTGCGTCTTCGAGTTCGCGCAGGTGGCGGCGTGCGGCGTGGATTACCGGGCCGGGTACGCCAGCCAGGCGGGCGACCTGGATGCCGTAGCTTTGCGAGGCGGGGCCTTCTTCCACCGCGTGCAGGAACACCAGGTCGGTGCCGTGTTCCTTGGCATCCAGGTGGACGTTGGCGAGTTGCCTGAATTCCTGCGCCAGCTGGGTCAGTTCGAAATAGTGGGTGGCGAACAGAGTGAAGGCGCGGGTGGCGGACACCAGATGCCGCGCCACCGCCCACGCCAGCGCGAGGCCATCGAAGGTGGAGGTGCCACGCCCGATCTCGTCGAGCAATACCAGGCTGTTGGCGCTGGCATTGTGCAGGATGTGCGCGGTTTCGGTCATTTCGACCATGAAGGTGGAGCGACCGCCGGCGAGGTCATCCGACGCGCCGATGCGGGTGAAGATCTGGTCGATGTCGCCGATTTTTGCTGACACCGCCGGCACCCACAGGCCGCAGCAGGCCAGCAAGGCGATCAGCGCGGTCTGGCGCATATAGGTCGATTTGCCGCCCATGTTGGGGCCAGTGATGAGCAGCATCTGCCGGGTGCGGTGGAGCGCGACGTCGTTGGGAATGAAGTGCTCGACCTGTGCTTCGACCACAGGGTGGCGTCCCGCCCGGATCAGGACACCGGGTTCGTCGCTGTAGTCGGGCGCGCACAGTTTCAGTACAGCGGCGCGTTCGGCCTGGCTCGCCAGCACGTCGAGTTCGGCGAGCGCGGCGGCAATCGCGAGCAGGGCGGGCACGTGCGGGGTCAGCGTGTCGAGCAGCGCGTCGAACAGCATTTTCTCGCGCGCCAGCGCGCGTTCCTGCGCGGACAGCGCCTTGTCCTCGAAGGCTTTCAGTTCGGGCGTAATGTAGCGCTCGGCGTTTTTCAGCGTCTGGCGGCGGCGGTAGTCATCGGGCACCGGGGTTTTGTCGGCCTGGGCGCGGCTGACTTCGATGTAAAAACCGTGCACCTTGTTGTATTCGACCTTGAGATTGCCGATGCCAGAGCGCGCGCGTTCGCGCGTTTCCAGTTCCAGCAGGAAGGTGCCGGCGTCGCGCGTCAGCGCACGCAGTTCGTCGAGCTCGGCATCAAACCCGTCGGCGATGACGCCGCCTTCACGCAGCACGCTGGCGGGTTCGGGCTGCACGGCATGGGCGAGCAGGGTGTGCAGATCGGGGCGGGCGGCGAGCGCGTCGCACAAGGCGGCAAGGCGCGCGCGGTCGTCGGGCAGGGCGGCGGCGAGTTCCGGCAGCAAGGCCAGTGTGTCGCGCAGGCCGGAGAGGTCGCGCGGCCGGGCGTTTTTCAGCGCGATTCGGCCACTGATGCGTTCCACATCGGCGCAGCTTTTCAGCAAACGGGTGAGGCTGGCGGCGGTGTCGGGCTGCTCGACGAGCACGCCGATGGCGTCGCGCCGTTGTGTCAGTACCGCACGATCACGTAGCGGATGGTGCAGCCAGTGTCTCAATAAACGCGTCCCCATGCCGGTGGCGGTGGTGTCGAACACCGAGAGCAGGGTGGGCGATGCCTCGCCGCGCAGGGTTTCGGTGAGTTCCAGATTGCGTCGCGTGGCGGCGTCGAGCTGCACGTATTCGCCGTCGCGCTCGGCGCAAATAGCTTGCAGGTGGGGCAGGGCGGTGCGCTGGGTGGATTGGATGTAATCGAGCAGGGTGCCGGCAGCGGCGATGGCGAGCGCGAGATCGGCGACGCCGAAGCCGGCAAGATCATGGCTGCCAAACTGCTGGGCTAAACGGGCCTGGGCGCTGGCGTCGTCGAACTGCCACGGGGCCAACCGCCTGACGGCACAGGGCGCGTCGAGCGTGAAATCGTCGGGGGCGAGGATTTCCGCTGGCCGCACGCGCGCCAGCAGGGCGGGCAGCGCAGTAGGGAGAATTTCCGCGACCTGGAAGCGCCCGGCGGCGAGATTGAGCCAGGCGACGCCGAGTTTTTCTGGCGATGGCGCGCCATGAACCCGGCCAGGGGCGATGGCGAGAATCAGTGTGTCGCGTGATTCGTCGAGCAGGCCCGAATCGGTGAGCGTGCCCGGCGTGACGATGCGCGAGACCTGGCGTTCGACCGGGCCTTTGGACGTGGCGGGGTCGCCCACCTGTTCGGCGATGACCACCGATTCACCCAGTTTCAGCAGCCGCGCCAGGTACTGTTCGGCGCTGTGATACGGCACGCCCGCCATCTTGATCGGGCTGCCCGCCGACGCCCCGCGCGTGGTGAGCGTGATATTCAGCAGCCGCGCAGCTTTTTCCGCGTCGTCAAAAAACAGTTCGTAAAAATCGCCCATGCGGTAGAACAGCAGCATGTCGGGATGCTGCGCCTTGATGCCCAGGTACTGCTGCATCATCGGCGTGTGGGCGGACGCCTCCCTGGCGGTCGACATGGCTGTACGCGGGGTCAGACCTTCAATTCGGGCGGCAGGTGCGGAGCCAGAATCTGGAGCATCTGGGCAAACACCTTGGGGTTGCCGGCGACGATGTTGCCGGAGTCGAGAAAGCCTTCGTCACCCATGAAGTTGCCGACGAGCGCGCCGGCTTCCTGGGCGATGAGGCTGCCGGCGGCGAGATCCCAGGGTTTCAGGTGCATTTCCCAGAAACCGTCGTAGCGGCCGCAGGCCACCCAGGACAGATCAAGTGCAGCCGAGCCCGGACGGCGCAGGCCCGAAGTGGCCTTCATCATGTCGCGGAACATGTTGACGTAGGCCTCGGCAAAACTGAAATCGCGGAAGGGGAAGCCGGTGCCGATGAGGCATTCTGTCAGCTTGCTGCGGTTGCTGGCGCGGATGCGGCGGTCGTTGAGCATGGCACCCCGGCCCCGGGTAGCGGTAAAGAGTTCGTTGCGCGCGGGATCGAACACCACGGCCTGGGTGATCTGGCCCTTGTGCTTCAAGGCGATCGACACCGAATACTGTGGCAGGCCGTGCAGGAAATTGGTGGTGCCATCGAGTGGATCAATGATCCACTGGTAGTCCTCGCCGTTCTTGGCGTCGGACGTGCCGGACTCCTCTGCTAAAATCCCGTGATTTGGATAGGCGTCCAGCAGGGTTTCGATAATGGCGCGTTCGGCCATCTGGTCGACTTCGCTGACGTAGTCGCGATCCTGTTTGCTCCGCACGGTGAGCTGGTCGAGGTCGAGCGAGGCGCGATTGATGATCGCCCCGGCTTTGCGAGCGGCTTTCACCGCCGTGTTGAGCATGGGATGCATGGAGAGGTCACGGGCTTCAAAGAACGAGCCCGCATTTTACTGGATGACGCAACCGAATCCCCAGCTTCTCGACAACATTCGCGTGGTACTCGCGCGCACCAGCCATCCCGGCAACATCGGGGCGGCGGCGCGGGCGATGAAAACCATGGGCTTGTCGCAACTCGTCCTCGTTGAGCCGGCCGTGTTTCCCAACAGCCAGGCCGAGGCCATGGCGTCGGGCGCAATCGACGTGCTGGCCGCTGCCAGGGTATGTTCGACGCTGGCCGAGGCGCTGGCGGACACCACACTGGCCCTGGGCGTGTCGGCACGCCGGCGCGACATCGTCGCCGAGGTGCTGATGCCGCAACAGGCCGCCGCCCGACTGTTGACCGAAGCGCAATCCGCGCCGGTGGCGCTGGTGTTCGGCAACGAAACCAGCGGCTTGTCGAACGAGGAACTGAGTCTGTGCCAGGGCTTGGTGACGATCGCGGCTAATCCGCAGTACAGCTCGCTCAACCTTGCAGCGGCCGTGCAGGTGCTGAGTTACGAAGTCCGTCGCGTGTGGCTGGATCAGCCAAGCTGGCCGGAGATGGAACTGGATGCGGCCAGCGGTGGCGAGATCGAGCGGTTTTACGGCCATTTGGAAGCGGCGCTTGCCGATCTGGAATTTCTGAATCCCGGCTCACCGGGAAAACTGATGCTGAAACTGCGCCGGTTGTTTTCGCGCACCCGGCTGTCGCGAGAAGAAGTGAACATTCTGCGCGGCATCCTCACGGCGGCGCAGGAAGCGAAAGCGGCCGGAACTCGCCCGCCCAATACTTGACCAATTTACTCGGAATAAGCATTCTGCGGGTATGAGTCTATTCAGCCAAATCAGGGAAGACATCGCTGTCGTGTTCGATCGGGATCCGGCTGCGCGCTCGACCTTTGAAGTTGTCACCACCTATCCCGGCTTTCATGCCATCTTGATCCACCGCCTGGCGCATGGCCTGTGGCGGCGCGGATGGAAATGGCTGGCGCGCTTCACCTCGCATTTCGCGCGCTGGATCACGGGCATAGAAATCCACCCGGGCGCGACCATTGGCCGCCGGGTTTTCATCGACCACGGCATGGGCGTGGTGATCGGCGAAACCGCCGAAATCGGCGACGACTGCACCCTGTATCACGGCGTGACGCTCGGCGGGACGTCGTGGAACAAGGGCAAGCGCCATCCCACGCTGAAACCCGGTGTGGTGGTGGGGGCGGGTGCCAAGATCCTTGGCCCCATCAGTATCGGGGCCAATGCGCGCGTGGGCTCCAACGCAGTTGTCGTCAAGGATGTGCCCGATGATGCGACAGCGGTGGGCATTCCCGCCCGCATCCTGGACAGCACCACCGAAAAGGTGCGCAAGGCTCAGGCAGAAAAACTCGGATTTTCTGCCTACGCCATTTCGGCCGACATGAACGACCCCGTCGTCAAGGCGCTTCATGGGTTGATTGACCATTCTGCGCACACTGACAAACGCCTCGACATGATTCTTGCCCAGCTCCAGAAACTGGGCGCGGAGATTCCGGCAGACGAGGACAAAACAGACGATTTCGACCCGAACTTCCTCAACAAAATTGTTGACTAAAACAGTGGGAATAAGGAATACTTGACTGAAATGCTCGGAATTGAGCCGGGCACCATTCAGGAGATCAAGCCATGAGACTGACCACCAAGGGGCGCTTCGCTGTGACCGCCATGCTGGATCTGGCGCTGCGCGGCGGCAAGCACCCGGTGACGCTGGCTGGCATCAGCGAACGCCAGGACATATCCCTTTCGTATCTGGAACAACTGTTCAGCCGCCTGCGCCGTCATGAACTGGTCGAGAGCGTGCGGGGGCCGGGTGGTGGCTACTTCCTCGCCAAGCCGCTGGCCGATGTCAGCGTGGCCGATATCATCCGCGCCGTGGACGAACCTATTGATGCCACCCAGTGCGGCGGCAAGGAAAACTGCCACGACGAGCACCGCTGCCTCACGCACGACTTGTGGGTCGGGCTCAATGCCCATATTTACGATTACCTGGATAACGTCACGCTGGCTTCGCTGGTGGCCAAGCAGGACGAATGCAAGGACAAGGTTTTGCAGGATCGGCGCTCGCCCAAGATGACGCTGGCCGCCTGAACGTACTGATGGAAACAAAGGCAATACGATGAAAACGATCTACTTCGACTACTCCGCCACCACCCCGGTCGACCCGCGCGTGGCAAGAAAAATGATCCCCTACCTGGTCGAGGACTTCGGTAACCCCGCCTCGCGCTCGCACCCCTTCGGCTGGACAGCCGAAAAAGCGGTGGAAGAAGCGCGCGAGCAGGTCGCCCTGCTGGTAGGGGCCGACCCCAAGGAAATCGTGTTCACCTCGGGTGCCACCGAATCGAACAACCTCGCCATCAAGGGCGCGGCCAATTTCTATTCGGGCACCAAAGGCAAGCACATCATCACCGTGATGACCGAGCACAAGGCCGTGCTCGACACTGTGCGCGAGATGGAGCGTCAGGGCTTCGAGGCCACCTATCTGCCGGTGATGGAAAACGGTCTGGTCGATCTGGACGTGTTCCGGGCCGCGATTCGTCCGGACACCGTGCTGGCGTCGGTAATGGCGGTAAACAACGAAATCGGCGTGATCCAGGACATCGAAGCCATCGGCAAGATCTGCCGCGAAAAGGGTGTGATCTTTCACGTCGACGCCGCGCAGGCCACCGGCAAGATGCCGATCAACCTGAAAACCCTGCCGGTCGACCTGATGTCGTTTTCGGCGCACAAAACCTACGGCCCCAAGGGCATTGGCGCGCTATACGTGCAGCGCAAACCGCGCATCCGCCTGGAGGCGCAGATGCACGGCGGCGGTCACGAGCGCGGGATGCGCTCCGGCACGCTGGCCACGCACCAGATCGTCGGCATGGGCGAAGCCTTCCGCATCGCCCGTGAAGAAATGGCGACTGAGAACGAGCGCATCCGCATGTTGCGCGACCGTCTCTACAACGGCCTCAAGGACATCGAGGAGGTGCATCTGAACGGCGACGTGGAACGCCGCGTGCCGCACAACCTCAACGTCAGCTTCAACTTCGTCGAAGGTGAATCGCTCATCATGGCGATCAAGGATCTGGCCGTGTCGTCCGGTTCCGCCTGTACCTCGGCGAGCCTGGAACCTTCCTACGTGTTGCGCGCGCTGGGGCGTTCCGACGAACTCGCGCACAGCTCGATCCGCTTCTCCATCGGCCGCTTCACCACCGAAGAAGAAGTCGATTACGCCATCAAGCTGCTGCACGAAAAAATCGGCAAGCTGCGCGAACTCTCGCCGCTGTGGGAGATGTTCAAGGAAGGCATCGATTTGAATACCGTGCAGTGGGCGGCACATTGAATTTTTTGTGAGGAGGGAGGCGTAAGGGGTGAGGCGTCTACCTGCCCCTCGCGCCTGACTTCTCGCCTTTGCGACTGAAAGGAGCAAACCATGTCATACAGCGACAAACTACTCGACCATTACGAAAACCCCCGCAACGTTGGCTCGTTCGACAAGGCTGACGACGGCGTCGGCACCGGCATGGTCGGCGCGCCGGCCTGCGGCGACGTGATGAAACTGCAAATCAAGGTCGGCGCAGATGGGCTGATCGAAGACGCCAAGTTCAAGACCTACGGGTGTGGCTCGGCGATCGCCTCGTCCTCGCTCGTCACCGAGTGGGTCAAGGGCAAGACGCTCGACCAGGCGATGGAAATCAAGAACACGGCGATTGCCGAAGAACTCGCGTTGCCGCCGGTGAAAATCCACTGTTCGATCCTCGCCGAAGACGCAATCAAGGCGGCGGTCGCCGACTACAAGCAGAAAAAAGGGCTGGAGTAAGCCATGGCCGTCACCCTGTCTGAACGCGCCGCACAGCACGTTTCGAATTACCTCGCCAAACGCGGCAAGGGAGTTGGCATCCGCCTGGGCGTACGCACCACCGGCTGCTCGGGGATGGCCTACAAGCTTGAGTTTGCCGACGAACAACCCGAAGGCGACGAAGTGTTCCAGAGCTTTGGCGTGACGATCTTCGTCGACCCGAAGAGCCTGCCCTACATCGACGGCACCGAACTCGACTACGCGCGCGAAGGGCTGAACGAAGGCTTCAAGTTCAACAACCCGAACGTGAAGAACGAGTGCGGTTGCGGTGAGTCGTTCAACGTCTGAGTGTGAAGGTGCCAGGAGTGAGGCGTGAGGCGTAACAGCGCTCGCCTACCCTGAGTCTCGCTCGTCACGCCATGCAAACCCACTTCGAACTCTTCCAGCTGCCCGCGACCTACGCGCTCGATCGGGACAAGCTCGACGCCGCCTATCGCGAGTTGCAGAACACGGTGCACCCGGATCGCTTTGCGGCCAAGCCGGAAGCGGAGCAGCGCGTAGCCATGCAGTGGGCGACGCAGGCCAACGAGGCGTATCAAACGCTCAAACATCCGGTCAATCGCGGCGTGTATCTGCTGAGTTTGCGTGGCATCAACGCGCTTGATGCCAGCGATACTAAAATGTCGCCCGCGTTCCTGATGCAGCAGATGGAATGGCGCGAGGCCATCGACGAGGCGCGCGCCAATCGCAGTGTGGACACACTCGATACGCTCACGGCGGAACTCCGTCGCACGCACCGGGCCATCGAAGCGAGACTGGGCGAGCTGCTGGATCAGGCCAACGACAATGACGGCGCGCGCGAGGCAGTGCGCCAGCTGCGTTTCATGGACAAACTCATCGCCGAAATCGGCGAGGTGTACGAAGAAATCGAAAACTGATGGCCCTGCTGCAAATTTCCGAACCCGGTATGTCCACCGCGCCGCACCAGCATCGGCTGGCGGTGGGCATCGACCTCGGCACGACCAATTCGCTGGTCGCCACGGTGCGCTCCGGCCTCGCCGTGGTGCTGGACGACGCCGAAGGCCATTCGCTGCTGCCTTCCGTGGTGCGCTATCACGCGGATGGCCACACCGAGATTGGTTACGCGGCGCAGCGTGCGCAAAACCTGGATCCGCACAACACCATCGTGTCGGTGAAGCGCTTCATGGGTCGCGGGTTGTCCGATATTCCCGATGCCGCCAGTTCGCCCTATCAGTTTGTCGATGCGCCGGGCATGGTGCAGATCAAAACCTGCGCCGGAGTAAAAAGTCCGGTCGAGGTTTCGGCAGAAATTCTCAAGGTGCTGCGCGCCCGGGCAGAGGCCGCACTCGGCGGCGAGCTGGTCGGGGCGGTCATCACTGTGCCCGCCTATTTTGACGACGCACAGCGTCAGGCGACCAAGGACGCAGCCCAGCTGGCCGGATTGAACGTGCTGCGCCTGCTCAACGAACC
The DNA here is from genome assembly GCA_041639395.1 of Thiobacillus sp. Lineage (GTDB taxonomy): Bacteria > Pseudomonadota > Gammaproteobacteria > Burkholderiales > Thiobacillaceae > Thiobacillus. Next base: position 212,501 of record JBEQCG010000001.1, on the reverse strand, counting down.
CACGGCGGCAGCGATTGCCTACGGCCTCGATAACGCCTCGGAAGGCGTCTACGCCGTTTACGATCTGGGCGGCGGTACCTTTGATATCTCCATCCTGAAATTATCCAAAGGCGTGTTCGAGGTGCTGGCCACGAATGGCGATTCGGCACTGGGTGGCGACGACTTCGATCAGCGCGTGTTCTGCTGGATGGTCGAGCAGGGACGCTTCCAGCCGCTTTCGGCGAGCGATACCCGACTGCTGCTGACCAAGGCGCGTGACGCCAAGGAAACGCTGACCGAGCACATCGACGTGCGCGTAACTGCCGTATTGTCGACCGGCGAAATGCTCGACGCCACGCTGACGCAGACCGAATTCAATGCCCTGACCGCCGGCTTGGTGAACAAGACGCTGGCCCCCACCCGCAAGGCGCTGCGCGATGCCGGCCTGTCGGCCGACGAGATCAAGGGCGTCGTCATGGTCGGCGGCTCCACCCGGATGCCCTGTGTGCGTCACGCTGTGGCCGAGTTTTTTGCTCAGACCCCGCTCACCAACCTCGACCCGGACAAGGTGGTTGCACTGGGTGCGGCGATGCAGGCCGACGTGCTGGCAGGCAACCGGGTGGGCGACGACTGGCTGCTGCTGGACGTGATTCCGCTGTCGCTCGGCCTGGAAACCATGGGCGGGCTCACCGAAAAGGTCATCCCGCGCAACACCACCATCCCCACCGCACGCGCGCAGGATTTCACCACTTTCAAGGACGGCCAGACCGCGATGAGCGTGCACGTGCTGCAGGGCGAGCGCGAGCTGGCGGTCGATTGCCGTTCGCTTGCGCGCTTCGAGCTGCGGGGCATCCCGCCCATGGTCGCCGGCGCGGCGCGCATCCGCGTCACTTTCCAGGTCGACGCCGACGGGCTGTTGTCGGTGTCGGCGCGCGAGCAGAGCACCGGCGTCGAAGCCGCCGTCCAGGTCAAGCCCTCGTATGGCCTGGGGGATGAAGACATCACCCGCATGTTGAAAGACGCGTTCACCCACGCCAAAGACGACATGAAAGCGCGCGCACTCAACGAACAACTCGTCGACGCGCAGGGTCTGATCGCCGCCACCCGCGCGGCGATGGCGGAGGATGGCGCGCTGCTGTCCGCCGACGAACTGGGCGCGATCGAAGCGAGCATCGCGGCGCTGGAGGGCGTCATGAGCGGCGTCGATCATGGCACCGTGAAACGCCACATCGAAGCACTCAACGCCGCCTCGACCGAATTCGCCCAGCGTCGCATGGATCAGAACGTGCGCCGCGCCATGGCGGGGCAGAAACTCGAAACGTTCGGGTAACCGTCAAGTTCAGTGAATCCAGCCATGCTCAACGACGCCTTCATCGAATCCCTGCGGGTCAAGCTCGAAGCGCACCCCATCTACGCGGCGGTGCAAACGATCGACGACCTGCGCGTGTTCATGCAGCACCACGTGTATTCGGTGTGGGATTTCATGTCGCTGATCAAATACCTGCAAAACGAGGTTGCGCCGGCGCGCTGGCCGTGGACGCCGCGCGGCGACGCCTCGGTTGCGCGCTTCATCAACGAACTGGTGCTGGAAGAGGAAACCGACATCGCCCTGCCAGGCCACGAAGGACACACCAGCCATTTCCTGCTGTATCTGGCGGCCATGCGGGAAATCGGGGCGGACGCCGAGACCCCCGCGCGATTTGTCGATATCGTGGCTGAACGCGGCATTGACGCCGCATTGAGCAGCGGCCTCGCCCCCGTACCGTCCGCAACCTTTACCCGTACCACGTTTGATTTTCTTGCCAGCGGCAAGCCGCATACCGTGGCGGCTGCCCTGGCGCTGGGGCGCGAACACGTGATTCCGTCGATGTTCCGTGCCTTTCTGTCGCGCATGTCCGTCACCGAGGCGCAGGCACCGAGTTTTCACTATTACCTCAACCGCCACGTCCATCTGGACGAGGATTTCCACGCCCCGCTGTCGCTGCGCCTGCTCTCGGCCCTGTGCGAAGGCCAGCCTTCCCGCTGGGGCGAGGCAGAGGCCGCCGCCGAAGCCGCGGTCAACGCCCGGCTCCATTTTTGGGACGGTGTTATCAAAGCCCTGCCCAGTCAACATTCCCAGGCTGCCTGACCATGCCCCAACTCATCGTATTGCCCCACGTCGAACTCTGCCCCGAAGGCACCGTCATCAAGGCGACCTCTGGCGAAACCATCTGCGACACCCTGCTCGCCAACGGCGTGGACATCGACCACGCCTGCGAGAAATCCTGCGCTTGCACCACCTGCCATGTCATCGTTCGCGAAGGTTTCGACTCGCTCGAACCCTCGTCCGAACTGGAGGATGATTTCCTCGACAAGGCCTGGGGGCTGGAGCCGACTTCCCGGTTGTCGTGCCAGGCGCGTGTGGCGAATGCCGACCTGGTGATCGAAATACCCAAGTACACCATCAACATGGTGAAAGAAGGACATTGATTTTGAATAGGACTCAGCCATGAAGTGGACCGACACCCTCGACGTTGCGATCGAACTGGCCGAAGCCCACCCCGAGATCGACCCGCGCACCATCCGCTTCACCGATCTGCATCGCTGGGTGATGGAGTTACCGGATTTCGATGACGACCCCAATCACTCGGGCGAGAAAATCCTCGAAGCCATACAAATGGCCTGGATCGACGAAGTCAGCTGAGCTGCGCCACGCCAGAAGGCCGGTGCCTTCGTGCTAGACTGCCCCACAAATCAAGGCAGGCAACCAGGCAGGCATGGCCGAGGAGAACGATCTTTCCCGCACTGAACCGGCAAGCGCGAAGCGTTTGCAGGACGCGCGCCGCGCTGGCGATGTGCCGCGTTCCGCCGAATTCTCGTCCTGGCTGGTCTTGCTGGCTGGTCTGCTAGCGCTGGTCTGGTTTGCCCCACGCCTTTTCGACACCCTGATCGGGCTTGTACAGGTGGCCTTCAGGCAGGCCGCGCAACCTGATTTCCTTTCGCCCGCATCGCCGTTAGCCGATGCCCTGCTGTCAACCCTGTGGGCTGCCTTTCCCTTGCTGGCCCTGCTGTTTGTCGCGGCGCTGCTGGCCCCGCTGCTCCTGTCGGGCTGGACCCATTCACCCGATGCCGAACGCGTGCAGTGGTCTCGTATCAATCCGTTCAAGCCGCTGCAACGGCTGTTCCATGCAGAGGGCTGGTTCGACGGCGCGCTCGCGCTGGGCAGGTTCGGACTCGTGCTGGGGGCCGTTGGGTGGACGGTGTGGCCGCTGGATTTTTTCGGCACCGTGCACGGACTGTCCGCGACGGTGAGCTGGCTGGGGCAGGCACTCTTCGCCCTGGTCGCCGCGCTGGCGCTGACGACGGCATTCGATGCCGGCTGGCGCTGGTGGCGTTACCTGCGCCGCCACGCCATGACCTGGCAGGAAGTGTTGGCTGAAGCCCGGGAATCCGAAGTCAGCCCGGAGGTGCGTGCACAGCTGCGTGCGCGGCAGCAGCAGGCGGGGCAGGGGACGCGAGGTCGGACGGATGAGGTATCCCGCCCCCCCAGAAGCATTGACGAGGTGATTGGTTGATCCCGTCCGGCCAGATGGCGCTCGGCATGCCGCTGAACCGGCTGGCGGTGCCCACGCTGGTGCTGCTGATCCTCGCCATGATGGTGCTGCCGTTGCCCACCTTCATGCTCGACGTGCTGTTCACGCTCAACATCGCGTTGGCGATGATCGTGTTGCTGGTCAGCCTGAATGCGCGGCGGCCGCTCGATTTCTCGGTATTCCCCACGGTGCTGCTTCTCACCACGCTGCTGCGCCTGTCGCTCAACGTGGCTTCAACCCGCATCATTCTCATGCAGGGCCACACCGGGCCCGACGCAGCGGGCAAGGTGATCGAATCCTTCGGCAATTTTCTGGTCGGCGGCAATATCGCGGTCGGTTTCGTCGTCTTCCTCATCCTGGTGATCATCAATTTTGTGGTGATCACCAAGGGGGCAGGGCGCATCGCCGAGGTGGCCGCGCGCTTCACTCTGGATTCCATGCCCGGCAAGCAGCTGGCAGTGGACGCCGATCTGCAGGCCGGCTTCATCAACGACACCGAAGCCCGCACGCGTAGGGCCGATATCGGCCGCGAGGCAGATTTTTACGGGGCCATGGACGGCGCATCGAAATTCGTTCGCGGCGATGCCGTGGCCGGGCTGGTCATCCTGTTGGTCAACCTGGTGGGCGGCATTGCGGTGGGCCTGCTCCAGCATAATCTGGGGGTTTCCGAGGCGCTGGGCCGCTACGCCTTGCTGACCGTCGGTGACGGCCTGGTCACGCAGATTCCTGCGCTCATCATTTCTACTGCGGCGGGCATCGTCGTCAGCCGGGCGTCGTCCGAACAGGATCTGTCGCGCGAGTTTTCGACGCAGGTTTTCGGCCGGCCGCAGACGCTGTTCGTGGCCGCAGCGGTGCTGGGCGTACTGGGGCTGATCCCGGGTACGCCGCATCTGGCATTTTTGAGCATCGCGTTCGTGCTGGCCGGGCTGGGCGGCTGGATGATGCGTCGCCGACCTGTCTTGCTCGACGCCGAATTGCAGGAAGCCGAAGACGACAGCCCCGCCCCGCTCGACGTGACCTGGGACGACATCCCGCCTGTCGACGTGCTCGCACTCGAAGTCGGTTATCGCCTGATACCGCTGGTGGATCGTAACCAGGGCGGGGCGGCGCTCGCGCGCATCACCGAGGCACGCCGCCGTTTTGCGGCGGACATGGGGCTGGTGGTGCCGCTGATCCGGGTGCGTGACAACCTCGACCTCAAGCCCAATCTCTATCGCATCACCCTCAAGGGTGTGGATGTGGCGCATGGCGACCTGCCGGGCGGCCAGGCACTCGCTGTGGACATGGGCGACGTACTCGGGCGGATCGAGGGGCCGGCCGGTATTGATCCCCTGACCGGACTGGCCGGCGTGTGGATCGAATCCGGGCGCGAAGAAGAGGCGGAGCTGCGCGGTTTTGTCGTGTTCCAGCCGCAGGATGTCATCGCCCGTCAGGTCGAAGCCGTTTTTCGTCAGCACGCGCCCGAGCTCTTGGGGCGCAGCGAAGTCCAGCAACTGCTCGACACGCTGGCACGCACCCATCCCGGCCTGGTCGAGGATGTGACGCCGCGCCACCTGCCGCTCACCACCGTGCAGGCCATTTTGCAGCAGCTCATCGCCGAGAGCGTGTCGATCCGCGATACCCGCACGTTGTTCGAGACACTCGCGGCGCGTGCGCCCAGAACGCAATCGGTGGACGAACTCGTCGAAACGGTGCGCGCTGCGCTCGGCCGCAGCCTGGTTGACCGCCTGTTCGAAGGCAGAGACACGCTCCATGTCATTGGACTGTCTGCCGCCAGCGAATCGCGCCTGCTTGCCGAAATGGGCGATGAAGGCGAAGCCCTGCTGTCGCCCGCGACGCTCGACGCGCTGAACGAGGCTGCCGAGCGTGCGCTTGCCGAGCAGGAAAATGAGGGACACCCCCTGGTGCTGCTGACCTCACCGGGCTTGCGTGCCATCCTGTCGAGGCTGTTGCGGCGCAATCTGCCGCAATTGTCGGTACTTGCCTACGCCGAGGTGCCAGCCGATAAAATGGTACGCATGACAACCGAAATCCGACTTGAGGCCGAAGCATGAGCGTGCGGACGTTTGTCGCCCCGAACGCGCGCGAAGGACTGGCACGCGTCCGGACTGAACTGGGTGACGATGCGGTGGTGCTCGCAACCCGGCCGCACCCCGGCGGGGTTGAAATACTCGCCAGCGCCTACGGTGATTTGGCAGCACCGGCCGCCGCTACCGACATCCCCGAGCTTGCTGGCTCACGCATCCTCAATGAATTGGCCCGTCTGCGCGGCCTGGTGCAGAACCAGCTGGCGGGTTTTGCCTGGGGAAGCAGCCGGCGTCGCGATCCGGTCCGGGTCGATCTGATGCAGACGCTCTTTGCCGCCGGATTCGGCGGCGCACTCGCCCGCACGCTGGCCGCCAGGCTCCCGCGTGGACTGGCAGGGGAGGCCGCGCAGCGCTGGCTGCGTCAGGTGCTGATCCGCAACCTGCTCGTGCTGCCGGCAACGGACGACCCGATCAGCCGGGGGGGCGCGTATGCGCTGGTGGGTTCGACCGGCTCCGGCAAAACCACCACGCTGGCCAAGCTCGCGGCGCGCGGGGTGGCACAGCACGGCGCGGCAAACGTCACCCTGATTGCAGCTGACGCCTACCGGATTGGTGCCGAGGCCCAGTTGCGGGTCTACGCCGACCTGCTGGGCGTGACGCTGCATGTCGCCCGGGATACCGACGCGCTCACCCGGCTACTGCCCACCCTGGCGACGCAGCGGCTGATCCTCATCGATACGGCTGGCTTTGCGCCTGCCGATCCCCGCGCCCAGGGCATGCAGCAACTTGATGCACTGGGGGTTCGCCGCCTGCTGGTGATGGCTGCCGGCCTTCAGGGCGCGGCCATCGAGCAGGCGCTCGTTCATTTCGGTCAGGGCGCAGCGGGCTGTTTGCTCAGCAAACTCGACGAAGCCCCGCAACTGGGGGCGGCCCTCGACGCTCTGATCCGTCATCGCCTGCCGCTGACCTACGTGGCGAGTGGCCAGCGTGTGCCCGAGGATCTGCACCGCCCCCATGCCCCCTATCTTGTCGATCGCGCCCTGAAGGGCGGGCAGTTGGCCACCCCGTTTACCCTTTCGCCCGAAGACTGGCCATTGCTGGCGGGCAAACAAGCTGAACGCGGCGAATCGGGCGAGCCTCACGTGGACGCTGTCAATCGTCGTGCCGGCTGACCAGGCAGCCGGCCTTAGGCGACAGCAATCGTCCCGGCCGCCCCCTTTGATCCACTGTGTCAACGATGCCACACCTTGCGCTCTGGAGATGGCGCGTGCCCTCTGTAAACAGGGGCTCCATCCGCTGGTGATTGATGCGCGTGACCGCCTGTTCGGCCCGCATGTCGTACACCCCCTGTACGACTGGCGTGTGCAGATCGAACGAGATCGGCTGCTTAGCATGCCCCTGGCCGACGTGACGGGCTGGCATGCGCCCGGCCTCACGGCTCACGCCCCCGGCCTTGCCCGGGCCACGCGCCGGTTCGACGTGTTGATCCTGGACAGCGCCCTCGCCGATGTGGCCTGTCCTGCGGCCGGGGTACGCGAGTGCGCATTATTGTCAGTCCACGTCTCGACCATGCACGCCGTGTATGCCCTGCTCAAAACGCGCGCCGCCACAGGGCTGCAAGCGATGCTCACTGGCGATCCGTCCGCCTGCGAACGGGTTCGCGAGGCGTGCGTGCATTTTCTGGATTCGGCTGTCGCGGCAGGCGTGCAGTGCCTGCGTGACGAAGTTGATGCAATCGCTGCGCTTGCCGTTAGAATGGCGCACGAGGAGCCGGGCTGCCAACCCCGCAATAATCAAGCCTGACATAAAACTGGACACGCCTGACATATGGCCGGTAAACCATCGTCTCAGGACGAACAAGTCACCAAATACGCGCCGCTGGTCAAGCGCATCGCCTATCACATGATGGCCCGCCTGCCGGCCAGCGTCGAAGTCGACGATCTCATCCAGGTCGGGTTGATCGGCCTGCTGGATGCGGTGGGGCGCTTTGACGGTACCCAGGGTGCACAGTTCGAGTCCTACGCCACCCAGCGCATCCGCGGTGCCATGCTCGACGAGCTGCGCGAAGCCGACTGGCTGCCGCGCCACGTGCGGCAAAAATCCCGGCAGATCGAAACCGCCATCAACAAGCTGGAACAGCGCAACGGCCGCGCACCCAGCGAGCAGGAAATCTCCGCCGAGCTGGGTCTCGCCATCGACCAGTACCAGTCGATGCTGGGTGACGTGAAGTGCTCGCAGCTGCTGTATTACGAAGATTTTTCCGACGAGGACAGCGCGAGCTTTCTGGAACGCTATCTGGTTGATGGCGCGAACGATCCGCTTGCGGTGCTCGAAGACGATGGCTTCCGCGCCAGCCTTGTCGCTGCGATTCACCACCTGCCCGAGCGCGAACGCAGCATGATGGGCATGTACTACGAGCAGGACATGAACCTGAAGGAAATCGGCGCAGTACTCGGCGTGTCCGAATCACGTGTCTGCCAGCTGCATTCGCAGGCGGTGGCCCGGCTGCGGGCGCAGCTCAAGATATGGAAAGACTGACACAGGGCACGGCGCTGCCAAATCCGCGATAATGCGGACTGTTTTCCTCCTGCCGTGCCGTGCAATGTCCAAGCCCAAACTCAAGCAAGCCGATCTCAAGAAACAAGCCCTCGATTACCACCGCCTGCCCAAGCCCGGCAAGCTCGAAGTGGTGTCCTCCAAACCGTGCGCGACGCAGGCGGATCTTTCGCTGGCCTACACGCCCGGCGTCGCCCAGCCGGTGCTGGAAATCGCAAAGAATCCCGCAAAGGCCTACGACTACACCAACAAGGGCAACCTCATCGCCGTCATCACCGACGGCACCGCCATTCTTGGTCTGGGCAATCGCGGGCCGCTCGCCGCCAAGCCGGTGATGGAAGGCAAGGGCGTGCTGTTCAAGCAGTTCGCCGACATCGACGTCTACGACATCGAAGTCAACGCCAAAACCCCGCAGGAATTCATCAAGGTGGTCGAGGCCATTGCGCCCACCTTCGGCGGCATCAACCTCGAAGACATCGCCGCGCCGCACTGCTTCGAAATCGAAGCCGCGCTGAAGAAAAAGCTCGACATCCCGGTGTTCCACGACGACCAGCACGGCACCGCCGTCATCATCTGCGCTGGTCTTATCAACGCCCTGCACGTGCAGGGCAAGACGCTGGACACCGCGAAGATCGTCTGCCTCGGCGCGGGTGCGGCCGGCATTGCCTCGATGAATCTGCTGGTGGCGATGGGTGCGCAGAAACGCAACATCCTGCTCGTCGATTCGAAAGGCGTGGTGCACAAGGGCCGCACCGATCTCAACGGCTTCAAGAAAGCCTATGCACGGCAGACCAAACTGCGCACACTGGAGGAAGCCATGGCCGGTGCCGACGTCTTCGTCGGTGTGTCGGGGGCCAACCTGGTGAGCCCGGCGATGGTGAAATCCATGGCCGACAAACCCGTGGTCTTCGCGCTCGCCAACCCCAACCCCGAAATCCTGCCGGAAAAGGCCCGTGCCGCGCGCAGCGACCTCGTCATGGCGACCGGCCGTTCGGACTTCCCCAACCAGGTCAACAACGTGCTCGGCTTCCCGTTCATCTTTCGCGGCGCGCTCGACGCCCGCGCGAAGGAAATCACCCAGCCCATGCTGATTGCCGCCGTGCACGCATTGGCCGAACTCGCGCGCGAACCGGTGCCGACCTCGGTGCTCAAGGCCTACAAGCTGAAAAAGCTGAAATTCGGCCCCGACTACATCCTGCCCAAGCCCTTTGATCCGCGCTTGCGCGAACGGGTGCCGCAGGCGGTGGCCAAAGCCGCCAAAGCCCCCGTGAAGCGTCGTCGCGCAGGCTGAACCCCCTGATGTGAAAACGCCGATACGCCCGGTTTATCTCGATCTTGTCCGGCTCCACCTGCCGCTGCCCGGCTGGGTGTCGATCCTGCATCGCGTGTCGGGGGTGCTGTTGTTTCTGGCCTTGCCTGTCGGGGCGTGGGCTTTGTCGGCTTCATTGGCCAGTGAGGCCGGGTTCGGCCAAGTGGTTGCGGCAGCGGCCAGCCCAGCTGGAAAAGTACTGGCCCTGGGGCTGGTCTGGGCCGCGCTGTTCCATTTTCTTGCCGGACTCCGGCATCTGGCCATGGATGCACACTGGGGCGTGCACAGGGTGCCGGCGCGCCGCAGCAGCCTGGCGGTGGTGACGGCCAGCACTGTGCTAACGCTCGCGTTGGCAGGATGTCTGTTCACATGAAGCCAATAACGGGCGCGCATTCCGGTACGGGCACTTGGCTGGTTCAGCGCGCAACCGCGCTGCTGCTGGCGGTGCTGCTGCCGGCGCTGGTGGTGTACACCGTCGCTGCACTGCCGCTCGATTACGTAGGCTGGCGGGCGCTGTTTTCGCCGGTGTGGGTAAAGATGGCCTGGATGCTGGCGGCGTTGGCGCTGGCGCTCCATGCCTGGGTCGGTGTGCGCGATGTGCTCATGGATTACGTCAAACCGGTGCCTCTCCGTCTGACGCTTTATCTGGGGGTGCAAAGTGTGCTGGTCGCCAGCGTGGTGGGGCTGGGCGTGAGCCTGGTGCAGCTTGCATGAATATCCGTCGTTTTGATGCCCTCATCATCGGTGGTGGCGGCGCGGGTTTGCGCGCGGCGCTGCAGCTTGCGCGTTCCGATTACACGGTTGCGGTGGTGTCCAAGGTATTTCCCACCCGCTCGCACACCGTGTCGGCACAGGGCGGCATCACCGCCGCGCTCGCCAACGTCGATGAAGACCGCTGGGAATGGCATTTCTACGATACGGTCAAAGGCGGCGACTGGCTGGGCGACCAGGACGCGATCGAGTTCATGTGCCGCGAGGCGGCCAGCGCGGTCTACGAACTGGAACACATGGGGCTGCCGTTTTCGCGGCTGGACAACGGCAAGATTTATCAGCGCCCCTTCGGCGGCCAGTCCAAACATTTTGGCGGCGAACAGGCGACGCGCACCTGCGCCGCCGCCGATCGCACCGGCCACGCCTTGCTGCACACGCTCTACCAGCAAAACCTCGCGGCGCGCACGCAGTTCTTCGACGAATACTTCGCACTCGATCTGGTGCGCGACACCGAGGGCTATTGCCTGGGGGCAACGGCAATCGACATCGAAACCGGCGAGCCGCTGCTGATCGAAGCCCGCACCACATTGCTTGCCACCGGCGGGGCCGGACGCATCTTCCGCAACAGCAGCAACGCCATGATCAACACCGGCGACGGCCTGGGCATGGTGCTGCGCGCCGGCCTGCCGCTACAGGACATGGAGTTCTGGCAGTTCCATCCCACCGGCATCGCGGGCGTCGGCTGCCTCATCACCGAAGGCGTGCGCGGGGAGGGCGGTTACCTGCTCAACCGGCACGGCGAACGGTTCATGGAACGCTATGCGCCGCACGCCAAAGACCTGGCCGGCCGCGACGTGGTGGCGCGCGCCATTGCCATCGAGATTGCCGAAGGGCGCGGTTGCGGGGCTGCGCTCAATCAAGGCGGTGGCGATTATGTCGAACTCAAGCTCGACCACCTGGGCGAGGCCGCTATTGCCGAGAAACTGCCCGGCATCCGCGATCTGGCCATCCGCTTCGCCGGTGTTGATCCAGCCAGGGCCCCCATTCCGGTGGCCCCCACCGCGCATTACATGATGGGCGGCATCCCCACCAATCTGCACGGCCAGGTCGTCGCCCCCGCACGCACCGGCCCCGAAGAGCCCGTGCCGGGGCTGTACGCCGTCGGCGAGTGCGCGTGCGTGTCGGTGCACGGGGCCAACCGACTGGGGGGTAATTCGCTGCTCGATCTGGTGGTGTTCGGACGGGCAGCGGGCAAGCACATGCGGGCTTATCTGGACGAGAATCCGTATCCGCGCCCGCTGCCGGCGGACGCCGCCGATGCCGCACTTGCCCGGCTGGCGCGCTGGGATCGGCCCGGCAGCGAACGCGTGGCGGCCATTGCCGACGATTTGCGCCGCACCATGCAAACCCACTGCGGTGTCTTCCGCACCGACGCCACCCTGTGTGAAGGCCTGGCGCAACTTGATGCGCTCGAAACCCGCCTCGCGCACGCCGGCCTCACCGACACCAGCCGCGTTTTCAACACCGCGCGCATCGAGGCGCTGGAGCTCGACAACCTGATCGGCGTGGCCCGCGCCACCGTCGTGTCGGCTCTCAACCGCACCGAAAGCCGGGGGGCGCACACGCGTGAGGATTTCCCCGCACGCGACGACGATCACTGGCTGCGCCACAGTCTGTATTCGCGGGCAGGGGACAGCGTCGACAGCAAACCCGTGAAGCTGAAGCCGCTGACCGTGGAATCGGTGAAACCGAAGGCAAGGGTGTATTGACCATGCAATTCCGTCTCTACCGCTATTCCCCCGAATCCGGTGCCGAACCCACCATGCATGCGGTCGAACTCGACATCGACCCGGCCGGCAAGATGCTGCTCGACGCGCTCATCGCCATCAAGGCGCTGGACGAAACGCTCTCGCTGCGGCGTTCGTGCCGCGAAGGCGTGTGCGGGTCCGACGCGATGAACGTGAACGGCAAAAATTGCCTGGCCTGCATCACGCCGCTGTCGGAACTGAAGGAGCCCATCGAGGTGCGCCCCTTGCCCGGGCTGCCGGTGATCCGTGATCTGGTTGTCGACATGGAACCCTTTTATCGGCAATACCAATCCATCAAGCCGTGGCTGGTGAATGACGGCCCCGTACCAGAGGTGGAACGGCTGCAAAGCCCGGCAGACCGTGCCCTGCTCGACGGCGCTTACGAATGCATACTGTGCGCGTGCTGCACCACGTCGTGCCCGTCGTTCTGGTGGCATCCGGATCGTTTTGTCGGCCCGGCAGGTCTGCTCCAGGCTTACCGCTTCATCGCCGATTCGCGCGACGAAGCCACAGCCACCCGGCTCGACAATCTGGAAGACCCCTACCGCCTGTACCGCTGCCGGGGCGTGATGAACTGCGTGGACGCCTGCCCCAAAGGCCTGAACCCCACCGAGGCCATCGGCCGGATCAAATCGCTGCTGGTGAAACGGCGTGTCTGAGCACGGTGTTCCCTCACCCCAACCCTCTGGTGGGACTGCCAAGCAATCGACTAAGCCCACAAGTGGGCAAGTCGCTGCTTGTCCCGCTTGCGGGAGAGGGGGCGAACGTGACGCCCAAAACAATAAAATTGCCTGGCGCTGCCGGCGCGGCTTGCTCGAACTCGATCTGCTGCTGGGTGGATTTTGGGCCACGCGCCGCGCTACACTTCAGCCTAACGAGACAGCCGCGTTCGAGCGGCTGCTGAGCCTGTCGGACAGGGAGATTGCAGACCGCTTGCAAGCCGGCACACCGCAGGGTGAAGCCGAACTTGAAACGCTTTTTGATTGCCTGCGACGCTTCGAGGCCCAGAACTTTCAGGACCCGCAATGACAAAAACCGCAACGCTCACCTTTAACGATGGCACCCCGCCCATCGAGCTGCCGATACTGGAAGGCACCTACGGCAAGCCCGTCATCGACTTGAAGTCGCTCGCCGCGCATGGCTATTTCACGCACGACCCGGGCTTTACCGCCACCTCGTCGTGCAACTCCGCCATTACCTTCATCGACGGCGACGAAGGCCTGCTGTATTACCGGGGCTATCCCATCGAGGAGCTGGCCTACAAGTCCGACCACATGGAAGTGAGCTACCTGTTGCTGCACGGCGAGTTGCCCACCGCCGAGCAGAAACAGACTTTCGTCAATTCCATCCGTCACCACACCCTGCTGCACGACCAGATGGAAAACGTGTTCCGGGGCTTCCGCCGCAGCGCGCACCCCATGGCGGTGATGATCGGCGTCACCGGCGCGATGAGCGCCTTCTACCACGAGGGCACCGATCTGTTCGATCCGCGCCATCGCGAAATCGTCGCCCATCGCCTGCTCGCCAAGATTCCCACCGTGGCCGCCTGGGCGTACAAGTTCAACGAAGGCCAGCCCTTCGTCTACCCGAACAACCGGCTTTCCTACGCGGAGAACTTCATGCACATGATGTTCTCCACCCCGTGCGAACCCTACGAGCCCAACCCCATTCTGGCGCGCGCGCTGGACCGTATTTTTCTCCTGCACGCCGACCACGAACAGAATGCCTCGACCTCGACCGTGCGCCTGTCCGGGTCGAGCGGGGCCAATCCTTATGCCTGTGTTGCCGCCGGCATGGCCAGCCTGTGGGGCCCGCTGCACGGCGGGGCCAACGAGGCGGTGCTGAAAATGCTCGACGAAATGGGCGACGTGTCGCGCATTCCCGAATACATCGCGCGCGCCAAGGATAAAAGCAGCGGCTTCCGCCTGATGGGCTTTGGTCATCGCGTCTACCGCAACATGGACCCGCGCGCGCGCATCATCCGCCAGACCGCGCACGAGGTGCTCGAAGCGCTGGATCTCAAGGACAATCCCACCTTCAGGATGGCGATGGAGCTCGAGCGCATCGCGCTGGAAGACGAGTATTTCGTCAGCCGCAAGCTCTATCCCAACGTCGATTTCTACTCCGGCATCATCTTCCGCGCGATGGGCATCCCCACCAGCATGTTCACCGTGCTGTTCGCGCTGGCGCGCACCGCCGGCTGGGTGGCGCAGTGGAACGAGATGCTCTCCGACCCCGCGCATAAAATCGGCCGGCCGCGCCAGCTTTACACGGGCCACGCGCGGCGCGATTACGTGCCCATCGAGCAGCGCCGCGTGTAAGGCGGGTGCGGCGCATCCGACTGACTCTGCATGAACGCCGCCGACTGGACACCCAGCTCTCCGCTCTACCCGGGTAACGCCGCCTGGCTGGCGCAGTTTGACGACGATGCCCTGGCCCCCTGGCTGGCGGCCCCGATTCCCCACGCGGCCGGTGCGGCCGATGCGGCGCAGATTGCGGTGTTGCGCCTCATCAACGCTTACCGTTATCTGGGCGTGCGCCGGGCCGATCTCGATCCGCTGCGGCGGTTCGAGCCGCCGCCCACACCGGAACTCGACCCTGTCCACTACGGCCTCACCGACGCCGATCTCGTGCGCGAATTCGAAACCGGCTCGCTGTTCGGCGTGGAGCGCACCACGCTGGCCGACATCCTCCAGCGCTTGCAGGCCGCCTATTGCGGGCGGGTGGGGTTCGAGTACATGCACCTGTCCGACGTGCCCCGCAAGCGCTGGTTGCAGGAACGCATCGAATCGGCACGCGGCAATTTCGGTGCGTCGCTGGAACTGAAAAAACAGTTGCTGAAGCGCCTGACCGACGCCGAGACGCTGGAAAAATTTCTTCACACCCGGCATGTCGGGCAGAAACGCTTTTCGCTCGAAGGCGGGGAGAGCCTGATCCCGCTCCTCGACCTGGCGATCTCGCGCAGTGCGCGCCACGGCGCAAAGGAAATCGTCATCGGCATGGCGCATCGCGGGCGCATCAACGTGCTCGCCAACCTCATGGGCCGGCCGCTGGAAAGCCTGTACGAAGAACCCGCCAACGGGCATGCCGGTTCGCCGCTGTCGGGCGACGTGAAATACCACCAGGGATTTTCCACCGACGTGCTGCTGCCCAACGGGCCGGTGCATCTGGCGCTGGCGTTCAATCCCTCGCATCTGGAAATCGTGCATCCGGTGGTGCGCGGTTCGGTGCGCGCACGCCAGGACCGGCGCGGCGACGTGCTCGGGCGCGAAGTTGTGCCCATCGTGCTGCACGGCGACGCCGCGTTGTCGGGGCAGGGCGTGGTGATGGAATCGCTCAACATGTCGCAGACGCGGGGGTTTCGCAACGGCGGCGCGATCCACGTGGTGATCAACAACCAGATCGGCTTTACCACGTCCGACCCGCGCGACGTGCGCTCCACGCTGTATTGCACCGACGTCGCCAAGATGGTCGAAGCGCCGGTGTTCCACGTCAACGGCGACGACCCCGAAGCGGTGGCATTTGCCGTGCGCACGGCGGTTGATTTCCGCTACACCTTCCGCAAGAACGTATTCATCGACCTGGTGTGCTATCGCCGCCATGGCCATAACGAGCAGGACGAACCGCTCGCCACCCAGCCGATGATGTACCGGCGTATCCAGGCGCACCCCACCACGCGCACGCTGTACGCGCAGAAGCTGGTCGACGAGGGTGTGCTCGGCCAGGCCGAGGCCGACGACCTGGTCGACGCCTGCCGGGCAAAACTCGACGCCGGTCAGTCGCTGTCGCCGCCCGCGCTGTCTGATTTCAAGGAAACCTTCGGTGTCGACTGGAGCCGCTTTCGTGATGGCGCTGCCGACGTCTCGACCGCCGTGCCGGCTGCGCGGCTGGATTTTCTCGCCGGGCGGATCACCACCCCCGCTGTCGAAGTGGAACTGCATCCGCGCGTGCAAAAGGTGCTCGACGACCGCCGCAAGATGCGCGCCGGCACGCTGCCGCTCGACTGGGGCTACTGCGAGACGCTCGCCTACGCCAGCTTGCTTGATACCGGCGTGAACGTGCGCGTGTCGGGCCAGGATTCCGCGCGTGGCACCTTTTTTCATCGCCACGCCGTCTGGCACGACCAGAAGCGCGAACGCCGCCAGAGTGGCGTCTACATTCCGCTGGAACACCTGCACGAGCGGCAGGGCGATTTCACCGTCATCGATTCGCTGTTGTCCGAAGAAGCCGTGCTCGCCTTCGAATACGGCTACGCCACCGCCGACCCCGACACGCTGGTGGTCTGGGAAGCGCAGTTCGGCGACTTCGCCAACGGCGCACAGGTGGTGATCGACCAGTTCATCACCAGCGGCGAAGCCAAGTGGGGGCGGCTGTGCGGGCTGACCTTGATGCTGCCGCACGGGCTCGAAGGGCAGGGGCCGGAGCATTCGTCGGCGCGCATCGAGCGCTTTCTGCAACTGTGCGCACAAGACAATATCCAGGTCTGCGTACCCACCCTGCCGGCCCAGGTATTCCACTTGCTGCGCCGGCAGATCGTGCGGCCGCAGCGCAAACCGCTGGTGCTGTTCACGCCCAAGGGCCTGCTGCGCCATCCCGAATCGGTATCCACCCTGGCCGATCTGGCCGCGGGGGAATTCCGTGCGGTGATCGACGACCCGCGTGCGCCGCGCAACGCCACCCGCGTGGTGGTGTGCAGCGGCCGGGTGTGGTTCGATCTGGAAGCCTCGCGCGTCGCGCGTGGGCTTGACGACGTGGCGCTGATCCGTGTCGAACAGCTTTATCCCTTCCCCGAAACCGCGTTCCGCGACACGCTCGCCGCGTACCCCCAAGCGACGCAGTTCGTCTGGGCGCAGGAAGAACCGATGAACCAGGGGGCCTGGTACCAGACCCTGCATCACCTCAATCACTGCGCGCCGGCCGGCCGCCGCTTTGTCTATGCGGGCAGGCCGGCGGCGGCCGCGCCGGCGTCGGGCTACGCCTCGCGTCACCGCGCCGAACTCGACGCACTGTTGACCGACGCGCTGGAGTCGCGTCCAGAAAGCCCCCGCCATGAAAATTGAAGTCTGCGTCCCCACGCTGTCGGATTCCGTCGCCAGCGGCACGTTGCTCACCTGGCGCAAGCAGCCGGGCGACGCCGTCGCGCGCGACGAAACCCTGGTCGATCTGGAAACCGACAAGGTGATTCTGGAGATTCCTGCGCCGGCGTCCGGCACGCTTGCCGCCATCGCACAGCCGGAGGGCAGGGTGGTCAAGGCCGGTGAGGTGATTGCCCTGATCGATGCAGGCGAGACGGGCAGTGATGCCGTGCCGCCCGCCCGGCCGCCCGCGGACCAGCCTGCCGCAGCATCTCTGGCCGAGCCTGCCGCAGCGCCCCGGGTCGAGCCGCCCGCGTTACGCCTGGACATCCCGCCCGCAGCGCCACCGCCGCCCCGTCCCGTTCCGCCGCCGGGCGCACCGGCCCCGCAGACCGGAGATGACCGGCGCGAACCCATGTCGCGGCTGCGCCAGCGGGTGGCCGAACGGCTGGTCGCCGCGCAGCACACCGCCGCCTTGCTCACCACGTTCAACGAAGTGAACATGCAGCCGGTGAACGAACTGCGCCAGCGCATGAAGGCCGAATTCGAGGTCAAACACGGCGTCAAGCTGGGCTACATGTCGTTCTTTGTGCGCGCCGTGTGCCGGGCGCTGGCGCAGTTCCCGGTCGTCAACGCCAGCATCGACGGCAACGACATCGTCTGGCACGCCCATGCCGACATCGGCATTGCCATTTCCACCCCGCGCGGGCTGGTGGTGCCCATCCTGCGGCAGGCACAAACCCTGGCCGCGCACCAGATCGAGGCCGCCATCGCCGATTTTGCCGCGCGCGCGAAAGAAGGCCGGCTCGCGCTGGAGGAACTGGCGGGCGGCAGCTTTTCCATCACCAACGGCGGCGTGTTCGGCTCGCTGCTCTCCACGCCCATCGTCAACCCGCCGCAATCGGCCATTCTGGGCATGCACACCATCCAGGATCGCCCCGTCGCCGAACACGGCCAGGTCGTGGTTCGTCCCATGATGTACCTCGCCCTTTCCTACGACCACCGCCTCATCGACGGCCGCGACGCGGTGCAGTTTCTGGGGGCGGTGAAGGCGGCGCTCGAAGCGCCGGGCGAGCTACTGGCCTGAGCCCGGGTAACTCCCGTGGTCCGGCGCGCCCTCGGGTAAAATGCCGGACATGTCCGAAGCCGACCTGCTCGATCCGCCGCCGCTCGATGCTCCGCCTGCGCCCGTCATCAAGGTGCGCGGCGAACCCCTCACCGAGCTGCCGCAGGATCTCTACATTCCGCCCGACGCGCTGGAGGTGTTTCTCGACGCCTTCGAGGGCCCGCTCGACCTGTTGCTGTACCTGATCCGCAAGCAGAATCTCGACGTGCTCGACATTCCCATGGCGGCGCTGACGCGGCAATACATGACCTACGTGGAAGCCGCACGCGCCACCCGGCTGGAACTGGCGGCGGAATACCTGCTGATGGCCGCGATGCTGATCGACATCAAATCGCGCATGTTGTTGCCGCGACGCGAGCAGGCCGAAGACGCGGGCGAGGGCGACGACCCGCGTGCCGAGCTGGTGCGCCGCCTGCTGGAATACGAGCAGATGAAGCTCGCTGGCCAGACCCTCGACACCCTGCCGCAGGCCGGCCGCGATTTCGACACCGTGAGCGTGTTCCTGCCCGCCGTGGCCCGGCGTTTGCCGAGCGTGCATCCGGAAGAGCTCGCCGCTGCCTGGCTGGCGATCCTGTCGCGTGCCAAAAACCGCACCCACCACCGCATCGGCCGCCAGGAACTGTCGATCCGCGAGCACATGAGCCGGATATTGAAACGGCTGGTGCCCGGCGAGTTCATGGCCTTCAAGGATTTGTTCCCGGAGGCGTCGACGGTGCACGAACTCGTCGTCACTTTCCTCGCCGTGCTGGAGCTCACCAAGGAAACCCTGGTTGACGTGACGCAGGCCGAAGCGTTTGCCCCCATTTACGTGAGATTGCATGAATCTTCAGCCGAACCAGAATCCCTGTGACCTGAAGCGCGTGCTCGAAGCCGCGCTGCTGGTCACGCGCGAACCGCTCACGCTGTCTGAACTGCGCCGCCTGTTCGAGCCTGCGCCGGCCACGCTCGCGCTGCAAGATGCGCTGGACACGCTGCGCGCCGACTGGCACGGGCGCGGCGTGGAGCTGGTGCAGGTGGCCGACGGCTGGCGCTTCCAGAGCCGGCCCGAAATGCAGCCCTGGCTTGCCCGCATGAAGGACGAAAAGCCGCCGCGCTATTCGCGTGCGGTGCTGGAAACGCTGGCGATCATTGCCTACCGCCAGCCGGTGACGCGCGGCGACATCGAAGACATCCGTGGTGTGTCGGTCAACCCCAACATCGTCAAAACCCTGGAAGAGCGCGGCTGGATCGAGGCCATCGGCCACCGCGACGTGCCGGGTCGGCCCGCGCTGTTTGGCACCACGCCGCATTTTCTCAGCGACCTGGGACTGCAAACGCTGTCCGACCTGCCGCCGCTGGAAGAACTGGGCACGCTGGTCGCCCCGAACGAAACCGCGCTCATTCCCGAAGTGCGCGACCACGATGCGAACGCCGTGTTCGGTGCGGTCATCGAAACCGCCGGCCCTGCCGGTATGCCCACCTTTGGCGCAGTGATTGAAACCGCTGTGCCCAACTCCCCCGAAAGCGCCTGACATGTCCCGTCCCACCCCCATCCGGCGATCGCCCGACGCTCCCAAAGGCCGCGCCGCCGCGCGTCTGGCGCAGGCGACCGCGCCCGAAGTCGCGCCCGAACGCCTGCAAAAGGCGCTGGCCACCGCCGGCATCGGCTCGCGCCGCGAAATGGAAGAATGGATCAGCGAGGGCCGCGTGCAGGTCAACGGCGAACCGGCCGTTCTGGGCAGCAAGGTCGGCCCGCGCGATATCGTCAAAATTGGCGGCCGCCGCGTCTATCTGCGCTTTGAGGACACGCGCCGCACCCGCATCCTCATCTACCACAAGTCCGAAGGCGAGATCGTCACCCGCGACGACCCCAAGGGCCGCGCCACCGTGTTCGACGCGCTGCCCAAGCTGCGCGGGGCCAAGTGGATTGCCATCGGCCGGCTCGACTACAACACCGACGGCCTGATGATCTTCACCACCTCGGGCGAACTCGCCAACCGGCTGATGCACCCGCGCTTTGAAGTCGAACGCGAATACGCCGTGCGCCTGCTGGGCGAACTCAGCGACGAGCAGATTGTGCAACTCACCGAAGGTGTCGAACTCGACGACGGCCCGGCGCAGTTGCAAAGCTGCTTCCGCGCGGGCGGTGAAGGGGCCAACCGCTGGTACCGCGTCATCATCAAGGAAGGCCGCAAGCGCGAAGTGCGGCGCATCTTCGAGCACCTGGGCTTCACCGTGTCGCGGCTCACGCGCATCCGTTTCGGCCCCATCGCACTGCCGCCGCAACTCAAGCGCGGGCAAAAAACCGAACTCGAAGACGACCTCGTCGCGCGTGTGCAGGAATGGGCCGGGCTCGAAGCCGGGCCGCGCCGGCAGACGCGCGGCGTGCCCGACAAGCACACGCGCAAACCGCGAATACGCTGATCGAGCTGGCTGCACGGAAGCCGTCGTACCCATAAAAAACAATACGCAGGGAGCTTCAATGTTGAAAACACTGCTGGCAGGCCCGGCCTGTCTGGTGGCTGCAACAAGCTGGGCCGCAGCCATTGCCGACACTTTTTCGGAAGACGTCTTCCTCGCCGACCTGCCGCTGGTGTCGTCGGCCTCGCGTCTGCCGCAGGCGCTCGACCGCGCGCCCGCCGCCGTCACCGTCATCACCCGCGAAATGATCGCGGCCTCGGGTTTTCGTCAGTTGCCCGACGTGTTCCGTCTGGTGCCGGGCATGCAGGTGAGCTGGGTGGCCGGCAACATCCCCACCGTCACCTACCAGGGCCTGTCGAGCATTTTCTCGCGCCACGTGCAGGTGCTGGTCGACGGCCGTTCGGTCTACAACCCCGGCTACGGCACGGTGAACTGGCGCGGCATTCCGCTGGCGGTCGATGACATCGAGCGCATCGAGGTGGTGCGCGGGCCCAACGCCCCCAATGACGGGGCCAACGCCGTGGTCGCCAGCATCCACATCTTCAGCCGCCCGGCTGTCGCCACGCCTGCACTCACCGTAGCCGGCGCGCTCGGCAGCTCGTCCATCCGTGACGGCCTGTTGCGCGCAGCCGGCGACGCGGGCGACTGGCAATGGCGCGCCACGCTCAACAGCCGGCGCGACGACTGGCTCGACAACCGCGACGACCTCGCACGCGATCATCTCATCGACGCCCGCGCCGAATGGCGGCCCAACGCGCGCGACGAAGTCGTTTTCCAGGCCGGCGGTGCGCTCGGTGAATGGAACGGCAGCACGGTCGATTTCGGTTTTTCGCCGGCGCAGACCACCGACTTTTCCAGCGCCTACGCGCAGGCACAATGGACGCGCACGCTCTCTGCCGACAACGAATGGAGCCTGCGCTTCGACCACAGCCACACCCGCGCCGATGAAACCTTTGCGCCGTTGGCCTTTGCCTTTATTGGCACCCTCACGCCCGACAACCTGAACTATTGGTACAGCCGCACCGCGCTGGAATTTTCCATGCAGGCACGCCCGCTCGACAGCGTGCGCACCGTGTGGACGGCCGAAGCGCGCCGCGACCGGGCCTATTCGCCCAGCCTCGCCGGCGACGAAACGCACAGCGGCAACATGTACCGCCTGTCCGGCACCGCCGAGTGGAGCCCGGCAGGCGCGTGGGTGGTGCACGGCGGTCTCATGCTCGAAAAGCATTACTACGCCGGCACCCGGCTCTCGCCGCGCGTCGCCGTGAACTGGCTGCCCGCCGCAGGCCACGCCTTTCGCGCCGGACTCAGCCGCGCCTACCGCTCGCCCACCATCCTGGAGCAGGAAGCCGATTTTGCCCTACGCAGTCCCAGCTTCGGGCTCATCGACCAGATCGCGCTCAGCCCCTTCAGGCTCGACCCCGAGCGCATGGACAGCGCCGAACTCGGGTATCTGTTTCACCGTCGCGGACTCGACCTCGACGTGCGCGTGTTCCATAACCGCCTGCGCGACATCATCGACAGCGACAGCAGCTTCGTCGTGGCGGGCGAACTCAGCCCCAGCATCACCACCATCGTCTTCGCCAACCTCTACGAAGCGCACCAGACCGGCCTCGAATACCAGCTGCGCTGGCAGGCCGGTAAATCGAGCTGGGTGACGCTTGCGCAGTCGTGGTCGCGTACCCGCGCCGACACCAGTGACCTGCGCCGTTCCGCGCCCAGCCACCAGTTGTCTCTCCTGGCCAACCACGACTTCGGCCCGGTCGTCGCCAGCCTGGGTTACTACCTGCGCGGCACCCTACGCTGGGTGAACTACGACGACGTGCCCGCCCACGATCGCCTCGACCTGCGCATTGCCAAAAGCTACAAATGGCAGGGGGCCCGCGCGGAAATCGCGCTCGTCGGACAGAGCCTGCTGGGTGATTATCTGGAAATGAAGGGCGAGCCGCCCCTGAGCGCGAATCCGGATCGGGCGTTCGAACCCCGGGCATTCGTGACGTTCAGACTGGATTACTGAGCCGGGCAGGGGGTGAGTGGATGGGGCATCATTTCAATGCCGGTCGCAGGTATCCTCTTCGTTGATCGCAACCTGTAAACATCCGCCATGCTGACACTCTACGACCGCGAAGGCTCCGGCAACGCCTACAAGGTGCGCCTGCTGCTGGCACTGCTCGATGTGCCCTACGAGCGCATCCCGGTGGCGATCCGGGATGGACGCAACGACGTGGACGCCGCCTATCTCGCCCTCAATCCCCGCGGGCAGATTCCCACCCTGGTCGATGCTGGCCATGTGCTGTGGGGTTCGACCGCCATCCTGACCTATCTCGCCGCACGACACGATCCCGCACGCACCTGGTTGCCGCAGGACGCACTGCCGCTGGGCCAGCTCATGCAGTGGCTGGAACTGGCGCAGAACGAAGTGGCAGAAGGCCTGTTCCGCGCGCGCATGATCGCGCACATGGGACGCCCCGGCGACCTGGATGCGGCGCACGTGCAGGCGGCTGTGGCCTTGCGGGTACTGGAAGCGCGTCTGGCGACGGCCGACTGGCTGGTGGACGGCGGCCCGACGATTGCGGATATCGCCTGTTTTCCCTACGTGGCGCTGGCGCATCAGGGTCGCATCGATCTCGATCCTTATGGTGGCGTACGGCGCTGGGTGGATCGAATCAAGGCCTTGCCACGTTTCCGCGGGATGGACGGGCTATGACGCTGCCCGAACCCGCTCCGCACGACGATGCATACTGGATGCGCCGGGCACTCGAACTGGCGCGCGAAGCCCGGGATGC
Source organism: Thiobacillus sp. (assembly GCA_041639395.1). GTDB lineage: Bacteria > Pseudomonadota > Gammaproteobacteria > Burkholderiales > Thiobacillaceae > Thiobacillus. Next base: position 189,152 of record JBEQCG010000001.1, on the reverse strand, counting down.
CGGCGAGGTGCCGGTCGGCGCAGTGGTGGTGGCGGGTGGCCAAGTCGTCGGTCAGGGCTATAACCAGCCGATTTCCAGCCACGATCCTACCGCGCATGCCGAAGTGGTGGCCCTGCGCGACGCAGCCGGCCGACTCGCCAATTACCGCCTGCCCGGTGCCACGCTGTATGTGACGATGGAACCCTGCGTGATGTGCGCCGGGGCGATCCTGCACGCACGCCTGACGCGCGTGGTTTACGGCGCGCGCGAATACAAAACCGGCGCACACGGCAGCATAGTGGATGTGTTTGCCGAACCCCGGCTGAATCACCATTGCGAAATCGTCGGCGGGATTCTGGCGGACGAGTGCGCGGCGCTGATTTCGGGGTTTTTCGAATCGCGCCGGCAGCAGAAAAGGGAGACATCGACATGAGCGCGCGGGTCATCGAGGTGGATATTCGCCGGCAGCAACTCTATCTGTGGGACCCGCAACCCGATGGCGACCAACTGATTCGCCAGTATCCGGTGTCAACGGCGGCCAACGGCGCGGGCGAGGCATCGGGCAGCTACCGGACACCGCGCGGACGGCACCGTGTCGCCGAAAAAATCGGCGCGGGCCAGCCGCTGGGCGCAGCGTTTACCGCGCGTGTGCCGACCGGCGAAATCTGGACGCCGGCGCTCGACGCGGATAACCCCGGCCGCGACTGGATCCTCACCCGCATCCTCTGGCTCGAAGGTCTGGAGCCCGGCAAGAATCAGGGCGGCACGGTCGATACACACGACCGCTACATCTATATCCACGGCACCCACGAAGAACCCCGCATCGGCACGCCGGCCTCGCACGGTTGCATCCGCATGAAAAACGCTGACGTGGCGGAATTGTTCGATCTTGTGGAAATTGGAACCGAGGTGCGAATCAGCGCCTGAGCCCGGCGCATCCCCTGAAAAAAAGCCCGGCGTCTGCCGGGCTTTTTGTGGAGCGGGAAGCGGTTTACTGCAACACCACCAGCGTGACGCGGCGGTTCTCCATGCGGCCGGCGCGCGTCTTGTTGCTGGCTATGGGCGCGGTTTCGCCGTAGGAAATGGCGTTCATGCGGTGCAGGGCAAAGCCGTGCTGCATGGCGAGGTAACGGCGCACGGCGTCGGCGCGCTGCTCGCCGATCTTGAGGTTGGTGTAGGCGGGGCCGCTGCTGTCGGTATGGCCCTGGATTTCGATATAGACGTTTTTGTTGTCGGCCTTGATCTGGGCGGCAAACGCATCGAGGGCCTTTTTCGCGTCGGCAGAAAGTTCGTTGCCCTCAAACCCAAACGCAATCTGGCTCGATAGCGCCGTTTCGTAGAGGAACTTGCCCGCAGCGAGCTTGCCGGCGGCGTTGGCGCGATCCAGCGCTTCCTGGGCGGTGCGCGAGGTGCCGTCCAGCGCCGTCTGCTGGCCGTTGACGCGGTTTTCCAGGCCCTGGTAGAGGCTGGCGGTTTTGCCGAAGCGGTCGTTGGTGTCGGCCTGCTGGCCATCCACACGCTTGTTCACGCCGGCGATTTGTTCGTTGACGTAGTCCTTGGTGGCGCAGCCGCCCAGCAGGGCAACGGCAAGGGTGGCGAGAAGCAAACGATTCATGGTGAACGCTCCGGAAAATTGAAAGTATAGCCCTTATACGGCCATGGGCTTGCCGTCATTGAGGTTGAGCCAGCCTTTTGCGATGCGGTAGATGAACCAGACGAAGGCCACGCCCCAGATCACCCAGCCGATGAGGATGACAAAGGTGAGCCCGCCGAGCACGACCCATAGTAATCCCCACCAGAAGGTACGAATCTGCCAGACGAAGTGGCTTTCCAGCCAGGTGCCGCGTGCGTCGTCGCGTTTGATGTAGTTGAGCACGATGGCGACGATGGCCGTCACCCCAGAAAACAGCGACAGCGCATACAGCGCATACGTCACGTGGGTGAGCGTTTTCAGGCTGGCAAGTTTTTCGTCGGCAGCGTCCATCAGCGGGCCTTTTCGTAGAGCGGCGTCATTTTCGGCACCAGGGCGTTGAGCGCCTGGATACGGTCATCCGGCGAGGGGTGCGTGGACAGGAACTTGGGTGGTTGGCTCTTGTTGGCCGACGCCATTTTCTCCCACAGTTTCACCGCTGCACGCGGGTCGTAGCCCGCACGCGCAGCGAGTTCGATGCCGTAGCGGTCGGCCTCGGTTTCGCCGGCGCGGCTGTTGGGCAGGGTGAGCGCAATGTCGGCGACCGGCGCGAGGCCGGTGAGATCGGTGCCGGCCACGGCGGAGCCGAGCACCAGTCCGCCCTGGGTCGCCAGCGCGCGGCTCATGCGCTCGCGACCGTGGCCGAGCAGGGCGTGGGCGATTTCGTGACCCATGATCTGGGCGATCTCGTCGTCGGTGAGCTGGAGCTTGTCGATGATGCCGGTGTAGATCGCCATTTTGCCGCCGGGCATGCACCAGGCGTTGAGCGTGGGTTCGTCGAGCACGGCCACCGACCATTTCCAGTCTTTCGACGGCGGGTACATGACGGTGGCCTGCGCGATCAGGCGGTCGGTGATGCGCTTCACGCGCGCGTTCTCGGCGGCGTCGGTGCTGATCTTGCCGTTTTTCTGCGCATCCGACAGCGTTTGCGCGTAAGCCGTGGCGGACGAGGCCTGCGCCATTTCCTCGGACACCAGCACGAACTGCTTGCGGCCGGACACCGGGTTTTCCTGGCAGCCTGCCAGCGTGGTACCCAGAACGGCGAGTATGACGAGGGTCGATTTCATGGAGTGCTCCAGACTGAGGTCAGATCCCGCGCAGCAGTTCGTTGATGCCCACCTTGGACAGCGTTTTCTCATCGACCTTCTTCACGATCACGGCGCAATACAGGCTGTATTGGCCATCCTTGGACGGCAGGTTACCCGACACCACCACCGAGCCGGCCGGCACGCGGCCGTAATGAATTTCGCCGGTTTCGCGGTCGTAGATTTTGGTGCTCTGGCCGATGTAGACGCCCATCGAGATCACGCTGTTGTCTTCGACGATCACGCCCTCGACCACCTCGGAGCGCGCGCCGATAAAGCAGTTGTCACCGATGATGGTGGGGTTGGCCTGCACCGGTTCCAGCACGCCGCCGATACCGACGCCGCCCGACAGGTGCACGTTCTTGCCGATCTGCGCGCACGAGCCCACGGTGGCCCAGGTGTCGACCATCGCACCTTCGTCCACATACGCGCCGATGTTCACGTACGACGGCATCAGCACCACATTTTTGGCGATGAAGGAGCCGCGGCGCGCAGCGGCCGGCGGCACCACGCGGAAACCGCCTTCGCGGAAGTCTTTCGAGTTGTAGTCGGCAAACTTGGAAGGCACCTTGTCGTAATAATTGGCGCTGCCGCTTTTGATGAGCTGATTGTCTTCCAGACGGAACGAGAGCAGCACGGCTTTCTTCAACCACTGGTGCGTCTCCCACTGCTGCGTGCCGGCCACCCGGCTGGCCACGCGCAGTTCGCCGCGATCGAGTTTGTCCAGCACCGTCATCACGGCGTCCTTCACCTGCGGGTCGGCGGTGCGGGGCGTGATCTGGGCACGTTGCTCAAAAGCGGCTTCGATGATGGCTTGCAAGTCTTGCATGATGGGTTCCGTGATGAATACTGGGAGAAGTTGAGGCGGGGTCAGCGCACCGGACACAATTCGGAATCGAGCTGCGTCCACACCAGCCCTGGAATGCCAGGGTGTGATTGTAAGGCCTTGACCGCCTTTTCGACCCGCCAGGCGGGTTCGTTGCTGCCGAACAGCACATGGGCCCGGCCGTCGTTGTCTACGTCGAAATCGACGAACAGCGCACCGGACAGGGTGAGAATTTGCTGCACGCGGTATTCGATTTCGGCCGGCGTGGCTGCTTGCCCTGATGCGGAAAGCACCAGCAGCAGCAAAGGTAAAAAGCGACTCATCGTCTGATGGGGCAATAGTCGCCTGCGCCTCGCCCGGGCAACACACCGGGGATGTCCGGGTGCGTTTTGAGCTGATCGAGCAGCTTGGCGTACTCGGTATCGCTGACAGATGGCCCAAATAAAATATCCACGAAGCCATCCCGACGGATCGAATAACTGGCGTTTTCCATGTCGGCATCAAACAGGATGCGCGCCACGGCTGCTTCGGACTCATTGGCTCCGGCCTGCGCGGTATTGCTCAGGATCAAGGTCAGCAGGGCAGCGAGCAGCAGCTTCATGGCTTTACTTTAGATAATCCACGATGCGTTGCGCGGCTTCGATACACGCCGCCTCGCTTTCTACCAGCGCAATGCGCACGAACCCCTTGCCTGGATTGAGCCCGGCGGCGTCGCGCGCCAGATAGCTGCCGGGCAGCACCGTGACGTGCTGCTGTTCGTACAGACCCCGCACGAAGGCCGTATCGTCGCCGCCGGGCACCTTCGCCCACAGGTAGAACGCGGCGTCGGGGGCGTCGAATTCCAGCACGGGTTGGAGAAGGGGCATCACGGCGGCGAACTTGGCGGCGTACTGGCGGCGGTTTTCGATCACGTGGGCTTCGTCGTTCCACGCGGCGGTGCTCGCCGCCTGCACGGCCGGGCTCATGGCGCTGCCGTGGTAGGTGCGGTAGAGCAGGAACTGCTTCATTAACGCGGCGTCGCCGGCCACCAGGCCGGAACGCAGGCCGGGTACGTTGGAGCGTTTGGACAGCGAGTTGAACACGACGAGGTTCCGCAAGCCGCGCCCCAGTTGTTGCGACGCGGTGAGCGCGCCGAGCGGTGGCGCGCCTTCGGTAAAGTAGATTTCCGAATAGCATTCGTCGGCACACACCACAAAGCCGTGTTGGTCCGACAAGGCAAAAATCTCGCGCCAGTCGGAAAGCGACATGACGCGGCCGGTGGGGTTGCCGGGGCTGCATACGTAGACCAGATTCACCTGTTCCCACAGGTCTTCCGGCACGCGCGACCAGTCCATGCGAAACCCGTTGTCGGGCGTGGTGTTGAGAAAAAACGGCCGGGCCCCGGCCAGAATCGCCGCGCCTTCGTAGATTTGATAGAAGGGGTTGGGCGAGAGCACCACGCGGCGGCCGTGCCGGCTGGAATCGACGCTGGCCTGGGCAAAGGCAAACAGCGCTTCGCGCGAGCCGTTCACCGGCAGCACTTCGGTCGCGGGATCGAGGCGGACGCCGTAGCGACGCTGCGCCCAGTCGGCCATGGCCTGCCGCAGCGACTCGCTGCCCTGGGTGATGGGATAATTCGAAAGCCCACCCAGCCCCGCCACCAGGGCATCCTTGATGAACTGCGGCGTGGGATGCCTGGGCTCGCCTATGGAAAGATTGATCGCCGACTTGCCGGGATCGGGCGTTGCGCCTTCGAACAGCGCGCGCAGTTTCTGGAAGGGGTAGGGATGCAGTTGATCCAGGCGAGGGTTCATTTCAAATCATGCAAACGTCGATCCGGAAATTATAAGGCCCATGCCCGCTCCCCCTGCCGCACGTGTTCTCGCCATTTCCAGCCTGGTGTATGCCGCCGCCCTGTGGGGGTTGGTGTGGTATCCCTACCGTCTGCTGGGTGAAGCCGGTGTGGGCGGCATCGCGTCGAGCTTTTCTTCCTACGCGATTCCGCTAGTGGTGATGGGCTGGCTGCATGGGCGGGCGCTGAAGGCGGCACGCTCGCGCTGGCTGTGGCTGGCGGCCATGGGCCTGGCGGCCGGCTGGACCAATCTGGCCTATGTGCTGGCCGTGCTGGAAGGCGAAGTGGTGCGGGTGCTGCTGTTGTTCTACCTGGCGCCGCTGTGGACGGTGCTGTTTGCCTGGCTGCTGCTGCGCGAAAAGCTCAACCGCGCCGGCTGGGCGGTGATGGTGCTTGCTGCCGGCGGAGCCGTCGTCATGCTCTGGCAGCCGGGCGACTGGCCGCTGCCGGCCAATCGCGCCGAATGGCTGGGCCTGTCGGCCGGCGTGATGTTCGCCATCAGCAATGTCATCAGCCGCCATCTGGACGGCGTGGCCGAAGGCGCAAAAGCCGTGTCCGTGTGGGCCGGGGTGACGGTGCTGACGGTGATTGGCCTCGCGGTCAAACCCGCCGAGCTGGATTTTGTCGCCACGGCGACGGCCGCCACCTGGCTGTTGATCGTGGCCGTGGCGTTTGCCATCGCCAGCATGACCTACGCCGTGCAGTTTGGCCTCGCCCGCGTGCCGGCCAATCAGGCTATCGTCATTTTCCTGTCCGAACTGGTGGTAGCGGCGATCTCCGCCTATTTTTTGTCCGACGAACGCATGGGGCCGCAGGAGTGGGTGGGCGCGGCCATGATCATTACCGCCAGCCTGTTTTCCGGGCATATGGAAGATAACCAGGAGTCTCGCCGTGTCTGATGTTTTTGCCTTGTTGCATGCCGGCTTTCTGGTCGGCGATCTGGCCCGCGCCAAAGCGTTTTACGAATCGGTGCTGGGGCTGCACCCTTCTCCCAACCGGCCGGCCTTGCCGTACCCCGGCGAGTGGTACGACCTGCCCGACGGCCAGCAGCTGCACCTGATGAACCTGCCCAACCCGGATGCCGGCGCGGTGCGCCCCGAGCACGGCGGGCGCGACCGCCACATCGCGCTGGGCGTGCGCGATCTGGGCCCGCTGAAAAGCCGCTTAGAGGCGGCCGGCGTCATCTTCACCGTCAGTAAATCCGGACGCGCCGCGTTGTTCTGCCGCGATCCGGACGGGAATACGCTGGAGTTTGTCGAGATCGCCTGAGCTGTTTATTCAGGTGCTGTCTCGAACAGCCGCATGCCGTCCCGCGCGAGCCTTGCGGCACCGTAGGCGGCCTCCGTGTGCGTTGCACGGGCGACAGGCACCCCCAGCAAACGTTCACGGATACGCGTCCAGGCCGGGTTGTGCGCGCCGCCGCCTGCGGTTTCGACACGAACGACCGGGTTTGTCCCCAATTCCGCCAGCAGGCCGTAGCCCCGTGCCTCGATGCGCGCGAGGCTTTCCAGCAGGCCATGCAGGAATTCAGCATCGTCGGCGGGCTGGGGGGCAAGGCGCGGTGCAAGCGCGGGGTCGTTGATCGGGAAGCGTTCGCCGGTTTTGGGCAAGGGTATGTAATCCAGCGAGCTGGCGATGGCGGGGTCGATGCGTTCCGACAAGGTGGCCAGTTGGCGGTCGTCAAAAAACTGCCGCAGCACTGCGCCGCCGGCGTTGGACGCGCCGCCGGCCAGCCAGCGGTTGCCGAACCAGTGTGAATACACGCCGTGTTCGACCGATTCCACTCGGGTGTCGGACAGCAGTTTGAGCACTAGCGTACTGCCGAGCGAGGTGACGGCGTCGCCGCTTTGATTCACACCGGCAGCCAGGAAGGCAGCGATGGAATCGGTGGTGCCGGCGTGCACCATGCAGCCGGGGTTCACCCCCAGGTAACGCGCGCGTGGCCGCGACACCGTGCCGAGCCGCTCGCCGGGGGCGATGGGCACGGGTAGGTAGTCGATGTCAGCGAGCCATTCCACCCAGTCGGGCCAGCGCAGGGTGTCTAGATCGAGCCCTAGCTTGAGCGCGTTGTGATAGTCGGTCATCCCGACGCGCCCGGAGAGCAGGCCCGCCAGCCAGTCGGCCTGGTTCACATAGAGCCGCGCGCCGGTCAGCCCGAGGCGTTTTTTCTGCCACAGCATCTTGGCAAGGCTGGAGGTGACGGCGGCAGCCGGATGGCCGGGCGTGGCGGTTTTCGCGATCAGCGCGGCTTCTTCCACCGCACGGTCGTCGTTGTAGAGCAGCGGCGGCGCACGCGGGTCGAGCGCCTCGTCGCAGGCCAGCAGCGTGCCCGACGTGCCGTCGACGGCGATGTCGGACAAAGCCGTGCGGATCGCCGGGGGCAGCGCCGCGACCAGATCCCACAGCGCCTCACGCCAGATGCCGGCGCGCTCGTAGTCTTCCAGCGTGCCGAAATCACGCTGGTCTTCGTGCACCACTGCGCCGCCCGCGTTGATCACGCAGGCGCGTGCGCCGGTAGTTCCGAAATCTATTCCAAGAAAATACAAATGCTTATCCGCGTGTATTCGAGTTGTGGTCGAACTGCATCAGGTCCACGCGCGGAGCCGGTTGCCAGCCCTTCTTGCGGTGTTCTGCGACCACGTTGGTGAAGATGCCGCCGCGCACGTAGAACTTGGCGGTGAGCCGCATGAAACGCGGTTTGGTTGCCTTCACCAGGTCATCCAGAATGCGGTTGGTGACGTCCTCGTGAAAATGGCCTTCCTCGCGGAAGCTCCACATGTAGAGCTTGAGGCTTTTCAGTTCGACGCAGGTTTTGTCCGGGATGTAGTCGAGGGTGAGGGTGGCAAAATCGGGCTGTCCAGTTTTGGGGCAAAGACACGTGAATTCAGGCACTTCCATGTGGATGTGAAAGTCACGCGCAACTTTGGGGTTGGGGAAGGTTTCAAGGGTTTTGCTGGCTTGGGAAGGCATGGAATCGCTCGGTGTAGAATGCGACAGACAAGAGGGCGGTAGCCCCGACGAATGAAGACACCATTATAAAAGCCAAGGTCCACTGTCTTGCGACTGACCCACATCAAACTCGCCGGTTTCAAGAGTTTCGTTGACCCCACCGTCATTCCCGTGCCCGCCCAGCTCACCGGCGTGGTGGGCCCCAACGGCTGCGGCAAGTCCAACGTGATCGACGCCGTGCGCTGGGTGCTCGGCGAATCCTCGGCCAAGCATCTGCGCGGCGAGACCATGCAGGACGTGATCTTCAACGGCTCGGGGTCGAGGAAACCCGCCTCGCGTGCCTCGGTGGAACTGTTGTTCAACAACGAACTCGGCCGTGCCGCCGGCCAGTGGTCGCAATACGCTGAAATCGCCGTTAAACGCGTGCTCGACCGCAGCGGTGATTCCACCTATTACATCAACAATATGCGCGTGCGCCGGCGCGACGTGGCCGACCTGTTCCTGGGCACCGGGGTGGGCGCACGGGCCTACGCCATCATCGAGCAGGGCATGATCGCGAAGCTGATCGAAGCCAAGCCGGAAGAACTGCGGGGGTTTCTGGAAGAAGCCGCCGGCGTGTCCAAATACAAGGAACGCCGCAAGGAAACCGAAGCGCGGCTGCGCGATGCGCGTGACAACCTCAGCCGCGTGGAAGACATCCAGCGCGAACTGAAAAACCAGGTCGAAAAACTCACCGCCCAGGCCGAGGTTGCACAGCAGTACCGTACGCTTCAGGCCGATCTCACGTTTACGCAGCACCGCCTCTGGTTTGCTAAAAAACACGACGCCGCCCAGCAGCGCGCGCGCATCGACCGCGACCTGACCGACGCACAAACCCGGCTCGACGCCGAGACGGCACGCCTGCGCCACATCGAATCCACGCTGGAAACCGCGCGTCAGACCCAGTTCGCCGGCCAGGACGCGCTGAACGCCCGGCAGGCGAGCTATTACCAGGCGCAGTCCGAAGTGGCGCGCATCGAGCAGAGCATGGCGCACCAGAACGCCACGCGCGAACGGCTGGTGCGCCAGGTGCAGGATCTGGGCACGCGGCTGGATGCCCAGCTCGGCCGGCGCAGCGACACCGCCGAGCAGCTCAACGAAACCCGGGCGCGCCAGCCCGGCCTGGAAGGGGCGCTGGCCGAAGCCGAGGCCGCTGCGCACGAAGCCACCGACACCACGCTACCGCAAAAAGAACAGCTGTTGCGCAGCGCACAACAGGCGGTGGGCGAGGCCCAGCGCACGGTGTCCGAACTTGAGCGTGCGCGGCAGGTGGACGAAAACAGCCTCGGCCACACGCGCCGGCAGATCGAACAGCTCGAAAGCCGTCGCACCCGCTTGCAGCAGGAACAGGCGCATTTGCCGCGTCCCGATGCGGTGGGACTGTCGCAAAAGCAGATGGAGTTGGAAGAACTCGCGCAGACCCTCGCCGCTGCACAGGACACGCTGAAAACCGCCGAAGCCGAACTGCCCGAACTCGAAGCCCTGCGCAGCCAGCACCAGCGCGATCTGGAAACCGCGCGCAAAGCCCTGCACCAGTCCGAAGCCGAGCTGGCCGCGCTGAAAAAATTGCAGGAATCGCTCAAGGCCGATGAAAAACTCGGCGGCTGGCTGGCCCAGCGCAAGCTGGAACACGCCGCCCGTCTGTGGGAAAAGATCAGCGTTGCGCCGGGCTGGGAAGCCGCTGTCGAGGCTGTGCTGCGCGAACGCCTGCAAGCGATTTCAGCGGACGCCGACGCGCACTGGTTCAGCGACGCGCCGCCCGCCCGCCTCACGGTGTGGAACGCGCAGGGCACAACAGCCGCCGCCGCACCCGATACCTGGCTGGCGAGCAAGATCGACAGCAGCGATCTCCCCGCCCGCGCGGCGCTGGCCGACTGGCTGGCCGGCGTGTACTGGGCCGAGGATGCGGCGGCGGCCCGCGCGAAAACCGCGCATCTCCTGTCCGGCGAATGCGTGGTCACCCCGCAGGGGCACATTTTCACGCCGCACAGCGTCACCTTCCACGGACCGCACACCGCCGTCGAAGGCATACTGGCGCGCGGCCGCGAGATGGACCGCCTGTCGGACGACATTGCGCGCCTGCGTGACGCCGCCGCGCATCTCGATACCGCATATGCTGAAGCGCAGTCGGCCCAGGTCGAACGCCAGCGTGAAATCCAGGCGCTACGCGCCCAGACCGGCCAGATGCAGAGCCGCCATCACACCGCGCAAATGGAATTGCTGCGTCTGCAACAGGCGGTGGAACGCGTGCAGAGCCGCAGCAGCCAGATTGCCGCCGAACTCGAAGAAGTGGCGCAGCAGCAGGCCAGCGAATCGATCAATGCCGAATCGCTGGAAGCCCGCCTGAAAACCTACCGCGAACAGGACGAAACCGCCCGCGAAGCGCTCTACGCGGCACGCCAGCTGCGCGACCAGGCCGATCGCGCCGTGTTCGAGGCGCGCGAACTGCAACGCACCATGGAACGCCGCCATCAGGAAGCCGGTTTCGCGCTCACCACGTGCAGCAACAAGGTGAACGAACTCGCCGCCGTGCTGGCGCGCGTGGAACAGGAAATCACCGAGGACGAAAATCGTCTGCAACAGGCGCGCGAGGAACTGGCCCTGCTACCCGCCGACGCGCTCGACGACGAACTTCAGGTTGCGCTTGCGGCCCGCACCGAAACCGAAGCGGCGCTGGCCGCCGCGCGCGATGCACTCGAAGGCCTGACCGCCCAACTGCGCAGCCACGACGAAGCCCGTCTAAGCTGTGAGCAGGGCCTCGACCCGCTGCGCCGAAGCATCGAACAGCTCAAACTCAAGGATCAGGAAGCCATGCTCATGCAGTCGCAGTTCGAACTGCACCTGCGTGAAGCGGCAGCCGACGAGGCCAGCCTCGAATCCGGCTTTGCCGACAGCCCGAAACCCGCCCAGTTGCAGGCCGCGATCACCCGCCTGCAAAACGAAATTGCCGCGTTGGGCGCAGTCAACCTCGCCGCGCTGGACGAACTTACCCAGGCGCAGGAACGCAGCGAATACCTGGCTGCGCAGAGCGCCGACCTGCTGGAAGCCGTGACGACACTGGAAGACGCCATCCACAAAATCGACCAGGAATCGCGCGCGCGGCTGAAGGCCACCTTCGACACCGTGAACCAGCACATGGGCGAACTGTTTCCGCGCCTGTTCGGCGGCGGCCAGGCCAAGCTCATTCTCACCGGCGAGGAACTGCTCGATTCTGGCGTGCAGGTGTTCGCCCAGCCGCCCGGCAAGAAAAATGCGTCGATCCATGTGCTCTCCGGTGGCGAGAAGACGCTGACCGCATTGAGCCTGGTGTTCGCCATGTTCAAGCTCAACCCGGCACCGTTCTGCCTGCTCGACGAGGTTGACGCGCCGCTAGACGACGCCAACACCGACCGCTACTGCAATCTGGTCAAGGCCATGTCCGACCAGACGCAGTTTCTGTTCATCACCCATAACCGCGTCACCATGGAAATGGCGCAGCATCTGGCTGGCGTCACCATGCAGGAGCCGGGCGTGTCGCGGATTGTGGCGGTGGACGTGGAAGAAGCGGTGGGGATGGTCGAGGCGGCTTGAACCTTCGCCCCGGCGCGTCAGTGCTTGCGGGGCACGAAGGGCCGCGGTGCCTGAACGTGCGTATCCTTGTGGCGGAAGTTGATGCGACCCTTGGTCAGGTCGTAGGGCGACATCTCGATGGTCACCTTGTCGCCTGCCAGAATGCGGATGCGGTGCTTGCGCATCTTGCCCGACGCGTAGGCGATGATTTCGAAACCGTTGTCCAGCGTGACGCGGAAACGGGTTTGCGGAAGCACTTCGTTGACGGTGCCTTCCATTTCGACAAGTTCTTCTTTGGACATGGCGGATGCCTCTGGGTAAGCCGGGTGGCGGCGCGCAGATGGCGCCGGACAGGAGCGAAAGATCGCAGTGCAAGCTGCGGCAGCCATGCCGGATGGCGCTGCCAGAGAGGAAACCCGAGGGCAAACCCAAAGACCCGTTCGGTCCGCAGTATGGGCGGTGGAAACGATCGAGGCAAGCAAAGCTTCTCGAAGCTGCACGCAATCTAGCCGCGCAGGGCGGCAATCGGCGAGAATAGCGCTTTCGATTTTTGCCGGTTCCGACCATGCTGGATATTCAATTGCTGCGCCGCGACACCACGCACGTGGCCGAGCGTCTCGCCGCACGGGGCTTTGCTTTCGACACCGCCCGCTTCGACGCGCTGGAGACTGAGCGCAAAACCTTGCAAACCCGCACCCAAGACGCCCAGGCCAAACGCAACGCGCTGTCCAAACAGATTGGCATGATGAAGGGCAAGGGCGAGGACACCACGGCGGTAATGGCCGAAGTGGCCGGCCTGGGCGACGAATTGAAGGCCTCGGAAACGCGCCTGGCCGAATTGCAGACCGAACTCAACGACTTCCTCATGGGTGTGCCCAACCTGCCGCACGAATCGGTGGCGACAGGCCGCGACGAAACCGGCAACGTGGAAATTGCCCGCTGGGGCACGCCGCGTGATTTTGATTTTGCCGTGCGCGACCACGTCGATCTCGGCGAAGGCCTGGGGCAACTGGATTTTGAAGCGGCGGTGAAACTCACCGGCAGCCGCTTCACCGTGATGAAAGCCGGGCTCGCCCGCCTGCATCGCGCGCTTGCCCAGTTCATGCTCGACGTGCACACCCGCGAACACGGCTACACCGAGGTGTATGTGCCGTATCTGGTGAACGCCGATTCGATGCGCGGCACCGGGCAGTTGCCCAAGTTCGAGGCCGACCTCTTCCATGTGCCGCGTGACTCCAAACAGAGCGACGCCGACGCCGACAAGTTGTATCTGATCCCCACCGCCGAAGTGCCGGTGACCAATCTCGTGCGCGACGAGATCGTGCCGCCCGACGCGCTGCCGCTGAAATTCGTCGCCCACACGCCGTGCTTCCGCTCCGAAGCCGGCTCCTACGGCCGCGACACGCGCGGCATGATCCGCCAGCACCAGTTTGACAAGGTCGAGATCGTGCAGATGGTGAAACCGGAGGATTCCTATGCCGCGCTGGAAAGCCTGACCGCGAACGCCGAAGCCATCCTGCAGAAGCTGGGCCTGCCGTACCGCAAGATGCTGCTGTGCACCGGTGACATGGGGTTTTCGTCGGCCAAGACCTACGATCTCGAAGTGTGGCTGCCGGCGCAGAACACCTACCGCGAGATTTCCTCGTGCTCCAACTTCGAGGCCTTCCAGGCGCGCCGCATGCAGGCGCGCACCCGCAATGCCCAGGGCAAGCCGGAACTGCTGCACACGCTGAACGGTTCCGGGCTGGCGGTGGGCCGCACCCTGGTGGCGATTCTGGAGAACTACCAGAACGCCGACGGCAGCGTGAGCGTGCCGGAGGCCTTGCGCGCCTACATGGGCGGAATCGAGACGCTGTCGCCCGCCTGAGCGGCGTGCGTCAGCCCGGTGAGGCAATCTGCGATTCGCGCCGCCCCAGATTGATGAGCGGGTTGTACTCGGGCTCCATGCGCAACAGGATTTCATGGTAATTGCGGATGTTTTCTGCCAGCCCCAGCGCCTCGTAGCCGCGCGCGTAGCCATATTTCATCACGCGGCTGTAGGTGCCACGGCTCAAATAGGGCAGCGCGGCTTTCACGTCCAGCCAGCTGTCGGGGTCGCCGCCGCGCGCCTGGGCGATACGGCGTGCGTCTTCCATATGCCCTTGCCCCACGTTGTAGGCGGCCAGCGCCAGCCAGGTACGGTCGGGCTCGGGGATGCGCGCGGGCAGGGCATCCTTCAGCTGCGCCAGATAGCGTGCGCCGCCAAGGATGCTCTGCCGGGCATCGAGCCGGTTGGTCACGCCCATGCGGTCGGCGGTCTCACCCGTAAGCATCATCAGCCCGCGCACGCCGGTGGGCGAGGTGGCATAGGCATTCCACTGCGATTCCTGGTAGCCGATGGCAGCGAGCAGTCGCCAATCGATGCCGGTGATCGTCTGTGCTTCCTGGAAATGGCGGCGCAGAGGGGGTAAGCGTTGCAGGCGTCGTTCAAGAATGCCGACCACGTCGCTGCGGTCGAGTTGCTGGACGTGGCCAAAATAGCGTTCGTATATGCGCGCAAGTGTGCCGTCCTTGCGGGCGCTGTCGATAAAGCGGGCGAGCCGGTTACGCAGATCCTGCGGTGTCAGCGGATGCAAGGCCCAGACGATTTTCTGCTTGTCGGGCAGGTCAAATGCCACCCCGAGTTCCGGATACAGATTGCGCATGGGATCGTAGACCATCCCGTTAACCAGCACCGCGTCATAGTCACCGTCCTGTAGCTTGGCCAGCAGTTCTTCTGGCCAGACGTTTTCCAGTGTTTGCCAGACCAGTCCGGGATGTTTGCGCTTCAGACGCTGCAGCATGGGGGTGTGACCGGAACCCGCAATCAGTGCCAGGCGCTTGCCGGCCAGTTCGCGCATGGAACGCGGAGCCGATCTGTCGGCCCGCACGATCACATGCACCGGCGTATCGAACAGCACCGGCCCGGCGATGAAATGGCGATCACGCACCACCGCCTGCGGTAGGGCGGCGGCGGCGAGGTGAATCGTGCGTTTGTCGAGCGCGTCGAAGAGCGCGCCGGGGTCGTTTTTTTCCAGCCACTTGACCGACCATTGCTGCGACTGCGCAAACGCCCGCAACACGTCGTGCTCGTAGCCGGCTGCCTCGCCGTTAGGCGCAATGAAATAGGTGGCTGGATAGTTGCGCGTGCCCACCACCAGTTCGCCGGTCTCTTCGGCCGGCGGCACAGGAGCCCCGCACGCCGACAACAGACCCAGCAACACCAGAGGCAACCCACTCCGACACAGCGCCATTATTTTTGTAACTGGCATGGGCACAAGTCTGCCCCGGGAGGAAAATTTCGTCCAGCCGGGCCGGATTCGCGTCGGCTCGGTTACAATACGCGCCGCCGGAGAGGTGGCAGAGTGGTCGAATGTACCTGACTCGAAATCAGGCGTAGGTGCAAGCCTACCGTGGGTTCGAATCCCACCCTCTCCGCCAAGACAACATCGAAAAGCCGCAGCCTGCAAGGGTTTGCGGCTTTTTCGTTGCAAACCGCGCGGTGCGAAATGGCTCCCGCCCACAAAACAGCGTGGGGCGTCCGGGGCATCCGCGCGCGCAATTCAAGCCATTACCTGGCCGTGCTCCCGCGTATCGTGGAACGCCACCTTGGGCCAGCGTTCCTGCGCCAGTTGCAGGTTCACGCGCGTGTCGGCCAGATACACCAGGTTGCCGTCGACGTCCTTCGCCAGCCGCAGGGAATTAGCCCTGGTGAATTCGGCCAGGTGCGCCGTGTCGGGGCAAGTCACCCAGCGCGCGGTGTGGATGCCGGCGTTTTCAAAGCTGGCTTCAACGCCGTATTCGGTACGCAGCCGGTGGGCGACGATTTCGAATTGCAGCGGGCCGACGGCACCGATCAGCAGCACATTGTCGGCAAAGGGTTCAAACACCTGCACCGCGCCTTCTTCGCCCAGTTCGAGCAAGCCCTTGTTCAGCTGCTTGGCGCGCAGCGGGTCGCGCAGGCGCGGCTTGGAGAAGAGTTCGGGGGCGAAGTAGGGGATGCCCTTGAATTGCAGCGCCTCGCCTTCGGTGAGTGTGTCGCCGATGTGCAACTGGCCGTGGTTGTGGATGCCGATGATGTCGCCGGCCACGGCGTCTTCCATGCGGGTGCGCTCGTTGGCCATGAAGACGACGGCGTTGGCGATTTTCATGTCGCGGCCGGTACGACGGTGGCGCGCTTTCATACCAGGGCTGTAGCGCCCCGAACAGACGCGGAAGAACGCGATGCGGTCGCGGTGGTTGGGGTCCATGTTGGCCTGGATCTTGAACACGAAGCCGGTGAATTTGGGTTCGGTGGGTTCGACCACGCGCTCGATGGCTTCGCGCGGCAGCGGCGACGGCGCCCAGTCGGCCAGCGCCGCCAGCACTTCGCGCACGCCGAAGTTGTTGATCCCGGAACCGAAGAACACCGGCGTTTGTTTGCCGGCGAGGAATTCTTCCAGCGAAAAGCCCACGCCTGCGCCGCGCACCAGCTCGATTTCACCCAAGAGGGCGTCGGCTTCCAGCGGGAATAGCTCGCGTAATTTGGCGTCACCAAGGCCCTGTAGCGATTCGAAGGATTGCCCCGCGTTTTCCTCGCCCGCCTTGAAGCGCAGGATTTCCTCGCGGTCGAGGTGGTACACACCCTGGAAACGCTTGCCCATGCCGATGGGCCAGGTCACGGGCGCGCAGTGGATTTTGAGGATGGATTCGATTTCATCCAGCAGTTCCAGCGGCTCGCGCACTTCGCGGTCCATCTTGTTGATGAAGGTGATGATGGGCGTATTGCGCATCCGGCACACTTCCAGGAGCTTGATGGTCTGTTCTTCCACACCCTTGGCGGCGTCCACCACCATGATTGCGGCGTCCACAGCGGTCAGCACGCGGTAGGTGTCTTCCGAGAAATCCTTGTGGCCGGGCGTGTCGAGCAGGTTGAACACGCAGTCGTCGTAGGAAAACTGCATGACTGACGAGGCCACCGAAATGCCGCGCTCCTGTTCCACCGCCATCCAGTCCGAGGTGGCGAACTTGCCGCTTTTCTTGGCCTTGACCGTGCCGGCCATTTGAATGGCACCGCCGAATAGCAGCAGCTTTTCGGTGAGCGTCGTCTTACCGGCGTCGGGGTGGGAAATGATCGCGAAGGTACGGCGCTTTTTCACGTCGCGCGCGAGCGCAGCAGCGCCGGTTGATGCCGGCGCGGTTTCAGTGGAATCCATGGGGAAAGGCGGTTCGAATTGCGGCAGGCCGCAATTTTAAGCGATTTCCCCGGCAGTCAGCCCGGCCGGGCTCAATCGCAGACGCAGTCTCTGGATTTGCTGGCGGTCTTTTTCTTGCGTTGCGGCTTGATGCTCTGCGGCACGCTGACTTTGGCGGGCGCGAGCACCTGCTCGCGGAGGATTTTCCAGCGGTCGTCTTCCCGCACCCAGTCGATGCGCTTTTGTGTTTCGTCGCGGTAGTTGGACGAGGCGTAGGACTGTTTGAACTCGGTGGTGACGCGGTCGGCGGTTTCATTCGTCAGCTTGAGATCGCTGATGCCGAGTGTGATGGCTCCGGGTTTGGCGAGGCGCGCGGCGCGGGCTGCGGCCCAGCGTTCGACCGTCTGGCCGTCTTCAGGGGCAAAGGTCTTGGCGTAGTAGCTGCGGTAGCGCGGGAAATCCTTGGACGACCAGGCGGCCGACCAGCCGGCCAGCGCCTGCTGCACCGTTTCCAGCGGTGCGGCAGCGGGCTTGGACATGGGCGCAAGCAGCGGTGCGGCTTCGATCTTGCGCGGGGCCATGATTTCGTCGGACACGACAATCTCGGGGGCTGCCGCCGGGCACTGGCTGGCAGGGTCGACGTCGAAGCGATCCTGGCCAAGTTCCTGCGGCGTGGGCAGGCCTGCACGTGCCACGTTCAGCGCAGGCAGGAGCTTGCCCATGCCGGCCAGCGTGCGCGCGTGCGCGATGGCGTGGTCGTACTGCGCATTGGCGTAGGCGCGACGCGACTGGAAGTATTCGTTTTCGGTGTCCAGCAGGTCGAGCAGGGTGCGCTGGCCGATGTCGAACTGTTTGCGGTAGGCCTCGCGTGCCTTGGCGATGGCGAGCTGGTGCTGGTCAAGGTAAACCAGCTGGCGTTGCAGGTTGTGAATGTCCTTGAAAGCGATGGAGACGGTCTGGCGGACGTCGCGGCAGGTCTTGTCGCGCAGGTCTTTGGCCTGTTCGAGTTTTTCGCTGAACTGGCGCACCAGCGCCCGGTCGGAGCCGCCCTTGTAAAGGTTGTAGTTGAGCACGAGCTCGATCACTTCGTCGTCGCGCTTGCCTGCGATTCCATTCAGGTTGTGGCCGATTTCCTTGCTGGCGCGCAGATCGACGCGCGGATGGAAGTTGGACTTGCGGCCACTGGCCTGCGCCTGCGCTGCGCGCACGTTTTCCAGCGCCGCGTTGAAGGCGGGACTGCCCTGGTAGGCCAGCTTGAGCGCGTCTGCCACGTTGGCGGGAATGCCTTGATCCAGCAGCGCGGGGGCGATCATTTCGCCCGGCGGCAGATCGCCAACGATGCGCAGGTAACGTGCGCTCACGTCGTGCAGGTTGCTCGCTTCGGTGAGTGTGTTCGACTGGGCCAGCGCGAGGCGGCCGCCTGCCTGTTCGAGGTCGACGCGACGGCCGACGCCAGCTTCGACGCGCTGCTGGATCTGGCTGAATATCTGGGCGTGCTGGGCGAGATTTTCCTGTGCCAGACGCGACAGCTCGCGGTAGCGCAACACGTCCAGATAGGCGCGCGAGGCTTCGAGTGCTGTGGTTTCGGTGGCGTCGAGCAGTTCGTAGTAACGGGTGAGCTTGGCGTAGGCCAGCCGTGAGACTTCTTCGCGCGTGGCAAAGCCGTCGTACAGCATCTGGTTGAGGCTCAGCGTGGTGCCGCGCCGGGTGAACGAGGTTTCGGGCGTGTTCTCCTGCTTCAGATGCTCACGGCCCACGCCTGCGCTGAGATCGAGACGCGGCAGGTAGCCGCCGCGCGCTACGTCCTGTTCATCGCGTGAGGCAGCAAATTCGTGCCAGCGGGCCTGTACCTCCGGGTTGGTGGCGACGGCCTGCCTCACCGCGTCGGGCAAGGTAAGCGGGGCTGCAACGACCGCCGCGCCGGACCACAACAGGGCCATGACAGCCACGCTGGTTTTTATTTGGGGCATTCCTTCAGCCTCTCCGGGTAATTCCGTTAAGTTCAGCAAGTACAACGGCGATTATCACAGCAAAATTTATACCTGCCCCCGATGCGCACAGATTTTTACCCGTTGGCAGGTAGAACAGTCGCGCGCTGGAGCGCACGCTGGTGCGTGATGAGGGCAAGCGTACTGCACTGGTCTACTGGCCGGCGCAGGGTGCGTCAGCTGGGGCGCTTTGCCCTGTTGCTGGCGCTGGGTATCGGGCTGGTGTCGGCCAGCGTGAATATGGATCGCATGTTATTGCTCGCCAGCCAGCGCTACGGCGACTCAGGCGCAAGCGCGGTGTCGGCCTGGCGCGAGCTGTTGACACAATCGGCCGGGCTGCCGGAAGAAATACGCTTGCGCCGCGTTAACGATTTTTTCAACCGCCGTGTGCGGTTTGACGAAGACAGCGCCATCTGGGGACAGTCGGATTACTGGGCCACGCCGCTGGAAACACTGGGCCGGTCCGAGGGCGATTGCGAAGACTTTGCGATTGCCAAGTACATCACGCTGAAACTGGTGGGGGTCTCACCCGACAAGCTCCGCCTCACCTACGTCAAGGCCCGTATCGGCGGGCCACAAAGCACGCTGGTTCAGGCGCATATGATCCTGAGCTACTATCCGGCCCCAGACGCTGAGCCGCTGGTGCTGGACAACCTGGTTTCCGATATTCGCCCCGCGTCACGCCGCCCCGACCTGACCACGATTTTTGGCTTTAACGCCGCAGGGATGTGGGTGGGCGGTACCCGGCCCCGTGCTGCCAGTTCGACAAAGCTGTCGAAATGGCAATCGGTGCTGGTGCGTATGCGCGAGGAAGGCATCGAATGAAACATCACCTGTCTGGGGGATAAACCATGTCACTCACCAAACAACTCTGGTTCGCCGTGGTGGCGATCATGACGCTGGCCTTCGGCATCAGTTTCCTGGTCAGCGCCTGGTCGGCACGCAATTATCTGGAAGACCAGCTGCGCCTGAAAAATATCGACAACGCCAATTCGCTGGCGCTGTCGATGTCGCAAATGGACAAGGATCCGGTGGTGATCGAACTGATGGTCGCCGCGCAGTTCGATATAGGTCATTACAAAAGCATTCGCCTGGTGTCGCCCAAAGGCGAGGTGCTGGTTGACCGCTTTAATGACACGGTGGCCGACACGGTGCCGGCCTGGTTCGTCCGGCTGATTCCGCTCGACGCCGCACCGGGCATTGCCCAGGTGCAGGATGGCTGGAAGCAGTACGGCACCCTGACGGTGATCAGCCACACCCAGTATGCCTATCAGGCGCTGTGGGAGGGCAATCGCACCTTGCTCCACTGGTTTTTGGCCGGAGCCCTGTTGTGCGGTGCGCTGGGCACGCTGTTTCTGCGCAGCATTACCCGCCCGCTGGGCGAGGTGGTGAAGCAGGCTGAAGCCATCGGCGCGCGTAAATTCATCACCCTGCACGAGCCGCGTACGCGCGAATTCAGGAGTGTGGTGCGGGCGATGAACACCCTGTCCGGGCAAGTGCGCACCATGCTCGAAGAAGAATCGGGACGGCTGGAGCAATTGCGCCGCGATGCGCAGCTTGATGCGCTGACTGGCGTACTCAACCGCGCGCATTTTCTGAAACAGGCGCAGGCGGTGCTGGAAGATGACCGTGCCCTGCCCGGCGGCGCCCTGTTCATCGTCAAATTGCCAGACCTGATCAAGCTTAACCGTGAACTCGGACGGGAACCCACCGACACGCTGCTACAGCATGTGGCCGAGGCGCTACAACAGGCCTGCCCGGACGAAGGCTGTTTGATTGGCCGCCTGAACGGCGCGGACTTTGCCGTGCTGGCACAGGGTGTCGAGTCACCCGATGCGATGGCGCGCATCCTGTCTGCCCGGGCGCTGCTCTCCATCAACGACCCGAGTGCCAGCGAAGAACCGCCCCTGCTGCTGGGGGGCGCAACCTATCGGCATGGCGATGGCTTGTCGAGTGTGATGGCGCGCGCCGACATGGCGCTGGCACGTGCCGCAGAAGAAGGCGGCAGCGCAGTGGATGCAGGCGAAATGGCGCTGGAATGGAAGCCTGCGCCCAGCCTGATGGCCGCATGGCGCTCGCTGATTGAAACGGCAGTGAGTTTGCGCCGCATCCAGTTCGCCACCTATCCGGTGCTCGATGCGGACGGGCGACTGATCCATTTCGAAGCACCCGCGCGGATGCAGATCATCCAGAGCGAGCTGTGGCTGCCGGCACAGGAATTCATGCCCTGGGCAAGCAGGCTCGACATGATCGAAGCGATTGACGAAGCTGTGTTCGATTACGCGCTGGTCTGGCTGAAAGACAACGACGGCCCCCTGTGCATCAACGTGTCGTCGCAATCGGTGTGCGACCCGCTGCTGACCGCGCGTTACTACCGCGCACTGAAAGCTGAGCCGGCAGCGGCTGCCCGCATCTGGATCGATGTGCCCGAGGGGGTGGCGTACCGCCACGCGCGTGAATTCCGGGTGTTCTGCGAAACACTCAAACCGCTGGGTTGCCGGGTGGGCCTGGAGCATGTGGGCAACCAGATTTGTCACATCGGCGAGCTGTACGACGTAGGGCTGGATTATCTGAAGATCGACCGCGCGATCATCCGCGAAATCGATCAAAGCCCCGGCAACCAGACCTTCGTGCGTGGCCTGTGCACCATTGCTCACACCATGGGCATGATGACCATCGCCGAGGGGGTCAACACGGCCGACGAAGCACGAGTGTTGAAGGCACTGGGCCTCAAGGGCATGACCGGGCCGGGGATTACGCTTGCGTAAAGCCGCTGGCCCAAGCTCGCAGCCGGAGTTCAGCGTGTCGGGTGACCGAACCCCGGACAGGGCGTCAGATGGTTTCGTTATCGCTGCCGAGCAGATTCAGCGCATTTAACGAACGCCGCAGCGACTGGCGTTCGAGCAGTTTTTCTTGTGCGGGTTGTGGCAGGTCGGTGAAGCGGATCAGATCGCGCGAAATCAACAGATCGATCAAATCTTCCAGCACGCGCACCAGCCGCATGTCGGACTGTTCGAGCGAATCGTGCTCCAGTCCCATTTTCCGCATGTAGTCGATCAGCTCGGGGGCCCCGCAGGGCAGCGCGTCGTAGCCGTCTGCGGGGTTCAGGAAGGTGGCGACAATCTGGCCGTCGGCGTCGCGTTTCACATAGGGCATGGCGGTCTCCAGGACTCAGTCGGTGATCAGTTTGCCGCGCGTGAGCAAATCCTGAATGATTTGCTGATCGGACGAGAACGCACCGCCACCGGTGAGATCGGCCCATTGGCCTTGCAAGGTAATGGTCTGATCGACCGCCCCCGCGTTGAAGCCGCCGGAAAACCCGCCACCCGAGCTGACCTGGATGACGAGGTCACTGCCCGATTGCGAAAAATGCAGGAAGCTGGTCAAGCTCACCGCATCGTCGGTTTCACCCTGCAACAGGTCACGCAGGTCGAGCCGGTCGCCGTTGGTGCTGTTGTCGAAATCCTGCACCGTGTCGCTGGCCGGCGATCCGGCCACGCCCCGGTCAGCCAATTCCCAGCGGAAGACATCCGCACCCAGATCGCCGATGAGGAGATCGTTGCTCGCCCCCCCCATGAGCATGTCGTTGCCACTGCCGCCGTTGAGCGTGTCATTACCCGCGCCGCCGCGCAGCACATCGGTGCCATCGCCGCCCTGCAGGGTGTCGTTGCCGGTACCACCTTCGAGAATATCGTGGCCTGCGCCGCCGTTGAGGGCGTCGTTGCCCGCACCGCCCTGGATACGGTCGTTGGTGTTTGTGCCGGTGATCGTGTTGGCACTGGCGTCACCAAACAGGTTGTTGGCCATGACGTTGAGCGTGAGCGTGGCGGGGGCACTGGTGTCGCCGTCGGCGTCGGTGAGCACGTAGCTGATTTCCTGCGGGGCTACAGCCGGCGCGCCCGTGTTGAGTTGCACGCTTTCGAAGGTGACGCTGGTGATGCGGGCCGAAGCAGCGCTGTTGGCTTCGATTTCAATCCGCCCGATGTTGCCGAGTTCAGGCGGCAAAACAATCGTCCCTTCACTGCTGCTGTAGAACTGGCCGATCTGGTTGCCGGCCACGTCGTACGCCGTATAGGTCAGCGCGTAAACCGTGCCGCCCGATGCGCCCAGATTGCTGGCTCCGGCAGCCACCACAAAGCGCACATCCTGCACGCCGTAGGGATGGTTGGTCTGGTTGAAGCTCACCACCAGGCGTTCGAGATTGTTCACGTTGCTGTTGCTGCCGCCCCCGTTCACCCCTGCCCCGTCATTGGTGGTGCCGCTGGCGTCGGTGTGGGTGACTGTTTGCGCGGTGCCCGTGCGGGAGAGCCCGCTGAGCACCACCCCGTTATCGTCGGCATTGCCTGCGCTGTTGAAGAGCGTGGTCACCGCCGCGCTGGTCGGCGTAACAGGAAGGCTGGCCGCAGGCGGGGTGTAGTCGTAGTAGCCGCTCTGGTTGAAGACCAGGGATTCGCCGCCACTTGTGGCCTGCCAGTTGAGCTGGCCACCGGCGACGGTGTAACTGCCGCCGGCGGCGCTGCCCGCACTGTCGGAGGTGAGATCGAAGACCACGCCCCGGAAGGTGATCGCGCTGACCTGCGCCTGATCAATGGCGTTGTCCACGCCCGAGCCCGCAGGGGTAAAACTGGTGACCTGGCCACCGAGTGCCAGCCCGCCATCCGTGCCCAGGCCCGTGATGACGTTGCCTTCGAGGTGGGTTTCGTTGGGCAGCAGGGTGTCCGTGTCGGGGCGGGCGACGGGTTTGCCATCCACGACCTGAATGGTGACCGTGGCCGGTGCGGTGCGGTCGCCGTCGTTGTCGCGGGCGACAAAATCCAGTGAGAAGTTATCGCCCACGTTGGCGTTGCCATCGGTAAAGAAGGTGTAGTCGCCGCTGTCAAAGTTGAAGGTGAGTGTGCCCAGACCAAACCCGCTGTTGTCGTCCAGCGTGAGCAAATTGCCGGCGAGCGTGGGCGCGAGGAAGCTGCTGTTGTTGCTGATGCTGGCGGCCACCGGATCATAGGTAAAGGTGACGACCTGGTCGGGCGAGCCGTTGCCGTCGCTGTCGAGCGTGATGACGATGGTTTCGACATGGCCCCCGTCGGCCCCCAGCACGTTCCCCACCCCTGCGCTCGACACGAGGTTGCCGCCATAGGACGCCGGCACCGTGGACAGCAGGGCCGATTCAAGCTGGTTGAGGTCGGGCACGATGATCGCGGTGTCGCGCGTGCCGTCGCCGTCGGCATCAATGTTGTGGATGGTGTTGAGGTGCTGCGGGTTGGCAATGCCCGTGCCCACGCCCACGCCGTAAGACTGGATATGGTTGTTGGCGAGGAAGGTGTCGTATCCGCTGACGCCCACCGGATCGGTGGTGTTGCCCTGCGAAGGTTCGCCATCCGACAGGAAATACACGGCATTTTGAATGGCCGGGTCAACCGTGCCGAAGGCGGTTTGCACCGCGTTGAGTGCGGCTTCGTAATTGGTGCCGCCGCTGCCGTTCATGGAATTGATGCCGGCAATCACCGATTGCAGGTCGGTATAGGGTGCGCCGCCGTTGAGAATGGTGGCCCCGCTGGAAAAACTGACCAGCGAGATCGACACGCTTTGTGCCTGATTGAAATACGACTCGGCCAGTTCGATAAGGGCGGCCTTGGCCATGTCGAGGCGGGTGGTGATGGTGGTCGATCCATCCGCATTGATCTGGCGCACTTCGCCGCCTGCCGAGGCGGACGTCATGCTGCCCGACACGTCGAGTACCAGCACCAGCTTGTAGCTGGGCAGGGGGTTTTCCGAAACCTCCAGCACGCGGTCGAAGGCCACCGGGCGATCATCCACCACGGTCACGCGCAGTGCCGCCGAGGTGCCGGCGTTGGAGACGTAGTTGAACGTTTCGGTGACCGACAAATCGTTGCCGGGGCCGCTGTTATTGGCGTTGTTGAGCAGGGTGTAGGTGTAGTCCCCCGCGCCCGCGCCGCTGGAATCAACGACCAGGCGGCCGAGCGAGGTGTTGACCCCGATGAAGCCGCTGCGGCTGTCGGTGTCGCCCGCTGCGCCGTCGGCGATGCCGTTGATGCTGGTGACGCTGCTACCCCCCCCGTCGTTGGCAAACAGGTTGCCGCTGGCCGTGGTGCTACCGCCGCCGGTTCCGCTGGCCAGTGCGCTTTCGTGCACGGTGGCCAGATCGTCGTTGCCGCTGACGGTCGTGAGCGACACCGTGGCGGTGTGGTCTGCCCATCCTCGTCGGTCAGCGTATAGGTAAAGTTGGCCGAGCCGATGGACGCC
Source organism: Thiobacillus sp. (assembly GCA_041639395.1). Lineage (GTDB taxonomy): Bacteria > Pseudomonadota > Gammaproteobacteria > Burkholderiales > Thiobacillaceae > Thiobacillus. The sequence continues at coordinate 163,763 of JBEQCG010000001.1, read as the reverse complement.
GGCGTGTAAGTCCAGGTGTCGTTGCCGTTGTACACCAGCGTGCCACCGCTGACCGCACCCACATTCGTGATCTGCGCGTTGTCGGGCAGGCTGTCGTTGGCGAGCAACTGGCCGCGCGTGATGACGATGGGCGTGCCCAGCGCGGTGGTGAAGGCATCGTTGCCGGCAACGGGCGCGCCGTCGTCAACCGCTGCAATATTGATGGTGGCGGTGGCAGGCACCGATACCGCGCCCTGATTGTCGGTGGCGGTGTAGTTGAAATCGGTGGTGCCGTTCCAGTTCACCGGCGGACGGAAATACAGCGTGAGACTGTTGCCCGCTGCCGCGAGCACGCTGCCGGCCGAAACCGGCTGGGTCATCGCGGCATCCCGATACAGCGTGCCATTGGGCGGCAGATTGGCCAGCATGAAATTCGACACCGTGCCATCGACATCGCTGCCGGTGAGCGTGACGGGAATCGGTGCAGCCGGGTCTTCGCTGCCCGACGCCGATACGTTTTGCGCGACGGGCGGGTCGTTGACCGGGTTGACCGTGATGGTGGTCGTGGCGGTGTTGCTGGCGTTGAAACCATCGGTGACACTGACCGTGACGGTGCGGTTGACCGTGCTGGGCGCATCGCTGCCGTTGGAAAAGCTCACGGCGCGGATGGCCGCCTGGTAATCAGCCTGACTGGCCGTGCCGGTAAGCGTAACCGTGATCTGGCCCGCCACCGAGGTGTTGACGACCGCACTGATGCCGGCCGGAAGGCCGCCTACCGACAACAGGTCACCTGCCTGGGCATTGGTGAGGCGGATCGTTGCACCGGTCATGGCGTTGCCGTCGGCGTCGCTCACGCTCACGTCCACATCGCCAAGGGAGACAGCCGGGCCGTTTTCCGTGAAGCTGGTCTGATACTGGCTGCCGGTTGCGCCGCTGGAATTATTGGCGTCCAGATCGAGTACCGGCGTCGTGTCGCCGTCGAGGATGGTGCCCGTGCCGCTGGCTGTGCCGCCCGGATTGGTCACCGGCGTGCCGGCGGTGCGGGTGGCCGTGAGCGTGAAGGTTTCGTTGGCTTCATCCAGCCTGTCGTTATTGATGGGCGTGCGCACCAGAATGCTGGCCTGGCCGGCGGGAATCACCGCCGACGTGGCGGGCGTCCAGCTGGCACCGCCGTTGGTCGATACTTCAAGCGCCGGGCCATAATCATTGGCCCCGGCAGTGCCGTTGGCGAGCGCGAGGCTCACACTGGTGGATTGGCTGCTGAGGTTGGACAGGCTGACGGTGAACTGGGCGTAGCCCGCGCTTTCTTCCACCGACGGGCTGGAGACGCTGAGTGTGGTGGTGTCGTTGTCAACGACGGTGGTGGTGACGTTGCTGTTAGCGCCGCTGCTGCCGCCACTGATCACCAGGTTTTCGAAATTGCCGCCACTGGCCGTGGCAATCGTCACGGTGAAGCTTTCTGCGCCTTCCACCAGCGTGTCATTGATCGTGGCAATACTGAAGTTAGCCGACGATGCACCGTTGGGAATGGTGACCGTGGCGGTGCCGGTGAAGTCGCTGCCATTGGCAGCCGTACCGCTGTAGGCAAGCGTGACCGTAACATTGCCCTGGGCCGGGTGGGTGAGTGCCAGCGTATAGCCGGCCGAGGCCCCTTCATTCACGCTGCTGTCGCCGGTGAGGGAAAGCAGAACGGTGTCGAGCGTGTCGGTGATGGAGGTAGTCGCCGCTGCCGGATTGATGGCAAGCGATTCAAAGTTACCACCGGTGGCGGCAGTGATCGTGGCGGAGACTGCGCCGGCGTCCAGATACACGTCATCGGACGGTGCAGCGACACTGGCCGAGCCCGATGCGTTGCCCGCCGCGATGGTGATCGTGGTGCCGTTGGACAATGTGACTGTCACAGTGGACTGCGCCACGCTGGTGAGCGACGCGGTGTAGGTGATGGTGCCGCCTTCGGCCACGCTGGGGCTGGCGGTGAGCGATACCGTCGTGGTGTTGATCGTGTCGGTGATCGAGGTGGTGGCCGCTGCCGGATTAATGGCGAGCGATTCGAAGTTGCCACCGGTGGCGGCGGTGATCGTGGCCGAGACGGAACTCGCATCCAGATACACGTCATCGGACGGTGCGACCACACTCACTGAGCCTGACGAAGCCCCTGCAGAAATCGTGATGCTTGCGCCATTGGACAGCGTGACTGACACGGCCGATTGCGCCGGGCTGGTGAGGCTGGCGGTGTAGGTGATATTGCCGCCTTCGGCCACGCTGGGCGACGCGGTGAGCGACACCGTGGTGGTGTTGATCGTATCGGTGATCGAGGTGGCGGCTGCCGCCGGATTGATGGCGAGTGATTCAAAGTTGCCGCCGGTGGCGGCGGTGATGGTGGCCGACACGGAACTCGCATCCAGATACACGTCGTCGGACGGTGCAGCGACGCTGATCGAACCCGACGATGCACCGGCAGCAATACCAATCACCGAACCATTCGACAGCGTGACCGAAACGGCCGATTGGGCAGGGCTGGTGAGCGATGCGGTGTAGGTGATGTTGCCACCTTCGGCCACGCTGGGGGTGGCCTTGAGCGACACGGTTGTCGTGTTGATCGTGTCCGTGATGGACGTGGTGGCCGCTGCCGGGTTGATGAACAGCGATTCGAAATTGCCGCCGGTCGCCGTGGCGATCTGGGTGCTGACATTGCCCGCATCCAGGTAGACATCGTCCGAGGGAGCCGGGCCGGTGGCGCTGCCAGTGGTCGTGCCGGCGGCAATGGTGATGACTACGCCGTTATTGAGCGTCACGCTGACCGGCGTTTGTGCGGGGTTCGTGAGGGTGGCGGTGTAGGTGATGTTGCCGCCCTCTGCAACCGAAGGGCTGGCAGTCAGTGATACCGTCGTCGTATTGTTTGTGTCCGTAATCGAGGTGGTCGCGGCGGCCGGGTTGATCGCGAGTGACTCGAAGTTGCCGCCCGTGGCCGCTGTGATCGTGGCTGATACCGAGCTGGCATCCAGGTACACGTCATCCGTGGGCGCAGCCACGCTGACCGAGCCCGACGAGGCCCCCGCAGCAATCGTGATGGTCGCCCCGTTCGACAGGGTGACCGACACCGCCGATTGGGCCGGGCTGGTGAGCGACGCGGTGTAGGTGATGCTGCCGCCCTCGGCCACGCTGGGGGTGGCGGTCAGCGATACCGTGGTGGTGTCGAGCGTGTCATTGATGCTGGTCACGGCCGGCGTAGGGTCGATGGATACCGGAATGCTGCCGCCACTGGTGGCGGTGATGGTTGCGCTGATGCTGCTGGCATCAAGATAAACGTCGTCGCTGGCGGGCAACGGCACGTTGACCGACCCACTGGTCTGCCCCGCAAGAATAGTGAGGGTTGCGCCGTTGGAGAGCGTGACCGTCATGTCGGAGACAGGTGGCTGGGTGGCCGTTGCCGTGTAAACCAGGGTGCCCCCTGCCTCCGTGAGGCTGGGCGTGGCCGACAGTGAAATCACCGAGGCGTCGTTGTCGAGCAGGGTGGTGGTGACGCTGCCGTTACTGCCACTGATGACGAGATTCTCGAAGTTTCCCCCCGCCGCGCTGATGAGGCTGATCGTGAAGTTTTCGCTGCCTTCTGCCAGCGTGTCATCCAGCGTTGCCACGCTGAAATTGGCCGACGATGCGCCGTTGGGAATCGTAACCGTGGTGGTGCCGGTGAAGTCGCTGCCATTGGCAGCCGTACCGCTGTAGGCAAGCGTAACCGTGACATTGCCCTGGGCCGGGTGGGTGAGTGCCAGCGTATAGCCGGCCGATGCGCCCTCATTGACGCTGGCGTCGCCCGTAAGCGAAACGGTGGCGGTGTTGATCGTGTCGGTAATCGACGTGGTAGCCGCTGCCGGGTTGATGGTGAGTGATTCGAAGTTGCCGCCGGTAGCGGCGGTAATGTTGGCCGATACCGAACTGGCATCCAGATACACGTCGTCGGACGGTGCGGCCACACTCACCGAGCCTGACGATGCGCCGGCAGCAATCGTGATGCTTGCGCCATTGGATAACGTAACCGACACCGCCGATTGCGCCGGGCTGGTGAGCGAGGCGGTATAGGTGATGCTGCCGCCTTCGGTCACGCTCGGGCTGGCGGTGAGCGATACGGTGGTGGTGTTGATCGTGTCGGTAATTGCGGTAGTCGCCGAGGCGGCGTTGATCGCCAGGTTTTCGAAGTTGCCGCCCGAGGCGGCGGTAATCGTGGCACTGACGCTGCCTGCATCGACATACACGTCATCCGCCGGAGCCGCGACGCTGACCGAGCCGGTGGCTGCGCCCGCCAGAATGGTGATGACGGCCCCGTTGCTGAGGGTGACGCTGAGATTCGTCTGCGCCGGGCTGGTGAGGCTGGCGGTGTAGGCGATATTGCCGCCTTCGGCCACGCTGGGCGACGCGGTGAGCGATACGGTGGTGGTGTTGATCGTGTCGGTAATTGATGTGGTGGCCGCTGCCGGATTAATGGCGAGCGATTCGAAGTTGCCACCGGTGGCGGCGGTGATCGTGGCCGAGACGGAACTCGCATCCAGATACACGTCATCGGACGGTGCGACCACACTCACTGAGCCTGACGAAGCCCCTGCAGCAATCGTGATGCTTGCGCCATTGGACAGCGTGACTGACACGGCCGATTGCGCCGGGCTGGTGAGGCTGGCGGTGTAGGTGATATTGCCGCCTTCGGCCACGCTAGGCGACGCAGTCAGCGACACCGTGGTGGTGTTGATTGTGTCGGTGATCGAGGTGGTGGCCGCTGCCGGGTTAATGGCAAGCGATTCAAAGTTGCCACCGGTGGCAGAGGTAATGTTGGCCGACACGGAACTCGCATCCAGATACACGTCGTCGGACGGTGCAGCGACGCTGATCGAACCCGACGATGCACCGGCAGCAATACCAATCACCGAACCATTCGACAGCGTGACTGACACCGCCGACTGTGCCGGGTTGTTCAACGACGCGGTGTAGGTAATGCTGCCGCCTTCGGCCACGCTCGGGCTGGCGGTGAGCGATACCGTCGTAGTGTTGATCGTGTCGGTGATCGACGTGGTGGCCGCTGCCGGATTGATGGCGAGTGATTCAAAGTTGCCGCCAGTGGCAGAGGTAATGTTGGCCGATACCGAACTGGCATCCAGATAGACATCGTCAGCGGGTGCCGGAACATCCACCGTGCCAGCGGTGTTACCCGCAGTGATCGTGATGTTTGCCCCGTTGGAAAGCGTAAGGGTGACAGTCGATTGCGCCGGGCTGGTGAGGCTGGCGGTGTAGGTGATATTGCCGCCTTCGGCCACGCTAGGGCTGGCGGTGAGCGATACCGTGGTGGTGTTGATCGTGTCGGTGATCGAGGTGGTGGCCGCTGCCGGGTTGATGGCGAGCGATTCGAAATTGCCGCCGGTGGCGGCGGTGATCGTGGCCGAGACGGAACTCGCATCCAGATACACGTCATCGGACGGTGCGACCACACTCACTGAGCCTGACGAAGCCCCTGCAGCAATCGTGATGCTTGCGCCATTGGACAGCGTGACTGACACGGCCGATTGCGCCGGGCTGGTGAGGCTGGCGGTGTAGGTGATATTGCCGCCTTCGGCCACGCTGGGCGACGCAGTCAGCGACACCGTGGTGGTGTTGATTGTGTCGGTGATCGAGGTGGTGGCCGCTGCCGGGTTAATGGCAAGCGATTCAAAGTTGCCACCGGTGGCGGCGGTAATCGTGGCAATGACGCTGCCTGCATCGACATACACGTCATCCGCCGGAGCCGCGACGCTGATCGAGCCGGTGGCTGCGCCCGCCAGAATGGTGATGACGGCCCCGTTGCTGAGGGTGACGCTGAGATTCGTCTGCGCCGGGCTGGTGAGGCTGGCGGTGTAGGTGATATTGCCGCCTTCGGCCACGCTGGGCGACGCGGTGAGCGATACGGTGGTGGTGTTGATTGTGTCGGTGATCGAGGTGGTGGCCGGGGTGGCGTTGATCGCCAGATTTTCGAAGTTGCCGCCGCTGGTGCTGGCGATGCTGGCCGACACGGTGCTCGCATCAAGGTAGACATCGTCGCCGGGTGCTGCAAGGCTGACCGTGCCGGAGGTGGCACCTGCTGCGATGTTGATGACGCTGCCATTGCTGAGCGTCACGCTCATGCCGGTTAGCGCGGGGTGCGTGAGCGAGGCGGTGTAGGTAATGTTGCCGCCTTCGGCCACGCTGGGGCTGGCGGCCAGTGATACGGTGGCCGTGTCGGGGGTGTCGGTAATCGTCGTGACGGCCGGTGTGGCATTGACGGCCAGATTTTCGAAATTGCCGCCCACCGCCGCCGTGATCGTCGCCGTCACCGTGCTGGCATCGACGTACACGTCGTCGGCCGGTGCCGCCACGTTGACCGTGCCGGCGGAGTTGCCGGCCATGATCGTGATCGTCGCGCCATTGGAGAGCGTCACGGTCACGTTCGTCTGCGCGGGGTGGGTGAGCGTGGCGGTGTAGGTGATGGTGCCGCCTTCGGCCACGCTGGGGCTGGCGGCCAGTGACACGGTGGTCGTATCGAGGGTATCGGTAATGGTGGTGACAGCCGGCGTCGGGTCGATAGCCACGGTGAAGCCACCGCCGCTGGTGCCGGTAATGCTTGCACTGACCGCGCCGGCATCCCGGTATACGTCTTCGTCGGCGGGCAACGGCACGCTGACCGAAGCGCTGGTCTGGCCGGCAAGGATAGTGATCGTTTGCCCGTTGGACAGGGTCACGGTGAGATCGCTGACCGGCACCTGGGTGAGGCTGGCGGTGTAGACGAGGGTGCCGCCGGCTTCGGTCAGAGTGGGCGTGGCAGACAGGGACACCGTGGCGGTATCGTTATCGATCAGGCTGGTTGTCACGCTGTGGTTCGTGCCGCTAATCAGCAGATTCTCGAAATTGCCGCCGCTGGCCGTGCTGATCGACACGACCAGCGATTCGGTGCCTTCGGCCAGCGCATCGTCGAGGGTGGCGAGGCTGAAATTGGCCGATGATGCGCCATCGGGAATGCTGATCGTGGTGATGCCGGTGTAGTCCGTGCCGTCGAGGGCTGTGCCGCTGTAAGCAAGCGTGATCGTTACCGTGCCCTGGGCCGGGCTGGTAAGCGCTAGCGTGTAGTGGGCGGTCCCGCCTTCAGTCACGCTGGCGTCGCCGGTCAGTGAAACCGTGGTGACGTTGATCGTGTCGGTGATGGTGGTGGTGACCCCGGCCGGGTTGATCACCAGCGACTCGAAGCCGCCGCCGGTGGCGGTGCTGATGCTGGCGGCCACGCTGCTGGCGTCGAGGTAGACATCGTCCGCTGGCGCGGGCACGTCGACGAATCCACTGCTGGTGCCGGCCAGGATGGTGAGCGTTGCGCCGTTCGACAGTGTGACGTTCACATTCGACTGGGCTGCGCTTGAGAGCGTGGCGGTGTAGGTGATGTTGCTGCCTTCGGCCACGCTGGGCGAAGCGCTGAGCGTGATAGTGGTGGCATCCGGGGTGTCGCTGACCACGGTGGTGGCGGGGGTGGCGTTGATCGCCAGATTTTCGAAATTGCCGCCGGTGGCCGACACGATGCTGGCCGACACCGTGCCTGCGTCTGCATAGACATCGTCGGCCGGCGCGGGTGCGTTGGCGCTGCCGCTGGCTGTGCCCGCGAGGATGGTGAGAGTGGTGCCGTTGGAGAGCGTCACCGTCACGTCGGACTGGGCCGGATGGGTGAGGCTGGCGGTATAGGTAATCATGCCGCCTTCGTTCACGCTGGGCGAGGCGGTGAGGGAGACGGTGGCCGTGTCGATCGTGTCGGTGATCGTGGTTGCGGCCGCCGCCGGATCGATCACGAGCGATTCGAAATTGCCACCGGCAGCCGAGGTGATCGTGGCCGATACCGTGCTGCCGTCGAGGTAGACGTCGTCTCCCGGGGCCGCCACGTCGACCGTGCCGCTGGTCGCACCGGCGGCGATGCTGATCGTGAACCCGTTCGAGAGGTTGACCGTGACGGTCGATTGCGCTGCATGGGTGAGCGTGGCGGTATAGGTGATGAAACCACCTTCGGCCACGCTGGATGACGCCGCCAGCGACACGGTGGTGGTGTCGGGGGTGTCGTCGATCATGGTGGTGGCCGGCGTGGAGTCGACCGTCAGCGCTTCGAAATTGCCGCCACTGGCGCTGGTGATGCTGGCCGACACGCTGCCGGCGTCGAGATAGACGTCGTCGCCCGGTGCCGGCACGCTGACCGTGCCGCTGGTGGCACCGGCAGCGATGGTGATGACAGCCCCGCTGGAAAGATTCACTATCACGGGTGTCTGGGCCGGGTTGCCGAGGGTGGCAGTGTAGACAATGTTGCCGCCTTCCAGGACCAGCGGCGTGGCGCTGAGCGACACCGGGGTGGCGTCGTTGTCGTCGGTCACCGTGGTCACCACCGGCGTGCCGGGCGCGCCGTTGCCAACGAGCAGGCTTTCGTAATTACCGCCACTGGTTCCCGACACGGTGACCGACAGGCTGCCGCCGCCCAGATACAGATCATCCGGTGCGGTCACGCTGGCGCTGGCCGACGTGGCCCCCACCGGAATCTGGATGACGAGGCCGTTCGACAGGGTGATGTCGAGCGCGCTGCCGGTCACCGGATGGTCGACGCTGGCGGTGTACACCACGCTGCCGCCTTCGCTCACGCTGGGCGCGGCGCTGAGATTCAGCGTGGTGGTGTCGAGCGTGTCGCTGATGCTGGTGAGGGCTGCGGCCGGGTTGATGGCCAGACTTTCGAAGCCGCCGCCGCTGGCGCTGCTGATGGTGGCGGAGACCGCCACTGCATCCACATAGACATCGTCGCCCGGTGCCGCAAAGTTGACCGAGCCACTGGTGTCGCCGGCGGCGATGGTGATGACGGCCCCGTTGGAGAGCGTCACCGTCACGGTGCTGGCGGCCGGCTGGTCGAGGGTCGCGGTATAGAGAATGCTGCCGCCTTCGGCCACACTGGGGGTGGCAGCGAGGCTGACGGTCGTCACGTCGCTGTCGTCGCTGACCAGCGTGCTGGCCGGACTGCCCAGGTCGAGTGCCGGATAGTTTCCGCCCGAGGCCGACACGACCGAGGCACTGACCGGTACGCTGCCCTGCGCGTAGACGTCGTCGCTGCGCACCGGCACAGGGGCGCTGCTGCCGCTGGTGGCCCCTACGGGAATCGTGATCGTGGCCCCGTTGGAAAGCGTGAGGACGAGCGGGCTGCCTGCCGGCGCGCGGTCGACGCTGGCGGTGTAAACGATGCTGCCGCCTTCGACCACGCTGGCGTCTGCGCTGAGCGTGACGCGGGCAGGCGGTTCGCTGGCGACGGTGGCGCGATTCAAATCGTCGCCCCCGGGAATGGGAAACTCGACCGGTGCCAGCCCGGTACCGAATTCAAACGCCAGTGGCGACACGCCTTCGACAATGCGCAGCAAACGAACAAAGTCGTTGCCCTGGTTGTTGCCGCCACCTTCCAGACCGGCGGCCGTCTCTTCCAGTTGCGCGTCGATATCCTCACCGCGTTCCAGGGCCTGGATGATGCGCTCGGCATCGTCGGCAGCGAGTGCGGCTTCGTCCGGGGCCGGCCGGCTGTGCGGGGAGGTTTCGGCGGTGAAGGTGAAACTTTCGTTGGGCAGCAGGTTCAGGCGCTCGCCGTCGGCCAGCGCCAACTGAACACGCCCGCCGGGGGAGGTGACGACGGTGTCGCCTTCCAAAAGCACGTCGCCGGCTTTGAGCGGCCGTAGCTCGCCGGCCGGGTTGCGGGCAAAGGCCTGGCCTTCGACGGCAATGACGGAGGCAACGGCTTGGGGGGTGGAAGCGAGCGTATCCATATCCGACTTTCGTTAAGTGTCTGTAAACGCCTGGGGGCTGACCCATTCAGGCTGATCTACAGGACTTAACGGCCGGCGTGGCGGTTTCCGTATTGGACTGAAGTACAGTCAGGCGATGCGTTTTTGCGCGGCAGGCGTTGAATCTTCGACACCGTGGATCAGCAGCGAGAGCTGCATCCGGTCGCGTACGCCGAGTTTTTCGTAAGCGGCGGTGAGGTGGGCCTTGACGGTGCGCTCGGTAATGCCCATGGCGCGGGCGATTTCCTTGTTGCTGCCGCCGCGCGCGGCGGCTTCGGCGATCTGGCGTTCGCGCGCCGACAAGCCGCGCAAGGGGGAGACGGCTGCGGACTGCGCCGCCAGCCCGCGCATCAGCCGCTGCATGAGCTGCGGGCCGACCCACAGCCCGCCCTGTTCGACCACGCCGGCCACCTGGCGCAGCACGGCGGGGAGGGTGAGTGCACTGCAATACCCCACCGCCCCGGCCGAGAGCATGGCCAGCCCCTGTTCGTCGTCGGGCACGTTGGACAGCGCCACGATGCGGCAGGTGGGGGTCAGCGCGCGCACAGCCTGAATCCGCGCGAGGTCAGCGCTGATGTCGCCAGTGAGATGCAGCCACACCAGCGGCGCGGCAACGAGCTGGGCACGCTGGACGTCGCGGTCGTGCATCACCCGTGCGTCGGGAAACGCTTTGATCCAGCGCGGGATCGCTTCAGTACGATGGGTGAGAAACAGCGGCGCGGTCATGGTCAGCGTTCCGTCAAGGCGCGCGACTGCGCGCGCAGCACGGGTTTCAGCAGATAAGAGAGCACGCTCTTCTTGCCGGTGAGGATGTCGACCTCGGCGACCATGCCGGGCAGGATGGGCATGGCTTTGCCGAGTTCCGATTGCAGCGTGCGCACACGCACCACATAGAAGGCGTTGCCGTCGTCGTCGGTGACCGTGTCGGCACCGATCTGTTCGACCTCGGCCCTGAGCGCGCCGTACACGGCAAAGTCGTAGGCGGTGAAGCGCACCGTGGCGGCCTGGCCCGGGTGCAGGAAGGCGATGTCCTCGGGCGAGATGCGCGCTTCCAGCAGCAGGGCGTCGTCGCTCGGCACGATCTCGACGATTTCCTTGCCGGGCTGGAGCACGCCGCCGACGGTGGTGACGAGCAGCCGCTTGATCGTGCCCTTGACCGGCGATTTCACGTCGGCCTGCTTGACCTTGTCGGACAGCGCGGTGCTGCCTTCCGACAGGCTGTTGAGCTTGGCCACGGTGTCGGCGAGTTCGTTGCGCATTTCGTTGCGGAAGCTGATTTCCTGTTCACGCACCTTGCTGCCGGCTTCGGCGATGGACGATTGCAGGCGCTGGATTTGCGCGGAAGCCTGGTCGCGTTCGCCTCGGTAGCGGCTCACGTCGCGTTCCAGCCGCAGCAGTTCCACGTCGGACACCGCACCCGACGCCGCCAGCGGACGCGTCATGGCGAGTTCACGCGCGGTCAGGTCGTAGCTGCGCGCGGCCTCTTCGCGGCGCGAGCGCACTTCGACGAGTTCCTGGTTGCGCTGGGCTACCTGCTGGCGCGCAATGCTGAGCTGGGTGTCGAGTTCGCTGCGGCGCGCTTCGTACAGATTGCGTTCGCCTTCGGCAAGCCCCGGGTCTTCGCGACTGATTTCTTCCGGCAGGCGGAAGGCGGTGCCGTCGGCCAGCGCACGCAGGCGCGCGGCCTTGGCCACCAGCGCCAGATACTGCACGCGGTTCTCGCGCAGCGAGGAAACAAAACGCGTCTGGTCGATGCGGAACAGCAGCTGGCCGGCGTCCACGGTCTGGCCTTCGCGTACCTTGATTTCTGATACCACGCCGCCGTCGACTGCCTGAATGATCTGCACCTGGCGCGAGGGAATCACCTTGCCGCTGCCGCGCGCGACTTCGTCCACCTGCGCCAGCGCCGCCCAGACGATGAACAGCACCAGCACGACGGCGACAAAGCGCAGCAGAAAACGCGCTCGCAGCGGGGCCTGGTCGGCGCGGGCCCAGTCGGCGTCGGTCGCCCAGTCGGGTGCCGTCTCTTCGCGGGGGGGCATCCAGCGCGCAAACAGGCGGTCGAGCAGGGGACGCGTGCGCCGGGTCCAGCCGGCCGAGCCGTCTGCAACACGGCGAATGAAATCGAAGACGCCGGCTTTCATGATGCCTTCCCGATGCGGCCCTGGCGCAGGGCTTCGACCACCTGGGCCTTGGGGCCGTCGGCGACGACCTTGCCGCCGTCGATGACGATGATGCGATCCACCAGTTCCAGCAGTGAAGTGCGGTGCGTGATGACGATGAGCGTTTTGCCGGTGGCGAATTCGCGCAGGCGCTGCTTGATCTCTTCCTCGCTGGAATGGTCCATCGATCCGGTCGGTTCGTCCATCAGCAGGATGGGCGGGTCGCTGACGACGGCGCGTGCGATGGCCACGGCCTGGCGCTGCCCGCCGGAGAGCGATTCGCCGCGTTCGCCCACCGCCATGTCGAAGCCGCGCGGATGGCTGTTGACGAAGTCGAGCAGGCCGCCGACGCGCGCGGCACGCAGCACGGCTGCGTCGTCGGCGGCGGGCGCGGCGATGGTGAGGTTGTCGCGCAGGCTACCAAAGAACAACATCACGTCCTGCGGCACGTAGCCAATGTTGCGGCGCAGCTCGGCGGGGTCGAGCTGGCGCAGGTCGATGCCGTCGACCAGCACCGCGCCCGAGGTGGGGCGGTACAGGCCGAGGATGAGCTTTTCCAGCGTGGTCTTGCCGGAGCCGACGCGGCCCAGAATGGCGACGCGCTCGCCGGCGCGGATTTTCAGCGACACGTTGCGCAGCGCGGCGATGTCCTGACCGGGGTAGGTGAAATCGACTTCCTTGAACTCGATGTCGCCGGTGAAATGCTGGCGCGTGACAAAGCTGGCGTCGGTGCCGCGTTCCACTGGCTGCTGGAGGATGCCGTCCAGTGATTCCAGCGCAGTGGACGCGTTGTGATACTGGGTGAGCAGGCCGGCGACCTGGCCGATGGGGGCCATGGCGCGCGAGGCGAGCATGGTGCAGGCAATGAGGCCGCCCAGGGTCAGCGCCTGGTCGCCGATGAGATAGACGCCCACTACTACCAGCACCACGTTGATGAACTGCTGCATCCACATTGCGCCGTTGACGGTGGACGTGGACAGCAGACGCAGTTGCGCGGCGACGCGGGTGAGGAACTGCGCGCTGGCTTCCCATTTGCGCTGCATCACGCTTTCGGCCCCCAGCGCCTTGATCGCTTCCAGCCCCACCAGCGATTCGACCAGGGTGGCGTTGCGCATGGCCCCGGCGCGGTAGGTGGTTTCGGAGAGCGCGTGCATCTTGCTGTGCACGGTGAGCGCGTAGGCCAGCAACACCAGTATGCCGAACAGGATGGGCAGGATCATGGGCCAGGCGATCCAGCCGATGACGACGAGGAAAATCAGCGCGAACGGCAGGTCGATGAAGGCCGTGACGGTGGCCGAAGTGATGAAGTCGCGGATCGTCTCGAAGGAACGCAGATTGGATGCGAAGGAGCCGGCGGACAGCGGGCGATGCTCCAGCCGCAGGCCGAGCACGCGTTCCATGATGTAGGCCGAGAGCCGCACGTCGACACGACTGCCGGCCAGATCAATGAAATACCCGCGCAGGGTGCGCAGCACCACGTCGGCCACCAGCAGCAGCGCCACGCCGGCGGCGAGCATCCACAGGGTCTCGACCGCATTGTTGGGCACCACGCGGTCGTACACGTTCATGGTGAACAAGGGCAGCGCGAGCGCGAATACGTTGATGAGGAAGGCCGCCAGCAGCACGTCGCGGTAGAGCGCGCGGTTTTCGGCCAGCGTGCCCCAGAACCAGTGCCGGTGGCGCACATTGCCGACTTCGGGCGCGCGGGCATCAAAGCGGAATCTGGGGCGGGCCAGCAGGGCTGTGCCCAGATAGCGCGCGGCGAGTTCCTCGCGTGGCAGGCTGACTTCGGCCTCGCCCAGTTCCGGGAAGGTCACGCGCGCGTCGCCGGAGTCGTCCCAGCCCAGCAGCACGCAGGCGGTGTCGCCTTGCAGCAGAAGCACGGCCGGAAACAGGGCGGGATTCAGGGCATCGAGTGGCTGTTTGACGACCGAGCTGGTGAAGCCCGCCCGCTGCGCCGCGCGCTGGAACAGCGAGGGCGTGAGCCGGTTGTTCACCAGCGGCAGGCCGTTGGTCGCCGCTTCGTGGCTGAGCGAGCCGCCATGCGCACGGACGACGATGAGCAGGCATTCGAGCAGGGTGTCGATGCCACTGTCCTGGGGAGAGGGCTGCGCGGGGTGGGTAGCGTGGGCGGCCTGGTGTGCCTGGGTGTCGTTCACGTGAGCAAGGGAGCTGAATCGGTCGCGGCGATATCGATGCCAATTTAGCGGCACGGAAGCTGCTTACTTTAATTCAGCATGGCCAGAAAGCCGCCAGTCTGCGGGGGCTTGGCGGATTTTTTACAAAACAAAACGCCTGCCGGCGGCAGGCGTTTTGCAGTGGCGGAATGAACCGGTCAGGCTTGGATGCCGACCCGATCCCAGGCGACGATGATGGGCTGGGGGGTGGGCGTGACCTGGCTGGGCTGGGGCGGGGTCGCAGCCTGGACGCCGCCCGTGGCTTGCAGCAGGAGCAGTGTGGCAGCGATCAGGGCGAGAGGACGCATCCTATTCATGGGGCCTCCTCAGTTCCGTGTCGCGTTGTCGTCGAACACCAGGCGTGCGGCCTCGAAGCTGGCTTCGGTGCGTACCCGGTGGCGCACGGGATCGATGCCCAGCGTATCGACGAGCATCTGGCTCAGACGGAACACGGTCGGGGTATCGAGCGGTGCACGACACGCGACTTCGAGCGCATTCCACAGATAAGCCGGCTGATGGTCACGCTGGAACAGGCGCTCACAGGCACGCATCAGGCTCGTGCTCTGGCGCACCCGGGCCTCACCCTGCGGCAGTTGCAGCAGATCTTCGAACTGGCTGCCGAGGATTTCGTTTTCGATTGCAGCCGACAACTGTGTGTCGGAACCGGCCAGTGCATCGAGTGCGGCTTCGGAGAGGCCGCGTGCGCGCAACGAGCCGGGTTCACCGATGCTGTGGGTCAGGCTCGCCCAGTGCAGCAGACGTGCGCGGCCGGTATCGCGTTCGGGCAGGGTGGTCACGAGATAGTCAGCGAGCGCGCGTGCGCTGTCATCTTTGCTTGCGCTCATCAGGTCGTACAGGGCCTTGATATAGGGTGGGCAGGGGTCGAGCAGGGTGACGTGGGCCTTGATCCACAGATCGCGCTCGATGTCGCGCAGGCGAGACTGATTGTGCTCGGCGATGGCCTTGGCGCTGCGCGGGTTTTCCCAGTTCTGCACCGTGGTGACCGAGACATTAGCCATCACCGCCAGCGCTTCTTGCGACACGCGATAGCGACGGCGCAGCGTGTAGATCCAGTCGGCTTCAAATTCGCGCTGCGAGGCGTAGCGGCGAGCGGGCTGAGCCTGGCGCTCGTGTTCGCTCCATTTATGGTGCAAGTAAGACATGAGGACTCCCTGAATGCGGTGGCGCGATTGAAGACTAGAGGCCGCCGGGCTCTCACACAACCAACCGGGTTGGGGTGCGTCGCCATTGGCGTAGATACAGGGGAATTACGGCGGGAAAGCCTGATATTTGAGATAAACAGGCAAAGAAAAAGCCCGGTCACGGATGACCGGGCTTTGCATTTGGTGCGCCCGAAGAGATTCGAACTCCTGACCCCTTGGTTCGTAGCCAAGTACTCTATCCAGCTGAGCTACGGGCGCGTTGAAGGATGCGCATTATACGCAGATTTTGCGTATCTGCCACCTGCTTGTGTTGATTTGGCGGAGACGGAGGGAGTTTCGGGCCCCCACCTATGTCTCCAGCCCATAAGGCTTTTTTTCCGCCGGTCTTCCAGAGTTTTGGACCACTGGTTTGGACCACTGACGAAGCGCCGCATTTTACTTGGGATTGCGGGGGGTCGCAAGAAAAAACCGGGGAGGTGGCGGAGACGGAAATAAAGACAGAAATTTTCTGTCGGCGACTGGCTACATTTTCATGCGCGTGCCCTTGGCTACCAGGACAGGCTCGGGTTCGGGTTGCGGTGAGCTGTCGGGGTTGCCTCGCGGTCGCGCCTTCAAAGCGCGTTCGCTCAGGTAGTCGCATATGCGCTGCGCGTCCGCCGCCGCTCTGAAAATTTCGTTCTTGTCGTTGCGCAGCACCTCAAGCCAGCTCGACAGGTAGGAAGCATGGGACTCGATCATGGTCTGGCCGGGCGGTAGACCGATGATTCCCTGCATGAACGCGCTCGCCAGTTCGGCCCTCAACTCCTCCCTGCTGTATTCCGCCGACCCGAAGCGCGCATGCATGTGAGGGCGCGACAAACGCTTCATGTGGCCGGAGGCATGCCCACACTCGTGCAAAATCGTAGCGTGCATGTCCTCCAACGAATGGAACTGCTCGACAGTCGGCATGCGTATCTCGTCGCGCCGTAGGTCATAGGCGGGCTGGTAGTGCCCGAAGTTCAGCTTCATCCCATCGTCCTGTAGCCCCCACACGATGGCCTCGACAGCTTCGGCGGGTTTGACATCGCACTCGCGCGCGGGCATCGGCGCCATGCCGTCGATCTGCGCCGCATTGAACACCGTATAAGCCTTCAGCACCAGCGCTTTGCCGTTTTCCTCGCCGACGATCTCGCCCTCTGCGCCTGCTGCTTGCTTGGCTCGTTCACGCTCGACCTCTACAAGCTTGATGACACGGGCCCCACGCTCGCCTCTGCGCACTTGCAGCCCCATGTGTTGAGCTTGTTTGTATGTGAGATGCCTAGCGTCTCCACCATGAGCCTGCATGTGCATTAGAAGGATGAGGAAATTGACCCCTTGGTATGCCTTGCCGCTGGATGCGTTGAATGGTGGCTGGCCGGAACTCCAACTCTTGGACCATGGAGGGACTCCTTCATCCATAGCCTTTTCAAGGCGCGAAATTATGTCGTCCGTGATCTGCTGCTTGATCATGTTGCCTCCCGATGTGTGCTATCGGGAGGCAACATCCCAAACGGCGGCGCGCTTGTCGTCGCCGCCGGTCGGAAATCCCACTCAAACTGATAGTCGGCCAAACTCGCCATCTACCACCATGGGCCACAGGCAATCATTCAGGTCGGCAGGCGTCGGATCGGGGTTCTCCTCCCTCTCCTCAACGCTGGTCATCGCGGCGTGCAAGTTGTCCAAGGTGATGTTGCCCGCCCACGACTCATAGAGCCGCCACGCCTCCGGCGTGTTGGTCTGGGTGAAGGTCCAGCCGTCGGCGAGCGCGTCGTGAATTTGCTGCGCCGACAGCGTCGCCGGGACACCGGCGACCGGCCCCGGGTTTTCCCGGACGGGTGCCGCGCCTTCGGCGCGGCACGGGGTTGCGCCGAAGGCGCGGTCCGAGGCGGCCCCGTCGCCAGACGGGTCTGCCGCCTCGTCAGTATTGTTTTTTAATTCTTGAGAAGTCATTACTGATTGGGTGGGGGGCAATGCCTCGGCGTGCGTTGCCAGCTCTGGGCTATCGGCGATCTCTGGCTCGATCTCATCCGGGGAAATATTCAACATCTGCCCGGCGCACGGTGCGATTGGCGCGGCCTTGTTGCGGTCGATGGGCGACATCGGCAAGTCGAAGCGCAGGCCGCCGTTCTTGCGCTTGCCGATCCCGCTCACCAAGCCAACCGCCTCCATCCGCAAGATGAAGTCCCGCGCCTGGGTGTCGTCGATGCGGCCCTCGCCACGCCCCTGAATACCTGGTGGCGCTTTGATCAGTCCCGCGATCGCGGTATAGCTGAGCCGGGTCTTACCCCACTCCCCGACTTTCCCGGTTTTAAACGATGCTATGCGTTTGAGCGCCATATAGGCCCATCTCTCACGGAAGCCCAGCATCTCCAGGGCGGCGATCTCGTCAAGGTTGAGGCTGATATAAACCTCCTTCTTGGGCTTGGTTGGGGTGGATGCGGCCTTATTAGTCTGTTTTGTCATGGTGTTCTCCTCTGTTTGTTGTTTGCATAACGGGGCAAAGTGGCGGTACGGAACCGCCCTTTGTGTATTTCGTTTTGATTGGTTGTGTGCTCAGGTCATGGCTGCCTCCTCTTAAAGGGTTGTGGTGGGACAGGCTCGGTTGGCCTGGGTTGAGAGTGCGCTAGCCGATCCCGCCGCTCTTTGATGCGTTCGCGCAGGTTCGGAAAAGCCGGGAATACCCCGACAAAGGGCGGCCTGGGTGGTTGAGGTTCAGGGGAAGCCGGTGGCGGAGCCACGGGCGCCGGGGTTGGCGCAGTCCTGGGCAAGGTCTGCGCAGGTAGGTCGTCAAGTTCTGCAAGCGGCGCCAGGATCGGATTGGCCTCGATGCTGGGACCTGCCATCGCTCCCATCCCTCCCTGCTTCTCAGCGATGAGCTTGGCGAGAATGGCCGTCTGCTCGTCCCCCTTGGCGACGATCCGCATGCCGTGGGCCATGGCCTCGCGCATGGCCAGCTCGGTGAACTTGGGGCTGCCGGTGAAGGTGATGGATGGCCAGCCACGCGCCTTGGCGATTGCGACGATCCTGACGGCGGCTTGATGCTCGGGCATGTCGCCGAGCGCCGTGAGTTTGCTCCCGGCGTCGGCGATCCGCCCCTTGCCCGGTCGGAAATACAGCACGGCGCCACCCGGGTGCTTGTAGACCGTGGCCAGCTCGTCGCCGAACAGTTGCCGGAGACCCGGCTCGTAATCCTTCTCGACCGTGAGCCGCCGCATGTCGCGGTGCCTGCGTTCAGGCAGCTCCTCGCCGACGCTCGCGCTGGCGACGACGATGCCTTCGATGCTCTCGATCATGCCGAGCTCGGCCAGGTCGCGGCCCGGCTCAAAGCCCTCGGGCCAGACCTCGCCATGGGGCTCGCCGGGTTCGAATGGATTGCTGGGGGGTGGTGTGGTGTCGTTCATTGCCTTCTCTCCTTTTTTTGGTGTTGTGGTGGTGGGTTTGGGCTTTCTGCGGGGCGGGTCCGGCACGGGGATGAGCCCGAAGTCGGCCTCGATGCGCCTGATGACCGCCTCGGCGCGGCGGTAGTCGTTGGCGTCGCTGATGGTCTTACCGTCCCAGCCGATACGGCAGGCCATCAGGTGAAGGTGTTCGTGGTCCGTGTCCCGATGGATGACGCCGCACCAGGCCTCGAAACCCATCTCGGACATGAAGCGCTCGGCGATGGCTTGCCACTGCGCTTCGTTGAGAGGCGGATCGCCGGGGGCGGGACTCAGGGAGATGTGGGCAACGGCCTTGCCCAGCTTGGGATTGAGGCGGCGCAGCTGGCCAAACTCGGCGGCCAGCTCGCGCGGTGTGCGTCCGGCCATGGGGCCGGCGATGATCTCGCCGCGACCATCGCGCAGTAAATACTCTCCGAGCGATCTGAAAGATCGGCCTTTCTTGGCGATCTTGCCGATCATGCCGGTGGCTCCTGCTCATTGGCCGCTGCCCCCAGCAGCTCCAGGCGTAATAGGCGCACTTGCTCCGCCAGCGCGGCAACGGCCGGGTATATCCCCTCCGGCGCCAGGCCGGCGTTGCAAGCCCGCGCTAACTGGTTGAGGTTGTTCGCCAGCGGCGCCAGCTCCCGCCAGCGGGCCACATTCGCCGCCGATGGCGGCGCCTCGATCCGCTGCCGCAAGGCCACCCGTCGCAAGTAGGCGGACATTGGCAAGCGGGCGGCGGCTGCGCTGTCCCGCAGCCGCACGGCCTCCCCTTCGTCGAGGTATAGGTCGAAGCGCTGGCGCAGCTCGCTGCGAGATTTGAGAGGCCGAGGCATGGCGATTGTCTCCTTTGATTTGGCCGCAGGCCCGGGCGTTCTGAACCCGTTGAAAACGGGTGAGGAACATTGCTCGCTGCCTACCGCCTTGCCTTGGCTTCTCAAAACAAACGCCCATCGTCAAGCGCGTGAACGCGAAAGACGACGGGCGGCACTACAGGACCATCAGAGCGACGCAGCCGCTCCACTTTCAGTTGGCGCGGACGGCCCCCCATAGCGCTCGGCCGCCAGCTTGTCGCTCGCCTTGAGCACCATGGCCGACCTGAGCCAGGCGAGGCAGCCCAGGTCGCCATCGCCGAGTGCGGACGCGAGCGAACTCTCGCCTTGCATCACGATCTCCCAGACCTCCTCGGTGAATCGGTCATATAAGACCGACTCGCCTCCATAGCCCTCGAACAGGTGTTGGTCAGCGCCGTGCTTGTGGATTTGGAGGCGCGTCTCCTCGCCAAGGCTCTGGTTGAACCATTCGCGGAAGCTCGCGGCGTTGATTGCCTTGTTTTGACTCATTGCGGACTCCTTGGTCGGATCGATCGGCGTTGGTTGTCCGCTTTGGCCGCATGGGCACGTTGCATAGCTTCCCCCTCTGCCAAAAGAGTTGCCCAATATGGATTATCAAAGTCGCTTTCCAAGATCCAGTGGCTAGCGATCAGCTTGTCCGTTTTGGTCATGTGAAATTCCACAAGAAGGCTGTCGCTCTTCCCAACGCTGTTAAGGTTGCAGCTGTAGGCCGAACTCGAATTGCTTGCCGTCTGGAATGACAAGAGCTCCCCATCGCGGGAGATTCCGTGAAATTTCCATCTCGGGGTTCCTTTGGAGCTGTGCTTTAGTTGGATAGCACCGACAAACCTCACGGTTGATATGTATTGATTCATAGTTTCCTCCATATACGGGCGTAGATAAGCCCCAGGCGCGCCGCCCTGATAAACGCATCCCAGGGAGTGCGAAATCAGGTGCGGCGGACAAGGTGTGCGGCGAGCTGGCGGCCCAGCTCACGCGCCAATGGCACGGCTACGGCGTTGCCCGCATGGCGTAGGGCGTGCGTGACCACCGGATGGTGCGCGGCCCACTCGGGAAGCCCCTGCATGCGGCTGGCTTCGCGTGGCGTGAGGCCACGAGCACCGCCACTCACGCGGTAGGCCCCCGTGCAGCGTGCGCGGCCGCCACCGGAGGCGGTCATGGTGGCGCCGATGCCCCTCGGGCTATACACGCGGTAGCCTTGGCAGTCCTTGCCGCCGATGAGGCCAACCTCGACCAACTCGGTGGTGCGCTTGGTCGGCTCCTTGGTGTGGAGCTCGATCTCCCTGTCCGCGATGGTGGCGGGGATGCCGGGTTCGAGGATGTCCTCGACGGTCGCGGTGGGGGCCTGCTCCTGCGGGAACACATAGCCCAGCACATCGTCAGTGGGCAGCCCTAGCCGGGTGGCAACAATGAAGGAGCGCTCGCGGGACTGCGGCACACCGAAGCCCGCCGCGTTCAGGGTGCGGTGCTGAACGCGGTAGCCTGCTTTCATCAGCAGCTCACGCAGTGCCGCGCCATCGCGGCCGTCGCCCTGGGTGAGGAGCTGGCGGGCGCACTCGATGAGGATGGTTTTGGCGTCGATCTCGCGCAGCAGACGCAGCATGTGGCGATAGGTCTCGGCGAGTCGCGGATCTGCGAAGCCCCGGCGCTTGCCAGCCTTCGAGAACGCCGTGCACATCAAACCCACGGTCAGAATGTCGCAGCGCAGCTTGGTGCCATCCAGCGTGCAAAGGTCGTCGTGCGTCTCGGCAGGACGGACATTCCGCTCGTAGGTGGCGCGAGCCTCCGGGTCGATCTCGACCGCGAGTTGGACCTTGGCGCCGAGGCTGGTCAACCCAAGCCCAAAGCCGCCCAAGCCGCCAGCGCAGATGTCGATGACGGAGATGCCATGCAGGGGCAGGGTCTCGTCGTGCTCACGGACTTGGATCACGGCTTCGGCCGCCCAGGTCTGCAATGCTTCGACCTTGCTGTGCCATGCCGGGGTTCGGGCCAATGCGCCAAGCTGCTGCCGCACTTGGCACAGGCCATCGTTGACCGCGTGCTCAACCGCCTCGCTGCGGCTGGCGAACCGGCCGCTCAGCAAGTGAGGATACTGACCATCGCCGGGCAGGTGATGGCTGGTGCTGTGCCAGATAGCCTCGGCGATCCACTGACCAGCCTCGACGCGGCTGGCGTGGATGGTGAATTCGATCTGCCCGCCTGCCTTGTGTGGCCGGGTAAGAGTGAAGTCAGGGGTATCGTAGGTGCCCCGGCCGTTGGCGACTGCGGGACAAGGCGCGGCCGTCGCTTGGACGGCTGAAGATATGGTGGACTTGCGGGGAATGCGGCCAGAACGAGCGCGAATAACCATGGCTAATCATCCTTCTACGAAGAACTAGCTCATGGCCGCCGCACATCTGTGGGGTCTGGAGGCCGAAACATCGGAATGCCGAACTTTTCACATTCCGTCCCCGTAAGGTGGGGGCTACCGCCTTTTGCGCTTCCTGCATTTCTGCAAGAAGGCCCGCTAACTCTGGTGCGAGACCATGCACCTGGCGGGGGCTACTTGATACCTCATCCAGTGCCGCCACTATACCTGCCCACCGCCGTCATGTCAACTGTAAGATGTTGATATATATACATTACTTAGTTGCAATTCTCAACTAAGTCCCTTGTGGCTGCGACTTAGCAAAATGAATGCCGCGCTGTCTGGCTGATTGATGCCGACGCAAGTAAAATGAGCAAATTCGATAGGGGGGACAATGGGGTTATTTTCTTTAGAGGTATGCGCAGGCGCAGGTGGCCAGGCTCTAGGGTTGGAACAGGCAGGCTTCGACCACTCGTGTCTAGTCGAGATTGAGAAGGCCGCCTGCGATACTCTTCGCCTCAATCGCCCGGAGTGGCAGGTCGTTCAAGATGATTTGCGAAACTTTTCTGGCCAACATCTGGCCGGGATCGAGTTGGTTGCCGGTGGCGTTCCTTGCCCGCCCTTCTCAAAAGCGGGGAAACAACTCGGCAAATCAGACGAGAGAGACCTTTTCCCGGAAGCTATTAGGTTGGTTGATGAGTGCCGCCCGAAGGCTGTCATGCTCGAAAATGTCCGTGGGTTGCTAGATGCTTGCTTTGATGATTACCGCGCGAAGATTATTCGTGATCTGAAGAAGCTAGGCTACGCAGCCGAATGGCGCTTACTCAATGCTTCAGACTATGGCGTTCCACAACTTCGTCCCAGGGTTGTTTTCGTTGCATTGCGAAGTGATTTGGCGGGCTCATTCTCTTGGCCTGAGCCACACCTTGAGCAGGCACCTACCGTCGGCGAAGCGTTGTTTGACCTGATGGCCACGAATGGATGGCAAGATGTAGAGCGCTGGCGAAACACGGCTTGCGATATTGCCCCAACCCTTGTTGGCGGTAGCAAAAAGCATGGCGGCCCTGATCTAGGTCCTACGCGTGCAAAACGCGCATGGGCATCCCTCGGCGTCGATGGGCACGGCATTGCCGACCTTCCGCCTGCGCGGGACTTCGTTGGCATGCCGCGGCTGACGGTAAGAATGGCAGCGCGCGTGCAAGGGTTCCCAGATGAGTGGCAATTCAGCGGACGGAAAACTCCCGCATATCGCCAGATTGGCAATGCTTTCCCGCCACCTGTTGCGTGCGCTGTGGGCCTTCAGATAAAAGCCGCTTTAAATGCCGCAGCCAAAAAACGGCTTAAGAGAGCGTGATATGGCCAAGACCGTAAAAGGCCAAGGGGCAAGGTCAAAATTGAGAGCACACTTCCTTGCAAACATAGGAAGAGTGATGGATTCCGACGAATTAAGAAAGGTTGCTGATAATACAAGTGAGTGGGCTCGCCGGGTTCGTGAACTTCGGACGGAGGAGGGGTATTTAATCCTTACTCACAATGACCGCAGCGACTTGAAGCCGGGCGAGTATCTTCTTGAGAATCCGAAACCCCAGCCGGCTTTCGAGCGGGCAATCTCAAAAGAAACGAGGGCATACGTCCTAGACCGGAATGGATTTACTTGCCAAATGTGCGGCGCAGTTGCCGGAGAGCCCCATCCATACGATCCCTCCAGGAAAACTCGCCTACATATTGGGCACACCATTGATAAGAGCAAAGGGGGGAACGATGAACCGTCAAACCTCCGCGCTATTTGCTCTGTCTGCAATGAGGGCGCGCAAAATGCCACTCTCATTCGTCCTGACTTAAAGCAGTTGCTTATTCAGATTCGACGGGCAACATCGTCGGATCAGCTAGAGGTCATGAAGTGGCTCATAACGAAATTCCCGAAGCAGGCTTCCGAGGAAGTTAAAAGCAAGATCAAATAACGATGGACACCTTAACTCCAGACCGCCGATCAGCAAACATGCGGCGGATTCGGGGAAAAGATACGATTCCAGAACTAGCTGTTCGCAAGGCGTGCCGTGAACTCGGATTTCCCGGCTATCGTCTCCACCGGAAAGACCTTCCAGGAAAACCCGATATCGCCTATGTAGGCATAAAGAAGGCGATTTTCGTTCATGGCTGCTTTTGGCATGGCCATAATTGCCCAGAAGGGAAGCGCAAGCCAAAGAGCAATCAGAACTATTGGCTTCCAAAAATTCAACGCAACATCGAGCGCGACCGAGAACACCTAGACGCTATGGTAGCGGATGGATGGAGCGTCATGATTGTCTGGGAATGCGAGCTTCCTGACTCGACTTTACTAAAAGGCAAGTTGGCCCACTTTCTCGCCGGGTGATTGGCTGACACTTCCCTACGTTCTGCAGTACACAAAGGGGGATTCTGTAGGTCAGGTCAGGACTACTCGCCGCTCGATGCGGCAGCCTTGGGCGGGCGGCCCTGTTTCTTGGCGCCGCGAGCCAGCAGTCCCTCCCTGGCCTTCAGGTGGCTTTTCTGCTTTTCATCCATTTCCTCGGGGGGCTTCGTGCGCTTGCGGTTGATCGCCGCCTGGACCTCCTTGGGCAGCATCTCGCGGAACTTGCCGGGCGGGTATTTGAAGGGGGTGAAGTCGATCTCCGGGAAAATCAGGCAGGTTGAGACGATCTCCAGCATGTCGGCGATGGGCAGTTCGGACGCATACGCGCGCTCATTCGTGCCTTCGCGCTCGTGCCCGACGAGCTGGCTGCGGATCGACGTCTCGATTCTGTTTTTCTTGAGACGCTGGTTGGCGGTGCTGCGGAATGAATGGAAGACCTTCTCGTCCTCGAAAATCTTCAAACCGTCCAGATAGCGGGCGAACGCCTCGCTGGGGACATCGCCGAAACCGTTCCTCTTGTCGAGGCGCAGATAAGGGAACAGCCGATTGCTATCCGGGACTGCTGCGCGAACATCTTCGAGGTAATCCAGGAAGCCGAGTTCGATGAGCTTGGGGTGAAGCGGGATTTCGCGGTGGCCTGCGCTGCTCTTGACCCGCTTGAACTCCTTGTCGTTGATGCTGATGATCCAGTGGCCGTCCTCATCCTGCCGAATGTCCCCCAGCGTAAGCTGGGAAAGCTCGCCGACTCGCGCGCCAGTAAGGAGGCCAAGCAGGGGCATCCAGAATTCATGCGGCTTGGATACGGAGAGCAGCGCCTCCGGTGCGAAAATCCGCCGCAGCTCGTCGTAGGTGAACCCCTGAAAGCCCGGTTGGTTCTTTCGCTGGCTATGGGTGAGCATGGTCATGCCCTCGGTGGGCAAATCCGCGCTGCGAGGGAAGTGGCGCTCCTTCTGGGCCCAGGTCATGAAAGCATGCGCCCTTGTGATGACCTTATCGACCGAGCCCGGTTTGGGATCGGGCTTGGGCAGCCCGGCAACGGGGTCAGGTTTGAGCTTCCCCTTTTCGACCTTCGAGGCCTGTTTCTTGGCGGAAATTGCCAGATAGTGCGCTTTTACCGCGTCCTTCCAGCCCTTGACATGCTCTTTCGTGATCACGGCAATGGGCGTGCGCGGCCCGATATGCCTGACGAACCATCGGATCGCAAACATATAGTCGTTGCGGGTGTCTTCCTTATGGTCGCTCAGCGAGGCTTCGTATTTGTCCTGCGCCTCGGCAAGGGTGATTTGCGGCATTGCCGAAACGGAGGCGAGCACGGCGCTCTCCACATTCGCGAGTGCTACGCTCTGCGGTGTCGGTTGCGGATTGGCTCCCGTGTTCATGGTCATGCGAATGGCTTCCATCAGGTTGGCATGATCGTTCGGGATGTTCGGGTCTGTTTTGGCCCTGATAATTGCGCCGGTCGTGGGATCGCGCTCCAGATCGTAGCGCTTGAGGTCTTTCTGCTCGACGGGCCAGGTGGTGGGATCGTTGGGATCGAACTTGCTGGGGTCGTAGTCGCGCCGGGTCATGCGTCGAAGCTCCTTGAGGATGGTGCCGTAGCGTGCCGAAAGCGCATAGGCGAGCGAACGCGCGAGCGAGGGGTCGCGTGTGCCAAGCGAGCGCTTGATTTCCCTGCGACCGCCAAAGAGGGCGCGCAAGATTTCTGGGATGGTGAGGCGGAAGTAGTAAACGCCGTGTCGCGAGCGTTTAAGGTGTGAGGCGAGTCGCATGGCGGGTGATGGTTTGGACCACCACTTTGGACCACCGACAGAAAAGTCCGCCTTATTTGTTCCATTGGATCAATGGGTTATATATTGGCGGAGACGGAGGGATTCGAACCCTCGATACAGGTTTAAGCCCGTATGCTCCCTTAGCAGGGGAGTACCTTCAACCACTCGGCCACGTCTCCGAACCGCCGCGCATTGTAGCGGAAGCCGGCCAGCGATGCCACCGTCATGTGCGCGGGGACTGATCGGTTTGAGGCCGGGACGGGTGGCGAAGGACGAACCAGGCACCGTAGGCCATGACGGCTGCTGTGATTGCGATGGCCCACGGGGCCATGTTGGCGACCACGATCATGTAGGCCAGGCTCAGAACCATGCTGGTGAGCGAGAAAATCTTGGCGCGCAGGGGAATCACGCGATAGCGCTTCCAGTCCTGTAACGGCGGACCAAAAACACGGTGTGAATAGAGCCAGTCGTGAAAGCGTTCTGAGGAGCGGGAAAATGCCCACAGCGCAAGCAGCATGAAGGGGACGGTGGGCAGCCCGGGCAACACCGCGCCAAGTGCGCCGAGGGCAAAGAACAGCCAGGCCAGGGTGAAATAGAAGGGCTTCATGTCAGCCCGCCGCCACCAGCCTGGTTACGGTCAGACGCCGGCTTTGTCGAGTTCGAAGGCCGAGTGCAGGGCGCGTACGGCCAGCTCCATGTATTTGTCTTCGACGACGACGGAGATCTTGATTTCGGACGTGGAAATCATCTGCAGGTTGATGTTTTCCTGCGAGAGCGTCTCGAACATCTTGCGCGCCACGCCTACGTGCGAGCGCATGCCCACGCCGACGATCGACACCTTGGCGATCTTGTCGTCGCCGGTGACTTCGCGCGCACCGATGGCCGAAGCGGTGGTTTTTACGATACCCAGTGCCTTGGCAAAATCGTTGCGGTGCACGGTGAACGTGAAGTCGGTGGTGTTTTCGTGACCGACGTTCTGCACGATCATGTCGACGTCGACGTTGGCGTCGGCCACCGGGCCCAGAATCTGGTAGGCGATGCCGGGGTGGTCGGGCACGCCGACGACGGTGATCTTGGCTTCGTCGCGGTTGAAGGCAATGCCGGAGATGACGGGTTGTTCCATTTGATCGTTTTCCTCGAAGGTGATGAGGGTGCCGTCGCCTTCGTCCTGAAAGCTGGAGAGCACACGCAGTTTGACCTGATATTTGCCGGCGAACTCGACCGAACGGATTTGCAGCACCTTGGAGCCGAGGCTCGCCATTTCGAGCATTTCCTCGAAGGTGATGGTTTTCAGCCGCCGGGCTTCGGGCACGACGCGCGGGTCGGTGGTGTAGACGCCATCCACATCGGTGTAGATCTGGCATTCGTCGGCCTTGAGCGCAGCGGCCAGCGCCACGCCGGTGGTGTCGGAACCGCCCCGGCCGAGGGTGGTGATGTTGCCGCCGGCGTCCACGCCCTGGAAGCCGGCGACGACGACCACGTGGCCGCTGTCCAGATCGCGCCGCATGTTGGCTTCGTCGATGCTGAGGATGCGCGCCTTGGTGAACGCGTTGTCGGTGAGGATTTTCACCTGGCTGCCTGTGTAGCTTTTCGCTTTCAGGCCCAGGTCTTTCAGCGCCATCGCCAAGAGCGCGATGGTGACCTGTTCGCCGGTGGAGACCAGCATGTCGAGCTCGCGCGGGTCGGGCGTGGTCTGGATAGCCTTGGCCAGCCCGATCAGGCGGTTGGTTTCGCCGGACATGGCGGACAGCACGACGACGACCTGATGACCAAGCATCTTGAACTTGGCGACACGTTCCGCAACCGCGCGGATGCGTTCTACGTTGGCGACCGAGGTGCCGCCGTATTTTTGGACGATGAGTGCCATGGGTGAATGAACAGTGAGGTGTGAGAAGTCAGGTGTAAAGCGGCGATTTTAAGGGATTAGCGTTCGAAAAGCGCGATTGATTCGACGTGCGCGGTGTGCGGGAACATGTTGGCCACGCCCGCAGCTTTGAGCGTGTAGCCCTTGACGTGGACGAGCACCTCGGCGTCGCGCGCAAGCGTGGCGGGGTCGCACGACACATAGACGATACGGTGCGGCCCGCCCGCTGCGGGTGATTCAGAACAGTCAGGCAGGGCTTTCACGACTTCGATGGCCCCGGAGCGGGGCGGGTCGATCAGGAGTTTGTCGAACGCGCCCAGGGCGGCGAATTTTTCGGGGCTCATCTCGAACAGGTTGTCGACCTCAAACCGGGTGTCGCCCAGCCTGTTGCGCACCGCGTTTTCCCGTGCCCGCGCGACCAGTTCGGGGCTGCCTTCGATGCCGATCACGGTGGCGCCGCTGCGGGCAATCGGCAGGGTGAAATTGCCCAGCCCGCAAAACAGGTCGGCAATCCGCTCGCCGGGCCGGGGGGCGAGCAGGCGCATGGCACGGCTCACCAGGGCGCGGTTGATGCCCGTGTTCACCTGGGTGAACTCCGTCGGTTTGAACGGCATGACCAGACCGAATTCCGGCAGGCTGTAGCTGAGTTCCGGCGCAGCGAGCGGCCAGAATGGGCGGGCGGTTTCCGGACCCTTGCGCTGCTCCCAGATCTGGATGCCGTGCTGTTCGGCAAAGGCTTGCACGATTGGGGTATCGGCGTCGCTCCAGGGATCGAGCAGACGAAACACCAGCACCGTGATCTCTTCGCCCACGGCAATTTCAACCTGCGGGATGCGATCCGCATTCGACAATTGGCCGATCAGGTCGCGCAGGGGCTGAATCAGCGCCGAGACATCGGCGGTGAGTACCTCGCAGCTCGCCATGTCGGCGATGAAGCTCGAGCGTTTCTCGCGAAACCCCACCAGACCGCCGCCTTTTTTGTCGACCCAGCGTGCGGAAAGCCGTGCCCGGGTGCGGTAGCGCCAGCTGGGGCCATGCAGGGCGGGCAGCATGACCTCGGGTCTGACCTTACCGATGCGCGCGAGATTTTCTTCCAGCACGCGCTGCTTGGCGGCAACCTGCGCCGATGCTTCCAGATGCTGCATCGAGCAGCCGCCGCAGCGGCCGAAATACCGGCATTTCGGTTCGGTGCGCTGGGCGCTGGCCTTGAGGATGGCGACGGCGTTGGCCGAGTTGTACTTGGCGTGCTTGCGGTAGATGGCAATCTCCGCGCGTTCCCCGGCCAGTGCGCCGTCGACGAAGGTGACCTTGCTGTCGATGCGCGCCACGCCGTGGCCCTCGTGGTCGAGGGAAAGGATGTCGACAACCTGATTCATTTCCAGGCGGCCAGGAATTCTTGCCAGTGCGGCGCGG
Organism: Thiobacillus sp.; assembly: GCA_041639395.1. GTDB lineage: Bacteria > Pseudomonadota > Gammaproteobacteria > Burkholderiales > Thiobacillaceae > Thiobacillus. Next base: position 134,373 of record JBEQCG010000001.1, on the reverse strand, counting down.
TGCTGGCTTCGACGGTGTTGCGTGCCAGTGCGATCTCCTGCTCGTAGGCCGCCTCGGAGAGCGTGCCGCGCATCTTCTGGAAGCGCAGGTAGACCAGCCAGGTGTTCATCACGTCGGTTTCGCAATAGTTGCGGATGGCGTCGATTTCGCCGGCCTGGTACGCCTCCAGCACCTTCGAGCCATCCATGCCGAGTTTGCCGGGAAAGCCGGCGAGCTTGGCCATGTCGTCGAGCGGCGCGTTAGCGCGCGGCTGGTACATCGCCAGCACGTCCATCAGGTCGAGGTGGCGAGTGTGGTAACGGCCCAGATAGCTGTTCCACTTGAAGTCCTTGTCGTCATCGCCCCAGTCCCAGTAGCGCGCGGCGGCCACGCCGTGGATGAGCGCACGGTAATGCAGCACCGGCAGGTCGAAGCCGCCGCCGTTCCACGACACGAGCTGCGGGGTGTAGCGCTCGATGCCGTCATAGAAGCGCTGGATCAGTTCGGCCTCGCTGCTGTCCGGGTCGCCCAGCGACCAGACCTTGAGCTGGTCGCCGCTACGGAGCGTGCAGGAAATCGCGACCACGCGATGCAGGTGATGCGGCATGAAATCGCTGCCGGTTTTTTGCCGGCGGGCGAGCAGAGCCATTTCGGCCAGTTCCGCCTGCGGCAGTGCCGTGGCGTCAATGCTGTTTATGGCAGCGAAACCCGCCAGATCGGGAATCGTCTCGATATCGAAAACCAGGGTGGGGTGCATGGGACAACCACAAAAAAACAGCATTTTACGCCGTCATGCACTGCGCAAGCGCGTCAAAGCAAGGCGGTATCGAGTGCGGAGGCAGCGATCAGGGCGTCCAGGTAGGCAACCGAAATCTGATGCAGGGGGATGCCGAGCTTGCCTGAATACGTGGCCAGCGTATCGGCATCGTTGATTTCACAGGCATGGACGAGCTGGAGCAGATCCGTTTCCGGCGAAGGCCGGCCCGCCAATGCCTGGACAGCAGCGTCGGATACGCTCAATTGGCGGGCCAGGGATTCGGGCTGTTGCGCGAGGATATGCGGTGCAACCGAGAGCAGCCCGATTTCGAAGGCACCGGCGGCACTTTCTCCCGGTGCGCCCAGACGAACAATCTTGCCCATGAACAGGGCGCGTGTCAGTGCAGTGACTACCTGATGACGTGCCGTTTCGCCCGGATGCGTGCCCGCCAGAGCCAGCAGCGCCGCCACCCGGCTGGCACGTTGCGATCCCAGCATGACGAGGGCGTGCGCTGCGGATTCGGCGGGTCGGCTGAGTCCGCCTGCCGGCGAGTTGGCAATGGCCAGCAGACGCGGGGCCATTTTGGGATTGAGCCTGAAAAACGAAATCAGCATGTCGACCGACTGCCCCAGCGCAATGCGCAGCAGGTCAATCTGCATGGCTTGATCCTGTGAGCCGCGGGTCGGCTCCGCTTCACCGGGCAGCGCCGTCTGTTTGAACCAGGCACTGGCCGGCCAGTTCGCCTGTGTGGCCGCGGCGATGCCCTCGACGACCAGTTGCACAGACCCGGCCGGCGGTGCGCAATCGGCCCGGCACGACAGGTAGCGCCATGCGCCGGCACTGTCACGCACCAGCGGGTGTGATGGGCTCAGGGAGGGGCAGAAGTTCATGCCGGCATCCTGCAGGGCCAGGGCGCGGGCAAGTTGCTGCTCGTCAGTGATGTCTACCCGCCAGACGACGCGCGGATGATGGAGCTGGGACAGTACGTCGCTGAAGAGTATCTCGCTGCCGATTTCGACGAAGAGGGGGAGAGAGCCTGTAACCCCGCCCTGCACCAGCGAATACAAGCCGGTCAGCAGCATGTCCTCGTCCATCTGTTTCAGTTCGTGCGCTGCATCCGGCGGCGCGATCTGACCGCGCAGAACCAGCTGGTGGGCAACCAGATTGGCATCGCGGTCGAACAGGGGATCGAAGGAAAGAAAGCGTGCACGCAAGTCTTCTTCACGCGTGGGGGCGTTGCTGCCCACGCCAAGCATCTGGGTCACGACGACGGGCTGTTCCGATTCGCCGGTATTGATGCCCCCGCCGACGATACGTGGCGGGTGAGAGTCGTCCGAGATCATGACGTGCCTGAAAGGGGGCGGGCTTGAAAATTTTTGTAACCGCATTCTAGCCTTGTGAACCGATTGTGGCGCACTTCGGTCAAGATGGCGGCACATGCCCATTCCAATAGCCTATTGAGGAGCCTGCACCATGCACCGTCACATTCTGAGCACCCTGATTGCCGGCACGTTTGCGGTCTCCCCCTGGGTTTCCGCCGCGTCGCGCGACGAAACCGTTTCGACGGGGGCTGACCAGCAGTCGGTGGCTGTCACCATTTACAACGACAATCTGGCGCTGGTGAAGGATGCGCGTCAGGTGAGGTTGGGACGGGATCTCAACCGCCTGGCCTGGCGCGAGGTATCGGCGCAGATGCGGCCAGAGACGGCGCAGCTGCGCAATGCGACCAACCCGGGTGGATTCCGCCTGCTGGAGCAGAATTTCGATTTTGATTTGCTGACGCCGGACAAACTGCTCGACAAGTACGTGGGGCGTGAGGTTACGGTGATTCGCACCAATCCGGCTACCGGGGCTGAGACCCGCGAAACGGCGACGGTGCTCTCGACGAATAACGGCGTGGTGCTGAAATTTGCTGATCGCATTGAAACCGGTGCGCCCGGCCGCATCGCCTTTCCGGGTGTCCCAGACACCTTGCGCGACAAGCCCACACTGGTGATATCGCTGCTGAATCCGGCGGCAGGCGCACAAAATCTGGAATTGTCCTATCTCACCGGCGGGCTCGCCTGGCGGGCTGACTACGTGGCCGAACTCAACGCCGATGACAGCGCGCTGGATCTGAATGGCTGGGTGACGCTGACCAACCAGAGCGGGGCGGCCTATCCCAATGCCAAATTGCAGCTGGTTGCCGGCGACCTCAACCGCGTGCGCGAAGCCCAGCCGGCACCCCGCGCGATGATGGCGATGGCAGCCAAGGTGGCCGATGCCGCCGAAATGCAGCAGGAGTCGCTGTTTGAGTACCACCTGTATACCCTGCAACGGCCCACCACACTGGCGGAAAACCAGACCAAGCAGGTGGCGCTGATGTCGGCCACGCGGGTGCCGGTCAACAAGGAATTCCTGCTGGCCGGGGCCGATTATTACTACTTGGGCCAGGTGGGCGAAATTGGCCAGAAAATGAAAGTCGGCGTTTTCGTCGATTTCAGGAACAAGGGCGAAGGTCTGGGGATTCCCTTGCCCAAGGGCGTGATTCGTGTCTACAAAAAAGACAGCCAGGGCAACGCGCAATTCGTTGGTGAAGACCGCATCGACCATACGCCGAAGAACGAGACACTGCGGCTCAAGCTGGGCGATGCCTTCGACGTGACCGCCGACAAGAAGCAGACCGCCTTCCAGAAACTGGCCGGCAGCGGGCGCTACAACTATGTGTTCGAATCCGCCTACGAGATTGTGCTGAAGAACGCCAAGTCTGAGCCGGTGACCGTGACGGTGCGTGAACCGATGCCGGGCGACTGGGCCATGCTGGCCGAGTCCCAGCCGCACAGCAAACCCGCGTCGGGTACAGCGGAATGGAAAGTGAAAGTGCCTGCCGAAGGCCAGACCACGCTCACCTATCGCGTGCGTGTCAGGTACTGAGTCCGCGTCGCCGGCGAATGTCGGTGATGAGGCCCAGTGTCGAACCGTCGTGCTCGCCGATCACGCGCACCGAACTCAGTGCTGCGCGGATCGGCGGCGCAAGCTGCTTGCCGAGTTCCACCCCCCACTGGTCGAAGCTGTTGATCTGCCAGATCACGCCCTGCACGAATACCTTGTGCTCGTAGAGCGCGATCAGCATGCCCAGCGTATGCGGGTCGAGCTTCTGGTAGAGCAGGGTGTTGCTCGGGCGGTTGCCTGGAAACACCTTGTGCGGTGCCAGTGCGCGGGCGGCTTCGCGGCCCAGGCCCTGCGCGATAAGTTCGGCCTCGATGACTGCGCGTGATTTGCCTTTCAGCAGCGCCTCGGTCTGCGCCAGGCAGTTGGCCAGCAGCCATTCGTGCTGGTCGGCCAGCGGCGTGGGATTGACTGCCGCCACCAGGAAATCGGTTGGGATCAGACGCGTGCCCTGGTGCACCAGTTCAAAAAAGGCGTGCTGGCCGTTGGTGCCGGGCGCGCCCCAGACAATAGGGCCAGTGTTGTAATTCACCTGCTTGTTGTCGCGGTTCACGTTCTTGCCGTTGGACTCCATGTCGAGCTGCTGCAGAAACGGCACGAGCAGCCGCAGGCGCTGGTCGTAGGGAAAGATGCCGTAGGTATCGGTGCCCCAGAAGTTGGCGTACCAGATGCCGAGCATGCCCAGAATCACCGGCATGTTGGCGTCCAGCGGGGCTTCGCGGAAGTGGATGTCCATTGCATGCGCACCCGCGAGCAGGGCCTGGAAATTGCCCCAGCCGATTTGCAAGGCGATCGAAAGTCCGATGGCGGACCACAGCGAATACCGTCCGCCGACCCAGTCCCAGAAAATGAACATGTTGTCCGGGTCGATGCCGAACGCCTCGACAGCCTGGGCGTTGGTCGACAAGGCAACAAAGTGACGGGACACCGCGGTGGGCGCGTGCAGTGCCGCCAGCAGCCAGGCCTTGGCCGAATTGGCGTTGGCCAGGGTTTCCAGCGTGGTGAAGGTCTTGGAAGCCACGATGAACAGCGTGGTTTCCGGGTCGAGCGATTTGAGCGTGATGGCCAGATGCGCCGGATCCAGGTTCGATACGAAGTGCACGCGCAGGTTCTCGACTGCGTAATGATCCAGTGCATGGCACACCATTGCCGGCCCCAGATCCGAGCCGCCGATGCCGATGTTCACCACATCGCGGATCGGTTTGCCAGTGTGGCCGAGCCAGCTGCCGTTGTGAATCGACTCGACGAAGCGCTGCATCAGGCCCAGCACTCTGGCCACCTCGGCTTCGATGTCGACGCCTTCGACCATCAGCCGGGGACGGGCCGGCGCACGCAGGGCAGTGTGCAACACCGCGCGATTTTCGGTGAAATTGATGCGCTGTCCACTCATCATGGCATCACGTTGTTCTGCCAGACCGGATTCCACCGCCAGCTGTGTCAGCAGCGCCAGGGTGTCAGCGGTGACGCGGTTTTTCGAATAATCGAGCAGGAGGTTGCCGCAGCGCAAAGAGAGGCGGCTGAAACGCTGCGCGTCTTCGCGGAAAGCCGTGCGCATGTCGAAATCGTTCATGGCCTTGTGATGGGCCAGCAGGGCTTTCCAGGCGGGGAGATGTTTGAGCGGAGTCATTGGCTAGACGGGGAGGCAATCGGTAGAAAATAGCACACCGTTTCCATAGCGGTTTGCGGCCAGCGCACTTGAGTCTGGGCCGACGGGGTGTCAATAAAAAAGCCGGGCAAGCCCGGCTTTCTGATGCACTGCCAGCCGTTTACTTGGCAGGGCAGGCTTTGTCGCCGGCAATCTTGCCCGGCAGCTTGAGAAAGGCCTCGAACGGTCCCATCACGCTCATGGCTTCCATTTTGGGGCCGGTGAACTTGAGACGGCCGAACATCATGGCCTTCATCGGGCCGTATTCGCCTGCGCCCATTTCGTTCCACTTTTCGGTGGTGGCGTGCATGGTGTAGTCGACGGTGTGATCCAACCTGGTGTTTTGCACAGCGCCGCCGTAGACGCACATGGCCTTGCCGTCCTTGGCCACGATTTTGAGTTCGGTCTGGGTGGCTTCACCGCAGTCGGTGCGGTAGAGATGAATGATTTTGTAGCCGCGATCCTTGTCGTTCTTGATCCATTTGTCGGCCAAGCCGGTAGTCAGGTCGGCATCCTTATTCCACGCGTCACACGCTTGGGCGGTCCATTCGGCGGACATCATGGCGGGGGCAGCGTGGGCGGCACCGGCAAATGCGGTGATCAGGATGGCGGCAATGCTTGCGTATTTCATGGTGACTCCTCCTAGATGAGTTAGGTTTGCAGCTTGGTGGTATTGACGAAGATTATTCTTCAACGCCGCACGGTAAACAGGGCTTATCGCCTTGTCAATGAGGCAGACGTTTTTTTACAAGCCCATAGAGCCAGGTGCCAAGCAGGGCACCGCCCAACGCGGCCAAGGCACCAATCGAGCCCATGCCGACCAGTGCGAAGATGGGGCCGGGACACAATCCGATCACGCCCCAGCCCAGGCCAAAGATGAAACCGCCCAGCAGGTAATTGGTACGCCCGGGATCCTTGCTGGGTATGCTGATCGGTTGACCATCAAGCGTGACCAGCCGGCTGTAACGTTTCAAGAGCATCACGCCGATGAGGCCGGTGGCGATTGCGCTGATCATGATTCCGTACATATGAAAGGACTGGAAATAGAACATTTCCATGATGCGATACCACGACGCCGCTTCGGATTTGATCATCACAAAGCCGAAGGCAATGCCGGTAAGCAGATAAGGCAGTAATCTCATCGCGGCTTACCAGAAAATGGAGAAGAGATGCGGCGTGATCAGGTGGGCAGCGCTGAGTCCGCCGGCAAAAATGCCCAATACCGCGAGCAGGGATTGCGGTTGCAGTGTAGACAGACCGGTGATGGCATGCCCCGAGGTGCAGCCGCTGGCATAGCGGGTGCCAAAGCCGACGAACACGCCACCCGCGAACATCACGATTACCGAGAGCCAGGTGAGATCGAACAAAACGGGGGGCAGAAATCCGCCGGCGATCGGTACGTTCCAGTTTGAGAACATGGTGAGCGCAGCAACCGAGAGATCAACCGGATCGGGGTTGGCGAAAAGGATTCCGGCAATGAAACCACCGATGATGGCCCCGATGGCGAACACCAGACTCCAGTTGTGCGCTCGCCAGTCGTACTGGAAAAAGTCCACTTCGATGTGCTTGGGCTGTGCCATGGCACACATGTGACGAAGGTTGGACGATATGCCAAAGGAGCGGTTGCCGACCAAAAGCATGACCGGCACCATCAGACCAATCAGGGGGCCGGAGACGTACCAAGGCCAGGGAGCGTAGAGCAAGGCTAGCAGAGTATCCATGGGCGTCTTCCGAATAGTGATCTTTGTGTTTTCATTAATAGCAACTATAGCGGAGTGAAGCCTAACACTGGGTCTAATGATCGGTCGAGAGGCTTCGTTGCACCAGTTCGATACGCTGAGCCAAACGGTTAATCTCGCGCGAATTGCCCTGGAGCCGGGCCTGCTCTGCCTGTAGTTTGAGGTAGGTCAGCAGAGGTTGACGCCAGCCTTGGGCAGACGCCGTTTCGGTTGCCACAGCCAAGGTGGCGGATGTGGCTTCCTGGCGCAGCACCAGCAGACTGGCGTCGAGCAGACGTGACAGCGGGTCGGCAATTTTATCGACGGCGGCGGGCCGGGTAGCGGCAGTGGCGAGCACGAAATCGCGGTGCTGGGCGGGCAGCATGCCTGTATCTAGCTGTGTCCAGTCGAGGCTGATGAAGCGGTAATACGCCGTGTCGGCCGCGTTGGGTTCCAGGCGGGCCAGTTCGACATACTCCACACAGGCATCATCGAGCAGCATGGCGCGCCGGGTGGCGCAACGCACCAACCACAGGCGGGCAGTTTCGGCGACGCGCCCGGCACCGCCCGTGGCAGCAACAGCCTGCTGGAAATAGCGTTCTGCCAACACGTTTTCGCCCAGCAGCGCGTGCTTCTTGTAACGTTCGATCAGGTCGGCTGCGTCGGTTTTCCAGTCGGGCGGCGGCGGACCGCCGCTGCCACAGGCGGCAAGCAGGCACAGCGCGGCGAAGGCCAGTGCGATCTTCATGGCAGTTTCACCTCCGGGTCGCGCGCAAAGGGCCATTTTTTGTTGATTTCGTTGACCAGCGCATTGGCGCGGCGAACGGCTTCGTCGATTTCGCTGCGCAAGCGTGCGATGTCCTGCGTGCCTTCCTTGACATCGGCCGAGATTGCCACCGCGTTTGCCATCAGCGCGTCGGCTTTCTTCAGGCTCGCCTGGGCGTCGTCGAGCATGGCACGCACCTGAATCATCGAGGCCTTGGTTTGTGCCGCCATGCCGTCCTGGGCGAACAGCCAGGTGTCGGTCTTGGCCGCCATGCCGTCCATTTTCAGCGCCAGGCCGTCGAGTTTGGTGATGAGAGCGCGCGTCTTGTCGAGCGAGTCGGTGACCGCGCGTGCTTTTTCGGGGCTGCCGAGCACGCCTTCCAGCACGCCGTATTCGCCGGTCATGCGGCCGGTGATGGTTTGCGCGTTGGCGAGCGTGCCGACGATTTCACCGTCCTTGCGGGTGAGGTGTTCCACATTGGCGAGGATCGCCTTGACACGCTCGACCAGCACCGGGATTTCCTTGCTGATGTCCGAGGTGAGCAGCAGCATGGTCGAGTTGTCCGGCAGGGGCTCGGCTTTCAGATCGGGAGAATCCACGCGAATCTTTGCGCCGCCCACGATGGGCTTGTCGAGCGTGAACGTGCTCGTTTGTTTGAGCCACCTGGCGTTGCGCGCCAGGAGTTCGACGTTGATGACGATGCCGCCGCCGTCGTTGAGCCCGAGCGAGGCGACGCGGCCGATTTCGATGCCGGAAAACACCAGGGGTACGCCGGGAGCCACGCCGTCGGCGCTGGATGCGGCCAGCTTCAGTCGATAGGTGTCCTCGAAGAAGCCGCGCGCATGGAGCAGATAGAGCACAAAGACGCCGATCAGCAGCAGCGAAAATGCGGCAAAGAGGCCGACCTTGAAGTGGAAAGGGTTGGATTTGACTGCGTTCATTGCGGATAAAGCGCCTGGTTCCAGTCGAAGTCGTAAATCTCCCAGATCCCGCTCATCTCGGGTCGGGCTGCCAGCCGCTCGATAAAGGCGGGGTAGGGCACATCGTAAAGCATGGCACCGGGGCGGTCGATCACCAGGCGTGCTCGCTTGAGCATCAGTGCGCGCGCCAGCTGCGTGACAAAGCGCTGTGACGGCGTCATGTCGGGGTCGCGCAGGGGCATGATGTCGGCGTGGCCCAACGCGTCCAGCATGGCCTGCGCTTGTCGGGCGGATTCAACTGCACCGAAATGTCGCTGGTAGAGTGGAATCAGTGCAATGTTGTCGAGTGCCGTGAGGTTGGCGCGCAAGGGCAGATCAAGCGCCACCCGCGCCACCTCGTCGCCGAGCGCGGCGACGGCGGCGAGCAGAGCGTCTCGGTCGCCAAACCGGGTCAGATGTATTTGAGCGCCAATGACAGCACCTCGATGGCAACGATGGCGAAAAACACCCGCATCATGCCGCGCAGCACGGAGACGGGCACCATGAACAGCTTTTTCGGCGTTTCGAGTCCGCTGACTACGGGGATGAGGGTGACGGCCAGACCGAACAGAGCGCATTTGGCCGCAAGGCCCACAACGATGCGGAGGTCGAAAATTTTCGCGACGGTTTGCGTGAAGGCATCGAATCCCGCCATCGTCAGACCGTAGATCGACAGATAGGCGAGCAGCAGGGCCAGCAGTCCGGCCAGGGAGGCGAGCACCACGACCGAAATCACGCCGCCGATGAGGCGTGGCAGGAACTCGAACTGCATGGGCGGAACCTTGCAGTGTGCGAGTGCATCCAACTCGTTGTTAACGCGCATCAGTGCAACTTCTGTGTTGATGGCACTGCCAGAGCGCAGCGCGATGAAGAGCGCGGTGAGGAAAGGCAGCAGTTCCAGAACCAGCACGCGTATGGTCATCTCGGTGGCAAATTCGGTGAGGCCGAATTCCCGTGCCGTCGACAGGATGATGGTGATGAGCAGCCACGAAATGACCAGTGCGTAGCCGAGAAAAACATGAAGAATCTGCACTGCCGTGAAATACACCTGCTTGATGATCACGTCGTAAGTGGCGCGGTTCCAGGTGGTGCGATCCAGCAGCAGCAGGGCCGCGCGCCCTGCAAAGGCAAAGAGTCCGTAGCCGACGTTGAACCAGCCCACGCAACGGGCACCGAGCGATTCTATGGAAGCCACGAGAAAATTCATCGGGGCATCTTAACGCCAACATCCGGGCTTGCGCCATCGAAGCGCAGCCCCTACAGTTTTGCAACCATACGAGGTGACGCCCATGAATAAAACCATACTGTCTGCCAGCGCGCTGGCGTTCCTGATGCTGGCGGGTGCAGCTGCGGCCACGCCCGGCACGGTGTTGCGTGACGAAAAACTCTATACCCAGCCCAGCGCCAGCGCCGCCACAGCGGCCAGCGTGGCAAAAGGAGCCAGCCTCACCGTGCTGTCCAAACAGGGCGGCTGGCTGCGTGTGACAGCGGGCAAGACGACCGGCTGGATACGTCTGCTTTCGGTACGGGTAGGCGGCGGCGGACTGGCCAGCGTGGGGGTGGGCGATGTGGTGGGAGCGGCGACCACGCGGTCTGACCCCAGCAAGGTGGTGGCTGTTGCCGGTCTGCGTGGGCTCAATGATGAAGAATTGAAAACGGCGCAATTCAACGCTCCGGAAATGGCGCGTCTCGATAGCCTGACTGTCACGGCGGCACAGGCGCGGGGGTTTGCCGCCCAGGGCGGGCTGGCCAGCGCGCAGGTCAAGCTCCTGCCCAAACCACAGACCAGCCAACCGGCATCCTCTTGGGGAGACAACTGATGAAGCCGTTCACCTTGCTGCTCGTGCTCGCGATGAGCGCCGTCGCTGTGCCCACGCAGGCATTCGATCTGGGCAAGTTGCTCGAAGACCGGATCAATCAGGAACTGGAAAAGCGCGACAAATCCTCCCAGCCTCAGCCGGCACCCGCACAAGCCTCGCCGGCCCAGTCCGTGCCTGCGGGTGCGCAAAGTGCGGCGGCGAGCCCGCCGCCAGCCAAGCAGAAAGTGGATGCAGCCCAACTGGGCTTTGCGCTGTTTGGTGATTATTCTCCGGCGGAAGAAAACCGCATCGGCCGCCAGATCGCCGGAAACTTGCTGGGTGCGGCCAAGCTGGTGCCAGACAGCACGCTACAGAATTATGTGAACCAGGTCGGCGAATGGGTGGCTTTGCATAGCGATCGTCCCGATCTGGCCTGGCGTTTTGGTGTGCTCGATACGGAAGCGATCAACGCGTTTGCCGCGCCGGGAGGCTACATTTTCATCACCAAGGGGCTGTATCGCCTGCTCAACAACGAGGCGGAACTGGCCGGTGTGCTGGGGCACGAGATCGCCCATGTCACGCAAAAGCATCATCTCAAGCTGCTCAAGCAATCCAGCCTCATCGGCGCATTGGGGCAGGCAGCCAGCAACAAGGCCAATACCAGTGATCCGGCGATCCAGAACCTGATCGGAAACGGTGCCGAGATCATGGCGCGCGGCTTGGACAAGCAAGCGGAATACGAGGCCGACCGCATCGGCATGGTGTATGCGGCACGAGCCGGCTACGACCCCTGGGGACTGCCGAATGTGTTGCAGGACATGGCCGCGCTGCCTGCCAAGGACAGCCGTACCAGCCTGCTCTATAAAACCCACCCCCACCCGGCAGACCGCCTTGCGGCACTGGGTGACGCAGTGGGTGACCGCATGGACAGCGTGCGCGGCAAGGAATTGTCCAACCGCTTCTATCGCCTGCCGTGAGGCGGTATCCCGCAGGGCTGACCCAGACTGCGGTCTCGGCGGTGTTCGTGCTGTTCATGGCGGCAGTTGCCGCCGGGCTGGTACGCGTGCCCGCCATCGACCGGGTGGAGTCCTGGCTCTACGATGCCTGGCTCAAAGCCACTGCGCCGCAAGGGGTCGACGACCGCATCGCCATTCTGGACATCGACGAAGCCAGCCTTAAAACAGTGGGGCGCTGGCCCTGGAACCGGGACGTCATGACGCAGCTGGTCGGGCAGTTGTTCGATCGCTACGGGGTGGCGGCAGTCGGTTTCGATGTTGTGTTCGCCGAACCTGATACCAGCTCGGGGCTGGGTCAGCTCCAGAGGCTTGCCGAAGGCGCGCTTGCCGGCAACCCGGCGTTCCGCCAGCAGGTCGCCGCGCTCACCCCGCAACTGGATTACGACGCCCGTTTTGCCCGAGCGCTCGCCGAACGGCCTGTTTCGCTGGGCTATTACTTTTTGCCGCCGGGCTACGGCGACGCGAAATCGGGCGTTCTACCCCGGCCCGCGCTGCCCGGTGCCGCGTTTGCGCCGCTTGCACCCGGTGCACCGGCCGGCGGCTTTGGGGCCAATCTCGAACGTTTCCAGCGGGCGACGCCGGCGGCCGGCTTCTTCAACATGGAAGCGGATGCCGACGGCGCGGCGCGACGGATGCATCTCGTTACGCCCTATGCCGGCCAGTATTACGTCTCGTTGTCGGTATCGACACTGAACGTGGCGTTTGGCGGTGAGCCGCTGCGGGCGGGAACGGCGTCCGCTGCCGTGGGCGGCCTCCGGCCATGGATCGAGGCGGGCGGCCTGACCCTGCCGCTGTCGGCGGACGGCAGCGTGTATGTGCCGTATCGCGCGGGGGCCCCGTATCCCTACGTGTCGGCCGCCGAGGTGCTGGCCGGGCGTGCGCCGGTTTCGCAACTCGAAAATCGCATCGTGCTCGTGGGCTCTACCGCGCCGGGGCTGGCCGATCTGCGTGTCACCCCCTTTTCCAGCACTTTTCCGGGGGTGGAAATCCATGCGCACCTGATCGCGGGCATGCTCGATGGCACCACGCGCAGCACGCCACCGTGGTCGCCGTCAGCCCGCCTGGCTGCGGTACTGGGACTGGGCGTGGTGCTGATTTTTATCTTGTTGCGTTTTGGGCCCTTGCCGGGCTTGCTGGCCACGCTGTTGCTGCTGGGGGCGCTGCTGGCCGCGTATGCCGCTGCCTGGTCGCGTTTCTGGGTGGTGCCGCTGGCGCTGCCCATGCTGACGGTGGCGGGGCTGTATGCCTTCAACACCGCGTACGGTTTTTTTGCCGAGTCGCGCAACAAACGCCAGATGACGAGGTTGTTCGGGCAATACGTGCCCCCCGAACTGGCCGCCGAAATGAGTCAGGATCCGGCGCACTACACCATGGAAGGCCGGTCGCGCGACATGAGCGTGCTGTTTTCGGACATACGCGGCTTTACCGATTTCTCCGAAAAGCTGCCGCCGGCCGAACTTGCCGAGGTGCTCAACGCCTATCTGTCGAAGATGACCGCCATCGTGCAGCAACAGCGCGGCACCATCGACAAGTACATCGGCGACGCGATCATGGCGTTCTGGAATGCGCCGGTCGATCTGGCCGACCACGCCACCCGTGCCGTGCGCACGGCGCTGGCGATGCAGGCGGCGCTGCCCGAATTGAACCGTGAATTTGCCGCGCGCAACTGGCCTGAGGTGAAGATCGGGGTGGGGGTGAATACCGGTCGCATGAGCGTGGGCAACATGGGATCGGAATTCCGCATGAGCTATACCGTCATGGGCGACGCGGTGAACCTGGGGTCGCGCCTGGAAGGCATTACCAAGCAATACGGCGTGGGCATTCTGGTGACGCAGCCCACCGTCGAGGCCGACCCGGTTCATGCGTTCATGAAAGTGGACGATGTGCGCGTCAAGGGCAAGGAAACCCCGGTGGCGATTTATGAGCCGCTGGGCGAGCGCGCCGGACTGCCGCAGGATGTGGCAGCGGACGCCAGCGCCTTCGAGGCAGCCTACACCCGCTATCAGCAGCAGGACTGGGATGCCGCCGAAGCCGCGCTACTCGCACTCAATGCTCGCGCCCCGCGCGCGCTGTATGCCATTTATCTCGAGCGCATCGCGCATTTCCGCACTGCGCCGCCGCCGGCTGACTGGGATGGCGTGTTCGTCTACACCACCAAGTAGGGTGATAATCCGCCCATGAAACTGACCGTACTCGGATGCAGCGGCGGCATCGGCAGCGGCCGCCACACCACCTGCCTGATGGTCGATGACGACGTGCTGATCGACGTGGGCAGTGGCGTGACCACGCTGGATTTCGACGCCCTGCGCAAGATCGATCATGTCTTTCTGACCCATGCCCATCTGGATCACATCCTGGGACTGCCGCTGTTGCTCGACAGTGTAGGGGATACACGCAGTTCGCCTGTCATCGTCCACGCGCTGCCCGAGGTGCTGGCGGTGCTCGACCGGCATCTTTTCAACTGGCACCTGTGGCCGGATTTCCGCAAGATTCCCGATCCGGATGCACCGTGGCTGCGCTTCGAGCCACTGCCGCAAGGCAGCGAATGTGTGCTGGGAAAACGCAGCTTCCGCCCGCTGCCCGTCAACCATGTGGTGCCGGCCTGCGGCTACAGCCTCACGAATGCGGAGGGCAGTCTGGTGTTCAGCGGAGACACCACACGCAGCGAGGCATTTGTGGAGGCCCTGAATGCACTCCCGGACCTGCGCCATCTCATCATCGAAACCTCATTCGAAAATGCGCTGGCCGATATTGCGCGGGCTTCAAAACACCACTGGCCCGAATCGCTCGCCGCCGAGCTGGCCGGCGTGCACCAGAAACCCGAGGTGTGGATCACGCACCTGAAGCCAGGCAACGAAGCGGCGATCATGGCCGAACTGCGCGCGGCGCTGCCAGACTGGCCACTCACTGCCTTGCAGCAGGGGCAAATACTGAACATTTAGCCGTCACTGTAAAAAACTGTTTAAAAAGAAACAGGCTGCCGTCTTGCGAGGGCAGCCTGTGGGTGGCGCGGCCGGGTTCAGCCGAAGGAGTCGGCGACGATGCTCTTGTGCCAGCCCTGGGCATAGCCCGCTTCCTGGCTGCGTTGCTGCATGCTGGCATCGGAGGGACTGAGACCCCCTGCACCCTTGACGCCTTGCAACTGGCCGTCTTCGCCCAGCCGGTAGACGCCGGCGATGCTGATACCGTAATCCGGTGCAACCAGGCTGTAGCAGGTGTTGACGTGCGACGGCGTGGGCACAGGCACGCCCCGGAACAGCGAAACGATGGCGGCCGCCGTCATTTTGGCGATGTTATTGGCGGTGTGGCCGGATTTGGGCAGTGCCCCGGCGATCGAAGCGTCGCCAATCACGTGGATGTTGGCGGCCTGGGTCGATTCAAAGGTGAGCTGGTTGACTGGACACCAGCCTCCGGCGTTGGTGAGGCCGGTGTCGGCCGCCAGTTGCGGTGCCCGCTGCGCCGGGATGACGTTGACCACGCTGCCCTTGTGTGAACCCCCATTGGCCGTGTGGACAGTCAGCGATCGGGTGTCGACACGCACGGCCTTGCCGCCGCCGGTGGCCGGTACCCATTCGATCATGTTCGGGTAGAGCTGATCCCAGGCTTGGGTGAACAGGGCCTGCTTCGAAAAATTGTCCTTGGAATCGAGGATGAGGATCTTCGATTTGGGTTTTTGCGTCTTGAAGTAGTGCGCGATCATGCTCACCCGCTCGGGCGGGCCGGGGGGACAGCGAAACGGCATGGGCGGCGCGCTCATGATGAAGGTGCCGCCGTCGGGCATGGCCTGTAGCTGCTTCAGCAGGAGCGCGGTCTGCGGCCCGGCCTTCCAGGCGTGCGGCATGATTTGCGTGGCCGCGTCGTCGTAGCCTTCGATATCCCCCCAGCGGAAATCGATGCCGGGCGACATCACCAGGCGGTCGTAGGCGACGGTCTTGCCGCTGGCGAGTGTGACGAGGCGCTTGTCGACATCGACGCCCACCACGCGGTCAGTGACGACGTTCACGCCATGTTTGTCGCGCAGGGCGGCATAAGTCAGAGTCAGCTCGTCAATGGTGCGCATCCCGGCAAACACCCAGTTGCTGCCAGGGCAGGTCACGTATCTGGCGTTCTGCTCGACCAGGGTGACGTTGAGCGTGGCGTCGTACAGACGCAGGTATTTGGCGCAGGTGGCCCCGCCAAAGCCTCCGCCGATGACGACCACGCGCGGAGCGGCTTTGGCTGGCGCAGCCATTGGCGATCCCGGGGCGGAGGCGGTCTGGCAGCCGGCCAGACCAACCGTCGAGAGTGCGCTACTCGCGCCGATCAGCTTGACGAATTCTCTGCGTGTGAGTCTGCTCATGCTCATTTCCCTTTCTTCTGCAGGCTGGCGAGGTAATTCGCGGCTTCGACGATTTCCTCGTCGGTGTAAGCGCTGGCGTGGCGGCCCATGATGGTCGAATAGCGCTGACCAGCTTTGTAGGCCTTGAGTGTTTCGATCATGCGTTCGGCCGGGATGTAGTCGATGCTGGGTATCGTGCTGGGACTCACACCATGCGTGCCGTGGCAGGTGAAACAGGTGCTGGCGATGACTTCGCCGCGCGAAATGGTCTGGGCGCTGGCCGGGCTACCGGCCAGCAGAGCCAGTGTGGCAAGCACCAAATGGGCATGACGGTTCATGGTTGCGTGGTCTCCTGATGGGCTACAGATCGACGCCAAACTGGGTGTCCGACCCCAGCTTGCGTTCTTTGGCACCGGCTTTGTAGGCGTCGAGCGATTCACGCTGGGCGCGTTCGAGCGCGGCTTCCTGCTCTTGTTTGTCTTGCAGTTCGGCCTGGCGCAAGCGTTCTGCTTCGGCGGCGCGCGCGGCCGCTTCCTTACGGGCTTTATCCTGAGTTGCCGCAAGCGCTTCACGCTGGCGGGCTTCCTTCACGGCGGCCAGTGCGGCCTTGTCTTTGTCGGCCTGCTGACGGGCTCGGGTTGCCTCGATGTTGCGTTCCTCGGTCTGGCGTGATTGCAGTACCGCTCGCTCGCGACGCAAGCGTTCCAGTCGTTCCTGGATATCCTTCTGGAGTTGCTGGCCGGTTTCACGTATGCGTTCGCCGGCAGCCTTCAGGCTGTCGTCCGACACATCGGATTCGGCGCGCACGCCGCCTGTCATCAGGCAGGCGGCCAGGCAGAGGGTGGCAACAGGGGGCAAGGTGGGGTGTTTCATGTGCAGCTCAGCCGGTAAATCGGATACGACCGGGGCAGACACAGACTTACCCCGATCACTACAGGGGTTACTACGGACAGGGAGGTGGCAGACTTTAGTCCGCCGTTATCGAAGCGGGGAGGTGGGATTCACAGCTCGCCGTTGGCCCCTGCCCGCATCACGCTGTCGAGCTTCTCGCGGATGGCTATCGCCCCTTTGCGCAACTCGGGGGTGATGCCCATTTGCTTGCCGGCCATGTCCAGCCAGGTGACGTCCCAGTCGAGGGTGAGCACCCAGATGTTCTTGTCGGCGTCTTCCATCACAGTAATGCGACAGGGCAGAAAAACAGACATTTCGGGGATGATGCGCAAGAGATCGCGCGCCACGGCGATGTCGCAGAAGCTGAATACTTCCACGCGTGGTGCGGTGGTGTCGCCCAGCACGGCCTGGAAATCCTTCCACATGAGATTGCTGCCGACGAATTTGAGATTTTCCTTGTTGGCACGCAGCATCATCGATTCGACGACTTCGTCAAAACTGAGTCCGGGTTTGGCCTGGTATTTGACGGCGAAGTAGTTCATGGCTTCGCGCGCGTCCATTTGCATCATGTTGGCCATCATCGGCATGGCCATCTGCAACCAGCGTTTCTTTTCTTCCGGTTTGAGGATGCGATTCATCTGGAAATCGCGGTAGGGCGGTGGCGCTGCCTGCTGGATCAGTATCGGGCCATAGGGGGTCTGGGTTGCGCCAAACCAGGGCAGCGTGGGGACTGTCGTTGTGGGTTTGGGTGCGGCGGGCGGGTCGGCGGCCAGGGCAGGCTGGCAGCCGAGCGTGGCGACAAGCAGCAGCATACGGAACATGGCGGTCTCCTTCTTTGTTGTGTCGTGAAGCCTATCGTACGCCCGGTGGGCAGAGCGTCAATCCAACAAGGCCTGCATCCTGAACAGTCGGTCGAGGGTGTCGCGGGCCTGGCGTGCAGCTTCGATTTCACCCGCTTCGAGCAGGCTTTCGATTTGACCAGCGCCGGCCTGGATGTCGCTAGATTGAACGCTGGCCGCCGCCCCCCGCAATGCATGGGCCTCTCTGCGCGCGGTGTCGATTTCACCGCTTGCCAGCGCGCTGGCCAACACGGCGAGGCTGGTTTCTGTCGTCTGCAGGAATACAGTTTCGAGTTCGTCGACCAGTGCTGTGTTCCCCGGGTAGCGGGCTGCCAGTGCGGCGCGGTCGAGCAGGGGGCGGATTTCTGTGCCGGCGGGGGGGAGCCACTGGGCCAGCAGTGCGGCCAATGCCGCCTCGGTGTAGGGCTTGGACAGATAATCGTTTGCACCTGCGGCAAGACAGCTCTCCCGAAATTGGCTGCTGGCGTTTGCGGTGAGCGCAATGATGGGAACGCGGCCTGCGCGGCCAGCCAGTGTGCGGATGCGACGGGTCGCTTCGAGCCCGTCCATCTCCGGCATCTGCCAGTCCATGAGCACCAGATCAAAAGGCGTTTGTTCGAGTTGTTCGAGGGCTTGTGCACCGTTGGTGGCCAGCGCGTAGTCGAGCCCCATGGCGGTGAGTTGGTGCGCCAGTACTTTCTGGTTGACGGGGTAGTCTTCCACCATGAGCACACGGCCGTGCAGCTTGGGCGACGCGTGCGCTGGCAATTCCGCCAGCGGCAAGGTGGTGGGGGGGAGCAACAGCATGAGGGTGAAGCGACTCCCCTCGCCGCTGGTGCTTTCGACCAGGATGCGCCCCCCCATCAGTTCGGCCAGCTGGTTGCTCACGGCGAGCCCCAGGCCGGTGCCGCCGTAGCGTCGGGTGGTGGAGGTGTCGGCCTGGGCAAAGGCCTGGAACAGCCGCGCCTGGGTATCGGGCAACATGCCGATGCCGGTGTCGCGCACGCTGAAATGACAAGCGATTTCGTCGCGCACGGTTTCAAATTCGAGGCGCAGTTCAACTTCGCCCAGATGGGTGAATTTGATGGCGTTATCGACCAGATTCAGCAGAATCTGCCGTATGCGGGTGGGGTCGCCGAGCAGGGCGGCGGGCGGGTCGTCCGGCAGAACGAGTTTCAGTGCTATGCCTTTTTCCAGGGCGCGGGCCTGGAACAGGGCGACGACGCTTTGCGCGATAGCGGCGGGAGCGAACGCGACCTGCTCGATGACCAGCTTGCCGGCTTCGATTTTCGAGAAATCGAGAATGTCATTGATGATGGTGAGCAGGCTTTCCGCCGAGCTTTTGAGCGTGGCGACGTAGTCGCGTTGCTGGCCATGCAGCGGGGTTTTCAGCAGCAGGCTCGCCATGCCCAGAATGCCGTGCAGGGGGGTGCGAATTTCGTGGCTGACGTTGGCGACAAATTCGGATTTGGCGCGCGCCATCTGCAACGCGGCTTCGCGCGCGGCTTCTTTGGCGGCTTCGGCAGCACGACGCTCGGACACGTCGCGCATGATCGCCTGGATGACCGGTTTACCCTCGAGCTGCATGGCGTGCAGGGCAATTTCGGTTTCGAAGACCGAACCGTCAGCACGCCGGGCGCGCCAGTCCATGTGGGCGTGGCCGGATGCACGGGCCTCGCCGATGGCCTGCATGGCGTGATCAAAGGCGGGCGTGCCGTTGGCCTGCAAGGCCGTGCCCAATTGCGGGATGGGTGTGCACAGAAACTGCTCGACGTTGTCCATGCCGAACATCGTCAGGGCCGCCGGGTTGCAGTCGGTGAACCCCTTGTCATCCATGATGACCACGGCGTCGGAGTTGGTTTCGAACAGCGTCTGGTATTTGAGTTTCTCGTTTTGCAGCAGACGCGCCTGCTTGAGGGTGCGCCGGCTGACGACGGCGGCGACGGCCAGCGCCAGCACGGTGGCGACCACGCCCAGGATCAGCATCAGATCACGCGTGGACTGATAGGCGGCGTAGGTTTCCTTCAACGCCGATTCACTGTCGCGGCGCTGCAATGCGGTCATCTTGTCGAGGGCGTTCACCAGCCGGTATTGCAGCGGGATGGCACGCTGCTGTAATTCAGTGAGGGCACCGTAGTTGTTCTCGTCGAGCGCGGCGTCGATCACCGAGAGCATGATGGGCTGGTTGTCGCGGGTGATGCGGTCGAGCTCGTCGAGCAGCTTGCGCTCTTCGGCCGAACGCACCATTTGGCTCAACTGGTTGCGATACTTGGTGTAGCGCTCGCCATATTCCAGGAACTGCATGAAAAGCTGATCTTTTTCCCAGGGGTCGATCGACACCACGATGGTGTGCATGAGGATGGCGCGGTCGCGCAGTGCGTCGCGCATCTGCGAAGCCAGCCGGGTTTTGACGTTATTGCTGGTGACCACCTGCTCGAGCTCGGCGTTGATGCCTTTCATCTGGCTGACGCCCAGCGCGACCACAGCCAGCAATAGCAGCAGGGCGACCAGAAAGCCGAGGCCAACGTTGAACAGCAGGCCCCGTGGCGAAACAGTCAGCATGGCGGGATCAGTCGCGGCGGAAAGCCACGACGTGATCGACCGCCAGCTTGATGCCGATCTTTTCGCCGATGGCGTGGTTGTGGTGCGAGGGCACCAGTGACAGCGCGCGCTGCCCGCTGGGCAGCTTCAACGTGTAGAGGAATTCGGCACCCCGGAACGCCTTGTTCTCCACTTCGGCGAGCAGCAGGCTGTCGTCGTCGTGCACGATGTCGTCCGGCCGCAGCAGCACGTCCACATGGCAATTGCGCACGCATTCGTCGCACCCGCTGGCGTCGCATTCGACCGGGATGTGGCCGTTCAATACACCGAGTTCGATTTCCACCTGGTGATCGTTGATGACCTCGCCGGTGAGCAGCGCGCCCTGGCCGACGAAATCGGCGACGAAGCGGTTGACCGGCTCGTGGTACAGGTCATAGGGCGTAGCCCACTGCTGGATGCGGCCTTCGTGCATCACGCCGACCCAGTCTGCCAGCGAGAAGGCCTCGTGCTGGTCGTGGGTGACGATGAGCGCCGTGGTGGCCTCGCGCTTGAGAATGTCGCGTACCTCAATCGACAGCCGCTCGCGCAGTTCCACGTCCAGGTTGGAGAAGGGCTCGTCCATCAGGATCAGGCGCGGGCGCGGAGCCAGTGCGCGGGCTAGCGCCACGCGCTGCTGCTGGCCGCCGGACAGCTGGTGCGGGTACTGCCGGGCATGGCCCGTCAGACCGACCAGATCGAGCAGTTCGGCAATCCGTGCCTCGCGCGCGGCGCGGGTTTCGCTGCGCAGCCCAAAGCCGACATTGCCGGCCACGGTGAGATGCGGAAACAGCGCGTAATCCTGGAACACCATGCCGATGTGGCGCTTTTCGGCAGACAGCATCCAGCCGGCGCGGCTGACGGTTTCGCCACCGATGCGGATGCTGCCCGTCTGGATGGATTCAAAGCCGGAAATGCAGCGTAACGCGGTGGTCTTGCCGCAGCCCGACGGGCCGAGCAGGCAGCCGATGCTGCCCTCAGGCAGGGCAAACGAGAGATCACTGATGATCTGCCGGGGGCCGTAGGCCTGCGATACGGAGTCGAGTACGAGTTCCGCCATGGGTTTAGTGTGCGTCGCGCGAACCGCGCCAGGTCAGGAGAATGATGGGGATGATACCTGCGACGACGAGGGCGAGCGACGGCAGGGCGGCGCGCTCCCATTCGCCTTCCGACGTCATCTCGAATACACGCACGGCCAGCGTGTCCCAGCCGAAAGGGCGGGTCATCAGGGTAATGGGCATTTCTTTCATGATGTCGACAAAAGCCAGCGCGGCGGCGGTCAAAAGGCTGGCGCGCAGCATGGGCAGGTGCACGCGGGTCAGCAGACCGCCTGCGGACAGCCCGAGGTTGCGGGCCGCTTCGTCGATATTGCGGGTGATGCGATGCAGACCGCTGTCGACCGGGCCAAAGCCCACGGCCAGAAACCGTACCAGGTACGCGGCCAGCATCACCGCCAGTGTGCCTTTCAGGATTTCGGTGCCGTCAAAGCCGAACCAGGCGCGACCGGTGTCGATCAGCCAGTTGTCGAGCGCCGCCACCGGGATGAACAGACCCACCGCCAGCACCGCACCGGGAAACGCATAGCCCAGCGTGGCCAGGCGCTGGATCCAGACCATGGCCTGACCACCGCGCTGGCGGCCGGCGTAGGCGAGCAGCAGGGCCACGGCCACCACCAGCATGGCCCCCAGGCTGGCGAGCAGCAGGGAATGTCCGACAAACATCCAGTAACGGCTATCGAGATCGGTTTCGATGACGCCATATGACCACCACGCCAGCTGGGCGACGGGAATCAGGAAGGCGATGGCGAGGACGCTTGCCGCATAGGCAAACGCAAGCGCCGCCTGCACGGCAGACAGCCGGAGCCGGCGTGATGCCGCGCCCCGGCCGACGGCACCGTAGCGCATTTTCATGCGTGAGCGCTGCTCGAACACCACGGCCACCAGCACGAAGACGATCAGAATCGACGCCAGTTGTGCTGCCGAATCGAGCGAGAATAGGCTGTACCACGCCTTGTAGATGGCGGTGGTGAAGGTGTCGTAGTTGAAGGTCGCCATGGTGCCGAAATCGGCCAGCGTTTCCATGAGCGCCAGCATCAGGCCGGCGGCGATCCAGGGGCGGGCCATGGGCAGTGCCACCCGGAAAAACCCCTGCCAGCGCGACAGCCCCAGCGACTGCGCGGCTTCGAGCGCTACCGCACCCTGGGTGGCAAACGCGTTTTTGGCGATGAGGTAAACGTAGGGGTAGAGCGCCAGCGACATCACCAGGATCACGCCCCCCCGCGAACGGATTTCGGGCAGACCGGTGAGGCCCCAGCCTTCGCGCAGCCAGGTTTGTACCGGCCCGGTGAAATCCAGCAGGCCGATGGCGACAAAGGCGGTGACGTAGGCCGGTAGCGCCAGCGGCAGCAACAGCGCCCAGTCGAACACGCGGCGGCCGGGAAATTCGCACATGGCTGTAAGCCAGGCCAGCGACACGCCAAGCAGCGTGACCCCGATGCCCACGCCGGCGACCAGCCACAGTGTGTTGACGACCAGTTCCGGCAGCACGAATTCGGTCAGGTGGCCGAGGATATCGCCTTCGATGCGCATAAACGACGAGAACGTGACGACGACCGGGGCCAGCACCAGCGCGGTGATGGCGAGCGCAAACAGCATCCAGCCCGAAGGCAGGCGGCGGTGCGATAAAACAAAAACGCCCGGATCGGGCGTTTTTGCAGGGACAGCGAGCGTGTCAGACAAAACGGTTGCTTACTTGTAGCCGGCGCGATCCATCAATTTTACGGCCTTGGCCTGCAGGCTGCCAGCCTCTTTCACATTGATGAGGTTGGGCTTGAAGCTACCCCAGGCGGCCACTTTGGGGTCGGGCTTTACCCTGGGGTTGACCGGGTATTCCATGTTCACGTCGGCAAAGAGGTTCTGTGCCTTCTCCGACGACAGCCACTCGATCAGCTTCTGTGCGGCGGCCGGGTTCTTGGCGTATTTGGTGACACCGGCACCGGAGACGTTCACGTGCACGCCAGCAGCCTTGCTCTTGAGCGCCTGGTTGGGCCAGAAGATGGCCAGCGGCAGATTCGGCTGTTTTTCCAGCAGGCGGCCAAAGTAATAGGTGTTCACGATGGTCACGTCGCACTGGCCGGCGGCCACGGCTTCCATCGCCTTGGTGTCGTCAGGGAAAGGCGAGGTGGCGAGGTTGTTGACCCAGCCGCTCACGATATCTTCCGTTTTGCCCTCGCCGTATTCGGTAATCATCATCGCCACCAGGCTCTGGTTGTAGACCTTTTTGGAGGTGCGCAGGCAGAGGCGGCCTTTCCATTTGGGATTGGCCAGATCTTCATAGGTGGACAGCTCGGCCGGCTTCAGCTTGCTGGTGTTGTAGACCAGCGTGCGGGCGCGCACCGACAGGCCGTACCACTCGCCATCCGGATCGCGCAGGTGAGCCGGCACGTTGGCGTTGAGCACTTTGGACTTGATCGGGCGCAGCAGGCCTTCTTCTCCAGCCTGCCACAGGTTGCCGGCGTCGACAGTGAGCAGCACGTCGGCGGGTGTGTTTTTGTCTTCGGCCTTGAGGCGCGCCATCAGCGGGCCTTCCTTGTCGGTGATGAACTTGATTTCGACACCGGTTTCCTTGGTGTAGGCATCAAAAAGCGGCTTGATCAGCTGTTCGTTGCGCGCGGAGTAGACCGTGATTTCTTCCGCCAGCGCAGGCAGGGTCAGGGCTGACAGCGCCAGCGCGGCCAGCAGGCGGGTAAAGGGAGCGTTCATGCCGGATTCCTACAGGATTGAAGATTCGAGAATCGTACTAAAAATGAGAACGCTTATCAATAATAAAAATAAATATCGTGTAACTCGGGTTGGTACGGCTCAGTCAGCGCGCGAAAACTGGATCTGGGTGCGCAGTTCGCCTTCAAACAGCACGTCGATGTGAACCTTGCCGGGGGAGGTTTCCGGTTCAAAGCCAGGCGTGGCGGACGGGCTGATGTCCACCAGCCCTAGCAGATCGCTGGGATAGACCACATCCAGCGTCACCCGCATGGGGTAATAGCCATCCAGGAACTTGCGCATGTAGGGGCCGTTGTTGAGATTGAAAAACCCGCCCCCCGTGTCGCGCAGCGCGCGGATCTGCGCTGACAGGCACAGACACGCGTCCGTATCGACCTGGCGCAACTGCACGCTGGCACCTTCGATCCAGGCTTCGGCAATCCCCTTGGCAAGATCAATGCGGAGATCACGCACAAATCCCTCGCGGAAGGTGATCTGCGCGCGGCTCACGGGGTCGAGATGGTCATGGCATTGCTGGAGACTGACCCAGCCGCTGGCGAGGCTGTCGGCGGCGACGACAATACGGTTCTGGTGATGGTGGACGGGCTTGTCGGGGGGCGCGCTCAGAAAATGCAAGGGGCCTTCGTTGACGGCGGCGGCGCTTTTCAGCAGCAAATCGTCATCGGCCAAGGCGGCCAGCGCAAACAACAAGCCAGATAGGGCGCAGACAAGCCCTGAAAGGAAAACGTCAGCGCGGCGGCGCATCTGCGGGAGCTACGCGGCGTGCGCCTTCATAGCGGTTTGCCCAGTAGGTTTCGTCCAGTCGGGACACCATCACGCTGCCGGTGCGACTGCTGGCAGCATGAACAAACCGCTGGTCGCCAAGATAGATACCGACGTGCGAATAGGCGCGGTTGAGGGTGTTGAAAAACACCAGATCGCCCGGGCGGATTTCGTCATCGGCAAGCGGACGCGCGGATTCGCTGATGGCTCGACTGTCGCGTGGCAGGCTCAAACCCATCGTGGCGCGAAATACATGACCGACAAAACCGCTGCAATCCATGCCAGTTTCCGGAGAGTTGCCGCCGAGCTTGTAGGGGCTGCCCACCAGGCTGACTGCGTAAAACGGCACCGCGTCAGGCGGTTCGGCCAGAACGGACGCCGGCAACAGCAGGGTAAACAGGAACAGGCAGCGCATGGTCAGGTCATTCAGGTCTATATTGATAGCAGACTACGGCCACAGACTGGCCGGGCTTGAACAGGAGAATCCAGCATGAATGATTTGCCCCCCGGCGATGCAGCCAACGAATCGAGTGTCCATGTTCCCCAAAATGCGCAGTTGATGCAATTGCGCGACGAGGCAGCGGCCGCCGCTGCGGCTCCCGATCTGCGCGAACGTGTCCGTGAGTTGACGGCACGCGCCCTGCACGAGAAGCGCCTTGCGCTCGACGACATGCGTGCCATCGTCGCTGCGGTGACCGAAGGCGTGAGCAGTGGATTGACAGCGCGCGGAGCGGAATTGAAAGCCGGTCTCAAGCAGGCGGTTTCGGGTCTGGACGACGCGTTTGGCAGCGCGGCGCAAACCGCCTCGTACACGCTGCGGGAGGCCGTGGAACAGGGGCGCGTCTTCAAGGACAACGAACTGAAATCCAGCCTGGAAGAATTGCGCGATCTTGAAAGCAAGTTTGTCGATACCTTGCGGCAAACCGCGCGGCAATCCGGCGGCGCACTCCGGGAAGAACTCGAACAGCTGGCCGGCCATCTGAAGGTGGCGGGGACACGAACCGGCGGGCAGGTACGCGAAGCACTGGGCGAACTGGCGGCCGGCCTCAAAACCAGCGCCGCAGCGGGCCGGTCGGGCCTGAGCGAGTCGGCCAGCGCGGCCAGTGAACGGCTGTCAAAGGTGGCCAGCGGGGTGCTCGACGCGGTATCCGATTCACTCAAACGGCAAAGCGAGCGCCTGCGTTCCTGAAGCCGGGGGCGACCGCTGCCCCCTGAAGCACTACACTATCCACCCGTTTCGCCTGTGCGCAGGCCTCTTTACCGTACCCCGGCCCCCATACCAATAACCGATACTTTCATGCTCTGGGAAACGCTCTCTGTTGTACGCGATCTGCCGCGCCTGCACGAAATCGCCTCTGTGATGATCCGTTATGGCTGGGGTGACCTGGTGCGTGTATTGGGTATCAGCGGCGTGCTCGAACGCGCGGGCCGGGTGCTGCACTGGCATAGCACCAGTGAAATTGCACATCTCGATGCGCCGGTTCGTATCCGCCGGGCGCTGGAGGAACTGGGCCCTACCTTCGTCAAACTCGGGCAATTGCTGGCCACCCGGGTGGACATGTTTCCGCCGCACTGGATCGCCGAATTCGAGAAACTCCACAGCCAGGTGCCGGCCGTGCCCTACGACACGCTCCATGCCGATTTGCTGGTCGCGCTGGGAGGCGAGCCCGACAGGATATTTGCCGCGTTCGATCGCCAGCCGCTGGCCGCAGCGTCGATCGCCCAGGTGCATCGTGCGCGTTTGCACGACGGCACGCCGGTGGTGGTCAAGATCCGTCGGCCCGGTATCGAGGAAGTCATTCGGGCCGATCTGCGCATCCTCGACCATGCTGCCCGCCTGATCGACAGCGAACTCCCCGACCTTCGCCGCTACGATCCGGTGCACATCGTGGCGCAGTTCCGCCGTTCGCTCTACCGCGAGCTGGACCTGGCCAAGGAAGCGCGCAACATTTCACAGTTTGCGCGGCATTTCGCCGACGAGCCCGATGTCAGCATTCCGCGCGTGTTCACCGAGTTCACAACGTCGCGCGTGAATGTGCAGTCCGAAATTGCTGGCGTCGCAGGCGTGTCGCCCGACAAATTGCGTGCCGCTGGCCTCGACCCGCAGATACTCGCGGCAAGGGGGGCGGATGCGGTATTGCGCATGGTGCTGGTGCACGGCTATTTCCATGCCGATCCCCACCCCGGCAATATGCTGTTCCTGCCCGGTAACCGCATCGGGATGATCGACTTCGGCATGGTGGGCATGCTCACCGAAACCCGCCGGCACCAGATTGTGGACATGCTGCATGCGCTCACACGCAAGGACGAGCAGGGGCTATTGCAGGTGCTGCTGGACTGGAGCGGCGATACGGTGCAGGACGACGAGCGGCTGGCTTACGATGTGGCGGAGATGCTGCAAAGCTACGACGACCTACGGCTCAAGGATGTGAAAATCGGGAGTCTGCTCAACGACATCACTGCGCTTTTGCGCGACAACAATCTGGTACTGCCGGCCGATCTCACCCTGTTGTTCAAGACGCTGATCACGCTGGAAGGACTGGGCCAGCAGCTCGATCCGCATTTTCACATGATCGATCACGTGACGCCCTTCGTCGAACGCATCATCCAGCAACGCTACACCCCGGGTGCGCTGGTGGCGCGAGGCCGCAAGAGCCTGCGTGAGACGCTCGAAGTGCTGGCCGACCTGCCGCGCGATCTGCGTCATCTGCTGCGTGATGCCCGGCGCGGGCGGGTCAAGGTCGATCTGGATCTGAAGCGTCTCGATCACTTCGGCCATCAGCTTGACCGGGCCAGCAACCGGCTCACCATGGGTATCCTCACGGCATCGCTGGTGGTGGGGTCGAGCATCATCATGACGGTGAAAGGCGGCCCCCAGTTGTTCGGCCTGCCTTTGTTTGGCCTGCTGGGGTTTCTGATCGCTTTCCTGAACAGCCTCTGGATCATTTTTTCGATCTGGCGCTCAGGCAAGCACTGATCCCGCCTGGCGTAGCGTTGCGATTCAGGCGGTGCAGGCAGCGTGCGTATCGTTTTCGCTCGTGCCTGCCAACTGATCCAGCGGGATGGGGCGGCCGAGCAGGTAGCCCTGAACGTGCTCAATGCCAAGACTCTGCACCTTGTCCAGCACGGCTTCGGTTTCCACACCCTCCGCCACGAGTGAATAGCCAGCGTCGTTCATCATGCGCACAAAATCGGCAACGACCCGCGCGGCTCGATTATCCTGGGCGAGCTTGCTGATGAGCGAAATATCGAGCTTGACCACGTCGACCGGCAGATCTGCCAGATAACGCAGGGGGGAATAACCGGTTCCGAAATCGTCCATGGCGATGCGGAAATGCACGGTACGCAGCAGTTCGAGATAGGTGCTCACCTCGGCAATCTGTGTAATCAGCGAGGTCTCGGTGATTTCCAGCATGAGGGGATGGCGCGCATTGTGGCGAGACAGCTCCAGCAGGTGGGAGACCACTTCGGCGCGTGAAATGGTCTGTGCCGACAGATTGATCGAGACACCTACGCCATCCGGTATGCGGCCCGAGGCGAGATCGACATCCACCTGGGCCAGCACTGCCAGGTCGAACTCGGTTTCCAGGCGGCGCGCCGCAATCACCGGCAGAAAGCTCCCCGGCATGATGAGGTCGCCGTGGTAACGGATGCGGGCGAGCGCTTCGTAGTAATCCACTTTGCGACCAGGCAGGGCATGAATCGCCTGGTAATGCATTTCTATCATGCCGGGCGTGGCAAGCGCCTGGAAGAGTGCGCTGGTTTCGCGATTGGCTACCAGCGTCTGCGCAGCGCGCTCGGTGTCCTCGCCGTAAAGTGCGATGCGCGCGCGCCCGGGCTGCTTGGCGGTATACATCGCAATATCGGCCTGTTTGGGCAGGTCGGCGACATTGTCCGACTGCGCCGCCGGGCAGAAGGCAATCCCGATGCTGATCCCTACGGGTTCGCTGATGCCGATGTCGGTGAATGAAGCGGCTTCGATCAGGCTCTGGCAACGCTGGGCTATCTGTTTGGCCTGCGTGGGGGTGGTGCGGGCGAGGAAGGTTGCGAATTCGTCGCCGCCCAGACGATAGAGCCGGTCGTTGGCGCGCAGCGCCATCACCAGCGCGTCGGCAATCAGGGTCAATACGCGATCGCCCTTGGCGTGACCATAGGTGTCGTTGATAGCCTTGAATCGGTCGCAATCGAACAGCAGGAAGGCCGCCCCCTCTCGCATATGCCGGAATTCCTCGCGGAAGCGCTCCCAGTCCTCGTCATAGGCGCGGCGGTTATAGCAGCCGGTAAGGGCATCCTGCTTTGCCTGCGAACGGAATTCACGGTTCTGGTTTTCCAGCGAGCCGTGTAACTGGCGTAACTGGATCTGATATTCGTGCAAAGAGCGCCGTATCGATTCGAGTTCGAGCACATGCATGGCACCAGACCGGTTAGAGGGGCTGTAGCTTCCCTCCTGCATGGCTTCGATATCGCGCGACAATTGATGCAAAGGTCTGGCCAGCAGCCGGTTATAAATCACGAATGCCAGTAATGCGGCCACGACCAGCACCGCATACAACGCAATCAGCGTGCGCGTCAGGATGGTCTGAAAGCGGGCCTGGTTGGGGTTGGTGCGCGCCTCGAAGCGCAGACGCCGGAAAAGCTCGCTGGGAGCCAGGGTTTCTCCTGGCTTGAGGGCGAGCACAACGCTGCGCATGTCGACAAAATGGAAATTTTCACGTTCGAGCAATTCGCCCATGAAATCGAAACGGAGCAGGCCGTAGCCGAGGAGAGCACGTTCTTGTTCGTCGCTGTAGACCGGGAAAGCCTGGTAGACGACCATCGTGCCGGCCTCGTTGGTAAGCCAGCTCGAGTTTGGCTTCGGCAGCACTGACTGTGGCAGTAGATCAGGGAACCCAGCCCGGGAGGGGTTTGTTGCCAGGATGCGCCGGTCGTTGTCATAAAGCGCGGCGCGTGCGTGGCGGCTGGTCAGGATGCCGGCTTCGTACACGCGCTGATCACGCCAGTAGCTGTAGTACTCGGGCAGCACCAGTTGTTGACGGGTTTCATCCCACTGACCCAGCGTTTCGGCTTGGCTGGCGGCGCGGCGAAACAGGCGCTCGGTCGCGGCGGACAACTCCGAACGTGCGGCGTCCAAGTTGTTGCGGGCGAGGTTCTGCGTCACGCTGCGCGTTTGCCAGACAGAAAAAGCGCCCACCAGGCTGACTGCCACCAGCAAGCCGGTTAGCAGCGCCAGGGCAATCTGCTTGATGGAAAATGTGAAGCGGGCACGCTTCATGGACTGGCTCCGTCCAGCCTGCGAAGAAAGCCCAGGCTGTGTTCCAGAAGATCGAACTCGTGTTCCCCATCCATGAAGTGATTGGCCCCCGGCACCAACACGACCTTTGATCCCAGGTGTTTGAGCGCAGTGAGCCAGTTGTGATCCAGTAGCCCGTCGGCATCTCCCATGATCAGCCAGCTTTCCACCGGCGATCGCCGGAGCGCGGTCAGCGTTCGCGCCTGATCCCAGCGAACATAGGATAAAAGATCGCCTGGCGTCGACGTGTATTTTCGGCAGAATGAAAGCTGGTGGCTTACCAGCGAGCGCGGCTCGGCGCGTTGGCGGGCTTCAAGGCGCATGATCAGTGCCCGCCGGTCAACCGGCCCGATTTGTGCGCCCACCAGTGAGGCCCCCATGTAGGCTTTGACGGCCGGGTCGGGGCGCTCCATCAAGTACGCCAGCAACTGCATGCTGCCAAAGCTGTGTCCCAGCAACACGATGGAACGGTGCCCCCGCTTTTTGAGCCAGCTCACCCAGCGCGCGATTTCTCCGGTGTCATCTTCCAGACTGTGTTTGTGGATGGCTTCGCAGGCCAGGCTTTGCGCGCGTGTCGGAATATTCAAACTGAGTGTCGGCGAGAGGACGGTGTAGCCCGCGTCATGCAGCCCCCCGGACAGCGTGGCCACTGTGGGGAAATCCCGTGTCTGCAAAAAACCATGCAAGAGCAGAACGGCGGGTTTGTCGCGATCCCCGATCAGATAGTCCGCCCCGGCACGAATGCCGGGGCGGATATCGATGAAAACCACGGATGCTTGTGTGAGTGGCGCGAACCAGAGCAACAAGCACAACAGGATGAGACGCATGGGAAAACAGGTAGACGCTATTCGTCTTTGTTACGGCCATAAAGCGGCCTGACTTTACCCTGATTACCTGCCAGCCCGGTGTACACTCGGGCGAGCTTTTCACCCTTAGTCATGCACGATCTCGCTTCCCTGTTTTCCGACCACGGCGCTTGCGCTGCCGCCTTGCCGGGCTGGCGTGCCCGCCCCCAGCAGATTGCCATGGCCGAAGCGGTCGAGCGGGCCATTGCGGATAACAGCGTGTTGCTCGCCGAAGCCGGCACCGGCACCGGAAAAACCCTGGCGTATCTGGTGCCCGCGCTCCTGTCCGGCGGCAAGGTGGTGGTTTCCACGGGCACCAAGGCCTTGCAGGATCAGCTGTTTCACCGCGACCTGCCGGCCGCGCGGCGGGCGCTGAAGTCACCCGTGAAAATCGCCTTGCTCAAGGGCCGCGCCAACTACGTCTGCCACCACCATCTCGAACGCAACCTTGCCGACGGCCGCTTCACCCAGCGCGACGACGCGGCCTGGCTGCACAAAATCGCACGTTTTGCCGAAACCACCACCAGCGGCGACCGCGCCGAAGCCGAAGGCATCCCCGAGGACGCCAACGCCTGGCACTACGCCGTCTCCAGCCGCGACACCTGCCTGGGTAGCGACTGCGCGCATTTCAAGGAATGCTTCGTCATGCGGGCGCGCAAGGCCGCGCTCGACGCGGAGGTGGTCGTCGTCAACCACCATCTTTTCTTTGCCGACCTGTGGTTGAAGGACGAAGGCGTCGCCGAACTCCTGCCCGCGTGCAACACCGTCATTCTCGACGAGGCACACCAGTTGGCCGAAACCGCCGCGCAGTTCTTCGGCCAGACGCTGTCCACCGCACAACTCCTCGATCTGGTGGGCGACACCAAGCGATTCGCAGCGGTCAAGGCCGGCGATTTTCCGGCGCTGCGCCGGGCGGCGGAAGACCTCGGCAAGGCCACCCGCGACGCGCGCCTGGCGTTCCCGCAGAATCCGGTCAAATCGACCTTCGCCGAACTGGTGCGCTACGACAAGTGGCCCGATGCGCTCGCGAGCCTGTCCGACAGTCTGGCCGAACTCGCGCGTTTGCTCGAATCCCAGGCCGAGCGTGACGCCGACCTGAAGAACTGCTTCGAACGCGCGCAGGCCGTGCAGGCGACGCTGGCCAACTGGCAGCGCGAGGACGACCCCACCCAGCCGCGCGTGCGCTGGGTCGAAACCACGATGAGCTCGCTGCTGCTGCACGCCACGCCGCTGTCGGTCGGCACCCAGTTCGGGGCCAAGCTCACCGAGCGCGCTCAGGCCTGGATCCTCACCTCGGCCACGCTTTCCGTCGGCGGGGATTTCTCGCACCTGAAATCGCGCCTGGGCATTGAAGCCGCCGAGACGCTCAGCGTCGACAGTCCCTTCGACTACCCGCGCCAGGGCGTGCTCTACGTGCCGCAGCATCTGCCCGCACCCAATACGCCCGAATTCACCGAAGCCGTGGTCGAGGCGGCGTTGCCGGTTCTGGAAATCAGCCGTGGCCGCGCCTTCATCCTCTTTACCAGCCTGCGCGCGCTGGACAAGGCGCGCCGCCTGCTCGAAGCCGCGTTCAAGTTCCGTGACTGGGCATTTCCGTTATTGGTACAGGGCGACGCACCCAAGAACGAACTGCTCGCTCGTTTCCAGCAGGCCGGCAATGCCGTGCTGCTCGGTAGCCAGAGTTTCTGGGAAGGGGTGGACGTGCCCGGCGACGCGCTCTCTGTCGTCATCATCGACAAGCTCCCCTTCCAGCCGCCCGACGACCCCGTCGTCGCCGCGCGCATCGCGCATCTGGAAAAAAGCGGCGGCAAGCCGTTCATGGATTATCAGCTGCCGCACGCGGCCATCACCCTCAAACAGGGGGCCGGGCGTCTGATTCGTACCGAAACCGACCGTGGCGTGCTGATGATCTGCGACACCCGGCTGGCGGACAAACCCTACGGGCGCTTGCTGCTGGACGCACTGCCGAAGATGACGCGGACACGCAAGCTGGAAGTGGTGGGGCGGTTTTTTGCGGCAAAAGATGGCCCGCCTCGCGTTCTGACTGTAGCGGCGCCATCGGGCTCGCAGGGGCGTGCCGAACCGGGCAGTGCATGACGGTTCGGTCAGTGCGACGGGGTGGCCAGAACCACCGGCTGGCCCGATCTGCGCTTACCTCACCCGCCGCTCCACCGTCAGCACATCGCCTGTCGCGTCCACCACGGCGTAGAGCCGGGGTTGCGGGCGACCGGCCCAATTGGGGGCGGGCAGAGGGCTGTCCAGATAGATGACCTGGGCACCATCGAGCTGGCGTTCCACCTGGCCATGCGCCAGCAGATCGTTGAGGGCGGCAATGCTGATACCGCGCTGTTTCATGCGGGTGAAGGCCAGGGGGCTGATCTTGCCGAGTTTCATGCGGGTTCTCCTGCTGCGTAGGTTGGTTTATTCCACCGGGGACTTTATACTGTATACAAATACAACTGTATACACATACAGCAAAGAAAGGAAGCCCCATGCGTAACCTCACTGCCCGCCAGGAAGAAATCCTGGCGCTTATCCGCGAATGGATAGCCACCACCGGCCTGCCGCCGACGCGGGCGGAAATTTCGGCGCGCTTTGGCTTCAGTTCGCCCAATGCGGCGGAGCAGCATTTGAAAGGACTGGCAAAAAAGGGCGTGCTGGAGCTGGTGCCGGGCACCTCGCGCGGCATTCGCCTGGCGGGTGGCGGGGGCTTGCCGCTGGTGGGGCGGGTGGCGGCGGGCAGCCCGCTGCTGGCGCAGGAACACATCGAGCGACACGTGCAGGTGGAAGCGGCGTTGTTCGCCCCGCGCGCGGATTACCTGTTGCGTGTGCGCGGCATGAGCATGAAGGACATCGGCATCCTCGACGGCGACCTGTTGGCGGTGCACAAGACGGCCGAGGCCAAGAACGGCCAGGTGGTGGTGGCGCGCATCGGCGACGAGGTCACGGTCAAGCGCTTGGACAAGCGCGGCCGCACGGTGCGCCTGCTGCCGGAAAACCCCGAATTCGAGCCGATAGTGGTGGACGCCGCGCGCGACGAGCTGGTGATCGAGGGGGTGGCGGTGGGGGTGATCCGCGCGGGGTTCTGACCTGCGGGGTGCGGCGGCTGTTTTTACAAAGAGGACAGGAGGACAAGAGGGAGGCAATCTTCCTTCTCTTGTCCTCCCGTCCTTTTTGTTCAACCAGGTGTGTTGTTACGGCGTGGCAGGTGGCACCCGTCTGCTCAGATGGGCAGGAAGATCATGCTGGCGGCGTTGACGACGCCAAAGCGGATGGCGCGGTTGCTCTTGTCTTCGATGACCTTGGCGAGGGTGTCCTGAATGCCGATGAGTTTGCCGAACTCGCGTTCGAAGCTGAGGTTGGGCACGCCGCCGGCGTCGAAGCCGTTGGACAGCAGCAGGGGGTTGCCGGTCGTGGTGCGGGTATTGGACAAGCGCCAGACCACAGCTTCGGTATTGCGCGCGGCGTTGTAGAGTTTTTGTGCGTCGACTTCGGTCAGCAAAAAAAACTCGGTCTGGTTGTTGAAGGCGGCCATGTGCATGACGAGCAGGCCGCCCATCAGCGCCTTGACGTGATCGCCGGGGTAGTCTTCGCGCCAGGCATCGAGCAGGCTGGTTTCCCAGTTCAGATTTTTTTGTGGTGACAGGTGCCATACGGGCAGCGCCTTGAACAAGGCAGCCGTGGCGTCTTCGGCGCTGGCGTGGCCGGATTTGCGCCATTCGGCCGGGTTGCGCCGGTAGAGCTTGAGCGTGAGCGACTTGAGTATGGCCAGCACTTCCTGCTGATGGATTTCGACCACGCTGTCGACGTCGCCCTTGGCGAGGTCTTTCACGCTGAAACTGCGGACGCTGCTGCTGCCGTCCTTGCGCTGGATGGGCGGGTTCATGCAGCCGGCCAAAAGGCTCAGGGCAAGCAGGGGAACGACAAAACGGACAACGGATTTCACGACGAGCAGCTTACCTCAATCTTTCGCGCCCAGTCGGGCGGCTCGGCGGCGTAGGCGTCAAATTCCGGCTGCGTGTCGTAGGGGCGCGTCAGCAGGGTGTGCAGGCGGGCCACTTCGGAAAAATCGTGCTGGTCGGCGGCGCGGCGGATGGCGGTTTCGGCCAGGTGGTTGCGCAGGATGTATTGGGGGTTGACGGCGTGCATGGCCTGCCGGCGCTGGGCGGCGGGCACGCCGGTTTGGCGCAGCGCGGCGGCGTAGCGCTGCGCCCAGGCGTCAAACGCGGGGCGATCCAGAAAGCGGTCGCGCAACGCGGTGTTGGGTGCCCCCGGGGCACTGTCAAAATTGCCCAGCGCGCGGAAGAAATTTGTGTAGTCGATGCGATTGGCGGCCAGCAGATTCAAGCCGTCGAGCATCAGGCTCACCGTGTCGCCACCCGCTGCGAGCCCGAACTTGGCGACCATGCGTGACACGTAGGCCTGGCCGAACACGGTGGGGTAATCCTGAATGGCCTGGCTGGCGCTGTCCACCGACATCAGCGGCACCAGCGCCTGCGCCAACTGGGTGACGTTCCACGCGCCCACGTCGGGCTGCTGGTCGAAGGCGTAGCGGCCGTGGGTGTCGGAATGGTTGCAGATGAAGCCGGGGTCGAAGGCATCCAGAAACCCGAAGGGGCCGTAGTCCAGCGTGAGCCCCAGGATCGACATGTTGTCGGTGTTCATCACACCGTGCGCAAAGCCCACCGCCTGCCAGTCGGCCATGAGCAGGGCGGTGCGCCGCGTCACTTCGTGCAGCAGGGCGGCGTAGGGTTCGTCCAGTGCAGAAAATTGCGGGTAATAGCGGCGGATGACGTAGTCGGCCAGGGTGCGCAGGGCGTCAATCTGGTTGCGGTGATAGAACACTTCAAACGAACCAAATCGCACAAAGCTCAGCGCAAGCCGGGTGACGAGCGCGGCGGTTTCCTCGTCTTCGCGGTACACCGGCAGCGGGCTGCCCACGATGGCGAGTGCGCGCGTGGTGGGTATGCCCAGCGCGTGCATGGCTTCGGAACACAGAAATTCGCGGATGCTGGAGCGCAGCACGGCGCGGCCGTCGCCGCCGCGTGAATAGGGCGTGCGGCCTGCACCCTTGAGCTGGATTTCCCAGCCCTGGCCGTCAGATCCCTGCATTTCGCCCAGCAGGATCGCGCGGCCGTCGCCCAGCTGCGGCACAAAATGGCCGAACTGGTGCCCGGCATACAGCGCAGCCACCGGATCCATACCGGGCAGGGTGCCATTGCCGGCCAAGGTGTGCAGCCATTCTGGCTGCTGCAAGGCATGCGCATTCAGTCCCAGCAAGCTCAGTGCGGCCGGGCTGTGGCAGACCCAATGCGGATTGGGCACGGGCGTGGGCTGCACGCGCGAATAAAAGGTGTCGGGCAGGGCGGCAAAGCCGTTGTCGAACGGGAGGGAAGCAAGCGTAGACATGGCGCGATTGTAGGGGCTTGTAAGGATTGCGCCACCCGGGCGACTTCAGGGTTACCACATGACGGGAGACACACCATGAAATATATGAATCGCTGTGCCGCTGGCGGATTGCGCGCACTGGACGAAGCCGGCACCTGGCTCGGCTTGTTGGGGATACGCCTGCTGCTTGCGTACGAATTCGGCATCGCCGGTCTGGAAAAGCTGCACGGCGAAAACTGGTTTATCGACATCCAGAGTGCGTTTCCGTTTCCGTTCAGCGTGGTGCCAGTGGATGTCAGCTGGTTTCTGGCCACCTGGACTGAACTCATTGGCGCGGCTGCGCTGGTGCTGGGCTTGGGCACGCGCTTCTGGGCGGCGGGGCTGATCGTGCTCGATATCGTCGCCTGGGTGTCGGTGCACGCCGGCAATGGCTACAACGTGTGCGATAACGGCTTCAAGCTGCCGCTCATGTATTTGATGATGCTGATTCCGCTGCTGCTGGCCGGCCCCGGCAAGTTGTCGATCGACCACTGGATACGCCGTCGCGTGCTGGGCAGCTGAAGTCATCGCCGCCGCGATCAGAACTTGCCTTCGAGCGATACGT
This sequence comes from Thiobacillus sp., assembly GCA_041639395.1. Lineage (GTDB taxonomy): Bacteria > Pseudomonadota > Gammaproteobacteria > Burkholderiales > Thiobacillaceae > Thiobacillus. The sequence goes on along the minus strand of JBEQCG010000001.1, from coordinate 97,513 downwards.
TGTAGACGCGCTCGCCGCGCGCGCGGTCGGTTTCGCGGCGCACCAGCGCGCCGCCCACGTATTCCAGCGTGTCGTCGCCGGTTTCGGTTTTGGTCACGTTGTCCACCGAAAAACGCAGCGACAGCCGGCTGCTGAATTTGCGCACGGCAAACAGATCGAGCTGGGTGCGCGGGATCGTTTTCTGCTCGGTGTCCTGGCTGGCTTCGCTGCTGAATGCCGAGCTGTACGTCAGATTGCTGCCCAGGCTGAGCTTGAGCGCCTTGATGTCGTAATCCACGCCCAGGCTGGCGGCGCGGCGCGGGCTTTCCTGGCGCACCAAGGCGGTGGGGTCGTCGATCTTGAGGCGGCTGGTGGAGACGTTGCCGCGTAGCGACAGCCCCGGCAGCTCGACGACCTTCCATTTGAAATCGGCGACCACGCTGGTTTCGCTGGCGGAATCGAAATTGACCGGACGTTCGACGTAGCGGCCCGCTTCGAGCGTGATGCGGCGCTGGATCTTGGCGGAAATATCACGCAGATAGACATTCAGCCCCGCCGAACCGCGTTGCTGCGGCAGAAAATGCTCCATGCCCAGTTGCAGCGTGGTGGTGGTTTCGGGCTTGAGCGCCGGCGTGCCACCCTGGTCGGGGTTGGACAGGGTGTTCAGACCGGTGGTGGTGCGTACGATCGGCGAAAGCTCGCCCACACTGGGCAGGCGTTCGGCGCGCGCCGCGCTGGCACGCAGGTTCCAGCGCTCGTCCAGCCGCCACACGTAATGCAGCGAAGGCAGCCACGACACGGTGTCGTCGGCGATTTTTGTTCCGAGGCCATCGACCACCTGGCGGCTGCTGGCCGAAATGCGCAGGCCGGGCGTGAGGGTGTGTTGTTCGGCCAGTTGCCATTCGTCCTGCGCCCACAGCGCGAACTCGCTCTCGCGTGATTCCGCACGCGCCTGAGCCCCCAGGTTCTGCGTCACGCCGAACAGCGATTCGCGACGGGTGTCGGTGGTTTTCTTGAGCGAAGCATCGAGGCCGAAGGTGGCGAGATGCGTGCCGCCGGCAAACGCCTGGCTGGCCTTGCCCCGAAAGTTGGCCCCCAGACTGCGGGTCGTATCGCGGGTATCCGTCGCGCCGGCAAGCAGGCCGCCGGCGTCGTATTCATCGCGGCTGCGGTCGGTGCGCTCGTTCTGTCCCTGAATCGCCAGCGTGGCGCTGGTTTCGCCCTGGCCGGCACGGCGTTGCTTGTAGTCGAAGGCCAGACGGCCGTTGAGGTTGCGGGCTTCGCTGTCGTTGTAAACCGAACCGTCGCCAATGAGTCCGGTGGCATTCAGCGGATCGGTATAGGTGAATCGCTGCGTCTGGTTGACGAGATCGTTGGTGCGCCCGAACAGCATCGGGCTGATGACGAGCCGTGCGCCGTCGCCGAGATCGCGGGTGTAGCGCGCAATCAGATGCAGGCCATTCGAGCGACCGCTGTCCTCGTCGCGTTCGATGTCGTAATCGTTGCGCACGCCACCGGCAAACTGTTCGATGCTGACTTCACGCTCGCCCGTGATGGCGCGCGTATCGGCAAAGCCGATGAGGATGACGCCGGCTTCGCCCTCGCGGTCGCCGTAGGTGCCGCCAACCCGGCCACCCAGGCCGCCGTCGTTGGCCGAGAGCCCGGCGCGCCAGGTGCCGGCCCTGGTGCCGGGGGCGTCGCGCAGAATGAGGTTGATGGTGCCGCCCGGGCCAGCGGGGAATTCCGGCGTACTGTTCTTGATGATTTCGATGCGTTCGATGAGATCAGCCGGCAGACGGAACGCCGCGCGGTTGCCGCCGGGTAGCGAGATGCCATCGACCACGAGGGTGGGTTGCAGGCGATCTTCGCGCTGCGCGCGGCCCCCCCGGCCTTCGGTGGGCGGCGTGAGGTTCACGCCGGGCAACTGGCGCAGCAGCTCGCCCACCGTGGCCGCGTCCAGGCGTTCGAGGTCTTCGCGGCTGATGACGATCTTGGCGGAGGAGGCGAACTGGCGTTCTTCCTGTGCGCTGTCGGCGGTGGCGGTAACCTGTACCGTGTCGAGCGTAACCGGCGGCGGGGCAGCAGGCGGCGTCTGGGCATGGGCAAGCGGCAGGGCCGTGAGTGCGGGTAACACCCAATACCAGGGGTAGGCAAGCGGAGCAGAGGGCATGGCGACAATCACTAGGGGTAAACGGCGGACGATAAGACGAGGCCGGGTGGCAAACGTTCACGGCGAGGCTGCATTGTGCCTGCTGGAGAGAAACGCTGGCTAGCCGCCGGTCATCGACATGAAGCGCAGGATCTTGCCCGGCGCTTCGCGAAATTCGTGTTTTTCCGGTTTGAGGTTGATGGCCTGGTGGATGGCGATGTCGAGTTCGGCGTCGCTCGCCCCGCCGCGCAACAACGGACGGAATTCGAATTTTTCGTCCTGCCCCAGACACATGTAGGCCGTGCCGTCGACGGCGACGCGCACGCGGTTGCAGGTTTCACAAAAGTGTTGCGAAATGGGCGTGATGAAGCCCACGTTGAAGCGGCCGTCGGGCGTGCCGAGGTAGCGCGCCGGCCCGGCACCGGGCAGGGTGGTTTCCACCAGGCCAAACTGGGCGGCCAGCCGGGCTTTCACGGGTTGCAGGTCAAGGTAGTCGGCGTTGCGGCCGGTGTCGCCCATGGGCATGGTTTCGATCAGCCGCAGCACAAAGCCGCGCGCCATGCAGAAGGCGACCATGGCGTCGATTTCGTCGTCGTTCACCCCGGCCATCGCCACCATGTTGAGCTTGATCGGCGCGAATCCGGCGGCCTCTGCGGCGGCGAGGCCGACCATCACGCGGGCCAGCACGTCGCGGCCGTTGATTTTTTCCACCCGCGCCTGTTGCAGGGAATCGAGGCTGACGTTGAGCCGCGTCACGCCGGCCGCCTTGAGTGCCTCCGCGTGGCGTTCGAGCTGGGTGGCGTTGGTAGACAGCGAGAGGTCGTCGATGCCGGGCAGGGCGGCGAGCCGGCGCGCCAGGCCAGCAATGTCGCGGCGCAACAGCGGTTCGCCGCCCGTGAGCCGCACGCGGCGCACGCCCAGCCGCGCAAACGCACCGATCAGCCGCTCGATTTCGTCAAAATTGAGCCAGTGTTCGGGTTCTTCGAAGCCCTTGAAGCCTTCGGGCATGCAATAACTGCACCGCAGATCGCAGCGATCCGTCACCGACAGCCGCACGTAGTCGATGCGGCGGCCGAACTGGTCGAGGAGGGCAGGGGCGTTCATGCTTGGCGGTGATGGCTTATATATGAAAAAATATAGCCTGATTTTACGCCCAACCAGGTCATTCTTTTCAATGCAGGTATTCGGCATCGCCGGTTTCAGCGGCAGCGGCAAGACCACGCTCATCGAGCGCGTGCTGCCCTTGCTGCGCGCGCGCGGCCTGCGGGTGGCGGTGCTCAAGCACACCCACCACGATTTCGACATCGACCGCCCAGGCAAGGACAGCTGGCGCGCGCGTGAAGCTGGCGCGTGCGCCGTATTGCTGACCTCCGACCATCGCAGCGCGCTGCTTACCGAACACCGTGATGCGCCGCCGGCGCTGCCCGACCTGCTGGCGCAGTTGCCGCCGTGCGATCTGGTGCTGGTGGAAGGCTGGAAGCGCGATCCCCTGCCTAAACTTGAAGTGCACCGCACCGCGACCGGCAAGCCCTGGCTGTGCGCCGACGATCCCCACGTACTGGCCGTGGCGGCAGACAGCCCGCCGCCGCGCCCGCTGCCGCTGTTCGACCTTGACGCGATTGAACCCATCACCGACTTCATCCTTGCCCATGCTCACCGCCACCCAACTGCTTGACGCGCTGATTGCGCGCGCCCGTCCGCTTGCCGAAACCGACACCGTGCCGGTTGCTGCCGCACGCGGCCGCGTGCTCGCCACGCCACAGGTTTCGGCACTCACCGTGCCGGCCTTCGACAACAGCGCCATGGACGGCTACGCCGTGCGCGTGGCCGACATTCCGGCAGCCGGTACGCGCCTGCCGGTGACGCAGCGCATCCAGGCCGGAGTCACCGGCGCGGCGCTTGCTCCCGGCAGCACCGCGCGCATCTTTACCGGCGCACCCGTGCCGCCGGGTGCCGACGCGGTGCTGATGCAGGAAGACTGCGTCGCCGACGGCGAAACGGTCATCGTCAATCGGGTGCCGCGCGCGGGCGAGCACATCCGCCGCGCCGGCGAAGACATCCGCGCAGGCGACACTATCCTTGCCGCCGGCACCCGGCTCGACGCCGTGCACATGGGGCTCGCGGCCTCGGTGGGGCTGGCCACGCTGGCGGTGGTGCGCCGGCTGCGCGTGGCGTGTTTCTTTACCGGCGACGAACTCGTCACCCCCGGCGCCCCGCTGCGCGACGGGCAGATTTACAACTCCAACCGTTACACCCTGGCGGGGCTCCTCGCCGGGCTGGGCTGCGAGGTGGTCGATCTCGGCATCGTGCCCGACACGCTGGCGGCCACCGAAGCCGCGCTCGCGCGCGCCGTGCGCGAGGCCGACGTGGTCGTTACCAGCGGCGGCGTATCGGTGGGCGAGGCCGACTATGTGAAAGCCGCCGTCGAAAAACTCGGCCGCATCGAAATGTGGAAAGTGGCGATGAAACCCGGCAAACCCATCGTCTACGGCCGCGTGGGCGAAGCCGATTTCATCGGCCTGCCGGGCAATCCGGTGTCGGCCTTTGCCACCTTCTGTCTGTTCGTGCGGCCTTTTCTGCTGCGCCGCATGGGCGTGGCAAACGTGCTCTACCGCGCCTACCCGATGCGCTGCCATTCGACCTGGGCCAAAGCCGGCGACCGCCGCGAATTCCTGCGTGCGCGCATCGAGGCCGACGGCGGCGTAACGATCTACCCCAACCAGGGCTCGGGCGTACTCACCTCCTGCGCCTGGGGCGACGGCTTCATCGACCTGGAAATCGGTCGCACGATTGCGCCGGGCGACACGGTGCGCTTCATCCCCTTTACCGAGGTGCTGGGATGAGCCTGCGCGTGCTCTACTTCGCGCGCCTGCGCGAGCGCTTTGGCGTGGCCGAGGAAAGCCTCGATCTCGACGGCGCGCGGGTGGCCGATCTCCTCGACACCCTGCGCGCGCGCGGCGGCGCGTGGGCCGAAGAACTCGCGCCCGGCCGCAGTTTCCGGGTGGCGGTGAACCAGGATCTGGCCGGCCCCGACACGCCGCTGGGCGAGGGGGCTGAAGTCGCGATTTTTCCGCCGGTGACGGGAGGCTGAATGATCCGCGTGCAAACCGCCCCCTTCGACCTGGGTGCAGAAGTCGACGCCCTGCGCGCCGGCCGCCTCGACGTCGGCGCGGTGGCGAGCTTCGTCGGCTACGCGCGCGACATCAACGACGGCAGCGGCGTGACCGCGATGACGCTGGAGCACTACCCCGGCATGACCGAAAAGGCGCTCGCCACCCTGGTCGACGAGGCGAACGCGCGCTGGACGCTGATCGACGTCACCGTCATCCACCGCGTCGGCCGGCTGCTGCCGGGCGACCCCATCGTGCTGGTCGCCGTGGCCAGCCGGCACCGCGGTGACGCCTTCGCCGCCTGTGAATACCTCATGGACGCGCTGAAAACACGCGCGCCGTTCTGGAAAAAAGAAGAAACGCCCGACGGCGAACGCTGGGTGGACGCGCGCGACAGCGACGAGGACGCGGCTGCGCGCTGGCGCACGCCCTGATTATCAGGACAGACACCACACAGTGGTGACTGCGCTTCTGGTCTGATTGCCGCCCCAATTCAGTACTGGTAGACCCTGCTTTGCACCAGCAATGTGCAATGTCACTTCGGGGCAAGTTCCGGTTTCCGGAATGGCCTGATCCCGCGCTAACCACCACCACACATGGCTTTGCCGTGATCTCTATCGCGCGCCCCTGTTGTTGGCACGCGCATTGCTCTGTCATTACTCGTCATAACAAGTATCGGAGTGGTGCTGACCATGGTGAAAAGCCGAAAGAAACCGCAGGCCTTGCTGCATGTGTCGCCAGTCCCCCTGTACACGCAGATCAAGGAGATTCTGCGTGACCGGATCCTGGATGGAACCTATCAGGCGCATGAACAAATGCCCTCGGAAAGCGAACTGATGGAAACCTTCGGGGTTTCGAGAATTACGGTTCGCCAGGCGCTGGGGGACCTGCAGAAGGAAGGCCTGATTTTCAAGATACACGGCAAGGGCACGTACGTTTCCAAACCCAAGGCCTTCCAGAATATTGCCGAGCTTCAGGGATTTGGCGAGGCGATGTCGAGCATGGGTTACGAAACCTACTCCAGAGTGGTCAGCCAGAAAGCGATGCTGGCAAACGCGGCCATCGCGGCCAAGTTGAACGTCAAGGAAGGCGAAGAAATCCACGAGCTGCGGCGTGTGCGCTATCTCAATCGTGCGCCGATCTCGCTCGACGTGACCTATGTCACCAAGACTCTGGGTGAACGTCTGGCCAAGGAGGATCTGGCGCATCGGGACGTGTTCCTGATTATTGAAAATGACCTCGGCATAGCGTTGGGGGCTGCGGAATTGCAGATCGAATCCATGCTCGCGGATGACTACCTTGCGCGCCAGTTGAAGGTGGAAGAAGGCGCACCCGTACTACGGATTGAGCGTCTGACGTTCTCGGCAGACGGCCGCCCGATCGATTTCGAATACTTGTTTTACCGCGGCGATGCCTTCCAGTACCGGATGCGCATTGCCCGCACACACGCCTAGGAGATTTGCATGAGTGACGTAATCGCAGAAGTGGATGTGCTGGTGATTGGCGGCGGGACAGCAGGGCCAATGGCCGCAGTGAAGGCCAAGGAGAAGAATCCGAAGCTGAAGGTGATGCTGCTGGAGAAGGCCAACGTGAAGCGCAGCGGCGCGATCTCGATGGGCATGGATGGCCTCAACAACGCGGTGATCCCCGGCCATGCGACACCCGAGCAATACGTGAAGGAGATCACCGTCGCCAACGACGGCATCGTCAACCAGAAAACGGTGATGGCCTACGCGCAGGAAAGCTTCAACATGATCAACCAGCTCGACCGCTGGGGCGTGAAGTTCGAGAAGGACGAGACCGGCGATTACGCGGTGAAGAAGGTTCATCACATCGGCACTTACGTGCTGCCAATGCCGGAAGGCCACCACATGAAAAAGGTGCTCTACCGCCAGCTCAAGAAAGCGCGCGTCGAGATCACCAACCGCTACATGGCGACCCGGCTGCTGCTGGATGAAAACGGCGCGATCGCCGGCGCAATGGTGCTCGATACCCGTGAGGGAACGTTTGGCGTGATCCGCGCCAAATCGGTGGTGCTGTGCACCGGCGCGGCCGGCCGCCTCGGCCTGCCGTCCTCCGGTTATCTCTTCGGCACCTACGAAAACCCGACCAATGCTGGTGACGGTTATGCCCTGGCCTACCACGCCGGCGCGGAGTTATCTGGCATCGAGTGCTACCAGATCAATCCGCTGATCAAGGACTACAACGGCCCGTCGTGCGCCTATGTCACGGGCCCTTTTGGCGGCTACACCGCCAACTCCAAGGGCGAGCGCTTCATCGAGTGTGATTACTGGAGCGGCCAGATGATGATGGAGTTCTACAAGGAACTCGAAGGCGGCAACGGCCCGGTGTTCCTCAAGATGAACCATCTGGCCGAGGAGACGATCGGCACCATCGAGCACATCCTGCACACCAACGAGCGTCCGAGCCGCGGGCGCTTCCACGAAGGCCGGCATCTCGACTACCGGCAAGGCATGGTGGAAATGCACATCTCCGAAATCGGCCTGTGCAGCGGCCATTCGGCTTCCGGCGTGTGGGTGGACGAGCACGCGGCAACCACCGTGCCCGGCCTCTACGCCGCCGGAGACCTTGCCTGTGTGCCGCACAACTACATGCTCGGTGCCTTCGTTTACGGCCAGTTTGCCGGGCAAAGCGCGGCCGACTACGCGCAGTCGCATGAACTGCCCGCAGTCGATGCCGCGCAGGTGGAGGTGGAGCGCAAGCGCGTGCTGGCGCCGTTGTCGAACCCGGACGGCCTGCCGCCGGCCCAGGTCGAATACAAGCTGCGCCGCTTCGTCAACGACTACCTGCAGCCGCCCAAGGTGACGAAGAAGATGGAAATCGGTCTCGATCGCTTCGCGGAAATTCGTGCCGACCTGGCCTACATGTCTGCCGCAAATCCGCACGAACTGATGCGCGCGATGGAAGTGCATTTCATCCTCGACTGCGCGGAAATGGCGGCCCGCGCCTCGCTCTACCGAACCGAGTCGCGCTGGGGGCTGTATCACTACCGCGTCGAGCATCCCGAGAAGGACGATGCGGACTGGTTCTGCCACGCCCAGCTAAAGAAAAACGACGCCGGTGAAATGACCTGCTTCAAGCGCCCCGTCGACCCCTACATCGTCGAACTCGACGATGAGGAGAAGGATGCCTACAACCGCCTGCGCGTCGTCAAGCAGGCCGAAGCCGCCTAAGGAGAAATGCCATGCCGATGACTATGAACCGGGTGTCCGTGCCCGTCACCGTCGATGAGGATGCCTGCATCGCCGACAAGGGTTGCACCGTCTGCGTCGAATCCTGTCCGCTCGACCTGCTCGCGATCGATCTGCTGAAGAAGAAGGCGTTCATGAAATTCGACGAATGCTGGTACTGCCTGCCATGCGAGAAGGATTGCCCGACCCAGGCGATCCGCGTCGACATCCCTTACCTGCTGCGCTGAGGAGAGCCGAATGAACCCAGCAACCCATCCAGCCGACCTTCAAAGCCGCCTGGCCAGTACCGACCCTGAAGTGCGGCGCATTGCGGTCATGGATCTGCTCGACAGCGATGAGGACGATGTTGATCAGTACCTGCTCGATGCGCTCAAGGACGCCGATGCCCAGGTTCGTGCGGAGGCCGCGCGCCTGCTCGAAGGCTACGAAACGCACGAAGTGGTCGCGGGGCTGATCGGCGTACTGGATGACGACGACGAAGCGGTGCGCGACGCCGCAGCCGTCTCCCTGTCCGAGCTGAAAGATGCAGCGATGGGCGATGGTCTGCTGGCCGCGCTGCCCACCGCATCGCAGGCTTCCATGCTGACAGCCCTGTTTCGAGGGCTGCGCGAGCTGCGTCGCCCGGAAGCCTTCACGCCCGCACTGGCCGCGCTGGCCTCCAATGACGTGGGCGTCCGCTGCGCCTCGCTCGGCGTGCTGGGCTATCTGAAGAATCCGCAGGCGCTGCCGGCGATTGCACAACTTGCCGGCTGCGATGCCGATGCGGAAGCGCGCCGCATCGCAGTCGGCGCGCTCGGTTTCGCCAATGAACCCGAAACCGTGGCCCCAGCGATGAAGCGCGCGCTGGTGGACACCTCGTGGCAGGTGCGCGAAGAGGCGGCGGCCACGCTGGGAAAATTGCTCGCCGCAGAGGCCATTGACGACCTGATCGCCGCGATGGCCGATCCCTACTGGCAGGTTCGCATCAAGTCGGCGCGCAGCCTGGGACGCCTCAAGGCGAAGGCTGCGCTGCCGGTGCTGATCGAGGCGCTCGGCCACGAGATCAGCAACCTGCGTAAGGAAGCGGCCGTCGCCCTCGGCGAAGTCGGCGACAAGGCCGCCATGCCCGCACTGGAAAAGGCCCTCGACGACAGCGACCCGGACGTGCGCAAGCTGGCGCGTCTCGCCCTGACCCAACTCTCGAAATAAGGAGCACGACATGACCTACGTTGTGGCGGAACCCTGCATCAAGTGCAAATACGGCGACTGCGTCCCGGTCTGCCCGGTCGACGCTTTCCACGAAGGCCCGAATTTCATGGTGATCGACCCGGACGAGTGTATCGACTGTTCGCTGTGCGTCGACGAATGTCCGGCCGGCGCGATTTTCGACGAGGCCAAGCTGCCGGAAGCGTACGCGCGCTACGTCGCGCTGAACGCCGAACTGACGCAGGTGTGGCCGCTGATCAAGGACAAACCGGAGCCACTCCCCGATGCGGATGCGTGGGTCGATACGCAGGACAAGTTTCAGTATCTGGAGAAGATGCAAGCGGCATGACGCCCGCACCTAGTGAGTGCGGCGGCAGGCATGCACCGTCGTCATCGCGGGGTTCGGCAGACAGATCGACGCAGGGGTTTAAATAACGCGGTTTTTCGGATGGCACAGAGATTGCTGAAAAGAGTTTGATAACACGTTGCAATGAGCGCTCAATCAATTCAACAGGAAGAAAGGCACGACATGAACAGAACGCGCAGTTTCCCCACCCGAACGATCGGCGCCGCACTGGCCTTCATCGGCATCCTGCTCGCGCCGGCCGCCCATGCGGACACCGTGACCGTAGGCATCGGCACGCAGAACACGACGACCAACACCGTGACCGGCGGCATCGTGATCGACAAGCTCGGCCTGCTGGACAAGTACCTCGCCGAGCTGAAGAAGACGCCCAAGTACAAGAACATCGACTTCAAACTCGACTGGCAGAATTTCACCTCCGGACCGCCCGTCACCAACGGCATGGTGGCCAACAAGCTGCAGATCGGCATGATGGGCGACTATCCGCTGCTGGTGAACGGCGCGACCTTCCAGGCCGGTACCGAAACCCGGAGCGAGCTGATCGCGCTGATTGCCTACAACAAGGATGGCGCCGGCAACGGAATGGTGGTGCACAAGGACTCGCCGTACTACGAACTGGCCGACCTCAAGGGCAAGAAGGTGTCGGTGCCGTTCGGCTCCGCTGCGCACGGCATGCTGCTGAAGGCGATGGAAGATCGCGGCTGGAAGGAGGATTTCTGGGAACTCGCCAGTCAGAGCCCGGAAGTGGGCACGACCAATCTGCAGGAGCGCAAGCTCGACGGCCATGCTGACTTCGTGCCTTTTGCCGAGCTGCTGCCCTACCGTGGCTTTGCGCGCAAGATCTTCGACGGCGTCGAGACCAGGGTGCCGACCTTCCACGGCATCGTGGTGCGCAAGGACTTCGCCGACAAGTATCCCGAGTTCGTGGTCGCCTATCTGAAGGCGCTGCTCGATGCGAACGACTGGGTGCGCAAGAACCCGGCGATGGCCGCGAGCAAGATTGAGGAGTGGACCAAGATCGAGAAGGAAGTCGCCTACATGTTCCTCGGCCCCAGCGGCGTGCACACGCTCGACCCGAGCATCAAGCCGAAGTGGATTGAGACCGTCAAATACGATCACGGCGTATTGAGCCGCATGGGGCGGGTGAAGGCATTCGACGCGGACGCCTGGGTCAACGAAACCTACATCCGGCAGGCGTTCAAGGAAAAGAGCCTCGACTACGACAAGCAGAAGGCGAGCTTTGCCGGCTATGAGATGAGCGGCACCGACCCGCTGTGTAAGAAGCCAATCAAAAGTCCGCGCGAAGGCGGTGAGGTCTGGGTCGAAGGCGGCGGCATCACGGCCTACAGTTCCGCCACCTGCACACTCGGCGGGGTGAAAAAGGCATTGTCCGAAGGCAAGAAGATCGGTGTGGCCTTTGTGTTCGACAAGACCACGGGCATCAAGCTGTTCGCGGACAAGGCGTTCTACGCGCTCAATGCCAAGGATCCGAAAAAGATCGAGATCGTGCCCTTTCTGCTGAAGAAAGACGCCGAAGCCTGGGCAGCCAGGCGCGGCGGTCGGCTTGCCACCTACACGGAAGTGTTGGCAGTCGCGAAAGTCGGGGGGTAAATCATGCGATCCGCAACCAGTCTAAACATCGTGGCCGACCCGGCTGCAGACGCAGCAGAAGGGCCGAACCTGGCGCTTGCCCCCAAGCCGGGTGTACTGCCTCAGGCAAGCCTTGCTCCGGCGCAATCGGCCGAGATGCCGGCCAAACGTGTCGCTGCCTGGTTGCGGGGCGCGCTTCCCAAATTGCTCATGACGACGCTGTCGCTGGGCATGTTCATCGCCTTCTGGTACTTCGCCACCAAGTACAAGCTGGATTTCTACATCCGCTTCAACAACATCCCGAGTCCCGGCGAGGTGTGGGAGAACGCGGCCTATCTGGCGCAAAGCGACAAGTTCTACAACAACATGTACGTCAGCCTGCGGCGGATTCTGATCGGCTTCGGCATCGCCACCGTGCTGGGGGTGGCGCTGGGACTGCTGATCGGCCAGTACCGGCTCGCACGCGGCCTGCTGTTCCCGCTATTCGAGACCCTGCGGCCGATCCCGGCGATCGCCTGGGTGCCGATGGCCATCATGCTGTGGCCCACCAACGAGACCAGCATCGTGTTCATCACCTTTCTGGGATCGTTCTTTCCCATCCTGCTCAATACCATCCATGGCGTGAACAGCGTCGACCCGGTGCTGTTGCGTGCCGCGCGCTGCCTGGGCACGTCCGAATTCGGCTTGCTGCGCCAGGTCGTCCTGCCTGCGTCGCTGCCGCACATCTTTACCGGGCTCGCCATCGGCATGGGCGTGGCCTGGGTGTCGCTGATCGCGGCCGAGATGATCTCGGGCCAGTTCGGCATTGGGTATTTCACCTGGGAAGCCTACTCGCTGATCGAATACGCGGACATCGCCATTGGCATGATCGTGATCGGCGTGCTCGGGCTGCTGTGCAGCGGCGCCATCCGGATCATGGGCAACATGCTGATGCCCTGGATGGCAGGGCCTAACCATGGAGGGCAGAAATAATGACCCCAACAGATAACATGCCGCAGGCAACCGGCCATATCCTGGTCGATCACCTGCGCGTCCGCTTTGGTAGCAAGGCGGCAGCGGTGGAGGCGGTGAGCGACGTCTCGATGGAAGTGAAGCCCGGCGAGTTCATTTCCATCATCGGGCCCTCGGGCTGCGGCAAGTCGACCCTGCTCAACGTGGTGGCCGGTTTCGTCCAGCCGAGCGAGGGCACAGTGAGCATGGACGGCAAGCCGACCGATAAACCGGGTGCCGATCGCGGCATGGTGTTCCAGCAGTACTCGTTGTTCCCCTGGCTCACCGTGCGTAAGAACGTCGAGTTTGGCCTCAAGCAGAAAGGGCTGACCGCGAATCGCCGCGAAGAAGCGGCACGTACTCTGCTTGGCCTGGCCGGTTTGCTCTCGTTCGAGAATCACTATCCGGATCAGCTTTCCGGCGGCATGAAGCAGCGCGTGGGCATCGTGCGCGCGCTGGCCACCAGTCCGCAGGTGCTGCTGATGGACGAGCCCTTCGGTGCGCTCGACGCGCAGACCCGGGTGGTGATGCAGCAGATCCTCACCAATATGTGGCAGCGATTCCGCATCTCGGTGCTGTTCATCACGCATGACATCGACGAGAGCATTTTCCTGTCCGACCGGGTCTACGTGATGACCGCGCGGCCGGGGAGGGTCAAGGCCGAGATCCCGATTCCGCTGCCGCGACCGCGTACGCCTGACATGGCCTTGAGCCCGGAGTACTTGCAGATCAAACAGCAGTTGCGGGAGCTGATCACCGAGGAAAGCCTGAAGGCGATGGGAGGAGAGCTCAAGGATAGCGGGCTTGCTGGATTCGATGTCGATGTGGGCCCGAAGGGTGTAGCCGAACTCGTCTGATCATCTGGCCGGTTTCCGGCCAGATGTTTTCGGCAGCTTGTTATGACATGTAATGCGATGTAGAAAGGATGCGCCATGACGTCGACCCTGCACCTGAATCTGGATGGATTCGATCATGCGGACGTGTATCGGGCAGAACGGCTGCCGCTGCTCGATGCGCGCTTCGATGACTGGCTGGCCGGCCGCGACGCCGCGCTCCATGCGCGCTATCGCGACTATCGTAACGGGGGCGCGTGGGTCGGCCCCGAGGAATCGGCGCTGCTGATTGCGGTGGCGCGCGAACTGGAGGATTTCATGGTGGCGGCGTTCGGCGTCGGTGCGTCGCGCGATGCCTTGCGCGCGGCGCAGGAACGCGACGCGATTGTGCATGCGTTCAAACGCGAATTCGTCAAGCGCCGCATCCGCAAGAAGCGCATCGAGCCGGTGCGGGCATTTGCTGAACTCGACGCACTGATATCCGCGCAGCTGGAAGGCGACCGCGAATGGCGCGTCGCCCGCTTCTGGGCCGACGCTTTGCAGGCCGGCAACGATGCGCAGCTGGCGCTGCTGGACGAGTGGCTGCACGTCGCGTGCGGCAGCGAGGCCGGCCGGGCCGCCACCTCCGGCTGGGTCAGTCTCGCCATGCCGCAGGCCACCGACTTTTTCAAACTGGTGCCGATCGTGTCTGCCCCGGCAGACGATGTGGCCCGCGTGGAAAGCGCCACCGCGCGCCGGCGCGATGGCTTCGATCTGACCGACAGCCGGCGGGGGCTGCGCGAAACCATGGATCAGGTGCACTACTGCGTCTACTGCCATGACCACGGCGGCGATGTCTGCTCGCACGGGTTTCCGGCCAAGGAGGGGGAGGGGTTTCGCGCCAACCCGCTCGCCGTTCCGCTGTCCGGCTGCCCGCTGGAGGAGCGCATCTCGGAAGCGCATACGCTCAAGCGCGACGGCTACACCCTGGGCGCGTTGGCGATGATCATGCTGGACAATCCGCTGCTGCCCGCCACCGGGTATCGTATCTGCAACGACTGCATGAAGAGCTGCATCTACCAGAAGCAGGATGCGGTGAACATTCCCGAGATCGAGACGCGTATCCTCACCGACGTGCTGGCATGGCGCTGGGGATTCGAGCTCTATTTCCTGCTGACGCAATGGAATCCGCTCAAGCGCGCACGGCCGTACCGCCTGCCGTACAACGGCCGCAATACCCTGTGCGTCGGTGCCGGGCCAGCCGGCTTCAATCTCGCGCAGCATCTGCTGCAGGAAGGCTTCGGCGTGGTCATCGTTGATGGGCTCAAGATCGAGCCGCTGCCACCGGAATGGTGCGACGCCGCCGGACGTCCGACCCAGCCGGTGGAGCATGTCGACGCGCTGTATCAGCCGCTGGATTCTCGCACCTCATCCGGCTTTGGCGGGGTCGCCGAATACGGCATCACGGTGCGCTGGGACAAGAATTTCCTGACCCTGATCCGCATCGTGCTCGAGCGCCAGCCCACGTTCCGCGTCTACGGCGGCATCCGCCTCGGCGGCACCATCACGCTTGAAGACGTGCCCGCGCTCGGCTTCGATCACGTGACGCTTGCCACCGGTGCGGGCCGCCCCACGGTGCTGCCGGTGCGCAACAACATGGCGCGCGGTATGCGCCAGGCCAGCGATTTTCTGATGGCCTTGCAGCTCACTGGCGCGGCCAAGCGCGACAGCCTCGCCAACCTGCAGGTGCGCCTGCCGGCGGTGGTGATCGGCGGCGGCCTGACCTCGATCGATACTGCGACCGAAGTGCAGGCCTATTACATCCGCCAGGTGGAAAAGGTGCTGGCGCGCTGGGAGGCGGTCGGCGAAACGCGCGCCGATTTGTTCGATGCCTACGAGCAGGGCGTGCTGGACGAATTTCTGGCGCACGGCCGCACGGTGCGCGCCGAGCGCGAACGCGCACGAACAGCCGGCGAGCTGCCCGATTTCACCCCGCTGATCCGCGCTTGGGGCGGCGTCACCGTGGTCTACCGCCGCGCCATGGCCGAGTCGCCGGCCTACCTGCGCAACCATGAGGAAATCGCCAAGGCGCTGGAAGAGGGCATCTATTACGCCGAACGCCTGGAGCCGACCGAAGCGGTGCTCGACGAACACGGCCACGTGCAGCAGCTGCGCTGCGTGCACACGGAAAGCGGCGAGGCGGTTACGCTGCCGGCGCGCGCAGTGCTGGTGGCCGCCGGCAGCATTCCCAACACCGTCTACGAGCGCGAGCATCCGGGTACCTTCGAAATGGACGGCAAGTATTTCGCCGCCTATCGCATTGACGCCGCCGGGGAGTGCGTGCGGGTGCCGTCCGTCGGTCATAACAAGTCTGCGCAGCCAGGCTTCTTCACCTCTTACTGTGCGGGCAACCTGCGCGTCTCCTTCATCGGCGACACCCATCCTTGGTACCACGGCAGCGTGGTGAAAGCGATGGCCTCGGCCCAGCATGCGGCGCGCGACATCACCGCGTTGATCGGGCGCGATTCACATCCGGCGGCCGTGCCCGATCAACGCGCTTTCGAATCCTTTGCTGCGGCGCTGGATGCCGCCCTATGTCCCGAGGTGGTGGCGATGGAACGGCTGGCACCGCATCTCACCAGCCTCACCGTGCGTGCGCCACAGGCGACGAAGCACTGGCTGCCGGGGCAGGTGTACCGGCTGCAGAACTTCGAGCGCCACGCGGAACACGTCGCCGGGCAGATGCTGGCGATGGAGGGCATGGCCATTGACGGCGTGCACGTGGACAAGGCGCGTGGCGAAGTGCAGCTGCTGATCAACAGCGTCGGCGTATCGAGCCGGATTGCGGCGTCGCTCAAATCCGGCACGCGTGTGGTCCTGATGGGACCGACCGGCACCGGTCTCCCGGTGCCGGAAAACGCGACCGTGACGGTGGCAGGCGGGCATTCCGCCGTGACCAGCGCCGTCGACGGTGCTGCGATGTGGCGCGCGGCTGGCAACCGCATCGTGTTCATCGGGCATTTCCGCAACACCGAGCAGGCGCGTGCCGTGCAGCGCGTCATCGAGATTCTCACCGATCAGGCGATCTGGGTGCTGGACGAGGGTCCGGTGCTGAGCTTGCGACGGCAGCAGGATGCCTGTTTCGTGCACGGGCTGGATGAATTCCTGCAGTCCTGCATCGAAATGGAAGCGTCGTACGCCGACTGGGTGCGCCAGACCGACCAGTTCATCCTGTCCGATCACCCGGAATCGATGGAAACTTTTCGCCAGGCGCTGTGCGCCGGGTTGAGGCCTTTCCTCAAGCCAGGCTTCAACGCTATCGCAGCCGTGAACAGCCCGATGCAGTGCATGATGAAGGAAGTTTGCGCGCAGTGCCTATGCAGGCATGTGGACAGCACGACAGGCGAGACATCCAAGTTCGTCTTTTCCTGCTTCAACCAGCACCAGCCGCTGTTTGAGCTGGATTTCCCGAATTTGCTTGCCCGTCAGCGGCAAAATAGTGTTCAGGAAAAGCTGGCCAATATCTGGTTGGCTCATCTAACGCAGGGCAGACTATCTCGGGATGGAGTAAGACTCCATGAGTTCCCACAAAAATCAGACTCGCCCATAGAACCTCTGTCAGAGGGACGAGGAGGGTGACGAGAACCGGACTGTACTGAGCAGAACGTGCCTTGCAATCGTTTGGCCGGGCAGTGGAGCAAGATTCCGCTGTCTTATCGCCACAACCGGCGCACGTTGAGAAACCCCCGATAGCCCCATTCCAGTACATGCACAATCCCCGGCAGGCCAGCGATCTGGCCTGCCCACCGCGTGGCGGGCAGCGCTGACCACAAAGCGGCAAAGGCGCGTGCGCCGGAATACAAGCGGCCGTCAGGCTGGCGTACATGCAAGCGCGCCAGTGCGGCTTCGCGGGTGAGATCGCCGCCCAGCGCGGCAAGCTCGCAGGTGCTTGCGTCCGCCCAGAGCAGGGTGTCGGCACCGCGCATTCGTTGGTAAACACCCATTTCGCGGGTGCATACGGGGCAGCCGCCGTCGTAGTAAACAATCAGTTTGGGGGCAGCAGTCAGGATCATCATGCGCCGAGTCTACCGGGCGGCGCGGGTTCCTGTTGAACGTGCAGCCAACCCCGGCTGAAATTCATGATCCTGGCATTCGCGGCTTGACTTTGGTTCTAACGCGAACTAAATTGGTTCGTGTTAGAACCAAATAGCCATGACGTCCACTGCTCCCATCCTGTCGACCGTTCAAGCGCTGGTGCACTGTTACCAGGCTTTTGTTGCCCATTCTGAATCGCATATTCGTACGCTCGGCCTCACGCCCGCGCAGTTCGACATCGTCGCCACGCTGGGCAACACGCCGGGCATGACGGCCACCGAGCTGGGTGAAAAAACACTCATTACCAAGGGCACACTCACGGGCGTGGTGGATCGTCTGGTGGAACGAGGCTGGGTGGCGCGCTCCGCGCACGCCACCGACCGGCGCTGTCAGATCGTGCGTTTGACGAAAGCGGGTGAAAAAGTTTTCAACAAGGTATTCCCCGCCCACATGGCGTTCATGCAGATGCAATTTGCCGGTGCGACCCTGGCCGACCATGCGAACTGGCAAGCCGCCCTGAACGCCCTGCAAGCCCAGCTCACCCCGGAGTCCCCCACATGACCCTGCGCTACACCGTTCCCGCCGTCGTCTTGCACTGGCTGATCGCCGGGCTGATCTTCGTCGCCTTTCCGCTGGGCGTGTACATGAGCGACCTGCCGCTGTCGCCCACGCGTTTGCAGCTTTACAGCTACCACAAATGGATCGGCATCACCGTGCTGCTGCTGGTGGGGCTGCGTATTGTCTGGCGGCTCACCCATCGCCCGCCGGCGCTGCCAGACGACCTGCCGCGCTGGCAGCGTGCGGCGAGCCATGCCGTGCATGGCCTGCTGTACGGGCTGATCCTGGCGGTGCCGATGACGGGCTGGCTGATGAGTTCGGCCAAGGGCTTCCAGACCGTGTGGTTCGGCGTGCTGCCACTGCCCGACCTGGTGGAGAAGAATCGCGAACTCGGCCAGGCGCTGGGCAACGCGCACGAATTGCTGAACTACTTCTTGCTGGCGCTGGTCATCCTGCACGTGGCCGCTGCGCTCAAACACCATTTCCACGAAGGCCGGCCCTTTCTGCAACGCATGGGATGGGGCACCAAGGACACCGCATGACGCTGAAATTCCTGACCCTGTTCGCCGCGCTGACGCTGGCCCCGGCGGCCCACGCGATCGAATACCGCACCGTGGTGCCGGCGCAGAGCCGCATCGGGTTTGAATTCACCCAGATGGGCGTCAAGATTCCCGGCCATTTCAAGCGCTTTACCGCGCAGATGGCGTTTGATCCGACCAAACCGGAATCGGCGCAGGCCACGCTGGAGATTGATCTGGCCAGCATCGACGCCGGCTCGCCCGAAGCCGACGAGGAATCGGCCGGCACGCTGTGGTTCAACCGCGCCGCGTTTCCCAAAGCAAAGTTTGTCTCCAGCCAGGTGCGGGCGCTGGGCAACAACCGGTTCGAGCTGCGCGGCACGCTCAGCATCAAGGGGCGCAATCGCCCCATGGTGATTCCGGTGAGCTATGTGCCGGGCAAAAACCCCGCTTTTTTTGAAGGGCGCTTTGTCTTGAAACGCCTGGATTTCGGCATCGGCGAAGGCATGTGGGCCGATGTCGAAACGGTCGCCAACGACGTCACCGTCAGCTTCCGCATTGCCGCCACCGGCAAGTAAAACTTGTTCGTTACTGCTGTTTCCAACCTGGAGAGTCACCCTATGAAACGCCTCATGCTTGCTTCTGCCTTTGCCGCCTTCACCGTTGCCGCCCACGCCGCGCCCGTCACCTACACCATCGACAACAGCCACACCTACCCGTATTTCAGCTACAACCATCTGGGGTTTTCCAACCAGACCCACCGTTTCACCAAGACCACCGGCAGCATCACGCTCGACCGTGAAGCCAAAACCGGCTCGGCCGACGTAATCATCGACACCCAATCGGTGGACACCGGTTACGCCGTCTTCAACGAACACATCCAGGCCGCCGATTACTTCGACACCGCCAAGCACGGCAGCATCACCTTCAAGGGCACCAAGGTGGCGTACAAGGGCGACGTGCCGGCCAGCATCTCGGGCGATATCACCATCAAGGGCATCACCCAGCCGATCACCTTTGACATCACCGCTTTCCACTGCGGCACGCATCCCATGCGCAAAGTGGAAACCTGCGGGGCCAACGCCGTGGCCAAGATCAAGCGCTCCACCTTCAACATGGGCAAGAACGCCCCGCTGGTGAGCGACGACGTGACCCTGACCCTGGCGGTGGAAGCCTTCAAGAAGCCGTAATCTCCCGGCGGCCGCATGGCCGCCCGCCGGCACGGCAGCGTGCGCGTAAAATACGCTTTTGTTTCCCCGGACGCTGCCGTGCTGCCCCACCAGATCGAACTCCTCGCTCCCGCGCGCGATGCCGACATCGGCATCGAGGCGGTCAACCACGGTGCCGATGCCGTGTACATCGGCGGGCCATCGTTCGGTGCCCGCGCCTCGGCCGCCAACGACATCGCCGACATCGCGCGGCTGGTCGAGCACGCGCACCGCTTCAACGCGTGCATCTTCGTCACGATCAACACCATCCTCGCCGACAACGAGCTGGAGCCGGCGCGCCGACAGATCCACCAGCTCTACGACGCCGGCGTCGACGCGCTCATCGTGCAGGACATGGGCCTGCTGGAACTCGACCTGCCGCCGATCCAGCTGCACGCCAGCACGCAGTGCGACATCCGCACGCCGGAGAAGGCGCGCTTCCTGCAGGACGCAGGCTTTTCGCAGATCGTGCTCGCGCGCGAGCTGGATCTGCAGCAGATTGCCGCCGTGCGTGCCGCCCTGCGACCCGACACCGTGCTGGAATTCTTTGTTCACGGCGCGCTCTGCGTGGCCTACAGCGGCCAGTGTTTCATCAGCCACGCGCACACCGGACGCAGCGCCAACCGGGGCGACTGCTCGCAGGCCTGCCGCCTGCCGTACCAGGTGCTGGACGGGGAGGGGCGCGTCGTCGCGCACGACAAACACGTGCTGTCGATGAAGGACAACAACCAGAGCGACCATCTGGATGCGCTCATCGACGCGGGGACCCGCAGCTTCAAGATCGAAGGCCGCTACAAGGACATGGGCTACGTGAAGAACATCACCGCCCACTACCGCACGCTGTTAGACGAACTGATCGAACGCCGGCCGGAATTCGCACGCAGCTCAAGCGGGCGCACCCGCTTCGCCTTTACGCCCGACCCCAACCAGAACTTCAACCGCGAATTCACCGATTACTTTGTGGGCGGCCGCCGCGACGACATCGGTGCGTTCGATACCCCCAAGAACCCCGGCCTGCCCATCGGCCACGTGCGCAAGGTCGGCGACAAATGGGTGGAACTGCAAACCGATACCCCCGCCACCGTGCTCAACAACGGCGACGGCCTCTGCTACTACACCCTGCAGAAAGACCTGGCGGGCCTTGCGATCAACCGCGCGGAGAAAGCAGGCGAGGGCGTCTGGCGCGTGTTCCCCAAAGACCCGATGGCCAGCTTCAAGGACCTGCGCGCCGGCACCGCCGTCAGCCGCAACCGCGACATGAACTGGACGCGCATGCTGGACAAAGCCTCCAGCGAACGGCGCATCGGCGTGTGGATGCGGCTGGACGAAACGGTCGACGGACTCGCGCTGACGCTGACCGACGAAGACGGCATCACCGCCACGGCCCGGGTCACGCAGCCCTGCGAAGCAGCCAAGGATGCGGCCAAAGCCGAAACCAGCCTGCGCGAACACCTGGGCAAGCTCGGCACCACGCAGTTCGAATCGAGAGGCATCGCGCTGGAACTCACGCAGCCGTGGTTCGTGCCCGCCTCCGTGCTCAACAGCCTGCGCCGCGACGCCGTGGCCGCGCTGGAAACCGCGCGTGCCGAAGCGTACGTGCGCCCGCCACGCGCCGTCGCCGTCGAGCCGCCCGTGGCCTACCCGGAAGACACACTGAGCTACCTCGCCAACGTCTTCAACCACAAGGCGCGCGACTTCTACGCCAAACACGCCGTCAAGCTCATCGCCGCCGCCTACGAATCGCACGAGGAAGCCGGCGAGGTGTCATTGATGATCACCAAGCACTGCGTGCGTTATTCGCTGAGCCTGTGCCCCAAACAGGCCAAAGGCGTCACCGGCGTACAGGGCACCGTGCGCGCCGCACCGCTCACGCTCGTCAACGGCAGCGAAAAACTCACCCTGCGCTTCGACTGCAAACCCTGCGAAATGCACGTGATGGGGAAACTGAAACCGGCCGTGGCCAAGCAGACCGTGCCGCTGACGTTTTACAAGGCGCGGCCCTAGAAGGCAGCCAGGGCACGCCCATGACCCGGGGCAGCAGGGTGAAGGCCGCTCGCTGATCGCTGGTTCCTATTGCACGTATCTGGCTTGGCTTCTGGCGTATCCAGGGTGAACTGGGCCCAGGCGCGTTGCTGTGCCGTTTGATCAGTTCACGCCAAACAGAAATTTGATCCCGCCCGACATTGAGACTATATTTTTGACTCAAATCATAATTTGAGGCCACAAATGCAAGTCTCTATCCGTGAATTAAAGACACATTTGTCGCGCTATCTGGCACAGGCGCGCCAGGGCACCGCACTGGAAATTACCTCGCACCGCCGCGTGGTTGCGCGCGTGACCGGCGTTCCCGAATCCGGCCCCTCAGCCCTGGGAGAATTAATTGCCCGAGGCGCTGCGCAATGGGATGGCGGCAAGCCGCAAGGCGGGCACATCGTGCTGTCTGGCGCGGGTAATCCCGTCTCCCGTATCGTGCTCGAAGATCGCGGCTGAATCGCGGGTGATCCTGTTTCTTGATACCTCCGCGCTGGTCAAGCTTTATATCAGCGAGGCCGATAGCCCGGCTGTTCACGAAGCGGCGGCCCGCGCCGAAACCGTTGCCGTGTGCCGCATTGCCTGGGCCGAAGCCTGCGCCGCACTGGCACGCCGCGCACGCGAAATACCCGCCGACGAGTCCGCAATCGCCACCGCACGCGAGGCACTCGCACACGACTGGCCGCATTTCTTCATCGTCGAAATCACGCAATCCGTCGTTGAACGCGCAGGGGAGTTTGCCGAGACTTTCGCGCTACGCGGTTACGACAGCGTGCAACTCGCCGCCGCCTGTGAAATCCTGGCCGCCGTGCCAGGCGGCGTGACATTCAGCTGTTTCGACAACCGCCTCAACAAGGCAGCCAAAGTCTTGGGGCTGGACGTTTCTTGAGTGTCACAGGCGTGAAGAGCCATTACCTGGAAGCTGACCTTCTGGAAAATCCGGGAGCGGAAAAATCGCGTATCTATTTGACACAGTGCGGGTGGATTTTACTCGGGCGCGGGCAGCCTCGAACCGTAGTCTCCAATGCGGGTGAAAAACTCCCCCTGCGCTTCGATTGCAAGCCCTGCGAAATGCACGCGAGGGGGAAACTGAAACCGGCCTTGGCCAGGCAGACGGTACCGCTGACGTTTTACAAGACACGGCCCTGAGCGTGTCGGTCAGGGCACGCCCGTGATGCTGGGGAATGTTGGGGGGTGGCTGGTTATCAGCCGAAACGGACCTTCGTCGATATCGCGGAATCCTTGGTGAATGGCAGCAATGTGGAAATCGGTTAAATCCCCACTCGCGGCCGGGTAGAGGCGATCAAAAATCGGGAATTTCAATCTCTGAAAGGCGGGTTCCAGCCAGTTACCGGTCGGTCGTGAAACCCACAGCGTTTTGGGAAAAGCCACTGAATCTGATTGTGGGTAGGGTGCGCAGCGTTTGGCGACCCAACTCATCTTGTTTCTACACAACCAGCTTGCTGATCGAAGCCAATGCTGTTCATTCGCCTTCATTCCCACTCCCTAATTCCCGCTCGATTTGTTCAATCGTCGGCAAGCTGGTTTCCAGTTGCGCGGGCAGCGCGTTGACCAATTGGTACTCGGCCACGCCGATGGGCTTGTTCGAGTCGCGCAGCGCATATTCGGCAACTACACGGTTCTGGGTCTTGCACAGCAGCAGGCCGATGGTGGGGCTGTCCTGTTCGGCCTTCATCTGGGAATCCACCGCGCTGAGATAAAAACTCAATTGTCCGGTGTGTTCAGGTTTGAATGCCCCCGCCTTGAGCTCCACCACCACATAGCAGCGCAGCTTGAGGTGATAGAACAGCAGATCGATAAAGAAATCATCGCCGCCCACCTCGATATGCACCTGTCGTCCGACGAAAGCGAATCCGGCACCCAGTTCCAGCAGAAAGCGGGTGATGTGCTGGACGATGGCGGATTCAATGGCGCGCTCGTCGGCCTCCTTGCCCACCCCGAGAAAATCGAACAGGTACGGGTCTTTCAGCGTGTTGTGCGCGAGGTCGGACTGCGGCGCGGGTAATTGCGCCTCAAAGTTGGTGACGGCCTGGCCTTCCCGCTCCAGCAGCCGGGTTTCGATATGGATGTTCAGCACGTTGCGCGACCAGCCATGCTGGAGCGTGCGCTGCGCATAGCTCAGACGCATGGCCGGGTCTTTCAGCTTGGTGAGCAGCACCAGGTTATGGCCCCAGGGCAATTGTCCAACAGCCTGTTGGACAATTTCGGCATCCGGCCAGGCCTCGGCAAACGCCCGCATATACATCAGGTTGGCGCGGGAAAAGCCCTTCACGTCGGGAAAGGCCGTGCGCAAATCATGCGCCAGCCGCTCAATAACCTTCGCCCCCCATCCCTGCTGCGCCTGCCGCTCCAAAATGTCGCGCCCAATCTGCCAGTACAGCAGCACCAGCTCGCGGTTCACCGCCAACGCCGCGCGCTGCTGGGCGGTGTGGATGCGGGTTTTCAGGTCGGTGAGCCAGTCGGCGTAGCCTGCTGGCGTAGCGATGAGGGCGGCGGGGGTTTCCGTTTCGTGGGATTTTTTGCTCATTTCTGGCTCCAGACAAAACGGGCTTGGGCGATGCACGGGGTTGGCTTCATAAAACCTTCACCGCGCCATCGCCCGCATCGCCTGCGTTATCCGCACCGTTTCCACGCTCACGGTGGTCACGCGCAGCAGCAGGTCGATGACCTTTTCCTTGTAGTCGACGAAGCGGTAAGTATCGAATTTCTCGCGGATGGTGGGGTCCTTGGGTTTCTTCTCTTTGTACTGGTCGAGCACCCAGTCGAGCGCGCTGCGGTTGCCGAGTTTGTAAAGCCAGGCCTCGGCCGGGATGCCGCGCAGCGTGGTTTCGGAGTCGAGCGCGATGCTGCCCGCTTCCGGGTCGGCGCGCAGCAGGGCCTTGGGCGGCAGGCCGGCGGCGCGGGCCTTTTCGTCCGGCGTGTCGGTGCGCGCGAGCGCAAATGGCGCGACGGTTTCATAGCCGATGTGCAGCGCCATCAGCGCCTCGCCCCAGGCCGCCCACTGCCAGAAATCCGCGTAGAACGGGATGCGCGGGAATTCGCGTTTCAGGTTCTGCGCGTACTTGTCGCGATACAGCGGGTCGTGCAGCACGGCGTAGCAGTAGTGGAAGATCGCTTGCTTGGTGATCTTGCGTGCGCCCTTGCCGCTGCCGGTTTCGGGTTTGTAGTGCGCGGTGAATTGTTTGAGCGCCCAGTCGGTGATGTTGTCCTGTCGCTGTCCAAGCTCGTACCGATAAAGTGGCAAGGTCTGAGTCTTTTCGAGCAAGTCGTAGCACGGGATGGTATTGATAGCTAACGTTTGAAACGGCTTCGCTGCCGGTGCGCCCGAAATACAGATCGCAGTGCTTCCTTGCCCTGGCCCAAAAATCTCGCGTAACAGATACTGCATTTCGTTTAGATGTTTGCTGAAATACAGTTTCTGTCCGACGTATGGACGATACATCGAAGCGGTCATAAATTCGGGTGCATAACGGTATTCAACTGACTTGCTCAAATCATTCTTGACTGCGCGGGACCATTTGATTCGGTACTCCAAACGGTCTTCAAGCCCTTCGCGTTTGAGCAGCATTCCCTTGAGGCGCCGCAGCTCGGCGTTGTACTCGTCAATCAAGAAGCGAACTTTGCTTTCCACCAAGTCTGTATCAAAGCCATATACCCACTCGTCGCGTGCAGTGACAACGCCGAGTGAAAACTTGTGGAAAATGGCTTTCACATCACGGTTGGTCTTCGCCGCCTTGGTCTCCTTGCTCGCCAGCGGCAGCAACGTATCGAAGTCGTTGTTGGTCAGATTGATCCAGTTACCCGATTTGTCCGGCTGCACTTCGTCGAAATCGAGGCTGCGCATGGGATGGTTGGCAAGGAAGCCAAGTTTTTCCTCGGCGCTTTCCATCTCGGGGCGGCGCAGGCAATACACGCGGGCGGGCGTCTTGTCCTTGGCGCCACGCGCGCGCTTGACCATGAAGCTGATCGCAACACCGGTCTGGATGCCGAACACGTTGTGTTTGGTGCCGCTCAGCTTCGGGTTGGCGCGCACGTCGCCGCCCAGATCGACCACGTAGATGTCAGAGAACTCCTGCGCCACGGTCTTGCGAAAGCCGTCGAAGGTGCGGCTCTCGATGAAGCTGCGGTTGGTGACGAAGGCGAGCACGCCGTTTTCGTTGAGCCGGTCGCTGGCCCAGCGGAAGAAGCGCGCATACATGTCGTAGAGCTTGGTCTTTTGCGCGGTACTCTCAAAAATGTAGGTCTGCTTGATGCGCTTGTCGATGTCGGGGTATTCGCGGTTTTTGTTGTTGTCGTTTTCGTTGGCCTGGTTGGCGTTGTAGGGCGGGTTGCCGATGATGACGCTAATGCGTTTGCCGTTCTGGCGCTTGATGCGGGCGACGTTTTCCTCGGAGACGCTGCCGAACAGATCCGCATTCACGCCCTTGGCCGAGGTGTGCAGGCCGACGTTGTCGAGGGTGTCGACGAAGCACAGGCTGGGGAACTCTTCATAGCTGCCGCTGATGGCGGCGTAGGTGGCTTCGATGTTCAGGTTGGCGACGTAGTAGGGCAGGATGGCGACTTCGTTGGCGTGCAGTTCATGCAGGTATTTGTGTTTGAGCTTGGCGGGCTGGCCGCGAAAGTGCTCCAGCAGTTCGCTGATAAACGTGCCGGTGCCGGTGGCCGGGTCGAGGATGTCCACATCCTTGTCGATGAGGTTTTTGCCGAAGTGTTTTTCGGTGAGCCAGTCGGCGCCGTCGATCATGAAGCGCACGATCTCGTTCGGCGTATACACCACGCCGAGCCGGTCGGCGGCCTTGGCGTTGTAGACCTTGTAGAAGTTTTCGTAGATGACCTTGAGGAAGGTCTGCTTCTCGCTGTGGCTGGCGATTTGCGCGGCGGCGGCGCGAATCGCGGCGTAGTAGGTTTCCAAGCCTTTGAGGGTCTGCTTCTTGAGCGCGCCGGTGAAGAAGGCGCCTTCCAGCGCGTACAACTCGCGAGCGACGTTGTTGTGCTGGTGAAAGTCGCTGTCGTCGAACACCTTGGCAAAAATTTCCTCGGTGAGGATGTGCTGGATCAGCATTTCGCGCACGTCGGCGTCGGTCAGCGCGGGGTTGATGGCCTCCTGCGCGTGGGCGAGGAATTTGGTCTCGGCCGCGCGGAAGCTGGGGTTCTTCGCGTGCTCCAGCGCGATCATGTCGCGCAGGGCGTCGAGCACGGCGGGCAGGTCGGTCTTGAACTGTTCCACGGCGGCGCGAAAGCCCGCGATCTCGGGGCGCTCGAAGCTGAAAAAGAGCTTGAGCAATTTGGACAGCGCCGTCGTGTCGCTCATGTCGCAGCGCAGCACCTCCTGCCGGTTTTGCCACAGCACCGCCAGCGCGTCGTCGCTGAAGATGATGTTGTCCTGCGGATAGCCTCTTTTGAATTTTTTGCTGACCTCGGCATCGAGATCATCGTCGGCGTCCTTGGCTTCCCAATAGCCGAGCGGCATGCGCAACTCATGCAGCAGCGCGCCGTCAACGGCGATGTTGGTTTTGGTCGCGGTCTTGAGCGGGTATTCGGCCAGAAACACCAGCCCGTGCTGCTTGCCCCAGGCCTTGAGCAGATCCTTGAACGCCTCGCGCACGATGGTCTCGCGGCTGCTGCCGCTGATCTTCTTGATGAGATCGAGTTGCTTGAGGTAGTCGTTGATCAGGAGCTGACTCATGCATGCATTCCGTGGGGTCTGGAAAGCCTGCTCAGGCGGAAACCGCAGTCTGGAAAAAAATGCGCCCGGCTAGAGTCGCCCGCCGTCAGGTCTCCGCAGCCGATGCCCGCCAGCCTTGCTGGGCCAGAAACAGCAGGAATGCGCGGGCGCTCATTTTGCGTAATCAATTGTTTTTCCCCACATCAGCAACCCGTGCGCCATCACGACGCACCCAGTCGTCAACCTCGGAAACCTTGAACTTCCAGAGGCGGCCGATCTTGTGGGCAGGCAGTCCCTTGGCATCGATCCAGCGATAGATCGAGTCTCGGGTTACGCCCAGATGTTCGGCAATCTGTTCAACGGATATCCAGGGTTCATTCATTTTTGAATTCGCTTGGCATCAAGTTGGGCGGCACAGAGTCGTACAAAATCGTAAAGACAGCAATTTAGCAGGTGGCCCTATGACCTGTCAGCTTTTGATACGTATCACTTCAGACAGCTATTGCCGCAGGCCGTGTTCGATGGCTTTGTGAAGCAGGTTTGCGTGTATTTGGTAGCCGTTTATATAGCAGGAATCGGGCGAATGCTCAGAGTCAGTTTGAAAGCGTGGGGTGGGGTGGAAGCGCCAGCGCGACATTGTCGCAAGCAGCCACTTCCGAGTGGCGGCTATCAGAAGAAGGTGACTGTCGGCAATGGCCGAATACCGGTCGGCCTGAACCACGCCTCGTTCCTACTCAAGCCAGCAGCTAACCCAAGCCGCTTGCTACAGGCCATCAACGAGTTTTTGCATGAACGCCGCATGATGTGCTTCGGCTTGTTGAAATCGGGCGATCAGGTGTTCGGCGTCGGGGGTGAGCCGGCTGCCGGCGGGGCCGCTTTCCACCAGTGTGGAGCCCCAGGCGGAGTTCATCGCATCGACTGCGTCCCAGGCAGCCTTGTAGCTCATTTTCATGGCCTTGGCGGCTTTGGAGATGGAGCCGGTTTCGCGGATGCGCTGCAGGAGCTCGACGCGGCCTCGGCCGAGGAAGTTGCGGCCGTTAAGGGTTAGCCAGAAACGGCCGTCGGCTTGCAGGGCAGGGGGCATGGCCGGAGTGTAACAAACGACCATTGCGGCGGTCACACGGGCAGGCCGACAATTCCGGCCTGCCCGATCCAGGAGACCCTCATGAAAAAACTCATCGCTTTATTCGCTCTCGTATGCTTGCCTTTTTCGGCGCTGGCGGCCGAGGGATTCACCGTGGTGTTCAAGGCGCAGGGCGCGTTCGAGGATGTGCGTGACCAGGTGCAGGCGTCGATCGAGGGCAAGGGCTTGAAGATCAACCACACCAATCAGATCGCCGGGATGCTGGAGCGCACGGGCAAGGATCTGGGCGCAACGAAGCAGGTGTACGGACACGGCGAGCAGTTCGAGTTCTGCAGCGCGACGATTTCGCGCGCGATGATGGAAGCCGATCCGCACGCGATCGTGATGTGTCCGTACATCGTGTCGGTGTACACGATCCCCGGCGACAAGACGGTGTATATCGCCTACCGTAAGCCGGCGGCGACGAAGAATCCGGCGCTGAAAAAGGCGCTGGCAGACGTGGAAAAGCTGCTCACCGAGATTATCCAGGACGCGCTGTAAGCCTGATGGCGCGGGGCCGGAAGCGGCCCGAGCAAGGGTCGGGACGGTATGCCCGACCAACAGCAGCGGCTAGAATGTGCGCATGAGATTCCGTGCCGCATTCCAGCCATGACCGCGTTTCTTGCCGTAGGCATTGGCGCGGCGATTGGCGCGTGGATGCGCTGGGGACTGGGTCTGTGGCTCAACCCGGTGTTTCCCTCGATGCCGCTGGGTACGCTGGCGGCGAATCTCGTGGGCGGCTATTGCATCGGGCTGGTCATCGCCTGGTTTGCGGAACACCCCGGCATGCCGCCCGAGGCGCGGCTCTTTCTCATCACCGGCCTCTTGGGCGGGCTCACCACGTTTTCCACGTTCTCCGCCGAGGTCGTCGGCACGCTGATGCGCGGGCTGTGGGTCACCGGCGGACTGATCGCCTTCACGCATATGCTCGGTTCGTTTGCCGCTACGGGGCTGGGGTTCTACACGATGAGGTTCTTCAAATGAGCCGGGTTCAAACAAGCACGGTCTGCCTGCAAGTCTTCGTCACCGAGGCGCATCGCCACCAGGGCAGGCTCACCTACGAATGGCTGCTCGATCAGGCGCAGGCGGCGGGCATTCCGGGCGGCTCGGCGTTCCAGTCCATCGCGGGCTTCGGCCGGCACGGCCGGCACGACGCGGGCTTTTTCGAGCTGGCGGGCGAACTGCCGGTGGTGGTGCAGTGCATCGCCGGGGCGGCGGAAATCGATGCCCTGCTCACGCGCGTGCGTGACGCCGGGCTCGAACTCTTTTACGCAAAGTATCCGGTCGAATCCGGCACTACGGGCGGATGACCGGCGCGGGACTCGACGCCCTGGTCTGGTTCGACCAGCTCGTCCTGCTGGTCGCCTCGCTGGCGGCCAATTTCCTGTCGGCGCTGTCGGGCGGCGGCGCGGGGCTGATCCAGTTTCCCATCCTGATCTTTCTGGGCCTGCCGTTTGGCGTGGCGCTCGCCACGCACAAGATCGCCAGCGTGGCGCTGGGGCTGGGCGCGACCATCCGGCACCTGAAAACCTCGCGTCTGGAGCGGCGCTTTTCGCTGATTATTCTCGGAGCGGGCCTGCCCGGCGTGGTGCTGGGCGCGTTCACCATCCTGCAGATTCCGGAACGTGCGGCGACGCTGGCGCTGGGCTGGCTGACCCTGGGGCTGGGCGTGTATTCGGTGTTCAAGCCCCGGCTCGGCATGGATCACGCGCCGCGCCACCAGCACGGCAGCGGCCTGTGGATCGGCATGGTGGGGCTTTTTGGCGTGGGCTTTCTCAATGGCTCGATCACCAGCGGCACCGGGCTCTTTCTCACGCTCTGGCTGATCCGCTGGTTTGGCCTGGACTACACCCGTGCGCTGGCCTACACGCTGATCCTCTGCGGCCTCATCTGGAACGGCACCGGCGCGCTGGTGCTGGGCACGATCGGTACGGTGGCGTGGAGTTGGATGCCGGCGCTGCTGGTGGGTTCGGTCGTCGGCGGCTACCTCGGCAGCCATTTCGCGCTCATGAAGGGCAACCTGTGGATCAAGCGCGCGTTTGAAACCGTGACGATCCTGATCGGGCTGAAGCTGATTTTCGGCTGATTACTGCCCGCTGGCTTCCTGTTCCATCCGAAGGTACTGGTTGTAGGCGTTGACGCGGTTGGATTCGTTGAAGGCGGGCATGTTGCGGTATTTCGACCAGTCGATCTTTTCGTAGGCTTCTTCAAACGGCACAAAATTGGCGGCAGCCTTGCCCAGTTCCTGACGCAGGTATTTGAGGTAGTCGCGCACAAACACCAGGTCTTGCTGCGGATTGCGCGAGGGCGAGCCGTGGCCGGGTACCAGCACCTTTGGCTTTAGTGCGATGAGCGTCTCCAGCGCGCCAATCCAGGCGCGGCTGTCGGCGTCGCCGACGAAGGGCACACGACCGCGAAACACCAGGTCGCCGGCGTAGAGCACACCGTCTTCTTTCACGATCATCGCCATGTCCTCGCTCGAATGCGCGGGGCCGACGTAGCGCAGCGCGAAATGTACGCCGCCAAGTTCAAAGTCGGTGTCGCCAGCGAGGAAACGGTCGGCCTCAAGCAGTTGCGTCTTCTCGTCCACCCAGGGGAAGAGCGCCTCCTTGCGTTGCGCCAGCCGATTGGCGGCGTCTTCGGTGCGGGTCTGGCCTTCGGCCAGTTTGTGCGCCCAGATTTCTGCGCCCAGCGCCTTGAATATCTGCAGGCCGTAGAAATGGTCGGCGTGGTAGTGGCTCACGATCACGCGTTTGATCGGCAGTTTGGTGACCTTGCGGATTTCGGCGACCAGTCTTTCTGCGAGCGGCGGCGACGCCAGGGCATCAAACACCACCACGCCGGCCGGGGTGACGACGAAGCCGGCGTTGGACATGAAGCCTTGGTTGGCACTGGATGCGGCACCCGGCTGGCCCTGCACAAAATAGCTGTGCTGACCGAGCTTGACGGCCTTCATGGGCACGGTAATCGCCCGATCATCGGCGGCAGCGTGCGCAAGCGGCAGCCAGCCGGCAAGAATCACGAGGGAAAAAAAGCGTGCAAGCATGGGACGTCTCCGGTAAGCGTGCTGGATTATAGACAGCCCCGGCGCGCGGCTGTGCCGTGCCGGCTGTGGTATCTTCGAACCGCAACAGGTAAGGGATCGACAAGGTGTTCAAGAAACAGTGGCCGGCGTTTCTGCTGGCATTCGTGCTGCCCCTCTTGGGGGTGTTCTGGTGGTGGGGCGGCTTTGCGACCGTCAGCGTGTCCGAGGCCGAAGCCGGGCCGTATCGCTATGCCTATCTGGAATACGACGGCCCGCTCAACAACATGCGCAAGACGCAGCGACGCGCGCTGGATGAATTCAATGCCGCGCGTGTTCCGGCCGGCGACACCATCACCGTGCTGTTCACCGACCCGCGTGCCAACAATGGCAAGGTGCGCGCCCACGTAGGCTACCTGCTGGGCGAGACGGCCGCTGTGCCCCGCGGCCTGAAGGAAGGGCGCATCGAACGCCGGCCGGTTACCCGCGCGCAGGTTCAGGCTGTAGTGCTGCTGGCACCGTCCAAGGCGTATCAGGCGCTTGCCAATCACCTGGAGGCACAGGGTCGCAGCATCGTCATGCCGACGGTGGAGCTGTACCGGCCGGGCGGCGAGGCCGACCGCATCGGCAGCTTTACCCTGGAAATCAACCGCTGATGGCGTTCTTTTCCATCCTGACGGCGGTTGCGCTCGAAAACTGGCGGCCCCTGCGCCAGCCGCTGCCGCACTACCAGCACTTTGGACGGTTCACGCAATGGCTGGAGCGACGGTTCAATGCAGGCGAATACAGCCACGGGGCAATCGCCTGGGGACTGGCCGTGCTGCCGTTGCTGGCGGCGGTGGCGCTGGTCTACTGGGTGTTGAGCGGGATTGCGCCGTTTCTGGGTTGGCTGTGGAACGTGGCCGTGCTCTACGCCACGCTGGGCTTCAAGTATTACAGCGACGACGCCGAGCGGATTGCCCGCCTGCTGCGCGAAGGCGATCTCGACGCCGCCCGCACGCATCTGGCAGCGTGGCGCGGGGGGGACACCAGCCAGTTTTCGGCGGACGAACTGGCGCGGGTTGCCATCGAACAGACCCTGGCCGCGAGCCACCGACAGATGTTCGGCGTGCTGATCTGGTTTGCCGTGCTGGTGCCGCTGGGGCCAGTGGGCGCGGTGCTGTTTCGTGCCACTTCGATTCTCGACCGTCGCTGGGCGTCTGCCAGTGGCCTGTTCGGCGCATTTGCCCGGCGCGCTTTCCACGCCATCAACTGGCTGCCCGCACGCCTCACGGCAGTGACCTACGCGATTGCCGGCAATTTTGAAGACGCCACCTACGCCTGGCGCACCCAGGCCGACGCCTGGCCGGAGCCGGAAGAGGGCGTGGTGGTGGCGGCAGGCGCGGGGGCCATGGGTATCAAGCTGGGGCAATCGGTGAACGTGGGCGGCGAAACGGTGTGGCGACCTGATATGGGTACCGGCCAGTCACCCGACGCCGACTGCATCGACAGCGCCGTCAGCATGATCTGGCGCGGGCTGGTGATCTGGCTGGTGGCGGGTCTGCTGGTGGTCGTCGCAGGCTGGGTCGCCTGAGCATTCATGCTCAACGCGCTCTGGATCGGCTTCTTTCTGGTTGCCTTCCTGATCGCGCTATTCAAACTGCTGTTCCTGGGCGACGCCGACATCATGGCCGCGCTGGTGAAGGCGCTGTTCGACAGCAGCAAGACCGCGTTCGAGATTGCCCTGGGGCTGACCGGCGTGATGGCGCTGTGGCTGGGGGTGATGAAAATCGGCGAACGCGCCGGGATGCTGGCGCTGCTCACGCGCGGCCTCACCCCGCTGTTCCGCCGGCTGTTCCCGGACGTGCCGCCGAATCATCCCGCGCTGGGGGCTATGACCATGAACATGGGTGCCAACATGCTGGGCCTGGACAACGCGGCCACGCCGCTCGGCATCAAGGCCATGCAGGAACTGCAAACGCTCAATCCCTCCAAAGACACCGCGAGCGATGCACAGATACTGTTTCTGGTGATCAACACCGCCTCGGTCACGCTGCTGCCGGTGACGATCTTCACCTACCGCGCGCAACTGGGCGCGGCCGACCCCACCGACGTCTTCGTGCCGCTGCTCATCACCACTTACATCGGCACCCTGGTGGGCCTCTTCGTCACTGGTTTCTTCCAGAAGCTACACCTGTGGAACCGTGTCACGCTGGCCTACCTGGGCGGGGCTACCGCGCTCATCGGCGGCCTGGTCGCGTATTTTTCCAGCCTGCCTGCCGCCGAAATGACGCGGCAGTCGTCCATACTCAGCAATGTGATTCTGTTCGGGCTGGTGGTCGTGTTCCTGCTGATGGCGGTAAAAAACCGGGTGAATGCCTACGAAGCCTTTGTCGAGGGTGCGAAGGAGGGTTTTCACACCGCCGTCACGATCATTCCGTATCTTGTCGCCATGCTGGTCGCCATTGCGGTGTTCCGCGCCAGCGGCGCGCTCGACCTGCTGATGAACGCCGTGCGCGGTGCGGTGCTGGGTCTGGGCTTTGACGCGCGCTGGGTCGATGCACTGCCCACCGCCCTGATGAAACCTTTTTCCGGCAGCGGCGCGCGCGCGATGATGATCGACACCATGCAGACCCACGGTGCCGATTCGTTTGCCGGCCGGCTGGCGTCGATCGTGCAGGGCAGCACCGAGACGACGTTCTACGTGCTGGCGGTGTATTTCGGCGCGGTTGGCGTCCGTCGCGTGCGCCACGCCGTCGCCTGCGGCTTGATCGCCGACCTGGCGGGAATACTCGCCGCCGTCGGCATGGCCTACCTGTTCTTTGCTTCGGTTGCATGAAAACACCGTCATGAAAACCTACGATACCCTCGCCGCCGTCGATCTCGGCTCCAATTCCTTCCGCCTTGAAGTGGCGCGGGTGTCGGGCGACCAGTTGTATCCGCTGGATTCGCTGAAGGAAACCGTGCGGCTGGCCGGCGGGCTCACCGACGACAAACGCCTCGACGATGCCACCCAGGCTCGCGCGCTGGCCTGCCTGCATCGCTTTGGCGAACGCCTGCGCGGCCTCAGCCCCGAAGCGATCCGCTGCGTCGGCACCTCGGCGCTGCGGGTGGCGAAGAACGCCGACGAATTCATTCCCAAGGCCGAGATCGCGCTGGGGCATCCCATCGAAATCGTCGCCGGCCGCGAGGAAGCGCGGCTCATCTATCTGGGCGTGGCGCATTCGTTACCGGCTTCGCCCGACCGCCGGCTGGTGGTGGATATAGGCGGCGGCTCCACCGAATTCATCATCGGCCACGGCCTGAAACCGCACGAACGCGAAAGCCTGCACATGGGCTGCGTCAACTTTTCCAAACGATTTTTCCCTGACGGTGTTATCGACAAAAGCGCGCTTAAGGCCGCCGAGGTGGCGGCACGGGCCGAGGTCGAACGCATCACGCGCGAGTTCTCGCGTGGCAACTGGCAGCAGGCCGTGGGCTCGTCCGGCACGGCGCGTGCGCTGCGCGAAATCCTTGAGCAGAATGGCTGGTCGGATCGTGGCATCACGGCAGACGGCCTCGACCGGCTGCGTGCACAACTCGTCAAGGCGGGCCACGCTGATGCGTTGGAACTGACTGGCCTCTCACGTGACCGCCGGCCGGTGATTGCCGGCGGTTTCGCCATCATGGCTGGCCTCTTTGCTGAACTCGGCATCGAACAGATGGACGTCGCGGAAACCGCCATGCGCGAAGGCATTCTCTACGACCTGCTCGGGCGCTTTCACAAGCAGGACATGCGCGAGGCGACGGTGGAAGAATTTGCCCGCCGTTATCACATCGACACCCAGCAGGCCGCCCGGGTGAAGCGGGTGGCGCAAAAACTGCTGGCCGCCTCTGGTAGCCAGGTGGACGACAACGACCTGCTGTTTCTTGACTGGGCTGCGCGCCTGCACGAAATCGGTCTGTCGGTCTCGCACGGCGGCTACCACCGCCACTCGGGCTACATTCTCGAAAACGCCGACATGCCGGGGTTTTCCCGCACCGAGCAGGCACGGCTGGCGCTGCTGGCACGTGCGCAGCGGGGCGCGCTGGTCAAGGTGCCGGAATTTGCCGCAGGCAGCGTGTCCGAACACGATCGTTTGCTGGTGTGGCTGCTGCGGCAGGCGGTGATTCTGTGCCGCAGCCGGGCCGAGCCGCGTCTGCCCGATTTGAAGGTGGAATTGAACGGCAAGCGCATCCGGCTGGATTTACCCGAAGGCTGGCTGGCACGCCGGCCGCTCACCCAGCGCGCGCTGGACGAAGACGCCGTGCACTGGCACGCCGTCGGCACGCGCTACGTGTTTGGCTAGCTATTCAGGGACAACCCATGCGCGCCAGTGCCTGTAGCGTGTCACCTTCGCCATTGATGACAAATGCGGCAACACCTAGCTGACTGGGCTGCCAGTGGCGCGACAGCCTGAATCGATGGCGGGCCACATCGGGCTTTAGCGGACCGGCGAGTTCACGCACCACGTAATCGTGCCGCAGGGTTCGCGCGGCGTTCTCGCCAGCATTGACCCGCGATACCAGCTGATTTTCGTAGAGCGCCACATATAGTTGCGTGCCGTGTGCCGAGGCGGGAGGGGTGAATCGGCTCGTAACCTGCACGTAGAGTTGTTCGGGATGGTGGGTGAGGTCGAGCGAGAGATGCACGGGAGCCATCCCATTTTTCGACGCAGGCAGCCCCCGTGACCACTGTCGCCAGTCTTCGCCGTCGAGCATGAGCTGAGGCGTATAAACCCAGCCCAACCCCGTGTTGCGTTGACGCTGGCGCTGGCTGAATGCAGGCTGGCCATAGGGATCACGCCAGCCCAGCTTGTCCCAGTAGTCGACATGGAAGGCCAGTGGCACCAGTGTGGGTGAAGCTGGCAAAGCCGACAGCCAGCGGTCTGCCGGTGGACACGAGCTGCACCCTTCCGACGTATAGAGTTCGATCAGGCGAGCCCGGGTTTCAGCGCTGGACGCGTTGCACGTGGCAGCGTGCAGGGCGGGCGAGACACTCCCAACCAGCAGGATCCAAATAAAACGCATAGCGACGTCACAAGAGAACTGATTTACAGGTAGTCGCGCGTGCGCAAGACGCCTTACAGCGCTTTAGACGTGTACCGGGCAGCTGGTGGAAATATCATTTACAGGGGCAATGCCAAGGCATTCTCGACTGCGACGACGGCATTGATTGAAGCGCTCAAACGCTTGCGTCAGGGCACAAATTAGCCCCTGCTGGCCTGAGTGGGCGTCAAAAAGGGCTCTCTGCACGGGAGAGCCCTGGATCCTGCCCTACGCGGTGCCAAGTCTGCACCGCGATGCACTTGTGCCTCAGGCCTCGGGTTCGCGCTGCGGCAGCACCACTTCGCGCGAGGGCGAAATGGTCGAGATTGCATGCTTGAAGATCATCTGGGCCGCCTGATCCTGGCCCTTCAACAGCACCACGAACTGGTCGAAGGATTCGATCCGGCCCATGAGCTTGATGCCGTTGACCAGAAACACCGATACCGGGATGCGCTCCTTGCGCAGGGTGTTGAGGAAAACATCTTGCAGGTGGTTGTATTCTTTGTTCGCCATGATGGGTCCCTGTCTAGGTGGGAGACGACGCTCGCCTCCCGTTCATTATTCGCTTTTTACTCGATTTTTGCACCGGCCCGCGCAGCGCTGATGGCGTCGCGGATGCGCTGCTGCTGAACCTGTTTGATGATCTCGGCACGCACGGCGTCCAGCGGGGGCAGTTCACCCTTGCGCACGTCGTCGAGGCGGATGATGTGATAACCGAACTGGGTCTTTACCGGGGTTTTTGTCGTCTCGCCCTTTTTCAGGCCCGTCAGCGCGTCCGAAAATTCCTTCACGTAGGCACCGCGATCGGCCCAGTCGAGTGCGCCGCCGTTCTTGGCCGAGCCGGCGTCCTTGGAGAACTTTTTCGCCAGGTCTTCGAATTTGGCTTTTTTGCCCAGGTCGGCGAGGATTTTTTTCGCTTCGGCCTCGGTTTTGACGAGGATGTGGCGCGCGCGATATTCCGTCTCGGCCGGCTCTGCCTTGGCTTTGTCGTACACCGCCGTAATTTCTGCGTCCGTTACCGGGTGCGACTTCACGTAATCTTCCAGGTAGGCCTTGGCCAGCATGTCCTTGCGGCGGATATCCATGGCGGCTGCCAGGTTGGGCGATTTGTCGATGCCCTTGTCGAGGGCCGCGCGCGACAACAGTTCGAGGTTGATGAGCGATTCGCGTACGCGGGTGTCGAGCTCGGGCGTAGCCGGCTGGCCTTGCGCCATTTCGCGCTTGACGAGTTCGCCGTAGAGCGCCGGGATTTCCTTGCCGTTGACGACGGCCAGCGGCTTGCCAGCGTCGGCTGTGGTAGCAGCAGGCGTCTGGGCCTGGGCCAGCGGAGCCAGGGCCAGCAGGATCAGGGCGGGGAGAGGGGCAAAACGCATGCGGATTCCTTTCAGAGTTCTTCCGGGGTCAGTGCGGAAATTGACAGCGCGTGAATCTCGCGCTGCATCAGGTCACCCATCGCTTCATACACCAGACGATGACGGGCGAGGGTGGAGAGGTTACGGAATTTCGGTGACACGATAGTGAGACTGAAGTGCCCACCGCCCGACGCCGCCCCGGCGTGGCCGCGATGCGCCGCGCTGTCGTCGTCGAGCGTGTAGGTTTCGGGTTCCAGCGCGGCCAGGCGTTCGCGGATACGGTCGGCGGTCGTCATGCGGGCAGCACCTTTTTGAACGGGTTGACGCTCACGCGGGCGTACACCCCGGTGGTCACGTAGGGGTCGGCATCGGCCCAGGCCCGGGCTTCTTCGAGCGAGGAGAATTCGGCCACGATGAGACTGCCGGTGAAACCCGCCGGGCCCGGATCGGTGGTGTCAATGGCGGGGAAGGGGCCGGCCAGCAACAAGCGGCCGGCCTGTTGCAGCGCATTCAGACGGTCGAGGTGGGCAGGGCGGGCGGCGAGGCGGGGTTCCAGGCTGTTGGGCATGTCCTGCCCGACGATGGCGTACAACATTACTGTTTTTCTTCCTTGTCCATATATTTGGCCAGCATCATGCTCTGGCCGATCACAAACACCAGCATCAGTCCCAGGCTGCCAAAGAGCTTGAAGTTGACCCAGGTGTCGGTGGAGAAATTGAAGGCGACCAGCAGATTTGCAACCCCCATGAAGGCAAAAAAACCGCCCCAGCTGGCATTCAACCGACTCCAGGCCGCGTCGGGAAGTTCCATCTGCGTGCCCATCAGGCTCTTGATGACATTGCGGCCGAACAGCGTGGCCCCCAGGATGATGGCGGCAAAGACCCAGTAGAGCACGGTGGGCTTCCACTTGATGAAGGCTTCGTCGTGCAGCCACAGCGTGGCACCGCCGAACACCACGATGATGCCGAGGCTGACCCACAGCATGGTCTCCACCTTGTGGCCGCGCAGCTTCACCCAGGCAATCTGGCCGAAGCTGGCGACGATGGCGACCAGGGTGGCGAGATAGATGCCGGGCTTCTCGCCCACGCCGGCCGGCTGCGGCAAGCCGAGGCTTGCCATGAGGGTGCGGGTGGCTTCGGCGTTGGCGTCGCCCAGCTTGTAGGCGACGAAAAAGACGATGACAGGGAAGAGGTCGAACAGCAGTTTTTTCATTTTTTGCTTGTGGGCAGGCTGCCCGGGCCGCCCTTAAATTCGGACGTAACGCTTATTTTGCTATGATTCCCGTTCCTGACCAAGCACGCCCCGCCGGGTTCCTTCGAGCCCGTCCATGATGCTCAATATCGACCTGCATTGCCATTCCAACGTGTCCGACGGTGTGCTGCCGCCCGCCGAGGTGGTGGCGCGCGCTGCCGCCAACGCCGTGCACGCGCTGGCGCTGACCGATCACGACGATGTCGGCGGTCTGGCCGAGGCAGGGCAAGCCGCCGTCGCGCGGGGCATGGTGTTCATCCCTGGGGTGGAAATTTCGGTCACCTGGCATGGCAAGACGGTGCATATCGTCGGCTTGCGCATCGACCCCGCGCATCCCGAACTGGTTGCCGGCTTGCAGGGTATCCGCAACGGCCGCATCGAACGCGCGCGCCGCATGAGCGACGATCTTGCCCGGTCGGGCATCGCCGGCGCTTACGACGGTGCCTGGGAATACGCGGCCAACAAGCAGATGGTCGGCCGCACCCACTTTGCGCGCTGGCTGGTGGCGCAGGGCCATGTGTCCGATACGCGCAGCGCGTTTCGCCGTTACCTCACCCCCGGCAATCCGGGTTATGTCGAGCACGAATGGACGACGCTGGAAAACGCCGTCGGCTGGATCCGCGCCAGCGGCGGCACGGCGGTGATCGCGCACCCTGGCCGCTATCCTTTCGACGCGCGTGAGCAGCATTTGCTGCTGGATGCTTTTCGGGCACTGGGCGGCGAGGGGATCGAGGTCATCACCGGCAGTCATCATCCGTCCGAATACGGCAAGTGGGCCGACCTTGCGCGCGCGTTTGGACTCAAGGCGTCGCGCGGGGCCGATTTCCACGCGCCGGGCGAAGGCCTCGACATCGGCCGCCTGCCGGCGCTGCCGCACTTTTGCCAGCCGGTGTGGCAGGGCTGGCCCGAACTCCAGCAATTTTCCCTGCCGCCTCTTTCTCAAACCTTGGCGTGATCCCCATGGCGCAATTTTTCAACATCCATGCGGATAACCCGCAGCCCCGTCTGGTGCAGCAGGCGGTCGACATCCTCAAACGCGGCGGCGTGATCGTCTACCCCACCGATTCCTGCTACGCGCTGGGCTGCCACATCGGCGACAAGGAAGCGGCGATGCGCCTGTTGTCGGTGCGCGGTCTGGACACCGGCCACGACCTCACGCTGATCTGTCGCGACCTCTCCGAGCTGGGCCGTTACGCGCAGGTGGACAACACCCAGTTCCGCTTTCTCAAGTCGCACACGCCCGGGGCCTACACCTTCATCCTGCGCGGCACCCGCGAAGTGCCGAAGCGGCTGCTGCACAAAAAGCACGACACCATTGGCTTGCGCGTGCCCGATCATCCGGTGGCGCAGGCGATCCTGGCCGAACTCGGCGAGCCCATGCTGTCGTCCACGCTACTGCTGTATGGCGAAGACGTGCCGCTGACCGAACCGTGGGAAATCCGCGAACGGCTGGAGCACCAGGTCGATCTGGTCATCGACGGCGGGGCTTGCGGGCTTACGCCGACCACGGTCGTCGATCTCACCACCGACACCCCCGTGATCCTGCGCTACGGTAAGGGTGACGCGACGGATTTCGAAGCCTGATGGAACTCACCCTCATCCAGAAAATTGCCGTCTTCGCGCTGCCGGTGATCTTTGCCATCACCCTGCACGAGGCCGCGCATGGCTACGTGGCCCGCTACTTCGGCGATACCACGGCAGCATCGCAGGGGCGCATTACCGCCAACCCCATCAAGCACATCGACCTGGTCGGCACGATCCTGGTGCCGCTGGGCATCCTCATCATGAGCAAACTGTTCGGTGCGGGGGCAATACTCTTCGGCTGGGCCAAGCCCGTGCCGGTGAATTTTGCCAACCTGCGCCGACCCAAGCAGGACATGCTCTGGGTGGCCGCCGCCGGGCCAGGCATGAACTTCGTCATGGCGGTGTTCTGGGCGCTCGTCATCCAGGCCGGCCACGCACTCGGCAGCAGCTTTGCCACCGCGCCGATGATGCTGATGGGTGCCGCCGGCGTGTTCATCAACGTCATCCTCATGGCACTCAACCTGCTGCCACTGCCACCGCTGGACGGAGGCCGCATCGCCGTGAGCCTGTTGCCGGTGAAACAGGCCATCCAGTTTTCACGCATCGAACCTTACGGCTTCTTCATCCTGCTGGGTTTGCTGTTTACTGGCCTGCTCAGCATCGTGCTGTGGCCGCTCATCAACCTGTTCATCGGGCTGACTGCACTCATCACCGGCCTGGAACCCGCCCAGCTCATCGGCCTGATCCAGCTCGTCCTCGCCTGACGGCTTCACTCCCAACCCCTCACGCTCTTAGCTATGTACTCCGACCGCGTACTTTCCGGCATGCGCCCCACCGGCCGCCTGCACCTTGGCCACTACCACGGCGTGCTGAAAAACTGGCTGCGCCTGCAGAACGAATACCCCTGCCTGTTCTTTGTGGCCGACTGGCACGCGCTCACCACCCATTACGACACCCCGCAGGCCATCGCCGACAACGTGCGCGACATGGTCGTCGACTGGCTTGCCGCCGGCGTCGACCCGGCGCAGGCCACGATCTTCGTGCAATCGAAAGTCATCGAACACGCCGAGCTGCATCTGCTCTTGTCGATGAGCACGCCGCTGGGCTGGCTGGAACGCGTGCCCACCTATAAAGACCAGCAGGAAAAGCTCTCCGAAAAAGACCTTTCCACCTACGGCTTCCTCGGCTACCCGCTGTTGCAAAGCGCCGACATCCTCATCTACCGCGCCAACCTCGTGCCCGTGGGCGAAGACCAGGTACCGCATATCGAATTCACCCGCGAAATCTGCCGCCGCTTCAACCACCTGTATGGGCGTGAACCCGGCTTCGAAGAAAAGGCGCAGTCCGCCGTGAAAAAACTCGGCTCCAAAAAAGCCCGCGTCTACGAAGAATGCCGCGTCGCCTACCAGCAAAAAGGCGACGACGAAGCCCTGGAATCCGCCCAGGCGCTGTTGAACGACGCGCAAAACCTGTCGATGAACGACCGCGAGCGCCTGTTCGGCTACCTCGAAGGCTCCGGCAAGATGATCCTCGCCGAACCCGAAGCCCTGCTCACCGTCGCCTCGAAAATGCCGGGTCTGGACGGCCAGAAAATGTCCAAGTCCTACAACAACACCATTGCGCTCAGGGAAGACCCCGACACCGTCGCGAAGAAAATCCGCACCATGCCCACCGACCCCGCGCGCGTGCGCCGCACCGATCCTGGCAACCCCGCCAACTGCCCGGTGTGGCAGTTCCACCTGGTGTATTCCGACGACGGCGTGCGCCAGTGGGCCACCGCCGGCTGCACCAGCGCCGGCATCGGCTGCCTCGAATGCAAACAGCCCGTCATCGACGCCGTACTAAAAGAGCTGGCCCCCATCCGCGAACGCGCCCAGCATTACGAAGATAACCCCGACCTGGTGCGCAACATCCTCGCCGACGGCAGCGAAAAAGCCCAGGAACTGGCGCGGGATACCATGCGCGATGTGCGCGAGGCGATGGGGCTGACGTTCGGCTAAATCGATTGACTGGTGGTGCTGCGCCCCTTGGCAAGCAACACAATTCGGGCGGCAAAAGCGTTGAAGAACCGGCGTGTACGGCTCAGTGATCCGATCCCGGCTTCAAGGTGCGTAGTTTTTTTGTTACTCCGTGCCGCTGTTTGCCTTCCAGTCGCCGCTTCCTGGATGCTGATGTAGGCCGGGTGGGGTGGCGCACAGTTGCGACTTTGCAGGCTTCCCGAATCAGTTCAACCAGACGCTCCAGCGCATCGTCACGGTTGCGTCGCTGGCTGCGGGTACGCTCGGCCTCGATAACGAGTACACCCTCCTGATTGAGGCGGCGACCGGCCAGAATTCTCAGGCGTTCACGTACATGCTCAGGCAACGAGGGTGAACGGGCGACATCAAAGCGCAGTTGTACAGCGGTCGATACCTTGTTGACGTTCTGTCCGCCGGAGCCGGAGGCACGGATGAAATCCTCGTGGATTTCGCGTTCATCAAGTTCGATCTGCGCATTGACGCGGATCATGTACGCCTACCACTTCACCACATGCACATTGTTCAGCGTGCGCCCCAGAAACCGCTCGCCGATGGTCTGGAACCGGAGCGGCACGTCGGTGACGTAGAAGTCGTAGCGTGGCTCTCCGGGGCCGGGGTTGGCGAGACCTTTTTCGGCAAGTACGGCGGCGACCTGTTGGGCCATGGCTTCGGCGGAATCGACCAGGGCGACGTCGTCGCCGACGACCTGCTGAAGCAGCGGTTTTAGCAAAGGGTAATGGGTGCAGCCAAGCACCAGGGTATCGATGTGTTCGGCTTGCAGGGGCTTGAGGTAGTCCTCGGCGGTGAGTCGTGTCACGTCGTGGTCGAGCCAGCCTTCTTCGACCAGCGGCACGAAGAGCGCACAAGCCTGCGAATGGATGCGCGAATCGGGGGCGTAGTCGTGAATGGCGCGGGCGTAGGCGTTGCTGTTGATGGTAGTGGGGGTGCCGATGACGCCGATTTTCTTGCCGCCGCGCGCGGAAACGGCACCAGCGTCGATGACGTCGAGCACGGGCACGGGCGAGAGGTCTTTCACCACCTGCGCGGCGACGGCGGCCATGGTGTTGCAGGCGATGACCAGGAGCTTGACGTCTTTTTCCAGCAGAAACTGGGCGATCTGGGTGGTGAAGTGGGCGATGGTTTCGACCGATTTGACGCCGTAGGGCACGCGCGCGGTGTCGCCAAAGTAGACGATGTTCTCGTAGGGCAGGCGTTCCATCAGGGCGCGAACGACTGTCAATCCGCCGATGCCGGAATCGAATACGCCGATGGGGGAATGTGCGTTCGCGGTCATGCGTGGCAGGATGGTCAAATGGAAACACGCGCATTCTACCTGTGGGCCTGGCTGTCGAGGGAGCGGCCATGAGCGGTTGCGGTTGCGATTCGGGCTGCCAGGCTCCGCCCGATCCGCGTTATCGGCGCGCGCTGTGGATCGCACTGGTTTTGAACGCGGCGATGTTCGGCGTCGAACTCGTCGCCAGCTTTGCCGCGCAATCGGTGTCGCTGCTGGCGGACGCCATCGATTTTCTGGGGGACGCCGGCAATTACGGAGTGGCGCTCTTCGTGCTGGGGCTGGCACCGGTGTGGCGCTCGCGCACCGCGCTGTGGAAAGGCTGGCTCATGGTTGCTTACGGGATATTCGTGCTCGGCAAATCGGCGTGGCAATGGGCGGCGGGTGTGGTGCCCGAGCCGGTCATCATGGGGTGGGTGAGCCTCGCGGCACTGGCGGTCAATGTGGGTGTGGCGGCCTTGCTGTATGCATACCGTACGGGCGACGCGCAGGCGCGCTCGGTATGGCTGTGTTCGCGCAACGATGCGCTGGGCAATCTGGCGGTGCTGGCGGCGGCGGGCGGGGTGTGGGTCACGGCGCGGGGCTGGCCGGATATCGCGGTGGCACTGGTGCTGGCCGGGCTGGCGCTGACCTCGGGAACCTCGGTTATTCGCCACGCGAAAGTCGAGTTGCGCGCGGCTCAGGCGCGCGTCTGACGTTCCAGCGCCCAGGCCACGTGTTCGCGCACCAGTGCCGACGCGTGGTCGAGCCGGGTGTTGAGCGCGTGG
Source organism: Thiobacillus sp. (assembly GCA_041639395.1). Taxonomy (GTDB): domain Bacteria; phylum Pseudomonadota; class Gammaproteobacteria; order Burkholderiales; family Thiobacillaceae; genus Thiobacillus. The sequence goes on along the minus strand of JBEQCG010000001.1, from coordinate 52,632 downwards.
GCAATTGGTGCGGAAGGCGGCGCGTTGCCTAGCGCGACCGCGATATTGCGCAACCAGCGTTCGTGCCCGATGCGGCGGATCGCCGAGCCGGCTAACCGCTCGTTGAAGTCGGCCTCGCTCCAGGCAAACAGTTCAACCAGCCGCGCGCGGTCGAGCCCGTTGCGCACGGCAAAGTCGGGCAGGGCGGCGGTCTGCGCAAAGCGGTTCCAGGGGCAGACGAGCTGACAGTCGTCGCAGCCGTAGATGCGGTTACCGATCGCCGGGCGCAGCTCGACGGGGATGCTGCCCTTGAGTTCGATGGTGAGATAGGAGATGCAGCGGCGTGCGTCGAGCCGGTAGGGCGCGACGATGGCCTGCGTGGGGCAGACATCCAGGCAGGCCTGGCAGGTGCCGCAGTGATTGGATTCGGGGTGGGACACCGGCAGCGGCAGATCGGTGTAAATCTCGCCCAGAAAAAACCACGATCCGTGCTCGCGGTTAAGCAGCAGCGTGTGTTTGCCGCGCCAGCCCAGGCCAGATTTGGACGCGAGTTCGACTTCGAGCACGGGCGCGCTGTCGGTAAAGACGCGGAATTGCCCGTGGCCTGCCGAGGCAACGATGCGCTCGGCCAGGCTTTGCAGGCGGTGGCGCAGCACCTTATGGTAGTCGCGCCCCAGCGCATAGCGCGAAAGATAGGCGGCCTCGGCGTCGGCCATGATGCGGTGCGGATCGGCGGCGTCGGGCGGAAAATAATCCAGCCGTGCAGTGATCACGCGCAGCGTGCCGGGCACGAGTTCGGCCGGACGGCTACGCTTCACGCCGTGCGCGGCCATATAATCCATTTCGCCATGAAAGCCTTTTGCCAGCCAGTCCAGCAGGCCCTGTTCCGCCGCCCCCAGATCGCAGTCGGCAACGCCGATGTCGGCAAAGCCGAGTTCGCGTCCCCAGTGCGGGATGTTGGCGGCCAGCCGGGATAAGTCCACGTCATGCATGCTGCCGATGATACCGTGCGCTGCCGCGCGCACCTGCCAGACGAAGCCGCCACGCTGGCGTTTGGCGCGCGGCTTGCGCGGAACCTTACGCCCGGGCTCACGCTCCACCTGCGCGGCGACCTGGGAGCGGGCAAAACCACGCTCGTGCGCGGTCTACTGCGCGGGCTGGGCTATGCCGGCCGTGTGAAAAGCCCCACGTACACACTGGCGGAATCGTATGAACTGCCGGGGTTTGAGCTGTATCATTTTGATCTATATCGTATGCATGACCCGCGCGAGTGGCTGGACGCGGGCTTCCGCGATTTGAGCGATCACACCGTCAGCCTGGTCGAGTGGCCGGAAAAAGCCGCAGGCTGGCTGCCTGAACCCGATGTGCTGATCCGGCTGGCAATCGGCGAAGCCGGGCGTGACGTGACCTGCGAAGCCGTCAGCGCGCGCGGCGCGCACTATCTGGAGACGAGTTGCTGAACTTGCTGAAAACCCTACTGTTGAGTGTGCTGCTGTGGTCGAGCTGGGCCCAGGCGACGCAGCTGACTGCCACCCGGCTGTGGCCCTCGTCGGATTACACGCGGATTACGCTCGAATCACCGCAGCCCCTGGCACACAAGTATTTCAGCCTGGCCACACCCGGGCGGCTGGTCATCGACCTTGAAGGCATAGAGCCCGGGCCTGCGCTCGATGCGCTGGTGGGCCAACTGGCGGCAGACGATCCTTACATTGCCGCGATCCGCGTGGGCATGAACCGGCCCGGTGTGATGCGGGTGGTGCTCGATCTAAAACGCGCGGTCAAACCGTCTATTTTCCCGCTGCAACCCCTGGCGCAATACGGTCACCGGCTGGTGATCGATCTGTATCCCCTAGACGGCACGCCGCAGGCGGCGGTACCCGCGCCGGTTGCCCCCACCCCCAAGCCGACCGCACCACAATACAAACGCCTCATCACGGTGGCCATCGATGCCGGTCACGGCGGCGAAGACCCCGGGGCGCTGGGAGCGGCCGGGTCACGCGAAAAAGACATCACGCTCGCGCTGGCCAAAAAGCTCAAACAGAAAATCGACGCGCAGGACAACATGCGCGCGGTGCTCACGCGCGACGGTGACTACTTTGTGCCGCTGGCGCAGCGGGTGAGCAAGGCGCGCGCGGCGCAGGCCGACCTGTTCATGTCGATCCATGCCGATGCCTTCATCAAGCCGCATGCGCGGGGATCGTCGGTGTTTGCCCTGTCGGAAAGCGGTGCCACCTCCACCGCCGCCCGCTGGCTGGCCAAGAAGGAAAACGACGCCGACCTCATCGGCGGCATCAATATCGATGTGAAAGACCCCTCGCTCAAGCGCACGCTCATCGACCTGACGCAAACCAGCACCATCAACGACAGCATGAAGGTGGGACATGCCGTACTGAAGCAGATCGGCGGCATCAACACGCTGCACAAGAACTATGTCGAACAGGCCGGGTTTGCCGTGCTGAAAGCCCCTGATATTCCGTCCATCCTGGTCGAAACCGCGTTCATCTCGAATCCCGAAGAAGAAAAGCGCCTCAACGACCCGGACTACCAGGACAAGCTGGTCGATGCCATCGTCGAAGGCGTCAAGACCTACTTCGACAAACATCCGTTGACCGCACCCGCGCGGCTCACGCGCAATCCATGACGCGCAGCCTGCTGGGCACGGCGGCACCGGGGTTTGACGCGCCGCTCGATGTACTGGAAGCCTGCCATGCCCGGATCGCCCGGCAATGCGACACCCTGGAAAAACTGCTGGCGCACTTGCAGGCGACAGGCGCGGATGACGCGGCGCGCCGGGCGGCACAGGGTGTGCTGAGTTATTTTGATACCGCCGCCGTGCATCACCACGACGACGAGGAACGCAATCTCTTCCCCCTGCTGGAACAGGCCCATGCACCGGGAGCCTGCGATCTGGCAGAAAGCCTCACGCACGAGCATGAAGAACAGGCCTGGCTGTGGCGGGTGCTGCGCGGGCAGCTGGTGGCGGTGTCGAACGGGACGCCCGACGCACTGGATGCAGGACTGCTGGCGCGATTTGTCGGGGCCCAGCGCACTCATCTTGCCTTTGAGAACGCCCACGTGCTGCCCTTGGCGCGCCAGATGCTGGACGCTGTGGCTCTGCAACGGTTGGGGCGGGCGATGGCGGCCCGCCGGGGCGTGGCGTATCCGGAGCCGGCGGCGTGACCATACGCGTGTTGCCCGATGTGCTGATTTCGCAGATTGCCGCTGGCGAGGTGATCGAGCGGCCCGCCGCTGCGCTGAAGGAAATTCTCGAAAACAGCCTGGATGCCGGGGCCACGGAGATACGCGTTGAACTGGAGCAGGGCGGCGTCAAGCGTATCCGCGTGGCCGACAACGGGGCCGGCATTGCGCGTGACGAGCTTGCACTCGCCATGACGCGCCACGCCACCAGCAAGATCGCCAGCCTTACCGACCTGGAACAGGTGGCAAGTCTGGGGTTTCGTGGCGAGGCGCTGGCGTCCATCGGTGCGGTCGCGCGGGTCACGCTGACCAGTCGACGGGCGGACGCCGACCATGCCTGGAGCCTGAGTGTGGATGGCGGGCAGGTGGCCGAACCGGCTCCCGCCGCGCGCGAGCCCGGCACCACCCTGGATATCCAGGATCTGTTCTTCAACACACCGGCGCGACGCAAATTCCTCAAGACCGAGGCCACCGAATACGCGCATTGCGCGGAAACCGTGCGGCGCATGGCGCTGGCGCATCCCGCGACGGCGTTCAGTCTCAGCCACAACGTCCGGGTACAGGCGCGTTACGCCGCAGGTAATGCGGCGGCGCGAATGCGACAGGTGCTGGGCGACGCGTTCGAGTCTCAGGCCATTGCGGTGGAGGCGGCAGCCGGGCCGCTAAGAGTAAGTGGCTGGGTGATCCGGCCGTCGGCCGCCACAGCCAGCCGGGACACCCAGCAGGTTTTTGTGAACGGCCGCTATGTGCGCGACAAGCTCATCGTCCACGCGCTGAAAGAAGCCTACAAGGACGTGCTGCATCACCAGCTCAATCCGGCGTACTGCCTGTTCATCGAGATTCCGCCCGATGCGGTGGATGTGAATGTGCATCCGGCCAAGACGGAAATTCGCTTCCGGGAGTCGCGCGCGGTGCACCAGTTCCTGTTTCATGCGGTGGAACGCGTGCTCGCCGCGCCGGCCCAGACAGAGAGCGCTTCCGCACCGATAGCCGCCACACCCGCGACTCGCGCGCCGCAACAGGCCGCGATGCCGCTTGCGGTCAACGAGGCGCTGGCGTTCTATGCACCGCTCGCGCATGAACCGGGCATGGTGCCTTTACCCACCGCGCAGCCCCTGCCTGAGGCCGTCCAGGGCGATGCCCCCCCACTTGGCTATGCGCTGGGACAGGTGCACGGCGTGTATGTGCTGGCGCAAAACACCCAGGGACTGGTGCTGGTCGACATGCACGCAGCGCACGAGCGGGTGGTGTACGAAAAACTGAAAACGGCGCTGGATGCGCGCGCGGTGCCGTCGCAAACCCTGCTGATCCCGGTGGCGCTCAGCGCCGATGGCCGGGATGTCGCCGAACTCGGGCCGCATCTCGATGCCCTGCGCGATATCGGTTTTGACCTCTCGGTGACCTCGCCAACCTCGGTGGCCGTGCGTGCCGTGCCCTGGTTGCTGAAGGATGCCGACCCGGTCGAGCTCACGCGCAGCCTGCTCGCTGAAGTGGCGGAATACGGTGTGGCCCGGCTGCTCGCCGAACGCCGCAATGAACTGCTCGCCACGCTGGCGTGTCACGGCGCGGTGCGTGCCAACCGTCATCTCACCGTGCCTGAAATGAACGCGCTGTTGCGCGACATGGAAGCCACCGAGCGGGCCGGGCAGTGCAACCACGGCCGGCCCACCTGGTTTCAGCTGTCGATGCGTGAACTCGATGCCCTGTTCATGCGTGGCCGCTGAGTCGCCTGGGCTATAATCCCGACTTCTTTACTCAGGTATTGGCAGGACGCGCCATGGACGAACGCAAAACCATTCCCATCCAGGACATCAACGAGGCCAGCAACTGCGCGGGCTCGGAACCCTACGCGCTGATGGTGCTGGGTGATTCCATGCTGCCCGAATTCGAAGAGGGCGAGATCATCGTGGTCGAACCGTCGGGGCTGGTGAAGGATGGCTCCTTCGTGGTGGCCTACGTCAACGAGGAATTCATCTTCCGCCAGATGGTGAAACACGAGGATGGCTGGATGCTGAAGCCGCTCAACCCGATCTACCCCAATATCGCCATCGCAGACATCGACGTGGCGAAGGGGGTGGTCATCATGAAAAAGCGGCCGGGCAAGCGCAGCGAGCAGAAGCGATACATTTGATATCCATCGCAATACATTGTTTATATTTGAATATTTGTGCAAAGTTTATTAATTCATTAGATTAATGATGGCATTAGCGGATTAAATTTATTAGTTGACTAATTTACTCAGGTTTGTACACTGAAGCCCTGTTCAACCGTAGTAGCAACAGGAGAGAAACATGAGTGGATTGATCGCAAACTTCCCGACCGACGGCGTGGTGACCATCAACCGGGTGATTCTCAAACCGGAATACACGGTCGATGACCTGCAGGAACGCGTCGCCTTTCTGTGTGAAAACGTGAAGACCTACCATTCCGACACCGGTTTTGTCGGTGGCTTTGTCGCGCTGAATTCGGGCGCGGTGTCGAACGAGGGTTCGACCATCGGCCAGGCCGTTGAAAGCCCGATGAAAGGCAAGGAAGCCCTGATCGTGACGTTCTGGACCACATTCGAGAACCACGAAAAATCGCACCGTTCCGCAACCTTCCAGCCGCTGTTCCAGCAGGTGCTCGATCTGTGCGAAAACGGCAACGAGGAAATTGCCTACGAAATGCTGTGGTCCGGCAAGGCTTACGGCCCGGAAGAAATCGAGGCGGCGCGCCAGGCCAAGGCGCAGTACGCCAACGCGGCCTGATTGCGTCGGCAGGCCAATCCGTAGCGGCAGGGGAAACCCCGCCGCTTTTTTATGCCTGTTTTTCCTCGAAGGCGCGGCTCATGCGGCGGCTTCCATGGCGCGCTCATATTTGCCCGCGCGCGCCAGGCCGTTGAGGCGGCAACGCTTGAGCAGCGCCTGCTGCGCGGCGGCGACCCCGGCTTCCTGTCCCTGCCAGGCGGCCAGCACCGGCGCTTGCAGCGCGCGCCCGTACGAGAAGCTGACTTGCCACGGCTGCGTCCCCATCGCGTTCATGACGTTGAGATGGTCGGTCGCCTCCTCGGCGCTTTGCCCGCCGGAGAGGAACACGATTCCCGGCACCGCCGCAGGCACGGTGCGCCTCAGGCAGCGCAGCGTGGCTGCGGCCACCTCCTCTACGCCGGCCTGGCGCGGACATTTCTTGCCGGCAATCACCATGTTCGGCTTCAGCAGCATGCCTTCGAACAGCACCCCGTGGGCGTCGAGTTCGGCGAACACCGCCTGCAGCACCTGCGCCGTCACCGCTTCGCAGCGCTCGATGCCGTGGCCGCCGTCCATCAGCACTTCGGGTTCAACGATCGGCAGCAGACCGGCTTCCTGGCACAGCGCGGCGTAGCGCGCGAGCGCGTGAGCATTGGCGCGGACGCCGAACGGCGACGGTATATCGCGTTCGTCGATCTCGATCACCGCCCGCCACTTGGCGAACTGCGCGCCCAGTTGCCTGTATTCGGCGAGGCGGTCGCGCAGGCCGTCCAGTCCCTCGGTGACCTTGTCGCCGGGGTGGAGCGCCAGCGCCTTGGCACCCTGGTCGACCTTGATGCCGGGAATGATGCCCCGCTCCGCCAGCAGTCTGGGGAAGGGCATGCCGTCGCGCGTGCTCTGGCGCAGGGTTTCGTCGTACAGGATGACGCCGCCGACATACGCTTCGATGCCGTCGGTGGTGAACAGGATTTCGCGGTAGCGCCGGCGGTTTTCCTCAGTGGACTCCAGCTGGATCGAATCGAAGCGCTTCTTGATCGTGGGGCTGCTTTCGTCTGCCGCCAGCACGCCTTTCTGCGGGGCGACGATGGCCTCGGCGATGGATTTGAGGTTTTCAAGGTTCATGGGCTGCGGCCTCCGGACTGGATGAACGTGTCGAACTAATCACTTTAGACCGTGATCGCGATGTTTCAGTGGGCCGGGATGATCCCCGGGCTGGGGGATAATCGCCCCCATGACCGCACCCCGCCTTCCGCCCGCCATTTTCCTCATGGGCCCGACCGCCGCGGGCAAGACCGCGCTGGCGGTCGGACTGGTCGAACGCTTTCCGCTCGAGATCATCAGCGTCGATTCGGCGCTGGTGTATCGCGGCATGGACATCGGTACCGCCAAGCCCGACGCCGCCACCCTGGCGCGCGCGCCGCACGCGCTGATCGACGTGCGCGACCCGCACGAAAGCTACTCTGCCGCGGCGTTTCGAGAGGACGCGCTGGCCTGCATGGCAGCCATCACAGCGCGGGGGCGTGTGCCTTTGCTGGTTGGCGGCACCATGCTGTATTACCGCGCACTCTTGCAGGGATTGGACGATCTGCCGCGCGCCGATCCCGTAGTGCGCGCGGACATTGAAGACGCTGCGCGTGCGCGCGGTTGGCCGGCCCTGCACGCCGAACTCGCCGGGGTCGATCCGCAAACCGCTGCGCGGCTGGCACCGAACGACGCGCAACGGATAGGACGCGCCCTGGAAATCTATCGCTTGAGCGGGCAACCCATGTCTGCGCAGCTGGCACGGCAAGGCGCATCACTGCCTTACCGCGTGCTGCAATTGGCCCTGATCCCCGGAGACCGGGCCGTGCTGCATCAACGCATTGCCGCGCGTTTCGATGCGATGCTGGCCGAAGGCTTGCTCGACGAAGTGCGGCGGTTGCGGATCCGCTATCCCTTGACCCCTGCCTTGCCATCGATGCGCGCCGTCGGGTATCGGCAGACCTGGGCGCATCTGGACGGCGAAATTGACGCGACAACCCTGCGCGAGCAGGGCATCGCGGCAACACGCCAGCTCGCCAAGCGTCAACTGACCTGGCTGCGTTCGTGGCCGGACGCGGTGAGGCTGGACAGCCTGGCGGAGAATCTGAGCGCTGAGGTCGAGGATCGAGTGCGCGATTTTCTGGCGATCAATCCGGCGTAGTCGAGTCCACGGTGGCGCGGGCACGCCCCTGGCGGAAACGGATATCGAGCGCATCGCCTGCCACAAGCGTGGCGGCATCCTGGACGACCTGTCCGTCTGCACGCTGCACCAGGCTGTAGCCGCGTGCCAGCACCCGCTCGGGGTCGAGGTGGGCAAGGCTTGCGGCCAGGCGCGCCAGCGTCAGCCCGCGCTGCCGGGACGCCGCATCCAGCGCCTGCGCATGACGGTGGGCCAGCGTATCCAGATACAGGTGCCGGGTTTGCAGCGGCTGCGTCGCCCGGGCGAGCCGCGCCTGCGCGTTGTCGAGCCGCGCCTGCATGAGTTGTAGACGGCTACGCGCAGTGCGCTGCAAACGGCCAATCCATTGATCGAGCGCGATACGGCGCAGGCGTATCTGTTCGGCCGGATGCAGCAGGCGGCGCGAGAGAAAGTCCAGATGCTGGCTGGCGTTGTGGGTGATGCGGGTGTGCGCACGATTGAGGCGGCGCGCATATCCCGCGAGCAAGCCGATGCATTCGGCACGCAAGGGGCTGACCAGTTCGGCCGCTGCGGTGGGGGTCGGCGCGCGCAAGTCAGCGGCAAAATCCGCAAGCGTGAAGTCAGTTTCGTGCCCCACGCCCGACACCACGGGCATGCCACACGCTGCAATGGCGCGCACCACGATTTCTTCGTTGAACGCCCAGAGATCTTCCAGAGAGCCACCGCCCCGCACCACCAGCAGCACGTCGCATTCGGCGCGCGCACTGGCGGTCTCGATTGCACTGGCCAGCCGTGCGCCAGCACCTTGTCCCTGCACGGGGGCCGGGTAAAGAACGATACGCAGACCGGGCATTCGACGGGTGAGCGCCGTCAGCACGTCGCGCAACGCAGCGGCCTGCGGCGAGGTGACGACGCCGACACAGCGCGGGAAAGCGGGCAGGGCGCGTTTGCGCGCGGGGTCGAACAGACCCGCCGATTCGAGCCTGGCCTTGAGCTTGAGAAACGCCTCGTACAAGCGGCCCGCACCGGCACGCCGGATGGCTTCGACCCCGAGCTGGAAATCGCCGCGCGCTTCGTACAGCGAGGGCAGGGCGCGAATCTCGACGTGGTCGCCATTGCCCGGCGAGAAGTCGGCAAACTGGTTACGGCCGCGAAACATCACGCAGCGCACCTGCGCCTGATCGTCCTTCAGCGAGAAATACCAGTGCCCGGATGCCGCACGGGTGAAGTTGCTGATCTCGCCTTCCACCCAGAGCAGCGGCAAAGCGGATTCGAGGGCGCGCCGCGCCATGCGGTTGAGCTCGCTGACGGTGAGAACAGGCGGGGCATCAGGGGTATCGGACGAAAACATGGCAAAAGGATAAGGGCAGTGGCTTCATGCGGTCATGCACAGTCTTGAAAAAGTCATCAAAAAATCTTGCCGCATCCTATTGACGGCAATGTGGTTTTGCTAACTTGTTGAATGTAAATAATATTGTCAGGTTGGTCACTTTTTGAGCCAAACAGGTTTTCCCTTTGTGGGCAGGCGCTTAGCGCACCCGGGATCGACTTCTTCACAGACTTGTCCACACGATTTGTGGAGAACTTTTCTCAATAGTCCATGTGGGTCCCGGGGCGAGGCCAGGGCCGTCCGTTCACGGCAGGCTTGCTCTGCTCACGCCGCAGCGCTACATTTTGCCCCTTCCCATTTTTGAGGTGGTTCCTGTGCTTGCCATCATCGAGGCGGCCGGCTGGCCGATTTGGCCGCTGATCCTGGTGTCGATTATTGCCGTTGCCATCATTATCGAACGCACCTACAGCCTGCGGGCCAAGGAAGTAACGCCCGACAACCTCCTGCTGGAGACGATCAAGTCGTATCAGGAGCGCGGCGTGACCCCGGAGCTGCTGACCCGGCTCGCAGAGGGTTCGCCGCTCGGGCGCATCTTTGCCACGGCGCTGAAAAACGCGCATTACTCGCGTGAAGTGATGAAGGAATCCATCGAGGAATCCGGCCGTGCAGTCACCCAGGAACTCGACCGTTTTCTGACTTCGCTCGGTACCATCGCCAGCATGGCCCCGCTGATGGGGCTGTTCGGCACCGTGGTCGGCATGATCGAAATCTTTGGCGCGCAGACGGCCGGCGGCACCAACCCCGCCCAGCTCGCACACGGCATTTCCATCGCGCTCTACAACACCGGATTCGGCCTGATCATTGCGATTCCGACCATGGCGTTCTACCGCCATTTCCGCCGCCAGGTCGAGGCGCTGGTGGTGGACATGGAACAGCAGGCGATCAAGCTGGTGGAAATCGTCCACGGCGACCGCAAGTAAGAGACCGCCATGAATTTCCGCAAAGGCCGACGCGAGGATTACCCGGAGATCAACCTGATCGCCTTCATCGACATCCTGCTGGTGATCGTGATCTTCCTGTCGGTGACGACCACCTACGCGCGTTTCGCCGAGCTCAAGATCAACCTGCCGACCAGCGGGGCCGCGCAGACGCCGAACCCGCCCAGGCAGATCGAGGTGGCAGTCGCGGAAAACGGCCGTTACCAGATCGACGATGCGGCCATCGGCGACGCCAGCGTCGACCAGCTGGCGCAGGCGCTGAAAGCCGCAGCAGGCAACCAGCTCGAACCCGTGGTGGTGATCAACGCCGATGCACGCGCCGCCCACCAGTCGGTGGTGAACGTGATGGAAGCGGCACGCCGCGCCGGGCTGGTGCGCATCACCTTTGCGACACAAACCAGCCCCGCGCCCTGATTTCCATGTTTTCGCCTGAGCATCACTGGGCGCGCAGAGGCGCGCTCGCGATGCTCCTGCTGCCGCTTGCGGGCCTGTTCCGCATCGTGGCCGCCACCCGCCGCCAACTGTACCGGCTGGGTTTCCGCTTGCCGGTGGCCGTCGGGGTGCCCTTGATCGTGGTGGGCAATATCACGGCGGGCGGCAGCGGGAAAACGCCGCTGGTGATCTGGCTGGTCGAACATCTGCGCACTCGCGGCCTGCGGCCTGGCGTGGTGAGTCGCGGTTATGGGGGGTCGGCGCAAACCTGCGTCGAGGTTGGCCCCACCCGTTCGGCGGCCGAAGTGGGCGATGAGCCGCTCCTTATCCACCTGAAAACGAGGGTGCCCGTGGTGGTGGGCCGCGACCGGGTGGCAGCTGCGCGCACGCTGCTGGCGCGGCATCCGGGTATCGATGTGATCGTGTCCGACGACGGGCTGCAACATTACCGGCTGCATCGCGATCTGGAACTGGCGGTCATCGATGCAGCGGTCGGGCTCGGCAACGGCTGGCCGCTGCCGGCCGGCCCCCTGCGCGAGCCGCCCAGCCGGCTGCATGAGGTGGACGCGGTGGTACAGGTGGTGCGGGGCGAGGCGCAAGCTCGAACCCATGCAGGCACGCGATCCTGGCGCGTAGACACCCACCCGGGGCAGGCATGGCGGCTGACCCGGCCGCAGGAGCGGGTCGCGCTGGAAGATCTGCCGGCTGCGCGCTGGCTGGCCGTCACCGGCATCGGGCACCCCCGGGGCTTTTTCGATATGCTGGCACGCGCAGGCCTCACCACTGAAACGCAGGCCTTTCCCGATCACCACGCCTTTCTTCCAGGCGAATTACCCGCTGATCGCCCGCTGCTGATGACCGAGAAAGACGCGGTAAAATGCCGCGCATTCGCGGGAACGGACTGGTGGGCAGTTGAGCTGGAGACGGTTCCCGAAAGCGGATTCGTCGCTTGGTTCGACAAGTGGATTACTACAGGCCAGGCAGACACCCACAGGGGAGAACAAGTCGATGCGTGCAACAGACTGGAAGGATAGGCGTCATCCCTGTCGCTGGGAGGCGTCGTCGGAAGAGGCCGGCTTCTGGATGCCCGAGCGTTCCGAAATCGTTACGCAGTTTTTCACCCGCTATCTGTTCTTCTCGTTGGCAGTCATCTATTTTTCGACCCTGGAAAGTGTGCGTCCGGTGCTGTTCGGCATCGAGTACCTGCTGCTCGCACTGGGGGTGTACTTCCTCATCAACAGCGTGTTTTTTCAGCTGGCGCTGAAGCGTGTCACGCTGTGGCGCATCCGCAGCGCGATGGCAGCCGATCTGGTCATCGTCACCCTCTGTGTGCTGCACGACCCCAATCCCATCCCGCCGTCGGCACTGGCCTTCCTGATGGTGCTGCTGGGCAACGGCATGCGCTACGGCATGCGGCTCTTTGCCGAAGTGCTGGCCGGTGCCATCCTCGGCATGGCCATCGCGTTTGCCTTGCGTTATCGTCTGGGCGGATTCGAGATGAGCGCTGGCGACGTGTTCTTTGGATTGTTCTGGGTCACCATCGCGCTCTACGCTTATATCCTGATGGGGCGCATCGAGGGCCAGCGCCAGCAACTGGATTACCGCAGCCGCTTCGACGCGCTCACCGGCTTGCTCAACCGGCACGGCCTGCTGGCAGCAGCCGATCAGGTGTTCGACAAAACCGACGCCAGCCTGCCGGCAACCGTGCTGTTTGCCGATCTCAATCAGTTCAAGGCAGTCAACGACCAATATGGACACGGCGCGGGCGATCGCGTGCTCTCGGAATTTGCACAGATCTTCAGCGAGTCGGTCGACATGGGCGTGTGCGGACGTTGGGGCGGCGACGAATTTGTGGCGATACTGCCCATGAGCGACGATGCGACGGTGGCGCACATCTTCGAGCGCATCGAAGCACGCACCGAGGCGTGGAGCCAGGGCAACGGCCTGCCGATGGCGGTGAGCCTGGGCGTGGCGCACGCACCGCGTGACGGCCACGATCTGGTGACGCTTCTCGCCGTGGCCGACATTCATCTTTACCAAAGCAAGGCGCGGCGCAGCGAAACCGGCGCGCCGTCCGTTTACAGGGTGTTTTCGAATGAATCCCAAGCTACTTGAAATCCTGGTGTGTCCGGTCTGCAAGGGGCCGCTCGACTGGAAAAAACCGGCGCAGGAACTCGTCTGCCACGCCTGCCGCATTGCGTATCCCATCCGCGACGACATTCCCGTGATGCTGCCCGAAGAGGCGCGCCCGCTCGGCGCCAGCGAAATACACGGCAGCTGACATGCACTTTCGCGTCGTCATTCCCGCGCGCTACGCCTCCAGCCGCTTGCCGGGCAAGCCGTTGGCCGACATCGCCGGCAGGCCCATGATCCTGCACGTGCTGGCGCGGGCGCTGGAGGCCGGTGCCGAGTCGGTGGTGGTGGCGACCGACGACACCCGTGTGCGCGACGCCGTCGAAGCTGCCGGTTACACCGCCTTGATGACGTCGCCCGAGCATCAGTCGGGCACCGAGCGATTGGTCGAGGTGGTCGAGCACCTGGGCTGGCCGGACGACACGCTGGTGGTCAATGTGCAGGGCGACGAGCCGCTCATCGAGCCTGCGCTCATCCGCGAAGCGGCCCGGCAACTCGTGCTGCACGACGATGCGGTGATGGCGACGCTGGCGCATCCCATTCACGACGCCGCCGATTTCGTGAATCCGAACGTGGTCAAGGTCGTAGCCGACGAAGCCGGCTATGCGATCTATTTCAGCCGCGCCCCCATTCCCTGGCCGCGCGATGCCTTTGCGGCAAATCAGCCCATGCCGCATGAACTCGGCGCACTGCGGCACATCGGCCTGTACGCCTATCGTGCCGGGTTTCTGCGCATCTACGCCGGCCTGACTGCCTCGCCACTCGAACGGCACGAAATGCTCGAACAACTGCGGGTACTCTGGCACGGCTACCGCATCAGCCTCGGCACGACGGCCACAGCACCGGCTGCGGGTGTGGATACGCCGGACGACCTGGCGCGGGTTCGCGCTCTGTTAGCAGCCGCTTGAATCGCTGAATAAAATTTTTTGAGTGTTGTCTTGCCTGGCCTTGGCTTAGGCTTGAAAAGTTTTTCAATCCAAGAATTTTCAACTCAAGAACAAGGGAGACTCGAATGCGTTTGATCCTGTTGGGCGGCCCGGGCGCGGGCAAGGGCACCCAAGCCAACTACATCAAGGAAAAGTACAACATTCCGCAGATTTCCACCGGCGACATGCTGCGTGCGCAGATCAAGGCCGGTACCGAACTGGGCATGAAGGCCAAGGCCATCATGGACGCCGGCGGTCTGGTGTCGGACGACATCATCATCGGCATGGTCAAGGCGCGCCTCACCGAAGCCGATTGCAAAAACGGCTACCTCTTCGACGGCTTCCCGCGCACCATTCCCCAGGCCGAGGCGATGAAGGCCGCCGGCGTGCCGATCGACTTCGTGGTCGAGATCGACGTGGCCGACGCGGAAATCATCAAGCGCATGTCGGGCCGTCGCGTGCACGTGGCGTCGGGCCGCACCTATCACGTGGTGTTCAATCCGCCCAAGGTGGCCGGCAAGGACGACGTCACCGGTGAAGATCTCATCCAGCGCGACGACGACCAGGAAGAAACCGTAAAGAAACGCCTCGACGTCTACCATGCACAGACCGAGCCGCTGGTGAAGTACTACGGTGACTGGGCCGCGCGCGGCGAAGCCGGCGCGCCCAAATACGTCAAGATTGCCGGCGTCGGCAAGGTTGACGGGATTCGCGATTCGATCTTTGCCGCGCTCGGTTGAGCCCGTGTCGCAGTTGCCTGACTCGCTGACCGATGCCGAATGTGTGCATCCCGTCGGCACCGGCAGCCCGGCGACCCCGTGATCTACAAAGCCAGCCCCGTGTGCGACGCAGGGCTGGCTTTTTCACTTTCCGGCATTTCACGTAACTCATACAAGGAGACAACCCATGGCGAAAAAAATGAACGCCTTCTACGCGCAATCCGGCGGCGTCACCGCCGTCATCAACGCCTCGGCCTGCGGCGTGATCGAAACCGCGCGCAAACATAAAGACAAGATCGGCAAGGTCTACGCCGGCCGCAACGGCATCATCGGCGCGCTCACCGAAGACCTCATCGACACCACCAAGGAATCCGCCGCCGCCATCGCCGCGCTGCGTTCCACGCCGTCGGGCGGCTTCGGTTCCTGCCGTTTCAAGCTGAAGTCGCTGGAAGCCAACAAGCGCGAATACGAGCGCCTGATCGAAGTGTTCAAGGCGCACAACATCGGCTACTTCTTCTACAACGGCGGCGGCGATTCGGCCGACACCTGCTTCAAGGTTTCGCAATTGTCCGAGGCGATGGGTTACCCGATCCAGGCGATCCACGTGCCGAAAACGGTTGATAACGACCTGCCGATCACCGACTGCTGCCCCGGCTTCGGTTCGGTCGCCAAGTACATCGCCGTCTCCACGCTCGAAGCGAGCTTCGACGTGCGCTCGATGGCGAAAACCTCGACCAAGGTGTTCGTCATTGAAGTGATGGGCCGCCACGCTGGCTGGATTGCTGCTGCCGGCGGCCTGGTGGAGGATCAAGGCATTCCGGTCGTGATCCTGTTCCCGGAAATCGAGTTCGATCAGAAGAAATTCCTCGCGCTGGTCGACAAGAAGGTCAAGGAATTCGGCTTCTGCACCGTCGTCGTCTCCGAAGGCTGCCACTACCCCGACGGCAAGTTCCTCGCCGAACAGGGCACGCGTGACGCCTTTGGCCACGCGCAACTCGGCGGCGCGGCACCGGTGGTCGCCAACATGATCAAGGACGCGCTCGGTCACAAGTTCCACTGGGCCGTTGCGGATTATTTGCAACGCGCCGCGCGTCACATTGCGTCGAAAACCGATGTGAAACAGGCGTATGAGCTGGGCAAAAAAGCCGTCGAACTTGCGATCAAGGGCCACAACTCGGTGATGCCGACGGTTGATCGTTTGTCCGACAAGCCCTACAAATACAAAATCGGCATGGCCCCGCTGTCCAAGGTCGCCAACGTCGAAAAGTTCATGCCGCGCGATTTCATCACCAAAGATGGCTTTGGCATCACCGACAAGTGCAAGCGTTACCTCACGCCGCTGATCCAGGGCGAGGACTATCCGAAGTACAAGGACGGTCTGCCGGTGTACGTGACCCTGAAGAACGTCGCGGTGGCAAAAAAGCTGCCCGCTTTCAAGCTTTGAGGGCGGACGTGAACCCGACGATCAGGCCGGGGGGCCGCTTGCTGCGGATATTCCAGCCGCAAACCGGCCCGGCCATGCAGGCTGGCCGGGGGGCCGGGTGTGCCCCGGATGTCCGGTTCGCAGCAGGCCTGATGCAGGGCAAGTAGATAACGGCAGCTTCGGCTGCCGTTTTTTCATCCATACCAATAAACCCATCAATCTGAAGGAGGTGTGCAATGGATATGACAATGCTGGGAATTCTGGCCGCAGCGGTAGTGGCGATCCTGTATGGCGTGGTGTCGATCGGCTGGATCCTGAAACTGCCTGCGGGCAATGCGCGCATGCAGGAAATTGCGCTGGCGGTGCAGCAGGGCGCGCAGGCATACCTGAACCGCCAGTACACAACGATAGCCATCGTGGGCGTGGTGCTCTTCGTGGCGCTGTGGCTGGCGCTGGGCAGCCATACCGCCATCGGCTTCCTGCTCGGTGCGGTACTGTCGGGTGCGGCGGGCTACATCGGCATGAACGTGTCGGTGCGCGCAAACGTGCGCACCGCGCAGGCAGCGAGCAACGGCCTCAACGCTGCGCTGAACGTGGCGTTCAAGGGCGGCGCGATCACCGGGATGCTGGTGGTCGGGCTGGGCTTGTTGGGGGTGGCGGGATACTACGCCGTGCTCACGCAAATGGGCGCAACGCCTGAAGATGCCATCCATGCACTGGTCGGGCTGGGTTTCGGCGGCTCCCTTATTTCCATCTTCGCGCGGCTGGGCGGCGGCATCTTCACCAAGGGCGCGGACGTGGGTGCGGATCTGGTCGGCAAGGTCGAAGCCGGGATTCCCGAAGACGACCCGCGCAACCCCGCCGTGATCGCGGATAACGTGGGCGACAACGTGGGCGATTGTGCGGGCATGGCGGCCGACCTGTTCGAGACCTACGCGGTCACGCTGATTGCCACCATGCTGCTCGGTGCGCTGATGTTTGCCGGCGATATCGCGGTGATCTATCCCATGGCGCTGGGTGCCGTGTCGATCATTGCCTCCATAGTCGGCAGCTTTTTCGTCAAGGCGCGCGAAGGCGGCAAGATCATGAACGCCCTGTACCGGGGGCTGGCCGTGGCCGGCGGCCTGAGTCTCGTCGCGTTCTATCCGGTGACGACGATGCTGGTTGGCGACGGCCTTACCCTGGCGGACGGCAGCACGATCGGTGCGATGAGCCTGTACTGGGCCGCGCTGATCGGGCTGGTGCTCACCGCCGCGATGGTTGTCATCACCGAGTACTACACCGCCACCGAATACGGCCCGGTGCGCCACATCGCGCAGGCTTCGACCACCGGCCACGGCACCAATATCATCGCGGGTCTGGGCGTGTCGATGAAATCGACCGCCGCGCCGGTGCTGGCGGTGTGCGCCGCGATCTGGGGCGCTTACGAACTGGCGGGGCTCTACGGCATTGCCATCGCTGCCACCGCCATGCTGTCGATGACCGGGATCATCGTTGCGCTGGACGCTTACGGCCCCGTCACCGACAACGCCGGCGGCATTGCCGAAATGGCTGAACTGCCGAGCAGCATTCGCGACATCACCGACCCGCTCGACGCGGTGGGCAACACCACCAAGGCCGTCACCAAGGGCTACGCGATCGGTTCGGCGGGGCTGGCGGCGCTGGTGCTGTTCGCCGACTACACCCACGCGCTGGAAAAGGTGGTGGGGAGTGCGACGATGTTCGATCTATCGAATCACATGGTCATCATCGGCCTCCTGATCGGCGGCATGGTGCCGTATCTCTTCGGTGCGATGGGCATGGAAGCCGTCGGGCGCGCCGCCGGCTCGGTGGTGGTGGAGGTGCGCCGCCAGTTCCGGGAAATCCCCGGCATCATGGCCGGCACCGCCAAGCCGGATTACTCGAAAGCTGTCGACATGCTGACTCGCGCGGCAATCAAGGAAATGATCGTGCCGTCCCTGCTGCCGGTGCTGGTGCCCATCCTCGTCGGCGTGTTCCTCGGGCCGCAGGCGCTGGGCGGCCTCCTGCTCGGCACCATCGTCACCGGCATCTTCGTCGCCATTTCCATGACCACCGGCGGCGGCGCGTGGGATAACGCCAAGAAGTACATTGAAGAAGGCAACCACGGCGGCAAGGGCTCGGACGCACACAAGGCGGCTGTGACCGGCGACACGGTGGGCGACCCTTACAAGGACACCGCCGGGCCGGCCGTGAACCCGCTCATCAAGATCATCAACATCGTGGCGCTGCTCATCGTGCCGCTGATCGCCTGAGCAAATTGCGTTAAGCTGTTCCCGTTGTCGTGATCGAAAATCGCCTCAACCACATACACAACACAGGAGGAAACAACATGGCTAAAAACGTAGGCGGCGCGGATCGCGTCATTCGTCTGGTGGCAGGCGCGGGATTGATCGCGTATGCCATGTCCAATCTGCCGGGTGCGGAGGACTGGATGGTGCCTGCGGGCATCGTCGGTTTCGTGCTGGTGCTCACGGGCATCTTCGGCTGGTGCCCGGCTTATCTGCCGTTCGGCATCAAGACCTGCAAGACAAAATAAACTTTTGCTGCCCAGGGCAGTCTGCACAGTGCGCCCGTCGGGCGCACTTTTTTTGAGGATGCGTATGCGTGCTGCAATTTTTGTCCTGGCCCTGAGTCTTTCCAGCGTGGCCCATGCGGGCGGGGTCGACCGTCTCAAAGCGTTCATTGCAGGCGCAAAAACCGCCGAGGCGGACTTTACCCAGACCGTCACCGACAAGCGGGGGCGGGTAACCCAGCAGGCCAGCGGCAAAATGGCATTTGCACGGCCCGGGAAATTCCGCTGGGACTACACTGCGCCCTACGAGCAGGTCATCGTCGGCGACGGGGTCAAGCTCTGGCTCTACGACGCCGACCTCGACCAGGTCAGCGTCAAGCCGCTGAGTGATGTCGTCGCCGGTACGCCGGCGGCCCTGCTGGCGGGCGACAACGCCATCGAGAAATATTTCAGCCTGAAAGACGTGCGCGATGCGGACGGACTGGAATGGCTGGAAGCGAAACCCAGAAACCGTGACACCACCTTTGAAAGCATCCGCATGGGGTTCCGGGGCGACACGCTTGCGCAGATGGAGCTGCTGGATCAGTTCGGCCAGCGCACCACCCTCAAGCTGAGCCAGTTCGTGCGCAATCCGAATCTTTCTGCTGCACGTTTCAAATTCACGCCGCCAAAGGGGGCGGACGTGATCGGGGAGTGACGGGCCGCCTCGAATCCCGCATGGCCGCAGCAGTGGGATAATCCTAAAAACCGCAGTTGACCGCTCACACCCTCGTGAATCGCGCATGAAATCTGACTGTTTTCGTTCCGGTCACGTTCACCTGCCGGGTGAGATCGCTACGCACCCGATGGCACGCCGGCTCGTGCGCCTGCCTTTGGCGCGCCTCCTTGCAGGCCCCGGCCTGCGGCGTCGTTGCTTCGCGGCAGCCACCCAATCCGACGCACCCTCGGGCGCGTCCAACTGCGGTTTCTAGGATAATCCCGCTCATGTGCCCCCAGGATCTTTTTGCCGACGAGCCGCCGCAGGGCGTCCCCGATCGGCATGCCCCGCTGGCGGAAAGCCTGCGCCCGCAAACCCTGCAGGATGTCGTCGGACAGACGCATCTACTCGGGCCCGGCAAGCCGCTGCGGCTGGCGTTTGATTCCGGCAAATTGCATTCGATGATCCTGTGGGGGCCGCCGGGCGTGGGCAAGACCACGCTCGCGCGGTTGACCGCGCAGGCCTTCGGGGCCGATTTCATTGCCTTGTCTGCCGTATTGTCGGGGGTGAAGGACATCCGTGAGGCAGTCGAGCGCGCGCGCATGAACCAGCGCGCCGGCCGCAGCACCATCCTGTTCGTCGACGAGGTACATCGTTTCAACAAATCGCAGCAGGATGCCTTTTTGCCGCATGTCGAATCCGGGCTGTTCACCTTCATCGGCGCAACCACCGAAAACCCGTCGTTTGAAGTGGTGGGTGCCTTGCTGTCCCGCGCCCAGGTCTATGTGCTGAAACCGCTGGCGCAGGAAGAACTCGGGCAGCTCATGCAGCGCGCGCTGCATGAGCTGCCCGACCTGAAGCTGGCAGCAGGAGTGGACGCAATGTTGGCGGCCTACGCAGACGGCGACGCCCGCAAGCTCCTCAACCTGCTGGAGCAGCTGGATACGGCCGCGCGCACAGCGGCGGTCGCACCCGTCGATACCGCCTTTGTGGAGAACGCGCTCGCGCAGTCGCTGCGGCGCTTCGACAAGGGCGGCGAGGCGTTCTACGACCAGATTTCCGCGCTGCACAAAAGCGTACGCGGTAGCGATCCGGACGCTTCGCTTTACTGGCTGGTGCGCATGTTCGACGGCGGGGCCGACCCGCGCTATCTGGGGCGGCGTCTCATCCGTATGGCGAGTGAAGACATTGGTCTTGCCGACCCGCGCGCCTTGCGACTGGCGCTGGATGCCGCCGAAACCTATGAGCGCCTGGGCAGCCCGGAAGGCGAACTGGCACTCGCCCAGGCGTGCCTGTACCTTGCCTGTGCGCCCAAGAGCAATGCGGCTTACGTAGCCTACAAGGCCGCGCGCGCCTTCGTGGAAGCCAACCCGTCCAGCGAGGTGCCGATCCATCTGCGCAATGCGCCGACGCGGCTGATGAAGGAACTGGGTTACGGCAGGGCTTATCGCTACGCGCACGATGAACCGGAAGCCTACGCCGCGGGCGAGCAGTATTTTCCCGAGAGCCTGCCGGCGCAGCGCTTCTACGAACCAACCCCGCGCGGCCTGGAAGCGAAACTCGCCGAGAAGCTGGCCTATCTGCGCCAGCTGGACGAGGCAGCCGGCACCGATTGAGACGACCGCGCTGGTGCGGTCGGAGCACGGGGCTGCGCTTTATTTCTCGGTCAGTTTCTTGATGACGCTCGCGGCCCACTCGCGGCCACCGAGACCGAAGGCGAGCGCGAACGCGAGGCCGATTGCGCCGAAGCCGATCTGGAACGCGGCGGTCAGTAGCGCCGTGCCGATCGCCAGCTGTTCCAGCGCGACGAAGACGACGAAGATGATGACTGCGTATTCCGACAGCGTGCTGATCGTCAACGCGCCCTGCACGCCCATGTTGTTGAGGTAGGCGAACACCATGCGATTGATGAAGCGTGCCACCAGCACACCGAATACCAGCACCAGAATCGCGACGATGAGATTGGGAATGTAGAGCACGACCTTGTTGAAGAGATCGGCCACCATGTGCAGGCCCAGGCTGTTGGCCACCACCACGACCACCACAAAGATCACGATCCAGTAGGCCAGCTTGGCGAGGATACGCGACAGGCTGAGGTCGAGATTGCCCTGTTTGAGAAAAGCCTCGATGCCGGTTTTTTGCGCCAGGGTATCGAACTTGAGTACATCCAGCAGCTTCATCACGCCGGTGCGCACCAGATTGGCGAACAACCAGCCGAGAAACAGCAGCACCAGTGCGGCAATGAGCTGCGGGACAAAACCCGCGAGCTGGGTCCAGAACGCGGTGAAGGAAGCGACGAACACATCCAGTTGTTGTTGCATGGTTAAACTCCTGTGTGTGGGGGGTTTCGGAAAGCACACGAAATCGTTTTCGTCTGGCCCGCCATTATAGTTCCAGCCCATCGGGAGGATTGTCATGCTGCACATTGCCGTCACCGCCTGCCAGGCGCACGACCGGGAAACCCTGCTGCCTGCGCTGACGGCGGCAGGGCATGTCGTTACATGCGTCGACGCCCTGTCCACGCCGGCGTCCGCCGCCTCGCTGCGTGGTTTCGATGCCGTATGCGGCTTTGTGGGCGACCAGCTTGACGCGCCGGTTCAGCAGGCGCTGGCCAGCGCAGGTGTGCGTCTGATCGTGCAGCGCGCAGCCGGTATCGACAACGTGGCACTCGACGCCGCGCGTGATCTGGGCCTGCGTGTGGCCCATGTGCCTGCCTACAGCCCGGAGTCCGTCGCCGAACACGCAGCCGCGCTCTTGCTGGCGTGGGCGCGACAACTGCCGCGCGCCTTGGAACAGGTAAGGCGTGGCAACTTCGGCCTCGAAGGCCTGCGGGGCTTCAGCCTCCACGGCAAAACCGTGGGCATCGTCGGCATGGGGCGCATCGGCCAGGCGTTCGCGCGTATCGCACGCGGTTTTGGCTGTCGGGTACTGGGCCATTCGCGCAGTGCCTTCCACTGCGAGGGTGTGGAGCAGGTGCCGCTGGCCACGCTGTGGCAGGACGCAGACATCGTCTCCCTGCATTGCCCTTTGACGCCGGAAACCTTCCATCTGGTGGATGCCGAAACGCTGGCGCGCTGCCGCCCCGGGCTGGTGCTCGTCAACACCGCGCGCGGCGGTGTGGTCGACACGGCCGCAGTGCTCGCAGCACTCGATACCGGCCAGCTCGGCGGATACCTCGCCGACGTGTACGAAAACGAAGCCTGCGTGTTCTTCCGCGACTGTTCGGACTGCGGCTACGACGACCCTTTGCTGGCGCGGCTGATAGCGCATCCACGTACGCTGGTCACGCCGCACCAGGCGTTTTTTACGGTGGAGGCACTACGCCAGATTGCCGCCAGCGTGACTGCGAGTTGCAACGCCTTTGCGCGCGGCGAATCGACGCCGGCGTTCGTGGTGTAGCCCGGTGCCGCTGTTCAGCCCGGGCAATCCTCGCGCCGCAGCAGGAACACGAACTGGTCGCCGCCGGCGGTATCGAGCCAGGTGAAGGGCAGGGTGGGGAAGGCGGCTTCGAGCGCATCGCGGTTGTGGCCGATTTCCACAACCAGATGGCCACCGGGGTTGAGGTGCGTTTTGGCCGCCGCGAGGATGCGGCGCGTGGCGTCCAGCCCGTCTTCGCCGGAGCCCAGCGCCAGTGCCGGCTCGGCCTGGTATTCCGGCGGCAGGGCCGCCACCGATTCGGCATTTACATACGGCGGGTTACTGACGATGAGGTCGTAGCGGCGACCATCGAGCGCCGCGAACAAATCCGACTCGACGAGGCTGATGCGCCTGCCCAG
The DNA here is from genome assembly GCA_041639395.1 of Thiobacillus sp. Lineage (GTDB taxonomy): Bacteria > Pseudomonadota > Gammaproteobacteria > Burkholderiales > Thiobacillaceae > Thiobacillus. The sequence continues at coordinate 29,601 of JBEQCG010000001.1, read as the reverse complement.
GCCATAGTCGGCGACGTTCTGCGCCGCGACGGCGAGCGCATCCCTGGATAGATCCACTGCATCAATCTGGGCATGGGGAAACGCCTCGGCGGCGAGAATGGCAAGACAGCCCGAGCCGGTACACAGGTCGAGCACGCGGGAGATACTGCCGGCGTCGTCGATCCAGGGTGCCAGCTGATCGGCCAGCAATTCGGCGAGGAAGGAGCGCGGCACGATGACGCGCTCGTCCACGTAAAAGCGATGCCCGGCCAGCCAGGCTTCACGGGTGAGATACGCCGCCGGCACGCGCTCGGTGACGCGCCGCTCGATCACGGTTTTGAGCGATTCGGCTTCGCCGTGGGTGAGGCTGGCGTCGAGAAACGGCTCCAGCCGGTCGAGCGGCAAATGCAGCGTGGCGAGGATCAGATACGCCGCTTCGTCGAAGGCGTTGTCCGAGCCGTGGCCGAAAAACAGTTTGGATTCGTTGAAGCGCGACACGGCAAAACGCAGCCAGTCGCGCACGGTGATGAGGGATTCGGTGTCGTCGAAGGGGTTCATTCGGATCGTATTTGGCAGTAAGCGGGTCAGGCCAGCAGTTTCTCCAGTGTGCGCTGGTACACCGCCGTGAGGCGTTCGATATCGTCGAGGATCACGTGCTCGTTGAGCTTGTGGATGCTGCTGTTAAGCGGGCCAAACTCCACCACCTGCGGGCAGATGTCAGCGAGGAAACGGCCGTCCGAGGTGCCGCCAGTGGTGGAGAGTTCCGGCGTGACGCCGGTGGTTTCGTGGATCGCTTCGCTGAGCACCCGGCACAGTGCGCCTTTGGGCGTGAGAAAGGGCTTGCCGGAGAGCGTCCACTCGATCTCGTAATCGAGGCCGTGGCTGTCGAGGATTTCGTGCACAGCGTCCTTCAGGCCGTCGGCAGTGCTGGCGGTGGAATAGCGGAAGTTGAACAGGATTTCGACCGTGCCGGGGATGACGTTGGTGGCCCCGGTGCCGCCGTGAATATTGGAAATCTGCCAGGTGGTGGGCGGGAAGTAGGCGTTGCCTTCGTCCCACATGGTGTCGGCGAGTTCGGCGATGGCCGGTGCAGCCAGATGAATGGGGTTACGCGCCAGATGCGGGTAGGCAATGTGGCCCTGCACGCCTTTGATCGTGAGCTTGCCCGAGAGTGAACCGCGCCGACCGTTCTTGATCGTGTCGCCGAATTCGGCGGCGCTGGTGGGTTCGCCGACGATGCAGTAGTCGAGGAATTCACCGCGTGCGCGCAGCGCTTCGACGACTTTCACTGTACCGTCGGTGGCCGGGCCTTCTTCATCGGAGGTGAGCAACAGCGCAATCGAGCCGCGATGGTCGGCATGCTGCGCCACAAAGCGTTCCACCGCCACCACAAACGCTGCGTCCGAGGTTTTCATGTCGGCCGCGCCGCGCGCGTAGAGCTTGCCGTCGCGCAGCGTGGGCGTGAAGGGGTCGCTGTGCCATTGGTCGAGCGGGCCGGTCGGTACCACGTCGGTGTGGCCGGCCAGGCAGACCAGCGGCGGCACCTGGCCGCGCCGCGCCCACAGATTGTCGACGCCGTTGTGGCGATGGCGTTCGAGGTGAAAGCCGAGTTTTTCCAGCCGCGCGGCAATCAGGTCGTGGCAGCCGGCGTCGTCCGGGGTGAGCGAGCGGCGCTGGAGCAAATCGACCGTCAGCGCGACGGTGGCGCTGGCGGCGACGGCCTGGTCGAGCAACTCATTCGACATGCAGCGCTCCCCGGATGATCTGGTCGATTTCGGTTTCCAGGGCCTGCGCCTGCGCGGCCCCCGCGCTGCCGGCGGCAAGCACGCCGGGGCGGGCAAAATACACTGTGGAGAACCCTGCCTTGTGCGTGAGCGTGACATGCAGCGGGCACAGCGCCAGCAGCGCCGGATCGGCGTTGGCGATGCGGTTGGTGAGCGTGGGGTTGCAGAACACCAGGCTCTTCATCGTGGTGAGACCGTTGCGGTTGTAGTCCGCGCCCAGCCGGTCGGCCATGCCGGCCAGCGTGCGGCCCATGTTGGGCTCGAAGATGACGAAATAGCCCTTGTCTTCCAGCGCGGCGTAGAGTTTCTGGTAAGCCATGTCGGCGGGTAGCCTGGCCGAGTATTCGAGAATGGCCGGGCTGGCGGCCCAGGCGGGCAGGGCAAACCCGGCAAACAGGCAGAATAAATAGGCGCGCACGGCAGATATCCGGGTTTTCATTGGTCGAACAGGGCAGCGTAATCGGTTTCGGCAAACCCCAGGTGAAAGCGCCCATCGCGTTCCAGCACCGGGCGCTTGATGACGCTGGGCTGGGCAAGCATGAGGGCATACGCCCCGGCTTCGTTGCCGGCGGCGGCCTTTTCGGCGTCGCTGAGTGTGCGCCAGGTGGTGCCGCGTGTATTGACCAGCGCCTGCCAGCCGGTCTGCGCGGCCACCTGTTTCAGCCAGGCAGCGTCCACGCCCTGTTTCTTGAAGTCGTGAAAGCGCACCTCGTGGCCGTGTTCGGCGAGCCAGGCGCGGGCTTTCTTGACGGTGGTGCAGTTGGGAATGCCGTAAAGCGTCATGGGTGCAACAGCCGACGGCGCGCGCCAGCGTAGAATCCCGAAAAAACGAAGCCGCAATTCTACCCGAGCCCATGTCCCACGCTGTCCATTCTTCTGCCGCGCCGGCGGCCGCCGTCGATCCCAGCCTGCGTTCCGTCAGCAAGTTGTTTCCGTATCTGTGGGAGTTTCGCGGACGGGTGCTGATCGCGCTGGCCTTGCTGGTGGGGGCCAAGCTCGCCTCGGTGGCGGTGCCGCTGGTGCTGAAGGACATCGTCGATGCGCTCGACCAGCCGCGACCGGAACTGGTGCTGCCGCTGGCGCTGATTATTGCTTACGGTTTCTTGCGCTTTGCCAGCACCACGTTTGCCGACCTGCGCGACGTGATCTTCGGCAAGGTGACGCAGCGCGCGATGCGGCGCATCAACATGGCGGTGTTCGAGCATCTGCATACGCTGTCGCTGCGCTTTCATCTGGAACGCCAGACCGGCGGGCTCACCCGCGACATCGAGCGTGGGGCCAAGGCGGTGTCGAGCCTGGTCGGCTACCTGCTGTTTCGCATCACGCCGACGGTGCTGGAAATCCTCATGGTCGCGGCGGTGCTGGTGGTCAAGCTCGACTGGGTATTCGGGGCCATCACGCTGGTCACGTTGATTGCGTATATCGGGCTCACCGTCACCATCACCGACTGGCGCACGCAATTCGTACGCCGCGCCAACACGCTGGATTCGGAGGCGTACACCAAGGCCATCGACAGCCTCTTGAACTACGAGACGGTGAAATATTTTGCCAATGAAAAGTACGAGGCCACCCGTTACGACAAGAGCCTGGCCGAGTGGGAAGCCATGGCGCTGAAATCGCAGCGCACGCTGGGCTTGCTCAACGCCGCGCAAGCCGGGGTGATTGCGCTGGGGGTGACGGCGATGGTGTGGCGCGCCGGACAAGGCGTGGTCGAAGGCTCGTTGACGCTGGGCGACCTGGTGATGGTGAATGCCTTCTTGCTCCAGATGTTCCAGCCGCTCTCGTTTCTGGGGGTGATGTACCGCGAAATCAAACAGTCCACCACCGACATCGAGCGCATGTTCGCGCTCTTGAACCGGCCGCGCGAGGTGGAAGACCGCCCCGACGCCCGCCGGCTAGACGTGATGGCCGGCGAAGTGGTGTTCGATCACGTGTCGTTTGCCTACAACCCGGATCGGCCGATCCTGCACGACGTGAGTTTTGCCATTCCGGCCGGCAAGACGGTGGCGGTGGTGGGCGCATCGGGTTCGGGTAAATCGACGCTGGCCCGTCTGCTGTTCCGTTTTTACGACGTGCAGCAAGGCGGCGTGCGTATCGACGGACAGGATATCCGTCATGTGACACAGGATACGCTGCGCCAGACCATCGGCGTGGTGCCGCAAGATACCGTGCTGTTCAACGACAGCATCTACCACAACATTGCCTATGGCCGGCCCGATGCAGCACGCGAGGAAATCGTCGCCGCCGCACGCGCCGCGCATATCCTGGATTTCATCGAACGCCTGCCGCAGGGCTGGGACACGGTGGTGGGCGAACGCGGGCTCAAGCTCTCGGGCGGCGAAAAACAGCGTGTCGCGATTGCCCGCACGCTGCTGAAAAACCCCGCCATCCTCATCCTCGACGAGGCGACTTCGGCGCTGGATACCCGCACCGAAAAAGCCATCCAGGCCGAGCTGATGGAAATGACCAAGACCCGCACCAGCCTCATCATCGCGCACCGGCTGTCGACCATCGTCGAGGCCGACGAGATCCTGGTGATGGACGCCGGCCGCATCGTCGAACGTGGCCGCCACGCCGGGCTGCTGGCGCAGTCTGGCGTGTACGCGCACATGTGGGCGCTGCAACAGCAGCGGAGCGACGCGGGTGAGTCGCAGTGAACTTCTCGCAATGGATTCGGTGTTTCAAACAGTCCAATAATGGACTATATTGCAGGGGACACAGATAACCGGGACTTCGCCATGCCCACCCATGCCCACCTCGCTGAATCGCCAGCCCGCTATTCGATCACCGCCAAACCGGACACCCGCGCCATGTCTGCCGCCGGGCTGCGCGCCTTTTTCAACATTGCGCGCGATTGGCAGCTCAACACCGACGCACAGATGACCCTGCTCGGCGCACCCGGCCGGTCTACCTTCTTCAAATGGAAAGCCGCACCGGAAAGCGCGGATCTCAAGCGCGACACGCTGGAGCGCTTGTCCTATCTGCTGGGCATCTACAAAGCCCTGCAAATTTTGCTGCCTGACCCCGCCGCAGCCGACGCCTGGGTCAACAAACCCAATGACGCCACCGTGTTTGGCGGCCGCAGCGCGCTGGCGCGTATGCTCGCCGGCAATGTCGCCGACCTCTATGCCGTGCGCCAGTACCTGGACGCGCAACGCGGCGGCTGGGCCTGAGCCGGCATGGCGTACCCGCTCACGCGGCTGAAATGGCAGCCGGCGTTTCGCGTGATTCCCAGTCGCTACCCGGCCGTCGGACTGTTTGATCGCGTAGCGCGCCCGGAAGAGTTTGACGCGCTTTACGCGCTGGAGGCGCTGACCAACGACCGTATCCGCGACGAAATCGGCGATCTCAGTCTGGTGCCGCCGGAAGAACGGCTGCTTGGCCCCGGCAGCACCTGCATCATGGCGGCGTTCACCCACCCCAATCCGCTGGGCAGCCGCTTCAGCGATGGCAGCTTTGGAGTGTTTTATTGCGCCCGCCATCGCGAAACCGCCATCGCCGAAACGCGCCATCATTCGACCCTGTTCATGCTGTCCACCCGTGAGCCACCCATGCGATTGCAGATGCGCCTCTATCAAGTGGAGGCGAGCGGACGCGCGGTCGATCTCAGACCGCTGGCGCGCACCGACCCACGCATCACCGCCCCCGACGACTACAGCCATACGCAACGACTGGGCCGAACGCTGCGGGCAGAGGGCGCGCTGGGCATCGTCTATCCGTCGGTGCGCCACGCGGGCGGGGAATGTCTGGCTGCCCTGCGCACGGGCATCGTCAAGCACTGCCTCCACGCGGCGTATCTGGAATACCAGTGGAACGGTTCCGCCATCGACGCCGTGTTCGAAATCAACCAGGTGCAATGAGGGCATCGACATGACACCTTCCACTGCCCCGCGCCGCGTGTCGCGCCTGCTGCAACCCGGCGTGCACCCGCGCGAAGTGTGGGCGTGGGCCATGTTCGACTTTGCCAATTCGGGCTACACCACGGTGGTCATCACCGCCGTATTCAGCGCGTACTTCGTGTCGGTGGTGGCCGGCGACGCGCCGTGGGCCACCTTGGCGTGGACGCTTGCCTTGTCGGTGTCGTACGCCGCCGTGCTGCTGACCGCGCCCCTGATCGGTGCCTGGGCCGACGCCCACGCCGGCAAGAAAACCCTGCTGGGCGTCGCCACGCTGGGTTGTGTGGGGGCTACCGCGCTGCTGTTTTTTGCCGGGCCGGATGCCGTGATGCTGGCGGTGGCGGCGCTGATCGTGTCCAATTTTTTCTTTGGCACGGGTGAAAACATCATCGCGGCATTCTTGCCGGAGCTGGCGCGGCCGCGCGCACTGGGGCGGGTGTCGGGTTGGGGCTGGTCGCTCGGCTACGTGGGCGGACTGGTGTCGCTGGGGGCCAGTCTGGCGTATATCGGCTGGGCGCAGGCGCGGGGGCAGGGTGCCAGCGAATTCGTACCGGCAACCATGCTGATCACGGCCGCGCTCTTCCTGCTGGCCGCATTGCCCGCGCTGATCCTGCTGCGTGATCGCGCCGGCGCATCCGGCCCCGCGCCAAGCCGCAACGCCTGGGCGCAGGTGCGCCATACCCTCGGCCATTTATCCCGCCTGCCCGATCTGAAACAGTTTCTGCTCTGCACCGTGTTGTATCAGGCCGGCATCCAGGCCGTGATTACGCTGGCAGCCATCTACGCCAGCCAGACCTTTGGCTTTACCACGCAACAGACCATCGTGCTGGTGCTGGTGGTGAACGTGACCGCTGCGCTGGGTGCGTTTTTCTTTGGCCACGTGCAGGATCGCCTGGGCCATGTGCGGGCCATTGCGCTCACCCTGGCAGGCTGGATTGTGATGGTGGGACTGGCGTACGCCGCACCGGACGAACGCATGTTCTGGGTGGCGGCGAACCTGGCCGGCTTGTGCATGGGCGCATCGCAATCCGCAGGCCGGGCGATGGTGGGTCTGCTCGCGCCGCCCGGGCAGCAGGCAGAATTCTTCGGCTTGTGGGGGCTGGCCGTGAAACTCTCGGCCATACTGGGGCCGCTGACCTACGGCGTCGCCAGCTGGGTAACCAATAACGATCACCGTCAGGCGCTGCTGATCACCGGCAGCTATTTCGTGCTCGGCCTCGTCGCGCTGGCGGGGGTGAACGCGCTGCGCGGCCGGCGCGCCGCGCATCGCTTTGCCACCCGGGCATGACAAGCTTCGCGCTCGTTGAAACCGACATGACACGCCACGGCGCGGCGCTCGCTGCGGTGCGCCGCGCGGTGTTCATCGTGGAACAGGGCGTGCCCGAAGCGCTGGAATGGGACGAACACGACGCCACCGCCACGCATTGGCTGGCCACACTCGCCGACGGCACCCCGATCGGCTGCGCGCGGCTGTTACCCGACGGCCATATCGGACGCATGGCGGTGTTGCCCGCCTGGCGCAGGCAAGGCATCGGCCGCGCGTTGCTCGATGCTGCACTGATGCGCGCACAGGCACGGGGCGACACAACCGCGTATTTGTCTGCACAGATTCACGCGCTGGATTTTTACCGCCGGGCCGGGTTTGCCACACGCGGTGCGCCTTATGACGAAGCCGGTATCCCACACATCGCCATGCAGATAAACCTGTAGGACGGGAACTCGATGCGGTGGGTCAAGTCAGCTTATCCGTATTTAATAAATAGCTGATAGAGTCTTTCCGACACGATAAAAAATCCTGAGCTTGTCGGAGGGCACTTAACACCACGCTCGAACAAAGACACAGGGAGTACAACATGGCAAAAATGCGGGCCGGCATCGTCGGCGCGGGCATTTCGGGCGCTAGCTGCGCCGGAACGCTCTCCGAAGCAGGCTGGGAAGTTGAAGTTTTCGACAAGGCACGCGGTGCCGGCGGGCGTTTGTCGTCCCGCCGCATGGAAGACGGCTGGACCTCGCTGGGCTCGCCCTTCATTTCCGCCAAACGCGACCCCTTCCGCAGCCAGCTGCGCGAATGGGTACGCCAGGGCTGGCTCGAAGCCGTGCGCGGCAACATCATGAAAGGCCGCGCGACCGTCTCGTGGACGCAGGCACAGTTGCAGAATCATTACCGTCCGCTGATCGAGCCCTCGCAACTCGTGCGCAACCTCATGGGCACGGCGCGACTGCATACGGAGTCCCGCGTCGTCCGGCTGGAGCCGCGCACCATCGTGCTGGAAAACGGCGAGGTGCATGGCGACTTTGACTGCGTGATTTGCAGCGTACCCACGCCGCAGGCGATTCCCCTGCTGCAAACCCTGCCGCGCCTTCAGGAACGCTTGCAGGCCGATACCGAATACCGCCCGGTGTGGTCTTTCATCATGCGCTGGGAGGGCGGCCCGCCTGCCGACGTGATCCAGTTCGACGACGAACTGCTGAACCTGGCCGTGCGTCAGGCCAATGGCGAAGGTCTGTGGGCTGTCCACAGTACGCATCTGTTTGCCGAAACCTATCTGCAGGCGTCCAGGGAAGAAGCCGCTACCCGCGGCGCGTCCGCGCTCATGGGCCTGCTGGCCCTGCCCTGGCCGGTGGAAGTGGAAGCGGCGCATCTGTGGAAACTGGCCCTGCCCAGCCATTCCCAGGGCGGCTTCTGGCTGGGTGACCGCGAAAACCGCGTCGCGCTCATTGGCGACGGCATCGCCGGGGCCGGGGTGGAACGTGCCTGGGAAAGCGGCACCCGGCTGGCGCAGGCGCTGATGCAGGCGGAAACCGAGTTGGCGCAGTAAGCGAACCTGCGCGGCCCCGGTTAGGCCAGTTCGCGCAGCACCCGGAACCCCAGATTGATGTCGAGCTCGCTGGCAAGTCGCCGGCGGCGTGCTGCCGCGCGGCAGTCTTCGGGGCCATCGAACCACGAACCGCCCTTGGTGACCACCGCCTGCACCTTGCCGTGCACCGGGCGCTCGGGGAGACTGGCGTGATTGCGCGTCCAGGCGCTGGCCGTAAATTCCCACACATTGCCCATCAGGTCGTACAGCCCCCAGCGATTGGGGGTGAGCCGGCCCACGTCCTGCGCGCCACAGCGCACAAAACAGCGGCTCATCAGGCGCGGGCGGCGCGGCTTGCTGGCGTCGTAGCCCTGGCTCGCGTTGTACAGCGCGTCGGCCGGGCCAATGTGTTCGCCGTGCGGAAACGCGGTGGCCGCGCCGGCACGGCAGGCGTACTCCCATTCCTGCTCGGTGGGCAGGCGGTAGCGCTGGCCGGTTTCGGCGGACAACCAGTCGCAATAGTCGCGCGCGTCGGTCTGGCGCACGTTGATGACCGGCTTGCTACCTGATAGCCAAACCAGATCCTCGCGCGGCCGCCAGCCGGTGGCGCGGGCGTACACCTCGAAGGCTTCGGTGGTGACCGGAGTGACGCCCAGCGCGAACGCGCGCTCGATTACGCTGGCGCGGCGCGGCCGGTCCTGGTCGGGCGCCGCTTCCTGCGGCGCGGCCCCGTATTCGAAGGCCGCGGCCGGAATCACCGCCACCCCGGGGGCCGGCGTGCCGTCGGCCAGGCGGTCGGCAAACGTGGGATCGGTGAACCCCAGCGCCTGCGCGGTGCGCACCTGCAAGGCGATGAGTTCGCCCGCGCCGAGCGCAAAACTGTCGGGACAGGAAGAAGTGGCGGGGTCGGTCTGCATGGGGTGATGAGGGGAAGAATTCTTCGCCCGATTATGCCAGCAAGCACAGGCAGCGAGCGGGCCGGGTGCGGCGATTGGTCGCAGCACGGAACCCGCTTTCAGAAGCCCGGTCTGGTTCGGGTTGGCCCCGATACAATGTCGGCTGCGCCGCGCGTTGCAGCCCTTCGGTCCTCTTCATGAAATTTCCGGTTGTTTCCCGACTTCTTATTGCCGGCGCGTGCCTCGGTCTTGCCGGATGCAGTTCGTTCACGCCGTCCCCGGCATCGTTCCGCTTCGCCCTGCCGCAAGCCTGGACGCGCGCCGACACCGCCAGTCAACCCGCCCTCCGTACCGAATCGCGCGAGGACCTTGCGCAGTGGTGGCAAGCCCTGAACGATCCCGTGCTCAGCGAACTGATCGACGCCGCGCAGCAGGGCAGCCCCGACCTGCGCACCGCTGAAGCCCGCGTGCGTGAAGCCCGCGCGCGACGCACGGCAACGGCGGCAGATTTGTACCCCGGCGTGACCGCCTCGACGCAGGCGAGCCGCAGCCGCAGCAGCGAAGAAACCGGCAGCGGCGACACGCGCAGTTTTTTCAGCGCCGGCCTCGACGCCAGCTGGGAGCTCGACGTGTTTGGCGGCGTGCGTGACCGCGTCGAGGCCGCCGGTGCCGACCTCGACGCGGCGCGGGCCAACCGCGACGCAGCGCGGGTGACGCTGGCCGCCGAAGTGGCGCGGAACTACATCGAAGTGCGCGCGGCGCAGCGCCGGCTGGCGATTGCGCGCGCCAACCTCGACGCCCAGAGCGAAACCCTGCAACTCACCGACTGGCGCGCGCAGGCGGGGCTTGCCAGCAACCAGGAGGTCGAACAGGCGCGCAGCAACCGGGCGCAGACCGCCGCGCAGATTCCCGCGCTGGACATTGCGCAGACCGAAGCCGAACACGCGCTCGACCTGCTGCTGGGCGAACCGCCGGGCACGCTGCGCAACCGGCTGGCCGGCGACGGCGCGCTGCCGGCGATGCCGGCGCAGCTGGCCATCGGCATCCCCGCCGACACGCTGCGCCAGCGCCCCGACGTGCGCGCAGCCGAGCGCAGCCTGGCGGCGGAAATCGCGCGCCTGAGCGCCGCCGAAGCCGCGCGCTACCCCGGCTTCAGATTGTCGGGCTCGGTTGGGCTGGAGGCCCTGCGCGTCGGGGCGCTCGGCAACAGCGGGGCTGTCGCGTCGTCGCTGCTCGCCGGCATCACCGCGCCGCTGTTCGACGCCGGCCGCCTGCGCGCCCAGGCCGACGCGCAGGACGCGGTGCGCGCCCGCGCCGAAATCACCTACGAACAGGCGGTGCTGGCGGCGCTGCGCGACGTGGAAAACGCGCTCGTTGCGCTGGATCGCAGCCGCGCACGCGAAACCGCGCTGGCGGAAGCCGCGCGCGCCGCACAAAGTGCTGCCGAACTCGCAGGCCAGCGCTACCGCGCCGGCCTCGTCGATTTCCAGGCGGTGCTCGACACCGAACGCACCCGCCTCACGGTGGAAGACACCCTGGCCCGCACCCGCGCCGACGGCGTGCAGGCCCTCATCCGTTTATACCGGGCACTGGGCGGCGGCTGGTCGCCCGAAGCCCGCGCCGCCAAGGACACCCCATGACCGCACCCGATTCGCAGCAGGACGCTGCCCTGAAATCCCGTCTCTCCGAGCCAGAGGCTGGGCTCAAATCCCGGCTCTCCGAGCCGGATAGCAAAGCCGGATTCCGCCGCTGGCGCACCCCCGCGCTGGCGCTGCTGGTACTGCTGGCCGCAGGGGCGTGGTTTTTCACCCGCGACGACGGTGCCGAGGCCCCGCGCTACGCAACCGAGGCCGCGCGCGTGGGCGAGCTGGTGGTGACCGTGTCGGCCACCGGCAATCTGCAACCCACCAACCAGGTCGAGGTGGGCAGCGAGCTTTCCGGCATCGTCGAGCGCGTGCTGGTGGAGGAAAACGACCGCGTGAAAAAAGGCCAGGTGCTGGCGCGGCTTGATCTGGCCCGCCTCACCGACGCGGTGTCGCGATCCCGCGCGAGCCTCGCCGCCGCCGACGCGCAGGTGTTGCAGGCGGTGGCCACGGTGGCCGAAGCGCGCGCGGCGCTGTCGCGCTTTCGCGAGGTGGCCCGCCTGTCCGGCGGCAAGGTGCCATCGCAAAGCGAAATGGACGCGGCGATTGCCAATCTGAAACGCGCCGAGGCCAACGAGGCCAGCGCGCGCGCCAGCGTGGTGCAGGCGCGCGCCAGCCTGCAATCCGACGACACCAACCTGGGCAAGGCCAGCATCCGCTCGCCCATCGACGGCATTGTGCTGTCGCGCAAAGTGGAGCCGGGGCAGACCGTGGCGGCGTCGTTCCAGGCCCCGGTGCTGTTCACCCTGGCCGAAGACCTGGCCAAGATGCAGTTGCAGGTGGACGTGGACGAGGCCGACGTGGGCCAGGTGCGCACCGGGCAGCCGGCGCGGTTCAGCGTCGACGCCTGGCCCGGGCGCAGCTACGCGGCGGTGATCAGCCGCGTCGGCTACGGCGCGCAACAGAAAGACGGCGTGGTGTCCTACCTTGCCGTGCTCGACGTGGACAACGCCGACCAGAGCCTGCGCCCCGGCATGACCGGCACCGCTGAAATCACCACACTCACGCGCGCCGACGCGCTCCTGGTGCCGAATGCGGCGCTGCGTTTCACCCCGGTGGTCGCGGCGGAGCCGCAGAAAAAGGCGTCGGGTAACGTGATGAGCATGATGATGCCGCGCCCGCCGAGCACGCGCTCCAGCAAGCCCGACAACGGCGCGGCCCCCGAAGTGTGGGTGCTGAAAGACGGCCAGCCGGTGGCGATCAAGGTGCAGACCGGCGCGACCAACGGCCGCGTCACCGAAATCGTCGGCGGGCTGACCGCCGGCACGCTGGTCATCACCGAAGCGCTCGCCGCCAAACCATGAGTGCACCCGCGCTCATCCAGCTGTCGGGCATTACCAAGACCTACGGCGCGGGCCAGGCCGCGTTCCAGGCGCTGAAGGGCATCAATCTGGCCATCGAAACGGGCGATTTCGTCGCGGTGATGGGGCCGAGCGGCTCGGGCAAATCCACCGCCATGAACATCCTCGGCTGTCTCGATACGCCGACTTCGGGCGGCTACGCCTTCGACGGGCTGGCGGTGGAACGCATGTCGCGCAACCAGCGCGCGCTGCTGCGCCGGCATTATCTGGGCTTTGTGTTCCAGGGCTTCAACCTTTTGGCGCGCACCACCGCGCTGGAAAACGTCGAGCTGCCGCTCATCTACCGGGGCGAAACCGCCGCGCGCCGCCACGCCGCCGCGCGCGCCGCGCTGGAGCAGGTGGGGCTGGCCGAATGGGCGCACCACACCCCGGCCGAACTGTCTGGCGGCCAGCAGCAGCGGGTCGCCATCGCGCGCGCCATCGTCACCCGGCCGCGGGTGCTGCTCGCCGACGAACCCACCGGCAATCTGGATACCCACAACAGCCAGGAAATCATGGCGCTGCTGTCGGCCTTTAACCGCGACCACGGCATTACCGTGCTGATGGTCACCCACGAAGCCGACATGGCCGCCTGGGCCCGGCGCGTGGTGCGTTTCGTCGATGGCCGGGTGGACAGCAACCAGCGCAACGGGGAGGCAGCCTGATGCTGTGGAATACGCTGCTGCTCGCGCTGCGCTCGATACGCCGCAACCTGTTGCGTTCGTTTCTCACCATCCTCGGCATCGTCATCGGCGTGGCCGCCGTCATCACCATGGTCACGCTCGGCAACGGGGCCACGCGCTCGGTATCCGGCCAGATCGCCAGCATGGGCAGCAATCTGGTCATCATGATCCCCGGCCAGCGCTTCGGGCCGGGTTCCGAGGGCGCACCCAACTTCAGGAGCGCCGACGTCGAGGCCATCCGCAGCCAGATCCCCGGCGTGGAATTTCTCGCGCCCATGGTGAACAAGGCTGTCACCGCCGTCTACCAGTCCCGCAACTGGTCCACCGTGGTGAGCGGCACCAACAACGACTATTTTGACGCCGGCAACTGGTCGCTGACTGCTGGCCGCATCTTCAGCGACACCGAAGAGCGCGCCGGCAAGGCGGTGTGCGTGATCGGCGAAACCGTGCGTGACAAGCTCTTTGGCGGGCAGAATCCGGTCGGCAGCGACATCCGCATCCGCCAGTTTTCCTGCGAGGTGATCGGCCTGTTGCAGCCCAAGGGCCAGTCGGCCTTTGGGGCCGACCAGGACGACATCGTCGTGATGCCGCTGCGCACCGTGCAGCGCCGGCTTGCCGGCAGCCAGGACATCAACCGGCTGACGATTTCGGTGAAGGACAGCGCGTCGATCCGCGCCACCATGGATCAGCTTGCGAGCCTGATGCGCGAGCGGCGCAATATTGCCAACAACGAGGAAGACGATTTCCGCGTGATGGACACCCGGCAGATCGCCGAAACGCTCACCGCCACCACCCGCATCCTCACCATGCTGCTGGGCGCAGTGGCGGCGGTGAGCCTGCTGGTGGGCGGCATTGGCATCATGAACATCATGCTGGTGTCGGTGACCGAACGCACCCGCGAAATCGGCATCCGGCTTGCCATCGGCGCGCTGGAACGCGAGGTGCTGTTGCAGTTCCTCATCGAGGCCGTGGTGTTGTCGAGCCTCGGCGGTCTGGTCGGGATTGCGCTCGCTACCGTGGCGTCGGTGGGGCTGGCCGGGCTGATGAACATTCCCTACCAGTTCGACCCCGGCATCAATCTGCTGTCGTTCCTGTTTTCGTCGGCCATCGGCGTGGTGTTCGGCTTTTTTCCGGCGCGCCGCGCGGCGGGGCTCAATCCCATCGACGCACTGCGCCACGAATGACGCGGCGGCGGTGCGTCAGCGCAGCGGCGCGGCGGCCTGCCTTGCCAGCCCGCGCATCAGCCATTTCAGCACCGGCAGGCGGCCATAGAGTTCTTCGGCGGCGTCCCAGTAGTCGCGGTGCAGTGTGATTCGACCGGCAGCGTCAAATTCAAGGTGGGTGGCCCCGACGATGGCGGTCTTTTCGCGCGTGTAGGGCAGGGTGAATTCCATCCGCCACAGGATCATGGCGTCGCCCTGCGCGCCGGGGAAGCGGCCGGTCACGACAAAGCGGGCGTCGGGCAGCTTGGCAAAGCTGTGCGCCAGGATGGCGCGAATGGCGGCCACACCGGTGACGTCGTGGAACGGATCCTTGAAGCGGGCATCTTCAGCGTAAAAATCACCCAGCTCGTCCAGCGTGGCGGGCGAGAGGCGGTCGAAATAGGCACACAGGGCGTCGAGCGTCGTCATAGTCCGGTCAGGCGGTGAACCAGCGGAAAATACAGGCGGTAGGGCAGCAGGTTCAGGAGTTTCAGCACGCGGGTGAAACGCTTGGGAAAGTGGGTTTCAAACTCGCCTGCGGCGACGCCGGCGAGAATTTCACGGGCCGCTTCTTCTGCCGAAATGAGGGCGGGCATCGTGAAATCGTTTTTGTCGGTGAGCGGGGTTTTGACAAAGCCGGGGTTGATGACGTGCACCGCCACGCCTTTGGGTGCCAGGTCAAGATACAGGGTTTCTGCAAAATTGATGAGCGCGGCCTTGGTGGCCCCGTAGACCAGCCCGGTGGGCAGGCCGCCGTACCCCGCCACGCTGGCGGTGAGCACGATGCGCCCGCTGCCGCGTTGGGCAAAGCCGGGGGCAACGAGGGCCACGGCGTTCATTGCGCCGGTGAGGTTGACCTGCACCAGTTTCGCGGCGGCGGCAGCGTCCAGTTCCCAGGCGCGTACCGGCTGGTGGGTGCCGGCGTTGACGAACACCACGTCGAGTCCGCCCAGCGCGGCAACCACCGCCTGGTGTGCCGCGTCCAGGGCAGCCGTGTCGGTCACGTCGGCCGGCGCGACATACGCCGCGTTCAGTTTTTCGAGTGCCGCGACCTGCCGGCTGGTGACGGCGACGCGCGCGCCCAGATAGATTAATCGGTGCGCGAGCGCTTCGCCGATACCGGAGCTGGCCCCGATCAGCCACACGCGCTGGCCGCGCCAGTCGGGCAGCGGACGATTCAGGCTCATGGCCCCCTCCTGAACGAGAGCACCACTTCGCCGAGTTTGACGCCGAACTTGCGCATCTCGGATTTATTCAGCATTACGTTGTCGTCCATCAGGTACATCCAGTCGTCGAACTGCACCTCGTAGGTTTTGCCGTCCACCGGCAGCAGCAGGGTGTATTTCCATTGCAGGGCGTTGCCGTAGGCCACGCCGATGGCTTCGCCTTTCACGTCGTCGGCGCGGCCGAGGTAGCGGTGGGCGTCGAGCTTGGTGAGTTTCCAGATGCGCTGCGATTTTTCGCCGTCCGACCACACGAAATCTTCGGTGAGCACGCCTTCGTTGCCGCGCCACTCGCCGGTCATCGTTACCGTAAAGCGGCGCTTCACCTCGCCGGAGCGGTCGGCAAAATAGCCCCAGGCGGTGAGCGGGCCGTTGAAATAGGTTGCCAGGTCGAGCACTGGCGTCTGGCTGCGGTACACCTCGGGCGACACACTGGCGCAGCCAGTCAGGCCCAGTACGGTACACAGCACGGCAAGCGAGCGTTTCAGCATGGGACATTTCCTTTCAGGGCGTGAGGACGCAACTGCCAGAACCAGGCCAGCGCAGCAAGTTTGAGCAGGCAGGGCAACAGGGCGTAGGCAAATACCAGCGCGGCAAGATTGCCTCCCCCCGGGGCATAGCCGCCCAGATCAAGCAGCGGCAAAGCCAGCCCCGCCGCCAGCGCCAGCGCCAGCTTGGCGAAAAAACTCATCAGGCCGTAATACGCGCCTGGCTGAGGTACGGCGTCGGCATCGACCATGCGAGCGACCAGCGTGGGCGGCAGCGCGAGATCGGCACCGAGCGCCAGCCCCGAGGCCAGGCTGACCAGGGCGTAGGCTGTCAAATCTCCGGGGCCCAGCCAGAACGCACCGGCAAAACTGACGATGGCGAGCGCCATCGAAACCAGCCAGGTGTCGAGCGTGCCGATGCGGCGTGCCAGGGCTACCCACAGCGGCAGCCCGGCCGCACCCGCCACAAAATACAGCACCAGGAACAGCCCGTTGTACGCGGCCAGTTGCAGTACATCGTCGATGAAAAAAATGACCAGGGTGGCCGGCAACGCGCTGGCCACGGCGTTGAGCAGGTAACCGGGCACAAAGCGGACGAAGACCGGATTGGAAAACGGCAGCAGAAACTGGCGCAAACGCGGCCGGTGGGTTGGGCGGGGCAGGGTGGGGGTGGCGAAGAGGGTCAGCGCGCCAAATGCCAGCAGCAGCGCCAGAAAAATCCCGCCCATGCGGGTCAGCCCCTCGGCCAGCGTGGGCGCGAGCAGGGCGGGCAACGCGGCCGCCAGCACCACCCCGACGAGCCCGAAGCCCTCGCGCGCGGCAAAGAGCCGCGTGCGGATGACCGTGTCCGGGCTGAGCCGTGCGCCCCAGGCGGTGTGCACCACGGTGGCGAGGCTGTAGCCGAGCGTGGTCAGCGCCAGCATCACGGTCAGCCACGCCGCAGCGGGCCACGTGGTTTGCGGTGTAAAAAGCCCCACCCAGCCCGCCCCGACCAACGGAAGGGAGAGCGCTACCAGGGCGCGGGGATGGGGAAAACGGTCGAGCAGGGCACCGATCAGCGGATCGACGGCGGCATCGAGAAAACGCAGCGCAAGCAGAATGCCGCCGAGCATGGTGAGCGAAACCATGCCCGCGTAAAACGGGGCCAGATGCACGTAGAGAGGCAGGGCGGCAAACGCCAGTGGCAGGCCAAGCCCGCCGTAGGCCAGAGTGCGCACCAGGCCCGGAGCCGTGTTCATGGTTGCCCCAGCAGCTTGCGTCGCAGATCGGGCGCGCGGGTGCGCGGATCGAGCCAGATGGCAAAGAAGGCATCGGCAAGGCGTTCATCATCAATGCGCCCGAGGTAGCGTTCGCCCGCATAGAAACGTGCGCCCTCGCCCGGCACGCGCACGCCGGTGAGACGGTCGCCGGTTTTCACGTCAGGAAAAATCGCCTGCAAACGAAGTCCCCAGCGGGATGCGGTGGCATCGTCCAGCGTGCGTAGGCGGCGGATTTCCTCGATGCTGCGGCGTGCTATGTCATCACCCTCGAAAGCGCGCGCATAAACCAGCTCCAGCGCGTAGGGCGCGTCGGCTTCCCAGCGCCCGCTGGGACTCCACAATTTGCCGTCGTAGAGGGCAAAGCCCATGAAACGCAGCGTGCCTGCGCCTACGGCGGCCGGCTCGAACGGCAGCGGTGCCTGTGGCCTCGCCAGCGCCGGCCCTGCTACTAACAGCAGCAGGGCGAGCCCGAATTTAAACGGTGTGTTCCAGCCGGAATTGCGCGACATCGATCGACCCGGCGGTAAAGCCGGCCTCGCAGTAAGCCAGGTAAAAACGCCAGATACGGATGAAGCGTTCGTCAAAGCCCAACTTGCGCACCACATCGAGCTCGTTCATGAATGCTTGGTGCCAGCGGCGCAGGGTTTCGGCGTAATCGGCCGCGAAGTGTTCGTGTGCCGTGACGGTGAGCCCGGCCGCAGCGGCGGCTTCGGTAAAGCGGCGGGTTGACGGCAACATGCCGCCCGGAAAGATGTATTGCTGGATGAAATCACTGCCGGTGCGGTAACGCTCGAACAGCGCGTCGTCGATGAGGATGGTTTGCACCACGGCGCGGCCGCCGGGCTTGAGCGCTTTTTTCAGCGTAGCGAAGTAGACCGGCCAGTAGGATTCGCCCACCGCCTCGAACATTTCTATGGACACGATGCCGTCGTACTGCCGGGCTTCTTCACGGTAATCCTGGTAGGCAAAGCTGCACTGCGTCTCCAGCCCCGCCTGGCGGATGCGGGCGCGGGCGTAGTCCAGCTGTTCGTGCGACAGGGTGATGCCACGCACGCTGTGGGCGCAGGCGCGCGCCGCGTGTTCGGCAAACCCGCCCCAGCCGCAGCCCACTTCCAGCAGGCTCTGCCCGGCGGGCAGATTGAGCAGATCGAGGATGTGCTGGTATTTACGTGTCTGCGCGTCTTCGAGGGACAAGCCGGCCTCGCCATCGAAACGGGCGCTGGAGTAGGTCATCGATGGATCGAGCCAGCGCGCGTAGAAATCGTTGCCCAGATCATAGTGGGTGGCGATGTTGCGGCGCGAACCCGCCAGCGTGTTGGCGTTGAGCAAATGCCGCAGGCGGCTGTAGAGCCGTCCCCACCAGCGGCCATAGATGGCCTGGTCGATCGCGCCCCGGTTGCTGGCTAGAAGCGTGAGCAGGCCGGCAAGGTCGGGCGTATCCCAGGCCCCGTCGATATAGCCCTCGGCAAAGCCGATGTCGCCTTTCGACAGAACGTCGCGGAACGCGCTCCAGCGTTCAAAGCGCAAATGCCCCAGCGGCACGCCATGCCCGACCTGGATACGCACCCCGTCGGGCAATTGCACTTCCAGGCTGCCATGTTCGATTTCCTGCAACAGTTCGAGGATGCGGCGCGCATACCAAGGGGTTTTGTTGCGTTGCAGCAGCAGGCTGAGACTTGCGGTGTTCATTCGGTGACCTCATTGAGCGGCGGAGCAGGTTTGCGGAAGAAGGGCACCCGCTTCAACCACAGGCGCAATGCCTGCCAGTGGATGCGGGCGATGACCGTCCAGGTCATCAGCGGATAGGCAAAAAAGGCGCGCAGGCAGGCGCGGCCGGTGAGCGGCTGGAGCCGGCCCCACCAGGCGGTGGCGAGCACGGCACCGCTGCCGTCGTCGTAGTCGATGCAGGCCCGGAAGCGCCCCGGTTGGGCCTCGATCCGGAAATCGTAGTGGCCACGCACGGGAAAAAAGGGCGACACATGGAAGGCCTTACTGGCCGAAAGCGGCGCAGCCGGGTCGTCGGGTCGCAGCAGGTAGACATGACGCTCGCCAAAGGTGTTGTTGACCTCGGCGAGTATCGCGACCAGCACGCCGTCGGCCCCGTAGCAGTGCCAGAAGCTCACCGGCTTGAAGGCATAACCCAGCACCCGGGGATACGTGGTGAGCCAGACCGCACCGTCGGCGGTGATGCCGTGTTGCGCCAGCAACTGCCGGCACCACGCGAGCGCGTCGCGGCCCTCGCCATGATCCCGGTCGTGGAAACTGAGCAAATTGAATCGGTTACGCGAGAATCCAAAAGTGCTTTGTACGCTTGTTTCGTGCAGCGGCACGCGCAGAAAGTAGCTCGCGTAATTGAAGCGGTGGCGCACCGGCTGATGGCGTGCGTGCATCACGCGGCCAAAGCCGATCTGGATGCGGTCGTGGGTCGCGTCAGGCAGCATCGGCCAGTGTCTCCCAGGGGGCGACCACATTCAGGCGGCGCGCCACGCGCAGCGCCGAGGCCAGGCCGTCTTCGTGGAAGCCGTAGCCCATCCAGGCACCGGCCAGCCAGATGCCGTCACGCCCGTTGCTGGCGGCAAGCTGGTTTTGTATCAGCACGGCGTCGCGCTCGAACACCGGATGGCTGTACCGGAATTCGCGATGGACGAGCGCCGGGTCGATCTCGTCCAGCGGGTTCAGTGAGACGATCACGGGGCTGTCCACCGGCAGGGGCTGGAGGCGGTTGATGAGGTAATGCACCGCGACCGGACGCGCATCGAGCGCACCGCTGCCGGACTGGTAATTCCAGGCAGACCAGAGCCTGGAACGGCGCGGGAGTACGCTTGCATCACTGTGCAGCACCGCCCGGTTGGACTGGTAGGGAATGCGATCGAGCAGCCGCGCGCGCGGCGGGTCGAGCTGTGCCAGCAGGCTGCTGGCCTGGTCGCTATGGCAGGCGAGCACGACCTGGTCGTATAGCCCGGACAGGCTGCCGCTGGCGATTTCGATTGCATGGCCGCGCCGGCGCAGGGATTCGACCGGGCTGGCGAGATGAATCTCGGGCAGATCCGCCGCCAGGCGTTTGACGTATTCGCGACCGCCGCCCTTGACGGTGCGCCATTGCGGCCGGTTGAATACCTGCAACAGGCCATGGTTGCGGCAGAACGCCACGAACGAACGCAGCGGGTAATCAAGCATGGTCGAGGTCGGGCAGGACCAGATCGCCGCTGCCATGGGCAGCAGGTACCACTCGACGAAAGGTTTGCCATAGGCTTGAAGCCTGAGGTAATCGCCCAGCGCCATCTGGCCGCCCAGCTCGGCATCTGCGACCGCTTCCCGATTGAAACGCAGGATGTCGCGCAGCATTTGCCAGAATGCGGGACGCCCGAGGTTGGCCGCCTGCCCGAAGACGGTAGCGAGCGAACTGCCTGCCCACTCCAGATCAGGGTCGTCCAGCCGCACGCTGAACGACATGTCGCTGGCGACCGTTTCCACGCCCAGTTGGTCGAACAGGCGCGTCAGTTCCGGGTAGGTGCGGTGGTTGAACACCAGAAACCCCGTGTCCACCGGGAAGGTCTGCCCGTCCAGCGTGAGATCCACCGTGTGGGTATGCCCGCCCAGCCGGTTCTCTGCCTCGAACAGCGTGACCTGATGCTGGTGACGCAGTAACCACGCCGTGGAAAGCCCGGCGATCCCTGATCCGATAACGGCGATGCGCATGTTACTGCCCAGCCTGGGTGAGCTTGTGATTGCCCGAGCGGGCCTTCAGCATCGACTCGATGGCATTCACCATTTCCCTGGATTCGGGATCGACCTGGCTGGGGAAAGACTGCGCGCGCATCCCGCTGCGGTCGATCAGGTACTTGTGGAAGTTCCATGCCGGACGCACCCCCGTGGCCCGCGCCAGCGACTCGTGCAGCGGATTGGCATTGGCGGCGGTGACGCCCACCTTGGAAAACATCGGAAAATCAACGTCGTAGTTGGTTTCGCAGAAATCCTTGATGCTTGCGTTGCTGCCAGGCTCCTGCCCGCCAAAATCGTTGGCGGGGAACCCAAGTACCACCAGGCCCTGCTTGCCGTATTTATCACTAATCGACTGCAAGCCTTTGTATTGGCTTGTGTACCCGCAGTTGCTGGCGGTGTTGACGACGAGCACGACCTTGCCGTGGTAAGCGCACAGATTCCGCGGCTGGCCGTCGATGTCCTTGAGGGTATGGTTGAGGAGAGGCGGGCAGGCCGTCGCTGCACTGGCGAAGGTGGTCATCAGCAATCCAATCAGGGGGGCAAGGCTTTTCATCAGGGTCTCGGTAGGCGGCAAAGGATAGGGAAGTGGCGTATAGGGCAGCGCGACAAGGGAACAGGATGGACACACAAAATATGTGTCTTGGACAAATACTGGATGCATGCTTAAATTAGGCCACCATTCCGAACAAGTCAATACGTTGTCCAAGACAAATATGGATTCTGACCCTCTAGCCCTTCCCATTGCCTCGGTCGAACGCGAAACAGGCTTGTCCAAGGACACCCTGCGCGTCTGGGAGCGCCGCTATGGCTTCCCCACCCCCGGGCGCGACACCAAGGGCGAACGTCTCTACCCGGTTGCCCAGGTGCGCAGGCTGGTCCAGATCAAACGGCTCATGGACAGGGGGCACCGCCCCGGCAAGCTCTTGACTCTGGATGAGGTCGCCCTGGAGGCGCTCGACGCGCCGCACGTATTCACGCACCCTGAAGCGACTACGCAGCAGCTCGACGCCTGGATGCACCTGGTGGCATCGCATGACCACGAGGCCATGCAGGCGCTTTTCAAACGCGAGTTGATCCGGCGCGGGATGAGTCGCTTTGTCCAGGACATCGCGGCCCCCTTGATTACCCGCGTGGGCGACGCCTGGGCGCGCAACCAGATCGGCGTGTTCGAGGAGCATCTGTTTTCCCAGCATCTGGAAAAACTGTTCCGGGGGACGCTGGCCGGTATTGCACTCACCGAGGGCGCGCCGCGCGTACTGCTGACCACGCTGACGGGCGAAGAACACACGCTGGGCTTGCTGATGGTTGAAGCGCTGCTGACGGTCGAGGATGCCTACCCGGTTCTCCTCGGGCCGCAGACGCCGGTGGCCGAAATCGTGCGGGCAGCCGTGGCCAAGGAGGCCGACGTCGTCTGCCTCTCCTTCAGTTCGGCGTTTGCCACCAGCCAGGCCGCGCAAGGGCTCGCCGATCTCAGACGCAGCCTGCCCGCGCAGATTGCCATCTGGGCCGGAGGCTACGGCGTCAAGGCCCTCAAAAAACCCATAGACGGGGTATGTTTCATCCCGGAATTTACCGATCTTTACGCGTGTCTGGCGGCCTGGCAGCAGACGTAATCTTTTAGGCTGGACAAATGGCGCGCAATTGACACTAGAATGTCATCGTCCATCCACACAATTACGGCAAGCCCCGTCACCGGTGCCTGAGTCCACAACGCCATGCTCTACATCGACCTATTCAAATCTCTTGAACGCGCCCGCTGGAACATGGAAACCGACATTCCGTGGGCGAGCTTCGACGCTAGCAAGTTGTCCGACGAGCAGGCGCTGACGATCAAGTTCAACGCCATTACCGAGTGGGCAGCGCTGCCAGCCACCGAAATGTTCCTGCGCGACTTCGTGCACGACAGTGATTTTTCGGCGTTCATGTCGATCTGGTTTTACGAAGAACAAAAGCACGCGCTGGTGCTGATGGAATATCTGCGCCGCTTCAAACCGGAATTCATGCCGACGGAAGACGAACTGCACGCCATCCGTTTTCCGTTCGACCCCGCTCCGCCGATGGAAACCCTGATGCTGCACTTCTGCGGCGAGGTGCGTCTGACGCAGTGGTACAAGTGCGCGTCCGAATGGCACACCGAGCCGGTCATCAAATCCATCTACGAGACCATCTCGCGGGACGAAGGCCGCCACGGCGGCGCGTATCTGCAATACATGAAGCGCGCGCTGAAAGAGGGTGGCCAGAGCGTGGCGGCGGCGTTTGCCAAGATCGGTTTCCTGATGGCGTCGTCCAAACGTTCGGACAAGGCCCTGCATCCCACCAATCTGCACGTCAACGAAGCGCTCTATCCGCAGGACACGATCCAGTCACGGCTGCCGGATCCAGAATGGCTGGAAAATTGGCTGGACACACAAATCAAGTTTGATGAAATCTGGGAAAACAGGGTGGTAGGCGGCATTCTTCGAAACCTGTCGAACTTGCTGGGCCAGACTTTCGAGTCCACCCGCGACCTGAACAAATACCGCAAGCAGATGCTCGCAGCCAGCTGAGGCAACCCGGTTCCTCTGGGAAACACTGATTTATCCAGTGCTCCCTGGCAAGCCGGGAAAATTTCCTGCTTTTTTTCGCGGATGCGAATAAACCAGCGTTTATTTGGCGGGCGAAACCCGGATCACCGTTCCTTCGCGTCGGGCGTCAGCCGCGCCTTCGTGCTGCTCTCCGGCACGCAACACCGCCTGCACCGACCCCAGCCTGGCGTCGCAGAAAGGGTCGCCGGCCTCTCCGAAGCCGACATGCTTTTGCGCCCGCAAGGCAGTCAAAACCGCTGTGTGCTTTTCCCCCTTCACGAGCTTTTCATCCGCCTCACACTGCAAGCGCCCGCCGGCATGTGTGACAGATATTCTTGTCGCATCAATGGCTTGCTGGATACGATTGCAACAGATGTTCAGTCTTGGCCTGGATATCGCGCCATTCACTCAGATATTTGCGGCGATAGTGAACTTCTACGTTGGCGTTGAGCGGAGCAAAAAAGAAGTGCTGATCACAACCTGGTGAATAAATCGAATTCGGGTCATCCTCATGGTCCAGAAGGAGTTCAGAGCCACATCGTATGAAGGTCAACAACCGACCTTGTTTATTTCGTAGAGAGTAATAATCATCGGGAGTGCGTGACATGCTTGCCTCGTGCCCCGGATGTTTGTCAGCATTGAAACCAATCCGATCCAGGCCAAATTTCCCTGGTAGCGGTTCCAATGCAGCCATGCCTCCCCGGCCCAAGGTGTATGAGAACTTGGCATGATGGAAATCCCATTCCAGCCGCCTCTCTTCACGCGATGCAAACCTGCTGCCCTCGAAGTTTTCAGTTTGCTCATTCATCAGCATGAATTCTTCCTGCTGCTTTGTTTCATACACATAGGTTGCGCGTACGCTTATCATCAATCCCCGCCCACCGCCGGGCACATCGAATTCAGCCAGGTTCCTGGAGGTGCGCGGAGGTAAATCAGGCCAAAGGGTCTCGACTACGAAGTGGTTGGAAAAACCACGTTGCTTATCTGGGTCCGGGTAAGCTGGTCCCAGGATTGCTCGCATGGCAGCGCCACCCATAAAGCGATAACCGCCCGGAACACGCACCGTAATGAAATGTTGCGTATCCTTGTACGGCCATTTCAATACTTCATCAGGAATCTTGTAATCAGGAGAGTCTGCTCGGCCACACGCTGCAAGGCTCAAAGCAAGAATGCCAATGAGTAACTTCACAGCCAGGGTATTTGTTTTCGGATTGCTTTTATTCACGCCGTTTCCCATCGCATTATTAGCTAATCATTTTCCGTGTTGAGTTTGCGGCAGGGATAACACCAACGAATAATTGCCGCCGGTTTGCTGAAACCCCAGCCGTTGCAGAAACCGGTTCATTTTTTCCAGTTCCACGCCGCTATTCACGCCCGCGCTGAGCTCTACCGCACCCCGGTTCTCGGCCCATTTGCGGAAGGCGGCCAGCAGGCGCATCCCCGCTCCGCCCATGCGTTTTTCGGGCAGAACGTCGTAGTGGATGATGGTGGCGATGAACTGGTCCGAGAAAAAGTGTTTTTCCACACAGCCGATCAGGCCGCCGACGGGCTGGCCCTGGCTGTCTTCGGCCACGAAGAAGCAATGGGTGCCTTTTTCGTTCTGGCCGATATGGACGACGGATCGCAATTGGTCCGCTACCCTGCCGGGCTTGTACTCATAGGCACGGAAGCGGGTGAGTTCGTGGAAACGCTTTCCCATTTCCACAAACGCGGGCACGTCTTCCAGGGTGGCGAAACGGATATTCATGGCTTGTGTCCTGATTCTGCCGGCTCGTGTGCCAGGCCGACCACGGTGGGTTTGTCGCCGCCGATCTTCACCACTTCGTCCACCTGCAGGTTTTTGGGCAAGGCATGGGTGATGAAAAGCATGGTGACCTTGCCGCGCAGCTGGTTGACGGTGGCGGCGAAGTGCTCGGCGGTTTGCGGGTCGAGCGCGCTGGTGGCTTCGTCGAAGATGAGAATCTTGGGACGCTTGAGCAGCGCACGGGCGATGGCCAGCCGCTGGCGCTGGCCGCCCGACAGGCCGGATCCGCGCTCGCCGATTTCCGTCTGGTAGCCGTTGGGCAGCTTCTCGATGGCGTCGTTGATCTCGGCCAGCTTGCAGGCATGCACGACTTGCTCGAAGGTGGCGCGGGGGTTGGCGGCCTGCAGGTTGTCGAGAATGGTGCCGGAGAACAGCACGGTCTCCTGCGGCACCACGCCGAAATAGTGGCGCAGTTCGTTGGCCGAGAGGTTCTGGATATCGGTGCCGTCGATGCGGATGCGGCCGTCCGACGGCTGATAGAAACCCTGCAACAGTTTGGCGAGCGTGCTCTTGCCGGAGCCGGACGGACCCATGATCGCCACGGTGCTGCCGGGGGATACCGCAAGGTCGAAATTCCGGTAGAGGTAGGGCAGCTTTTCGCTGTGGCGGAAAGCCAGACCCTCGATTTCGATCAGCCCTTTGCCTTCGCGCAGGCGGGCGGGCAGGATGGAATATGGCTCGGCGGGCGCGTTCATGACGTCCCCCAGCCGCTTGACCGACAGGCTGGCCTGCTGGAACTGCTGCCACAACCCGACCAGCCGCATCATCGGCTGCGAGAGCTTTCCGGCAAACATCTGGAAGGCGACCAGCATGCCGATGGTGAATTCCGGCGTGGTCATGACGGTATAGGCGCCCACCACCAGGATGAGCAGGCTCATGAGCTGCTCCAGCGTGGTGGCGGCGGTGTTGTAGGTATTGGTAAGCTGGCGGGTCTTGAAGGTGGCGTGCAGGTAATCGGCCAGATAATCGGCGTAGCGATGCTTGAGCTGGGGCTCCATCTGCAGGCTCTTTACCGTTTCCACCCCGGCGATGTATTCCGTGAGGAAGGCCTGGTTGCGCGCCCCCAGCATGAACTGGTGGTTGAGCTGCGCCTGGAAGAGCGGTGCAACCACGGCGCTGATGATGGCCACAAGCGTGAGAATGGCCAGCGCGATGAGCGTGAGCTTGACGCTGTACCAAAACATGATGCCGACGAAAATCAGCAGGAAGGGGAAATCGAGAATCAGCGTGACCGCCGCGCTGGCGATGAACTCGCGGATGGTTTCTACGCCATGCAGGCGGGCCGCAATGACGCCGGTGGGCCGCTTCTCGAAATAGCGCGGCGGCAGCCTGAACAAGTGGTCGAACACGGACGATGCCAGCACTGCGTCTACGCGGTTGCCCGTGTGGAGCACCAGGTATTGGCGCACCCAGGTCAGCATGGCGGAAAAGACCATGAACACCGCCATGCCGAAGGCAATGACCATCAGGGTGCTTTCGGTGCGATGCACCACGACCTTGTCGATGATGGTCTGGGTGAACAGCGGCGTACCCAGGGCAAGCAACTGGATGACCAGTGAAGCAAGCAACACGTCGCGCCAGACCTTCTTGTGCTTGAGCAGTTCGGGGACAAACCAGCGGAAACCGAAAGCTTTTCCGCTATCGGCGGCATCCGGGTCGGCAACTTTGTCACGCTGTTTCGCCACCAGGAAGACAAAGCCCAGATAGCGTTCGGCAAAGGCATCGGCAGGCAATTCCACGGGGGCGTTGGTGCCGGCTTCAAAAAGGACGACCTGTTCCGGCGTGACCTCCGTGACCAGGGAAAGTCTGGCCTGCTGGTTTCGATCTGTCTCAGGCGGGGATGTTTGCGTTTCGTCCGCTTCGCCTGCGGATGCCTGGGACGGCGCAAGCAAGGCCACGCAGGGCGTAGCTACTTCGCCAATCGTGGACGCGTCGCGCCGCTGAAATTTGATGCGGAACCCCAGTGCCCGCGCGGCGTGTATCAGGGTATCGGTCGTATAGGGCGGCGGGAACTGTTTCAGCAGCAGTTCGGCATCAAACGGAACCCTGTTGAGCGCGCACAGGCTGCCGAGCGCCCAGATGTAGTCCGTCGGTTCCAACAGAAAGCCGGCAGCGCTTCCTTGAGCGGAAGACTGGAACATGTTGGCGATACGGCCAAGCATGATTTAACGGATGCAGACCAAACGTGCAGGTAAACGCGATGGGTCGGCGATATTGGCTTGAGGAGACATTTTGTTCTTCTACAGAATTGGTCAGTGTGTTTTTCTTGCCAGCCCTTTCTTACGGGGCAGGAAAACTTTTCTTGAGCCGGGTTTGAGTGGGCTTCTTGGTGAGCCTAATGGCCTGAAAAACAGGCAATGCTTGTGCTAATCGTTCGGTCAAGGCCGCTAAAAGTTATCACATAAAAACAGTATGTTACATGGCACACGTGAGTGTGACCGCCAAGTGCCGTTACACTTTTAGTCGAGAAATCGACATTCCATATCGAAAAATCGTCGTGCGTCCACTAATCCATAATCCGCGGGCAGCCTGACCTCAGGTAAATTTTTGCCGCCCGCGTGGCGGGTTTGGATTGGAATGGGTGGCGGGTTTGGATTGGAACAGGTGGCGGGTTTGAATCAGAACTCGTGGCGGAATTCACCGGAATACGCAATACTGGCCCAGCAGGGGGCGGCGCAGCATCGGCTGGTAGTTGGCCAGGTCTTGTCGCGTCATGCGCCCCCGGCCGGATTCTCCCAGTTCGTTGCGGGCGAACGATTGCGCTTGAATGATGGCCCCTGCCAGCGGCCCTTCGTAAAATGCGTTTGCGCCCTGCCTGGCAAGCAGACGCAGCGTTTTTGCCAGATCGGCCTGAACCAGCCAGTCGCCTTCGGCCAGCGGCTTGCCGCCAGGCCGGAAAATGGCGGCGGTTGCGGGATACCACGCTGTACGCCCGGCATCCTGGGCCAAATCTTCGGCCATGAACCGGTTGACGCGAAATCCCCCTTCGGCCAGTTCGATCGCGGGCTGCAAGGTATCAGCCAGTTTCAGCGTACCCCAGCGCCGAAGTGCCAGATCGACGCCACGCACCGTGCCGGGCACCCCCACAGAAATGCCGCTGGTCGATGCCAGCCCGAACGCCATGGGCAACCCGTCAGGCGAAAACTGGTTTGCGTCGGCGCGGGCCGGGGCGCGTTCACGACTGTCAACAATGACGATTTCGCGATCCCGCGCCAGATAGATCATCATGAACCCGCCGCCGCCCATGCCGGATGACTGCGGCTCCACCACATTCAGCGCAAACTGGATCGCCGCTGCCGCATCAATCGCGTTGCCGCCCTGGGCGAGCATTCGAGCGCCAGCAGCAGAGGCGGCCGGATGCGAGGTCGATACGATGCCATCCCGTGCGACGGCGCCTTGCCAGACGATGGCGAGCACCGCAACCAATAAATGTTTCGTGCACAAGGAGAGATTGGCTGGCATCGGCATGACTTTCAGGGTGTGTTTTATCGGCAGTATGCCTTCGACGGTCTAAGGGTGTGGATACGGAGGGACTCGGCCGATAATTTTGTTATTTAACATAATATACATTATGTGCATATTAACGGGTCTTGATAAAGCCCCTAAGGGGCGTTCGCGCTGCTCAAGTAGACTCGTCTGGCCACATCCCTGACCCTACTAGGCCTCCATCAAACCTAAATTCTTTCAATTTGTCAATATCTCCGCGTACATACGAACTCGAAATCAAATCGTTCGGCAAGCACCACAGGCTGTACTGGAGATCGCCAGTACAGCGGTCAAGTGACAGCAAGCACCAAATGTCCAAGAGGTTCAGCGGCAGGCTTCACCTTGATTTCAATGTCGTAGCCCAACCGATTCAAGCAGTCCATTAACTTGCGTTCGGACAGATTTGAAAAGTCGCCGCGCAGCATGCCGGACACCTTCGGCTGTGTGATGCCCATGCGACGAGCCGCCTCATCTTGTGTGAGGCCGAGTTTGCGCACGGCTTTGGTGATCTCAATCACCAAACCGGATTTGATTTTGAGTTTGTCGGCGTCGGGCAGACCGAGATCGGCAAAGACATTCCCCGAGCCCATTTCGACCTCAATGCCATCAATGATTCGTTTTGCCATTTCGTAGCTCCTTCGCAAGCACCTCGGCTACCTTTAGCCTGGCGCGGATGATGTCCATGTCCTCTTTCGGTGTGGCGATTCCGCTCTTGCTCTTCTTCTGGAAGCAATGCAGGACGAACGCGGCCTCCTCGAACTTGACGGTATAGACAGCGCGGTACGTGCCGCCGATGTCGTTTTCGACCACTTCCAGGACGCCGGCCCCGCCGA